>NZ_JOFL01000025.1 GCF_000719265.1 Streptomyces roseoverticillatus | reverse complement strand
TGACGGCGGCGATCCGCTCCGACTCGTCCGGCCAGGAGTTCAGGACGTCCTCGCCCCAGTTCTCGGCGTGGACGCGGTGGAGAACGTTCCAAGTGGCTATCGTGATCACGCAGCGCGATGCTAGCCCATTCGTTGCCTGGCCTGGTGAGGTGGGCGACGATCTGCTTCCGTGGACACCCCGACCCCGACCGCAGGGGTAAGCCGCAAGGTGGTGGTGCGGCGTTGGCTCATCGGCCTGGCAGCAGCCACGGCGGTCTTCTGGGCGGCGACGCTGACGGGGTGACCAGGAAGCAGCCCCACTACACGTGGAGCCTCCACTACTCCGGCGAGGCCGACTACCGGGCCGACCTGGGCAGGCTCCGCGCCGCATGGGAGCGCCGCGGTTGGAAGACCGTGGAGCAGCCCGCGGACGAGCCCTTGAACCCCGACCGCCCGACACCGCGATGGCCGGGCATCCGGACCACCGACCACGAGCGTGACCCGGATGTCCCCGGCGGACTCCTGGCGCAGCCCCTCGGAGATCGCGCGGACGGCGAACTTGGTGGCGCAGTAGA
This sequence comes from Streptomyces roseoverticillatus, assembly GCF_000719265.1. Classification (GTDB taxonomy): domain Bacteria; phylum Actinomycetota; class Actinomycetes; order Streptomycetales; family Streptomycetaceae; genus Streptomyces; species Streptomyces roseoverticillatus. The sequence continues at coordinate 83,717 of NZ_JOFL01000025.1, read as the reverse complement.
CGGCAGCGGTGGGCGAGACCTCGTACGCGCCGACGGAGGCGATGTTCACAAAGTGCCCGCCGCCCTGTGCGCGCATCGCGGGCAGGGCAGCGGCGATTCCGTGCAGGACTCCCCGCACATTCACGTCGATCATGCGGTTCCATTCCTCGGTCTTGAGTGCTGCCAGTGGGGAGAGGGGCATCAGACCCGCGTTGTTCACGACGGCGTCGACCCGTCCGTACTCGGCAAGCGCCGCATCGACGAACGCGCGCGTGTCCGCCGCGTCGGTGACGTCCAGCTTGCGGAAGGCGGCGGTGCCGCCCTCCCGGGTGACCTCTTCGACCAGCCGCTCCAGTCGGCCGGTACGGCGAGCGCCGAGAAACACCCGGTGCCCGCCGGCGGCCAGACGGCGTGCGGTCGCCTCACCGATACCGCTGCTCGCACCAGTGATGGCCACCACCTTGGTGGTCTGCGTCATGCTTTTTCCTCCTTGCAGGGAACGGGGTGCTCGCGGCGGAGCACACGCGCACACGCCACGGACCTCGCCCGTGGCGCCGAGACCGGTGCCGTCGGGCAGAGGGCTCGGCCGTTCACTCGCCGCGCCCTTCCGCACCTTCGTCCAGCTCGTTCTCCGGAGTCTGGGCTTCGCCGGAAGGGCCGGCCAGGGCAGGTTGTTCCTGGGTACGGCGCACCCAGGAACACAGCCGGGGAGCGGTCTAGTCTGACGAAGTGACCAGCAACTCTCTCGGCGACTTCCTTCGCGCACACCGTGCACGCCTGCGGCCCGGCGACGTAGGACTGCCCTCCTACGGCCGACGCCGGGTGGCAGGCCTGCGGCGGGAGGAGGTGGCCGTGCTGGCCGGCATGAACAGCGACTACTACGCCCGCCTGGAACAAGGCCGCGAGCAGAACCCCTCACCACAGATCCTCGACGCGATCAGCGACGCCCTGCGCATGGATCAGCAGGCACGTGACCATCTGTACCGACTGGCGGACACCCTGCCGGACGGTCACCGGACACAGCCGAGAGAGACGGTCAGCCCGATGCTGAACCAATTGCTGAGCGGGTACGCGAACACCCCCGCATTCGTCCTTAACCCGGCCCTGGACTTCCTGGCCGCGAACAGCCTGGCCGACGCGCTCTTCTCTCCGTTCGAGAGAGCGGACAACCTGGCCCGCATGACCTTCCTCGACCCGGCAGGCCGCAGCTTCTACGCACAGTGGCACCGTGCGGCCGAGGCGGTCGTCTCCAGCCTGCGCCAGGCCACCGGTCTCCAACCGCACTACCCACGTCTGCACGCCCTGGTGCGTGCCCTCACCGAAACGAGCGAGGAATTCGCCAGGCTCTGGAATTCGCACACCGTCTACGGGAAAACCAACGGTGCCAAAGAACTCATCCACCCCGAGGTCGGAAGTCTCTCCCTCACCTACCATTCCTTCGATGTCCGCGGAGCGCCTGGTCAGCAGGTCGTGATCTACCACGCAGAACCGGCAAGCCCCAGCTCCCGGGCGCTTTCCCTGCTCGGCAGCCTCGACGCCACGCGCCGATGGGACGAGGCATACGGCCCTCCTTGTGGGACGCGCGGTGCCGCGTCGCCCGGGCCGGCGGTCACGTAGTGGAGATGCAGTATCGGCCGGGCAGGCGGATCCGGGCAGCCTCCGACGGTCATGCCGGGCGTTGCCCGGGAGCCGTGGAGGAGTTGGCGCGGCGCTTCCAGAAATGATGTGTCGGCCAGCGTCGTTCCTGGGCGTAGTAGTACGCGTGGTGGCCGAGGTAGGCGTCGGCGATGCCGTCGAGGAACGCGGTGTATTCGGTGAGGGCCTCGGTGACGGTGCCGCGCAGGCACAGGTCGACGGTGCGGCCCGCGTGGGCCCCGGTGTGCAGGGCGGTGAGGATGCCCTGGGAGGAGAGTGGGTCGAAGGCGAGGGCGGCGTCCCCGGTGGCGAGCCACCCCGCCCCCGCCGGCGGCGAGAGGCGCAGGCCGTGAGCGGCGGTCCAGCGCGGAGCGGCCGGGGGAGGGGCGTAGCCCTCCAGCCGGGTCCGCAGGTGCAGGGTGCGTGCGGCGTGGGCCAGGAATCCGGTGGGCGTGCGCAGTGCGGGAGGGGCGAGGTCGGTGTCGGTCAGATGCGCTACGAGCCGGCCGGTGGGGATTCTGACGGTGTACCACCAGCCGCCGGGCACCGCTTCGACGAGCGTGCGCAGGTCCTCGTCCGTGCCCCGGTCGTGCGGCATGCGGCGGTCGAGGAGGGCGTAGGCGGCGACGAGCCGGTCTTGGCGGTGCCGGGCGGCCCGGCGGCGGCCGATGTTGCAGCGGCGACCGGTCGCGTCGACGACCCAGTCGCAGAGCAGTTCCTCGACGGTGCCCTCCCGGCGTAGCAGGATCTGCTGTTCGGATCCCCGGGTGTGGTGGCGTACGACGGTGGCCCGGCGGAACTCGGCGCCCGCTGCGAGGGCGGCACTGCGCAGCGAGGCGTCGAAGCGGGCCCGGTCGAGATGGCGGCCGTGGCCGTTCGGGTCGAGGACGTCGCTGCGGTCGTAGAGCTCGGGCGACCCCCAGGAGGCGAGGATTCCGGTGGACCGCAGGTGCCGGTCGGCCGTGACGTGCGGCCACAGGCCCAGGTCGTACAGGAGTGGCCGGGCGGCGGGCGGCAGCGTCTCCCCGATGGTGAACCGTGCGGTGGTCCCGGACGGGTCGGCGTGATCGTCGACGAGGAGAACGCGGCGGCCGGTCCGGGCCAGGACCAGGGCTGCCACGGCGCCGGCGGGGCCGCCGCCGGCCACGACCACCTCGAAGCGCCCGCCTGTCGAGGGCGCGGTGCGGGTGTTCACCGCCGGTCCGGGTAACGGACGGTCTTCTCGAAGTAGCCCGCCAGCACCTCCTCGTCGGGGCGGTCCACCGTGCGCAGGGCGGCGTCCACCGCTTCGTCCCGGCGGGCGGGGTCGGCGGCCTCGGGCACGTGCAGGAACACCAGGTTGCGCCGGTCGGGCGGAGGCGTGCTCGGGGTGAAGCTCACTTCGGACTCCACCAGCATGGCCCGGGGCAGCTCCGGATCGTCGGCCGGTCCCTCGCGCCGTTCGACGAGGCCGAGCTTGCCGAAGTCCTTGACCATGGCGTTCATCTGGGCGGCGGGGCTGGTGGCGGGCAGCCACCTGTCCCACACGGCGCGGTTCTCGAAGGCGGTCCGGCGTTCCTCGGGGGTGCGCGTGGTGTCGACGGCGGTCTTGTAGTCCGCTTCCGTGAGGACGTGGTTGGGAACCCGCGCCGGCCAGAAGGTCGGCAGGTAGAGGTCGTAGCGGTGGTTGTAGCCGGACCGGCATCGGGCGGTGTCGGTCTGCCAGGGAACGGCCATCCACCGGGTCAGATCTCCCGGTCCCTGTGCGTGCAGCGGGCCGTCGTCCGCGACTGCCTGCTGGGGCGTGAGGGTCGGCCCGTACGAGGGTTCGAGTTCGGCGGGGTCACGGTGCCGCAGCCGGAAGGGGGCTGAGTACATGGTCAGGTGGCGCATCGGCCAGGTGAACTCGCAGCCCGGGTGGAAGGCGTCGGCCAGGCAGAAGGACAGGACGGCCCGGTCCAGCGCCCGGGGCCGCTCGGCCAGGGGAAGGTCGTCGAGGGACGTGGGCGACGTGGCGGCCGGGTCGTAGTCGGCGTGGAAGTCACCTGCGGCCCAGCGGTCGAGCAGCCGGTACTGCAGCGGGGTGAGCGCCAGGTGCTGCCGCGGCGAGGGAGGACGCGTGCCCATCGCGTCCCCGTAGATCGCGGGCCAGGGAACGGGAGAGGCGGCGTCGCGGTCCATGTCCCGCATCGCCGCCCAGATCTGATGGCGCAGTTCGGCGTTGCGGTCGCCCAGGTCGCCGGGGTGGTCGCTGGGGGCGGCCAGTCGAGCGAGCCGCTCGGGTGCGAGGAGGTGCTCGCGTCCGGCGTGCCCGAAGTGGGCTGCGAAGCCGTGGTTGACCCACTGGAGGTCGCACAGGCGCCGCAGCAGCGGCAGCACCTCGCGGGTGAAGGAGACCTCCTTCGGAGGCGCGAGGGTGCCCGCGGACACGAAGAGGTCGCGCAGCAGGTCGTACATCGTGCGTACCGACTTGAGCTCCGGCGCGTAGTTCGGGGGAGCGACCACGACCCAGGCGGGGTCGACCGGTACGGGGCGCCCGTCGATGCGGACCTCGGCTGTCACGGGGCCGTCGGAGATGTCGTCGTGCCAGGTGTCGTTGTTGGCGAAGTGCCCCGCCGGGGTGTTGGTAATGGAAGCCGAGACCCCGCGGCCACCGAGGAAGAGCAGCCGGCCGGCGGCATCCGTGCGCAGCTCGCCCAGGTAGACGGGCCTGTCCATGAAGGTGCCGGTGTCGAAGACGTACTCGGGCCTGCCCGAGCGGTTGCTGCCGCGGATGGACCGGGGCCCGGGGTCGATGACGAGGCGGTGCCGCTGGGTTTGCGGGACGTTGGCGTTGCGCAGCGCGGTGGCGGGGGCCTGGGCCGCTTCCGGGATGTCCAGTGCCAGCTGGAACTGGTACCAGGCGGCCTTCTTGTTGGCCACGTGCACGGTCCACTTGAGGTCGGCGCTGTCCGAGGTGAGCTCGGCGACCACGTCGCCGGCGGCGTTGTAGCCGTACACGCGAAAGCGGGCCGCCTGGCGTTTGAGGGCGCCGGTCGCGTCCTTGTAGCTGCCGGTCGGCAGCGGAGGAGCGTCCTCCACCTCAGGGCCGAGGAAGAACTCCTCGGCGCTGTCGCCGATCCGGGCCACCCCGATCGCGGGGTGGATCGCGGCCCGGACGATCCGGGTGTCGTGGCCGGGCGCTTCGGTGGACGCCGGCCGCGCCGGGCCGGGCTCCACCACCGGAACCCCGTTCGCGTCGCGGCGGCGGGCGGAAGAAGCGGCGTAGACGATCTTGCGGGCCTCGCCGAGGCTGCCGACCGGCTGGTGCTCGGGCAGGCTGTGCCAGGGGTTGCAGGCGAAGTTGTCCCCGTAGGCCTCCTGACCGCGGGCCGTGACGTCCTGCCGGTGCAGGGTCAGCCTCGCCACCTTCACCGGGGCGCTCAGCGATTCCTCCCAGCGCACGGTCGCGCGGTCCAGCGGCATGCTGTCCGGATCCGTACGGAACTGCAGCAGCAGATCGAAGGCGGCCTCGCCGGCGGCCAGCCGGTACTGCAGATCACCGCGGAGGAAGGAGGGGTTCTCGTCCGCCGGAGTCGCGTGCGGGTCGCCCTGCGCGCAGCCGGCCGGTACGAGCTTGTACTTCACGTGCCGGTCCGCGCCGAAGGCGTACGGGAGCACACCCCAGTACGTGGCGGTCAGGACGCTCTCCTCGGGCTTGCGCATCTCCCGCAGGATCCGGTCGGTGACCGGATGGTCGCGCCGGTAGGCCACGGGGTCCTGCTGGAACTCGCACATGTCCCGGGCAGTGTCGACGAAGAAGACGTCGTGGTTCTGCAGGACCAGGTCCTGGGTGTCCGCCCGGCTCTCCTGCTCCATCAGCTTCGGGCCGGGCACACCGAACAGTTTGATGCCGACGCCGGCGGTCCTACGCAGGTCCGGCCGGTCCGGGAGGACGTCACTGGAAAAGCGCACCCAGGCCGTGAGGCCCTTCTGCTCCTTCGCGGCCCGGAGGAATCCGATGCACAGATCGGGTGGGAGAACGGGGTCGACGGTGAGCACGCCGCGGGCGACACCGTGGAACTTGACGAAGACCGGCCGCAGGACCGGGTCCTGCCCCTGGGCGATCTTGCCTCCCATCCGCTTGTCCACGAACTCGGCCACCAGGGAGGTGACGGGATCGGTGGCACAGTCGGGGAGCGCCTCCGGGGAATCCCCGGGGGCGGCGGATGTCCCGCTCATGGTGTGACCCTCCTGTCGGCGGAGTGGAGTGTGGAATGGAATGGGACGGGACGGAGTGGAGGATGGACCCTTCGCCCGCACGGCTGGCACATCATTGCCCGTTGCGTGTCCGCCGCAATTGGCCGTGCCCTGCCGCCGTCGGCGGCAGGGCACGTGCCGCCCTCAGCCGTTGCCGGGCCCGGAGTTGTTCCGGGCGGGCTCGACCGGGCGCCACGGCGCGAAGGCGTTGGCCGAGCGGGGCAGGAGGCTCGCCAGCTCGGGGCAGTGCCGCAACAGGACGCTCGTCATGCCGTTGCGCTCGATCCAGTCCATGCCGAGCGGCGTGTACACCTCGGGACGGAAGTCGACGGTGAGGAAACGGTCGCTCTGCAGCCGCCTGCTGGCCATCACGATGAAGATGCGGAAGGCCGTGTCGCTGAAGCCGAAGCCCTGGGGCGGGTTCTCGGCGAAGAGGCCGACCATGGTGTCGATGTCGTCGACGGTGCGGTAGACGTCCTTCAGCCGTGCGAGGGTATCCGGCTCGGTGGACAGCTCCTCGAACCGCTTGATGCGCGGCTTGTGCAGGCCGCTGCGGAAGTCGTTGTAGCGAGGAACGCCGCGGCGCCGGGTGCGCACCAGATCGACCACGGACAGGTCGATCACCTCACCGTCCCGTTCGAAGGCCTGCAGCGCGCGAGGGAAGTTGTGCAGGGTGATCGCCCCGGGGTGTGCGATACCCAGTGAGTACAGCGCGTTCGCCAGTCCGGTCTTGCGGATGAGGGGCTCCGAGGCGGCACCCTGCACGGCGTTGAAGTCCAAGGTGTCGATCCGGTGACCGAACCTGTGGTCGACGATCTCGAAGTCGTCCGGAATCAGCGGGTGCATCCGGTAGACGGTGACGAAGTCCTCGGTGAGGGAGTACGGCGCGGCATGGTGGTCGGGCAGGGTCTTGGGGATGCCGGTGAGCGAGTGCGCCTCGAACATCCACAGACCCAGCTGGGTGAGCCAGTTCTTCGGAGGGCCCTGCCAGTTGGTCCGCAGGGAGATCTCGATCGTCTCCGTCGCCAGGATCGCGGGGGTCCATTCCACGGTGTGGATCTTGGCGATGAGGGCGGAGACGATGATGCGCGCCGTGTGATACACCCGGTTCTGGTTCATGCGCGGGTATTCCCGCCGCAGCGCTTCGCACACGGCGTTGTGTTCGCGCGCGAAGACGGTGTGCATGGCACTGAGGCCGAGCCACCAGCTCTCCCTGAACCCGGTCAGCGGGATGCCGTCGGGGTCGAGCGGCAGGTGCCCGTCCTCCAGGCGCAGTGCCGCGCCACCGCCCGGCTCGCGCAGCGACATCGCAGTCTGCTGGTCACCGCCGTAGACCTCCGAACCGTCCCACCAGTGGGATGCGACATTGCCGAAGAGAACCGGCGGCGCGAGGCCGCCGGGCGGCTGCACCGCCTCGTTCTCAGCGAACCGCATGACGTTCTCGGGTGGTCCGCCGGGGGAGTTGCGCCAGGTCATTCCGGGCGGGAGCGGCACTTCCACGCTCCGCGTGCCGGCGGGGTGGCGCTGGTGGTTGACCCAGTCGTGCACTTGGAACTGGATCCACGCAGCGGCCAGGATGTTCAGCGACCGGGCGGGGATGAAGGCGTCACGGTGGAGCAGCTGTCTGCTGACGGTGACGGGATTGGGGCTGTCGAACAGGTCGGGACGGTAGACCGGTGCGAGGTTGCGGCCGAACGTGGCGCCGACGGCGCCCATCCTCGGAGCGGACAGGTCGTTGTACGTACCGTCGTAGCTGCGCTCCACCCGTAGCTGTTCCTCGACGGGCGGAGGCACCGGCTGCGGCTTCGGCGGAGCCTGGTAGACCTCCGTGTCGATCAGGTTCTCGCGGCGCAGGGTCTGGCGGAGCGCGACGAGGTTGAGCAGGCCGAGCCGGGTCGGCAACCGGTACCAGGGGACGAACCGGTTGAGGGCGCGGAAGCCGGCGCGCAGCGGGACGCCGAGTACGGCGTTGCGACGGGGTTCCTCGGTGACGAAGCGATACCCCAGGCGCAGGGCACTGCTGGCCTCGTAGGCGGCTTTGCGGGCCCGGTTGAGGTTGCCCAAGGGGCGGAAGTCCTCCGTGGTGTTCCACGGGTTGAAGGCGAGCTGCTCGACCCGGGTGGCGGTGGCACGCGCCGGGGAAGCGTCCAGGTCCTGGCGCGGCACGGTCAGTGTCGCCACGGGGATCACCGGCGTTGCGGATTCCTTCCACTCGGCTGCGCCGTCCTCGATGGGCGTGAGCCTGCTGTCCACGTAGCGTTGCACGCACAGCTCGAAGACGATGTCCGCCGTGCGCAGGCGCTGGGCGAGCTCGTGCTGCAGGTGGTCGGGGTCGGTACGGGAAGGGGGAGGCGCGGCTGCTGAGGGCGCGTCCGGGGCGGGGCGGAGCTGATAGCGCACGGGCCCGGCGTCGCCCCAGAGGACGGCTCCACGGCTCCAGTACGTCTCGTGTGCGAGGCTGCGCACTGTGTGCCGGGTTCCGGCGCGTACGTTGCGGCGCATGCGCCTGGCCGTGGGCCTGCCCACGGCCAGGGGCAGCTTGACGAACAGGGCGAATGCCTTGCGGGGCATTGAGTCGGCCCCGGCCATGGCCTTCGCGAACGCCACGAACTCGTGTGCGTTGCGGGCGTGGGAGACCGGGAAACTGGTCATCAGGAGGTCGTGGGACTCGTCCGGCCCGCTCCGGATCCGCAGCGCCGCCCCTCGCAGATCGGGGGCGTAGTCGGGTTGCCGTGCCCCGCTCGCGTTGGACAGCCGGACGGTGACGGGGTACTCCGCTCCGGGCTGTACGAAGCCGGCCCGCAGATCGCCGGGGAGGTCGTCGCGGATCGCCAGCCGGGCGTTCTCGACACCGAGAACCGCCTTCGCGTGGAAGGTCCGCGCGATGCCGGCGGCTCCACTGCGCTTCTTGACCTTGACCTGCACCCGCATCAGGTCGTGGACGAGCCGCTCGACGAGGATGCGCTCGGCCTCGGGAGACCCACCGGCGTAGCGTTCGTACTGCCCGGCATCATGCATCGTTGCTTCTTTCCGAACATGACGCCCTCTGATGACGGGGGAGAGGGAGAGGGCGGTCACGATCACGGCGCGGCTGCTCTGCCTGTAGAAAGGTGCGCTATAGGTCTATGTGCGCAATCTGTTCTACCTATGATGATTTTGTACTCCAGTGGTAGGTGATGCCGAGCGTTGCGCGGCAGACGGGTGCATGACGGGCACGGGTGGGACGGCCGGTGCAGTCCCGCTGGCCTGAACGCCTCCCAGTCCGAGGTGCGCGCGGCGTTCCATCGCCACGGAGTCACCGAGCCGAATTGCTGGGTGCTGCCCGCCCGGCCCGCAACGTTCAGAGAGCGATCTCCATGACCAGTAGTCGGCAACGACCGCTCTACTGGCGTCCCCGCTGGCCCCATGGAGCTGGACCTGGTCCGAGAGCTGGGCCGGCGTAACTGGCTGCCTCGGCTGCCGCGGCGCCTCGCCCGGCGGCGAAGGCGTCAATGATGTCAGAACTGCAGTTCGAGTAGCTGGTGCTGCCGTTAGGGCTGCCCACCTGGCTCTTCCTTGGTGATGATGGTTGCCGCGTCCGGGGCGCACTGCAGCCCGGGCCGACGCCACTGCCACGGCAATAGCTGAGTCAAGGAAGGTGACGGCAGCGCGAGGCGTTATTTTCGGACGGACCGGTCAGTCAAGTCGGGTCGGACGGGGCGGCTCGCCGGGTCGCGTTTCGGGTGGGCCGAACCCCTCCCGTGCCTGCACTCAGCCTTGCCGTCGGCGGTAGCCAGATCGAGCAGTTGTCCAGCGGGGTGCGGAGCGAAGATCGAAACTGACATGGACCCTCCAGACTTTCGGGCGCCTGCCGCTCCGGGAGCGGCAGGCGGGCCATGGGAGCGGACCGATGGCGTGCCCGTGGAGAGGACACACCCGATTGCCGTGGCGAAGGGATAGCCGGTTGTGGAGCGGATGCGGGCGAATCCCAGGCGCCACCGCATGGGGCGCGCTGTGGCGAAAAGTGGCGAAGGGCCAGCAAGCCTCGGGCTGCCCGTGAGCCCGGCGGTACTCTTGCGGGTGCGCCATCGTCCCGTGAAAGCCACGCACCCTTGACCGAAGGGGCCCCTGGTGACCGGACCGGAACGCCGCAACGTCTCCCTGGAGCACTGGGCGCGCGTCTCCGGCGCCACCTACGAGCCGGTGGCCGCCGAGGTCATCAAAGTGGCCCGCGCACACGGCTATCACAACGTCCGGCCGGACCGTTCCCGCGTCCGCAGGTGGATCACCAAAGGCGAGCATCCCAGGGGCCCCGTCCCCGAATTCCTGGCCGAAGCCCTCAAACGCCTATGCCACCTGACCCGGCCCCTGACCCTGGCCGACATCGGGCTGCGCGGAACGCCGGCCATCGGTCCCGCCGCGTCTTGGAAGGCCGACGCCGTCGTCGCAGTCATCATCGATACCGCCCGGAGCGACACCTTGACCGACGACAGTGCCCCGCCCACCGTTCCCCTGCTGACCGGCTCCCAGCTGATCGGTGCTGTTCAGCCCTGGCTCCACCTCCCCGACGAGCCACTGCCCAACCCGATCCGCCCCGGCAGCATCGGCATGACCGACGTCAAGGCCATCGAAGCGGCCACCGACGCTTTTCGCACCCTCGACAGCACACATGGCGGCGGGCTCTCCCGCCGCGCTGTCCTCGGTCAACTCCCCGAGGCTACTCGGGCCATCGGTATCGCCGACGACGCCTTGGCCGATGACCGCAGCGAGCCCGTACCGAGCTGGGCTGCCTGGTTCGACGACGCCGAATACCAGGTGACCGCTGGCGTGTGCGAATCCATCGCGGCCACCCACGACCCCCGCCATGCCACCCGCGCCATCGAACTCATCGAGGCCGGCACCACGCAGCGCCCCGCCGAACGGATGCGCAGCCGCGCCTTCGACCACATCGCGCTCGCCCGGGCCCAAGTCCAGGCCGGACAGCTCGAAGCGGCCGACCACACCACAGCCACCGCACTCGACCTACTGGGCAGGGTGAACTCCACCCGCGTCACCGACCGCCTACGCGAACTCGACACCGAATTCGCCGCCACCCGAGGCAGGACGGCCACCGAGACCCGCGAACGCATCCGTGCAGTCATCAGCCCATGACCTCGTCGGCGGCGTCCTCGACGGCGACGAGACGGTCGAAAGGGATCTGGCCTGGATCCGCTGACGGGGGCCCTGGCCGGGAAACAGTGAAGGCCCGGCAAAACAATGCCGGGCCTTCACGTGTGAGTAGCGGGGACAGGATTTGAACCTGCGACCTCTGGGTTATGAGCCCAGCGAGCTACCGAGCTGCTCCACCCCGCGTCGGTACGGTGGACACTACAGCAGTGTCTCGGCTGAGCCGAACCGTGATCCTCTGGATGCGTGCCACATCAGCCGGTGCTGACCCGGCTATCAAAGCCGTCCGCCCTATACCTCACGCAGGTTCGCTCTCTAACTGAGCGTTTGGTCCTGTTTCATGACTGTATGCTGTGCTTTTCTGGTCATGGAGTCTCGACGCTGGAGAGGTTGATGGGCCGGGAAGCCTGTGATGTGGCATGTGGGGGCTGTTTCATTCCGGCTTCTCCTGTGTCATCCCAAGGCGCCCCGGCCAGCAGTCGTTTACCTGCTGGCAAGGTCGGTTGCCGCGCAGTACATCGGAAACATGACTCCGCACCGTGGCTATCCCAGCGATCTGTCCGATGCCCGCTGGCAGCTGATCGAACCGGTGCTGACCGCCTGGCGGGCCGAGCGCCGCGGGCGGGGCCTGGACATCGGCCGCCCGCCCGAGCACGACCTGCGCTCCCTGATGAACGCGGTGCTCTACGTCGACCGCACCGGCATCCCGTGGCGATACCGGCCGCGGTCCACCCTCGCGACTGTCCAGTCTTCCCACCCAAGGCCAGGCACCTGATCCTCCTCCGTGACGATACTGGAGCCCCAACTTGGAGCACCCCGGAGCGGGCGTGCCGTGCAGGCGCCGAGAAGAGTGCTCCTGACGCCGGGTGGGGGGGCGTCGGGGCGAGACTGCTCTGCGGGCACGCCTGCCATGTCGGCGCAGTGCGGAACTCCGCCGCGGCGCAGATGTCCAGCCTGCTCCGAGCCGCTGGCGGTGGACTTCTTCGGGCCGTGCCGGGTGGTGGTCGAGCGGCCTCGCGCGGCCGTGCCGACTGCTTCCTGTAGAGCCCTGAGCAAGGGCTCTACAGGAAGCAGTCGGCACGGTGCCGGCGTCCGGTGCGGCTGGATACCTGGATGTGTCCGGGCTGTGCGCGGTCTGGTGCGGCTGGGAACGCGGGTGTTGGCGGTCGGGGTGGTCCGCGTGGGTAGGGACATGCATGTCATCGTCATGAAGCGCCAAGCTCCGTCCAAGGTGTTGTGCCTGTCCGGTTCTGGCCTGGCGAAGGTGCCTGAGTTCGTGCCGTTGATCGGCCCTCGGAGCGGGCAAGAGGAAGGTCTCTGGCGGCCTGGACTCCTGCACGGGCTTCTGGACGGCGTTTCGGCATCACGGGCCGCTTGGGTCTCCCCGTGCATATGTGTATGCGTGTTGTTTTGACGTGGCAATGTCAGAATGTTGATCATGGACGACCGTCGGCCCGAGCAGCCCTCGCCACCCCAGGAAGCCCCGCCTCCCGAGCCCGTCGACGCCCCGGAGCCGACGCAGGCCGCGGATACGGATGGGGACCCCGGCACAGGCCCGACGGAAGCGCCGGAACCTGTGGGCTCGTGCGATACGGGCGCAGAGCAGGCGGACGACGCTCCGGAGCCGACGAACACAGAGGAAGCCGACAGTGCACCGGAGAACAGTGACTCCCCGGAACCGGATGCCGGGCAGCCGGACACCGATACCCCAAAACCGCAGGGCGCGGAGGGTTTGGACTCCGGTGCAAGTCCGGTCGACGCTCCGGAACCGACGGACGCACGCGACGCGGACATCGAGCAGGCAGACGCTGCTCCGGAACCGACCACTGCAGAGGAAGCTGACGAGGCACCGGAGAAGACCAACACCCCGGAACCAGGGGCCGAGCGGCCCGACGGCGACGCTCCAAAGCCGATCGACGCGGAGGACTCGCAGGAAGCAGGTGCCGAGGAAGCGGACGATGCTCCGGGGGCTGAGGCTGTAGAGGAAACCGACAGCGCGCCCGAGGAAAGCGACATTCCGGAGTCGGAAGCCGAGCAGTTGGATGCTGACGCCCCGGAACCGGCGACTGGTGAGGGTGCAGACTTCGAAATTGGCTCGGCGGATGCACGGGAGGCGGATGCCGAGCAGGCAGACCACGCCCCGGAACCGGCGGATGCAGAAGAATCCGGCATTGCGGAGCCGGAGACTGAGCAGGCTGGCGCTGTCGCGCCGGAATCTGTGGACGCGCCGGACGCAGATTCCGAAACGGGCCCCGCGGATGCGTATGGCGTGGGCGCCGGGCAGTCGGATGACGCTCCGGAACCGGTGGCTGCTGAGGACTCCGACGGTGGGGAGGCGGAAGGCGCTGATGCCTCTGCGGAGGCCTCGGCGGGAGAGGAGGGGGCTGAGGCTCCGGATTCCGTCTTCTCGGAGCGGGCGGAAGATCTGTCGGGCACTCGGGAGTCTGGTGACGGTTGGGGGGATGCGGCTCCCGACCCGTGGGAGATGTCGGACGGGGTGCCGGAGCGGTGGCACTTGGAAAGCGACGTCGAGGCTCCGGATGACCCGGACGAGGTAGACGAACTGGACGATGCCGAGGATCCGGAGGAGTGTGGCGCGCCCGAGGCGCCCGACTACGTTGCGGACCTCGCGGGGACGCAGGAGGACTCGGCGGAGGGTGGCGACCCCGAGGGCAACAAGCCCGTCGTCAGTAATGACGGGCACATCAGGGACAAGTACGGCAACGTCGTTCACGACACCGAACCCGTCAGGGAGCCGCACAAGGACGACCTGCCGAACGTCAAGGAGCATAAGACCCGCGAGCTCATGCCCGGTACAGCGGAGCGCACTCTGCGCGAGATGCGGGCCATGCGCCATGGGCGGGCGCGGTACAAGGGTGCTGAGAACTACCTTCGCGAGATGATGGGCGGGGCACCCGAGCAGCACTATCCTGTGCCGAAGAACGACCACCCCTACCACCCTGTGGAGACGCCGGGTGGGCGCCACGTCGATGTCCCGGTTCACATGCCGGACGGCCGCACACTGGCTGTGGAGGTCAAGCACTATCTTGAGTGGCGAACGATCACGCTCAAGGATGGTTCCACGCGGACCGTGCAGGGGGAAGTCCCACTCAGCGACGGGATCAAGCAACAGATCAACAAGGATCTAGCGCTGCGCCGCGCGGATTCGAAATTCGATCCGCGCTGGGTCTTCCTACATGCACCCCCATCGCAAGCCCTGAGGAACTACCTCACCCAAGCTCGCGTTATCTTCGTCGAGTACGGGCCCGCACCTAAGAAGTAGAAAGCCAACGGAAGGCTCAAGGCGTGACTAAGGCAAGCGAACCGGATCTCCAGGGATGGATCGAGGAGGGGCGCCGGAACATCGTTGACGTCGCTGACATGCTCGGGGTAGCACCCGAAATCTACACCCGTGACCCGATGAGTCTCATTCCCGCCCTCCAGAACTATGTCTCACGTGCTCCGCTGAGTGAATTCGAGCAGTCGGACTGGATCACGCTGCACAGTGATCTGATGTCCTACGTCGCCGATTACCTGATTCAGAAGCACGGAGCACAGTGGAAGGTGGCGGACGATCCCAATGTCCCCCGCGGATACCGTTTTGTGATCGAGGCGACGGGGCGGGACGGTGTCACTCGTCGAATCGACCCTGCCGATGTAGTAAGGAAGGAATTTTCCACTCTCCCGATCGAGATTCCCCGGATGCTGGCTAGTGCGGAACTCACCCTGCGTTTGGCGGCGCAGTTCGACGACGGCGAATGACGCATCCTGCCGCCCTCGCCTGGCCTCGGGGCCTGGGACGCAGGGCGGCGGTGCTCATGTGAAGTGCCCGCGTCTTGACGCCGGTTCAAGCAGCCGACATTACGGTGAAGTTTGTGGATCGGCTTGGAACGGAGGCAGCCACGGCCTCGGAGATGATCACGAGGTGCTGAGTTCCTGATCGCCGCAACGAAAGACCGTGCCTGCCCACTCATCATCCCTGCCAGCTCGGGCGAGCTCGCCGCCGCCCGGCCTGCCGACAGTGCCCGCTCCGCGCCGGGCCAAGGGTCGCCGCCATCACCCCTTCCCCCTCCTCGCACTCGCCGCGTGCGCAGTGCTGGCCGGCGCGAAGCCCCTGACCGCAATCGCGGAGTGGGCAACCTATGCACCTTCGGTCGTGCTCACTGCTCTCGGCGGCCCGAACCACTCACTCTCCGGTCCCATCGCCCCAGGCGAGGCCACCGTGCGCAGGGGCCTGCAGCGCGTCGACGGCGACGCCCTCGATGCGGCGATCGGATCCTGGCTCGCCGCTGAAAACCCAGTTGCCGGTTCTCCATCTGTGCCTGGTGCAAGGCGCCGACCAGGCTTTGGACGCCGGCCCGCAGTTGTTTGAGCTCCTCGGTGTCCGCGGCCCGCAGTTCCTTGAGTTTGGCCACCTGCTGGCGGAGCCGCTTCTCGCTGTCGGGGACGGCTCCCCGGGCACGGAGCTTGTCATAGAAGAGGTTCTTCAGATCGAGGTGGCGCTGGGTGAGCGCGTTGCGCGGCACTTCGGCTTCCTGCGCGAGAGCCACGATGGTCAGGGCGCCGTTGGAGTGCTGGGGGTGTCGGCCAGGATGCGTTCCATCGCCGTCTGGACGCGTTCGCGTTCGTCGGGGGCGGGGCTTATGAAGCGTTCTCCTGGGTGGTGATGCGGTTGCGGGAGTGCGCATCGGCCGTGGCGCGCGGCCCGGCGGCGGAAGCGGTCGGCGAGTGGAACGGGGAGAGCCTCGGAAGCGGCCTGCTTCTCCAGGGCCTCGGCAAGGGCGACCGGCTGGCCGCTCAGACCGGACTTACCCGCCTGTGGTCGAGGTGGGAGCCGTAGCGGGCGAGCTGATCTTGTTCCGTGTGGGGGAGCGGTCCCGTGCCCGCTCAGTTGCTAAAACCCCTGGTCGTCGAGTGCTCCCCGCGCCCGCGGGGATGGTCCCCACTTCGGCAGGGTCAGGCCGACCATGGGAG
Organism: Streptomyces roseoverticillatus; assembly: GCF_000719265.1. Classification (GTDB taxonomy): domain Bacteria; phylum Actinomycetota; class Actinomycetes; order Streptomycetales; family Streptomycetaceae; genus Streptomyces; species Streptomyces roseoverticillatus. The sequence goes on along the minus strand of NZ_JOFL01000025.1, from coordinate 67,766 downwards.
AGCGCTCCCCGCGCAGCACGCCTTCTCACGCCATGGGGCAAGTGCTTCCCGTGCCTGCGGGGATGGTATCCATGGTCTGTTCGAGGAGCGCGGTGATGTGCCAGGCGGTGTCGCGGAGCCTTCGGGGGACATGCCGGCCGCGTTCCAGGTGCCGTAGGGCGATTGCCAGCGATCCGGTGGCTCTCGCGGAGCCGATGGACGGGATGGAGTCGGCCAGGCCGAACAGACTGGCTTCGGTTTCCTGCCAGGCGCCGGCCTGCGCGAGGACACGGGCCAGTTCGGTGGCGAAGAGTACGCGGTAGGCGGGGCCCGGCCCGGGGAGCGCCGCCTCGTGCAGGAAGGCCGCTGCGTCCTCGAGATCGCCCAGAGCGGCGAGCGTCAGGCCGTGATGGCCGAGCAGCTCCGCGCGGTCGAACCACCAGGCCCACTGCGGGTCTCGGGTGCTGGGACCGTCCTGGAGTAGTTCCTCGGCCTGGCGCAGTGAGCGCAGCGCGGGCGAGCGCTGGTGGAGCCGAGCGTGCGCCCGTGCCTCGCGTACGTGGAAGATCGCTCGCACACACGGTGGGAGGTCGGTACGGGCCAGCACGGACGACGAGATGCGCAGGGCCTCGTCGGGTCGGCCGAGATGCTCCTCCTGCATGCTCATCACGGAGAGGATCAGTAGCTCGACCGACTCGACGGAGGTGCGGTCGGTGTGCCGGCGGGACAGAGCGAGTGCCTGCCGGTGCAGCAGGCGGGCCTGGGCGTGGTGTTCGGCGTCGAACAGTGTCCACGCGGCGACCTGGAGCAACTCAGCCAGTGCGGCGGACGCTTCGCCGCCTTCAGGGCGCGGGCGGTCTTCGATTTCCCTGAGGATCCGCATCGCGGTGCGGGCGGCACGGCGCGCTCCGACGGTGATGTCCAGATCGATGATGCGGCGTGTCAAGGCAGCGACGTCCGGCACCATGAGGGGCAGCAGCGGGGCATCGCTTGCCGGGGAAGTATCCGCCGTCCGTTTCATTGTGTACCGCCGCAGTTCCTAAGCTGGGAAGCCCACCAAGTTGCCATCACGGTAGGCGACAACGGCTTCATAGTAGGAGCGAACCCCGTATGAGCCATCTGGACGAACCTCAGCACCTCCTCGTGCGCGCCGACGGAGCAGACCGTTCGCTCCTGTACACGTCGGATGCAGGACCTCACGCGGACCTCGGCGACTTCACCAGTGTTGTCCCAATCGACGAGCCCGACCTGGGCCTTCCCAAGATGCTGGCACATGGCCTGGCTGTCTGGACTGCAGCCCGCCCGCCAGAAGGATTTGCTTCCCGGACCGAGCTGCGCAAGCATGCCAAGAAGGGCTTGCAGCTTGCTCAGACGCTGGCGAAGCACCTGGGACCCACGTGGGTCGTACGCTACTGGGACGAACAGCACGGCACGGCGAAGTTCGTGTGCTGGGGATGCCAACGACTGCACTGGAATCTCGACGCACACAGCAGTGCATCACACTCCGTCCACATCACCGTCGAGGGCGAATACAAGTGGTATCCGCTCCGTGCAGAGGGCTTCGGAGACTTCGCTCCGGACGACCCCGCCGCCGGCCTCGGCCTGTCCGACGACCTCGTAACCGACCTATATCAGTGGTCGAAGGACATCGACGCCAGCATGGATCTATACCTGAAAGAGCGTGACATGGACAAAGACGACGCCAGACGGCGGAAGCTGGATAAGCGGGGTCAGGAACTGGCCGAACGCACCGCCCGCGAGCTCGGTCAGGGAAGAACCGTGACATGTGGAGGACTCGCTTAGCGAATCCTTCTTCGCAGGGGCGGGACTGCTCCTGCCTTAGGCACTGTCCGATAGGTCGTGAGACCGGCTGGCGTTCGCGTCGTTCCGCTCGGTGTGGGGCGGGGCGATCTATCGGATCAGGAGTGGGCCCGTCTGGAGCCGCACTTGCCGAAGAACGTGGGACGAGGCGGGCGTTGGAAGAGCCATCGCAGGGTGATCAACGGCATTCTCTTCCGGCAGCGGACGGGTGTTCCGTGGCGTGATCTGCCGACACGGTTCGGGAAGTGGAAGACCGTGCACGACAGGCATCGCAGGTGGTCGGCGGACGGCACGTGGGAGAGGATCCTGCGGGCCGTCCAGGCCGTTGCCGATGCGGAAGGCCGGATCGACTGGAGCATGGTCAGTGTGGACTCGACCTCCTGCCGCGTCCATCAGCACGCCGCGGGCGCCCGCACCGACGCGCCGCGTACCCCTGGACGACGCGGCCAGCCTGTTCAGCATCGTCCGGATGAGGCCCTGGGCCGCTCCCGTGGCGGGCTGACCTGCAAGATCCATCTGGCCGGTGAGGGCGGCCGGCGGCCGCTCGCGTTCGTCATCACACCAGGCCAGTGGGGCGACGCTCCGCAACTGATCCCGGTCCTCGAACGTATCCGCGTCCCACGGCCCGGCGGCGGTCATCCGCGCACACGCCCCGATCACCTGGGCGGCGACAAAGCGTACTCGTCCCGCCGGAACAGCCGATACCTGCGGCGTCGGCAGATCAAGCACACCATCCCTGAACGCAAGGACCAGCGGGCCAACCGCCGGCGCCGCGGCAGCGCGGGCGGCAGGCCCACCGGTTTCGACAAAACGATCTACAGGCGTCGCAACGAAGTCGAGCGAACGATCAACGCCCTCAAGGGCTTCCGTGCCGTAGCCACCCGATTCGACAAGAGGGCGTACATCTTCCACGGCACCGTGGCCGTCGCTGCCATCCGCCTCTGGCTCCGCCCGTGACCCACCGGACAGTCCTTAGTGCCGGTGTCCACCTGGCGAACAGGAACGTGTGTGGGGTCACCAGGTGATGGTCACCGCTCCGTCACCGCCGCCGGCGCCGGCCGTGCCCGTATTGCCGGCGACTCCGGATCCGGCGTTCTGCCCGCGTTGCAACTCGCGGTCTGATCCCCAGTGGTCGGAGCCGCCCCACCCGCCGTTGCCGCCGGAGCTGCCGGCGTTACCGCCGGCCCCGCCTGCGCCGCCCGCGCCGTGGGCGGAGCCCGGCGATCCCGGTGCGCCGCCGGCGCTTGCGAGCCCGCCGGCGCCGCCCCAGCCGCCCGAGCTGCCCCCGACATCCGTTTCTGCGTTCGTTCCGTTCTGGCCGGGCCCGCCGTCGCCGCCCTTCGCGCCGGCGCTGCCGGGCGTGATGACGGCGTCTGTGCCTGCGCAGGTGTTGCTGGTGGCGCCGCCCACACCTCCGGCGCCGCCCGCTTCCGGCGTGTGCGCGCCTTCTCCGCCGACACCAGGCGTACCGCCGCCCGTGGTGCCGTTGTTCCCGCCCTTGCCGGGCTTGCCCGGATGACCGGCCTGGCCTGCGGCTCCGCTCTTGCCGCCCGAGACGGTCGCCATGGTCGACGGAGAGCCACGGCCACCTCTGCGCCGGTAGATGATGCCGCCGCCGCCGTCTACTCCGCTGATTCCGGCGTGGCCCGCTCGGCCCTGCCCCCCGTCGCTGCCGCCGCCGAACAAGGTGGCGCCGCCCTTGCCGCCCGTGCCGCTTTCGCCGCCGGCACCGCCATGGCCGCCCGCTCCGCCGCCGCCCACGTACATCTCCAGCTGGTCGCCCGGCCACACGGTCAGCACACAGGTCACATGGCCGCCGCTGCCCGCGCCGCCGCCGCTGCCGCCGGCCGAGGCGCCCCCGCCCCCGCCACCGCCCCCGCCCCTGCTGCCGCCGCCGACGAAGTTGCCCTTGTTGCCGTTACCGCCTCCGCCCCCGCCCCCGCTTCCGCCGCCTCCTCCCGCGCCTCCGCCGCCGCCCCCGCCGCCCCACATGGAGACGGTGATCGAGGTGATGCCGTCGGGAACGGTCCACAGCCAGCGCCCGTGCCCCCACTCCTGCCGGCCGGCGGCGTGGGCGGGAGCTGCCGTGGCCATCGGCAGCAAGCTCCCTGTCAGGAACAGGATCCCGGCCACCGCACGGACTGATCTGCCGCGACGGGACAAGGACGGCGGCTCCGACCGTAAACGGTCATCTGCGCGGGACGAAAACGGCAACAGGCTCATGACACTCCTTCAGCGTGAGGTGACGTGTCTCCGCCGAAGCTAGCCACCGGCACGGTCCCGGATACCGGCATGGGCCCACCGGTCAGCTCATCGGGTGAAATGCGCATTGTCCACGCATGGCCTCCGCCCGACCGGTCCTCCGCGCAGGGCCGTCGCCGCTTCAGAAAAGCTCCTGCCGACCCGGCATCGGCGGCCCCGTTGGATCGAAGGGCCGTGGAGCGGCCGGGAGAAGGGGTACGGAGTGGCTCGGCCGCCACCCGGGCACCGCCGACCGAGGCAGACGGGTCGGCGGGTAGGTACGTCGCCCGACCCCTCGGACAGGTCCTAGGAACCGGCGTTCAACAAACGATCGACACCCGATCAGAGCGGAACGTTCCGGCTGGTGATCACCGACCGTCCGTGCTCGGTGCCGAGGACGGGCAGGGTGCCGGTGTCCAACCGGTAGAGGGTGCCGTCCGCCCGGCCACAGGGTTGGTGGGGCCGAAGTCGAGGAGCGAGTGCGGCAGGACCTGGTCCCGCCGCACTCGCCTTGGCCGGGTAAGGCCACGCGGGTCCATGCGGCCTGCCGCTCAGTAGCCCCACGACCCATCGGACACGCCTTAGGAGGCCAGTCTGTCGGCGGGAGAGAATTGCTGCTTGACCTGAGCCCACTCTGCATCGGATGGATCATCCTGCCCGCGAGCGGCGGAACGGCGTAGACGGCAGCCGGTCACGGGACCCGTCGGACACGAGGGCGTGATCTGGCGGGCCTGCCCGGGATCTGTTGCCGTCGTTTCAGGGCCCGGGACCGAGGATGATCACGTGTCTCTTGCGATGGGGGGACGGGCCAAGCGGCCGAGCAAGGCCACTGCGTCGTCGCGTACCACCGGTTCGAAGAAGCGTGCGTCGACTTGCTCGACGGCGGCGATCGCACCGGGGAGCCAGCTCGGCGCCGGTGCTGGTCACGTGCAGCCGTTTGGCGCGCGTGTCAGCGGGGTCGGTCTTGCGCTCGATCAAGCCCTTGGCTTCCAGAGCGCGTAGGACCTGCGAGGTCATCTTGACGTCCGTGCCGGCCTGGCGGGCCAGGGCCAGCTGGTTGGGCTGCTCATCGTGCGTGTTCAGCCACCAGGTGCAGGCGAGCAGGACGAACTGGACGTGGGTGAGGCCGAGGGGGCCGAGGACCGCGGCGACGTCGCGTTGCCAGCGCAGCGTGGCATGCCAGAGCAGGAATCCGGGGCTCTCGCCGGGTTCGAGGGTCATCAGTACTGCGCTGCCTTGACCAGGGCGGCCACGGTGACGGGCCAGTCCGCAGTGACGGCCGGACCGATCTGAACACGTGGCCCGCGTTCCCGATCGGTACGGACTCCTTCCTGGCCCCGTCGGCGAAGGTGGTGTCGAGACTGCCATCAGTGTTGAGCCGGGCCACCGCGACATCGCCTGCCGCCTCGGAGCCCGCGAAACCGCCGACCACGATTTTCCCGTCGGTCTGGATGGCGACGGCGCGGGCGACGTCCTCCTCGGAGGTGAAGGGGATGACCACCTTGCCGCCGGTGCCGAACGTCGTGTCCAGGCTCCCGTTGGAGTTGAGCCTGGCGACGCCGAAGTCTCCGGTGCTCGCGTCGCCGACGCGGCCGGCCAGCACCAGATCCTGGTTACCCTGGACGACCACCGCGTTCGCGATGGAGATCGAGCCGAAATCGACACTGACCTTGCCGCCAGTGCCGAACGACGTGTCCAGGTCACCGGCAGCCATGGCGCACCTCGCAGCGAGTCATGAGTGCGGTAAGCATGACTGAACCTCCCATTGCCAATTGAGCGTTGGTCTGGTAAGTCGGCATGCGCCCAATGTCATAAGGCGGCCCCCTCCGTGCCAGGGTGCATATATGCAAACCTTGGCGCTTCGGCGCACGTGACGGCGGACGCCGCCCACCGTGCGGAACGACAGAGTCCGCTGAGCATCGGGGCAACGCATAAGAGCGGCCAACGGAAGAAGCTCGGTCCGGCCAACACTTGCGGTCAAAGCACTACGGCCTCGGGACTGGTGAGCTCGCGTAATCATCTGTCGCCAGTTGTCCGTGGAGTCCAGCCTGCTGGTGACCGTGTGTGGGTGCCCGGGGGCGTATCGGCTCCAGGTTCCTCCGGCCTCGGACGCGAGGCGGGCGGGACGCGCTCATCACCGCCACCGACACCACTGGCTACCAGCAGGTGACGTTCGAGGCTCTGGTGCTGCGCAGCTTGCACCTGTGTGATCTGCTCCGCGCCCTTGCGGACAACACCCCGGGCATGTGGTCCTACTGCCGTCAGTAGGACCGCCTAATCGGTGAGTAGGCGGTCACCGGGTCGCGGGATCTGGTCACCACCGGTGAGTGTTCTCCGGTGGTCCAGTTGTCTCAGTACAGCCCGTTGTTGTTCGGACGCGTCTGGAGAAGGGGCGTAGCAACAAGTCGGCTGGTGCACTGCAAGAGCACTGCTGTTGGCGTTCTCCTGAAGTTGTTCTGCGTAGCGGCTACGGTAAGAGCGAAGGTTGTGACTCGACGTACGTCTCATGGCTGGTCGGGGCGCTCGCCAGCAGTGCTGTAGAGGGCCCCGGACGTTGATAGCAAGCTGGGGCCGCGCCCGGTGGGCGCGACCCCGCGTCGTGGCCGCGACGCGTTATGTGGAGTGCTGGGGTCCGGTTGGGGAGTTGCTCAGTTCGACGGTCGGAAGAGTTCGACTAAGAGTCGAGTCAGATTGACCAAGAACGAGAGCATTACCCAAACCGGGCCCTTCTCCTTGGGAGCGTGCTGTTTGCCGCGCATGACCCCTCCGTAGGTGCTCGCATCGGTTGATGTGTCAGCAGCCAGAGGACTCACTTGCGGCGCGCAATTCACCCGCCGGTTGTGACGATACGGTCTGGGTGATTGCCAAGGGGTGGTATTGGCGAAACTGCGGGGTGCTTCTGATCCCCCGATTTGAGAGCGACGACCAGGCCGGGCAGGTCGCCCCACTCCCACACGCGCCGGTCATGCGGCTGATCCGAGCACCGGTCCGGTCCGGGAAGCCGCGAAACGAGGAAGTACCGGGCCGGGGGATTCTTGGCGCGCCGGCCCTGGTAGAACAGTGACCGGTGGGTACCCAGGAGCGTGAACGTAAGGTGTACCGGCCGCTGCGGCGGGCCGGCCTCGAGGTGATCCCGAACGCTGTGCCGGACGGCATGATGCCGTTCGTCTCCGGATACCGCACCGAGGAGGTCAGCGGCTTCTCCCACCGGTACGACACCCCACGGCTCGTCGAGCGTCTCAACGAGGATTGGTACGAGCTCGCGGTCTCATCGGGTCTTCTCGATCACCAGCGCGAGTTCCTCGTCCAGCTTCCACAGGGCATCCGCACGCACCGGGCCTTCCTGCAGGACATGCACAGTGGTCGCCGTCCCGCACCGGTGGTCTGGACCCGGGTCCGGCTCCTGGACTGCTGGGACATCATGGGCCGGGGTGCGGAATCGGCGTTCCTCGGCATACACGCGGGCCACCCGGGCTTCGGCATGATGGCTCTCGACGGCAGTGTGTACATCAGTGCCTCGACGGGCGAGACCGGTGTTGATGTGCTCGCGGTGCACCACCCGGACCGCTCGGAGAACATCCTGCGGGCCCTGGAATGGTTCGCGCTTTGGGACGATCCCTACGCCGACCGCGAGTTGCAGGAGCGGACCGCTGTCTGGCTCGCGGGCCGCGCACCGAGTGCCGTCTCAGGCCCCTGAAGAGGTAGCCTGCCCGCCCGCTTCCCCGTCGAAGCGTGGTTCGTGCCGTCCTGCGTCGTGCCGCCCTGGGCCATCGGGCAGCACGACGCCGCCCCGCGCCGCTGTAGCACCTGCCGATGGCTCGATGCCGAGCTGCCCGGCGGTGACCAGCAGGTGTGGTGGCCGCTGCTCCGTGTACGACCAGGCCTCGCTTTCGCTGTGCAACGCGTAATGCGGGGCCTCGCTCGGCCTTGCGCCTGGCATCGTCGTCCGATGCGGTCATCCGGCTGGTGAAAGTGATGGCCTCGTATTGCCCCGGAGCCTGACGTCTGCCGGTGTCCGTCTCCCGGGTAACACGTCGGCCTGGTGCGGTGAGCGCAGCGTGGTGCCTTCGGCGAGGCGGAGCCCTCGGAGACGGGCACCGGGCAGTCCTGGAGGTGCGTCGTCGGGTCACTCTGCCGCCTGCTGCTCGCGCGCCGACCGGCTGGCCAGCACGTTGTCGACCAGTCGTACGGTGTCCGTCGCGCAGGGGGTCATCGAGCGTCAGCTGACGGCCCTGCACGAGGTGGCGATGGTGGGCCGCGTACGGCGCTCGCGTTACGAGAAGGCCGAGGCACTCAACACGCAGCAGGCGACGCGGGACCTGCAGGCCCTGACCAAGGCCGGCCTGCTGACTACGGTGGGAAAGGCCAAGGGTCGCCACTCCGTGGCCGGGCCCCGGTTCCCCCGGAACGTGCTGGAGACCGCGCAGCAGACCTCACACCATCGTCAACCCGTACACCGCGTAGCGCGGACGGCCCCGGGCACGGGTCCGGCGAAGTGAACGCGTAGCGGTACGCTCCGGTGGTAAGGCCTGAGAGCATGGCCGACATGAGGGAGGACGAGCCGGCGCGGCGCCTGGAGGCTGGGGAGATACGCGGCCACACCCAGGTGCTCAATGCCCTGCGTGAGACGCAGATCGAGCAGGGCAAGGCGCTGGACGCTCACACCAAGGCCGTGGAGGCACAGAGCCGTTTCCAGAGCGTCGCCGAGCTTGTTGGCCAGTTTGTGGTGGGACAGGCGTCGACGGCTGACCAACTGGACCGGATCGAGAACCGGCTTGGCGGAAACGACGCCCCGGGGAAGTGACCGGGGGCGGGACAGCAAGCGCTCCGGCTGCACCGAGTGATGAGAGCAGTGAGGTCAGACGGGGGCTGTTCTGCTCCTCAGCGGGCCAGAGCAGTGCGGACTCGAATGCGATGAGGATGGTCCGGCCGTGACTGCAGGAGTCTGAGGTCCGCGTCGCCTCCTGGGCACTCACGTGTGCGGGCGGCCGGATCCCAGGGCTTCACTTAGGAAGGCGGCGGCCTGCTCGATGGCTGCCTGGGCGGCGTGGGCGGGGCGTATGGCGTTGCGAACGGTGAAATCGTGGAGGACGCCGCGGTAGCGGGTGGCGATGGTCGGAACACCAGCTTGATGGAGTTTGGCGGCGTATGCCTCGCCCTCGTCGCGCAGCACGTCGGCCTCGGCGGTGATCACAAGAGCCGGGGGCAGTCCGGCGAGCTGCCCGGTGGTCGCCCGCAGGGGCGCGACGGTGATCTCGCTGCGCTGTGCGGGGTCGGGGGCGTACTGGTCCCAGTACCACTGCATAGCGTCCCGGCGCAGGTAGTACCCCTCGGCGAACTGCCGGTAGGACGGGGTGGCGAATTCGGCGTCGGTGACGGGGCAGATCAAGACCTGCCCGGCTAGGAGCATATTCCCCTCGGCCTTGACCATCAGAGTGAGCGCGGCAGCCAGATTACCACCGGCTGAGTCTCCCGCCACGGCCAGCCGACGTGGGTCCAATCCGTGTTCTGCACCGTGCTTGATGATCCATTGGGCTGCGGCGTACGTCTCCTCCAGCGGTACGGGGTAGCGGACTTCGGGGGCAAGACTGTAGTTGACGAAGGCCACAGCCGCGTCGGCCTCGCGCGCCAGTTCACGGGCCAGGCGGTCGTGGGTGTAATGGCTGCCGGTCACCCAGCCGCCGCCGTGGAGGTAGACAATCACCGGCAGCGGCTCGCGCGCGTGGGCCGGGCGGAAGACGGTGATGGGCGCGTCCACAAGGTGCTGCTTGGTGGTGCCCGGTACCTCGATGCGAGGGCTTTGAATAGCCTCCATGGCCTTGCGTGCCTCGGCCACACCGAGTTCGAAGAGGGAAGGACGACCGGTGATGCTCTCCAGGTAGGCCTGGATGACCGGTTCAAGTACGGGCTTGTCCATCGCCGGATCGTAACGGGCGAATGGGCGGTGGAACTTGAAATCCTGTGTCTCTTCCTCGGCTTTTGATGACGGCCGATGTCGGTTGCCATGACCACGTCAGTGGGTTCTGGCCCTGGATGTCAGTGGTTTGCCATGGGGTGTGTCAGTCGGTGGGCGGGAGCTCGTAGAGCATTCGCAGGCTGTACGCGACGTTGTCGTGGGACTGGTCGACGATCTCGCCGCGCTTGACCATGTGGGGCGCCGACGAGCGTGTCGAGGGCATGGCGCTGGGCGGCGTCGGTGGGGTCGATGCCGCCGTCGACTCAGACGCGTCGGAGGACCGCCTGCGGCCGCACGATGGAAATCAGCGCCGAGGAAACTGCTGTGAGCCTTGGTACTGCCCTATGCCAACCGGCACGTGGTCTTCGATCACGACGTCGCCGAAGATGTCAGTGAGACGGAACTTGGCTGGCCCGGGTGCGAGGCCGACGCCGCCGAAGGTTTCACGGCCGTACTTCGTCATGCCCATCCACCCCTTCGGCGAGGCCTACTCGACGGTGTGAACTGGGTACCGGCTGTTGCCTGGCTGGAGACGGAGGGGGGTCGGGGCCGGAGCCTTTTCGAATCGGTAGGTCAGCCCTCTGTCCGGGTCTGCATCCGTGACCTTCCAGGAGATGGAGAGCCTACCGTCTTGGAACGGGCCGATTGACTCGAACGCTTTGCGACTCAGGACGAGGTCGTCTGAGTGGCAGCCAGCACACAGGTCAACGATCATGACCCGCACACTCGTGCCCTTCGGACCGGTCACCGCAAGGTAGACACCACATGCACGAGAGTTCCCGAACATCTTGGGAGATACCGCGGCGTAGAGGGTCCCGGAGCCATCCGGATAGCCGCACGTCGTGGCTGGCAGGGCAACATCGTGGTATCGGGCTTCGCCGGTATAGACGACGCCAGGCTGCAAAGTCTGAGGAGTGGGCTCGGCGTCCGCCGGCCCGGCCCCAATGAGTGCGAGGCACAGCGCGGTGATGCTGGTGATCCCGGCGATCGCCCGCGACGCAACGTAGCGCACGAAGTCAGGTCCGGCTGCGGCCAGCCGGGGGGGGGGAAGAAGTGAGAACGATGGCAGTACTCCTATGTGTTCTCCGTAAGTTGTTAGGCGGCCCGGGAGGGCCGGATGTGGCTGATGTGTCCTTGTCTTCAGTGGCTTCACAGGAGTGGCCGTCCGGCTCTCCGGGGCGCCCTGGCTGCTGATTGAGATGTGCGCGCCGTGTGCGGTCGCTGATTACGGAGATGACAGCGGGGTGTTCCTTAGGCCGACGGCATGCCGTGCGGAACGAGGAGGGGCGAGTGAGCGAGCGGAAGACCCACGTCTGGGCCGGTATCGACGCGGGCAAGGCCCATCACTGGGCTGCCGTGGTCGACGAGACCGGTACGACCCTGTGGTCGAAGAAGATTGACAACGACGAGTCGACGATGCTGACCACACTCGGCGAGATCCTGGACCTGGCGGACGAGGTCCACTGGGCGGTGGACATCTCGGGCACGTCCTCCGCGCTGCTGCTGGCGCTGCTCGCAGCCCACGGCCAGCAGGCCGTCTACGTGCCCGGCCGTACGGTCAACCGCATGTCCGGCGCCTACCGCGGCGAGGCGAAGACGGATGCCCGCGACGCCTACGTCATCGCCGAAACCGCCCGGCACCGACGGGACTTCGCCGCCATCGACGTACCCGCGCAGCTGGCCGCCGACCTCGCGCTGCTGACCGCCCACCGCACCGATCTCGTGGCCGACCGGGTGCGGATGATCAACCGGCTCCGCGACGTGCTGACCGGCGTCTTCCCTGCGCTGGAGCGGTCCTTCGACTACAGCAGCCACAAGGGCGCGCTGATCCTGCTGACGGGCTACCAGACTCCCGCCGGCATCCGCCGCTGCGGCCGGACGCGGCTGACAGCCTGGCTGGCCAACCGCGGCGTGCGCGGCGCCGACGCGGTGGCCGCGACCGCGCTGGAGGCGGCCCAGGCCCAGCAGACCGCGCTGCCCGGCGAGGACGTCGCCGCGCAGATCGTCGCCGACCTGGCCGTGCAGATCCTCGCCCTGGACGACCGGCTCAAGCGTGTAGACCGGCAGATCAGCGAGACGTTCCGAAGCCACCCTCAGGCCGAGATCATCGAGTCCCTGCCCGGAATGGGCCCGATACTCGGTGCGGAGTTCGTCGTCGCCGCGGGCGACCTGACCGCTTACGCGGACGCCGGCCACCTCGCCTCCGCGGCCGGGCTGGTGCCCGTCCCGCGCGACTCCGGCCGTCGCACCGGAAACCTGCACCGGCCCAAGCGTTACAGCCGCCGCCTGCGCCGGGTCTTCTACATGTCCGCGCAGACCAGCATGATGCGCGAGGGGCCCAACCGGGACTTCTACCTCAAAAAGCGCGGCGAAGGGCTCAAGCACGTCCAGGCCGTCATCGCCCTGGCCCGCCGACGCGCCAGCGTCCTGTGGGCACTCCTGCGCGACAACCGGGTCTTCACCTCCGCCCCGCCGGTCACGCAAACGGCTTGACTGCGTCATTGAGACTCCTGTGCAACGAACCGCCCAACAGTGGGGCACGACCAGCAGCCGCCCTTGGTCGCGTATCCGCACAGCTTCGAGCAGCACGGACGCCGACCCGCCGACGACACTGTGTCCCTTCCTCCGCTCTTGGGCGATGACTGGGACGAGGGCGAAGATTCTCCGGTCAGGCGGCTTCTGGCATCAGCTTGATCTTTAAGCTCTGAGATCGTTTCGTTCGGTGATGTTCTCCGGGCGTTTCACGGTTTTGCCCACGCTGTAGTGGGTGGCGGGTCGTAGGTTCTTCGAGTCGGGTGGCCGTCCGGGGCCGGGGTGTGAGGGTTTGGGTGCATGGGCCGGGCAGGTGGAGGTGCCGGAACCCGCGGCGGACCCTGGCGGAGATGAGCCGGCCGGGCTCGGCCGGTTTCTCCCAAGGCCGCCGCAGGTCGACCGCGGCCCGGCGGCGGTGCCGGAGCTGGGTATGGGCGGCGATGACGGGCCACGTCAGCGGTCGCCGACCTCGGGTGACCGGAGCTTCGGCCGGGTCCAGCCGAGGGTCTGTTTGATCATGCGGAACGTGTGCTCAAGGAGCGAGCCGCATTGCAGACGTAGATGAGTTTAAGGCCGGGCATGCACCGGTTGTAGGGATTGATGGCCTGCTGGCCGGGCTGGCCGCCCGGATGCTGATCGCTGGGGACCCGGCAGCGCGGGACGGGGGCGACCTCCATGGCGATGACGGCGTCGGCTCCGTGGGATCGGGTTGAGGGCAAGGTCCAGCCGTGGCATCGTGATCGTCTCGCGGTGGTGTATGTCCGTCAGCCGACGCTGCAGCAGGTTCTCGATCACACCGAGTCGACCCGGCTGCAGTACGGGCTCACGCAACGGGCCGCCGGCCTGGGCTGGGCACCGTCCCGGGTGATGGTCATTGACGAGGACCTGGGGCACTCGGCGTCGGGCGAGGCCTGGCCCGGTTTTCAGCGTCTGGATTCCGAGGTCGGCCTCGACCATGTGGGCCTGGTGCTCGGTATTGAGATGTCCCGGCTGGCCCGCAGTGGCCGGGAGTGGCACCAACTGCTCGAGCTGTGCGCGCTCTCCCGCGCCCTCCTCGCGGACCCGGACGGGGACTATGGCCCGGCCGAGCACAACGACCGGATGTTTCTGGGGCTGAAGGGGACGATCAGCGAAGCGGAACTGCACCTGATCGAGCAGCGGATGTGGAACGGGCGGATCGGCAAGGCCCGCCGTGGCGAGCCGTCGGCGCCCCTACCCATGGGCTATCTGCGGCGCCCGGCCGGTGAGATCGTCCTGGACCCGGACGAGCAGGTGCGGGCCGTCGTCCACCTGGTCTTCGACCTCTTCGACGAACTCGCCACGATCAACGCGGTCCTCAGCTTCCTCGCCGGCAACCGAATCCAGATCGGGTCCGGATGCGGGAGGGATCTGAGCGGGGAGAACTGCTCTGGCGCCGGCCCAGCCGGACCGGCATCCAGAACATGCTCCGCCACCCCGCCTATGTCGGGATCTATGTCTATTGCCGGCGTTCACATAGAAGTGCGCAGCCTGATAGGTGAGAACGTGCACAGAGCTGTGTACGCCGCGTTTCAGGTCAAGAGTGCGGCTGCCTGTTGGCGTGCGTGGTCCAGCCAGGCCGCGCGTTCTTCATCGGCTGAGTCGGTGACGGTTCGGAAGACGACCCGGCGCACATCGGAGACTCCAACGTACGGCAGGACACATGCCGACCAAATTCTTTGCAGTGGGTCGCCGAACTCGTCCTCTTCCCGGTCGGCGGGGGTGTCGGAGGTGTTCAGCACGAGAGCCCTGCCTGCCTTCAGGAGCCCGGCGGGTTCACCCTCCGCGGTGCCCAGCTTGTAGGCGACGCCAGGCGCAAGTACGCGCTGCACCCAGCCCGTAAGGACAGCGGGTGGCATACCCCACCAGTTCGGGTGGACGAACACCATGGCATCCAGTGTGGCCACCTCTGTTCGGTGCAGTGCCACCTGCGCGTCGTGGGCGCGTGCCGCTGACTCGACCGTCCCCGTCTCATCGGCGGACAGCAGCGGTGCGAACCCTTCAGCGTAGAGGTCATGCGCCAATACATCGGATCCTCGCCCGCGCAGCTCCTCCACAACGGCATCGAATACCGCGTGGTTAAAGCTCCCCGGCCGCGGGTGTGCGAGATACACCCCTATGCGCATCTTTCCCCCAGTCGACACGGACATCATCGCCTACTGCGTGTATGAGCCTGTGCACAGGCTCATACACGGCTGATCGTCATTATCGCCCCTTCTCACGGGAGCCGGGGCCGAGATCACGGCGAAACCATGGGCCGTCACCGGCTCACCACTGTCTGAACAGGTCACCCTGGCTCCTGCCCCACTCCTGCGATGACGGCCACCTGAGCACTTTCGCCCGTACGTCCCTGGGCACCTTCACGGCTCCGGCAAGAATTTCGTAGAGGGAGATCAGGACGGTGCAGGTGGGTTGGAGCCTGGATAGCGGCGGCGGAGGTGTGCGATGAGTACGACTCGTTGCCGGAGTAGGGGGATACCGGCCCGTCCTCCCCTGATCCTCTTCTGGAGCTTCACGTCGGTGATCCGGCCTTCGTTGACTCCCGAGCGGCCCGTGCCTGGGTAGAAGGTGCCAAGGCCGGGATCTTCGACGGGCTCCTTTGCCCGTAGGGGCGTGAGCCTCCTAGTGGAGACGCCATGGACATTCGCCAATGGCTGGCATAGGAAAACAAGCTCCGCCAGAGGGTCAACGTCACCGACGTAGCGATGGAAATTGGCCTGCTCACCAGCGCGTATCGACAAGGCTTGGCACCAGTGGACACCGCCTTCTGCACTGCCGACCCTCGCGAAGGCGTGCCGACCTTGAGTCTGCGCCAGCGCATGAGTCTCCTGGCCCGTTGGCCGGTGAAAACCCCGCTCCGTTGCCGACCGCTACGGGAAGCGATCTCCAGGCGCTCGACGCGGTGCAGGCCCGACCCGTGAACAGTCTGGAGTAATAGAGTGACCCTCGCACCGGGGAAGGGAATGGCATGGCAGATGAGAGCTGGCAGCTCAGGCAGGGAGATCGTCTCGTGGGGACGTTGACCCTCGCCGAGATCGACATGTTCTGGTCGGACTGCCGCTTCGATCCTGCTCCTGGTTGGGAGGGCCTCCGCCCTCTCTTCGCTGCTTTGCGGGATGCATGGGTTCGCGGCGACGAAGATGCAGCCCTGGCAGCCGATGAGGCGATCCACGCAGAGGGGCTCATCCTGGTCCCCGACGGAGGTGGCGACCCCATCACAGACTTTCTGATCCGGATCAACGGAGAGACGGCCCGCTTCCGGTACTGACCTCCTGGCTGGCACAACTAGCCGGGCGCGAGGCGCGCTTCGAGACTAGCCCGCCGCTGTTCGGGCGAGTGCTCCTCCAGGAGAACCTGGCGGAGACTGCCACCCGCGTGGCGGACGTGGACGCGCTCCAGGACGGCACGACCGCACTGTGGGAAGCCGTCATGGAGGACTGGCCCGAAAGCGCCCGCGCACTCGTCGCCGCCGGCGCTGACCTTTGGCGGCCGCTCATCACCGGCTGGTCCCCAGGGCGCCTCAGCCTGGCCGGACCCACCCCCAACCTGTTCACCCTCCCCGACGGGCAGCAAGAGCTCAGCGACACCGAACGCGCAGCAGCACACCAAGCCCACCAGTTACTCGCCGTCCTCAAAGACACCCACCATGAGGGCCTGGGCCTGGTGTGCGTGGCCGGCATCGGCGCCCCGGAAGCGATACGCCGCCTGGACGCCGCCCCCGTCGAAGGCAGCAGACTCCACGCCCTCCAACCACCCTCCTGGGACGAAGACTTGTGCACCGTCGGCGTCACCACAGTCCCCGGCGGCTGCATCATCACCCAGCCCTGGGGCTATGCACCACAGATGCCCGGCGTGCAAAAGCTGCTCTCGGCAGGCACCTCCTGCTACGGCCTGTACGTCAACGCCAAGAGCGGTGACCAGGGCAGCATCGCCCACAACGGCATCATCGAAGACTGGGACCTCACCCCCGGCGGCGACCTCGACCCCGAAAACACCCCCACATCCCAAGAAGTCCATCAGCACTACCTCTACCGATACAACGCCATCGCCTACGCCTGCGCCTGGGCAGGACTGCACCCGGCCGACCCGCGCGCCGTCATCGGGCCACCCGACATCTGGGTTGACCTGCCGGATCGCGACTACTGGCACAGCTGAACGCGCCTCCACGTAACGATCCGCCCAGCCCTTGCTGCCCACTCGGTTGACGGCGGCGCACCGAGCAGGGGTGCCGAGGCGGCCGGCGACGGGAGCGGCCAGTAAGTCCTGAGCTCGGCAGGACCTGGTGGTAATGCTGGCGCCGGAGGGCTGGGTGCTCCGGGTCCGTGTCACGATCGTCGTCCGGCTCGAACTCAGGCTCCGGCTCGTCGTGCGGGGCGGGGAGGGACTTCACCGTGCTGTCCGTGAGGGTGACGGTGACCGTGCAGACGCAGGTGCCGGTGTGCGGGGCGTGGCAGGTGGGGCAGCACTGGCAGTAAGGGGAGCCGCCGCAAAATGCCGCCGTACCGCCAGCTCCGAAGGATCTTCGTTGCAGGTCCCCGGCGTGCCGGGTCACGAGTGCACGGACGGATCGTTGTGCTGCGAGGGCTGGCCCGCCAGACCGGCGAGCTTGTCGGCCTCAAGGGTTTCGCTCGGCGGCGGGGTGGCGGTTGACACCGGCCGGTCCCAGTCGGTCAGCGTCATCGTGCCGGCGTTCTCACCCTCGTGGACGATCCGGACCGGGTAAGGCTTTCCTTCGGCGGCCACATAGACCGTGACCCGGCCGTCCCGGTTCACGACCGGGACGGTCTTCTTCCCTCCGATCACCGTAGGCGCGCCCTTGGTGAGCTTGCCGCCGGCACCGGCGGAGCGGACGTTGTCCTGGAGTCTCTCGAAGTCGCAGCGGTCGGACATGTCTTCTGCGAACTGGGGGCTGCTGGTCGTCCCGTGAATGTAGCGGCCGGCCAGCTGGTCGGCCGCCTGGGATCCACCCAGCGCTGTCCACTTCTTCCGGTCGGCCTTGAGCCACACCTGCTCGCCGAACTTGAGGATCTCGCTGGTGCCGCTGCCCGTGGTGAACGTGCCACGGCAGTTGCGCTGGCTGTCTATGGTCATAGTGTTACGTGAAGTACCAGCGCCGGCCTTAGGGATGCCCTCGAAGTCGTAGTGCACCGAGTGCGCGACCTCGAACTCCTTCACGGCCGCGTCCAGGACCTGATCGGCAGGCCGGTCGGCCAGCGCCCGGTCGGTCCTGCTGCCACCGCAGGCCGTGAGCCCCATCGTCCCCACCACACACACAGCCATGACCACGCCGAACGTCCTCGTCATCGGGACACCCTCCACATTTGTTGTTCTCAGTCCTCATACAGAGCGAGCACCGGCAGCGGCACCCACTGTGTGAGACGTTTCAAAGCCCGATATTGCTACACCCGTACGGCAATCCCGGCATGAATAAGACATCGAGGAGCCGCCCTCCTCGACCTCAACCCGCGCTGGGCGCCTCAATCCAGGTCCTGACACGCCGCACACGCACGTGCCGTGGTTCGGCTGGGCGAGGGTGGGACAGCCTGTGCATAGCAGCGACCTGGGTTCGACGTTCCTGTCCCCAAGGCGCTGGGGCACCAGGAGCCCCGCCCGGCCGGCCGACGTGCGAAGGGACCCGGGCGGGCTCCAGTAGCTACGGTCGCATCCTTTCGGCACTACCGCGCAGTGGCCGGCTGGCAGAAGCGATGTCCACCAGGTGGCGCCACCCGGATTCCTGTCCCCGGGCCCAGGTCGCTGGTTATTTCCAGGTGGCAAGCGTGTCGGCGCGGCGCGTCCACTTCACGGTCGAGGGGGCTCCGGTCTCCTTGTCAGCAAGGTAGATCGCACAGCCGTTGACGCTCTGGCCTTCGGCCGCTTCCTTATACGCGGTGTGACTGGCGCCCTCGCACCGCTCGAACCTGCGGGTAACCACGGACGGATCGCCTATGGCGTCCAAGGACGGGAGGACCAGCAGTTCCGTCAGCTGCCTCTTGCCATCGGATACGTCGAAGCGGGAGGTTTCGTCGTCGTCGTTTCCTTCAGCGGTTTTCGTGAGCTTGAAGTGCAGGTAGTACGGCGTTTTACCGGTGTACTTTGATGCGTCCTTGAGCGCGGAGAGATCGGCGTCGCTGCCCTGGTCGATCCGTATGACGGTCACGCCGACGGTGCCGGCCCGGTCTCCGGTGACCGTCGCCGTCTCGCCGAACTTCAGCGATTTACCAGATCCGGAGCACCCGGTCAAGGCGAGTATCCCGACAGAAGCGACACTCACAGCCCGGTACTTCATTGCTTCCCCCAAAAGAAGATCCTTCAGATCTGGGGAGCCTATCCCCGGTCTAAGCGGCTTGGGTGAAGTTCCTTGCTGATGCTCGGAGTCGGTCTCGTTGCTGGGTCATGGCCTGGTCGACGATCCCCCTCCCGCCCTGACCGCAGCCGCGTGTATCCTCACCGCGGTGGACTGCTTCTCCTTTGCCGAGATTCGAATCTCCTCCCCGGCCGCCATCGACCTTCTGAGCCTGGCCAAACGCCCGGCTGAGGGCGGCCCCCGGTGACTGCCTCCGAGAACGCACCGCTGGAAGCGAGGACGGCAGACCATGTCTCTGCCGTTCTGCTGGAACAGCTGGCCGGCAAGCTCGGCGGCCGGGCCCCGGGCACCGTCGTGTTCGGCGAGCCCATCGTGAGCCAGGACGTCACCGTGATCCCCGTGGCGCGGATCGGGTTCGGCTTCGGCGGCAACACCGGCCGGGAGGCCGGTGAGGACGGCGTGGTCGGCGGCGGGGTCGAAGCAAGGCCGCTCGGCTTCATCGAGATCAAAGAGGGCAAGACCACGTACAAGCCCATCCGTGATCCCTGGGTGAACGTCCTCGTGCCACTGACGGGCGGCCTCCTGGCCGGGGCCGCGATCCTGCGCTACCTGGCGCGGCGCGGGAGGCGCTGAAGCAGGGGCGTTCATGGATCCGCTGAAGTTGGTTGCGTTGGGTAGGCGTGCCCCTGGGAGGGACAACTTGCCCAGAAGCCTCCGTGTCGAGCTGACCGACGATCAGCGACGCGAGTTGACGCGTTGCTGGCTCGCCGCGATCTGACCGCCTATACCCGGCAGCGTGCCGAGTGCATCCGTTTCCTGGACCGCGGCAGGTCCGTACCCGAGGTCGCCGACCTGCTGGAGTGCCATCCGGTCACGGTCCGTGCCGCGGTCCACCGCTTCGTGGACGGCGGGGTCGAGGCGCTGCCCGATGTCCCTCGTCCAGGCCGTCCGGCAAAGCTTCTGGGACCGGACGACCGGATCGCGCCGGCCGAGCTGCTCGACGTCTCGGCCGAGGCGGGGATCACGTGGAGTGCCCCGGCCCTGTGCGACTGGCTGCGAGTCGAGCGCGGGGTGGAGATCTCTGCGGACTGGCTGAGCGAGCTGCTGCACCGCGAGGGATTCCGCTGGAAACGCACCCGTGACAGCGTGCGGCACAAGGCCGACCCCGTCCTCCAGCAGGCCGCCCGGGCCCAGCTGGAGGACTTGCGGCCTTGCGGCAGGCAGCACACGCCGGAGAATGCGACCTGATCTTCCTGGACGAGTCCGGCTTCGCCCCGACGATGCCCACCGGCTACACCTGGTCGCGCATCGGCCGACGGGCGGTGGTGCCGCGTGAGGACACCAGGAACCGGCGGGTCAACGTGCTCGGCGCCCAGATTGTCGGCATCGAGGCGGACCTTCTCCGGCAGCACACCGGCGGGGAAATCGACTCGGGGACGCTGCTGGAGTTCGTCTGCGTACGGCTGGCGGGCCTGGGCGGTGGAGCGGCCGTGCTGGACCTGGCCGCCGACGGCCTCGGCATCGACGTGATGCCGGTCTGGGAAAGCCGCAGGCCGTGCACGGTCGTGCTGGACAACGCCTCGGCACATGTGGCCAAGGTGTTCAAGGGCCGCCGCCGTCAGCTGGCGAAGATCGGGGTGGAACGGTTCTATCTGCCGCCATACAGCCCGGAGTTGAACGACATCGAGCTGGTCTGGCGGCAGGCGAAGTGCGAGGACTACCCCCAGCGTGCCCAGACCAGCACCGGACTCCCTCGGCAAGGCCGTCGACCAGGCCATGACCCAGCAACGAGACCGGCTCCGAGCATCAGCAAGGAACTTCACCCAAGCCGCTTAGACGGGCAGGGCGGTCAGAGCCTGTCGCAGTTTCCTGACGGGTGCGCGTCGTGCGTAGGGTGTAGGGCGGTGACGGTGCGCCGGAGTTTGCTGAGAGTGGCTGTGACGTTGTTCAGCGGCCCCGGCAGGACGGCTTCCAGCGGCCTCAGTCGGTGGAGATTCTGTGTCGTTTGGACGCCCTGAAGTGGCTCCGGTTGTTGGCTTGTGTCGGTCTCTCTTTGTGTTGAAGGTCGAGCGGTCTCTTAGATGTGGAACTCGGGTGGGAATCCGGTCCAGCGGAGTTCTGTGGGCAGGTGGCGCATGTCATTGAAGAAGAGCAAAGAAGCTGGCCGCTCTGGCGCGTAACGGATGACTGTCAAGGCTGCGTTGCAGTGGTTGAGGCTCATCCAACGCCAATAGGGGGCGTCCTGGGCGGCCCGGATAAGCCAGCCGATAAGGAAGTTGTGAGTGACGATCAGTTCATGTCGTGGCTGATCACTGTCCACCGGGCCAGTGAATCGTGCGAGAGCCTCACGGGCCAGTGCTGGGCCGCCCTCACGCTCTTCCGCGGGAAACTGGGAGAGATGGCGGAGCATGGCGTCGGCTGAGTCCTGAGGCAGTTCTCCTTTCCAGGGCATGTAGGGGATGTAGTCCCCGGCCGGTTCTGAAACGTGCAGGGGGACGTTGTCGAGCTGCTCTCCGATCAGCTTGGCGGTCTGTTCGGCCCGGGGCAGCGGCCCGTGGTGAATCACCGACAGGGGGATGCCGCGGAGCCGCTGCCCGAGAAATACGGCCTGGCGACGGCCGTTCTGGGTCAGACCGCTTTCATCCGGTGTGGCCTCGCCGTGCCGGGCGAGGTAGAGGTAGCGAGTAGCTGTCCCAGTCATGTGTGAGCGTCCCCGTCAGCGTCCTTGATCGTGTGCATTGCCCGGAGGGACGCCGCTGCGTCCTGCCTGGTTCCGTTGGGGACGGCTATTTCGGCGCGCTGTTCCGCTTGGCTTTGGAGCGGGCGAGGCGGTAGGACTCGGTGCCGGTCTCGATGAGGGTGGCGTTGAAGGTGAGCCGGTCCACGATCGCCGCGCAGAGCCGTGGGTCGGTGAAGGTCCTGCTCCAGCCTGTGCGGTGCGATGGGCTGGGAACTCTCCGACGCGGACCACTATCGCGAACTCCCACCTGCAGGGCGGCCTTGCCTACACGCCGGAGTCACTGCGCTGGATCTTCTCGGACCTGACCGAGGCCGAGCTGCGCCGGATGCACGACGAGCCACCTGAGTTGTCACTGTTCGGCGAGGCGTTCTTGTGGACGGGCGCTGTTCCGTCGAGATTGGCAGGCTGCTTCCGACTGAACGCGATCTGCTGGAGCTTCTGTTTCTCTTCATCGGCCTGTCTGTGTACGCACGCAGGCCGATCGCCTTCCCTGGCGGGTGGATTGAACGTCATCCGCTACTGGCGCTGCCAGTCCAGCGGCCACGGCCAGTCCCAGTCCGGGGCGATCGCCGTCAGCTGCGCCGCTCGTGGCTGTGTACGCGGCTTGCGAGGTCGTTTCGGCGTGCAACCGGGAGTTGCACGCTCGTACGAGGAGGTGATGTTCATGGGAACGGGGGTCAGCTGCCGCGGGCTTTTCCCCGGGTGTATCCGTCACTGCTTGGTCCGGTTGGTGAGGGGCTGTTGAGTGGTGGTTGGTGGTGTGAAGAGTGCCTGGAGGGTTTCGGTGGCCAGGTCTCGCAGCCAGGTGTGGGCGTGGTCGTTGTCGTAGCGCTGGTGCCACAGTAGGTACAGGGGGACCTCTGCCAGCGGGAGTGGCGGCGGCAGTTCGGCGACTCCACCCCGTGCAACGAGCACGGCCACCCCCTGACCCTTGCCAATCCGGAGAACAGGGTGATCACCGAGGGTATACAGGCGAACTTCATGCTGTCCAGCAAGCCCCCGGACGGTTACCCCGACCAGTACACGAAGATCACCGCGTACACGCGGATCATCGCCGACCACGCACACGGCCTCGACCCCTCGGCCACACCCACCCCCGGCGCGGCATACCAGGAGATCGACGACGACAGCCCCTTTGCCTACCGCGACACCGCCGCCTCCCGCGCCGGCATCACCGCCATCAACCGCCGCTTCCGAGGCCAGCGCATCGTCATCGTCGGCCTCGGCGGCAGCGGAAGCTACATCCTCGACCAGGTCGCCAAGACCGAGGTCGACTCGATCCTCCTGATTGACGGCGACACCTTCGACAACCACAACGCCTTCCGCGCACCCGGCGCCCCCACCCTCGACACCCTCCGCGAACGCCCCTCCAAGGCCACCCACTTCGCCTCGGTCTACACCAACATGCACCCGCGGTGTGACCGGCTGCACGCAGTACCTCGACGAAGACAACCTCAACCTCCTGGACGGGGCGACGTTCGTTTTCCTCGCCTCCGACGCCGCCGCCAGCAAGCCGCCCATCATCAACTGGCTCGAAGCCCACGACGTGTCATTCATCGACGTCGGCATGGGCATCGAAGAGATCGACGGCAACCTCAGCGGACTGCTCCGCGTCACCACCAGCCTCCCCGGCCGCCGAGGCGCGGCCCGCAGGCGCATCCCCCCGCCCACACTCGAACGGGACGCCTACGCGAGCAACATACAGACCGCCGACCTCAACGCGCTCAACGCCGTCCTAGCCGTCATCCGCTGGAAACGCTCCCTCGGCATCTACGCCGACGCCACCGACGAAAGCCACACCACGTACTCACTGATCAGCAACGAGGACCTCCCATGACCCCACCAGACACCCTGCGCCCGGTCTTCACCGAGACCTTTCCCCCGGCCATGGACGCAGGGATCCTCTACATCTCGATCCCCTACCGCACCTGCGGCCACCTGTGCTGCTGCGGATGCGGCCGCGAAGTCGTCACACCGCTCTCCCCGGCCCAGTGGTCCCTCACCTACAACGGCGAGAGCGTCTCCCTCGCCCCCTCGATCGGCAACTGGTCCCTCCCATGTCGTTCGCACTACTGGATCCGCGACGGCCGCGTCCGCTGGAGCCGCCGCTACTCGCCGTCGGAATTCGATCAGAACCGGGACCGGGACCGCCGCCTGCTGGCCGCCCATGACAGCGGCGAGCAGCAGCCGGGACGAGCGGCCAGTCTCCACCGACGCCTATGGTTCCGGCGCCCGTAGACCGGCCAAGGTACCTTCGGTGCCGAGTCGCCGACACTGGCGTACACCAGGCCCGCGACCTGGAACTTCACGATGCACCGTGCTCAAGGGGCCAGGAAGCTGCTGGGCGAGGGCATTGCGCCTTGGGGAAGGCGCTCGGCGTGCGCGCGCAGATGTCGTGCCTCTGCGAGCAGTAACGGGCCGAAGACGTTCTCGGGGGCTTGGGGTGTCAGCCGGTGGAAGGCGCGGGTGGCGGCCAGCAGCGGGCGTGCCCATGCTGGGACCACGGACAGGCGGCAGCTTCGGTGGCCGGGCTCGTGCGTCTTGACGACCGAGATGTCACCGGTGATGTCGAGGTCTCGCGTCCATCGCAGGCTGCCACCGGTGAACGCCACCACACTCAGCGCCCCTGCGATGAGTGGGTGAGCGACGGCCGCGAGCGCGGCGGTGGCCACCGGCGCGACCGCGTTGGCAGGGGTGGCCGGAGCCAGCTGGGCTGTTGCCGCGGCTCCGGCACACACGCGACCCGGTCGCGCCACCCTCGACGCGGACTGCACACACCCTGGTCGGACAGGAGTCGGCCCTGGAGCAGCGGTCACCGGCCCGGTCACGCCGGTCGGTGCCGAGGGGAAGCAGGGATGCGCGGGAACGGGGCCGGGCTCGGCGAGCACTGACGCGAACTGGCCTGGGTCGCTGACACACCGCACCTGGGCCAGGCCCGCCGGCAGCCGGTGCGGGGCCTTGTGCCACAGCAGCGTCATCTGCGCTCCCGTCAGCCGGCGCCAGACGAGTAACTGGTCCACTCTACGGCCCGTCAGCAGGTGGGCGCGGGTGACCACTACGTGCCGGACTCCGGTTGCCTTGCTCCATGCGGCCGCCGCCCGCCAGGCCAGGTCCGCTGAATCCAGCCAGACGTCCGGGTTGTCCGGCCCGGGCGCGAAGCGCTTGCCCAGGGCATACAGGACGTCGTGTGCCAGGGCAGCGGGGCTGCCGTTGGCGGGTGTCGGCTGCACGGTGATGCGTCCTTCCTGCGGGCGGTGGGCGTGCAGCGCCGCCCGTGTGGAGAACAGGTCATCCCGCTCGTCGACCACGAGTGTCACTTCGCCCGGTGCCAGTGCCGCCACCCCATTCCGGCCGTGCCGCGGTAACCGCCCCTTGACAGGGCACCCGGCTCTTGCGATTCCTCGTTCTGGTGCGCCTGGGGAGGCCCGGCGGGACGGGCTGCCCAGATGGTGTCCTACATGCCGCCGAGCTTGCTGTAGACCCACCTGGCTTCGTTCACTTGAAACGGTTTTGGCTCGCTTTCCGTGAAGCGCGCACGCTGAGTGACGACTGACGCTCGGATCGGCCTTCGGGAACTTGCCTGAAAATGACCAGTGCCGATCTTGATGTGGCCGACAGTTCGGCGTCGTGGAAGAGACGTTGCCCCGGCTGGAGGAGCTGCTGTTCCCGTCCGTCGCGGACGTGGCGGTGCTATCGGTGGACGTGAACGACGAGGCGATAAACATCGGGGCCCGAAGTACGGCGGCTGCGGCATCGTGTCCTGACTGTGGGAGTCGATCGAGTCGAATACACAGCTCCTACCTGCGGTTTCCAGCCGACGTCCTCAGTGCGGGACGGCGGGTAATCCTCTGCCTTCGGGTCCGCAGGTTCTTCTGTCCGGACGATTCATGCGGACGGCGGACGTTTGCCGAGCAGATGTCAGGGCTGACCCGGAGGCACAGCAGGTGGACCGAGCGGTTGCGTTCGACGCTTGCCGCGGTCGGTCTCGCCCTCGCTGGCCGGGCCGGCGCCCGGATGGCCCGGGTCTTCGGGGTGTCCGTCAGCCGCAGCGCGGTGTTGCGGTTGCTCGACGCGTTGCCTGACCCGGAGACGCCGGCCCCGCGGGTGGTCGGCGTCGATGAGTACGCCATGCGCAAGGGCCGCGTCTACGGGACGGTTCTGGTCGATGTCGAGACCCGACGGCCGGTTGATCTGTTGCCCGACCGGGAGGCGTCCACCCTGGCCAAGTGGCTGGCGAAGCGCCCCGGAATCGAGGTCGTCTGCCGGGATCGAGCTCCGTTCTTCGCGGAAGGTGCCACGGCCGGGGCGCCTCAGGCGGTCCAGGTTGCTGACCGGTGGCATCTTTGGCACAACCTCGGCGAGGCCGCTGAACGGTGCGTCGCCGATCACCGAGCTTGCCTACGAGGCACGGCGCCCGAGCCACCCCGCCCCGTTGAAGAGCCCGATGGCCCCACGGACAGCTCTGGCTCGCCGTGGCCCACCGGCCACCGGTTCGCCGACCGGACTCGGGCCAACCATGCAGCCGTCCACGCGCTGCTCGCCGCTGGTCACAGCCGCCGCGCGATCCAACGCCAACTCGGCATGACCTACCGCACCGTCAAGCTCCTCGCCGACGCCACCGCGCCCGAGGATCTCTTCCGCGGCCAATGGCAGGGGCGCCCTTCCGTACTCGATGAGTACAAGCCCTACCTGGACGACCGTTGGAACCAAGGCTGCACCAACGCCTGGAAGGCATGGGAGGAGATCGTGCCGCTCGGCTACAAGGGCAGCTACCAGCGAGTTCGCGCCTACTTCCGCGCCAAGCGTCTCTCGACAGATCCGGTCACTGCACCGCCGCCTTCACCTCGCACGGTCGCTGGCTGGATCCTCCGCCACCCCGACACCCTCACCGAGGCGGAACAGCTCCGCCTCAAGGCCGTTCTGGTCCACTGCCCCGAACTGGATGCACTCACCGGACACGTCCGGTCCTTCGCCGAGATCCTCACCGAGCGGCAAGGCCAGCGGCTGCCCGAGTGGCTCGACGCCGTCCGCAACGACAACCTGCTCGGCCTCCACACCCTCGCCGCCGGCATCGACCGCGACCGTGACGCTGTCATCGCCGGTCTCACCCTGCCCTGGAACTCGGGCGTCGTAGAGGGGCACGTCAACCGGATCAAGATGCTCAAACGGCAGATGTTCGGCCGAGCCGGATTCCTGCTCCTCCGAAAGCGAGTACTGCTCTACAGGTGACCCGACGCGTCAGGACGGCTGTCCCGCTGGCTCGTACCCTCATCGATTCGGCGAGGAGCCACGCCGAGAACCAAGTTCTCCATGGCGTCAGGCATCGGCCCGAAGCTGGCAACCCAGGTTTCGACGAGATAGATCACGCCCACTTCATCGATGCCCAGGAAAAACCGGCCGTGGTCCAGCTCGCCGAGCGGGTAAAGATGGCGCCCGATCGCTTCGCCCCACTCCGTGAATCGGTCATCCTCGCCCCAGGCCAGCTCGGGGTCCAGCTCGAACGGCGTGCGTGCACAGCTGATCCCTGGTCCGCTGACGTTCACAGTCAAACCGCCGAACTCTTGCAGGAAGGCTTCCGCAGCGTCGTGCATGGCGAGGTCGACTGCTTCGAACATGGATCGCCAGCGGGCCGTGTCTACCTTCCGTCCAGGCGTCCATCCCGACGCCTCCAGCACCTCATCTACCTCTGGCGACCAGCTACTCATCTGGGGTCCCGACTCCTCAGCTATGGGCGAGCAGTGATCATCTCAGCGGCCGACGTCACTGAACAGCGTGTGACCGTTTCACGGAAAGCGAGCCAGAACCACGACTCGTGAATAAAGCCAACCGGGCCATACGTCTCCTCATCCCACGATCCGAACCCTTGGCTGTTCGTCATCACGGCCCCTCTCCATTCTCGGATTCCACACAGGCATCGCAGGTCTGCCCCACTTGAGGCTCCCGGACCCCTGTCCTGCGCTGCGACGCTTCGGCTTCAGCGGCCGGTGTTCTTCAAGCCGGCACTGCCCCAGCGCATGCCGAGGGCGTCGAGGTCGGCGCGGCGCTGCTCGGTGAGCTTGTCGGCCCGCTTCCTGATGTTGTCGAGCACCATGCCGAGCTTCACTGCCAGAAGCTCCTCAGCGCCGACCTGGCGGCCTGTCGGGCCCACGTACTCGACGTGCTTCCTGGGCACGTTGAGGTGGTCTTCACGGGCGTGGAACTGGCGTGCCGCACGGAGGTTGAGGGCCCACTTGTCTTCCTGGGTGCGTTTCACGGGCCGCTCGTCCTCACCGGAGGGAAGTTCTTGCGCAGGCACCACGAAGCACGCCTCATTCGCGGGCGCCTGCTCGACAGCCTTCGCTACGGCGGACAGCACCGTACGCAAGCGCTCTCCCCCGCCTTTGCTGTTGCCTGCCACGAATTCCTGCCACGCACTCGTGGTGATGATCAGCGGCATCTCGATGCCCACGGCTGAGCCTGCCGCAGGCAAGATTGGAATAAAGATGCCGTCCGCGAACGCCTCAGCCCGCGTGTAGGAGGCGACCACGGGGCCGTAGTCCTAGTACATTTCACATACTCCGCTCTCTCACGTCCCGCTCGTCCTGCGTCCTGTTGAGCCTGTCGCATTCGTCCCTGGAACGCTGTCCCTCGAACGGGTGAGCCTTTCAGTCCGGCGCTCAACTGACCAAGTCAAGCGCTGATGACTGGTGTGCCATTTCATGAAGTTGGTGCCACGGTTCGCGCGTCGCCGACACGGAGCCCTGGCGGCGAAGAGCTGTTCCTGGTAGTACTCGCCGAAAACGGGCCCAGTACTGCTGTGCGCACATGGCGCGGATTACGTACAGACGTTAGTTCCTGTCATCACCTTTTCGTGCTGGGGTTCTACTTCCTGAGTGTGAGGTGGCCAAGACGGGCAGTCTCAGGGGGCTCAGAGCATCGGCGGAGCTGGGGCCAACCTGTGGGGGTAGTGTGTTCAAGCGATGCGTTTTCCTGGCTGTGACCTGTGTGCTGCTGGCCATGGCCCCAGCCGGGGCTGCGTACGCAGATTTTCCTGGGGATGTGGTGCCCCAGGTCCTGTCCGGCCACCCCGTCAGCAACCTGTTGCCTGGTACTGGCGAAGTGCTGGCCAACCTCTCTCCGGAAGTCGGTGCCCTCGTTGACGGCCCGAACGGGCTGATCTGACGGCTCGACAACCTGCTGCCGGTCCGAGCGTGACGGCAGCACATCCGAGTCAACCTTGACGCATTGCCGTCGTCCAGGCGGCAAAGGGAGGAGTCAATTATGCGGCGGTCAGGTACCACGGCAGCGAAGAACTCAGCTGGCTCGAGGCCCAGACGTGGCCGAATGTGGCTGCGCATCACCACGTGCGCGGGCACGGCGGCAGTCATGGCACTGGGCGGATATGCACCTGCCCCTGCCACAGCAGCCACAGTCACAGTCAGCCCACCGTTGAGATACGACCATGACGGGGCCGCCAATCACTACAAAGTAGTAGCAGGCGTGAGAGTCACGAGTGTGGGCGACAACGGCTACACGATCTCCGCGTATTTGGTGGGCAACTGCAGCGAGAGCCAGGGCCCGGAGCAAGATATGGGGTTGGAGTATGGCGGCAGTGGTGAACCCTGGAAGAGGGTTTCAGCTCCCTGTAGCAAGCGTCAGTTTGGCGGGACTACTGGCTCCAACAGCGTTGAAATCGCAGGAGGCGGCGTGTTGTCGGCGGACCGCCGGGTGCACATCAGGGTTGGTGCATGGGGCGGCGCCCTTGCCGGATCCTGGGGCTGGGGGGACAGAACGATCGTCACGGTCTGACCGAGCGCCGTGTCCTGTGCGAGCTGGCTGCGCTGGGTGGTAGCTCTTCCACGCAGTGTCCGGCTGCGCCGTCAGCCGCTGCGGACATGGACCCGGTCACCACCACCTGCGAGCACTGCGCCGGCACCCGCTACGACCCCGACGTGCTCGCCCACACCCTCGGCGGCAGGACCATCGTCGACGTCCTGGGCCTCACCGCCGAGGAGGCCGCCGGCTTCTTCACCGACCGCACCCGCAAGATCGGACTGCTGAACGAGGTCGGCCTCGGCTATCTCACCCTCGGCCAGCCTGTGCCTTCACGCTTCGCGGCCCTTCACGGCCGGCGGACGAGAGCTGGATCTCCCAGCCGATCCGGATACCGCCCGCGCCCTGGACCAGCGTGTCGGTCTGGACCCACGACCGCGGGCCCACCGGTGTACGCACCTCGCTGTCCGCACGATGTCCGTCCGCCACGGACACGTGCACGATCCGCTCCTGGTACGCCTTGTGCTCGTCGGACAGCACTGCCTGGTGCCGTGCCTCGTCCTCGGTCGTTTGTGCACTGCCTCCCGACGGGCGTTCCGCTCCCGCAGGTACATCCACGCGACCACACCCGCTTCCCGGCACACCCCGCCGCACTGCAGACCCCGCTCGGGTACTGGTACGCCTCTGTCGGCGTACAGCCGATCCGTCTGGTAAAGCAGTTCCCAGAGGCCCGGCCTGCTCTCCCATCCGAGATCCTCGCGGGTCAGGTCCAGTTCGATGCGCAACTTCTCGTGCCAGACGATGTTCGCCAACGTGCACCGCCTTCCGATGCTGGAAGAACCACCTCCTCGACGGTAGAAGCAGGGACTGACAATCCGGCAGACATGGGATCAGCCGTAGGAACCCAGCGAAATTGTTCGCATCGCTCATCGCTGGTAGGCCCAACCGGTGCGTCATCCAACGCGTCGGCACTGCCGCATTCCGTGTCCGGGCCCTGCCGCGTTCCTGGCCGTCTCTACCGGGGGCTCCTGCTGGATGCGGTGTTGGTCCAGCGGATGCCGAGGGCGTCGAGGTCGGCGCGGCGTTGTTCGGTGAGTTTGTCGGCCCGCTTCCTGATGTTGTCGAGCACCATGCCGAGCTTCACTGACAGAAGTTCCTCAGCGCCGCCCTGGCGGCCCTCCGGTCCGTCTTCTGGCTCCAGGTGTTCGGTGTGCTTCCTGGGTACGTTGAGGTGGCCTTCGCGGGCGTGGAACTGGCGTGCCGCACGGAGGTTGAGGGCCCATTTGTCGTCCTGCGTGCGCTTCACGGGCCGCTCGTCCTCCCCGGCCGGGGCGAGACCGAGGACGTTCTCGAGCAGCCACTGCTGGACGGGCATGAGGCTGTCCCAGTTGAGGCGGGACGCTTGGGCCCATCGTTGATGGTCTGCACGAGATTGTCAGTTGCTGATCGTCACTGAGATGTCAGCGTAGGACCCGGCACGAACAGGGGAAAGCTACTGACACAGTGTGCCGATTACTTGTGACACGGGTGACGAAAGCCGCTGTAAATTTCGTGCAGACCGGTATGGCATGGTCGGCTCAGCCTTCGATGGTGCGGGTCGTCATGCTGTTCCAGGCCGAGCCTCGCTCCATCCGATCGCCTTTGAGACCGCCTTCGACCCATCAGCCGTCCCGCGGCCCGCAGCGCGTCCAGGATGTCCTGATATCCCGACGGCAGCACCGACACGCCGATCCCCGGCTCCCACTGCGGCACCGGTCCCGCCTACCGCGGCCTCGCTTCCCCTCGTGGAGCTGGCTCATCGGCAGCTGCGTCGTCGATGACCTCCCGCACCGCCATCCGGGCGACTCTACCTGCGAGAGCATCTCCTCGAACGCTTCCGGCTGTTCACTCAACTCCGGTACCTGAAACCGCGGTTCCGCAAACCGTTCCCGGATCGCCGTCTCACGCCGTTCCAGTTCCTCCAGCAGGGACACCATCACACGCCCCCTCACCCGAGAAGGTAAGCGATCAGCCCCCGCCGCCAGCCCGCTCACGCAAAACGTCAGCTCAGCCAGTCACTCGAAAGGAGCAGGATCCATCCCCGTCAAGCCCTCACTGGTGCCCCACGGTGTGCGCCCGTCCTCGCACCCGATGCGCCGTATTTTGGAAGACGGCCTGTAGGTGATCGTCACCGTGATGTCAGTGAACGCTCGGCTTTGGGCAGCATTTTTGACGGAGGCAGCGTTACCGCTTTCGCTTGGAAGTACTTTTCGCGCCGCGAGGTGGCCGCTTGGCGTTCGGATGGATAGCGCGTTGCAGGTCCGCTACGGGCCACAAGGACTGCACACTGGCCGTCAACGCGGCGTCGGGGGGCCCGATATGGCCGTCGTAGAGGACTCCTACGAGATCGCGGGTTGGTTCGTCGTAGAGGAAGACGACGCCTCGCGCCAGGCCGAGCTGGTGCTTCTTGGCCCGCAGGTAGCCACGGAGGCTCTTCTCGGCGTCGTCGGGGTCCTGTCCGGCGGGGCGGGTGGCCCACACGAATAGCCACCCCTCGGCTGGGTCGACGCTGGCCGTGACAGCCACCGTCATGCTGCGGCCGCGGCCGTGGGGGTCCGGGTGGCTGAGAAGCTGCTCACCGTGGCGCGCGAACTGGTGCTGGACGGCCTCTGCCATGGACAGCAATGTTGCACCGATACTGAGCCACCCGTTGACCTGGCGTGACTGCAGTTCGTCGATACAGGGGGCGAGTGGCGCCGGTACCATCGTCGGCTTGGGCACGGGCTCAGGCCCCACAACGTCACGTTGCTTGGCGTAGAACCACCTGTCGAGCGCGTCGGTCCGGCTGCTCAGGTAGACCGGCTGCTGTGCACGGTAGCGACGCAACTCCGCCGTGGTCGGCTCGGACAGGAACGGGAAGGCCGCCCGTACTTGCGCCGGGTCGGGTTCGACCCATAGCCCCGCCTCGAAGAAGTACAGAAACAGGTCCAGCTCGTCCGGGGCGCGGAACATGACGGTGACATCGGGGTTGCGGCGTCGGCGCACGTAGAGGAGGAACTCGGCCGGGCGCGCGACGAGCTCAGTGATCAACTCCAGGTCGTGCAGGGACACCGTCCAGGGAATGTTGTCAGGGCCGAGTAGGCCGGCCTTCACCATCTCCGCAGTCGCCGTCAGGACGGTCGAAAGATCATCGAGACTGACGGCGACGGTGTGGATCTCGCGGATATGGCTGAGGTCGACCCAGCCTTCATCCTTGATGCGCAGGCCACCGTCCCGCTGGATCGCCTCCCGCATGCGGCCGGACTGCTCGGCTGCTTTCGTGATGATGCCAGTCAGGTCGGTGCGGAGCCGCTTGATCTTTCCCCCACGAGAGAGGGCGCTCAACGCGACGGCCTTGTCCTCGACGATGATGGCAACATCGTCGAGGACGATGAGGTGGTCGCCCTCGACGCGCTTGGTGTACTTCGCCGGATCCGCGGTCGCGGCTTCCTGATCGTTCGCCGGCAGGTAGTACTCGAAAGCATCCCGGAATCGGGCCCCAGGAAGCACGCGGCCCAGCGCGGTGCGCGTGCGGGACTCCAGAAGGTCTCCGCGGTGCTTGGCGTACTGGGCCCATACAGGCTGAGACGTCTTCAGCTGCTCCTCGAGGTTCTCCCGGACGGCGGACACGTTCAGCGCATGGTGCGGCAGCATGAGGCGCCCGCTGTCGCTGACGACGAGCGGACGGGCACGCATCGGGTTCTTGCCGGTCGTGAACGCGCCGATGACGTCCGCAGCATCGGCCGTACCAAGGTCGAGGCGGAACCGCTCGACAACGGCTCTGACACGCTCCACAGCAATGCCCGTGTACGCGACGATGTCGTCGACGGCGACCGTGACATGCTCGGCACCGGGCTCGAACAGTGACACGAGACTGGACCTGGCACGCTCCTTCAGCCGGTCGTCCACCCGACCCTTGTGCGTCACGGCCATCGCGATTTGCATGGCTTCGCCCATGGCATTGAGGCGGTCGTTCAGGCTGGCGTGTTGCAGGTGGTGACATGCGTTGAGGACGGCCAGGGCGTCGGTCGCGTCGAGGCCGAGCTGGTCGTTGAGCACCGCGCGGACGCTCGGATTGCCGTCCAGGAGCGCCAGATTGGTTTTCTCGACCATCTCCGAGTAGGAGGTGTTGCGCATCCACACCTCAGCACCGCGAATAAGCAAGGACATGAGCGCAAGTTTGTCGGCCGGGTCAACGGCGGCGAGGGACCGCAACTGCGCGAGATGGAGGATCTTGTCGAGGTCGTCCTTCGCCTCCGAGACGAAGTGACTCATCTGCTGAAACTCGGCTGAGGGGGCAGCGGCCGTCGCCGTCTCATCTCGGGCGGCGAGAGCAACCAGCGCCAGAAGTTCCAGATAGGCGGCACCCGCCTCCGTCGTGACGGGCATCTGACCCGCGGGCGCCAACGGCAGGAATGCCAGGCGAGCCGCCTCGATGAGCCGGATCGCGTCGAACCGCCGCAGCTTCGTGACGAGCTCCTGGACCGCCTCCTCGAATGCTGCGTCCACCTTCGCCGCAGGATCATCGCCGGCGACCGTAGCCATCAGCTCCACCAAGACGGCAAAGGACTCCGCCATCACCTGCGCGTGCGGGTCGAACGCTGGCGTTGTCGAACCGGCACGGCGCTTCCTCTTGTTGCGCGCGTCGCGCCGCTTCGATCGAGAAGGCATGACCTCATCTCACCAGATGTCGGAAACGAGCGGGTAACGGTATGTGTTCGTTTCGATCATCCGATGCCACCACCCCGCGCAGCGCGCAGTCGGCCACCGCGTTCGGGTCGGCGGGCAGCAGGGTTCCGCCGCCCGCGTCGGCTGCCCGGTTCAATGCCCGCAGAGCGCTGCGCGCGGCCTCGCCGGCCCGGCGATGCCGCTCTTGTGCGTCGGTCACACGCCCCGTGGAGTGCTGCAACTGTTCGGTTGCGTCGTCCTCGCGCTGCTGGGCGGTGGCGGCCGGGGCGGGGGAGGGGAACGCGTCCTGTTCGGCGTCTGCCTGCGCTTGGGCGGCCTGCGCCTGCTCCCATCCGGCTATGCTGCCATCCGCGGTAGCGGCCGCTTCCCGCGACTTGCCCTCGGCGGCCTCGGCGGCTGTCAGGGTCCTCCGGGCTCTCCGTGGCCGCCGTCGGCCGCGTCACCCGCAACGGCCAATCATCCGGCTGGCATCGAGTGCTATCGCCTCACCCACAGCACGCAAGCTGATGGCCCGTTGTGAGCGAAGTATGCCGGCTCAAGGGGCCAGGAAGCTGCTGGGCGAGGGCATTGCGTCTTGGGGAAGGCGCTCGGCGTGCGCGCGCAGATGTCGTGCCTCTGCGAGCAGTAACGGGCCGAAGACGTTCTCGGGAGCTTGGGGTGTCAGCCGGTGGAAGGCGCGGGCGGCGGCCAGCAGCGGGCGTGCCCACACCGGGATCGCGGACAGACGGCATCTTCGGTGGCCGGGCTCGTGCGTCTTGATGGCGCAGATGTCACCGGTGATGTCGAGGTCTCGCGTCCATCGCAGGCTGCCCAGGCTGCCACCGGTGAACGCCGCCACGCTCAGCGCCCCTGCGATGAGCGGGTGAGCGAGGACTGCGAGTGCGGCAGTGACCTCCGGAGCGACCGCGTTCGCAGGGGTGGCCGGGGCCAGCTGGGCTGTTGCAGCGGCTCCGGCACACATGTGACCCGGTCGCGGCACCCTCGACACGGACTGCGCATACCCCGGTCGGACAGGAGACAGCCCCGGCATAGTGGGCGTCGGCCCGGTCGCGCCGGTCGGTGCCGAGGGGAAGCAGGGGCGCACGGGGGTGGGGCCTGGCTCGGTGACTACCGACGCGAACTGGCCCGGGTCGCGGACACACCGTACCCGGTCCAGCACCGCAGGAAGCTCCCGCGGGGCCTTGTGCCACAGCAGTGTCAACTGCGCTCCCGTCAACGAGCGCCAGGCGAGGAGCTGGTTGATCCGCCGGATGGTCAGCAGATGGGCGCGGGGGACGACAACGTGCCGTACCCCGGTCGCGACACCCCAGTCAGCCGCGGCGAGCCACGCCGCGTTCACCGAGTCCAACCGCACATCGGGGGAGTTTGGCCCGGGGGCCAGCCGCTTGCCCAGCGCATACAGCATGTCGTGCGCCAGCGCGGCCGGGCTGCCGCTGGCCGGCGTCGGCTGCACGGTGATGCGGCCTTCCCCAGGCCGGTGTGCCTGCAGCGCAGCCCGCGTGTAGAACAGGTCGTCCTGCTCGTCCACCACGATCATCACCTCGCCGTACGCCACTGCCACCACCCCGTCATGTCTCTGCTACGCGCCGGCGGCCCCCTGGACGCGGAAGCGCCAGGCGGTCAGTCACGCATGGTTGTTCGCGGCGGTCCGAGCTCTCCGGGCCGCCGCGGGCTACGGCCGTTGCTACATGCCGCCGAGCTTGCTGTAGACCCACCTGACAAGGTCGTCGTTGACCTCGGTCAGCCCTTTCTTCTCCATGCCGTTGAGCATGTGCTTGGTGATGGTGGCCCAGTTGCGGAAGTTGCCGTGCGCCGCGGCCCGGTCGATGCTGCGGATCATCTGCGGGTCGACCCCGGCCCACAGGGAGTGGAACGCCGGCAGCGTGGCGACGACCTCGTCCTCGGGCATGCGCTTGAATTTCTGCCAGATGAAGATCCGCGACGCCAGCATCGGCTCGCGCTTGAGGATTCTGTAGCAGTTGTCGCCGCCGGCGAAGATCACCGCGATGTCAGTGTTGCGGTCGTCCCACAGATGGCGCCAGTACTCGAACGAACTGCGGCCCATCCACTGGGCCTCGTCGCACACCAGAACTCGGAACGTCTGCGACAGTGTCTCCTTCAAGAGGGTGTCGAACTCGATCGGTCGGGTCGGCGGTTCCCCGGGCAGCCCCAGAGCGCGGAAGAGGCCGTGGCGGATGTCGCGGGGCGTCGGGCCCGAGCGCAGCTCCAGGCGGTAGGTGATGTCAGGGGCGACCTTGCGCAGCGCCGAGTTCACCGACATCGTCTTGCCGTAACCGGCGGCACCGTGGGTGACCATCATGGCCTTGGCCTCGATCGTCGCCTGGATGTTGTCCAGCGTCGTCATGAGCGTGTCGGTGGCCACCAGGTGCGCGTCCAGGTGGTGGAAGTGGTCGTCGCCCTCCGGGGGGAGCTTGCCGTAGTCCATGTCGTCGCTCACACGTTCTCCTCGGAGATGTTGGCTTCTGGCGGGGCCGCGCCTGGTGGGATCGGGCATGCCCACCCGTCCGGGACAGGCTGGTGCGGGATGTAGCCGGGATTGGCCCGCCGCAGATCCGTGGCAGCCGATTCGGAGAGCTCTGCCTCGGCTTCCGCCTCGGTCAGCGCTCCCAGGCGCTGGGGCGGGGATGGCGTGGTGACAGCTTTGAAGCGCTCGCGGCGCAGCCGCGCGGCAGCCTTCATATCCGCGCGAAGCCGCCGTGCCTTGGCCGTGCGGGCTTTGCGGACCTCGCGGATCTGCTCCTCGCTGGCCGCCTCGGCGAGGACCGCAGTGCCCAGGTACACGCCATCAAGATCGAAGACCTCGATGGTCGTGTCGTGGTGAGGCAGGTGGCGTACCGCGACACGGACACCGGCCTGGCCGACCATCCAGGGAGCGATGTAGTGGCGGTTGCGCCACCGCACTCCCTGCGTGGTGATGGTGCGGGCACGCCCATCGTCCTCAAGCCCGAAAGAGGCCAGCCGTCCGGTAGGGACGTCGTGCAGGGGAGTGGGGTCCGACCGCCAGGCCTCCATTGGGGTGCGGCCACCCAGGGCTTTGGGCTGGTGCTCGGTGTTCCACCAGTGCACCCACTTCATCAGCAGTTCCACGAACGCCTCGAAGGTGAGTGCGGGCTCGTCTGGATCCGCGGTGCGCCCGCCGGTGAGCCTCTGCCGGTGGACGTAGCGCGGCATGGAGACGAACAGCATCTTCTCGGCGGCGCCGTTGAGCGCCTCAATGGTGCCTTTCAGATGCGGGCTGTAGGCAGGGAGGTCGACAACGGGTACCGCGAAGGCACCCAAAGCCGAGGCCACGGCGGTGCACAAGAACTCTTTGCCACGGTCCACACGAACCAGACCAGGCAGCCCACCGGCCGGCCCGAAAGGCTCGGCGCGGTCCAAGGCCATCCGCAGAGCCGCCAGGACCGCATCTGCGCTGGGTGCGTGGGGTGTCACGGCCACGCCCATGATGACCTTGGTGGCGCAGTCGATAAACCACGTCACCCAGGGCTGTACCAGGTCATCCTCGACCCACACCCGCACGGGTACACACTTGTGGTCGCCTTCCCAGGCGGCGTTGCGGTGCTCTGCCGGGCGCTTCCCGAACACGTCGAATGCCCGCCGGGCGGCCTCCCCATGGGCGAGACCGGCCCGGTCCCCAGGAGTCAGGTCCCGCCGCAGCGCCCGGTGGATAGTCGCCAGCGACGGGACCGCAGACGGCTGGGGGCCGGTCAGGGCCCGCTGTCGCAGCTCGCGGTGCACGGCGGAGGCATTGCCTCCCCACAGCACCAGCAGGCGGCGGATCTCCGGTGTGACGCTGAACCGCGCCCGGGACGCCGCGCCGACGTGCCCGGTGGCGCGCGCCTCGGCGATCCACCGCCACACCGCTCGTTCCGACCGGCCCAGAGCCTGGGCGACCAGCCGTACGTGCGCGCTGGTCAGCTCGCCGTGCTGGTCCAGCGTCATCAATCGTGGCACTGCGGCCAACCGTCCCGAGTGGGCAGTGAAGGCCGGTTTGCCGGTGCCGTTTGTGTCGGCAGAGGGATCGCTCATACGACCTGCTCCTTACCTGTGGACGAATTTTGGAAGTAGTCAGAAGCACCGTGCGTCCCACAAGCTTCGGTGTCCCCGAGAGCGGGTGGCACGGGCGATCCCCCGCCTAGCGCCGGGCCTTGGGGCACTGTCGTACGAGGGGAGCCCGCGAGGCGGAGCCTGAAGTCGCTCCCCGGCTCGGTCCCCTTCGCGCCGGCCTGCGCCGGATGCGCGCACCAGGGACCGCACTCGGTGCAGGTAGCTCCACAACGGCCCGGCTATTCGGTAGCGCCTCAGACGGAAGAGGGCGGGTCTTTCCGGACCGGGCCTAGCGCCAGGTTTCGGCCCGGCCGGGCGCAGGATTCTCCGCTCAGGCGTGTTCCACCAGTTGCCGGACCCCGTCGCGGATGAAGGTGACTTGCTGCTCCTCGGTGAGCCAGGTGCTGGTGGATCCCTGGGCGGTCTTGGTGACCTGCAGGACCTCGTCGACCGCCTCGGCTACCGGATACAGGTGGCTGATGACGGCGACGAGTTGATCCCGGGCGACGCTGCTGCACAGGACGGACAGGGTGTCGTCCAGGCGCTCGGAGTCCAGCGATGCGAAGCCCTCGTCCAGGAACAGGCTCTCCAACCGCTTGTGCCCGCGACTGTGAACCTCGACGAGCGCGAGGGCCAGGGCCAGGGAAGCCTGGAAGGTTTCCCCGCCGGAGAGGGTTTCCGGGCCGCGTGCGAGGTTCGTGGGTAGATCCAAGATCTGGAAGTTCTCGGTGAACGCGTAGTTCCCGCCCGAGAGTTCTTTCAGGATGCTGCTGCCGTGGACGAGTAGTGCGTGGGTGCGCCGATTGGTGAGAT
This sequence comes from Streptomyces roseoverticillatus, assembly GCF_000719265.1. GTDB lineage: Bacteria > Actinomycetota > Actinomycetes > Streptomycetales > Streptomycetaceae > Streptomyces > Streptomyces roseoverticillatus. Next base: position 28,835 of record NZ_JOFL01000025.1, on the reverse strand, counting down.
AGGTCAGGAACTTGCGGTCCGTGAGATGGTCGCTGACCGTCTTCCAGACGGTGATCTGCTTCTCGGCCGCCTCCGCGGCATGGCTCAGCGCGTTGGCATAGGGGATTTGGGACCGGGCGGTGCGCAGGTCTGCCGCGGCCTTGTCGTGGGCGGCCTCCGCGTCGCTGGTCTTGCGGCTGAGCGGATCGAGGACGGCGGGCGCGAGCAGATCGCCGTCCGCCCGCAGCGGGAAGCCGGGGTCCGGGTCGGTGTCGGTGGCGTCGGCGTCGGCCTGGCGCAGGAGCTCCTCTTTGAACGCCTGGGATACCTCGGCGGCCTGCCGTCTGGCCTGCTTCAGGTCCTCGGACAGCTGGCGGCTCAGCGACGTCAACGCGCAGGCGTAGGCGTCGGTGGCGGCCAGGTCGGCTCCGTCCGGCGCAGGGGGCAGCTCGGTGGGGAGATCCTTGCCGAGGATGTCGGAAGCGTCGGCGGCCGCGTCCGCCCACCGCTCCAGCTGATGGGCGAGCTTGCGGGCAGGCGTGTGAACCGTGCGCTGGCGGCGTTCCTCCAGGGCCCGGTGCTCCTCGCTGTTGTCCACCAGGGCCTCGCGGGCCTGCTCGTGGGCGCCGGAGATCTCCTGGAGCTGGGCAAGGCGCTGCGTGACCTTCTCCTGCGCGCGGGTGATATCCGAGGTGCCCGGGAGTTCCTGGGGCGAGGGCTGGGCGGGGCGCACGGAGGTCGGGAGTCCGGCGATCTGCTGCACCAGGGTCTGCAGGTCGCTCTCGCGTTGCGCCACGGCCTTGTCCAGGCGTTTGCGGTCACGCTGCAGGCGGCTGCGGCGGCGCTTGAGATCGGCGCGGGCCGCATCGATTTCGGCCCGTACTGCTGCTGCCTTCTCCTTCGCCCGGGTGAAGACTGCGATGGCCTCGCCTTCCACCACCATGCGCAGCGGCTTTACCAGCTCCCGGACGATGCGGGTGAGCTGGGCACGGCTGACGGGAGCCTGCTCGCTGACGGTATGTGCGCGTACGAGGGTCTCCTGGCCCATCGCCTCCAAGGCGGCGGACGCGGCCGTAGGCGATGAGGACCGCAGCGCCTCGATGAGTTCGTGGACCTGCCGCAAGGATACTTCCATGCGCTCGCCGGCGGCCCGGCGCTCGCGCCGGTGCTCCGTGAGCGCCTTCTCCGCGGCACTCAACGCAGATACGGCCTCCGCCAGGGCGGTCACCCCCTTGTTGAAGGCGGTACCACGCATGCCGACCGTGCGCTTGGCCCGCTCCAGAGCCTTGGCATCCAATGGGGGTGGGGGAGTGAAGTCCTGCGGGAGCGGCTGGCTGCACACCGGGCAGGCCTCGCCGGAAGCGAGGTGGGCCCCGGCGGTGTGGGCGGCATCGTCGTGCTGCAGCGTCTCGAACTGGTTGGCCGCCGCCTCGTGGGCGCCGCGCAGTCGGTCGAGCCTCTTGTCCAAGGCGGCCCTGCGCGAGCGCAGGTCCTGCACTGCCTCCAGCAATACAGGTTCCGCGTGCCGGTGCGCGGCCACGGCGGAGGCATCCTGCAGCGCTTGGCGCACAGCGTCCTGGATGCGCTCGCTGCTCCCGCGTACCTCGGCGGTGGCCTGCTCGGCTCTGGCAGCCGCCTCTTCGAGGGCTGCTTGCTGCTGTTCGCGCTCATGCAGCTCCTGACGGGCTTGCGCATCCTCCTGGTCCTGCTCGAGGTGCGCGCGCTGCTCCTGTACCAGCCGTTCGGCCCGGATGTTCAGATCACTGAGCCGGGCGGGCAGGAGCGACAGCACCGCCGAGGCACCGGACAGGGACATAACCGTGTCGCCGGCCTCAGCGGCCTCATCCAGCGCCGCCTGCGCTGCCTCCAGCCTGGTCGTCAGACCCCGGGCACTCTCCTGCAGAAGCGCGGCCTCGGCGTCGAGCTCCTTCTGCTTGGCGGCAGTCGTGGCGATCGTCAGAGCCGCGTCGCCCACGGCGCGCTGACGCAGTGATCGTGCCGCCTTGTCCAAGTCCTTCGTACGGTGCTGGCCTGCCGCCCGGGTCTGGGCCTCGCGCAGGAGCTGAAGCCGTTCACGTCGCTGACGGGCCATGCGACGGGTGCGCTCCACCTCCCGCTCGCACTGGGCGGCGCTGGCGCGGGGATCGTCCAGCAGACGTGCCCGGGCCCGGGTAGCCTGAACGAGGATGGCGTTGATGCGCTCAATCCGCGTCAGCGCATACTTGCGTACCCGATCCAGTTCATCGATGCCGAAGACGCTGCGCAGAATGCCGGCGCGCTCGGTCTTGGTGGCCTTCAGCAGAGCATCGCACTCTCCTTGGCGCAGCAGCACCGTGCGGACGAAGCCGTCGAAGCCCAGTCCGACGATTCCGGTGATCGCCTTCGTCACCTCGCCCATATTGTCGACCCGCTTGTCCGCACCCCCACCGGGCAGCGGCTCCAGCACGGCCTTGGGGTGCTTGCGGTTCGAGGTCAGGGCACGGGAGACACGCCACCGCTGCCCGCCCGCTGAGAACTCCAACTCCACACTCATGCAGCCGCAGCCGTGGCTGATCAACTCGTAGCCGTCCGACGCCCACGAAGACCTCCCGTACAGGGCGAACAGGATTGCCTCCAGCACGGTGGTCTTACCGGCACCGGTGTGCCCGAGGATCCCGATCAGGCGCTTGTCGGCGAAGTCGATCGTGTGGGTGCCGCGATAGCTGCGCACGTCGGTGAACGTCAGACGTTCGGGCCTCATGACGCCTCCGTCCAGGTCTTGGCCACCGCGGCGCGGAGCAGTTCCTCCGCGGGGGCCGGTGCCGGGTCCTCCTCGTCGAGTTCGCCAAGCAGACGGACGAAGGTGGTGACGGTGTCCTGCGCGCCGCTGCCGGGTAGCCCTTGTTCGGCCAGGTAGGCACGGAAGGCGTCCGGAAGGTCCGGCTCGTCGCCGGGCTCGGTGTCCAGCACCGTGTCGGGGGAGGCTTCCCAGGCCAGGGCTGCGCTGATCAGGATCGCGTCGGGCACGATCTCGGCGACCTTGCGTCCGAGCTGCGCGTCGGCCTCCTCGCCGGTGATCACCGCTTTGAGGAATGCCCCCGCATACTCGCCGGCCATGGACCGCAGCTCATCGAGAGTGCCGGTGAAGGTGGCCAGCGGCCGCCCGCTGGACAGCGGGCGCGGCATGACCCGGACCGGACGCCCGGGGTCGGCGTCGACAATCACGACGCTCTTGGCCTCGCCGGCTTCGCCGAAGTCGAGTTGGAGCGGGCTGCCGGCGTAGCGGGCGGCATCGGCTGGCACACCGGCCACGGGCTGAGGGGCGTGGATGTGCCCGAGAGCGGCGTAGGCGACCGCCGGGAGATCTTCCGCAGGAATCGCGTAGTGCACCTCGAGGTCCGCCTTGCGCTCGCTGCTGGAGGGCCGGGCGCCAGCGATGAGCACGTGGGCCGCGAACACCAGTACATCCCGATCGGGATCGTGCCCCTCGTGCAGGCCGGCCACCAGCTGCGCCTGCAGTCCGCGCATCACCGCGGCGTAGTCGGCGTATGTCGTGCCGAACACCGAGGAGCGCTCCCAGAACCGGTTGGGATGCACGAACGGCATGACGGCCAGCCGGATGCGCTGCTCACCACCGCAGGCGTCGAAGGTGAGAACGCCGCCTTCGTGCGGCGGACGGAGCCGGTCGACGAAGAACAGCCCCCGGCCTCGCGAGGGCCCGCTGAGATAGCTGAGCACCTTGAAGTAGCCGGGAGAGTCGTGGTTGCCGGCCAGGACCACGGTGGGGGCCACCGTCGCAAGCTGGTCCAGCGCACGCATAGCGCGCATCAACTCCTGCCAAGAAGGGCGGGAGGAGTCGAACAGATCGCCGCTGTGCACGATCAGGTCCGGCCTGCTCTCCCGGGCGATCGCCACGATCTCGGCCAGCACGGCGTCGAAGTCCTCGTCCCGGGAATGCCGGTACAACGTCCGGCCCAGATGCCAGTCGGAGGTATGCAGCAGCCTGCTCATACGGCGCGCCTTTCTCGGTGCAAAGCATGGGAGAGGATGGGCAGTTGACTGCCCTTGAGGCCGGGACTGTACATCAACAAACATGCGTAAAGTTGTGCGAACATGTGTAACCCTGAGGTGCTGCTACCATGCGCCCATGCATGAGCACCTGGACGCTCTCGAAGCGCGCATGCAACAGCTGCAACAGGACATGCGGCAGGCGCACATGCAGCACGACAACGCTCAAGTCCGCGTGCTCAGCGAGGAACTCAAGCGCACCCAGAACGCCTACAACGCCCTGTTCGGCTCCGATGACGCGCCCGTGCCGCCCCCACCGCAGCCGCAGCTGCAGTCCACGGCCGGGCCGGGTGGGGTGGGGCTGCCCGCCCGGGAGCAGGTCCACCAGGTGCTGATGCTCCTCACTGTTCCCGCCGCGCCCAAGCTGGTCAGCCTGGTTCACGAGGCCTTCTTCTCCGGCCCGTTGAACACCGCGCGACTGGCCGCCGTGCGCCGGGATGAGGAACGCTCCTTCCGCTCCTCGCCCTATGCACGCGCCTACTACATCTGCTCGGCCCTGACATCCGACCTGCTCGCCCCGGCCCGTGCTCTCCTCGCCCTCAGCACCTGGCCGTTGGAGCAACGCGTGGTGGGCCCGCTCACCCACCGTGTCCACTTCCTCACCTCGGCTCTGCGACTTGCGGAAGCCGTCCAGACCCGCGCCGACGACGCCTTGCAGCAGGGGCCCATCCGCCGACTCCTGCTGCACTACAACCGCAACATTCCCGGTTGCCCCATCCAGGGGCCGCTCGACCTGGACGCGCTGCGCCGCGCCGCCGCAGCCGAACTGGCAATCCACGTCGACGACGACGCCGACACCCGCACCGAGGCCGCCCGCCGCGCACAGCAGCTCACCGACGTGGAGCAGCTCTTCGGTCACACCCTGCGCAACGTCACCCGCCTGCGTCGCACGTCCTGACCGCGCGCCGCGACCGCACCACCGCACCTTGATCCAAGGAAGAACCGTGAACTCGCTCGCCGCGCGACTGGACGCCCTGAGAGGATCCAGCCCCCCTGTCCCGCACACCGCCAAAACCCTGGCCGCGCTGACCGCCAACCCCGAATGTGATCGGCGCGCCCTGCTCGATGCGGCCGGCGTCGACAAGGATGCCCTCGCCGCGCACCTGAACCTGCCGCGGCCGCTGCGCACATCCGCGATCGCCCTTGACCATGGCGCCGCCTTCGAACGCCGGGTCACCGCCCAGGATGGCGCCGAACTGGTGCGATTGCTCCGCGAGACCCTCGACCTCACGCTGCCTGAGGTGTCCTACGAGGACGTGAACGCCGTGGGCGGCCGTGAGCCGTCATCGCTGTCACTGCGCCACACCCACACCTGCAATCTCGTCCTCGGCGCGGCCCGTGACAAAACCCGCGCCCGCACTCTGCTCAACCACCCCGTGCTGCGCCTGACCGTCGCCGGCCACCCCGCCTACCTGGAACCCGACATCGTCGCCTTCCAGCACCACGAGACCTTCCACATCGTGGAGATCAAATCCTTCCCGGTCATCGACGGCCAAGCCGACCCCGCCAAAGCCGCCGCGGCGCTGACCCAGGCCGCGGCCTACGTCCTGGCCCTGCGCGAGCTCCTGACCGAGGGCGGCCTCCCACCCGAGCGCGTCTCCAACCGTGTGGTCCTGGTCAACCCCCGCGACTTCTCCCACCGCCCCATCGCGACCCTCGCCGACGCGGCCCAGAAGATCAAATCGCTCAGCCGGCATCTCGGCCGGCTCCGCCGCCTGCCTGACCTGCTCGACCAGCTGCCCCCCAGCACCACCTTCGACCTGGCCCCGGACTGCGAGGCGAACCCGACGCGGCCGCGCGAGGAACTCGCCGCAGCGCTGTCCGCCCCCCGTGCGCACTACAGCCCCGGCTGCCTGCACCACTGCGAGCTGGCCCACTTCTGCCGCAACGCAGCACGCCACCAAGGCCGGACCGAAGTCCTGGGCACCACGGTCCGCGACGACGTCGCAGGCATCGACAACATCGCCCTGGCACTGGCCCTTACCGACGGCCACCAGCACCCCTCACGGGACCGGTCCGACATCACCCAGGCGCTCCGCCACTCACAACGTGTCCATGCCGACTTCCTGGCAGGCATGACATGAGCCTGCTCACCACCCTGCTGCGGATGCGCGCCGCTGCCACCGGCAACGCCCTGCCCACCAGCCGGCTTCGCCATCTGCATCTGAGCGACCGGCCTCTGATGCTGCTGCCCCTGAAGCAATCGGGCACCGCGGACAGACCCCTGGCCGTCATGCTCGGCACCGACCCCGCCCGCCCCGAACTCCTCCTCGCGCCGCCGATGGGCAGTACCACCCCCATGCTCACCGCCCTCGCCTCAAGCGTCACTGCCTACATCGAAGAACACCAGCGGCGCAGCGAACACCTGCCCGCTACATCTACCAAGCCAGCACGGCAGCGCTTTCTCGACGCCCCGCAACTCCTGGTGCCCAACCCCTATGCCGTGGCCTACTTGAATACTCTCGGACGCGACCTGCGACTGCGTCCGGTTGACGGCGGCTCCGTCGAATCCTGCTCGGTGCGGCGCCTGGGCCAGTGGCTGACCTTCTTCGCCGGCCGCGCCGAACTCCCCGGCACATCCGCCCTCATCCCCCTGACCGGTTTTCTCGCCATGCACTGGGTTACCGGCCAAAGCCCCCTGGAAGACGAGGACATGGCCACCCTGCTGGCGTGGATCGATCCACCCCGCCACACCGTCAGCGGCCACCAGGCCGCCCTCGCAGCGGAAGACCCCGCCACCCACCGCTCGGCCGGCCCGGCCACCGATCCGGCTTTCGACACCGACTACCTGGCTCCTCTTTTCCGCGCCTACCGTGCCGGTCCGCGCGAGCAGGCCCGCTGCCTGAACGACCTCCGCGTCCTCCTGGCTCACTACATGCAACCGACCTGGGAACGTATGTGGCAGGCCTACACGCTCCTGCAGGCTCTGCCCGAGGCCGACGGCACCCGGCGCCGATGGAAACGGGAACGCACCGAGTTCACCGACATAACCGCCTACTTTGTCCAAGACGGGCGCCCCCAGCCTGCCCGCGACAATGCCGTCGCCGCCGCCATCGGCCTGACTCGCAGAGAGCACGCCGCCGCGGCCTTCGACGCCGAACGCGCCCTCGACGACCCCTTCACCCGCGCAGAACTGCGCACCACCGGCGAAGCCTTCGGCGGCACCGTCACCAGCGTCGACGCCGATCACCTCGCGTACGGAAGCAGTAAACGAGCCCAATGGCGCCCCCGCTTCACCGTCTCGACCACTGACCCACTGCGCCTGGAACCCGGCCGGATCCTGGCCTGCCACACCCACCGCGACGCCCGCTACACGATCCGGGCGATCACTCCCCGCGACAGCGACACCCTCGTCGACCTCGAGGTCACCAAGGGCATGGGCACCCCGGCCCGCCCCCGCCACACCGTCCTCCCCGACACCGGTGCCTTCCTGGTGTGCACCCTCGCCCCCGACCACTACCACCGGATGCCGCAATTCCCGCTGCCCGACCAGATTCCATGGACCCACGCAGGCCCTCCGCACCCACTCCCAGAGCGACAGCGAGTAAAAGCGGCACCCCACTCGCCCCCGCCATCGCCGCACCACCGGGAAGACCACGCGCAACGCGCCATCGTGGAGCAGTTGCACACGCTCACCCACCCCGGACTGGTGGTCGACGCACCGCCCGGTGCCGGTAAAACCACCCTGGTCATCCACGCCGCACAGACCCTCGCGCACTGCGGCGCCCCCTGCATCGTCATCACCCAGACCAACACCCAGGCCGATGACCTCGTACGACGCCTGGCCCGCCGCCACCTGCCGACCGCCCGGCTCATCGCAGCGGAACGCACCGTCCCTCCCGACGTGCTGGCGCGGCCTGGCGTACACGTCGGCCACCGCATCGAGGACCTGAAGACGGCCCACGTCATCGTGGGTACCGCCATGAAATGGGCCACCGTCCGCGATCGCCGGTGGCCATGGGCCATCATCGACGAGGCCTACCAGATGCGCTCCGACGCACTGTTGCGCACCGGCCACCTCTTCGACCAAGCCCTCTTCGTGGGCGACCCCGGACAGCTCGACCCGTTCTCCACGATCAGGACCCACCGCTGGGCCGGCCTGCCCCACGACCCCATGAACAGTGCGGTCACTGTCCTCCTCGCCCAAAACCGCGATCTGCCCGTACATACCTTGACCACGTCCTGGCGCCTGCCGCCCACCGCTGTCCCCCTGATCCGCGACGCCTTCTACCCCTTCACCCCCTTCGAAGCCGCGAGCCACCAGACGGAGCGGACCCTCACCTTCACAGCGATGGGCAGGCGCACCCCCGTCGACAAGGCCCTCGAGACTGCCGCCCGGACCGGATGGGCCCTGCTGGAACTGCCCGCCCGCACCACCCACCGCATCGACACCGAAGCCTTCCACACCGCCCTGGAGACAGCCGCCGGGCTGCTTCACCGGCAGACCACGGCATCCTGCGACAACCACCCTCAAGGACGCATCCTGGAACCCCGCGACCTGGCCATCGGCGTCGCCCACCGCAGCCAGGCCCACCACATCAACGCGCTCCTGGCACGCCACTACCCGCGACTGCACGGCGTCACCGTCGACACCGCCAACCGGCTCCAAGGCCGCGAATTCAGCGTCTCCATCGTGCTGCACCCGCTCTCCGGCCGCTGGGACGCCTCCGCCTTCCACTTGGAAGCCGGCCGCCTGTGCGTCCTCGCATCGCGCCACCGTCACGCCTGCATCGCCATCACCCGCGCCGGTATCGCCCCACTCCTGGACGCCCACCCCTCCAACGACCCCATCCACCTCGGAGTCACCTCGAAGACGCCCGACGGCTGGGAAGCCCATCACGCGGTCCTCGCCCACCTCGCCCAGCACGCCATCCGGGCCTAGAAACAAAGAGCCCCCTGCTCGCCCTGCGCGCCAGGGTTATCCACCTCGGGCGCGCTCCCGAGACTGCGGTGAGAAGCCCCAGATCACGTCGGTTCCTCCTCCCGCAGGCCTGCGGCCCCCTTCGGGGCGCCAGGCCTGAACTCCAGGACGCCCGTGCGCAGGCTGAACAGGGTCAGTCTGCGCACGGGTATGCCGCGTATCTCACGGGCGATCTCTTCGCGGGCCAGCTGCTGGGCCTTCTCGGCGTGCAGGAACGCCTCTCGGTCTCCGCATGGTCGGCGCGGTCGCGGAGGCAGAGCGGCAGCTGGCGGCGGGAGCGTACGAACATGCCCCAACCTCGCCTGCCTCACCAGCAATTTGATTTGCGCCTCCAGACTGGCTGGCCGCTTCGAGGTCATAGTTCATTCTTGACCTATGGCGGTTGGGGTGATGTGCTTGTTGATGTGAGGACTGCCGTAACCCGCATGACCCGCCCGACGGTTGACGTGCTGCGCTTGCTGTTGTCGGTGCCGGCGGATGATCCGCTGTGGGGAGCGAGGATCAGTGAGCTGGCTGATCTGGGGAAGAGCACGGTTTCGCAGATTCTGGCCCGGCTTACTGTGCTGGGCTGGGTCACGCTTCGCGAGGAGGAGGGGCCGCATCCGGGCCGCCCGGCGCGGGTGTTCCACACGATGTCGCCAGAGGGGCGTCGCCAGGCCGAGGCGGCGCTGGCCGCGCGGGATGCACGCGGCCAGGGCCGGGCCGGCAGTCCGGTCACGACCGAGGCGTCAATGCCCCCTTCACAGCAGTCGGCTGGGCCCATGCGGGACAGGGCCGGCAATCCTGGGGCGATGATTGAGCAGGCCGCACAGCCCGCGCCCGGTACGCAGCACACCACTCCGGAGTCCGCCACGCTTCCAGCGCAGCCCGCGCCCAAGATGGCGGGTCACTGGCCGATCCGCTTCCCGTCCCCCGACACACTGCGCCGCCCCGCGATGGCCCCTTTGCCAGAAGCCCCCACTGAAGACCAGCTGACGGCACATGCTGGAGCCGATACACCTGTCCGGGAAGCCCACGACGTCCCCGAGCACCTGACTGCGCTCACAGAAGCGCTCACCACACTGAACGACGTCAACCGAAGCCTCACCAGGGACGTCTTCGCCCAGGCCGCTGCCGAATCGGCCCACGCACTGCAGTACGAAAAGCTCGTGCGGTCCATCATCATGCAGAGCAGCGACCTCCGGCGCAGAACACAGCGCGCTCCCCACGCACGGCCAGACAGCAAAGACGACGGCTGAACTTGTCGCGTTTCCTGGGCGTAGTCCATTCCTGATCTACGGCTGAACTCGTGTTTCGCACTGACATCTGATGAAGAGTCGAACTGACATGAGCGACGAGTTCCCATGTCATCTCCGCGACGACCACCACGGTTCGAGGGCTGTTTCAGCCCTGCGCGAGGTCGTCGGCCCAGAGCAGCCCTTCCAACGGGTCCGACCACTGGTAGTCGGCGCGCTCACGATCGCCGGGCACGGTGTGACCGGGGCTGGTGGTGGTGAGCCCGCCTCTGCGCCGCGGCAGTGAGGAAGGCCGGGAGCGCGGCGGCATGGGCTGACTGGTGCAGAGGGGCTCCTGTACCTCGGCGGCGTGTTCGGTGACGGTGGCACAAGCGTGGCAGACATCGGCCAGGCGCCACATCCGGCCTGCGTGCTCACGTGTGAGGAGCAGGCGGACCTGCCCGTCACAGCCGCGGTGCCGGGGATGCCACCGGCAGCCGTGTTCCCCGCACTGGCAGATGCGCCAGTGCTGCGCGAGCGCCTCGACGCGGGCGTGCTGCGCGAGGTGGGCCACCACCGCCTTGCGCAGCGCGGCGCCGGACGTGGTCTGGCCGCAGTCCGGGCAGACCACGACCGCTCCGCCCGGTCCGGGGCGGACCTCGACGGTCCAGATGCGCTGTGCCGGGGGTGTGGTCGTGCCGGACCTCATCGGTCGTCGTCCTCCGCGGGATCTGTGATGGCCGGCCGCGTGCCGGGTGCGGCGGGGTGGGGGAGTGGGCTGGCGGCGGGACACGGTAGTGCAGACCTCTGCCCTGCCCAGAAGGGCGTGTCGCGTAAATAGGGCAGAGGTCTGCACTGTCAGGGCAGGGGTCTGCACCGTGCGATGGGTGGGTGACGATCTTCCCGCCCGACCCCAATCTCGGCGCGCTCCGCCTGGAGCTGTCACGGCTGCGGGCGGAGCGCGGATGGAGCTATGACGAACTCGCTGCCCGCAGTGGCCTGTCTCGCCGTACGCTGATCGAACTCGAGCAGGGCCGCACCACCGGAAGCCTGGCTACCTGGCATGCTCTCGCCCACGCCTTCGGGGTTCCCATCGACCGGCTCCTGGGGGCCCTCTGTGAGGGCCACACCCCGCCGCTGCCACCCACCCGCTGACACCCGGTAGTACCCCTTTCCGGCAGCCGCGGTGGCCGTGAAACCTCACCCGAATCAGCACCCGTAATCAAACGGCTCATCGAGTATGGGAACTCCAGTGCGGCAAATGAGGCCGGGCGGTGGACACCCACGGCGATGACGCGTCCCTGACGGCCTGTCGCCTGCCAGCTTCCGCCCATGCGCACCACACCAGCCCCCGCGGCCGCCCGCGCCTGGGACGGCAGCTACAAGGACTACCGCACCCCCCGTACCCTGCGCGTCGCCCCCGACAGCGCGACCCGCCTCCTGCGTACAGCACAGGCCAGCCGCTGTACAACGTGCGGCAACCGCATCGAGTGGTACTGCCGGCCGGGCAACCGCACCGTCCCCCTGCACCCCCGTGAACTCCCCGCCGCAGCCGTGCCCGCCGGCCAGCACTGGCATGTCAGCAACGGCCTCGCCCACCCCGCCGGCGACGGCTCCCCCTGGTGCCGTGTACGCCACCACGCCATCTGCCCCGCCACCGTCTCCGAAGCCCCTCCCGGTCTCCTGGGACGACTCCACCGGGCCCTGGCCATCAACACCCGCCGCCTGACCGACACCGCAACCCTCCCCAACACCACCAACCCCGCGCCCCCGCCACCCCCGGAGCCCTCCGAGCCGAGCCGGCCGGTCGTGCTGTTCCTCTACACCCGCTACCTCGCCCCCGCACCCCTGCCACAGATCCTCTGCGTAGCCCAGACCCGCGCCCGGCACCGCTGCCCCCACCCCGTCCTCGACACCCTTCCCGGAGTCTGGACACTCCAGCCCCTCTACCCCCACGCCGCGGACGCCCAGGCAGCCCTGACCGACGACCTGAACATGGCCGTCTACGACCTGACCCGGCTGCCGTACTCCGAGCAGCTGCGCTGGCGCGCCCAACGCTGCACCACCCATGCCGCCACACCAGCAGCAGCCGACATCGCCCTAGCCGGCTGGGAACCCTTCAACCCCCACACCCACAGCACCCACATCCACCACGACCTGCCACCCGCCACCCACGTAAAGGAAGGCAGGCCGTAGCAGTGAACACGAACGCAGCATCACGCCTGCTGATCTGCGGCAGCCGCCAATGGCCCTGGCCCGACACAGTCACCGCACTCCTCGACCGCGCCGCCACCCGATACGGCGACGACCTTGTCATCATCGAAGGCGCCCCCACCGGAGCCACCCGCGCCGCACACCACTGGTGCCTGGACCACGACCTGCCCCACTGGCGCCACCGCTGCCACCCCCTCACCCACACCAGCACCGCACCCCGAGCCCGCCGTCACTGGAGGGAAGCCGAACACCACCAGCGCATCCTCCGCGACGAAGGCCCCCGCCTCGCCCTCGTCTTCCACCACCACCTCACCCCCGGCAGCGGCAGCACCGCAAACCTCTGCCACCAGGCCATGAACGCCGGCATCCCCATCTGGCTGATCCCCACCGCTGATCCCGACCAGGGCCGCTGGCTCGCACCCCCACAGCACCACCAGGACAACGACCCACACGCCATCACCAGCGATCCGCAGCCTCTCCCCGAACCATCCGTTCCGCGAACCTTGCCTTGCCCTACTGAGCACAGCCACCTTCCCGAGCTGCTCAGCCGAGACCCGGAACCTGTCCCACCGGCCACCTCGGAGGCCGCCACCTCCGCCTCTTCCCACGACCCCGCACCACCCGCCACGGAAGAGCCCCGATGACCACCACCCGCCAGCCCGCACCACACACCGAACACATCGAGGGCGTCGTCGACCACCTCGTCCTGGTCACCTACGACCACCACACCGTGCTGCGCCTGACCACTACCGGCCCCGCATCCAGCGAGCAGACCGTCACCGCAGTTGGCAAGGCACTCTTCGGTGCCCAGCCCGGGGAGAGCCTGCGCCTGACCGGCACCTGGACCAAACACCCCCGCTACGACGCACAGTTCAAGACCCACGCGTGTGAGCGGACCTGGCCCGCCACCGTCCGCGCCATCCGCCGCTACCTCGCCTCCGGAATGATCCACGGCATCGGCAACATCCTGGCCACCGCAATCACCGACGCCTTCGGTGAACAGACCCTGCACATCATCGACACCGACCCCCAGCGCCTGCTCGGCATCCACGGCATCGGCCCCACCCGCCTGGAACGCATCACCGAAGCCTGGAGAACCCAGAAGTCCATCGCCGACATCATGGTCTTCCTCCAGGGCCTGAACCTCTCCGCCCACCTCGCCGTGAAGATCTACCAGGCCTACGCCGGCACCGACCAGGACCCGATGCAAGCCGTACGCGACGCCCCCTACCAACTGTGCCGGGACATCCACGGCATCGGCTTCGAAACCGCCGACCGCATCGCCCTCGCCACCGGAATCCCCAAACACAGCGACCAACGCCTGCAGGCCGGCCTCCTGCACACCCTCACCCAAGCCCGCACCCGAGGCGACTGCCACCTGCCCGAGCGCGTCCTGCTCGCCCGCACCCGCCACCTGCTGACCGACCACGACCCCGCCACCGCCGACATCCTCGACGACACCGTCCTGCGCCAGGCCCTCGATACGCTCCGCTCCCGCAGCGAGACGATCGTGGAGGAACTGCCCGTTCCCGCCACCGAGGACGGCGAGGCCCTCCACTCCGTCACCGCGGTCAGCCTCACCGCGATGCACCGGGCCGAAGCAGGCCTCGCCCAGGACATCCTCCGCCTGCACCACGCCTCATCCCGCCTGGCCGGCCACACAGACTGGACCGCCGCGCTCACACGCGATACGGCCGGCACGCTCACCTCATGCCAGAGACAGGCTGTCCTGACCGCTCTCACACACACGCTGTCGGTACTGACCGGCGGACCGGGCTGCGGCAAGACCCACACCCTGCGCACCCTCGTCGACCTGGCCACCGCAGCCGGAGCCACGGTCGCACTGGCCGCACCCACCGGCAAAGCCGCCCACCGTCTGGAGGAAACCACCGGCCAGACCGCCATGACTGTGCACCGCCTGATCCGCCCCCACACCGGTGACTCGCTCTTCGACCACGACAGCCCGCTCGCCACCGCGGACCTGATCGTCATCGACGAAGCATCCATGCTCGACGTCCAGCTCGCTGACCTGCTCACCGCAGCCATCCCCAGCGGATGCCACCTGCTCCTCGTCGGCGACACCGACCAACTGCCCAGCGTCGGCCCCGGCCGCGTCCTGCGCGACCTCCTGTCCGTCCCCGAGATCCCCCGCACCCGCCTCACCGAAGTCTTCCGCCAGGACGACGGCAGCAGCGCGATCGTCGACAACGCCCACCGCATCCTGCGCGGCCTCATGCCCCAGCCCGCCCCCGGAGTCTTCGGCTGCCGCCCCCTCTATGCCTCTGACGAGATTACCGATCACGTCGTGGAGCTCGTCGCCTCACACATCCCACACCATTTCGCCACCACATCCGAAGACGTCCAGGTCCTGTGCCCCTCGCGCCGCCACGCCGCCGGCACTCTCGACCTCAACATCCGCCTGCAGCAGCGCCTCAACCCGCCAGCCTTGGGAAAGCCCGAACACCGTCACGAAGGGCACGTCTTCCGTTTGGGTGACCGGGTCCTGCAGATCCGTAACCGGCCCGACCGCGGTGCTAACGGGGTCTTCAACGGCGTCACTGGCACCATCACCGACCTCGACCCCGACAACCACCACCTCACCGTCACCCTCCACGATGGCGAACCCGTCCTCTACCCCTTCACCGACCTCGACGACCTCCTCCACGCCTACGCCCTGACCGTCCACCGCTCCCAAGGCAGCGAATACCCCTACGTCGTCATCCCTCTGACCACCTCGGCCACCCAGCTCCTCCAGCGCAACCTGCTCTACACCGCCGTCACCCGGGCCCGCCGCGGCGTCATACTCATCGGCCAACCCGACGCCCTCCATCGGGCCCTGGCCAATACCCACACCAGCCGACGGCACACAGCCCTCGACCACCGCATCACCAGTCAAGCCGTCACGGTGCCTCACCGCCGCGACGCCGGGTCGTCAGGCCAGCTCGCGTGGGGGTAGGACGGTTGGGCAGTGTGGCTTTAGGCCAGGCTGTCAGCGCTTGGCAGGTGGCTTGGAGGAGTATCTGGCCCCGCGGGTCGGTGAGGCCCTTGTGGGACATCTGGTTCATGACGTAAGCGAAGGTCATCCGGGTGTCGAGGTCGTTGACGACGAGCGATCCGCCCCTTCCACCCCAGTAGCCTGTACGGAGGTTCGTCGTGCTGACCGGCGCGTCATCGGCGGTGAGGGCATAGCCGATACCGAAGCGCAGAGGGATGCCGAGCACGAGATCGATGCCGTGGGACTGTTCGCCGAACACCGCTCGGCAGGTGGTTTCGGATAGAAGGGGCGCAGAGGTCGCCTGGCTTGCGGAGACGAGTACGGATTGGATTGCGGCAACGGAGCGTGCGTTACCGTAGCCTGCTGCGGCGGGGATTTCGGCGCGGCGCCACTGGGTGCTCCAGGTGTCCTCGGCGGTGACGTAGGCGCCGACCGGGATGGTCACCCGTGGATTGGGCGCGGGGGCGGGGTCAGGTGCGGGGATGCAGTCGGAGACGCGGTGGTCATCTTCGGCTGCGAGGCCGATGTGGAAATCGGCGCCCAGGGGGCCAGCTATCTGGTCGGCGAAGAACGCGCCGATCGACTGCCGGCAGACGCGACGCACGACTTCGCCGATCAAAAAGCCATAGGTGAAGCGGTGGTAACCGGACTTCGTGCCGGGTTCCCAGCGCGGCGTTTGGCGCGCCAGGAGACTGGTGGCCTTCTCCCAGTCGCAGAGGTCGTCGAGTGACATCGGCTGGTCCCAGTCGGGGAGACCAGCGGTGTGGCTGAGAAGATGCCGGATCTCGACGCGCTCCTTTCCTCCGATGCCGAACTCGGGCCAGTACTTTGCGACCGGAGCGGACAGGTCGAGTTCGCCACGATCGGCCAGGACGAGGGCACACAACGCGGTCATCGTCTTCGTCGTGGACCACACGTTGGTAATGGTGTCACGCTGCCACAGCCGGGTACGAGCCTGATCGGTGTACCCTCCCCACAGGTCGACGACGGGTTCGCCGTCGAGATAGACCGCCACCGAGGCGCCGACGTCCGCTCCGTTGCGCAGGGAGTCGGCGAAGGCCTCCCGCACTGTGCTGAACTGGGTGCTGCAGCTGCCGTGAATCTCCATGCTGGATTAATTCTCCGATCTCAATGTGTTGCTGTGGGTCGGGTAAGTAGGGACGCAAGCTCACGGACTCGAGCTGAGGCATCCGCTTTTGCGACCTTTCGCAGGAAGTCGATCTCCCCAGGCAGGTCCGTGCCTCCGAGAACCGGGACGGTCAGATCCCCGCGGAGTGGAGGTGCACCGCCTGCCTTGGCGTAGCGTGCTATACGCAACCAGCAGGCAGTGATGCGGGGGTCCATCTCGTCAGGAGGAGAGTTATCGAATTCCATATGGTCCTGAACATCGTCCAAAACGGCTTGAGGGATATAGGCGCGCAAGTCAAGAATGGCATCACGGATCTCGATCACTGTCCGGTAGAGGCGCAAGTCGAGCGGGTCAGAAAACCTCAGGAGGCCGAGGCCGCTTTGGTGAGTCTGCATCAAGCGGACGTCGGGTACTGATTCGACTAAGTCGCGCCAAAGTGGCCACAGCTGCCACAGGATGCGCACGCGCCTGAGTGCCAGAGTCGCCGCCGTCCCGAGGGGAACGCAGATCGCGCTCGCTCTCGAGAAGGCATAGCAGCCCATCAGAAGAGGAGTGACTGAAGGAATCCACGAAAGCCGAACCGCGATGTATGTGGTGTTGAATAGCCAGTAGAGCCCGGCGAAGACAGCGCCAAGACCGAAGAGCCGCAATCCGACACGTAGGGCGAGGTCCAGGCTCCCACGGCTGTACCACCAGCAGGCGGTTGCGCACACCGTGTTTGTGCCGAGGTTGACAATGATCAGAACCACCCAATATGCCGTGGAGGGTGCGGGATCGCCAACGGCAGGGACCGCGTGTGGCAGGTGCGGTGGTGCGGATAGGTCAAGCCAGGTGAGTGCGGCCATTATGAGAACAGCCAGACCGTACAATTGGTATGTGTAACGACCGCGAACCGCCCGGAGCACGAAGTCCAGCACGGCGGCCGAGGTAACAACGCCAAACAGATTGCGTGCCAAGGCGGTCAGGTGGGTAGGCCCAGTGGCTTGGTATATGAGATTGTTTACCCACTGCAGGTGGAACGATACTGCCGCTGCGGCGCCCAGAACTGCTAACCATAGGGGGCGTTGCTCGCTTGATCGCATAGCGGCCGGCGCTCGCAGTATCACCGCCAACCACATATAGGTGATGCCAACCGTCTCCAAGGCGACTCCGAAACTTCGGATTTCGCTGAATGTCACAGTCGGTGCCGCCTTTGGGTTATTCCCAGAGCCCCACCGAAAGCCCCGAGAGTTGGAGTTGGGGGTGCAGTCGTTCCCTCGTATAGTGTGGTGAGGATCAGGCTTGCCATCACCTCGGCTTCTTGCTCCTGGGTGTCGGAGTAGTTCGTGCGCTGCAACATGTCTCGGACGAGATCAGGACTCAGGTCCGGGAAAAGTAATCGAGCGGTCGTGTCGTCTAGAGGTGAACCGCTTCGGTGGTCACAGATGATGTGAGCGAGCTCATGCGCGATGATGTGTTCCTGATGGGGCCGCGTAGTGTTGGCTTCGAAGATGACGAAGTCGGCAGCGTCTGATGTAACCCAAAGGCCGCATGGTTGTGCGGCCCTCATAGCGATGGGAATCAGGTGGAGAGGGCGGCCGCGCAGCTCGCTTAGGCGAGCGCACAGCCCTGCAACGTCGGACGATGCAGTGAGCTTCAATGCCGTCAGGCGATCTTCACAGCTGCGGCGTAGGCGTGCAAGGCGGCGGTGTTGGCCGTCTCTCATGCGCAGCGACACTGGATGCGACTCCTCAGCGAGGGAAGTCCAAGGATTGCGACAGTGAGGAACGTCAATCTCTCTGCTGACCAAGCGGACTTCCGTACCTGGGTGGTGCGACCCTGAAGGCGGATCATGCCGTGCTTGTTCAGTAATCGGTTCCCCTTTTCTGTTGTTTTGAGCAAGTTGGTTAGCCGTGGTACAGGTTGCGTGCGTGGATCGTAACGAGTGCCGATCAAGAAATGATAAATGCCCTGCTGAACTGAGCTTCTTCGCCCCCATCGGAGGAAGTCGGCCCGCATCCGGCCTGCTCTCGTGAACGCTGACGAGGCCGGCGGGGTCCGTGACGGCCTGGCGGGGAGCGGGGTAACAGTCGGCCGAAGGGAGTTAGCCTGCCGCATGATCCGGTGCTGGCAGAAGGACTTTGAGAGCGCGCTTGCCGAAGTCGCTGCCGACGAGGCCGTGGTTGCGATCTGGCAAGTGGGCATGTATCAGTCCAGCCAGGACAGGACGTATTGCCAGCTCGGGCTGGTCTGGTCGGCTGCTCGCCTACTGACTGCCTGCGATCGGCCTACGGGCGCCTTGCCGGCCTTGATGGTGGGTCTGGGGGAGTTGCCCCCGGCAGCGCTGGTTGGGGTGATTGCTCCGGACGGGCCTAGCAATCGCCCGGCAGGTCTTGTCAGATGAGCGGTTCCTCTGTTGTCGCCGCATGAGCCTGTGAGTCTTTGTGTGACGACGGCCAGACAGGTTACGGAGGGCGCACGCATCTTCACTCCTGTACAGGGGGTAGACCCTGCAGCTTCCTCACCTGATCGAGCATGGCTGTAATGGCGTCAAGGCTGTCCTGCTGCAGACCCACAGCTCGCAGGGCGACCCCGCGGACACCTGCTTGGCTCAGCGCCTCCAGCCCCGCGAGCTGGGCGTTGACTCGATCTGCATGGTCGGGGTCCACGAAGTAGGCAGGTGAGACGCCGAAGAACTCTGCAAGCGCTGCCAGTAGTTCTTGTGAGGGGCGGGCGCGAGAGCCGTTTCGCAGCGCGGACAGGTAGGCGCCGCTGACGCGTACGTGAGGGTGCTTCTCCTTGACCTTGTCGGCAACCTCGCTGTTGGTCCACCGTCGTCCCTCGGGGTGACTGCCGACGAACAAGGCTTCCAGCCGCTTGGCAAGCGTCAACTCCTCCGGCGCACCGGTCATGCGTCCTCCTGTGGCTGGATCTGCCCCATCTGCCTCCGTTTGACGGACAGTTGAAGTCTACTACGACATCTCGACTACTGGTTGACGATCCCGTGCCGACATGGAAGCATCAACTCGCAGACGAGCCAAATCGCACACATCAACTGACAGTTGAGTTGATGGAGGCGTGAGGCTGAACGCTTCCTTGAAGTTGCCGGCCTGGAGGCAAAGGAGCCTGCGATGGGACTCTGGCTTTCCTGGCTGAGCGGCACTTTTCAAGGCGGCCGTGGGGATGGCAGAGCATCGCCACCCCATGGCCAGCAGGCTGAAGTTGGGGATCCGTGTCCGAGTATGGCGCTACGCGAGAGTGCTTCGCTCATGGAACGCGTAGGGCATGAGATAAGACCTGCTAAGTGCTTGCCCTGAATGTGCCCCGAGAAGTGCGGCCTCACTGTCCTTTGGCCACGGGGTATGCCGCTTCGAGTGGATTGGCCTTGCTGCCGCGAAAGATGTGCGCGATCGGTTTCTAGAGATGTTTCGCAGTGTTTCGCACATTTTCGAATGATGCCGGGCCGTGTTCGTGGCCGACGCAGCACGGGTCTCTTCTGTCGGCTGAACACCACTGGTCCATGTGCTATGCCCTTGGGAGAAGAATGAAAGCCGTGACAGATAGGAAGAGCCTCATACTTGGCTGCGCATCGACCGGCGCCAAGTTCACGCCAGGGAATCACCGTGCGACCGGAGACGTTTTGCTGGACCAGATCAGTGCCGGCGCTACCATCAAGAATTCACCGCTGTCACTGATTGCCGAAGCGGAAGCTCTCTACGGCATGGGATGCCGTTACTATCACTACCATGCGAGGAATCCAAAGACGCACGAGCAGTCCACCAGCAATGAGATTTACCAGCAGATAAGCCGTTCCCTGCAACAACGCTGCAACGAGATGCTGATCAGCTTCGGCGCGAGCCGAAACGGCCCTGAAGTGAGGGAAAGTATCAGGCGTTTCGGTGAGTGGGAACGCATCAGCCAGAGCAGCATTCCGCTGCACCTCGGTGGTGCGCACTTTGTCACTGCCCAGGCTGCCGTTGAGCTTCAGCTGATGTGTGAGGTGGAACGTCAGTACGGCGATCTGAGCCCTGACTTCATCGGCAGTGAGGGTTTCAGTGGGATCGTCGCGGAGTACCAGCCCTCTGACCGCCTCACCGAAACCAGCCTGGAAACCTACTCGACCCGCAATGGCGCCGACTACGGAAGGACTTCGCCTCTCATACAGTTCGAGGTCTACCGGAATACGATCCAGGCTCGGCAGCGACTTGGCCTCTTCCATGAGGTGGAATGGGTCCAGTTCCCGCGAAGCTACGCGTTGACCCGGTATGCGGTTGAGCATCCGCAGATCCGGCTCGGCGGCAGCGGTCAGCTGAACATCACGCTGCTGTTCGGGTTTTCCCCGCGCCTTCCCTTTCCGAAGAGCTACGCGGAGTTCAAGCAGGTGGTGGATGCCGCGCGAACGTTAGAGTACGACCTGGCCGATCCGGGGGTGAAGAAGCGTCATGTGACCGTATCGGTAGGCGCTGCGGTACTGCCGGAGCAGGCCGACGACCATGTCGCGCTGCTGGATGTGGGAAGCCGGCGTGAGCAGAAGGCCTGTGCACTTCGTCGGCTGGCGGCCTATGCGGCTCAGCCCGGCAGCGGAGTGGACGTGTTCCGGTTCGGGATGGAAGACACCCCATACGCGGTCGACACCCACGACGGGCCTGGCGGTCGGCTGCGCCTGGCCGGCAACCTCGAGCTTGCCGAGATGGTGCTCGACGAACTGGCTGCAAACGGCGCGAGGATCGAGACCGATCACGATGTGATCTTTGAGCGCATGGGGCTCAACTGGGTCAAGCAGAATCTCTTCTTCGAGCAGCGCCAGCGTCCGCTCGGCCAGCCTGTGGAGCTGTGGGAGGAAAGGGAGCTGCAGTCGGTGTGATGTCTCATCAATCCCGCCGGTCCGGACCGGCATCATCGGGAGGAGAGAACAATGCGCATCATTCAAGGGGTCTGTTTCGACCTTTTTTCGACATTGGTGCACAGGGCGCCGGGCAATCCATTCTTTCGTGACGTCGCCGACGATCTTGGCCTGGATCTGGAAGTCTGGAAGCCGGCCTACGACAAACTCCATGACGAGACGATGGCAGCGGTAGTTCCGGGCATCGTGGCGCGTATCCTGCTGTCGGCCAAGGCCACTGGGGTCGAGTGTTCCCGGGAGACGGTGGCGGCCGCGGTCAACCGCCACTTCGCCGGCATGGTGGCGAGCTTCGAGATCGACCCTCAGACCATTCCCCTGCTGTATCAGATCCGTGAACAGGGGCTGGGCGTGGCACTGGTGTCCAACGCGTCCGACCACGCTGAGTGGATTTTCGACTGTCTCGGTCTGCGGGAGTACTTCGACGTCAGCGTCTTCTCGCACCGGGTGAGGATGCTTAAGCCACAACCCGGGATCTACCTGCACGCGAGCGATCAGCTTGGAGTCTCCGCGCGTTCCTGTGCCTTTGTCGGCGACGGTCAGCACCACGAGCTGGCAGGTGCGCGAGGCGTTGGGATGGCGACCATCCTCATCGACCGGAACCTGCCCCACTCCGAATCGGCCCGGGCGGAGGCGGACTTGGTCCTTGATGACCTGGCCGGAGTCCCGGATGCCCTTGAAGCACTGAATGGTACGCGTACACCGATCCGGAAGCAGCTCTAGAAAGGAAACCCGAAATGGCCGTTGACCAGCTTCGCCTCATTGAAGGATGCTATGTAGCCGATTCCTCCGGCTGCCATCGGTACGACTTCTGGAACGAGCAGTTCCTCTTCGATGGAAGCCCCTACACCGGCTGGGGCTCGCCGAGCCGGAATGAGTCCCGCCCCGAGTACCTCGAAATCGATCTCGGTGACGTGCATGTACCGGTGAGGATTCGCCTGCAGCGACGTCCCGTTCCTGTGATCAAGACAGGGTTTCCGGTGGCTCTGCGCGTCATTGCCTATCCCGAGGGCGGCGGTGAGAAGACCGTGCTGATCGCGGAGAACATCGACGTGGAGGCCGGCGAGTGGTTCGAAGGCGACCTCGAGCCGCTGGAGACCAAGCGTATCCGCGTGGTGACCGGAGGGGTGGCCATCCGCCCAAGCGGCAAGTACTTCACCCAGATCATGCAGATGCAATTCCTCGAAGCGTAACCCGGCGAGCTCATCCAGAACCTGCAGTCACATCGGGAACAGTCCCCCTGTGAGAAAGGGAAGTTGATGGCTATTCGAGCTTTCGCGGTGCCTACGGAGCCGGTCTCCGACGCTGTGCCCCGCAAGTTGGGCCTGTGGGCCAGCGAGCGGATGCAGGCGGCCGCGTGGCGACTCAGCCCGGGCCAGGACATCTCCGCACGCATGCACCCGCAGGCCGACGGGATGTTCCTCATCCTCCAGGGCAGAGGCGAGTTCCAGGTGTTTGACAAGCAGGACCCCGAGGCAGCGGGAGCTTACGTGCCATCCTCGCACTACCCCTTGGACGCGCCCCCGAAGCGGCTGCTGCCCGAGCCGAGCCGCTCCCGCGTCGAGCCGGGCATGGTCTGCATGGCCCCGGCTGGGGTGTTCTACGGGCTGGTCAACACCGGCGACGAGCAACTGGTGGCCGTTGCCGTGACTGCCTCGGACACCAGCGGTACGGCCTGGACGGTCCGCTGACATGAACAGCATGAACGGGATGGACAGCCTCAACCTCACCACGGCCGACACCGCCCTCCTCCAGGACGGGACCGAGGACGATGCCTGGGTGATAGAGACGCTGCGACGTTATGAACCGGCCACCATGCACACCCAGCATCCAGTGGTGTGGGACCGAGCCAGCGGCAGTCACGTCTACAACCGGGAAGGCCGCGCGTGGCTGGATTGGACAAGCGGGATCCTCACGGCGAACGCCGGCCACGCGCGCCCCGAGGTCGTTGACGCGATCATCGGGCAGGCCCGACAGGGGCTGCTCCACGCATATATGTTCCCGACACGGGCGAGGGCCCGCACCGTACGTGCCCTGTCGGAACTCTCCGGCTTCCCGCAATCGGTCCTCTACACCACGGGTGCTGAGGCGGTCGAGGGCGCTCTGAAAATCTCCAGTCGCTATGCGGCCGCCCGCCGTCCCGGGCAGCCGCGCGACCGTAGGCCCGTCATCGTCACTTTCGAGGGCGCTTTCCACGGGCGCACTCTGGGCGCCCAGCTCTCCGGCGGGCTGTCGGCCCAGCGCGACTGGGCACCGGAGCTGGACGAGGTCTTTGTCCGCGTCCCCTATCCGGCGCTCGGCGAGGCATGGAGCGTGGAAATCATCGAGGCCGCGGTGCGGGAGACCGGCGCCCACCCTGAGGACGTGTCCTGTGTGATGGGCGAGATCTATCAGGGCTCCACCCTCCGCCGGATCGACCCGGAATCAGCGGCCACGCTGCGCCAGTGGTGTAGCGAGCACGGGGCTCTACTGATCTTCGACGAGATCCAGTCCGGCTTCGGCCGCACTGGTGCGCTCTTCGCCTATGAGCACGTCGATGTCCGCCCTGACCTGCTGCTGGTCGCCAAAGGCCTGTCCGGCTCCCTGCCGATCTCGGCAGTGCTGATCGGCGATGAGCGCTTCACCAAGGACGTACGTCCAGGTGAGCTGACCAGCACCCACAGCGGCAACCCGCTCTCTCTCGCCGCCGCGGAGGCTAACCTGGCGCTCTTCGCCGACGGAAAGCTCGTCGCCGAGGCGGCACAACGCGGCCGGCAGCTGGCTGATGGCCTCGCCAACTGGGTCGCCCGCCTCCCGCAACAACGCCGGATCATTGGCACGATGGGCATGATCGCCGGTGTCGCCTGCACCAGCGAGGACGGTTCGCTCGATTCGGAGACGTCCAAACGCATGGCCGCCGAATGTGTCGCCCGCGGTCTGCTGGTGTGCGTCCCGTCCACACTCGGCGGCGCCATGCTCAAGATCATGCCGCCGGTCACCACGACCGAGGCCGAGCTCGCCGAGGCATTGGTCCACTTCAACGCGGCCGCCGACGCCGTCCAACTCAGCTGATGCAACCCTCTATTCCACTGAGACTCCATGACGAAAGGGATGTGCGATCCCGTGGGTGCAACTGCCAAGCAGCCAGCTTTCATCATCTTCAGTGACCTGTCCAAGATCGGCCCGTCCTTGAACGAGCTGCGCAAGCGTGGGCTGGCGGTCCTGGCCATCTCGCAGCGGCAAGGCTCGGCCATGGTGCAGAGGGGCATTGAGCTTCTGGGCACGCCGGGCCACCCGTTCGCCGCCCTTGCCGAGGTCAGCCTGCGCGACGCCACTGACCTCAGCGGCATCGCCGACCAGGCATCGCGCTGGGCCCAGGAGTACGACGTGCACGGTGTACTCGTCAACGCAGAGGTCTATGTGGACGCCGGCCAGGTGGTCTCCGACATGCTCGGTCTGCCCGGTCCGGGCTGGCGAGCTTCCAAGGTTTGCCGCAATAAGCTCCTTCAGCGCCGCTATCTCAGGCAATGGAGCCCCACCTCGGTGCTCGTCACCGCCCCCTCGGAGGGCTTCGGGGGCCGCGAACGGGCAGCACAGCTGGCCAAAGAGTACGACGGCCCCTTCCCGGTGGCGGTCAAGCCTTTGGACCGTGAGTCCAGCATCGGGGTGCGCGTGGTGGAGGATGTACCGGCGCTCGTCGACGTCGTCGCCGCCCTTGATCCCGGCAGCCGTCTGCTGGTCGAGGAGCGGGTGAAGGGACGCGAGTACAACGTCGACACCCTCATCAGCAACGGGAAGCCGATCGTCACGCTCCTCACGCAGAAGGGCACCAACGAGGATTCGACCGAGTATTTCGTTGAGTTGATTCACACCACGCCGCCGGACAATCTGGATGAGCGTGAGACAGAGCTGATCGTCCAGGCGCAGCTGGGCGTGGTGGGTCGGCTCGCTTTCGAGAACGGGTACGCGCACTCGGAGTACCGCATCACCGACGATGGCCGGGTGGTGCTGATGGAGATCGCCGCACGTGCCCCCGGCGACGGATGTCTTCACCTGTTCCACCTGTCGACCGGCAGGCCGATCGAGCCGGTGATCATCGACATCGCCCTGGGCCTGCCCACCGAGTACCCGCCGGTGTTCCAGCGCCGTGGCCGGCAGGTCTACTTCGAGCACACGCCAGGCATCTTGCGGGACGTCCAGGTCGACGGCTTGGAGGGGATCACACCGCGATGGCTGGCGGACACCACCGGCATCTGGCCCGAGCTGGCCGCAGTCGACGCGGACGCGCCGGCGACGGTGCACGAGGTGTTCGTGATCAAGCCCCGCGGCTTCGAGCTCGAGTGCATCACCGAGTCCTCGAACCGGGCCGTCACGGCCATCTTCGATGTGCCGATTGACGGTGACATCGGTGCCGAGGAAGCGCGGGTTCGCAAGGCCGTCACGATCGAGACCGAGCCGACTGTCGGCTGACCATCCCGCCCGGGGGCCGGCGTGCCAGGGTTGCACCCTGTGCCACCACGCTTTGTGACTGCGCTTGTGGGGGCCCTGACGCGCTGTGCCTCGGCACGCCGCCCCAGCACCTCGGGATCGGGGGCGGGCACAGTGCCCGCCCCCACGTTATCCCGGAGGCCGCGTGACCCCGATACCCCCCCGGGCAACGGGCGGCACTTCTGAGGGAGACAGGAATACCGTTATGACACATGCCAAAGACCTCTACGGATGGCAGTGGTTGATCGATGCTGCCGAACTGACGAGATTCACTGTCGAGGCACTGCGTGCCGCGGGCGCGGGACGACGCGAGGCCGAGGTGACGGCGCAGGTCCTGGTCGCCGCGGACCTGGGCGGGGTCGAGAGCCACGGTGTCGCCCGCCTGCGGCGCTATGTCGAAGGATTGCACAGCGGTAGCATCAACCGGCACGCCGTGCCCGAGATCGTTGCCGACAACGGCAGTGTGTGCGTCCTGGACGCCCAGAACGGGCTGGGGCAGCCGGCGCTGTGCACGGCCGTGGACCTCGCCGCCGATCGGGCACGCCAGTTCGGCACCTCCGCGGTGATGGTCCGCCGCTCCAACCACATGGGCATCGCCGGGTGGTTCGCCGAACGCGCGGCCCGGGCCGGAACGCTGGCGATGGTCTCCACCAACGCCGTTCCTCAGGTGGCCCCGATGGGCACCAACGAGCCCATGTTCGGCACCAACCCGTTCTGCTACGCCGTGCCCACCCCTCAGGGCACCCTCTGCTTCGACGGCGCCACCAGCACCGTCTCCCGCGGCAAGCTGGAACAACTGGACCGCCTCGGAGAGCCGATGCTGACCGGCTGGGCGCTCGGGCCTGACGGCCGGCCCACCACCGGCGTCCCGGAAACCGTCCAGGGCCTCATCCATCGCAAAGGCTATGCACTGCTTCCGCTTGGCGGCGGCGACAAAGACCACGGCGGACACAAGGGATCGGCACTTTCCCTCTTCATCGAGCTGCTCTGCGGGCCGCTGGCCGGCGCACAGTGGAGCCGCCATACGTACCAGGGCGGCGAAGGCGGACTGGGCCACTTCGTGTTCTGCCTCAGTTTGGAGGCGCTCGGCGATCCCGACATCATCCGCGCCGGAGTCGGCCAGCTGGCCCACGAGGTGAGGGATGGCAACCCCGTTGACCCTGAGGCGCCGGTCCGCATTCCCGGTGACAGGCGCCACCGGCTCAGTGAGCAGCGCAATGCCGAGGGAATCCCGGTCTTGGAATCCGTGGTGGCCGATCTTGACGCCATCGCCGAGTTCATCGGCGTCACCCCTGTCTCCGCCATGACCTGCGACATATGACGCCGCAGCAGGAGCGGTGACCACGCACCACTGCAGCGCGTCCACCCATCCCCCTTAGGAGGACACTCCATGAATTACGAGCGGCTTGACCACACTGTTCTGACCGTCAACGACATCGATGCCACCGTCGACTTCTACAGTCGAGTGCTGGGCATGGAGATCGTCACGTTCAGCATGCTCGTCAACGACCGCAAAGCCCTCCGATTCGGCAACACCAAGATCAACCTGCATGAGGTCGGCAAGGAGATCGCCCCGCACGCCCAGAACCCCGGCCCGGGTACCGAGCACTTGTGCTTCATCGTTGCGGACTCCATCGAGGAGGTCATCGCACACCTGCAGTCAGAGGGTGCTGTGGTCGAGTCCGGCCCCGTCGAGCGGGTCGGAGTGCTGGGCCCGATCAACAGCGTCTACGTCCGTGACCCGGATGGGAATCTGCTCGAACTCAGCAACCACATCGAGCGTTGACACGCCGGCGGACACCGCATTCCCGGCGCGCGAGGCTCATTGCACACCGCGCGCTGGCCCGCCCTTCATCCCGGCATGGTGACCGGGACTCCACGGAGGCCCGGCATGCCACCCCATCACCCGAACGTCGCGTTCTATGACGGCCCCGTCGACTCCTACCACCGGATGGACGACGACCGGTGGGCGTTTGCCCCCAGCACGCCGAGGCCCTGGCCGATCTGGTGGCCTCGGAAGACATCGCGCCGCTGGCCGGAGCCCTGGACGTCATCTGCGGCATCGGCACCCAAGCCCTGCCGCTGACCGTCAAGGGCTACCAGATCACCGGACCGGATCCCAGCGAACGCGCCG
The DNA here is from genome assembly GCF_000719265.1 of Streptomyces roseoverticillatus. Lineage (GTDB taxonomy): Bacteria > Actinomycetota > Actinomycetes > Streptomycetales > Streptomycetaceae > Streptomyces > Streptomyces roseoverticillatus. The sequence goes on along the minus strand of NZ_JOFL01000025.1, from coordinate 856 downwards.
TCGCCCGCGCCCGCCGCGAGGCTGCGGCCCGCGGTCTGGACGCCGATCGGTCACCAGCGACGTCCGGACGACTGCGCCGCAAGGCGGTGGTGCCGTCCGGCGCAGCCACGCGAGGGCCGGACACCGGCTGCGCGGGAGGTCTGCGCATAGGCAGATCTTGCCGGAATACGCGACGTACGACGCACATGACGCACGGCTAAGGAGAGCTGGCCCATGGATCCTGCACCACGCCGCCGTCGCGCGCCGGGCTCCGGGGTGGGCCGGGCGCCGTCACGCGGTCGGCGCCCGCGGGCGGTGTTGCTGAGGCTGCTGAGGGCTCTCTTCGTCCTCGCGGTGCTCTCCGCTCTGGCTGTGCATCTGTGCGACCTGCTGCTGTGACGGGCCAGCGCTGACTGCATCCGGCCGAAACCAACGATCACTTCGCCATTGCCGCACGGCGGAACCCCTCATGGAGAGCAGATGTGGAACCTGACCATGGACATAGGCGCCGGACCACCGTCGCCCGAGGAAGGCAGCCACTCCTCCCAGGGGCTGCTCCGGCCGCGAGCGCATGCGGTGGTCGTCGGGGGCGGCATCGTCGGGCTCGCCGTCGCACGCGAGCTGATCGCTCGCGGCTCACACGTCACGCTCTGTGAGAAGGAGGACCGCTGGGGTGCGCATCAGACCGGCCGTAACTCGCAGGTCGCGCACGCTGGCGTCTACTACCGCCCTGGTTCGGGGAAGGCGCGTCTGACGGTCGCGGGCAACCGGTCCATCGCCGCTTCTCTGGGGCTGCGTCCTGTTGCCCTGACAGCCAGTTAGGCATCGGTGCAGCTCAACGCCGGTGTGGAAGAGCGTAGTCAGTGCAACAGCTGTG
>NZ_JOFL01000024.1 GCF_000719265.1 Streptomyces roseoverticillatus | reverse complement strand
CGACTCACGCATCACGTTCTTCTTGATGCCCTCGTACGAAGCCGGAATGCCCTTGGCCCGCAGAATGTCCAGGGCCTCACTGATCCAGCCGTCCACATTGTCCGCGTAAGCCTTCTTCGCCGGAGCGGCCGGAGCGGCCGGCTTGGCAGCGGGCTTCGCCGCAGCGGCAGGCTTGGCAGGGGCTGCCGGCTTGGCGGCAATGGCCTTACGCTCGGTGGAACGGTTAGCGGCCTGCTTCTGCGTCCGCTCCGTGTCCGCCTTCACCTTCGCAGCAGCATCCGCGCCGGCCTTGGCGGCAGCGTCGGCGTGCTTCTCCAGCTCGCCCTCGCCCTGCTGCGTCTCACCGAAAGCCTCAGCGCTCCAGGCCACCGGCTTCACCGCAGCAGCAGCGTGCGTGTCAGCAGCGAAGGCGTGCGGGGCGACGGCCACCGCGACGACAGCGGCACCGGTCGCGGCAATACCGGCAACAGAGAACTTGTGAATCTTCGGCAGACGGGCATAAGCGGAGATGGTGGAGCGCATAACTGAGCTGAACCTTCCGATCGCGGGATGTCGCCCGGCCCTGAAGCGGCGCAAATAGAGAAGCGCCGTTTCTCGGTCGACGGCGCCCAGCGACTCCGCAATTGTTAGCGGCGGCGAAAACGCCTGACAAGGGCTGTGACCTACTACGCCCCTTCATTTCCGGCCCGCGATTATCCGCCCTGCCCCCGCATTTCCCGGCGGCTGACCACTACTGAGTTTGCAGCGGCGTTGTCGTCAGGGTGTGAGGCCGGTTGCGGTCAAACAACCGTCGATGAGGTGGCTGCGGTATTGGATCTGTCGGAGGCCGTGTCGCAGTACTCGGACGAGGTGGTCGGGGTCGGCGAAGGCGGTGTTGGTCTGGCTGCTGCGTCGTAGCAGTGACCAGATGCCCTCGACGGGGTTGAGCTCGGGTGCGTAGGGCGGCAGGTGGAAGGCCGTGACCCAGTCGTGGGTGGCGATGAAGTCGCGCATCCCGGCTGCCCGGTGGGTGTTCAGGTTGTCCCACACGAGCACGACCGGGGCTCCGAGCTGCTGGTGGGCTGCCACGAGCAGGGCCCGGAAATTGGTCCAGGCGAAGCTGCGGCGCTCTTTCGTCTTGTGGTCCTTGTGGAACATGGGCCGGTAGATGAAGCGGGAACGTTCGCCGGGTTTGTAGCAGCACATCGCGGCCAGGGAGACCCGACGCTGGGACCGTCCCCTGACCCGGATCACCGGGGTGTGCCCGCGCCGGGCCCAGGTGCGGGTGGTGGGCGGCGTCATCGAGAAGCCCGCCTCGTCTTCGAAGACGATCCAGGCCCCGAGCGCCGCCGCGGTGCTTCCACCTGCGGCCACGTCTCCTTCACCCATCCGCTGATGGCGTCCTCGTCGCGCTCGAGTGCCCGCCGGGCGGGGACCTGGTTACTCCATCCGTGACGCCGGAGCATCTGGGCGATGCCGGAGAGCGTGAAGCTCTTGTGGAACCTGCGGCCGATCAAGGTCTTGATCCTCGCCAGGGTCCACTTCTGGTCCGGCCAGCCGTGCGCGACCGGGCCTTTGTCCAGCTCTGCCTCCAGGGCCGCGAACAGCTCGCCACTCAGCTTCGGCCTGCCGGCGGAACCTTTCGACCGAAGTGCGGCCTCTCCGTCGACTTCGTAGACCCGCCGCCACCGCTGAACCGAACGGACACTCACCCGTAACTGCTTGGCGACCAGCCCGTTCGGCTGCCCGTCGGCAAACAACCGGGCCGCTTCCAGGCGGACCCGCTCACGGAACCGCCGCCGTTCATCCGTCAGCCCACCACCCTGCGGGTACCTCATTCCCCCGGCATACCGCGACAAGCACCGCCCGTCAGCCCCTACGACAACCCACCTTCAAAGTCAGTAACGAAATTCGTAAGTGATGCAGGCCTCATGGGCGGCCTCACACGCGGCACCCCCGAATGTCACTCAACGCGATCATGCGCATACGGACAGGCCCGCCCGCTCCACGGGCATGGCCGTCACCGACGGGCACCGAGGTGTCACTCACCCCACCGCGGGTGGCCAGGCGGCCGGGGAGAGCAGGCCGAGGACGTAGGCGCGGGCCACCAGGGCGGTGCGGTTGGGGGCCTCCAGGCGGCGGCACAGACGGGCGAGGTGGTAGTTGACCCCGTCGCCGCTGAGCCCGACGGTGCGGGCGACCACGGCCGTGGTGCGGCCCTCGGCCACCAGGGCGAGGATGCGGGACTCCAGTGCCGTGAGCGTCACCGGGCCGGCCACCGGCTCCAGGGCGTCCGCGGCGGGGTGCGGCTCGTCCACACGGAGGATGGCCAGCAGGGGCGGAGGGTCACCTGCCGGGTCGCTCACCGGTTCGACGGTCAGCTCTCCCTCGTAGGACGATCCGCCGGTGGTCCAGCGGACGCGGAAGGGGTAGCGCGAGCGCCGCCCCCCGCGCATGGCGCTCTCGAACTTGCTCAGCCTGCGGGGTTCGGCGGGGGTGAACAGGTCGAGCAGGTGGCGGCCCGTCAGGCGGCCCGGGGTGAGGTTCCACAGGGCCGCCAGGGCCGGGTTCGCACCGGTGATCACGCCGTCGGCGGTGCTGACGGCGGTCGGGACCGGCGTGCGGTCGAACAGGTTGAGGAAGCGGGTGCGCCACACCGCCGGGTCCGACTCCGGGTCGTACACAGTCACGGTCACGTACTCCTCTGCTGTCGGTTCCCGGCCCGCCCTTCGCCCTCTCCGGGCCACCGGCAGTTGTGCCCTCTAGCGCAGTCGAGCCACAGCGCGCACGACACGACACGGCCAAGACGCTACAAGAAATCGTAGTTCCGACGGCCGGCAGGCCCGCGTGCGGCGGAATCGTGGACGCACCGGCCGGGAGCACCGCCCGCCGGAGGCCGGACTATCACCCGCCAAGGAGAGAGCCCATGGAGTCCATGCGTGACCTGCCTGTCGTCGACGTGTCGGATACGGGTCTGACCGACAGGCCCGTCCAACAGGCCATGGCCTTCGCCCGAGAGCTCGGCCCCGCCTTCAGGCGCCGTTTCCACAGCCGCGAGACGGTGCTGATCTCCTCGTACGAACTCGTCGACGAGCTCTCGGACGAGACACGGTTCGCCAAGGTGATCGGCCCCGCGCTGGAGAACGTCCGCGAGATCGCCGCCGACGGCCTGTTCACCGCCTACAACGACGAGCCCAACTGGGCCAAGGCCCACGACGTCCTGCTGCCCGCCTTCGCTATGGGCTCAATGCGCACGTACCACCCGGTCATGCTGAAGGCAGCGCGGCGGATGCTCGCCGCCTGGGACGCGCATCTCGCCCAGGACAGGCCTGTGGACGTGTCGGCGGACATGACCCGGATGACGCTCGACACCATCGGCCTCGCGGGCTTCGGCTACGACTTCCAGTCCTTCGCCCGCACCGAGCCCCACCCCTTCGTACAGGCGCTCGTACGGGCACTCAGCCACAGCCAGGCCGCCCTGGGGAGGGCCCCGGACCAGGACACCACGGAGGAGGACCGGGTCTTCCGCGCGGACGTCGCCCATCTCGCGCAGGTCGTCGACGAGGTGATCGCCGGACGCCGGGCCGCCGGCGAGAGCGGCGCCGACGACGACCTGCTGGGGCTGATGCTGAACTCACGTCACCCCGGCGACGGCGAACCCCTCGACGAGGCCAACGTCCGCAACCAGGTCATCACCTTCCTGATCGCGGGCCACGAGACCACGTCCGGCACGCTCTCCTTCGCCCTCTACCACCTGATGAAGAACCCGGTCGCCCTGCGTCTGGCACAGGCCGAGGTCGACGCGCTGTGGGGCGACGAGGCGGATCCGCAGCCCGCCTTCGAGGACATCGGCCGTCTGCGCTACGTACGGCAGGTCCTGAGCGAGACCCTGCGGCTGTGGCCGACCGCCGCGGCCTTCGAGCGTGCGCCCGTGGCCGACACCGTCATCGGCGGCAGGTACCCGGTCCCGGCCGGCCGGCGGCTGACCGTGCTCACCCCGATGCTGCACCGTGATCCGGTGTGGGGTGACAACGTCGAGGAGTTCGACCCGGACCGCTTCGCTCCCGCCGCCGAGGCCGCCCGTCCCGCGAACGCGTACAAGCCCTTCGGCACCGGGGAACGCGCCTGCATCGGGCGGCAGTTCGCCATGCACGAGGCCACCATGCTGCTGGCCCTGCTCATCCACCGCTACCGCTTCCTCGACCACACCGGCTACACCCTCGACGTCAAGGAGACCCTCACCCTCAAGCCCGACGGCTTCACCCTGGCCCTGGCGCACCGCACCGCCGAAGACCGGGACCGGGTCCGCGAGGCCCTCGGCGGACTCGCCGGCGGCCCCGCGCGCACGGACCGGGCCGAGGAGCAACCGGAGGATGGCGCCCTGCCCGCCAGGGCCACGGCGGGTAGTGCGCTGACCGTCGCGTACGGCTCCAACTTCGGCACCTGCCGCGAGTTCGCCGAGGACCTCGCCGGCACCTTCGGCGCCCTCGGCTTCGCCACGGAGGCCGTACCCCTCGACAAGATCGCGGGAGCCCTGCCCGAAGGCGCTCCCCTCGTCGTCGTGGCCGCCTCCTACAACGGGCAGCCGACCGACGACGCCAGAGCCTTCGCCTCCTGGCTGGCCGGCGCGGAGCCGGGGACCGCGGACGCGGTGCCCTACGCCGTTCTGGGCGTCGGCGACCGCAACTGGGCGGCCACCTACCAACACGTGCCCACCGCCATCGACGACCGCCTGGCCGCACTGGGGGCCATCAGGCTCGTGGAGCGGCACACAGCCGACGCCTCGGGCGACCTCGCCGGATCGTTCGCGCGCTTCACCGCCGCACTGCGCCGCGCCCTGCTCACGGCGTACGGAGACCCGGACGCCGTCACGGAGCCCGAGGATTCCCGCAAGGCCCTCTCCGGGCACGCCTACGACGTCACCGAGATCACCGGCGATCCCCTCGACGCGCTGGCCTCCCGCCACGGCCTGGTCCCGATGACCGTGACCGCGACGGGGGACCTCGCCGACCCGGCCCACCCCCTCGGCCGCTCCAAGAGATTCGTGCGCCTCGCGCTGCCCGAGGCCGCCGCCTACCGGACCGCCGACCATCTGGCCGTCCTGCCCGAGAACGACCCCGCCCTGGTCGAGCGCGCCATCACCGCTCTCGGCCTCGACTCCGACGCGGTGCTCGGCATCCGCGCCCGGCGCACGGGCCGTTCCAGCCGTTCCGGCCTGCATCTGGACCGCCCGGTCACCGTCCGTGAGCTGCTCACCCACCACGTGGAACTGCAGCACCCGCTCACCACCGAGCAGGTCGCCCGGCTCGCCGGCCTCAATCCCTGCCCGCCCGAGCAAGCGGCCCTGCGGCAGCTGGCCACCGGCCCCGAGCAGCCGTCGGCCACCCGCCACCGGCTGCTCGACCTCGCCGAGCAATACCCGGCACTGCGCGGCCGGATGGGCTGGCCGCTGCTGCTCGACCTGCTGCCCCCGATGCGCATCCGCCACTACTCCATCTCCTCCTCCCCCGTCACCGCCCCGGGGCACGCGGATCTGATGGTCTCGCAGCTCCGCGCCCCCGCACACTCCGGCAGGGGCATCTTCGAAGGCACCGGCTCGTCGTATCTGCACCGTGTACGGAGCGGCGACACCGTGTACGCGCGCGTCCAGCCGTGCCGGGACGCCTTCCGTATCCGCCACGACGCGCAGACCCCCGTCATCATGGTCGCCGCCGGTACGGGCCTGGCCCCCTTCCGGGGTGCCGTCGCCGACCGCCTGGCCCTGGCCCGCCAGGGCACGCCTCTCGCGCCCGCACTGTGCTACTTCGGCTGCGACCACCCGGACGTGGACTACCTCCACCGCGCCGAACTGGAGGCCGCCGAAGAGGCCGGAGTGGTCTCCATGCGCCCCGTCTTCTCCAAAGCGCCCGAGGAAGGCCGGCTGTTCGTCCAGCACCGGCTCGAAGCGGAGGGCGCGGAGGTGTGGCGGCTGCTGCAGGCCGGCGCGAAGGTGTACGTCTGCGGCGACGGCGGCCGGATGGCCCCCGGCGTGCGGGACGCCTTCCAGCAGCTCCATGCACGGCATACGGGAGGCGATGCCGCCGCTGCACAGGAGTGGTGGCGGGCCGCGGTCGCCGAGGGCCGCTACGTCGAGGACGTCTACGCGAGTAGCTGACGGGCCCGCACGGCACGGCTGCCGGAGCGGCCGGGCCTCCGGAGCCGGTCGCGGAACACCCGGCAGGATCCTGGTCGGTGTCCCGCGGCCTGCCCGCGCACGCCCCTGGCACGGCACGGGAGTGACCACGGAGGCCCGGCCGTCGTTGTGCGTGTCCGAGGAGAGCGCCGATTCCCGAGGGGCGCCGGAAGGCATTCCGGCGCCCGATCCGGGCATGCGCCGCAACTCCTGATGATTCGGTGTGGTCATGTGATCCGAGGCCGAGGGTGGCCGCTGTGGGACGACAGAGCGCGACGGAGGTGGCGATGACACACGCTCTGCTCCGGGGCAGCGGACCCTGCGGCATGCCGCGGCAACTGCCGGCCGATGAGGAGAGCCTCAGGCGCGGTGCGGAGATCCTCCGGCGGGGGATGGCACTCGTCGAGCCCGAGCTCCGCCGGGTCGTGGAACGGCTTCATCCCTCTGTGGCACGGGTGTGCCGCTACCACCTGGGGTGGGACACCGAAGGTGACGGCTCCCGGGCAGTGGTACGACGTACCGGAAAGCGGGTGCGCGCGGCGCTGTCGCTGCTGTCGGTCCGCTCGGTCGGGGCGCCGGAGCGGTTCGCCGCAGTCGCCGGCACGGCCGTCGAGCTCGTGCACCAGCTCTCGCTGCTGCACGACGACGTCATGGACGGTGACACCGAGCGGCGTGGCCGTCCCGCCGCCTGGGCCGCGTTCGGAACGGGCGCCGCCGTACTCGCCGGTGATGCCCTCATCGTCCAGGCCGTGGCCGGGCTCTTCCACGCGCAGGCTCCCGGGGCGTCCGCGGCCACCGACGCCCTCATCGTGGCCGTCGAGAAGATGGTGCACGGGCAGGCGGAGGATCTCGCCCTCGAACGCCGGTCCGTGCGGGAGGTCTCCGCGAGCGAGTACGCGGACATGGCACGAGGCAAGACCGGTGCCCTCTTCGGCTCGTCGGCGGCCCTGGGGGCCGTGCTCGCCGACGCGCCGCCCGACGTGGCGCGCGCCCTCCACACCGCGGGGAGCGAACTGGGCGTGGCGTTTCAGATCCTCGACGATGTCCTCGGCCTGTGGGGTGACAGCTCCGTCACCGGGAAACCGGTCGGTACGGACGTGACGCGCGGCAAGAAGACGTTGCCCCTGCTGCTTGCGGCCGGGGCGGGCACAGCAGCTGGTGATCAGCTCGCAGAACTCCTCGATTCCGGTTGCCTCACAGCGGCCGACATCCCCGAAGCCATGCGTCTGCTGGACGCGACGCACGGCAGGGAGCGTGCCGAGGAGGCGGCCGCACGTCATGTGGCGTCGGCCGCCGCGTCGCTGGACGAGGCGGTGCCGTCCCCCGGCGTACAGGAGCAGTGGCACTCCCTCGTCGCGCACCTGTTCCGCTGCAGCCGTTGACATCCGCTACGACGACGAACACCCCCTGCGCAGGAGGACGACTCGCTGTGACGCCACCACCGCACGCCCTACGGGGCGACGACGTGCACAAGGCCTACCGATCACGCCGGGTGATCCGAGGCGTCTCGCTCCGCCTCGAGCCGGGCGCTCCGGCGGGCGTCGTGGGCGAGAACGGCTCCGACAAGGATGGTCTTCAGTTGCTGCCCGGATACGGCCCCACACAGGTCGCTGTCGCCGCAGGCTTCACCCCCACCGGCACTCCGTACGCACATCTCCTCCCCGGACCGCTCCGGTTCCTCCTCATGCGGCTGCTCGGTACGGCCGCGTTCTTTGCCCGCACCCGCAACCACCTCGGAAGACCCCGAAGGGTGCAGGCGGCACGGGGGTGCGCGTGAAACGTCACGAGATCCGCTTCGCCGGCCGCTGGAGGGTGCCCCTGCCGCCGGACGCCGTGTATGCGCGGCTCGCCGACCTCGAGCACTACCCCGGATGGTGGCCGGCGTTCCGGTCGGTGAGGCGGACCGGCGACCGGGAATGCGAGGTCGTCATCAGATCCGCACTGCCCTACGAGCTGAAAGTACGGATGAGGCCGCTCGTCGAGGACCCGGCTGCGCGCATTCTGTCAGCCGCTCTCGAAGGGGACATCGCGGGCACGGTCCGATGGCAGGTGAGTAACGACGGTAGCCGGAGCTGTGCGGCCTCCTTCCACGAACACGTCACCGTCGAGGCGGCAGAATTGCGGCGCTGGATGCCCCTGGCCCGCCCCTTCTTCCACCTCAACCACGCACTGGCCATGCGGACGGGACACCGTGGACTGCTGGCCCGGCTCGGCGCGGACGCAGAGTCCGGTGCACAGGGCACGGGCATTCCCCCGAACGCCAGCGACGTATAGGACGCTCATTGTCCTATACGGGTCACATACTCCTGCCATGTCTCTTCAGAACAAGCCGCAGAACCGGAACACCGGCACGGACGGGGGGAAAGCCGCTGGCGGGGAAGGTCGCGCTGATCGCGGGAGCGACCCGGGGCGCGGGCCGGGCCATGGCCGCCGAGCTGGGCGGGGCCGGGGCCACCGTCTACGTCACCGGTCGCACCACCCGCTCCGCGGTCAGCGAGACGGGACGGGCGGCGGCGGCCATCGAGCAGACCGCGGAGCTGGTCACCCGGGCCGGCGGCCAGGGCATCGCCGTGGCGGTCGACCGCCTCCGGGCGGAGCAGGTGCAGGCCCTGGTCTAGCGCATCGACCGTGCGCAGGGTCGCCTGGACGTGCTGGTCAACGCGGCCGGCAAAGCCGGCGATCCCAGCACCTACCGCTGACGCCGGCCGCCCGGACGAAGGAATCCCCATGACCCCCGAAGATGTGGCGGCATTCGCCCTCGCACTGCCCGAGGCCACAGAGGAGGAACCGTACGGCCCCAACCGGCCGGTATTCAAAGTCGGCGGCAGCATCTTCGCCATGCTTGCAGCAGCGACCAAGGAGCACCCCGAACAGGTGACCCTCAAGTGCGCACCCGACCTCGCCCTGCACCTGTGCGAGCAATACCCGGCAATACGCCCCTGGTACAGGGGACGCCGGTGGCACTGGCTCACCGTCCCCCTGGAAGACGCGATGCCCGCCGAAGAGCTCACCGACATGCTCCACCACGCCTGGGAATGCGTCGTGTCCGAACTGCCCCGCACCACCCGCGAACGACTGCACAACCTACGCCCCGGACAGCAGTAACCTCCGGCCCGGAATCTCGGCGCAGGACCGATGCACATACCGGAATCGGTTGCCCCGCACGCGCGTGCCCCGGCATGTCAGTGGCGTCTCGACGGCCACTGGCCCGAGGACTCACGGGTGCGCAAGGTCACCGTGAATGACCTGATCAGCACTGTGGCCCGGGGCAGCGACATGTACGCCGTCGCTGTGGACGGCCCGCGGAAGATCCTCTGCACGCTGGAGGCCGTGACGGCTTCACCGCACGCTGCCTCAGGGCGTGTGTACTGCCGGGCTGACCGGCCGGGGCGGAATGCAACCATCCCTGCTTGAACGGCACCGGCCCCTCCCTCACCGCTCGATCTGCGGGGCCCGGGCATCAACGATCTCCCCGCCCTCTTCGCCGGCATCCGACGCCGATACGTACCGAGTCCGGCCCGCAGGTGTCTGTGGCGAACTTCAAGGCGGCGCAAGGGCCGTTGGGTGCAATGCCCGCAGAGCGACGGCGCCACGCGTCATCGGCTGGGTTGAGGACCTGCTGCCAGGTAAGGGCTGGGGAGATACGCCGGCCGATATGCGTCACGGCGGTCACCGAGGCTGTATGTCCCGGTGACCGCCGGTCTCAGGCGGCGGACTTCGCTGTGGCGCGTACGCCGAAGTGGACGTAGCGGCTGCCGTCGGCCAATGCATAGAAGACCACCGGAATCCACCCGCCCTTCTCGTTGCGGCGGCCGGCGAAGACCGTTCTCGCCGGGCTGTCCGAGACCGGGGTCAGATGCCGGACCAGGGGTCGAAGGTGCCCGCCAGGCCGTCGGCGCCCTCGTACGTCAGCTGGAGGACGCCTTCCTCGGAGGGGCGGTCGGTGATGGTCATGAGGAAGCCCGCGCTCTTGTAGGCGCCGGTGAACGGGGCCGTGTTCACCGTGGGCGGCTGCTCGGGCGGTCCGAACACCCTCAACGCCGGCGGAAGACAGTACGCGGGTGCCGTCCGCTGCCGTGCCGCCGTCGACGAACAGCCGGGCGAACCGCACGACGTCGGTGGCGGTGGCGCTGATTCCGCCGTAGGGCCCGGCGGAGCGGGGCAGCATGTTCCACAGCGGGGTCGGGACCGGGTCTTCGCCGGAATCGCCCGTGTGACGGCCGGAAGCCGACGGCGTCGGCCATGACGTGGGGCGGAGCCAGACCACCCATTTCGCCGTCGGGCTCGTCCGGCAGCCGTCCGTGCAGCCGTCGTGCCAGATAGGTATAGGTAGGATCTTTCACTTGTCCACTAGGGGGAATTCATGCGCAAGATCATCATGGGCGCGGCGCTGGTCCTGACCACGGCTCTGCTGACGGGATGCGGCAGCGACGACGGCCCGGCTAAATCCGATAAGCCGGCTGCGTCCACACAGCCGAAGGCGAAGACGGAGAGCGGGGATGGGGGCAGCGAGGTCAAGCACGAGGTCACCCTCGAAGTCCTCGGCACCGGCACGACTTCGGTCTATTACAACCTCGACACCAACAAGATGGAACAGGTCCAGCTGCCCTGGAGGAAGACCTCGACCATCACCTTGACGACGGACGCCGAGAAGAAGGCCGGCCTCGGAGTGTCCGTCGTCCCCGGCTCCGTCACCGGCCCAGACGGCATGATGCACGCCGCGCCCTGCGTCATCACCGTCGACGGCAAGAAGGTCGCGGACAACCAGGACGGCAAGTCCGACAAGATGTGCGAGTTCAAGGTGAAGTAGGGGTTCCAAAGGGTTCCAAGGGGACCGGCGGTTACCCGGTCCCAGATCTCACACCCGGCGAGGGGGCACACCGTGACTGACAGTGCGGAAGGCTTTCGCGCGGCCACCGGGGACGAGCACCCGTCCGGCCCCGGACTCGGCGCCGAGGAGCGGGCGGCCGCCGTACGCCAGGCCATGGACGGGCTGTGGCAGATCCGGAAGGTGATGAACCCGGCGGACGGCCGACCCGTGTCCGTGCCGGCCGAGTGGGAACGCCGCCAGCCGTTGCGCGCCGTCGCCCTCACCCTGGCGGCGGCCGGGATCCCCGCCTCCGCTCTCGGCCCCGACGGCCGGCGCACCGCTGCCGGCTACCGCGTGAGCCACGTCGACGGGGTCGTCCGCGTGGAATGGCTCGGCCCGCCCGGCAGCCGGGCTGCCTACGAGCAGCATGAGCAGCTTCAGCGCTGCTCGCGGGCCCTCCAGGACCTCGGCTGGCAGGTCCTGGAGTACCGCGGGGCACGTCGGCACCGCTGGCTGGAGGTCGAGCCGCCCCCGTAGGCGCAGGCGCCTGCACCGGGCGGAGTCGTCCTCCGTGCGCCCCGGGGATCGTCGCTGCCGATGTCACTGCCGCCCTCTAGGGTCCGGGGGACAGGTTGTTCGAGGGAGCGGGCGGGGCAGTGGAAGCAGTCTTGATGCTGGGACGGACCCTGGGGTGGCTGGTGGCCGTCGCCCTCGTGGTCATCGCCGTGGCCAAGGCACAGCATCCCGAGCCACGCCAGCCGTCGCTGCTGCCCAGACCCTTCCTGTGGATGGCCTGCGTGGCCGCGGCCTTCGGCAGTTTGCAGGCCGGCCGCGCCCTGAATCTGCTCCTGACCCCCGACAACACGGCCCTGTCTACCGTCCAGGTGGTGTTGTGGAGCGCCGGGGTCCTCCTGCTGCTGCCCGTTGTGGGTCGATTGCGCTCGAACAGGCGGTGGAACCACTTCCTCGCCCCGCTCGTCGTCGAACTCCTCCCCCAGCTCACCGCTATACAGCGGCGCAGCGGGGACACGGCGACCGGGGCTGGAGACCTCGCGGTCGGCCGCTCTCGACGGGCAGGGGCTGCGCGCGCTGCAGACCCTGTGCCAGGCCGCCGAGCGCATCGAGCATCGCCAGTAGCCCGGCACGGACGATTGGGCCGCCCTGTACGAGCGTCTGACCAACCTGCGCCGCAGGTACAAGGCCTGAGCCGGCCGCCCACCCTCACGGCTCGTGGCCAAGGCCTAGACCTTGACCACCCTCCAGAGAGGCCGTCCCCTACCCGGCGAGGGCGTCGATGCTGGTCAGCGAGCCGGTGGCACTGTGTACTGGCGAGTTCGGCGTAACGCCTTCGCGTAGGGGCTTGCCAGCCCTGTCGCGCGCGGTGAGCCGCCTGCCGGCAGGCGGACCGGCAAAAGACAGCATCCCGACGGTGCCCACGTCCTGGCAGGAAGCGGCAGCCGCAGGCGGGGCACCGTACGGCGATCGCATCGGGCCGTTGAGGATCATGTACAAGCCGATCGCTGCGCCCTCGCCGTACCGGCATCGGTAGCGCCGCGCCCGGGCTGCGCGCGTGCCGGGCTGGAGTCGAAACGGGCGGGCAGGGCGGCATACGCTGAGGGCACGGCCGGAGAACTGCGCCGGTGCCAGTGGTGTCGGGAGCCGATCCGGGCGGTCGCCCGCCCGGACGCGCTTTCGCGTGGGCTTCGAGGAAGCCGACGGGCGGTGCCTCGGCGCCGCTGGACTATATGCCCCCGGGGGCCCGTGCTCGGTCACCGAGGCAGTGCAGCCGGCGAGGGCGGCATGGCCGTCAGGGTCTTTTCCAGGACCGCAGACGACTGGCGATCTGGTAGGAATCCAGGCGCAGGGCGGCGATTTCTCTGATCAGGTCCCGCCACGGCTCGAAGGCGGTGTCGACGCGTTCGCCGGACGCCTCCAGGTAGGCGATGGCCAGGCCGTATCCGTACGCCTCGTTGCGCGCCGGCAGTGGCCGCAGCAGGACGCATTCCTCCAGGAATACGGCGGCGCGCCAGTATGCGTCGGGGTGCTCCTGGTCGAGGCGTGGCGGGTCCACTCGGTGGCGGGCGGCCATGCCGACTAGTACGGACAGGTCGTTGACGGTCAGGTCGGTGCGGAGGATGTCCTCCTGGCGGGCCAGGAGCCATCGATAGTCGACAAGGAGATCCACCGGGTCAGGCCGCCTGCGGGGTCTGGTGCGCGACCGGCGGGAGGCCGCCGAAGTCGGCGTCGAACCGGTCGAGAACGTCCGGGGTCAGCACGCGCCGGAACGCCTCGGTTGCGGTATCCAGGGCGCGCTGCTGTTCTTCACGCAGCGCGAGGTCCGCGAGGAAGTCCTTGAGCGGTGTGTTCCCGGCGAGAGCCTTGAGGCGGGCATGGGTGACCTTGTCGACCTTGACGCTGGTGTCCTTGCCGTTGCTGTCGTCCATACACCGAGTATGCCCACTGGTATACCGGCCGCGCTACCGTCTTCCGTCTTCTCATGACCGCGCCGCTAGACCGCCGTCTCCAGCAGCGGCACGCCCGTGGTCGTTGGTTCTGCGGCCGGTGACCTGAGCGAGGGCGAGGACTAGGTGGCCGGTGGTCTGGAGGTCAGGGGTGCTCATCACGGCGTGCCGCCTGGATCGAAGCCTCCAGGGCAGCCATCAAGTCGACGGGCTGCGGAGATTCGGCGAGCGGCTGGAGTTGCCTGCCGGCGGCCTTCGCCTCGACCACGCGCTCGAGGACGGCGACGTATTCGTCGTGCAGCTCGGGCAGGGCGTCCTGGGCCAGGGCCTCGACGAGAACCTCGGCCATCCCCAGTTCGCGATCCGTCGGCGGCACCGTGGGCCCGTGGTGCTCCGGCGGTTCATTGCGTTCGTGCGGCCAGTACAAAGTGGCCACCAGGAGCCGGAAACCGGCGTAGGGGCGCAGGACCGCGGGGCGTTCGCGCATGCGGACGGCGATCTTGCCGACGCCGACGAGGCCCGAGCGTGTCAGCGCCGTGGCGAGTAGGGCGCCCGCGCGGTCGGCGCCGGGCCCGTGCGGCTCGGCGTAGTAGGAGCGGTGGAAGAGCACGGGGTCGACGCTGCCGGCGGGGACGAAGCCGGCCAGGGCCAGGACCTTGCGGGCAGGCAGGGGAAGGCGGGCGAAGTCGTCGTCGCGGAGGACGACCGTGCCGGCCAGCGTTTCGACCCCGTGCGCGACCTGCTCGTAGGGGACCTCCTGGTGGTCGATGTCGCATACGCGACGGTGCTTGATCCGGCCGCCGTTCCGCCTCATGGACTTCGTGGGTGCGTCCCGGGTGCACGGTACGCGTCGCGGGATACAGCCGGACAGGCAAAACGATCATCCCCACGCTGATCGTCCCTCTCCACACCGGCCTCATGCCCAAGCCCGGTCCCGCACCGGCTGGCGCCGGGCTCTGTCAGCGCGGTGCTCATCCATGGCCTCCAGCATCGTGGCCGCCCGCACCACGCGCACGCCGGATGCGGCCGGGGCGGACACCTCACTAGCGACGGCGCCGGGCTGCCAACGCGAAGCCTGTACCGATCCCCGTGAACACCAGACCGATCCCACCGAAGATCAGCGGCATCAGCCACAGCGAGAGGAACCCCTTGATCCGCGCGTCCTCGGGGGAGCCTGGGCGGTAGAGCACCTCGACCTGCTCACCCACCTCGTACGACGGCGGGTTGGAACCCGCGGAGTCCCGGAACTTCCTCAGCGTGCCATCCGCCGACGTGAACTCGACCACCGGGTACGCCGCAGGCGCGTCGTCGGCATGTGCCGTGCGAGATCCGCCGCCGTGGTCCTCTCGCCAGTCCAGGGCCACCACCGTGCCTCGGGCCCGCTGCGCGTCCGTCAGGAAGGAAACCGACATCCCGGCAAAGATCAGCCCGGCGACCAGGCACAGCGCCCCGACGGTGATCATGCCGAACGCGAGCCACCGGTGGGCTCCCTGCCCACGTGTCTGAATCCGAATCTCCACAACGCCCCCTACTCCAGACAAGCGAGGGTGACGTTATCCCAGACATCCCGGTCGCCATGCTCCGCCCCGGAGGATCCGACACTGGGCCGCCGCGCTGTGCCCCGTATGGAGCGCTCCACCCCGGCCGGCCCCGCCTTCTGCGGGCTACCGGGTCGAGGCGGTCGGCGTTTCGCCGTGCTGCGCTTGCTTGATCCGCTCGACGGTCATCCTGGTGACGGACATGAGCCGGTCGGAGGGAATGGTCGTCCGATCGGGACTGGCCGCCGTTCTCGAAGGCGTCGATCAGGTCGCCAGTCGCTTCGGGGCTGGCCCCCTCGCCGACCCACGCCCCGGATCCGGTGAAGACCGGGACCGAGCCGCGGTTGGCGTCGAACGCGCGTGTTGCAGGCGATGATGGTGCCCCCGGTACGTAGATCACGAGGTCAGGAGCTCCGATGCCAAGGCGCGTTCATCAGCCGCTGGAGGACGAGGAGGTCGACTTTGTCCTCAGGATGAGCGATAGCCCGGTCCTCGCCTACTTCTCCGGGACGTGGCCGAAGGCGATCGAGGCATGCCGGGCCATGGACCTTGTCGTGGGTCGGATCGCCGAGGAGTACGCGAACCTCCTGACAGCCGTCAAGATCGACATCACCCGCTGCCCGGAGGCGACCAAGCGGTACGGCGTCACCGGAGCCCCGTCCGTCGTCCTACTCAAAGAAGGTGCGGTGGCGGCACGCCGCGCGGGGCCGATGACCCACGCCGAGGTCCAGGATTTCCTGCTCGCTCACTTCTGACCTGCCGCCCGCTCTTCCCCGGCCGGGGAGGCGGATTCCCCGAACCCAGGAAGCCGTCCAGGACACGTCGTCCACGATTCAGCCCGCCGCGGCCAGGGGCTGCGTGGCCCGGTGGGCGGCCTCATACGTGGCCACGATCTTCTTCGGGATGACGCCCTGGTCGGCGACGGCGTGCCCATGCGCACGGGCCCAGATCCGGATCGCGGCCAGCTGCTCCTTGCTGCGCCGCATCGGCTGGGCCGGTTCGGTGGCCGGGTCCGCGGGGCGACCGCCGGTAGATGTCATGGAAGTGCGGCCCGCAGTGGTGGACAAAGGACCTGCGGCACTACGGCCTGCACCATCCTCCGTGCCCCGGCGACCAGGTCGCCCGCGAACGCTTCCCGCTCGCCGACCTCCCCTGAACGCTGGCGGCGTCACCTTCCCGGCCGCGATGGACGTCGAGCACAAGGCCCGCAGCTCAGCTCATTCTGAAACGATCAGTAAGACACCTCGTCCGTGCCGTCGCCCGCACAACCGGCGAGGCCGATTGAGAACAGCATTCACAGCATGAGCACCGGCAAGGACTCCAGGCCCCGCATAAGCCGCGCGCGCCGCCACTGGAACTCACCGGCTGGGACCGCAAGGCGCAGCCCAGGAAACCTGGTCAGGAGTGCGCGGAGGGCGATCTCTGCCTCGGCGAGGGCAAGGGGCGCTCCCAGGCAACGGTGGATTCCGTGGCCGAATGCCAGGTGGCCTCTCGCGTCACGGTCGGCGTCTGGGCAGCTGGGAGCCGGATATCGGACGGGGTCCCGATTGGCTGCCGCGGGCGAGATGAGCACAGGGGCGCCGGCAGGGATTTCGGTATTGCCGAGTGTGATCGCTTCCGTGCTATATCGGAAGGTGGCGATACCGACCGGCGAGTCATAGCGCAGCAGTTCATCCAGCATGCTGCCAATCTTGGCGGGATTGCTTCGTGCGCGGTTGAGGAGGGCGGGGTGCTGGAGGAGCGCCAGGACGGCGTTGCCGATGAAGTTCGTGGTGGTCTCGTGGCCGGCGACCAAGAGCAGGACGGCGAGGGAGACGAGTTCGTCTTCGCTGAGCTGTTCGTCTTTGCTGAGCTGTTCGCCTTCGTCCCGGACGGCGATGAGGTCGTGCAGAAGGCTGTCGTCCGGGGCGCGGCGCTTGGCATCGATGAGATTCGCGATGTAGCCGGCCACAGCGTGGGAGGCCGAGTCGATCCGTTGGGGGTGCCCGGCGGCGAAGAGGTCGTTCGACCAGGTGTGCAGCTGAGGGCGGTCGGCCTCGGGCACGCCGAGCAGCTGGCAGATCACCGTGACTGGCAGCGGGATGGCGAGACCGGTGATGAGGTCCGCCTCACCGTTCTCCGGGAGGCTGTCGAGGAGGTGGTCGACGGTGTGCTGAATATATGGGCGCAGGCGGGTGACGGCGCCAGTGGTGAATGCTTTGCTCACTAGGCGGCGCAGCCTGGTGTGCTCGGGGGGATCGGTGGCGAGCATGGTGTGGGCGACTGCGGGGTGCAGGTTGCGGTCGTTGGAGCGGCCGGCGAAGAATCGAGCGGTGTCCTTGGACAGGCCCGGGTCCGTGAAGGCTGCCTTCGCTTCGGCGTAACCGGTTACGAGGTAGCCGGGTCGGCCTCCGGGGCCGGTGGTCACCTGGCTCACCGGGGCTGTCGCCCGGAGTTCGTCGTAGAAGGGGTAGGGGTTCTGGAAGAACTCCGGGCACGACAGCGCGTCGCTCATGGTGTGGGAACGGCTTCCTTGTCCTGGGCGGTCTCGGTAGTGGTCGTACACGATGACGTCGCTCTCGGCGTATGCCTGGGCAACGAGCAGCAGCCGTTCTGTCTCGGCTTGTAGGTTTTCCTCGTGCTCAGCGGTCCCGGGTGCGGGCCGGGCGATGTTGCCGTTCGGCTTCAGGCCGCGGTGCTTTGCCCCGAGGATGTCTGTGAGGATAGTCGCTTCCACCGTGGCGTAGCCGTGAGTCGTGTCGGCTTCACCGAGCTAGGCGAGGGCGTGTCGGGTGGCCTGCTGGACCCGCCCGGAGCGGTAGGCCTTCAGGGGCAGAATGCCGTCGTTGACCTCGGTGACGCCGCGATGGAGGAAGAAGTCCCCTTCGTCTTCGGTCACTTCACCAGAGTTGGTGGTGGCGGGCACGATGTCGGGGCTGACCTCGACGAGGTCGCCCCACAGAGGTGCGAGGGCCTTGAAGAAGCGAGTCTGCCAGCGCCGGCGGCCTGGTGCTCCACCCTCACCAGTCACACCAGGAGATCGATCTGGAAGAGCCGGCGCCCCTGCCTGTCGTGCACTTCGCCGAGCAGGCCGTGCGCGGCGCGCTGCTACTCGCGCCGCACCAAGCTCGGCGTCCTCACCTCACTCACATCCGGCCACTTCGGCAACCACGCGCACAGCGCTCTCTTCGCGGCCATGCGAGCGTTCCGTCTCCCGGACCCGAGGCTCACCGCAAGAAGCCGGCCCGGGTCAACGAGGTCTTGGAGGCCGCACGCCCCGACGCTCCCGGACTCTCCGCTGCCTGCCTCCACATGCTGATCCAAGCCTGCCCGTGGCCCACTCACGCGGTGACGTACGCGCGGATGATGCGCGCCGATTATGCCTGCCAGATCCTGCGCATACAGGCCAAGCGCCTGGCCCAGGCAACCGCCGACATCGCCGGTCCGAGCCCGGCCGCCGCCATCTACCCCACCCTTGCCCCCGGCCGGGCCCACGCGATGCGCGTCAACCACACTTACGGACACGGCGGCGCCCTGGCCTAACCTGGCCGCCTACGACGTCCACCACGCGAAAGTGTCGGCTGCACCGAACCCAAGACCGGCATCGGCCCGTTCATGATCCTGGCCACCCAGGTCATGAGCACCGAGCCCTACGCCGGCACGAAAGCGCGTGTTCTGGATCGTCGGCAACGGCCCCTCCCACCACGGCAAGAAGGCTGCCGACGGCTGACCAGCGCGTTCCCGAACGCGGTGATGGTCCACACTCCGGTGCACGCTTCATGGCTGAACCAGGTGGAGATCTACTTCTCCGTCGTCCAACGCAAGGTCGTCTCACCCAACGACTTCACCGACCTCGCCCAGGTCAGGGACCGGCTCCGAACATTCGAAGACCGCTATAACGTCACGGCACAGCCGTTCCAGTGGAAGTTCACCACCTCTGACTGGACGATCTACTGGCCAGACTCGACCGGCAGACCGCCGATCACCCAGGAAGAATCCTCCGCCGAGCCCCTACACGATCAACCCCCGAAGGACTTACGAACTCGACCACTTAGGATCGGCATACATCTTCTCGACCTCCACCAGGTACCCGTCCTCTCCGTCACCGAAATACTTCTTTGCCTTTTCGGAAACGGCTCCGAGCTGGGCGGTGCTCTCGACGGTAATTCTTGCGCCCACGGCATCGATGAAGTCCCCGATCTCGTACTCCGGGCGGGCTTTTCGCCCCCCGCTCCCCTCTGTCGTTCGATTCACTTTGCCGACCAGGCCGTCTGCGGCTTTCGTGCGGATGCTCAATTCGGCATCGCCGGCGCCGCCGGCCTCCTCGAGGAGGCTCGTCACGTCTTCGTAGACGGCCGGCTCCACCTCGTTCTGCAGCCTCATGCCGTGGTCGTCCAAGGCGTCGCGGTCGCTGTCCTCGATGGAGGCCCCGAGCGCTCGCACCGGGTCGTCCACCTTGGCCTGCTCGACGTATGCGTTCTTGCGGGACCTCCCCTCGGGGCCCGTAGTTCGAGGAGGAGGGACGGGTGCGGGCGGTGTGTCACGCCCGGCTGTGCATGTAACAGGCATGTACTAGAGAGTGGTTGGGCGGAACGGTTCGCCGGGCCGGATGCATCCTGGTGATCAGAAACACTCGCTCGTACCGAGCTACCGGCGCCCCCGACCGATATTGAGGCAGAACCGATGCGCGTTCACAAGCTCACCTTCGCCGCCCTGGCCATTGCCGCAGGTCTCTCGCTCACGGCCTGCCAGAACGACGATGACGGCACGGGACAGAGCACCCCGTCGTCGGCGTCCTCCACGTCTTCACCGGGCGGCGGTTCAGGCTCGGGCGGTTCGGATCAAGGCGGCGGGAAGGACTCCGCCGGGAAGAGCTCCGGCGGGAAGAGCACGGCCGCCGGGACCGGCTCCAACGAGAACGGCAAGGTCGCCAAGTGCCGGACCGACGGGCTGGAGATCACAGCGAAGGACAACACCATCGACGGCGATCCCGATGGCACCGTCGCGGTGCAGCTGAAGAACCGCGGCGGCCGCAACTGCACGATCTCCGGGTACGCGGGCGTCGACCTGAAGACCAACGCGGGATCGCTGTCCGCGAAGCGCACTGGTGAGCAGGCCCCCACGACCGTCCTCAAGAACGGGCAGTCGACGGCCTTCAGCATCAACTACCCCATCAACAAGTCGGGTGGCTCCGGCGTCCGCATCACAACGCTGCTGGTGACCCCGCCGAACGAGACCAAGACGGTCACCCTCCGCTGGCCGGGCGCCGCCACGCTGCCCGTCACGGACAGCGCCGGCTCCCCGGTGAAGGTCGGCCCGATCGGAAGCGCCGGCCAGGGCGGCTGATCCGCACGCCCTTCAAGGACGGCGTCACGTGCTCCGTCGAACACACCTCAGCCTGCACCGTCGACCATGGGGCAGAACGTCGCGCTCCACCGGCCGGCTCAACGCTCACCGGCCGACTGAAGCACTGCGTCACACACACTGCGACAGAGAGCTCCAATCGGCTGGCAGCGAGCATTGAGCAGTGGACTCGGCCGTTGAGCGCGGAACTGCCCGGCGCAACTTGTGCTGCGTACCGGACCTGGCTGACTCGACGCGCTCGATGTCACGATCGGCGTCATCTACCGGCCGGCGCTCGTGCACGTCGCCGCCCGGCTGAGCACGCTCCTCGGCCGACCAGCCTGGCACCCGCACCCGCATTGGGAGCGGCACCGGGAGCGGATCGGCGGCTGGATATTCATCGCCCTCGGGGTTGAGGTGGCCTCCACCGAGCAACGCCCGCTAGGACCGCGTCGCCCTCCCGCACTCGTCCCCAGAGGATTCGCCCCGCCCGACCGGCGCGCTGCGATCGTACGGATCAACTTCCGTCCCGGCTCCGGCTGGCCGGCGGTCCGTGCCGAAGGGCGGGGTGAAATAGCCCGTGGGGGCGCCGCAGCCGCCGTTGGTCATGTCGTACTTGTACGAGACGATCGAGAACGTACCCGGCTCGGTGATCACCTTGTCAGGGTCGTCCCAGCTCAGGACCAGCTCGCGCCGGACGATCGTGCGCACGATCTCGTCGCCGCCGCCCGCGTCCGCGCGGGTGACCGGGTAGACAAAGGTGACGTCGCCGGTCACCTGGAGCGCGCCGCGTTCGCCCTCCCGGTAGGTGAGCCGGCCCCGGGTCTTCACGACATCGCCGACCAGGCGGGTGCGGGAGGGCTGGAAGCGGCTGAAGAGGAGGAGGGGGTCGTTCTTCTCGCTCGGGGTTCGGAAAGCGGTTTTCAGAAGGTCTTGGACGTCCTTCTGGTGCGGGTTGATCAGTGCAATCGCCTTCTCAGGGCGCTCGCCCCGCAGCACCCCGCGGTCCAGGCCGGACGCGACGAGGAAGTCCCGGCTGCGGGCGAGGGCCCGCTCGACCTCGGCCGCGCTCATCCAGCCGACCGCCCCGGCCTTCGGCACGGTGATCCCCGCCGCTCCGCTCGCCCAGTCCGCCGCCGGCGAGCCGCGGAACGGCTCGTCCATGGTGGGGCGCTGAGCCGCCTCCGCCGGAGGTACCTGAGGCGGGCGGGCCGCCAGCGGCGGGGAGTCAGCGCCGGCGAACAGGTCCACTATCCGCTCCGGCGCGAGCGCTACCACCAGCAGCACCAGGGAGGCCAGCAGCCCGACCACGTACCAGCCCGTGCGCCGTTTGGGCCGCGCGGGCGTGTAGCTGCGCCAGCCCACCGGGCCGCGGCCGGGCTCCGCGCTCAACCGCTTTGCCACGTCGCGGGCCCGCGCCGACGGCTCCTTGGGCGCGTCGGCGGCACCCGCCACCGACTCGCGCAGAAACCGCTCCCACTCCTCGTCGGACCTGGACGAGCCGTCCGGCTCCGTACCCGCACCCATTCTCAACCCCCTGGCAATCAGCAGTCCGCGGCCCACTCCCCTGGGACGCGTCCGCATAATGACACAGAGTGCTGACAGTGAGGCCGGCCGGGCGGACGGTGTGGGCACGCCGCCCTTTCTTAACCGGGCAGCTGAAGCGCTCAGTCACAGTGCGGTCCGGGGCCCCGTCCATGGACGGACGATCACAGCTCGATGTCGGTCCGCTCCACGTCGGTGAACTCCACTCCGAGGCCCTCGGCGGTGCCGACGATCCAGGCATGCGTGTCGCGGCTTTCAGCCAGCGTCCGTTCCAGCTTCGGCAGGAACTTCAGTGCCTCCGTCAGAGGGCCAGCCTCTTAGGCGCCCTCCGGGCCGAGGTGCTTGGCCAGGTGGCGCAGCGGTGGGTTGATGGTGCGGTAGCGGACGGTCAGCTCATCCGCGATGGTCTCGGCCTCGGGCCGGGCCTGCACGCTGACGGTGCGCGCGGCCTGATGCATGGCGGTGATGTCGAGCAGGTCGCAGCCGCCGCGGACGTCGCCCTCGGGGGCGGCGGCGGTGTGGCTGAGGGTGATCCACGCCTCGCGCAGCATCAGGGCGGTGGCGTCCAGGTCGCCCAGGGTGCGCATGCGGTGCTTGGCAGCCGGGTTCGCCGAGGTGCGGGCCGGGTCGGACATCAGCAGGTCGAAGACCTCGAGCGGCCTGCGGGAATGGCGGACAGGTCCCAGGAGTGGGCGCCGAGCTTGTTCAGCTCGGTGAACCACTTGATGGCCTTGCCCGTGCCGGGGCCGGTGATGCCGCGCGGGGAGCGGCGCAGCCGGTCCAGTCTGGGGGCGGCGGCTGTCCTCGACGGGCAGCAGCGCGGTCAGGGCGGGGGCGGGTTTTCATGAGGGCGCTTCCCGCCGGGCGGGAAGCCATCACCAGATCTTTACCGCGGCGCCCGGCAGGCGGGCCGCCACAACAGCCCGAGACGGTAAGCCGCCGTCCTGTGCACCCTCCCGCCCATGGACCACGAACCCGTTCACGAAGACCTCTGCCCACTGTGCCTCCGGCCGCTCCGACCCGAGTACCGCCGCACCCGACCCTCCGGCCAGCAGAACCACCCGGCCCGCGTCCGGTTCTACTGGTACCGCTGCAACGGCTGCGAGGCCGCCCGACTCCAGCAGTTCGCGGACATGGTGCGCGCCCTCTACGAGACCTGATCCCGGCCGTGCGAATGCTGCACCCGACCACATGAGCCCCACCCGCCCCGTAATCGCACTGCAACCGACTCCATCGTCATCAAGCGCACACCAGTACACGAATCCCACGACAGCCCACCACTGTTGCGCTATCGGTCAAGTGGGGCGGCCTGCTGGCGGCCCACCCGAAGGTCTTCCGGGACGAACTGTAAAGCGTGTTCCGAAACTCAGCGGCGCGCCCATACCAGTCCCGGATCGGGCCATGTCAGTGGCTGGTGCCAGGATCCAAGAATGCTGATCAAGGGATACGACGACGGACCGCTGGTTGCAGGCGAGTCACTACTGCCTCGCCCAGGTTTCTGGTCGAACTACCTCATGGCGATCTGCGGCGACGCGTCGGGGGCTTCGGATCCTGTTCCGGGGTGGTTCGGCGATGACGGCGCCGATGCCGATGCCTTGTCCGAGGTCCTCTTCAATCCCGAACGCTGGCCGGTGTTCCGGGTGGCGGCTGAGGGCGGTCCTGGAGTTGTGGTGATCTACCGCAACCTGCTCGGTGACTACAGCACTGACTACCTCCTCACCCATCCAGGCCAAAGTCACGCCCAGCACGTCGCCAGTCGGGAAGGAGACCTTTCGGGGACCGGGCTGTCGTGGGACGAACTGATCCGCATCGCCGACACCCCGGCCACGGGCGAAGGCGTCAAGGACTCGGCCGCCCGCCTCCTGCTGGTCCTTCCCCTCCTTACCGACCCGGACCTGCCAGATGCAGCCCTGGCAAGGCTGGCCTCCGCCCTGACTGCGGCCGGCGCGCCCCAAGACACTGCCTTCACCACGGCGGAGCACCTGCTTGCCCATCTCACGAGAAGTTCCCACCACGATCCGACGTGGAAGTCTCCTCTGAGCGGCAGCTGAGAGACAGACCGAGCCTCAGGTCACCCCATGGAACGATCTTGGAATGCCTGTTGTGATTACAGCATCGAAGTCTTCCTGGACAGCCCCGTTCACCGGGCTGAGCCCGCGCCAGTTCGGCAAGCTGCTGACCGCGCTGCGACGTGAGGGTGCAAACGTGGCCTACTGGCGGACGTACTTGACGATGTGGCAGCTCGCGCCGCTGTTCAGCGTCTCGAAGTCTGCAGCGCACCGGATCATCGACCACCTTGGTCCGCTGCCGGCGCTCCAGCCACGCAAGCGGTTCGCCAAGGACGCCGTGCTCATCGTGGACGGATGGGATCTGCATACGAGCGGATTACAGGTAGAGACACGGCCGTCCAGACATGATCACTCGCCCGGAGACAGCGAAACGTTTCATCGTCCGACTCAAGCCCCACCCGACCCGTCGGGCACGGCCTAGGTAGCCGCGCTTGTCGTCACACAGTCCGCCACGGCTTGCGCCGCCTGGGCGATGAACGGTGCCGGCAGTTCATCCGACGTCCACGGTGACCAGTCGTCCCACTCCTGCTCGGCGATCTCTTCCACCCGGTCGGCAGCCTGGGACGGCCTCACCCCGGGAAGTTGCAGCGCTGCCGCCGTCCAGCCGATCAGCTCGTTCACCTCAATGTACTGGTACCACTCTGCGTCGTCCCAGCCAAGTCTGTCGGCGTGCCGGGCCCACGCCCACCGCAGGGCCTCAGCAGTAGCATCGGCAGCCCGTTGCCGTGCTGTTCCCGTCCCCGTTCGGGCGGCGTGCTCGGCGTACCTCACCAGGTCCAGCGTGGCGCAGAACTCGAATCTGGCAAAGAAGTCGAGGTTCTCGGCGATGGTGTGACGGAAGGCCCTGCCCCGGCCGTGGCTGCTCGAGGCATCCAGCCATGACCCCAACGGGGACGACCACCCCCTGTCGTGTGGGGGCCAGTGGAAAGCAGGGCGGATCACGGCGTCGAACCAGCCCTGGATGTAGGCGTCACGGGCGGCGACGATCGCATGAACGTCGGCGTCAGTCGCCGGTTTCTCCGGGGCTATGTGACCCCACTGCGCCACAAGCGAACGTTCCACTGCAGCTCTCACCGCACGGTGAAGATCGTCCTGCCGGGAAGGCTGCGCCCACGGCAGAAGGGCGGGATAGCAGGCAGTAAAAGGATCTTGGTAGTTGTACACGGGCAGAGCCTAGCTAGCCGTGTCCGTGCTCCTCGCATTCTGACGCCCATGCATCCCAGCCAGCGGGACACTTGGGCCGGCGCCGGTCGGCTCGCTGGTGTTTTCCGTATATGTGCAGGTGGGGGCGGGGAGCTCAGATGGGAAGCAGGCGACGGGTTGACGATCAGGTGGCAGCCGCCTATCTGACCCATCGGGCAGTCCTTGAAATCCGCAGCATGGCCAGGCGCCGCGAAGCGCTGAAAAGCTGGCCGGACGATGACTACGTCGCCTGCATCGCTTGGCTTGCCGACCTCGTGCACAACATTGCGGCCGGGGTACGGCCAACGCGTCGGTGGCCGCCGTGGCGTAAGGACAAGCGCCCGATGCACTGGGCCTGGAACGTGGCGGGAGCAGCCGGCCGAAAATGGATCTCGGCGACATTGGAGAGGGAAGGGTTGGACTGGACTCCCCCACCTCTCGTACGGCTCGACGGCGCCGACACTGACCCTGACGCTTGACCTGTACAGTCCCGGAGCCGATCACAAAAACGCGACCGGATACCGTTGGGCAGCCGGTCAGGGGTGTCTGCCAACGGACACACCGACAATCTCGCGCGCTTGTTGGGATTTCCCTTGTAGGGGATTCCTCGTCTGGACGGGGTGGCGCCCTTCAGGTGCCGATACGACAGTCGGACAGGCCGGGCCCAGGACAGTGGGCCCGGCCCGGCCCCGTTCCGGTGGTCAGCGGTGGAGTCTGATGCGGTAGACGCGCCGCAGGCCCGGATGCTCGGCCAGGCACCAGAGTCTGCCCGCGTCGTAGCTGAGGTCCTCGGGGCCGATGGCCAGCGTGCCGCTCTTCTCCGGGCGGCCCTTACGACCCTGGTGCAGCCACAGCCGGCCCGCCTTCGGGGCGCGGGCCCTGGCGTCCTCGGGGCCTTTTCTGCCACGGACGTTGGCCGCGTAGTAGGCGTCGTCGCCGACGGCGACCGCGCCCTGGACGTAGGACTCGGACGTCCAGGTCTCGTCGGACTGCCCGTCGGTCAGGTAGCCGGCCGGGCTCAGGTTCCAGCGCACGACCCTTCCCCTGCGGCCCTCGAGGAACTCGCTGACGACGAGGGAGTGGGGTTCGTTACGGCGGGTGCGGTCCAGTGACAGCTGCGAGTGCCGCAGCGTGCTGCCGCCCTGGTTCTCGTAGAGGTGGTGCAGGGGGAGGATGTAGTCGTAGCCGAACGCCTTGCGCTTGTCCTCGCCCTTCACCTTGACCATCCGGGCGAGGTCGAAGGCGCTCACCCCGCCCTGCTTGAAAGGCGCCAGTCGGCCGGGGAGGTTGGCTACGTAGAGGAAGTTGCCGACCCAGGCCACGCCACCCGCGTGCATGATCACCGGGTTGAAGGTGGCGGTGTCCGAGCCCTGCAGCTGGCTGGGCTCGACCAGGAGAACGTGCCGGTAGCGCGGCCGCTTCGGGTCGCCGGTCACATCGATGAAGCTGATGCGTGCGCCCCGGTTCTCGTAGTTCTCGTAGCCGTACCAGCTGACCGCGACGACCTTCCGGCCTCCCACCGTGCCGCCGTAGCCGTCGACGCTGGTGCTGATCCCCTGCGGATACCACTGAGCGGTATTGCCGTCCAGTTTGCCGTGCGGGTCCTTGGTGTCCGGGTCCCAGGAGAAGCCGTAGTCGAAGCGGGTGGGTTCGGCGCCCTTGCCGGCCCCGTCACGCCAGTCGCCTACCGGGCCACCGGTGCGCTCCGGCTGCCGCAGCACGTCCCTGACCAGGTCGGCGGGTTCCAGGCGACGGCGGAGGGTGTCGGCCGCGGCAGACCAGTTGCGGTGGTACTGCGACGGGCTGAGCCGCATCGCAAGGGCGAAACCGCCGGGCGCGGCATGTGCCGCGGACGGTACGAGCAGGCCGCCGGCGGCTGCGGCCAGGGGCCCTGCGGCCAGACCGCGCAGGATCGTTCTTCGCGTGGAGTCCATGCCCAGGCACCGTAGGGGCGGAATGTTCCATTCGGTACGGGAGGGACATCGGCCGCACCCGACGCCCCGGCAAGCCCGCACCGCTCTCCCTGCCGTCTTGCCGTGCTGCGGCGCTCCGGCCCGTACGGCAAAGGGACCCCCTCGTCCGGAACCGCAAAGGCGCCGGGCACACTCTGTGTGTGTTGTAGTCCCCTGCACAGATAGTTGCTCCACACATGATCACGCTCACCAAGGAAGACGGCCCGGCAGACCTGGACGGAGTCACCCACCTGTCCATCGGTGTGTCGTGGGACCCCACAGCCGGCGGCAGCGACGGTGTCATGGGCATGCTTCGCCGCAAGGCCGGCACGGGCCTCGACCTGATAGCCATCGCCATGCAGGGCTCGGACCCCGTCCGCCTGGCCGGCCTCGACTCCCTCAACCCCATGGGCAACGGCTCCCTCGCCCACAGCGGTGACAACCAGACGGGGAAAATCAAGCAGGGCGACGAGCACGCGCTGATGCGCTTCGCCATCAGCAAGTAACACGCTGTACGTGGCGCGTGCCGCGTAGTACGTCCCTGGGGCCCGGCGGGCTCTGCTGAACCACATATATATGGGGGTTGATGTGAGCCAGGCGCTCTACAGCGAGCGGTCGTGGAACCCGCTGGCACGAACCGTGGAGCTCACCGATACCGGCCTGCGCCGGGGCGGCAGCACCACGCCGCTGGGCGAGCTGAACCTCGGCGCCATGGCCGAGGCGTTCCAGCGCGGCTGCTGGCTCGGAGGCGGCGGAACGGAACGCCCGCTGGACCGGCTGACGGACGGGGCCGGTGTCGTTCCGGTGACACGTCTCACCGGCACCACCATTCTGGTGAAGGTCCGGCAGGCCGCCGAGTTCTCCCGGGCTTTGGGCGAGCTGGCGGTACGGCAGTGCGGTGGACCGGTGCACGTGGCCGCCCTGGCTGACAGGGCTCGCGCCGAGGGCGTACCGCTGTGGATGGCGCGTCGGGTCGCGCCGGGGCCCGCCGGGCCCATCACCGTCGCCGTGGACCGGCGCCTGGTACGAGCCGATGTGTGGGGACCGTACGCCCCCGTCGTACGGATCCGGGCGCCGCACGGCTTCCACCGCGACTCCCGCAACCCCTCCGGCGGCCTGCACCTCACCATCGGCGACGTCAACGCGCAACTCGTCCTCAAGAAGAAGCTGCGCAAGTCGAAGAGTTCGGTGGAGGCACGGCTGCCCGGGCAGCAATGGGTGCTGCGGCGGGAGAACGCGGTCAGTTCGTGGCTGCTGCGCAACGAGCAACGCGTCGCCCTCCTGACGCGTCCGCCGCGCCGGCCGGCGCTCGAGCCGGGCACGGTCCTGCTGCCGCTGGCCCCCGTACAGCATGAGAGCCCCGACCCGCTGGACGCCGTCATGGCCCACGTCTTCGCCGTCGCCTTCGGGCTCGGCGACACGACGGGGCTGGCACGGTTCCGCGCCGAGCGGCGCCCGGCGCAGGGGGCCGAGCCGGTCGCCGCCGACGACAGCTGGGACCGCCCCTGGTTCACCAACCTCGGGAAGGGGGACGAAGACAACGAGCCCGGCGGCAACGACGGCTGGGGCGCGGACGGCGGGGACGGCGGCGACTCCGGTGGGGGCAGTGACGGGGGTGACAGCGGGGGCGGGGGCGGTGACGGTGGTGGTGACTAGGACCCGACGGGGCAGACTGATGCGCGCCTTCTCACCCCCAGGGTCCGACGGGGTCGCGGGCGGCTCCCCCGGGGAAATGAGCGGCAGAGTCTCAAGTCCCCTTGGTACGGTGCAATGATGTCAGCGATCAGGAAGTTCCAAGTCACCTTTGATTGCGCAGAACCTGAGCGTCTCGCTCGTTTCTGGTGCGAGGTGTTGGGGTACGTCGTACCGCCGCCACCAGAAGGGTTTGCCACTTGGGATGATTTCAAGCGTTCACAGCGACCTGAGCAGCGGGATTCGTGGTTCGCCTGCATAGATCCCTCAGGTGTGGGTCCGCGACTGTACTTCCAGCGCGTCCCCGAAGGAAAGGCCGCCAAGAACCGGGTGCATCTTGACGTGCGGGTCGGCACCGGACTCGTAGGTGAAGAGCGCCTCGCCGCACTTGAGGCCGAATGCGCACGACTGGTCCCGCTCGGCGCAGTACATGTGCAAACGCTGTACGACGGCAATGATTCGTGCATCCCGATGCTGGACATCGAGGGCAACGAGTTCTGCATCGACTGAGCACACGGGGCGGGAGTCGTCCTGTGAGGGCACCTTCACCCCCGCCCACGCCGACTACCGCACCTGGCCTACGTAACCCGCCCCGGCGCACCCCTGGCCACCGAAGCCAGCCTCATCACCCAAGCCGGACACCCCGGCCTGCACCCTGCCTGACCGGTACAACCAGTACGGGCAGCAGCGCCGCTGCGCCGCGGGCAGTGGCATCAGCCATCTGCCACACCCGCAGGCGTCTCCCCGACCGGAAGCGGATGGAGGTGCCTGAGGAACAGCTCGTTGAACGCCTTGTCGTAGAACGCCATGCGTTCCGCACGCGTCTCGGTCTTCCCGGTCCGGCGCACCTTCGCGAGGTCCGGGTCCTTCGTGCTGCGCTGGTAGCTGGTAGCTGGTGCCTTATTTCTCACGGAACAGCCCTACGGCCTCCATAGTCGCGGCCTGGCGGATCCAGCGGCGCCCGGCGGTGTCCCGACCCATCGAGTCCATGGTCCCGGCCAGGGCATGGACACAGTGCACCAGCTCGTGCGCCAGGGTGACTTCGGGGGCGCTTGTCCGTTGTCGTCTGTCGTCATCGACCGTGGGCGGGTCGGTTGCCGGGATGGACTCGCGTCCTCCGGCGAAGTAGAGTCGGGTTCGGCGGGACCTCTGCGGCAGCCCGGACACTAAGTTCCGAGGAGATGCCGGTCTCGTCGTCTCTGTGGCCCAGATGCTGGTCGTCGACGACACCCCTCTCGGCTGGGGATCCTGGTCGACATCCGATTCGTGTTCGACACCGAACCGATCGACTCGGCCCACTTGCCCGTAAGCAAGCGAGATCATCGACGCCTGCCGGCCGGCTCCTGGATCCGGCGTCGTCGCCCGCCACGTCGAAGCCGTGCGACATCGCCTCGATGCGGCCATTCGGCCGGAAACACCGAAGGCCCAATCGGCCAGAGCCGTGAACTCCCCCGCTGTCCACGAAGGGAACACACGACATGAACATCCCGACCCGTATCACCGACTGCCCCGAGCGCCAGATGCTCGAATACATGCTCGACCACGCCCGCGCCGAACTGATCGACACGGTGCGCGGCCTATCCGAAATAGAGTCCCGCCGCCGTCTCGTCCCGTCCATGACGACGTCGATCGGACTGGTCAAACACGCCGCGTTCGCAGAAAGGAAGTGGTTCCAGCACATCTTGGGACGTTTGCCGGAATCCGAATGCGACGGTTCGATGGCGGGCGAAGCCAGTTTCGTCGTCAGCGACCAGGAAACGGTCGCCGACGTGATCGCCGAATTCGAGCGCGCCAGCAGCCGCGCACGAACGATCGCAGCGAACATCGACCTCGACGCCACCCGGCAGCACCCTGCCTGCGGCACCGTCAGCCTGCGATGGATCTACCTGCTCATGATCCAGGAATTCGCCCGCCACGCCGGCCACAGCGACATCCTGCGTGAGCAGACCGACGCCACCCGTCAAACCTGAACCAGATCGCCAGACGGTGCCCTTCTGGTGCGCTTGGATCAAGTTACTGAACTTGATTGGGTGATGTCGGGCCCGTTCGCCAGACAGTGGGCTGACCGATGCACGCGGCGAAAGAGAGTCACGCATACTGGCCAACGTTCTCCGGCTCGACGCCTGCCACCGTCCGCACCGACAGGTGGTCAGTTCACCGTGCTTCCAACAACTCGGTCGGAGGCTGGAATCCGGATCGGCGGTAGAGCGGGACGCTGCGTTCGGACGGCCAGACGATCAAGACGTCCATGCCGCTGCCCTGCGCATGCCTTCTCAGAGCTTCAAGAAGGGCTTCCCCGAACCCTCGATTGCGGTGTTCAGGAACCACGTAGAAGTTCGTGACGTAGCCGACCGGGGTGTTGTCCTCGTAGGGCTCCGGCACCCTCTCCACCAGGTGGAGAAAGACATGCCCACAGATCTCGCCGTCGCTTTCGGCGACCCAGGCCAGCCAGCGTTGGCTCGCGAGCCGCTCCCGGATCCAGTCCTCAGCGTGCTTCACGGGCCGAACCGGCTCGGAGAGGTCCCCGTCATGGTCCTCTTGCTTGAATGCCCAGCGCAGACGGGCCAGGACTGGAGCATCAGCCGCGTCAGCCTCGCGCACATTGACGTCAGTGATCATCAGGCAAGTCTCGCGCACCCCGTGTTGTCGCGCTCCCAGTTTTCCGGGCCCAGCCCCTGCAGTCTCTCGGTCAGCCGTCCATGATCAGTCCGGTGGCGGCCGGGCAGCCGTCGACCAGGTCCGGGTGGTACTGGATCTGCTTGAGCCGGTGCTTCACGGCCCTGGTGATCTGGCCGAGGTCGGCTGCGGCGAGGTTGCCGATGTCGCGTTTGACCAGCGACCAGATGCCCTCCTGCGGGTTCAGGTCCGGCGCATAGGTGGGTAGCTGGAACACTGTGAGCCACTCGGCGTTCGCCTCGATGAACTCGCGCAGCGGCTTGGCCAGGTGGAGACGGACGTTGTCCCAGACCAGGACGATCGGTCCGCCGAGCTGGGTCCGGGCGCGGATAATCAGGTCGCGGAAGTCGCGCCAGCCGAAGCCCTTCGGCTGGTTCTTGCGGCCGTTGTACCCGCGGACGGCGTAGATCAGCCGGGACCGCTCGCCCGGTTTGTAGCAGGTCATGCCCGCCATCGACACTCGTCCGGAGCCTCGGCCGCGCACCCGGACGATGGGCGTCTGGCCGGCCCGGCCCCACCCGTCAGCACAGCCCGGTGATCCGCGAAACCATGGCCTGCGTCGGTATCTTCGGTATCGGCCCGGACATGGAACTGTCCGCGCCGCACGGCGCGGACAACGTCACCGAACTGATCGCCGACTTGCTGAGCGCGCTCGGCACGGAGCTGCGCAGACCGGGCATCCACGCGGTCGTCGTCCAGGGCGACGCTTCTTCCGCCCATGCCGGAGCATCCGGCCTACCAGCAGGTCATGGCGTTGTTCACCGCAGCCGGCACACCGACGTCCGGATGGCCCAGGCGTGCGACACGCGTCGCACGACCGACTGTACGGGAGTCCGGATCAACGAGGGCAACTACTCGCAACTACTCTTCGCCGGTGGCGAACAGCTCGAGATGCCCGCACTTGGGGCAGCGGAACGCCTCTATCTGCCGCCGGGGCCGGCCCATGCGCTTGGCACCCCCGAAAATCCCCGCTCCAACGCGCCCTCGATCCAGCGCGCGTACCCGCGCGAGTGCTGGCCGGCGTCCTCGATGAATCCCTCCACTAGACCGACGGTGCCGCAATGGGTGCACGTGTAGTTGTTCATCCCGTGAGTGTAGGAAGCGGCCAGTACGGACCGTGACCGTCGCCTTCTGCCCGGCTTGGATGGCGGAGGTCCAGGCCTACGGTCGGGGTACGCCTTCGCAACCTTGAAGCAGCAACCGGCTCCAGCCAAGCCGGGCCAACCCGATCCGCTGAGACGACGACTGACCCGCACCACATCACATGAAACCCGGCCCACCTCAGCCGGGACGAGACACCACCAGCCGGTGCGACACAGGGCTCTCGGTTGACCTCTCGCAGCGAAGATCTGAGCGATTCTCACTGAAGGCTGCCGGTCTCGGCTCGGCAGGAAGGGGCTCGGTGAACACCCGGCAAAGGCGGTGCGGAGAATGTCGGGTGATCGTCACCGGTGCGGCCGCACGATGGGGGCATGGATGACACGACCTTGGTATCCCGCTTCCTCCGCGACGGCTTCGTGAAGCTGAAGGGCGCCGTCGCGCCGCGCGTGGCCGCGGACTGCGCGCGGCTGCTGTGGCGGGAGACAGGCTGCGACCCGGACGATCCGGCGACGTGGACGCAGCCCGTGCACTGGGTTGCCGGCATGGCGCAGGGGCCGTTCGCCGCCGCTCCCAACTCCCCCTCCCTGCACCGCGCGTACGACCTGCTGGTCGGCGCGGGACGCTGGGATCCGCGCTACTCGCTGGGCACGTTCCCGCTGCGCTTCCCGCACGAGGAGGAGCCGGACGACGCGGGCTGGCACATCGAGGGGAGCTACCTGCCGGAGGGCGAGAGCTGGTACTTCACTAATCTGCGCTCCCGGGGCCGGGCGTTGCTGATGCTGTTCCTGTTCAGCGAGGTGGGTGAGGAGGACGCCCCGACCCGGATCCGGGTCGGCTCACACCTCGACGTGCCGAAGGTGCTGGAGAAGTACGGGGAGGACGGGGCGAGCGGGCTGGCCCTTGCGCCTGATCTGGTGGCGGCGTCCGACCACCGGCCGCTCGCCCTCGCCACCGGGTCCCCGGGCGACGTCTTCCTGTGCCATCCGTTCCTGGTGCACGCGGCGCAACCGCACCATGGGGTGCGGCCGCGCTTCATGGCCCAGCCGCCGCTGATGCCGGCCGCGCCGTACGAACTGGAGCGGCCCGACGGCGCGTACTCACCCGTGGAGATCGCGATCCGTCAGGGCCTGGGACAAGGCACCCCGGTCACCAGCCTTCGCCGACGGTGAGTTCGCCCTCCCGATGCTGACCTGCGTTCTGCGCGTCCGGCGGCTCTGAAGTCACGTTCTAGGCAGGGTTGGGGGCCACTGGGAGCTGTTCGAGCGGTGTCTGTGTGTGCCCCTTGGGCGAGCAGGCGGCGAACGGGCCCTGCTTGGGGTCCATCAGAACCTGCAGGTGCGGGTCGGCGTGCTGGACCCACCACGTGCTCATGCCGAGCATGGGATCAAGGCGCAGTTGCTCCCAGGCCAGCCAGAGCGCGGACAGCCGGGCCCCCGCCTCGGGATGGTCCCACCAGCGCGGGCACCATGTGGCGGACGTACCGTCCAAGGGGCGGCGGATGGTGTGGGCCAGGTAGCCGGTGACGAAGGCGAAGACGTCGGCGAAGTAGAACTCGGCCTGGTCACCATGGGCCTCCGCTACCGGCATGGGAAGGAACGAACGCGGTTCGCGCCGCGGCTCGGTCGGGGGGTACGCCTTCAGCAGCGAATCCAGGGCATCGTCACGGTATTCGATCTCCCACAGGATCCAGCCCTGAAGCTTCCTGCGCAGCTCGGCGACCTTGCCGTCGGTGACCTTGGCGTAGGCATTCGCTTCGATGCAGTCGACGAGTTGTTCCCTCCACTCATCCAACTTCCGGGCGTGATGGTCCTCCTCGTGCGACGACCGGGCGCCGGCCAGGAAGAAAGTCAAGGTCATGTGGTGACGACGCTTCCACGCCTCACTCGCTGCCTCGGCCGTGACCTGCGCCGCTACCCGCTGCGCATGCTCGATCGCTGAGCTGTCCATGAAACTGATGAGGCCTCTCACGCCGGGTAACGCTTTACCGGATTATATTGCCGCCCGCGGCGGCGATGGATCCCGCGCCGGTACCGCCGGTCTCCAGGGCTGCGCTGAATACGTGAGCCCGCCAGCGGACCGGAGTCGGGGCCGGGGCCGGTGTCGGGTGGTTGTCGGCGGTGGCCGGTGATCTGTCGGTGATCTGTCGATGGCTGCCCGGACATTAGGAGCTGATCGGCGCCGGGCCGTCAACGCACCGGCCACCGGCGTCGCATCGTCCCGACTTACTGGACGGCGCTCCCGGCGTGACCTGCCGGGTGTGCGCCCAGCCTCCACGATCAGGAAAGAAGCCCCCCATGACCACTGACGTCACGATCATCGGCGCCGGGCTCGGCGGCCTCACGCTCGCCCGCGTCCTGCACCTCCACGGAATACCGGCCACGGTCTACGAGGCGGAGCCCTCCCCGGCTGCGCGTTCGCAGGGCGGGATGCTCGACATCCACGACTACAACGGACAACTCGCTCTCGAAGCCGCCGACTTGATGGACGAGTTCCGTGGCCTCATCCTGGAGGGCCGCCAGGCGATGCGGATCCTCGACCCGGACGGGACCGTCCTGTTCGACAAAGCCGACGACGGCACGGGCGGACGCCCCGAGGTGCAGCGCGGCGAGCTGCGGCAGATCCTGCTCGACTCACTCCCGGCCGGCACCGTCCGATGGGGGCACAAGGTCAGGAGCACCCGTACCCTCGGCGAGGGGCGCCACGAGGTGTCGTTCGCCGACGGCAGCACCGTCGTCACCGGCCTGCTGATCGGCGCGGACGGCGCGTGGTCACGGGTCCGGCCGCTGCTCTCCACCGCCGCACCCGAGTACGTCGGCAAGTCGGTCGTCGAAACCTACCTGTTCGACGCCGACACCCGGCACCCGGCAGCCGCGAAAGCGGTCGGCGGCGGGTCGATGATCGTGCCCACGCCGGGCAGGGAGATCTTCGCTCACCGGGAACGGGGCGACACTCTGCACGCCTACGTGGGGCTGTCCGAACCGCAGGACTGGTTCGCCGCCATCGATTTCACCGATGTCGCCGCGGCCACCACGCGGATCGCCCAGGAGTTCGACGGCTGGGCGCCGGAGCTCACCGCGCTGATCACCGACGGCGACATCGCGCCGGTCCTGCGCCCCCTCTACGCTCTGCCGGCCGGGCACCGGTGGGACCGGGTGCCGGGGGTGACCCTGCTGGGCGACGCCGCCCACCTCTCGGCCCCGAACGGCGAAGGCGCCAACCTGGCCATGCTCGACGGCGCCGAACTCGGCAAGGCACTCGCCGCGCACCCTGGCGACATCGAGGCCGCGCTCACCGGATACGAGCAGGCCATGTTCCCCCGCAGCGCCCGGACTGCCACCCTTTTTGAAGGTGCCGAGGCCCACGGGACCGACTCCGGCCACACCACAGCCCACGACCTGATCGCCGCGTTCACCCGCCACGAGCAGTCCCGATAAGGCATTCGCCCAAGGTGTTCGCCTACCGTCCACGGCTTCGGCCGGACTCTACGGGCCGGTCGGGCGGACCTGGAAGCCGGTCAGTCCTTGCGGGGTTTCTTCCTCGGCCTCGACTCCCCGCACCTCGGCACGGGACGGCCCCTGGTGTACCCAGGCGACCATGCGCTCCACCTCTTCGGCGGGGCCTTCGAAGACCGCCTCCACGGTGCCGTCCGGCATGTTCCGTACCCAGCCGGCCACGCCGTGG
The DNA here is from genome assembly GCF_000719265.1 of Streptomyces roseoverticillatus. Taxonomy (GTDB): domain Bacteria; phylum Actinomycetota; class Actinomycetes; order Streptomycetales; family Streptomycetaceae; genus Streptomyces; species Streptomyces roseoverticillatus. The sequence goes on along the minus strand of NZ_JOFL01000024.1, from coordinate 52,384 downwards.
CGCCGCGCCTCCTCTCGGCAGGTGTCCCGGTAGAACACCCCCTGGACGCGGCCGGAGACGACGACGTGCTTACGGATCACAGGGGGTCTCTCTTTCGGGTCTTTCGGAGCGGGCGGCAGGGCGCGGGCGGGGCTGACGGGACCTGCCTATCACGGATGGCCGCGCGCCCGGGCCCCGCCAGGCCCCACTACTACCGGTAGACCGCCTCCCTGCGCCCGGGATCACCGGCCACGTTGGCCACGAACAGGCCCATGTCGAAGTCCTCCGGCTCGGCGAAGGCCGTGGGGTCGTCCTCCGGGTCGGTCAGGGTGTCCGGGGCGGGGTAGGTGAGGGTGGTCGTGCCGACCGTCAGCAGGCAGCGGTCCGCGGAGCGTTCGTGCCGGATGTCCAGGCGGCCGTCGACGGCGACGTCCCGCTCCCCCAGCCGCAGGCGGAGGCCGCCGGCCGTGCGGTAGAACACGACCGGGACCCCGCCGAGCTCGCCGTAGTGACCGGCGGGCGCCTGCCCCGGGGGCGGGGAGCCGGCCCGCGTGCGCGGGCCGAGCTCGCCGCTCGCCGGGTCGAATGCGGCCGCTTCGCCGAAGCGGTCGAAGGACCGCACCATGATGCTCATTCCTGCTTCTTCCCCAGTCCGAGGTCCTGCCCGCCGGTGCGGGTCGCGCTCTCGATGATCTGTTCCCATGTCTTGCCCTTGGCGCGGAGCCAGTCGATCGTCGGCCCCAGCTTGTCACCGTACTTCTGCAGGTTGCGCTGGTAGATCTCGCTCCGCAGCGGTTCGGGGGTGAGGTCCTTGTACTTCACGCCCAGGTCGCGGCGGGCCTGGTGCAGGGTGCGCGCGATGGTCTCGGGGCTTGCACCTGCCGCTCGCATCGACGCGGCCTGCTGGGAGAGGCCCTCGACCTCGTTGATGTAGGCCTGGCGCAGCGGCGGCGGTCCGTCGCCGCCCTTGCCCGGCTTGGGCGGAACGCCCTCGGAGCCGAGGACACTGGTCTCCTCCTCGACGACCTTGCGCTGCCAGCCGCGCAGTCCGCCGAGGCCGACGAGGACGACCTGTCCGGCGAGTTCGTCGGCGGCCTTGCGGTAGACCTCGGAGAGCTCCTCGCAGCCCTGCTTGGAGAAGTGGTACGAGGCGCGGTAGAGGCTGTAGGCGGGGCGTATGGGGATGTATTTGTCGAAGAAGCCGCCTGCGCCGCCGTTCTTGCCGGTGAAGGCGTTGTAGAGGTCGCCGACGAACTCGAAGGGCATTTTCAGGCCCTTGAGGAAGCCGTCGCCAAAGACCTCGACGCCCTCGCCGAAGGAGTCGATGTGGTCGTTGTTCGGGTCGTCGGCCTTGAGGCCGGTGGGGTCGGTGAAGCGGGTGGGGGTGTTGTTGGCGTAGGCGTATGTCGAGACGTACGGATCGTGGACGGCTGCGGGTGCCGGGTCCTTGGCGGTGAAGCGGCCGGTGGCCGGGTCGTAGTCGCGTGCCCTGAGGTAGAGGCCGGCCGCCGGAGTGGTGGGTTCGGCGTAGCCGCCGGCGAAGGTGAAGGGGTTGGCGGGCGGGTTCTTGGCGATGTCGGTGCGCTCGGTCTCGCCGAACGCCCCGTAGGTGTAACTGCTCTGGGCGGCGCCCGCCGCGTCGGTGGTGTCGGTGACCGATCCGAGCTGGTCGTGGTGGTGGAAGAGGGTGCCGCCGGGGCCGGTCTGCGCCTGGACCTGGGAGAGGGGGTTGTACTGGTACTCGGCGCTCTGTGTGCCGTCGGCGTCGTACTCGGTGCCGGCGGTGGCGAGCGGGCCGTTGACGTCCCAGGTCGTGGTGCGCAGCCGCTTGCCGGCCTTGTCGGCCGTGACCCTGTTGCCGTCGGCGTCGTAGCCGAAGGTGTAGGTGCCGGATCCGGAGGTGACGGAGGCGAGGCGCCCGGTCGCGTCGTAGCGGAGGGTGTCGTCTCCGGCGCCGGTGCGGTTGCCGTCGGCGTCGTAGGTGTAGCCGCGGGTGGTGGATCCGGAGGCGGCCGAGGTGAGCTGGTCGGCGTCGTCGTAGGTGTAGGAGGTGGTGGTGCCGTTGCGGCTCCGGGTCTTGCGGTTGCCGACGGGGTCGTAGGTGTACGTGGTGGTGGCCGCGTCGGCGGCGGGGCAGGCGTCGGCCCGGGCGGTGGAGGCGCAGTCGATGAGGAGGCGGCCGGCCGGGTCGTAGGTGTAGTAGCGGTAGTTGTCGGGCTGTCCGGCGCGGGTGGTCGCGACCCGGGTGGGCCGGCCTGCCGGGTCGAGGGTCAGCTGCCGGCCGGACAGGACTGCGTCGCCCTTGGCGCTGACCACGGAGGTGAGGCGGCCGGCGTTGTCGTAGGCGCGCTTCTCGGTGTGGCCGTTGCCCGCGGGCAGGGTGGTGGTGCTGAGGTTCCCGGCGGGGTCGTAGTCGTAGGTGATGGTGCCGGCGGCGCCGGTCTGGGAGGTCCGCCGGCCGTCGGCGTCGTAGCCGTAGCCGGCCTTCGATCCGGAGGCCGCAGTGGCGGCGTCCGCCGGGTCGGTGAAGCGGCCCTTGCCGTCGCCCTTCCAGGTGCGCAGCCGGGTTCCGGAGGCGGCGACGATGCCGAAGCGGTCCGAGGCGCCGGTGCGGGCGAGGGCCGGTATGCCGTACGGGGTCCAGTCGTCGGACTGGAGGACGTACGTTCCGAAGCCGCCGGTGCCGTTGCCCGGGTAGAAGCGCAGCTTGTGGGCGGCGGTGTCGACGGCGAGGAAGTCCTGCTTGCCGTCGCCGTTGAACTCGCCCGGCACGAGGTGCATGGCGCCCCAGCCCGCCCCGAGGTCGGTGCGGTTGTCGAAGCCCCCCTTGCCGTCACCCGGGTAGAGGTAGAGGTGGCCGTCGCCGGGGTTGACGGCGAGGATGTCGGGCTTGCCGTCGCCGGTGTACTCCAGGAGCGCGATGCGGTAGCCGCCCCAGCCGCTGCCGAGGTCGGTGCGGGCGCCGAAGCCGCCCTTGCCGTCGCCGGGGTAGAGGTAGAGCCGGTTGGCGCCGGAGCTGACGGCCAGGAGGTCCGCCTTGCCGTCCTGGTTGAAGTCTCCGGCGGTCAGCGTCATCGGGCCCCAGCCCGCGCCGAGGTCGGCGGGCGCGGCGAAGCCGCCCTTGCCGTCGCCGGTGCAGCGCCACAGGTGGCCCGTGGCCTTGTCGACGGTCAGCAGGTCCGGCTTGCCGTCGCCGGTGAATTCGACGGTCAGGATCTGCTGGAAGCCGGTGCCGGTCCCGGTGAGTGTGCTGCCCGCGGTGAAGGTGCCGTCGGCGCGGCCGAGGAAGGTGCGCACGCCGCTCTTGGCGTCGGTGGCGACGATGTCGGTGATGCCGTCGCCGTTGAGGTCGCCGGTGGCGGTGAGGGCCGAGCCGCTCCAGTCGAGGGGCTCGGGGGCGGTGTAGTCGACGGTGCGGGAGGTCAGGTGCCCGGCGTCGTCGTAGGTGTAGCCGTAGGCGCCCTTGCCCGACCCCGGGGTGACGGCGGTCAGCCGGCCGGCCGGGTCGTAGGAATAGGCGCGGGTGCCGGTGGCGTCGGTGACGGACTTGCGGCGGCCGAGGGCGTCGTAGCCAAGGGTGCTGCCGGGGGTGTCGTCGGTGAAGGCCGTCGCGGTGGGCAGGCCGCGGGGATCGAAGGCGACGGTGGCGGTGGTGCCGCGGGCGTTGGTGATCCGATCGGCGTTGCCGTCGGCGTCGTAGCCGAAGGTCTTCTTGCGGCCGAGCGGGTCGGTGACCTCGGTGCGGCGGCCCGCGTCGTCGTAGGCGTAGCTGGTGGTGTGTCCCTTGGGGTCGGTGCGGGTGGCGAGGTCACCGGCGGTGTTGTACGTGTATGCGGTGACGGCGCCGTCGGGCCCGGTGACCTTGGCGACGCGTCCGAGTTCGTCGTACGCGGTCCTGGTGACCTTGCCGAGCGGGTCGGTGGCCGAGACGACGTGGCCGAGCGCGTCGTATGCGGTGACGGTGGTCCCGCCGAGCGGGTCGCGCACCTTGGTGGCGTTGCCGGCGTCGTCGTAGGTGTAGGTCGTGGTGAAGTCGGCCGGGTTCGCGCCCTGGGCGTTGCCCCGAGGGTCGGTCCGGGTGGCGGTGCGCCCGTCGTCGTCGTACGTCCAGGTGGTCTTGCGGCCCAGCGGGGAGGTGTCGCTGGTGCGGTGGCCGTCGGCGTCGTAGCCGTAGGCGGTCTTCTTGCCGAGCGGGTCGGTGACGGACTCCGTCAGGCCGGTGTCGGTGTACGTGTAGCGGGTGACCTTGCCGAGCGCGTCCGTGACCGTGGCGATGTTGTCGGTCGCGTCGTAGGTGGTCTTGGTGACCTGCTTGAGCGGGTCGGTGACCGATACGGGCCGGCCGAGGGAGTCGTAGCCGGTGGTGGTGACGGCTCCGGTGGGATCGGTGACCGTGGTGCGGTTGCCGCCCGCGTCGTAGCCGTAGCTGGTGGTGTACGCGGCGGCGTCGGCGCCCTGGGCGTTTCCTCGGGGCGAGACCTCGGCGATCAGGCGGTTGGCCTTGTCGTAGGCGTAGGTCGTCTTGTGGCCGAGGGCGTCGGTGACGGTCGTCAGATTGCCGTTGGCGTCGTACGCACGGGTGATGGCCTTGCCTGCGGGGTTGACGGTCTTGGTGAGACGGTTCTCGCCGTCGTACTCGTAGGCGGCGGTGCGGCCGGTCGCGTCCTTGACCGAGGTGAGCCGGCCCACGCCGTCGTAGCCGTAGACGGTGGTGTGTCCCAGCGGGTCCTTGGCGGTGCGCAGCAGGCCGCGGCCGTCGTAGGTGTAGGTCGTGGTGAAGTCGGCCGGGTTGGCGCCCTGGGCGTTGCCGCGGGGGTCGGTCTTCTCGGTGATCCGGCCGGCCGCGTCGTAGCGGAAGGTGGTCTTCTCACCGAGGGGCGTCGTCACGGCGGTGCGGTTGCCGGCCGCGTCGTGGTCATAGGTGACGGTCTTGCCGCGCGGGGTGCGCACGCTCGCGAGGGACCCGAGCGGGGCGTAGGTGTAGGTGACCGTCCCGCCGGCCGGGTCCGTGCTGGTCGCGAGCTGGTTGTCGGAGGTGTAGGTGTACTTCGATGTCTTGCCGCGGCCGTCGGTGTGGCTGGTGACGTTGCCGGCGCCGTCGTAGGTCCAGCTCTCGGTGTAGCCCGCGGACGCCGGGGCTTTGCGGGTGAGCATCCGCCCGGCACCGTCGTACGTCATCTCGGTGGTGTTGCCCAGCCGGTCGGTGATGGACACCGGGCGCAGCTGCCGGTCGTAGCTGTAGGAGACGGTCTTGCCGTACGGGTCGGTGCTCTCCATCAGCACGTTGCCGGAGTAGACGTCCGTCCAGACTCCGCCGTTGGGGTCGGTGACGTGGGACTCGCGCTTGTTGTCCCAGGTGAGGGTGGTGGTCTTACCCGCGCTGTCGGTCTGGGACTTCACCCGGCCGACCGCGTCGTAGGCGTTGGTCACCTTGCCGCCCTCGGCGTCGGTGAACGTGGCCAGGCGCTTGGCGCCGTCGTACGTGTAGGTGGTGGTCCTGCCGAGCTGATCGGTGGCGGAGGTGAGCAGGCCGCCGGTGTAGCCGTACGCGACAGTGGTGTTGTCGGGCAGCGCCGCCTTCGTCAGCAGGCCGGCGCCGTCAACGGTGAACTCGACGGTGCGGCCGGCCGTGTCCTTCACGGTCGCGGGGCGGCCGGACGCGTAGCCGATGGTCAGGCCGTGACCGCTCGCGTCGGTGACGGCCGTCAGCTGACCGGAGGCGTTGTAGGTGCGCCGGGTGTGGTCGATCGAGGTGAGGACGTACGAGGAACCCGGCTTGGCGAGCTTCAGCACCGATCCCGCGGGGGCGGTGTAGGTGCCGTTCGACAATGTGAAGACGACCTGGGCGCCGTCGTCCGTCTGGAGCGTGGCGCTGCCGGAGGCAAGGGTGAGCTTGCTGTCGAAGGGAGTGGACCAGCCGCGGCCGAGCAGCCCGGTGGCCGCCGAGTCGGAGCGGTAGTAGCGGTCGAGCGAGAAGGGCTTGCCGGCGCCGGCGAGGGTGGCGTCAGTGATCTTCTCGTAGTACATGCCGGTGGCGGTGTTGATGGGGTCGGCGCGGTGCTCCTGGGCGTAGCACGTGCACAGACCGGCCTGGGCTCCGGGGATGTTGGGGGTGTAGAAGGCCTCCACGAAGGGCGAGGTGGTGCCGCCGGGGCTGGAGGAGCCGTCGGTGGCGGTGAGGAAGATCCAGGCGTAGTACTTCTTGCCGTCCTTCAGGTGACCGTTCAGCAGGCTGGAAGTCCACCAGAAGCACTGATCGGCGGGGTAGGAGTTCTTGGGCCACCAGCCGTAGCACCAGGCGCCGCTCTCGAGGTACCGGCCCTGGGGATCGGCGTCGGCCTTCTTGATCTCCTGCTGGAGGACCGGCTTCTTCTCCTCGTCCATGACGTAGAGCCACATGCTGGAGAGCTTGGCGGCGTCGATGCCGGAGAACTTCACCTGCCCGCCGATGGACAGCATGCCGGGGTAGGCCGAGGCGTAGGCGGACACCCAGTCGGGATTGGGCGCCGTGCCTGCGGGCGCCTTGAGGCCCGGTGCGCCCCGGGTGCCCTTGGCGGAGGCTGCCGGGCCCTTCTGCAGCGCCCCGGCGGCAGGCGGGTTCTCGGGCGCCGCCGACCGAGCGGGCGGCTGGGGCCGGACGAACTCGCGCATCGGGCCGGTGCTGCCGCGGCGGGCGTCGAGCTGCTTGCGCCGCTCGGGCAGGGTCATCGGCCGGGGAGGCTTGGGCAGGTCCTTCGCGGTACGGGTCAGGAGGGGGTCCGGTACGGGGGGTGGTGCGGTCCGGCCCGGCACAGGTGGCAAGACCGTCCGGGCCCAGGCCGTCTCGGTGATTCCGGCCACGGCCAGGAGAGCGAACGTCAGGAGAAAGGACAGTAGCCGGGCAGCTCTTCGCTGCGCGGATCGCGTGGATCGCGTGGATCGTGCAGGCCGCTTAAGTCGTACAGGCCGCTTAAGTCGTGCAGGTAGCGTAGATCGCAACACTCGTCACACACCCCCCATAGGAAACACACAGATGCTCCCCACTTGAGCGAATCTTCACGAGGGGAGCCGAATAAATGCCCGAGAGTCGCTGGCGTGTGACTGCCGGGGCACGGTAAAGCGCAGGTCGTCGCCGTCAACGGCGTGCAGCGGCGGCCGCATGGCCGGATTTCGCCATAGCCCGGCTCTAGCCGAGATGACGTGGTCTCCGGGATCCGCGCGCACGTGAAGGACTCGCCTCGCGCTCACCGGGCACGCTCGGGCAGCGCCTGGAAGGCAGGGCGTCGACACCGGTTTCCGCCTCGGAACATCCGGTCCGGCGGCCAGGATGAGCATCGAGGGGCAAGAACAAGGCGGTACGCGCGATGCGTTTCCTCGGCAGCTGCGGCGGGGCGGACGGGAACGCAGGCACCACGTAGAGGGCGCGGTGAGCGGGGCCGTGGGTGGGGGGCCGGGTACGGGACCGCTCCGCCGCACCGCCGGCCGGACAGCCGGACAGCCGGACGCATCAGCGAGTCCGACCGATCGTCTGGCAAGCACACCTACGAAACGGGGAGACTCGAGGTGGCCCGTGATGCCGAAGCGCCGTCCACCGGCCGGAGTCGCTGGTGCGGTTGGAGGGATACCAAGCGCTGCGGGCCGGGGGCTGGAGGCCCCGACGCGAGGAGCTGCTGGATGCCCCGGAGCCCCAGCTCCTACCGGGCTGCCCTCGAGCGCCCGGCCCACGTCGTGGTCGCCGGGGAACTCAAGGCCAGCGGCACTGCCGCCGCTGGTGAAGCCCGCCATGACCGCCGAACGGGCCCGGCGCGGTGGGTCAGTCGTGGTCGGGGGTGAAGGGTCCGTCGTCGACGAAGCGGCGCAGGAGGCGAGCGAAGGCCTGGGCGTCGGCCGGGGGCCAAGTGGCGAGTGCGCTGTCGATGGCGGCGGCCAGCCGCTGCCGGGTGGTCACCACGATGCGGTGGCCGTCGTCGGTGAGGGCGAGCAGGGTGGCGCGGCCGTCGGTGGAGTCCGGTTGGCGTTGCAGCAGGCCGGCTCGTTCGAGGCGGTCGGCGCGGCGGGTGACGGTGGTGCGGTCGAGTCCGATCTCGCGGCCGAGGTCGGCGGCGCTGGACGGGCCGGTGCGGGCCAAGCCGCTGAGGACGGGGTAGGTGAGGTCGTCGACCGCCTCCCCCAGTCCTTCGGTCAGGCGGTGGTAGAGGTGGGCGCGGGTGCTGCGCCGGAGGAGCGGTCCGAGGGCGTCGGCGATGTCGTGTCCTGTCGAGTGGTTCATCCCTCCCAGATTAGCGTGCGCTGCGCACGCTTTTCCTGTACGGTCATAAGCGTGCTCGAGGCACGCATCTCCGGGCCGATTCACAGCGGGCCGCGCCCGCACGCAACCGAAGGAATCACCGTGAACCACACCGACATCCGCGCCGCCCTCACCGACCTGCTCCTCACCCCGGGTCTCGACCTGGACGAGGCTGCCGACAGGCACTTCGCCCCCGACTACCGCCAGCGCACCGACGGCCGCTGGGACGACCGCACCGAGTTCCTCGCCCACATCGCCCACCTGCGCAAGGTCGTCGCCGGCGGTTCGGTCGAGGTGCACGACGAACTCTCCTCCGGCGACCGCTACGCGGACCGCCACACGATGGAGGTCATCAAGACCGACGGCTCCACCGTCCGCATAGAGGTCTACCTCTTCGGCGAGTTCGCCCCCGACGGCCGCTTCCGCCGCATCGAGGAGACCACCCTCATGCTCGAAGGCGCCGACGCAGACCGGAACCTCGGCAGCGCCCGCTGAGCCACAGCGCCACCGGCCGGCCATCCGTTCCATGTTCCACGACGACGCCACCTGGACCCTGCCGGGCGACAACACCGTCAGCGGCACCGTTGTCGGCGCGGATGCCGTGGTCGAGCGCGCCCGGAAGATCGCCTCCTACGGCCTGTCCTTCGAGCTACTGCACGTCCTGCGGATCGGCGCGTATCTCAGGGACCTTCACGACCCGCACGTCTCCCACGGCAGGGCCAGCGCGGACGACGAGCGCCACCACTGCTCGTGGCACTACTGGGCGGGACGCGACTGAGGGACTATGGCAAGGGCTTTGCGGAGCGCTGCCCGGGCTGGTGTCAGTGTGGCCGGGATTGCTTAAAGCAGCCCCCCGGTCAGTTCGTCGTACAGACGGCCGGCTGCAGGGGAGTCGTTCAGCCGCTGCAGTTCTGCCCGGGCGATCTCCTTGCGGAAGGCTCCCTCGTAGGAGACGTCGCCCGCGTCGTGCATCAGGTCAGTGATCCAGACCGCGTAAGCCTGATAGTTCCAGACGTGGCTCAGGCAGGCGTCGGAGTAGCTGTCGAGCAGGCTCCCGTCGCCTTCTTCGACCTTCGCGATGATCGCGCGGGCGAACATCTCGGTGTCGTAGAGGGCGAGGTGGATGCCCTTGGCGCTCATCGGCGGGACGATGTGGGCCGAGTCGCCGAGCAGGTAGAGGCGGCCGCGGCTCATCGGGCTGAACACCACCGACCGCAGAGGCACGATCCGCTTGTCGACGATGCGGCCGGTGGGCACGTCGGCACCGAAGCGGGCTCCCAGTTCGCTCCAGATGCGCTCATCCGGCCACTGGTCGGGGGTGTCGCCGGCCGGGCACTGGAGGTAGAGGCGGCTGGCGCCGGCTCCGCGGGGGAAGCGTGCGGCCAGGCCGCGGTCGTGGATCGCCATGCCGAAGGGGTCCGCCGGTACCTCGGCCATGACGCTGACCCAGGAGTACTTGTACTCGTGGGAGTAATGGGTGAGCGCGTCGGCCGGGATGGAGGCCCGGCTGACGCCGTGGAATCCGTCGCAGCCGGCGACGAAGTCGCAGGCGACGGTCCGGGTGGTGCCGTCGGGATCGCGGTAGCGCACCGTGGGACGCTCGCTGTCGATGTCCTTCAGGCTGACGTCCAGGGCCTCGAAACGCAGGTCGCCGCCCGCCTCCAGGAACGCGTCGGTGAGGTTGCGGACGAGAACCTGCTGAGGGCAGAAGACGGCATCGGTGTTGCCGTCCCCGAACCCGAGGGGGTACATGGCCCCGTCGATCCAGATGCCGCCCGCGATCTCCTTCGGGGAGGAGCCGTCCTTCACGACCTCCTCCAGCCCCCACTCACGGAACATCCGCACCCCGCGGCTGTCGACGGTGCCCGCACGCTGCCGCTTCTCGACGTACGCGCGGCTGTGCTTCTCGACGACGATGCAGCCGATGCCGCTGCGCAGGAGGAAGTTGCCGAGCGTGAGCCCGGCCACCCCGGCGCCGACGATGACGACGGTGGTGGTGTTCCCCGCTGTCTCAACCATGTCTTTCCGAGCCTTCCGGTGAATGGGACAACCGGCCGTGGCGCAGATGTACGGCCGGTTGGCCGCACAGAGAGTGCGGCCCGCTCCCACCACTGTGGGCGCGGCAGCGACCGTCACCAACCGGGATGCGGACACGGGATCCCGGAAACCCGCCAAGGTCAAGGTCTGGGACGGGCGGTGCGCGTGTGCCCAGCAGGCCGTAACCGGCTACCTTCCGTGCTTGCGCAGACCGGCCTGGTAGCGGCCGGGGGTCTGGCCGACGATCTCGGTGAAGGCGTCGATGAAACTCGACGGGTTGGACCAGCCGCACTCCATCGCCGTGTCGGTGACCGGTCGGCCATCGCTGAGCCGGGCCAGGGCATGGTGGATCCGCAGCGTGGTGCGCCAGCGGTGGAAACTCATGCCCAGCTCGGTGTGGAACAGGCGGCTCAAGGTCCGTTCGCTCGCTCCCGCTGCCCGCCCCAGCTCGGCCAGGGTCGCGCTCCGGCCGGGCTCGGCGTGCAGGAGGTCGGTGACGGCGCGCAGCCGGTCGTCACGGGGCTGAGGCAGGTGCAGGGACTGCTCGGGAGTCTCGGCGAGCTCGTCGATCACCACGGCGAGCAGCCGCCCCACGGCGCCGGGGCGGGCTTCTGCGCGGTCGGTCAGCGCCAGCAGGGCCTCGCGCAGCAGAGGGCTCACCGCGAACACACTGGGATGCGCCACCAACTCGCCGCACAGGTCGACCGGGACGGTGACGAGGCGGGCGTCGGTGGTGCCGTAGAAGCGATGCGAATGCTCGAACCCCGGCGGTGTCCACGTCACGCGGTGGGCCGGAGCGACCCAGGTCCCCCGCTCGGTCGTGGTGGCCAGGGCACCGGCGGCCGCATACACCAGCTGGCCCTCGGTGTGGGAGTGCGGATCGAGCTGGAAGCCGTGCGGAATCCAGGCGCCGCTGTGAGGCGCGGTCGACGGCGGCAGGGAGGGCGACGGGACGGATCGGCGGGTATCCGGCACGAGGCGCCAGCTTACCGGTGGAGCTGTGGACGTGCCGGGTCCAAGGATCGCTCACATGAGGAGCGGCATAGGAGGCGCCGAAAGCGGCGCTAAAGGTTCGCCGGCCCTGGTGAGCGGGGCTGCCGGTAAAGGGAGGTGGCCGGGGTATGGCCGACGTCAGCATCAGACCGCTGGTGCGTACGACTTGAGACGGCTTGGGTCGTACCAGCCTCTCTGACGGCTCACCGCAGCATTCCGCTGACTGCCGGCCGGCGGAGCCAGCAGGGTAATGACCAGCGGAGACTTCAGGCTACGGCTGTCACAGGAAGGGCGTAGAGCCCCTTCCTCGTCGATCAAGGCCCCCAAGCCAGCCGTCAGGCGCTCGATCGGCCGGGACAACTCGGTCGGGAAGCAATCACGCGGGCAGACGACGTAGAGGCGACCGGCCGACCGAGGAACCGATAATGACGATGCCGCCGCGGCCTGCAGCGATGGCCGATATTGCCGGAGCAGCATCAGCAGGGCCTTGCCGAACGACGCCGCACTTCCGGCACCACGTCGCACCGCTTCACTGCACTCAGTCGTGACCACACATCGTCCATCGCACTTCCCCTCTCCCTTCCGCTCGGGGTCTTCCGGCTCTGACAAGCAGGGAGTTCTTTGACAAGACCGCGCGGCCGGCCGGCCGCCGTGTACACCCCGGGGCTCCGCGATAGCCCTCAAGTCGACCTGCATCCCCCTCACACCCCTGGCCACCAGTACAAACGGCCAGGCGCTCTCTGGCTACCGCACTCTCAAAGCCAGCAAGCTCGAGAGGTCACACCCGACCACGCCGAGGAGCACGGGGAGCAGCCGAGGAACACGGGGAGCATGGGGAGCGGGATGGCCAAGCACTGGCGCAGGGGTTACGTCAACAAGTACGGCACCAAGGTCAAAGGAGCCTGGGTCAAAGGCCGCAACCCGAAGGCGGGCTGCTCCTTCTGGCTCCTCGGCCTCATCGCCTTCTCAACGTTCGCCTGGATGATCAGCTAGATCGGGCCGAGCGGTGTTGAGATCGCCCGGCACTCAGCATCCGCAGCCGGCAGAGAGTCGAGCTCGTCGCTGCGAGGCCGGGCAGACATCCCGCCTCCGGTTGGCAGTCCCGGCTGCTACCGGGGGTCATCCAGAGGCAGAGCGCCACTCACCGTACCGGCACCCGCCGACGCCGTGACGCAGTGGCCGTCGGCCTGGGCAACCTGTCCGGTGGCGGGCCGGTGATCGGACTAGCCGTTGTCCGGAGCGCCTCCTGCGCAACCGCCTTTGGAGCCAAGGTGCATGGGAGTGCGATGTGCCAGTGAGCGGGACACCCAGGACTCCAGTGAGTACGGGCCTGTCACCGTGCCAGTAAGTGCGACTGTGAGCGGGACCCGGATCGTCATCTGTGTGAGCAAGTTCGGCTCGCCGGCCCTGGTCTGTGCGGACAACCCCGGTGCCTTCCTCGTCACCGGGGAAGCACGGGACGAAAGGCGAGCTGGACAGCGCGGATCTGCACAAGTGCAATCGGGCGCTGGCCGATCTCGGATACGCGATCGTTTCCGAGGAGCTACTGGAGCGCGACTACCGCTCCTATGCCTTCGCCCAGCCCTCGGCAGTCACCGGCTGATGCGGCCTCCGCTCGGCCTCGGAGGCCCTGGGCATCGCGGCATCCACGGCGGCCGCGACCGGGGCGGGGGCTGGGCAAGGCGGTCGGCTTGTCGCCCCTCGCAGGGGGCGGGGCAGTCCCGGCTGGAGCGGAGCAGAACCCGGTCGTCGCAATGCACGTCGCTGCAGTGCCGGCCCGCTCCCGCGCACCGTCACCGCCGTGGATCCGTCCAACGTCCTGGTCCGGCTCGTTGCCTGAGCACCGCGACTACGAACGTCCGAGGGCACCGGTGATCTGCGGACTTCTCCCGGTTGGTTACGTTCCCCAGTTTGCGATCGAAACTGCTAGATCGTTCCAGCGGAATCGACCCAGATCCGGTGTGTTGCATCCCTTAGGCTGGAAGAACTCGTCTCCGTGCCATTGGAGGAGATCGAAGAGCGACACGTCGAATCGGCATTGGCTGAGGGAGGAGATGACGAAATTCCAATCCTGCGTGCCAAGAAAACCTCTGTGCACCTTACTCAAGTCTGGGTACCCCAGCCCCGCGTCCACACACTTCACATCGCCCCCCTCGTTGATGTCTTCGAAGAAACATACCTGGGTGGGCAAGGAGTCGGGTGGCTGTGTACAGATCGCCTCGAGTGCTGACGCGAGTGACCTTTCATCGGCCTGGGCATGCATGCGGCGCGCCTCCGCAAGCATTGCTTCACGGTTAGTGAAGGCCCCCAGAGCCAAGGATGAATCGTAAACCAGGCGCGTCATGAACAAGGGCTGCACCAGTTCCGCGTTCATGCGCTCAAGGTCCTCGACGGCTTCCCCATCGAGAACAACAGGAACGTCCGGGAAGAACTCGCGCATGCGTCCACTGGCTGCCTGGTGCGCCGACAGCTCGGCGGCCAGCCCGTCGGGGATCCTTTCGGGCTCTGCGTTCTCAAGTTTACGTGTCGAGGGTCCGCTTTCTGCTCCTGAATATTGGTGCGACATCCTCACCATCTCCTCATGGTTATACTGACGCGCCACGGAGCGGCATTCCCGGTTGACGGCTCAACAGTTGCCACAGGCGCACGACCCCGGGACGCGGGTGCTTCCTGGTTTCCACGCTAGTCGCCAGTGTCCGAGGTCGCCTGATTGGGACTCTCCGGGAACAGTCGCCGGGGGGCCTCTGGATGGGCCTGCCCCCGGGTAGCGATGAGGACAAGATCCGGATGTGCCTGCGGCCTGATGTGCAGCGTCTTGATGCCGTTGCGACGCACGGCCGGATCGCGCTGCTCCAGCGGCCGCACCAGATGGTCAGCGAGCGCCCGATGCCGCGGCGGCCCGTACAGCACCCGGTAGTGGACCAGGTCCGGGTGCGGTGCTGGGCCACGGCCGTCTCGATCGCCGCCGGATACACCTCCTCCCGACTCCGTTGAGCCGGTGACAACCAGTTGCTCACGCGCCCCGGTGACGACGGACGTCGACCATCGCCTCGACCGGATCCGTCCAGCGAGTGAGCACCTTGACCACCACCACGGTGCCGGGGTCTCCAGCACACTCGTGGCCGCCGCGAGCGCCCGGATGGGCAAACAGCACCTCCGGGCGCTCGCGGTACAGCTGGCGCAGCCCGGTCCGGTTCCGCTTTCCCGTACGGCGTCGCCCGGAGTCCCACGCAGCGGATCGGGCCCCGCCGCCGGCCCGGCGGCGGGGCGCCGCGGACCGCGCGCTCAACAGGCTCGCGTCCGCCGCCAACGCCGTCGGACACGAGGCGTCGGCCCGTTGCGTCACACCTCGCAAGGCGTCGGGCGCGGGAGGCTCCTGATGGGTGGTGGGATACGGTCCTGGTGAAGATGATTTCTCGGGGCGTGGGGGAAGTGTGAGCGTGGCGGTGACCGGCATCCGGTCGGCGAGCCTGAGGCGGCGTTACGCAGCGGCTGTTCTTGACGGAATGCTCTCTTTCGCCAGTGGGCTTGCGGCGGGGCTCGTCTACTTCATGTCGCAGGTCACGAGCATGGCCATCCCGGGTCCCGTGTGGGCCAGCGTTCTGGCCGGCGGTGTGGCTGTGTCCTTCGTCAATCACGTGGTGCTGGTGGTGATGGTCCGCGCGAGTACGGGCAAGGCGCTGGTGGGCACCAGTGTGGTGCGCAGCAGTGATGGCGGCCGGCCCCGGCTGCACCAGGCTCTCGGCCGGTGGCTGGGCGGCTTCCTCTTCGGGCTTATCGTGGTGCCCCTAGCTTTCGCCCTTGGTGGCAGCGAAGCCGAGCCGCAGGACTTCGCCGGGCTCCGTATCATCCATCCCAGTACATCAAGGGCATGAGCTGACTCGGCTCCTCCCGGCGGGAGGTGGCACGGCGGTGGTGCAGGTAGCGCTACGCGTTCTGGCCACCCGAACGGCGCCGCCACCGCTAGTCTCCGTGAAGCCGAACGAACCGGCGTCCGTAAGACGCTCAACGCCATCAAGTGGGAGCGCCGCCGCGGCACGTGCCTGGCCGGCGACACCCTGCTCTGCGTCACCCCCGGGTCAGCCGAGCGCCTCAGCGCGTGTCTGCCCACCGGCCATCCGCTGCAGCAGCAGCTCGTCCGCCGCGCAGCGGTAGCGCCATGCCTGATCGAGTGGCCCGGCCCCGGCGGCCAGCGGGTGAGGGGCCCATCGAACGTCGCCTGCTCCGGTTCCCCGGTGCGGCCGGGGGACGTCGCCGCTCTTGCCGCGGTGCCTGCCAGCTACCCGGTCACCTACCCTGGGCCAGGGCCGCTGAGCAGGGGGATGAGCGATGAGCATGTATTTCGACGTCGGCGACGAGACGCTGTGGAACCCGTCGAACGGTGCCGGCCGCCTCTTCCTTCGGCAGCTTGAGGTCTTCGAGGCGGAGCTCGAGCTGTCCTCGGGAATCAGACAGGGCAGCAGTGACAGTGACTGTGACCCGGACACGTTGGAGATCGACCCCGCCGTGTACGCCGACTTCGTGCGCGGCCTGGTCGCCTGGCACTGCCGGACGAGGCACTCTGTGATCCTCGCGCTCTCCGAGGGGTTCGTGGCGACGGCAGTCGCGCTCGCGAGGCGGGCGGGAATCGAGGGGGGGGACGCCCGAACCGGTGTCCGGCCCGGTAAGGGATGGCGTCCAGCGCGACGCGCAAATCCCCGCCGCCCTTCGGGCAACATCGGCCGTTGTCGTCGACGCGCTGAACGCGCAGGCACGGGAGATGAACCGCCGGATGGCCCACTGATCGGGCGTCCGGGACTCCCCTTGCCGACGGCGCGCCGGCACTGCCGGTCACCATGACCGTGTGCCGGTGCGTCGGAAGAGGCCTGCGGCCTTCACCGAGTCTCGGTGCTTACGACTGGTCCCATGCATCAATGGTCAGGACCTGATCCGCAGGACACGCGGCGATGCGCTCGGAGTTCATCCACACGTCGCGGACCCGGTCCTGAGGACGGTCCTGGGGACGGTCCTGGGGACGGTCCTGGGGCGGCGTTCCGCCGGCAAGCAGCGGCAGTACGTCGCCGGCGCGGGCGGTGTAGCGGCAGGGGTAGCCGGAGTTCGACAGTTGCTCGGCCTTGCCCGCCTTGACGAGGTCAGTGAGCCAGCCCAGCCCGAACACACCGACCGTCCAGTGCGCCAGGTGGGCGGTGTCCGAGTCGGACCCTTCCGGGGTCCGGGCCGATATATGGATGCTCCAGCCGAGCATGGCGCACGTCCTTTCCGGTCACGGTGCGTTTTTCGTGAGCGTACGCCGACAAGTCCTCGCAACCGGTCAGTACCGGTCGGCAGATGAGCAGATTGCCCCCCGACGAGGCCGAGTCCTGCCTAGGTGGCACGGCGCCACTGGCGCAGTGGGCCGGCAAGGACGGTCTCCTCATCCGGCCCGTGGTCGTGCCAATCCTGACCCCTGGCCGCGGCTCGCTCTTCCTGGGTGAAAGACAGGGCCCGTTCGACGCTCGGCAGTGTCCCGCGGACCTGTGCGGCGGTCAGGAGGAAGTTGCCGCACCAGCGCGGGATGAGTGTTTGACTCTGCCGGAGATCTGTCCGTGTGGAAGGAAACCCTCGGGCGCCGAGATGACGCGCTCATGCACGGCCGCGCGATTGTCGGCGTGTACACAGGCACTCCAGAGCGCCGAGGCGACCAACCGTTCCGGGCATGGGTGGCCGCTGAGGAGCTTCCCTCGGCCCTGGGCGGCTTGTGCGTGGGCCCGGTCCTGGGCGGCCGGCTCATGGCTCTGGGTGTTGCGGTAGCGGCGGGGTTGGGGGCGGGCATCGGCTCGCGTCGTGCCCGGCGGTACGGCTTTCCGCGGCCGCGGCCGCGTCCCTGGAGGTCATTGACCGAGGCACGGATGCCCAGCAGGCGGCTGCCGCGATGAAGAGTCTGTCCCTGACCGTCTACGAACAGCGGCGCAGCCGCTGAGCCGAGCGAGGTGGGCGCAAGAAGTGCACTTCTCGCCGGGTCTAGGATTTCGCTCATGTGGCGAGAAGCGGCAGGTCAGACGTTCTCCGGTGCCGAATTCCAAGGGCCGGTCAGTGCGGCCGGGCTGGCAGCTGCCGAACAGCTGGGGTGCCGCTTGCCGGCCGAGCTCGTCAGTCTGCTCCAGGAGACCGACGGTATCGTGGGACACGACGGCGTGGACATGGTCTGGCCGTTGGAGCGGATCGTCGAGGAGAACCTCCGCTTCTGGTCGGACGGCTCTCTCGCCGACCTCTACATGCCCTTCGAGGCACTCATCTTCTTCGGCGACAACGGCGGCGGCGACCAGTTCGCATTCATTCGCACCCCGCCCCGGTCCGACATCTTCGTGTGGCAGCACGAGGACGACAGCCGCCGATGGGTAGCCCGGGACCTGCAGGATTATCTCGAGCGTGCTCTCGCCGATGATGGCGGAGACGGTTGGTACCAGTAGCCAACCGCCCATGCCAAGACGAGCCGCCCAGGGTGCGTGTTCCGGCATGCTTTCGTCCTCATTCCGCCGCGCTCAGAAGCGGTACGCGGCCAGAAGCGGGTCCGCCCAGCGGTCGGGGTGGGAGAGGCCGAGCAGCCGTATGCGGTGGATCAGCTGCTGGGGGGGCACCGTGTGACCGGAGCCGGGCCGGGGTGTGAAGGACCAGCCACTGCGCCAGTTCGCGGCACATGTCGTCCTTGTTGTCCCACGCGCTCCACGGCAGTTCGTCGCACAACAGGTCGCACTCCCAGCGATCGACCGCTTCGGCCAGGTGCCGGTCGGCTGCAGGATGGTCAGTGGCTTGCCAGATGCTGAGCCAGGGGCCGACGTCGGCGAATGCCTCAGCGCATACGACGAAGACACCGTGCGCGGGCACCACCGGTTCCGGATCGACCAAGGTGTGTGCCCACCATGCGCAGAGGAACTCACTCACGGCGGCCCTTTGCTGTGCGGGCCATTGCCGCCACTCTCCGAGGGCGAAGGAGTGCCCGACTTCCTCCGCGAAGTGCCCGACGTCGACATGACCGCGGACCAAGCCACGGGTGAGCTGGGGCAGGATGCGACGTAGCACCGCTGCGTGGTCCTTCCAGTCGCACGCGGACCACGTCCGGTGCAGGAGGTCCGGATCGAGCTCCGTGTCCGGCGTCTTCAGCAGCGCGAGCTCCTCCGCGCTGCCCCAGTGGCACGCGCAGTTCGACTCGTTGGGCCGTGCGGTCATCCCGCAGAAGGACATGGCCACGCGGGCCAGGGCGGCATCAAGGCGCAAGCGCGCGGCAGCCGTGTCACAGCTCATGTTTCAGGTGCAGCTCTCGGGACTCCCGCGGGCACCAGCCCGCCGAAGAGCGCAACCCTACCGACTCCTTCCACCTCGCACCAGCGTTCGCATCCCAGGCGTGACACGTCTGTCCATCTGCACGTCCGTCCGCCGCAGAACCACCGCGATCCGGTCACCGGTCCCGGAACGGGGCGGGGCGGGGGTGGGGGCAGGGACGGGGCCATGCGGGAAGCCATGGCCGCGCTCGCCGGCTCTTACCCGGATGAGGACAACGAAAGCGAGGGCGACGCGTGAGCAGCGCAGGCGAGGTCGTGGCTGTCGGCTCGCTCCGGTTCACCCTGCACACCCTGGGCCGGCGGGCCTGCCAGGACCTGCGCCCCCGGCAGCCCCCGGCCCAGCATTGTGAGCACGCTCCCGCGGCGCGGACGGCGCCCCGGGAGACGAATGCCGACATCTGGTCCTGGTTGCCCGAGCCCGACGCCTTCACGGACTGTTCATGGCCCAGATCTTGTCTGAGACTCGGCGAGGAACGAAACCGCTGGAGGGGAGAATCTGCGCATGAAGCCCGTATCTGATGCAGCCACAGCATTGTCGCAAGCTGAATCCATCTACCGGAGTCTCGCCTTCCATGACTTCAGCGAGGATCTTGCGTTGGGTCTCAACATCGGCTTCTACCGAACCTTCGCCGTGCCCGAGATAGCCCAGGTCCTGGTCTCCACCGGGAAGATGACGAAGCGGACAGAGCTCCGCGCCAAGGCGACCGGACAGATGATGTACCTGCTGTTCCGCGACGGTCTGGACGGTGCCCGCGGTGCTGAGACAGTGGCCGCCCTCAACCGGGTACACGCCCGCTGGCGTATCAGCAATGACGCGTTCCTCTACGTTCTGGCCTGCTTCGACATCGCTCCCATGCGCTGGTGCGACACCTACGCATGGCGGCCCACGACCCCGGACGAGAAGGAGGCCTCTCATACCTTCTACCGCGCTCTCGCCGACCGGATGGGAATCCGCGACGTCCCGCCTACATGGGGTGAGTTCGCGACTTGGACGGACCATTTCGAGCAGGCCCGATTCACGGCCACCGCCGACGCAGCTGAACTGTGGGCTGCCACCCGGGACCTGCTCACCAACCGCTTCCCCTCCTTCCTGGCTCCTTTCATCCGCGCTGCGGCCGACGCACTTCTTGACGAGCCGCTGCGCCATGCCTTCGGGGCTCCCCGCCCTCCAGCCCCCGTCCGTGCACTGGCGTCCGGCGGAATGCGACTACGAGCCCGCCGCATCCGCCGATCCCACACCAACCCCGGCTATCACCCGGTCCTACCACCGTCCGTGCGCGATCTTGAATAACCCGACCACTACCTGAAGAAGGATGAGATCAGGAATACCGCCGCGGAGACCTACGAAGCCCCCCCAGGGAGCCAAGCCTCCCAACCGTGACACACGCACGGCAGCGGAACCGGAAGGCGGCTGAGGGGGCCCTCGTCTTCGCGGGCTCTCAACAAGCCCGCCGGATCGCGGCCGAAGCCGGCCCGAACCGGCCCCCACCCCCGCGAACGGGTCATCGCCGCCGCCACCGCGATCCACGAAACGCTCGCCGCCTGCCCCTGGATGGTGGAAGTACTGACCGCCGACAACCTGACGTCCATGTCCGCACTGTGGTTCGTCGAGCAGATCGTCGACGACCTGACGGACGTCGTGACCGCCACACAGAAGCCGCGACCGTGGGACGACGTGCTCGACGCCGCGTCCGTCGGACCGATCCCACCGCAGGCACCGGACCCCGCCGAGGAGTGGCCGCCGGCCCTCAGAGGCCCATCGACATCGGCGTCAGCGAAACCCGGCCCTCCGTGTCGAAGAGGTTCTCGCCCGCGGGGACCGGGGAGACACCCAGCACCTCCGTGAACAAGGCAGCCCCCTCTTCGGTCAGCGTGACCGGGAGCTTGGCCGTGAGCCGCGCCGGGGTCAGCGACAGCACCTGCGGGCCGAGGCGGAAGGCGAGCCAGGGCACTTCGCGGCCGTCGACGGTGGCGTAGTAGCGCGAGGCCGCCGCGTCCGCCCAGTGGTCACGGATCTGCAGCCTGCGGCCGTCGCCGCGGGTGAAGTCGAAGCCGCCCTTGCACTGCAGCTTGCCCCGCGAGAAGTCCGGATCGATGTTCCCACCTGTGACGGGCAGCGACACTCCCCCGTTCCCGTTGCTGTGCGTTTCGCCGGGTGACAGCGCCTGCAGTGTGATGCCGGCTTCCTGCAGAGCAGTGGCCGCACGGGGCGTCAGGCGGTACTCCCCGCGGCCCTCGCCGAAGCGGACGAGTTCTCCGGGGTTCAGTGCGTCTCCCAGCATGCCGTTCCCTTCTCCTCTGGTGTTCGCCTTCACTTCGGCTCTCTGAGGGATCTCCCGCTCCGTTGCCCCGTACGCGGGATGCATGCGAAGCCACCCGAATGCGTCGGCGCCCGGAGGGACCGGCGTGGCGGACCGGGCGCAACCGGCGTGGGATACGCCCCGTGACGTGGGCTTCGCGTCACCATGTGCCCATCCCTTCCCCGGAGAGCCATGGAGACCGTTCCGTCATTTCACGCGCTCCCGTACACCGACCAGTGCGGGCGCCACCTCATGGCGGCCGAGCACGCCCTGATCGGTCTGTCGCCGTGGAACGGTTACTTCACGGCGCGGCGTGTCGAATCCCTGGTCGAGTGGGCCGCCGGCACTTTCCGTGCGGTGGACGTGATCATCCCGAGCTACGAGGCGGCCTACACCCTGATCGCGGCGGGTGTGGAACCATCCGTGGCGGTCGGCCGGGCGCGCCGGGCGGTCAAGAAGCTTCGCAGGCCGGCGCAGCGCGCACTTCTGCGGGCCGGGTGCGGCGAGGGCCGGATCCACACGGGAACGTCTCTTGCGGCGGTGCCGCGATACCTGCAGCTTCGTCGCACGGCCGAGCGTACGTACCACCGCGATCCGGGTATCCGCGCGGCATGCCTGGACGTCGCCCGTGCCGCCGTCGCCGGCGTGCAGGGGCGGATCATGGCACAGCCGCAGTCCGTGGAGCGACCGGAGCTGTCCGAGGAGCGGCCGCGGATGTCCGTTGCGCGGCCGCAACTGTCTGAGGAGCGGCTCGACATTGCCGTCCGCTACGCCTGGTCGGAGCTTCCCTTCATGCTCGACTCGCCGGGTATCTTCGGCACCGCCTCCTCGGTCCTCGTCTACCACCGGCGCATTCCGCTCATCGAGCCGCTCCTGCGGGACGACGCCGCGCTTCGTCCCGCACCGGGGCAGGGCTTCGTCGTCGCCTCGCCCGCGGGGCTGCCGGCAGAGGACGTACAGGATCAGGAGGTCACAGCCCGGTGACCGTCCTGCACATGCCCGCGACACCGCCTCCCCTGCCCCTGCGCTATCCGTTCGCCCTCGGCCCCATGGGGACGCCACCGCCCGTGATCCACTGGGCGCGGGCCCACCGGCCGGTCTGCCCCGTCCTGCTACCGTCCGGGGCACGGGCCTGGATGCTCACGCGCGGGGACGACATCCGCTCCGTCCTGGCCGACCGGCGCTTCTCGCGCAGACTCGCCTTCGCGGGAGCTCCCCGGGTGGTCGGTGAAGACGTCACCGCCGTGCCCGGCTCCCTCTTCAACCTCGACCCGCCCGACCACACCCGGCTCCGCCGCATCCTCGCCCCCTACTACACACGTTCCGCGGCCGCCGGCTGCCGCCCGGCGATCCGCGGCCTGGTCGACGAAGTGCTCGACGCGATGGTCCGCGGCCCCAACCCCTGCGACCTTATGGAGGCCTTCGCCACTCCCCTCCCACCCAGGCTGGCCTGCGCACTGCTGCGTGTTCCCCGGTCGCTGTGGGAGCAGGCCTCGGCGGGGTTCGCCGCGCAGATGAGTTTCGCCGACGACCGTGCGGACGTGGCCGCCGCGACCGCGGCCGTCAGCGACTTCACCCGGCGGGCCGTCGACCTGCGCCGCGACGATCCGTCCCGTGACGACCCCCTGGGCGCACTTCTGTCGGCACGCGAGGCCGGTGTCATCACTGAGGAGGAGCTCTACGGGACGGCCTCCTACCTGCTGGTCACCGGCGGGGAATCGCTGGTCTCCCCCTTGGCCACCGGGCCCCTGACGCTCCTGCTCCACCCTGATCAGCTCCTGCGCTGCGTCTCGGAGCCGTCCCTGTGGCCGGGCGCGGTCGAGGAGGTTCTGCGCTACCACCACAACGGCGTCCTCGGACTGCCGCGCATCGCCCTGGAGGACGTCGAACTGCACGGCACCCTCATCCGGGAGGGCGACGCCGTCTGCGCGACGATGCTCGGCGCCACCTGGGACCCCGCCCACTACCGCAATCCCGCCAGGTTCAACGTCCGGCGGCGGCAGAATGCCGACCCCACCTTCGGGGCGGGACCTCACTACTGCCTCGGTGCCGCCCAGGCACGCACCGCCCTGACCGTCGCCTACCGCGCCCTGTTCGAGCGGCTGCCCGGCCTGGAACTCGCCGTGTCCCGCCGCGAAATCGCCTGGGACACCACCTCCATGTTCCTCCGGCCCGCTGCCCTGCCCGTCGTATGGAGGTGAAGTCACGCATGCGCGAGCCGAGCACCACGGGCGCTGCCGGGACAACGGATGCGTTCGACGCCTTGGGCGACCTCTACGAAGAGTCCGCCCGGTTGCCCTTCCGTGAACATCTGGAACACCACTCGGTCCGGAAGGCCGTCGGTGACGTCACCGGGCTCGACGCACTCGACCTCGGGTGCGGCTCGGGCGTCTACACCCGCCGCCTGGCGGCCTGGGGCGCTGCCCGCGTGACCGGTGTCGACTGCTCCGCAAGCATGCTCGCCACGGCACGGGTCGTCGAACGAGCTCGCCCGGTCGGTGCCCGGTACGTGCACGCCGACGCCACCCGGCCGGTCACGGACGACGGCACCGCCGACCTCGTCCTGAGTGTCTACGTCCTGTGCTACGCCCGCTCCCAGCAGGAGCTGACCGGCGTCCTCACCACGGCCCGCCGCGCGCTGCGGCCCACCGGGGGCCGTCTCGTCGCCGTGACCCTCAACCCGGACTACGGGCGGGGCACCGCCTACTACGCCCCCTACGGCTTCACCCTGACGCAGCCGGAGGAGCGGGAGGGCGCCCCCGTCACCCTGGACGCTACCCTTCCCAGTGGCGGGCGGCTGCACCTCACCGCGCACTGGTGGTCGAAGGACACCTACGAAAGGGCCGCCCGCGCGGCGGGGTTCGCTCGTACGTCCTGGACGCGTCTGACCGTGTCACCCCAGGGCCGGGAGCTTCTCGGGGACGCCTACTGGTCCGCGTACCTCCGGGCACCACAGGCGCTGATCCTGGAAGCCACCGCGTCGTAGCCGCTCGGCGGCCGCCCCACCGGCAGCGGTCACGGCAGCAGCGGTCCGACACGGTAAAGGACTTCGGTCGGTACGGTGACGGCGTTGCCGTGGCGGAGACCCCTGCGCGACTCCCCTCATCGCCGCCCGACACCACGACGCCCGCCCAGCCGCCGGGGAGGACTCGTGAAGACCACATACATCGTGCGGGTGGGCAACCGCAACGGCACCATGGCCCGCCGACAGGCCGACTGGTGCGTCGAGCTGCTGGCCAAGGACCGCCCCGAGGCCCGCTTCGAGATCACCACGATGGCCGCGCACGGTGACCGCTGCTGGGGCCCCTGTCCCGCACCGGCGGGAAGGGCCCGGGGCTACCCGGACGTCGCCGCCTCGCCCTCCGTCTCGCCCTCCCCCGTGTCGAGGCCGAAGGCGCCGTGCAGAGCCCGTATCGCCTCGCTGAGCCGCGCCGTTCGGCAGACGGCGGAGATCCGTATCTCCGAGGTCGACATGACCTCGATGTTCACGCCTGCCCCCGCCAGGGCCTCACAGAAGGCCGCCGTCACGCCCGGGTGTGCGCGCATGCCGCTGCCGATGAGAGAGACCTTGGCGACGTCGTCGTCCTGGTGCACCTCCGCGAAGCCGGTCTCGGCGCGGACCTTCCGGAGCGCGGCCGTCGCGGCGAGCCCGCTGTCCTTGGGCAGCAGAAAGGTGACATCCGTGCGCCCGTCGGCCGGCGACGGCACGTTTTGCAAGGCCATGTCGACCTCGCACCCGGCGTCGGCCACGGCACGGAAGATGCGCGCGACGGTGCCGGGGCGGTCCGGCACGCCCGTCACGGTGACCTTCGTGCCGGACACGTCGTGCGCGACGCCGGTGATCGCCCCGTGTTCCGTAGGGACGTCCTCCGCCGAGCCGGAAACCATGGTGCCCGGTCCGGTGTGGAAGGAGGAGCGTACGTGTACGGGCACGCCGCACCGCCTGGCGTACTCCACGCTGCGCGGTGCCAGGACCTTCGCGCCGCCGGCGGCCATCTCCTGCATCGCCTCGTAGGTGATGTGCTCCAGGCGCCTGGCCTCCGGCACGATCCTGGGGTCCGCGGTGTAGACGCCGTCGACGTCGGTGCAGATCTCGCAGACGTCGGCCTTGAGCACGGCGGCCAGCGCGATGGCCGTGGTGTCGGATCCGCCGCGGCCCAGCGTGGTGATGTCCCCGGTCTCCGGGTTGATGCCCTGGAATCCGGCGACCAGGACGATCATCCCTCGGTCCAGCGCCTGCCGCACCCGCCGCGGTGCGACGTCGACGATCTGAGCCTTGCCGTACGCCGGCGTGGTGAGCACTCCGGCCTGCGGGCCCGAGAGGGAGCATGCTTCGGCGCCCAGGGTGTGGATCGCCATCGCCGTCAGCGCGTTCGCGATGCGCTCGCCCGCGGTGAGCAGCATGTCCAGTTCGCGGGGGGACGGGAGGTCGGTGACTTGCCGGGCCAGGTCGAGCAGCCGGTCGGTGGTGTCGCCCATGGCGGAGACGATGACGACGACGTCGTGGCCTTGCCCGCGGGTGGCGACGACGCGTTCCGCGACGCGTTTGATGTGTTCTGCGGTCCGCACTGAGGAGCCGCCGTACTTCTGAACGATGAGAGCCATGAGGTCAGGTGTCCTCCAGCGGCGCCCTGGTCCGGGCGGCCACTCGGTGTGGGGCGGCCGGTGCCGGCCGCCCCGGGGCTACGGATGACCGGCTTCGACGGCGTCGACGAGGATCGAGCAGGCCGTGTCCACGATGTCGGCGGTGACGTTCAGCGGCGGCATGATCCGCACGACGCAGTCGTCGCGTCCGCCGAGTTCGACGATGAGCCCGTTGTGCAGCGCACGGCTTTGGACCGCGGCCGCGAACGCCGAGGCGGGCCGGCCTGTGCCGGGGTCGGCCAGCTCGATGCCCCACATCAGGCCACGGCCCCGCACCTCGCGCACCCAAGGGTCGGCCAGGAGCGCCGCGAGCCTGTCCGCGATCTGCTCACCCCGCCGGCGGACGTTGCCGAGGATGTCGTCGCGGCGGACGATGCGCACAGTCTGCACGCCTGCCGCGAAGGCCAGTTGGTTGCCGCGGAACGTGCCGATGTGCGCGCCCGGCGCCCAGGTGTCGAGCTTGGCGTCGTAGATGATGAGGGCGACCGGTGTGCCGATCCCGCTCAGTGCCTTGGACGCGACGATGACGTCGGGCTCGATGTCGTACTGCTCGAAGGCGAACCACGTGCCGGTGCGTCCGCAGCCGGTCTGCACCTCGTCGACCACGAGGGGGATGTCCAGCTCGCGGGTCAGGTCGCGCACGCGCCGTACGAAGTCCGCTCGGGCGGGCACGATGCCGCCCTCCCCCTGGACCATTTCCAGCAACACCGCCGCGGGAAGCGGGATGCCGCCGTTGGCGTCGCCGAGCGAGCGTTCCAGGTATTCGACGCAGTTGGTCGCGCAGGTGTCCGGCGACAGGCCGACCGGGCACCTGGCGCAGTAGGAGTACGGGAAGAAGTGGACGCCGGGCATGCCGTTGGGAACCGGGCGCTTCTGGGCCACGAGGCCGCTGAGGGTCATGGTGGCGTGGCTGCTGCCGTGGAACCCGCCCTGGAAGGAGACGATGTCGCCGCGGCCGGTCGCGATCTTGCAGAGCTTGATGGCGGCCTCCACCGCGTTGGCCCCCGTCGGCCCGCAGAAGTGCATCTTCACCCTGTCGCGCATCGAGGGCGGCAGCATCGAGAGCTGGGCCTCGACGAAGGCGTCCTTCACCGGGGTGGGGAAGTCGAGGCCGTGGGTGAGCTGCCCCAGCTGTGCGGTCACGGCCTCCACGAGCTCGGGGTGGTTGTGGCCGAGCGACAGCACGCCGGCGCCGGTGAGGAAGTCGATGAAGACGTTGCCGTCCACGTCCTTCAGGAAGCTTCCGGAACCTTCCGCCAGGGCGATCGGCAAATGCCGCGAGTACGTACGGGCGTTGGACTCCCACTCTCGCTGCCGCGCGAGGAACTGGGCGGAGCGGGGACCGGGGAGAGCGCCGTCGACGTGCGGCTCGGTCCATGTACCACGCTGTACGAGGGGTGCCATGACTGTCTCCGTAAGGGTATTGCGGGCGGAGGGGGCGGCGTCGGAGCGCCGCCCCGTGGTGTCAGCAGGGGCGGGCAGGGATGCCGCGCCACCGTGACCGGTCGGGCAGGCGTTCGCCCTTCATGACCAGGGACAGTGCGTCCAGTGAGGAGCCGGCACCGACTTCGGCGTCGTAGAGCACGACGGAGCGGGTACCCACGGAGCTCGACGCCCCGATCTTCACGTCGGACATCTTCATGACCCGGTCCTCGAACAAGTGGGTCTGCAGCGAGGTGGCCTCGGCCACGGCCGCGTCGTCGCCCACCTCGACCAGGTCGAACTCGGTCAGGTACGTCGTACCCAGCCAGGCTCTTCGGCCGATCCGGGCGCCGAAGAGGCGGAGGACCGGGGCCATCCAGGGGGTGCCGGTCAGGTAGTTCAGCAGGGCCGGGACGACGAGGTTCTCGAACAGGCCCGTGACGAGCTCGGTGCGCCGCACCCAGATGCCCCACAGAGGCTCCACGCGCGGCCGGTAGCGGCCGATGACGAGCCACTTGAGCAGGGCGACGGCCAGGGTGGAGCACACACCGGCCCCGAGGAACAGGGCCGGCCCCAGGAGCAGCAGCGCCCACGGCGGCAGGGCCTCGGCGAGGCGTACCGCGGCGTAGAAGCTGATGAGGGCGCCGAGCGCGCCGAGTGTGGCGGGCAGTGTCACCCGGAAGTACTCGATGGCCAGGCGCGCCGCGATCAGTCCCCGGCTGGGGCTGTAGGTGAGCTTCGCGGGGAAGTCCTGGCTGGCCTCGCGGCGCGGCAGGAAGATCGCGGGTGAGCCGAGCCAGGTCGTCTCGGGGTCGGTCGGCCGGGTCGGCGCCAGGGAGTGCACCCCGAGCAGGCTGTTCTCTCCCAGGCGGCAGGAGCCGGGGACCAGCGCCCCGTTGCCGACGAAGGCGCGTCGCCCCACCTCCGCCGGTGCGACCGAGATACGGCCCCGGTGGAAGGCGGCCGGGCCCACGACGCAGACGTCCGCGACGAAGCTGCCCTCGCCGATGATCAGCATGTCCGGGTCGACGAAGCTGACGGTCGCCACCTCGGACCAGCGGCCGGTGCGCGCACCGAGCAGCCGCAGGAACGGGACGAGGTAGAGGGTGGAGTAGAGGGAGTGGGTCAGCGTCAGGCTCGTGGTCATCATGCCGTCGCCGATCCACTTGCGTACGCCGAAGCCGCTGCGTTCGGGGTGGATTCCGGCGCGCACCGCCGGCAGGGCGCCCCGTTTGACGAGGAGCACGAGAGCGCAGGTCATCAGCACGACGAGCGGGCCGGTCAGGGCCGTGGCCGGCAGCGCCCAGGCGAAGCCGTACCGCCACACCACGTACGCCACGGGTGCCGAACCGGCCACGGTCGCGAGCAGCGGGACGAGCGTGAGCAGGAGCGCCCCCGCCCCGTACGCGGCCAGCAGGCGCACGGTCCAGGGCCGGTCGTCGGCCGCGGCGGCCATGGACTCCAGGAGCGGTGGCGTGCCGGGGCGGGAGGCGGCCGGCGAGCCGGCCCAGTGTTCCTCCGCCGGTACGACGTGGTCGGCGGCTACGAGGGACTGCTCCCCCACCGAGGCGCGGTCGCCGATCACGGCGCCGGCCATGACGACGCTGTTGGTGCCGACGAAGCAGCCGGAACCGATCCGGACCGGTGCCAGCCGGATGCGGCCTCCCTCGACCACGTACGGCTGGACGCGCACGCCGTAGCCGATGCTCGTGCCCTCGCCGATCTCCACGAACGGCGGGAGGCCGATGACGGCGGACAGGTGACAGCCGTGGCCGACCCTGGCGCCGAGCAGCCGGAGGCAGGGGGCGAGCAGCGGCGAGCCGGTCAGCACCGCCAGCGGGGAGAAGGCCAGCACTTTCCCGTAGAGCCAGAAGCGCAGATAGGTGACGCCCCACAGCGGATACCACCCCGGCCGGACACCGAGCATCAGCAATCGGCCGCAGAGCAGTGGCAGCGGCACGAGGCTCGCCACCAGCCATGTGACTTCCAGGAGCACGAAGCCGGGCAGGCTCAGGTGCGTGAGACGGTGCAGGGCGCTGCCGGGGGCGAGGCCGTGCACCGGGACGTGCCAGGCGAGGAGCAGGCGGTAGAGCAGGACCATCGCCGGCAGGCCGGGCAGGAGCAACCATGCGCAGAAGGCGGCGAGTTGGGCGGCACCGCAGGTCAGGACCCGGGCGGTGGAGTGGCGCAGAACCGGTGGTGGCGGGGTGCCGGCCCGCTGCTCCCCGGGCGCCGTGGCGCCGGCTTCGATGGAGGCGGCCTTGATGGAAGCGGCTTCGATGGAGGCGGCTTCGATGGAGGCGGCGAGGCCCCGGATGGTGGGCTGGGCGTACAGGTCGCCCATGGCCACGCCCTGGAGGCGCGGCTGCCGCCGCAGCCGCGATATCAGGCGGGCCGCCGCCATGGAATGTCCTCCCAGGTCGCAGAAGAAGTCATCCTCGACGGATATCTCCTCGCCACCGAGGACCTCCTTCCACTCCGCGGCCAGTTGCCGCTCCAGCGGCGTGCGAGGGGCGATGCGCTGGGCGGAGCGGCGGGTGAGGGGCGGCGACGTGGGGGCGGGCAGGGCAGCCCGGTCGACCTTGTCGGCGGCCAGTAGCGGGAATTCGGGGAGCACCTCGACGAATGAGGGGATCATGTAGTCGGGGAGCCGGCGTTGCAGGCGGACGCGCAGCCGGTCGCGCAGGTCATCGTCGGCGCCTCGTGCCGTGCGGTCGGTGAGGGTGACGTAGCCGACGAGGTCCTGGACGACGCCGTCCCGTTCGAGGGGGGTGACGACCGCGTTCTCGACCGAGTCGTCCTCGCGGAGCACTTCCTCGATCTCCGCGAGTTCGATGCGATAGCCGCGGATCTTGACCTGGGTGTCGGCACGGCCCAGGTACTCGATCTCGCCCGTGGCGGTGAACCGGCCGCGGTCGCCGGTGCGGTAGATCCGGGGGACGTCGGCGCGGTCCCGTGCGATCGGGTTGGGCACGAACCGTTCCGTGGTGAGGTCGGGCCGGTTGACGTAACCGATCGCCACCCCGGGGCCGCCGACGCAGATCTCGCCGCTCTCGCCCTCGGCGACGGGGCGCAGCTCGTCGTCGAGGATGTAGACGCGATAGGTGGGCAGGGGGGTGCCGATGGTGACCGGCCGGTGAGGGACGAGTTCGCCGCAGGTGGCCGTGACGGTCGTCTCCGTGGGGCCGTACGCGTTGAGGATGCGGCGGCCCGGGCGGGACCAGCGGCGTACCAGGTCGGGAGGGCAGGCCTCGCCGCTGACGAGCAGGCTGCGCAGGGACGGCACTTCGGCCTCAAGGGTCGTCAACAGTGTCGGCACACAGCACAGTACGGTGATCGCCTGCTCGATGAGGAAGTCGCCCAGGCCCTGGCCGACGCGGCGGGCGTCGGTGGGACCCGCGACCAGGGTCGCTCCCGCGATCCAGGCCGGCCAGATCTCCTCCACCGAGAAGTCGAAGGCGATCGACAGCCCCTGGTAGACGCGGTCCTCGCCGCGCACTTGGTAGATCGGGGTCACCACGCGAAGGAAGTTGGCAATGTTGGCGTGGGACACCGCCACGCCCTTGGGCCGGCCGGTGGTGCCGGAGGTGTAGATGATGTAGACGACCGATGATGGCGGGATGTCACCACCGGGGCGGTCGCTGGACTGATCGGCCAATTCCGCTTGCATGCGGTCGAGTTCCAGCACCGGACAGGGCAGGAGCTGTGCACGATCGCGCATCGCCGAGGTCGTCACGAGGTCGCACAGCCCCGCGTCCTGCGCGATGAAGGCCAGCCGGTCGGCGGGAAACGACGGGTCGAGCGGGACGTAGGCGGCCCCGGCCTTGATCACTCCGAGCAGCGTGACGTAGGTGTCGACGGACCGTTCGAGCAGGATTCCCACCGCGCCGCCCTGGGTCACGCCACGCGACAGGAGCAGGTGCGCGAGCCGGTTGGCGCGGCGGTCGAGTTCCGCATAACCGAGCTGTTCGGTTCCGCAGATCACGGCGGTGCGGTCCGGGTTTTTGTCGCAGCTCCGCTCGAAATACCGCGACAACGTCCGGACGGGCGGCTCCCCGTATGCGCCGGCCGGCGGCGGCAACCCTGGCACCGGGTCCGACGTCGCGGGCTCATGAGCGGATCTCACGCCTGCCATGGATTCCCCCTGTTCGAATTCTCTTCAAATTTTCCACGCCGCGTGTTCCTTATTGACCGAATGCGCCCCTCAGTTGACACCCTCAGTTGACACGCGCCCGTGTTGCTGTTGACGGTCTGCGCGAGCCGGGCCAGTGAGTGCTGGGCGGATCTGCCGCATACAGGAAGAAAAGGTGCATAAACCCCCGCCCACAGTGGCGTGCCGAGCCGTGATGAGCCGACACCTTGGCTTCCGAACCGATGAAGAGCCGATGAAATCCCCCGCTCGACATATCGCTGCACGTGACGGCCGGCCCCACGGCGACGGTCCGGAAAAGACCATTCGCGCTTCGGCTGTGCGCCGATGTCCGGCATCCCGGTGAATCGGGCTCGGCAATCACCTCGGCAATCACCATCGGCAATCACCGTCAGGCTTCGCGATCATTCAGGCTAAGAGCAATGCCGTCTTCCGCATCTTGTGATGCCCCCGCCCTGCCCGATTTCTCGTTGGCAGCAATGTTTAAGCGAAATGAAAACTAGGTACGGCCCGCCCTGCACCGACAGCTGTATATGCGCCAACATGGCCTGGCCCATTGCGGTCGGCACATGCCCGCAGAACGTCACACGGACTGCGGCGAGGGCGGCCGGGACGGCACGGAGGAGCGGAGAGCACGAGGCCTCGCGGAAGCCCGGAACGGTGCACTCTCAGTTCGGGGGCCGGAACCGCCGCATCCACTGGACCAATGCGAATGCGCCGTCATAGCGGGGAGAACGGAACACTCGCGACACGGCCATCCGTACGCATGGCGCGACCCGCCGTCCGTATACCACTGCCCCGCCGGGCGATGGCCCGGGAACCCCGCTCGGACACCGCACCGCCGACCGTGCGCTCCACGGAGGAGGCAGACGCGATGACCGCGCGGCGATACGCCCTCGTCGCCTCGACGCCAAGTCAACCCGCAAAACAGGACACTTGCCGCTGTCTACGCATCGCCCGATGGCTCCAAGTGACGTTTCAGTCGTGTAAAGACTCGCCCACGATTAGCCCCCTGCTTAGCCTCACCTTGCCGTCCACTCGTTAGGGAATGTCCGAGAAGTCTCTTTCAGGTGGGTGCTGCAGCACGGCGGAGGAGGAGCTGAGGCTGCTGGCAGCATCGCCACTTTGAACACCATCCGTACCACCCCGCCGCGGCCGCTCGACGCCACCGCGGTCTTCCCTCAACCGGCTCCGCCGGCACGCACGGCGATCCGGTTGCACCCTCGCCCCGGGCCATCGCCGTCGCATGACAGTTCGACTGGAGGGCCCTTGCCGTGGCCCGCCGACGAGCCGTGGCCGTACTCCGACGGCCCGCACGAGTGGGACGAGATGAACGATTCCCTCCCACCGGCAAGAGGTACGGCTGGAGCGGCGCGTCCAGGGCCGATTGCTCCGCAATCCCCACGGCCCCCGGCACACGCCCGAGGAGGAAGCGATCAAGGAGCGGATCGATGCCGGCCGCTGGAGGTCCGAGGGCCCGGTCGCCTTGCTGCCCGTGGCCCAGTTGTACGTGCGTGACATCCCCCTGCTGCGCCCGCCCGGGCAGGCCGGGGCCGATCCGCTCCAGGTGCTGTGGTGCCCCTTCGACCACCCTCCGGAGAAGTACATGCCCAGGACCGCGCCGTTCTGGCGATCCGCAGCCGCCGTCACTGACGTCCTCACCACACCCCCGGAACCGCCTCGGTGGAAGTGGAATACGACGAGTATGTGCCGGAGCCATGCCTGATCACGCTGGAGCAGGTGCTGCGACACCGAGATGGCCCCCGGGACCTCGGCTGCTGCTTGGCCAGCAGGTCGGTGCGGTGCTGTTCGAGGTCGGTGACGCCTTTGAGGCTCGCCTGGACCGTGTACCGGGTGTACCCGCTGAGAGCCGTCTCGTCGGTCAGCTGCCAGTTGTCCGCGAAACCCCAGCTGCAGCCCGTGTAGACGCCCTTGATCCTGCCGTCCACCGTCCCCACGGCGTCGAAGGGGCCGCCCTGCCAGCGGAAGGTCCAGTGGATCCGGTACCAGGCGTCCAACTGCTCCGGGGCGGCCAGGAAGCGCTCGCCGCTCGGGTCCCGGGGATCGGCGATGAGATCCTCAGGCCGGTCATCCCCAGTGGTCAGAGCGATGAGGCCCGACGCGTCGGCCTCAGCAGCGGCCGGATACGTCCGGCCTCGGTGGACCGCGTAGGTCTTGGGGCGGAAATGGTCTACCTCGGCGTCTCGCGTGCGTCCGCCGGAACGGTTTCGAAGTCCGCGTCCGCGTCTGCGTCTGCGTCCTCAGCAGTCGCCGGTTGCGGGGTGTCAGCGTCCCATTGCTCGGCTTCCCGCTCCGGGGCCTCGTCCGCTTCCTCGGCACCCGTTTCCTGCGTGCCCTCCGCATCCGTCGGTTCCGGGGCCTCGGCGTCGGGCTGCCCGGATCCCGGTTCCGGCGCGTCGGTCTTCTCCGGTGTGCTTTCGGCTTCCTCTGCAGCCGCCGGTTCCGGAGCGTCATCCGTCTGCTCGGCACTTGCGGTGTGCCCGCCCGTGGGTTCCGGCGCTTCCGCCGGGCCCGTACCGGAGTCCGCAGCCTTCGTCGGCTCCGGGGCTTCGACAGGCTCGGGCGGCGGGGCCTCTTGGGGCGGCGGGGGCTGCTCGGGCCGACGGTCGCTCGTGATCAACATTCTGACACGACCACATCAAAGCGCTGGAACGTAGGCATACAGGGAGCCCCGAAGCGGCCCGTGATGCCGAAGCACCCTCCAGGGGGCCGTGTCGGCGGCCAGGTCGACAGAGACCTTCTTCTTGCCCTCTCCGACGCCGATGAGCGGCGCGGACTCGCGCGTCTTCGCCAGGATCTCTCGCATGCCGGGGTCGGACAGGCGCAGCACCTTGGTCAGGGCGTGGCTTCTTGACTCGGACGAGGACGACGCCGCCGGCGAAGGTCCCTCAGGGGTCGACCAGGGCATCCCCGACGAGGGTTCCAGCCACCAGGAGCAGCAGTCCTATCGGCACAGCCGTCTCGTGCGGTTCGTTGCGTATGGCGCCTCCCTCTGATTACGGATCATGGATCACGGATCACGCGACGACGACCGCGTCAACGTGATCACCGACGTGGCCACCACAGCCGCTACGGAGGGGGGAACCGCGACCTCCACGCTCTCCGACGGCCTTCCGGAGCTACCTGCATCAGCGCGGAATTCCCCATCGGCAGTCCTGGCGAACGACCAACGGATGACACCGACGTCACAAGATCCCCGACAGAGTCAAGTCAGCCTCGGGGTTTCCTCCGAGGGCGCGGTGCTCGTGACTGCTTGCCTGGTAACGAGTCGCCGTGGGAATTCTCCGGGGCCGGATCCGTAGCAGGGCAGGCTGGAGGAGCTGTGAGGAAGTACAGCAGACAGCCGGCGACGGTCACGAACGCGTAGATCGTGACCGCGGTGAGGACGCCGGTGTGGTCCGCGAGCGCGCCGACGCCGAGTACCGGGACGGCAAGGGCCAGATAGGCGATGACATATGCCTGGGACAGCATCCTGCCGCGGTGCTGGGCGGGCACCACGGCCGTGAGGTCGGTGAGGGCACCGGTGAAGCCGGTTCCCTGGCCGATCCCTGAAATTACCGAGGCCACGGCGAGCAGGGGCAGGCTGTGCAGCAGCACCGCAGTGACCAGCAGGAAGAGTCCCACCGTGATGACGGCGAGTCCCCGGCGCTGGCCCGCTCCCGAAGGGAGCCGTCCGGCGGAGAACTGTGCCAGGGCGGAGGAGACCAGCATCAGCCCCACCATCTCGCCGCCCAGGACCGGCCCGGCGGAGGGGTTCAGGGCCGCAACCACCGCAGGCCCCAGAGCGAGGAATATGCCCAGGACACTCCAGGTGAGAACGGTGGTGGCCGCACTGCCGGCGAGTGCCGGGCGGTTGGAGTACCGGTGCCGTCGGCGGGCCGGTCCGGGATGCTGCGAGAGCACGTTGCCGGCCGGCTTGGCCGGCCAGGGCATCGCGCATACGGGCAGGAGCAGGGTGAGATGGGCAAGGAAGGGGGTGGAGAGGGGCGCGGGGGCGAAGGAGGCGAGGGCGCCGGAGAGCAGAGGTCCGCTGGCGCTGCCCACCGAGATTCCCAGGGAGGCGAGGGAGATGGCGTTTCCGCGAGCCGCCGGTCCGGGGTTGTGCTCCTGGGCGGCGTCCGCCAGTGCGGCGGTTGCCGCGCCGGAGATGAGCCCGGCAGCAGTGCCCTGCAGCATCCGCCCGACGAAGAGCATGGCCGGTGCGATCGCTGAGGCCAGCAACGCGGAGGCCACCGCGGACAGCATGAGTCCTATGCCGGCCACCCGGCGGCGCCCCCAGCGGTCGGAGAGGCCGCCGCAGGACAGCATTGTTGGGATGATGACGGCGACGTAGATTGCGAAGAGGCCGGTCACCGCGAAGGAGGAGAGGGCGAAGTGGCGTCCGTACGCGGAGTAGAGCGAAGTGGGCAGACTTGAACCCACGCAGGTGACGGTGATGGTGTAGGTCGGGCCGATCAGCTGGGCGCGCACAGCTGCCATCGCGGGTCAAAGCTGGGCGCAGATGGCATCGAGCAGACGCTGTTCGGCCGCTTCGTCCTCATCCAGGCCGCCGAGCATGTAGCCGCCGAATTTCATCTGGCCTTGTTGCCCGCCCAGCGTGATGACGCCGCGGCCGACATCTGCGATGGCAGCCTCGACATCGGCCAGTTCCACCTCGGTGTGCTCGCGCACATACCGTTCGGTCAGCCGCCGTGCCGGA
Organism: Streptomyces roseoverticillatus; assembly: GCF_000719265.1. Lineage (GTDB taxonomy): Bacteria > Actinomycetota > Actinomycetes > Streptomycetales > Streptomycetaceae > Streptomyces > Streptomyces roseoverticillatus. The sequence goes on along the minus strand of NZ_JOFL01000024.1, from coordinate 16,554 downwards.
ATGATTTCACCATGGCAGGCGCGTACCACCGGGTCGGAGGTGAACGACTCCCAGTACATACGGGATCCAGGGATGACACCGGGTGCCGCCACGGAGATCGTGGTGATCGAGTCACGGTAGGTCTCCGCCAGCGAAAGCCATTTGTCCACCTCGCTGCGGAGCATGGAGCGCGTCGTTCCGGGCAGACCCATGATCCCTGAGATGTAGAGCTTGTAGCCCAGGTCTTGCGCCAGTTCCAATGCCGCGTACACCCGGTCAGGTCCCTTGTTGATTCCTTTGGAATCGCCCTTGAGGAGCCGGGGGTCGAATGCTTCCAGACCGACGTTCCAGGTGCGGATGAACCCCTGGCACAACTTGGCGGACTGCAGGAATTCGAAGATCAGGCCGTAAGCGAGCATGAACCGGTGGTCCCGGAGTACGGCGGAGTTGGCACACGCCTCGGCCAGCTCGTCCAGAAAGTCGATCTCTCCGGACCACTGTCCGCGTGAGAAGCCGAAGGTGGAGTCGCCCGCAGCATACACATTGGCGCCCAGTACGCCGACTACGTCCTCCAGCACCGGCACGATGGTGGAAACACGAGTGGTCTTGGGGGTGAGTCCCTGGATGGAGCAGTGTTTGCATCTGCGGCCGGGCCGTCTGCCCCATGTGCAGCCGGCGTCCAGGGACAGCGTTACCATCCGTTTGAGCTCGTAGTGGTGGGCGTACCAGACGGCGAATGCCTTGTCGTAGTACTGCTCGAGCTGGTCCTCGATCAGCCGGTAGTCGGGCAGCAGCCTGCGGTCGATGGGATAGGTGGGCGCAGGCTGGTTGACTACCTCACCGCGGTGCCGGTAGGCGAGGGAGGGGACACGTGCCAGGTCGAGCCCGCCTTGCAGCGTGTACAGCAACCCCATCATGGTGTACGGGCCATTGTTGCCTGTGCTGACGAAGTCCACCAACCGGCTTCCGTACCGGCCGGTGAGGGTCTCGCGATACAGAATTCCCGCATGGTCGTTCCCGAAGACCACGACCGCGTCGGGATTCACGCGCTTGATCTCCGCGGCCACGATGAAGGCCCACAGTGCGGTGGCGGTGTACACGGTCAATGCCACGACATCCGGCGGGTCTGCGGCGATCTGGGCGCGTACCTCGGGCCACGACAGGTGGCTCATGTCGAGGTACCGCCAGGCCATATCGGGAAAGCACCGCTCCTGGTATGTGATCATTTCGACCAGGGCGGCGTGCGGATAGACCGAACCCTCGTTGCTATAACGCTCCTGCCCTTCCACGCCGGGAATGGGAGCCCCGCCGCCGGAGTGACCACCGCGGTGGGCGGAGGTCAAGGGCAATGCGACGTACCAGACCGAGTGGATGGAGGAGTCCGGCAGCGCGGTGGTGAGCGGGAATGTCCACTGGTATCGCCCGTCCACCCCCATGACTTCCTCGGTGGGCTGCAGGCTCATTTCCATGATCGTGTCCTCCCGTCGCCGATTTCGCACCGCGCGAACGCGAGTGTTTACGCGATCCGCTTCCTCACATTCCCCGGGCCGGGGATCGCCTACAAGGTGTTTCTCGGCCACCGGCGGAGTGCCCCGAAGGGAGGGCCACGTGGCCTGCTATGGCTTGACGCGCCGGTACCAGAGCCGGGCTCCCTCGTGCAGAGGCAGTGGATCCGTGAAAATGGCCGTGCGCAGATCGACACTCTGGGCCGCGTGCATCTGTCGGCCGATGCTTTCGCGGTTGTTGATTAGAGTGCCGGTGACCGCTTGTGCCAGATCCGTTGTGACATAGTCCGCGGTGGTCAGCAGATTGGGGATGGCGATGGTACTGATCGCCTCGCGGCTGCCGGTCTCCGGGTAGAGGTCGGACGGCAGCAAGGCCGCGCGGTACAAGGGAACTGAGGCCCCGCTCAGCCGGTGCAGGGCTCCGACCAGATCGCCCAGCGGTATCAGGCGGATAGGGAAGGTGCGGGCGAGTCTCTGCACGGCAGGAGTGGGCAGTCCGCCGGACCAGAAGAAAGCGTCGATCTGTCCCACGCGCAGCTGATCGGGCATCCTGTCGATGCCCGCAAGCACCGGCTTGATATCGCGGTCCGGATCCAGCCCGACGGCCCGCAGCACGCGGCGCGCGACCAGCTGGACACCTGACTCGACACCCCCGACCCCGACCCGCGCACCCCGCAGATCCCGGACCGACCGCACCGGCGAGTCGTGTGCCACCACCAGATGCAGGAAGTCGTCGTACAGCCGGGCACAGGCTCGCAGCCGGCTTCCGTTTCCGCCGGCGCTGCGGTATTCGGCCGCCGCGTCGGCGGCGGCGATCGCGAAGTCGGCCCGGCCTTCGGCGACTTGCCGAAGGTTGTCGACCGAGCCCTGGCTGGGGACCAGACGTACGTCTAAGCCGGGGTAGGAGTTCTTAAGTTCCTCACGGAGCAGGCCGTCGTACTTCGCATAGACCCCGGCAGCAACGCCCGTCGCGAGCGTCACTCGGCCGCTCAACGCCGGTCGGTTGTTCTGCGGCCACGACAACCACACAAGTACGGCCAGTGCCGCGGCGGCTCCAAGGAGGAGGAAAAAGTGGCCACTGGCACGCCATCGAGCCGCTCGGACCATGCGGGGATCGTGCCACGGACCAGTCCACTTGGACACCGGCATCGGCATCGGATGGCCGAAAGTCGGTACCGCACCGCCCCCAGTCCCTTATTTGTGGCCGCCGGCCGGCTTCGGTGGCGCAGGCGGACCGGTCGCCCACAGACATTGCAGGCGGGGCCCACTACGCAAGAGCCTTGACTGACAGGCTGCCTGCCCGTTCACCGATTTCGACCAACTCACCACCACACTCCATCGCGGCCTACGCCCATTCAGAGACGTCCTGATGTCATCGACGGACTTCTCACAGGCGCCGGCTCGGCCATCCGCCCTCAACCGACATCCACCCGAAAGGATCCCGAAGAGATCCCGAAGAGATCCCGAAAAGGTCCCGAAGAGATCGGGAGTGTCTGATCAGCGGCCCATCAGCCGTCACCCTCGCATCGCCTGTGTAGTGGGCGGGCATCGCCTGCGTAGTGGGCGGGCGCGGCTCTCTGACGGCAACTCCTAGGCGAGAGCGGTCAGGCAGAACTGCACGAGGCCGGCGTCGACATCGAGGACTATCTTCTTCATCTCCGCCCATGGTGGGTGGAAGTCCATTCCCCACTCGACCGTGAAGGCGAGGATCTTCTCCTCCTCCTGGCCCGAGAGGATGTGGCGCGCGTAGGTGTAGTCGTCGCTGGTTCCGCAGGTCGGGTACAGGTCGAAGCCCGGCTCGGGGGCGTACTCCTTGCCGCGTACGCCCTTCAGGGCCTCGCAGAACCGCTCGGCGAGCACGGCGGAGGCGTCGGCGTCGGCCTCCTCGATGAACTCGGCGTAGAGCAGGTCGTCCTTCAGTCCGCGCTTGCCGTCGAAGAGGGGGTTGCGGAAGTTCTTGGCCGGGTCGACGGACTGGTTCTGGTCGTCGCCCCACACGTAGAGCATCTTCTGGGTGTAGCTGTGGACGTCGACGAACCAGCGGGTGCGGACGAAGTGGTCCAGCAGCCGGCGCACGTTGCGGGCCTCCGGCTCCGAGAAGGGCTCGGGGCCCTGGTAGACCTGGTCGCGGTCGGCCGGGTTGTCCGAGACGCGGACCGGGGCGGAGGGGTGGAAAGCGGTCCGGTAGTCGAAGAGGTGGTCGTAGTTGCGGTTGAGGTCGACGCCGACCGCGGCCGGATTTCCACCGGACTGGGCCGGATTGCGGTTCCGCCGCCACATGGGGTCGACGGTCTGGCTGTAGTGCCGGCCGTCCGGGTTGACGAGCGGGAAGACGACAACGTCGAGCTCCTCCATGATCCTGCGCACCTGGGCGGAGGTGAAGCTCGTGCCGCCGTACGCAAGGCCAGTGCCTCCGGCGTGTGCGTGCAACAGGTCGGCGGCGAGGTTGATCAGGATCTCGCAGCTGCCCCACTCGCGGGCGTGTGCGCCGCCGATCAGGACGACGGCGGGCTTCGGTTCCAGGCGGTGGGTGCCGATCCGCAGGGCGTGGCAGGTCCGGCCCTCGAAGGTCGGCTCGGGCAGCTCGATGAGGTCAGTCGTCGGGAACGCGGCGGCCAGGCTGGTCACGCCGGATTCGACTTCGGTGATGTTCAGGTACGGCATGGCGTCCCTCCTAGCTGTCCCGCACCTTCAGGGCGAGTCCCTGCGGAACCGCGTCTTCGGGGGCGAACCGGTCTCCTTCACCTACCTCGGCCTGACGGGCACGTCCGGTGGCGGTGGCGTCCTCGACGGTCACGGCCGACACACCCTCGCGAGCCAGGGCTTCGCCCTGTTCGGGGGATACATAGGCGTCAAAGGTGAGACTGCCGTCCTCGTTCTGGCGGATTCGGCCGCCAACATCGGGGCGGGAGTCGCGCAGCAGGGCGCGCAGGGTGTCGGCGTCCTTGGCCGTGACGCGGACACGCAGGATGGTGTACTCGCTGGACATGACGGCCCCTCTCGGGCGCCGTCGGGCTCGGAGACCGGCCATGCCGACCCGGCCGGGGGACGGCGCGCTCGCGACGAGTGGACGAGTGGGTGTGTACCCGTGGGCGCACACATGCGTGGTACGTACGCTTACATCCGATGCGTACCTCGTATCCTCAGCGTGCGCTCCCGCCGTAGAGCGAGTCAAGCGGCACCGCCTCGGGCATCCGGCTCAGGAAACCGTCGAGGCCGGCGATCGGTTCTTGCCCGTCGTCGTACCCGGCGAGCTGCGGGACCAGCGCGCGCAGGCGGGTGGAAGCCGCCTCAGGTTGCAGAACCCGAGGCGGCATGCTCCCTTTATCACTAGATGCCAGAAATGAAATCAAGAATCTGGTTCGATTCCGGGGCCGCGAGGCACCGCCGGCTGGATGCGCCGCCGGCCGCCGGAGGGGGCGAGACGCGCTCCGGACGTGCAGGGCCGCAGCCACACCTCATACAGCCCGCGCTCCGACAGCCCGCGCTTCGAACAGCCGGCGCTCCGACGGTACGAGACCGTGGACGCCGCCGTGAGGTTCGTGAGGCCGACGCAGTTCGCCACCCGCCCGGGGAAGGGGTGCTGACCGATGCCGGAGTTCGATCGCGGGCCCACGGAGCAGTTCGCCGAGCTCCTGGCCAAGGTGCCCGAACCGCCCGTCAAGACGGCGTTCTGGTCCGACTGGGGGCCGGTCTTCTACCGAGGCCGGCTCGACGGCTCGGCCCGCGTGCTGATCGTGGCGTCGGACCCCGGCCCGACCGAGCGGATCGCCGGGCGCAGCCTCGTCGGCAACGCCGGCCAGCGCGTGCAGGGCTTCCTCACCAAACTGGGGCTGACCAGCTCCTACGTCTGTCTCAACGCCTGGGCGTACGCGGTCCGTCCCAGCCAGGCCTTCGCGATGAAAGACCGGCTCGACGAACCGGAGCAGATGCAGTGGCGCAACGCGGTCTTCGACCGGGCTACGGACACGACGCTGCAGGCCGTCGTGGCGATGGGGTTCATGGCCCAGGAAGCGGTACGGCTGTGGACCGCACGGCCCCAGGTCGGACTCTGCGAAGTGCCCCACCCGTCCAGCCATGACACGGCGGAGCTGCTGAACGCCTGGCGCGATGCCGTCACACGGCTGCGCGCGGTCGTGACACTGGACGACGACGGCGACAACACCGGCCCCAACTACGGAACCGACTTCCAGGAGTCCGACTACAGCGCGATCCCCCGCCGCGACCTGCCCTTCGGCGCGCCGGCGTTCCTGGGCGATGACGCCTGGGTACGCGCCAAGCCGAGCGGGGCGCAGAACTCCGTCAGCCGCCCGTCGCCGGACGACCGGCACACGCTGATCTGGAAAGCGCCGAGCTGATGGCGATCGTCCTGCAGGGCACGGTCGTCACCTTCGACAGCGACCACCGGATCCTCGACCCCGGCGCCGTGTACGTCGGGGACGACGGACGCCTTGCGGCGGTGCGGCCGGCCGCACAGGATGCGCCCGCCGGGTTCTCCGCCGCGCCGCGGATCGACACGGGCGCGCTGATCCTCCCCGGCCTGGTCGACCTGCACAACCACCTCACCTACAACACGCTGCCGTTGTGGGAGGCGGCCGGCGTCCCCTACGCGCACCACGACCGCTGGGTCGATGAGGACCACCCGCCCGGCTACTCCACGTCGGTCACCTGGCCCGCCAAGGTGCTCGCTCAGGCCGCGCCCGAGGCGCTGGTCAAGTACGTCGAGGTCAAGGCGCTGATCGGCGGGACCACGTCCATCCAGGGCGCCCCCGCCTCGACGCGCGCCGTCGACGGCTGGCTCCTGCGGATCATCGACAACGAGAAGCTGCCGGCGGGCGCTGACATGGTGATGACCTCGGCACTCCAGCTCGATGCCGAGGAGCTGCGCGAGATCCGGGCGCCGAAGCTCGACGGCACCCGGGTGCTGATCTACCACGTCGCGGAGGGCAAGCCGGGCTCCATCGTCCACCGCGAGTTCGACGAGCTGGAGCCGTGCCTGAAACCGGGGCTGGTCGGGGTTCACGGCACCGCGCTCACCGCCGCCGACTTCACGAAGTGGCACGACGCGGTCACGGCGATCAACGCCGCGGAGAAGGGGACCGTCGTGTGGTCGCCGTTCTCCAACTACTGGCTCTACCACGACACGACCGACGTGGCGGAAGCGGACAAGAAAGGGCTGCGCATCGCGCTCGGCTCCGACTGGTCGCCGTCGGGGACCAAACACGTGCTCGGCGAGCTCAAAGTCGCCGACGCCGTGAACCGCCATGAGCTGGACGGGCACTTCAGCGACCGCGACTTGTGCGACATGGTCACCGCCAACCCCGGCGACGCCCTGGCGACCGCCTGGGGACCGCAGGTGGGTCGCCTCCAGCGCGGCAGCGCCGCCGACCTGCTCGTACTTGAGCGCCACAACCCGGCCGAGGGCGCCTACCGCAACCTGATCGAAGCGACCGAGCGGCACGTACGGCTGGTGATGGTGCGCGGCCGTCCGTTCTACGGAGCGCCGGCGCTGATGACGGCCGCCGGGGCGACGCAGACCGACACGATCACCGTGGCCGGGCTCAAGCGCCACGTGGCGGTGCGCCGGCCGGACCGGGCCGACGCCAAGCTCGACTGGCCCGGCATCAAGCGCGCGCTGGAGAAGGTACGCAAAGATCCCGTGGCCGCCTGGCGCGCCTCGCAGGACGCGCTCGCGGCCTGGGGCGGGCCGCTCGACGAACCCGAAGCACCGCTCGCGCTGTTCGGCGACATGCCGGACGGCGATGTGGGCGCCTTCGCCGCCGCCGGCGAGATCCCGCCGGATCTGGTCATTCCGCCCCTGGACGCGCTGACCCACGAAGAGGCCTACTTCGACGCCGTGGCGCGCAGCGGGGTGCCGGAGCTTCAGCACCTCGCGGAGTACTACTCGTGAGCCCGGCCACCGCGCAGCCTGCCCGGGTCCTTCCGGAGTCGGTCGGGCTCGACGAGTTCACGGCACGGGCCGAGGCCGACCCGCTGCCGCTCGCGGGCCGCTACCAGCTCGTGGCCGCCGCCCGCGTACTGCTCGAAGAGCTCTACGTCCACCTCCCCCTCAAGCGGGCGATGCACGCCACCGACCCGGTCCAGCGCCTGCGTCTGCTCGAACGCCGCCTCCCGCCGCTCGGCGAGCTCCAGTTCCACGCCGAACTCGCGGACGTCTTCAAGGGGCTGCACGACCTGCACACCGTCTATCAGCTGCCCGACCCGTACCGCGGTCACGTGGCGGCGCTGGGCTTCCTCGTCGAGCGCTACACCGACCCCGACGGGACCCCGCACCACATCGTCTCCAAGATCGACCCCGCGCTCGTGCACGCGGGTTTCGACGCCGGAGCCGAGCTGGAATCCTGGAACGGAGTCCCGATCGAGCGCGCGATCGAACGCAACGCGGCCGCACAAGCAGGCTCCAACCCCGACGCGCGCCTGGCACGCGGGCTGGAGTCGCTGACGCTGCGCCCGCTGCGGACCGGTCCCCCGCCCGACGAGCACTGGGTGCTGCTGTCCTACCGCACTCGAGCCGGCCGCCGCCGCGAGACGCGCGTCCCGTGGCGCGTACGCGCCGCCGACCAGTACGCGGGGCGCGCGCAGGATCCCGTCCCCACGCTCGCTACGAGTCTCGCCATCGACGCCGGCAACGAAACCACGCGCCAGATCAAGCGCTCGCTGTTCGCTCCGCCCGGTGCCCGGCATTCGGCCGCGCGGGCCCTCCGCAGCGTCGTCGCCTACCGTACGCTGCGGCTCCGCGGCGGCGCGTACGGGTACCTGCGCGTTTTCTCGTTCAACGTCTCGAGCGCGCGGCTGTTCGCCGAGCAGGTGGCGCGGATCGTGGCACGCGCTCCCGCCGGAGGGCTGATCGTGGATATCCGCGGCAACCCGGGCGGCCATGTCCCGGCCGCGGAATCCGCCCTGCAGGTCCTGAGCGAAAACCCCGTCGTCCCCGTCAGCTTCTCGCTGTCCACCACGCGGACCGCGCTCGCCCTGGCACGGTCCAATCCGGGCCTCCGCGCCTGGACGAGCTCGATCCGCGCCGCCGTGGAAACGGGCGAGTTGTACTCGCAGGCCTTCCCCCTCACCGATCCCGTGGTGATCACCGCCGGCCTGCCGCGCTACGTCGGCCCGAAGGTCCTGATCACCGACGCGCTGTCCTACTCGGCCGCCGACATCTTCGCCGCCGGTTTCCAGGACAACGGTCTCGGGCCCGTCCTCGGGACCGCCCTGCGGACCGGTGCCGGTGGCGCCAACGTATGGACTCACGAACTGCTCCGCGTATGGCTGCCCGAGTTGCTCGGCGACCTGCCGCGCGGCGCAGGATTCCGCGTGGCCCTGCGGCGCGCCACGCGGGCACGTGGCAACGTCGACGTGCCCCTTGAGGACCTCGGCGTGCAGGCGGACGAACTGCACCGGCTGACCAAGCGTGACATCACCGGGAGCAACCACGACCTGCTGGCGGCGGCCACCGCGCTGTTCGCCTGAAGGCGCGCCGTGTGCCGGCGTATACGGCGATGGGGGCTCGGCTGTCCAGTCATGCACGGCGTCGAACCGGTCGAAGCCGTCCACTTCGAGACGGAGCGCTCCCCCAGGGGTGTCAGACCGAGGTTGTGCCACCCCGGGAGCGCTCGGTCACTCACACGGGTCTGAGTAGCCGCACTCGCGCACGTGTCATGCCGGGGGCTTCTGCAGCCAGTCCGCTTCGGTGGTCCAGAACATCTGGCGCGCACCGAGATAGTCGTGGGCGAAGTCCGTGAACCGTTCGCGGGTGTACGGCTTACCGGTCTTGGGGTCCTTGGCCTTGATGTCGGGTTCCTGGACGGCCATCGCGACGAGGGGAAGGGCATCCTTGTACTCGTGGAGGAACTTGTAGGAGTTCTCCATCTGGTACTTCCGGTCCGGCAGGGTGTCCGGTCCTCCGATGCCGATCTTCTTGTCCCTGGCGAGGTCGAACATCTCCTTCATGCGCTTGTGGTCGTCGTCATCCGGCAGGAAGTTGATGTACTGGATGAACTGCGTCTTGGTGAAGACCTTCTTGCCGTAGCGCATGTTGTCGATCTCGGCATCGATGTAGGACTTCGAGGTGTACTTGGTCTGATCCGTCTTGGTGTCCACCTCGACCGCGGTCTCCGGAAGGTTCACCCCGGCGAGCTTGCCGTCAAACTTCTCCGCCATCGCCTTCAGCATGGCCTGGAAGTCTGCTCGCACTTCCTTGTTCCACTGCGCGACCATGGCCCCATGAGTGGTGGGGTTGTCAGGGTTCTCATCGACTGTCGGCGCGACCCCGCCCTCGTCCTTCACGTATTGGGGAACGTTGGCGTCCTTCATGGCTACATCGAAGAACCGGTCCTGAACCTGGACGAACAGTTTCTTGTGGCGTTCCTGGAGATACGTCAGGGCATTGTCCAGCCGCGACCACTTGTACTCCCCCTTCTTCCCCTCAAGGGCCTTCCAGGGCACCACCACCTGTACGCCGCCGATGTCCGTACGGTCAATCATGGCCTTGACCTTAGGGTCCTCGCCGGACGTGGCATCCTCGAATGCGCCGAGCGACATGTACAGATTGTCCGTCACCTTGCCGTGGGACGCCGAGGCGGCGGCCTTGTCGGGGGCGGGAGCCGCGGCGGCCACCCCGACGGTGGCCGTCAAGGCCACGGCCGTGAGGACAACAGATCCGGCTGCACCACGTTGCATCATCATGAACGAGACGCTAGGGGAAAGTTCTTAGTGAAAGATAAGAGCGTCCGTCGTCACTCCCGATGTCGGCACTCACCACCACCGAATCTGACAGCTCGTAACGAAGTGGCGGGTTTCTCGCGTACCACCTCCCCCTCAGTGAGGGGCCGACTCAGGCAGCTCGGACCGGATTGCTGAGGTGCGGGGTGCCGGCGTCGGGGAAGGCGGTGGGCCGCGTGAGCCGGTGGGTCATGAGGGTGACCGCGGCGATGGTGAGCATCGCCTCCGCGCGTTGAACGTGGGAACCGTCCGCGGTCGCCCGAACTGCCGGACAGCCGGCCCGGTGGTGGGCAGGTCCGTTGCCGACTGATGGCCGTGGGTGGGGCGGAGGCCCCGTAGCAGCCGCGGCGTAACGACCCGTCGTGGAGACCGGAAAAGTCGGTCGCAGGGCAAGGGGGCCGGCAAGTCAGTGGCTGAAGTACTGGAATGCCGGGAGGGTCGCTGGTGGATACCGACGAGCTGGAGCGCGCCTTGTTCGAGGCGGAGCTCCGGGTACTGAAGATTCAGACCAAGCTGCACCTAGGCTCGTGATGATCCTCATCGCCGGTTCGGCGACCTGTTCATTCTCGTCGCCGATCCCGGCTTCCTGCTGGTGGCCTGGGACCGGTGCGGGGTAACAAGGGCGCACGCACGGCCGGGGGATGGTCGCACGGCGTCGTCCATCGCGCTGTGGATTGGCGTCGAGGAGTTCCTCGGCGTGCTGCGGCCTCAGATCAAGGACCGCACACCTTCCGGCCCAGGCCGGTGCGGGAGCGGATGATCCCCAAGGCGGCCGGCAAGCTGCGCCGTCCGGGGATCGCAACGATCACCGACCGAGTGGCAGGCATCCTGGAAGCTGGTGTCCGATCCTTACCACGATGGGCCTGCGCCAGCTGGGTCAGCTGGGTCAGCTGGGTCAGCCGGACGGGGTGTTTGCGCAGCTTGGGTCGTCTGGATCGGTGGATGCCACGGGGATGCCGAGCGCGTTGGCGCAGACGTTGGACGGCACTGTCGCAGGTACGTTCGTCAGGCTTCCCCCAAGGACGGAGAGGCCGTTACTGGTGCCCGAATTGCAAGCGTTTGTCGGTGCATCCGGGCTGACCGCAACCCCCAGGGCCGCGACTGCGTTGCCGCAGACGTTGACCGGCGCCGAAATGGACGCGATCACCTGGTTCCCCCCAAGGAGGGAGCCGCCGACGGAGGTGTCGGCGCCGGCCCCCGACGCACAGACCAGTACCAGCACGGCCGCCGCACAACCGGTGATCGCTGCCCGGGTGATCTTCACGAACCCTCCCTGAAGGCGTCCCGTACGTCCGACACACCGGACCGTAGCCCTCCAGACGCCCGCCCGTCTGCGGCGTGCAGCGGCCCACTCCCAGCGCACGGGGCCCGTGACACGCCCGTCGGCAATCGTCAATGGGTGTGGATCTTCACTTCAGAAGATCCACAACTGTGCCTACTCACCCGGTTCCATCCCCTGACCTCCGGCACCTCGGCAGTCACCTGCCTCTACCTCGGCACAGCCCTCGAAGCGGGGCGGATGCGCCGCGATGCCACCAAGGCGAACATGACCGTGAAGTGGGTCCTTCTGGAACAGGTGTTGCGGGCCGTACAGGACAGGGCGATCACGGAGGCGGGCAGCTCCCTGAGCATTTCTCCTCGCCACCTGAACCCTGACCCCTTGAAGGCGCTTCCACGCCGTCGGCCAGATGTGATCCACAGTACGTTGGACTCAGACTGCGGCGGGAGTTCCTTGCGGGAGTTTCTTGGAGGACTGCCGGACAAGGTCGGCACCAGGCAACTGGATCCTCCACAGATGGGTGGCAGTGGCTCCGGAGCCCCCAAGAGGCCTCTGGCTGCCAAGGCGCGTGCTGGACTGCCCTGTCGCGAGGGCGGGCAGCCTGGCGGCGCTCTCGCGCCGCCACCGCCGGCGCTCCAGGGCCCTCTCGTACGCCTGAGTGCGCTGCGCCACCTCACTCCTGCGTTTCCCGCCCGTGCTGGGCGGCGGCATCCCTGCGCCGTTCTGAGCGGGCCGCGGCAATCGCCGTGAGTGCCGCGCCGGCCACCGTCCCCGGCACGCTCACGGCGGCGAGCGACAAACACGGCCTCCATGGGACACCAACATGTCACTGTGTCACCAGCCGCGACAGGCCGACTGCTCCCGGCTGGGCGCGGCCCGGGGAACCGACTCCCTCTCCCCCCCCCCGGGGGCCGCGGCCCCGCGTGTCAGAGCAGTCTCAGGGTCGGCCAGCAGGCGCAGGGCCTCGCCGTCGGTGACGGACCGCTGAGACATGCCGCCCTGGAACAGTTGAGCCGGTGCACCACGACATCGGCGGGTGCTTCCGGGCGGGCCTCCGGGATCCGCCAACGGCGCTGCTCAGGCGGCCGGCGGCGGGTACAGGACTGTCTATTTCTCGCTCCCGAACGGCCGGACGCCCGAGAGCGCGGGCGGTAACCACGCCGCGCACGGCCCGTACTACCAGCAAGGCTCTGGTATTCCCTTCGGCCATACAGGGATGGCAATTTGGTTCGATGGACTGGACAGCACCAGTGAGTGCGGCGACCGGCGGCCTGCTCGCTGTCATCGCCACCTACCTGGCAGACCGCACGCGCTGGCGCCGCGAAGAGCGCGTACGGGCACGGGAGCAGAAGCATGCTCTCTATGCGGAGTTCCTCACGGCCCTGTTCGGGGCGCGCGAGCAGATATTCGCCGCCAGCCGCTGGCCGCGACGAGCTTCCGAGCGGAAGACCCTGGCGGGGGCAGCCGTCCACGAGCACGAGGTCTACACCCGCCGGTACCGGATGGAGCTGACAGCCGGTCAGCAGGTGCGCGAGTGCACTCAGGCAGCCTTGACGGCCTTGCCGGCGTATCGCGACGAAGTCGCCTCCGGAACACGGTGGAACCATCCCCGCTGTGCGGCGCAGCGCGAACGATTCCGCGCGTGCCAGCAGCGCCTGCTCCAGGCCATGCGCGCGGACCTCACGCCAGGCCGGCACCGGGAGCTGTCGTCGCCACCCAGCCTTACGTGAAAGGCACGCTCGCTCGGCGTCGCCGCCGACTGGGGCAGCGGGGTGCCCCTAGGGGAACCAGCGCAGCCCGTGCAGCGGCTCCCTGCCAAGGGAGGCGTGCCGGATGTGCGACCTTGCTTCACACCGAACGCCCATATTGGAGTCATGTGTGATATTGCAGATGCATCTTCCGATGAAAGGCGCGTCATGAAGTTCGCAGTCATCGGCGGCACCGGACTGATCGGGTCGCAGGTCGTCAAGATTCTCAATGCCGCCGGGCACGAGGCGGTACCGCACTCGCAGTCCACCGGAATCGACGTCATCAGCGGTCAAGGACTAGGCGAAGCGCTGGCGGGAGCCGACGTCGTCGTCAACCTGACGAACTCCCCGACCTTCGACGAAGCCTCCCCGGCCTTCTTCCAGACCTCGATGGACAACCTTCTGGCCGCGGCCCGGAAGGGCGGTGTCGGCCACTTCGTCATCCTCTCGATCGTCGGCGCGGACCAGGTGCCGGAGCTTGACTACTACCGGGCCAAAGTGCTCCAGGAGGACATCCTCGCCGCCGGGCCGGTCCCCTACTCGATCATCCGGGCGACGCAGTTCATGGAGTTCATGGATGCCGTTCTGTCCTGGACCGCCGACGGCGACACCGTCCGGCTGCCCGCCACGCCGATCCAGCCGATCGCCTCCAAGGACGTGGCCAATGCGGTGGCAGAGGTCGCCGCGGGCGCCCCGCTGAACGGTATTCACACCATCGCCGGCCCCGAGATCTTCCCCTTGGACGAGCTGGGCCGGATCACCCTGTCCCACAAGGGTGACAACCGTACCGTCGTCACCGACCCCACCGCCGGCATGTTCGCCGTCGTCAAGGGCGACGTCCTCACCGACACGGACGCCCACCTCGCCCCCACCCGCTACGCCGACTGGCTCCCCTGAACCGCTCGCGCCCTCCACCTTCCCGCGCGGCCGGACATGGACGATCCAGGCAGCCGAGCCGACAGGTGCCCCATGCCCTCAGCTCGCTCTTCAACCGTCCGCTGGTCCGGCTAGTCCCCGACGAAGACGAGGTAGCTGCCGGGAGTGGCGGCGCAGTCTCGACGACCGCACACCCGTCGGTCCACCTTTGTGCCGTACACCTGCTGGGTAGCCGTTGAGCAGGCTGGTGGTTTAGTTCTCTGCCTTCACCCGAACACGTTCCTGCCGCAGTAGCCGTGCGCGGTCCCGAGGATTGCCGAAGCCTGCTTCCCGGAGAGCTCAAGTTCCTGCTTGGTCTTCTTGGCCTGGTCGACAAGGGCCTGCCCACGGGCGAGACAGAGCGCGTTCCCATGAGTGACCAGCACGTCGTCACTGACGCGGTCCAGGTCGGCGTAGTGCTCCCGGATTGTCTCCAGGTAGAGCTTGGCCGACAGCCCTGTCAGCCCGCGCACTTCCTCGGGGGCAGCTGACGGGCTCATGGACGGGGCAGCCGAGGCGGAGGCCGACGCCGCCGGGGCGTTTGAGCCACTGTCACCGGACGGGCCGCACGCCGAGACGCCGAAAGCGGCGACCGTGAGACAGACCGCGAACAGGGGCAGATGTTTGTGCATGAATCTCCTGATAAATAATCGAACAGATCGATTATCTCCCATGTCCGACCCACTCCATCCATTCCCCCTTGGGACGGGATACGTGCGTGCGGAGGCGACCCACATCGCGAGCCGTACACCCGGTCAGGCGTCAGCTGCTCGTCACCCGTCCTTCCGTCCAGCCCCCTCCGGCTACGCGGGCTTGCCCAGGGCCGCGGGTCTTAGGGGACGGAGAGTCGCCATGGGTAGGAGGTGTGAAGCTCGCCGGGGCCGTAGGTGAGGTCCAGGTGCGAGGGTTTGGTCTTCGCTGTGTACACGAACTCCAGGCGCGTCGACTCGCCCTCCGACACGAGGTGCGGTCCGCCCGAGTTGAGCTCTGCCGGGTAGCTGCTGAGCCTTGTGACGCCCGGGTTCGCACCTGCGTAGCTTCCGATGTCGTAGCTGCGCAGTTCTACCGGAGCGCCGCTGAGGTTCGTCACGGTGACGGGCACGCGGTAGGTGTAGGCGGCCGGCGTGCCGTCGCCTGTCTCGTCCGGGGTCGGGGGCATGGGCTGGACGGGGCCGATGGAGAGCCGGACGCCGTCGTCGTAGGTGACGGTGCCCTGCCTGGCCGGGGACTTGCCGCCGCCTGCGCCCGTGCGTTTGCGGGCGATGACCCCGTTGTCGCGCTGGTAGCGGATGCATCCGCCGTCGGCTGAGAGAGTGGGCTCGCCCGTGTACCAGTCGATGCGGATGGCAAGGGTGACGCCGTGGTCGTCGGTGGTCCGGATGCCCGGCCATCGCGGTGTCGGACGGTCGGGGTTCAAGGGCTCGTCCGCGGGCTGCTCCACGGTCTTCCAGCCGCGGTGCGCCCATGCGGCGCGGAGCTTGCCGAGGTCGGCCCGGTAGTCGGCCTCGCTGGAATAGTGGAGGCCCCATGTGTAGTGGGGCTGCTTCCTGGTCACCCCGTCATCGTCGAACCCCAGGTCATCGACGCATGAGGTGCTGCCTTCCTCATGCATCCGGTCGCCGTCACCGACGCCCGGTCGCAGGTCACTGATGATCCGCCTGCCGGCCTCCCGGGTGTTGATGTCCTGCTTGCGGTAGTCCGCCGCGGACCGAACCGGGCCGCCCCCGAGATTCTCGAAGAAGTCGGACACCGCAGAGCATGCCCAGAAGACCGCCGCGACTGCACCCAGGCTGATGAGCCAACGCCGCACCACGACCTTGCGGCTTACCCCTGCGGTCGGGGCTGGAGTGTCCACGGGGGCAGCGGGTGGTTCCTGGGGCGGGTGTTTCTCCATGAGGCGATTCCACGCCATGGGGCCGGCTCGTCGACAGGGGTGACGTGCTCATTCGGAGATGAGTAGGTGCGCCCATAGAGCGGGTGGGGCCTCGGCGTCGTTCCGCAACGTCTGTGCTTACCGGCAGCGTTGTGCCGTATGCAATTGTTCGAAGGCGGGGGCACCGACCAAGGGCGCCTGGGTGCTGCCGACGGAGCGGCTGGCCGGTGGGAGGGCAGGCGCCGGTGTACGGGCGCCCCTGCCAACCCCCGCCAGTGTTCCAGGAGCCCGTCGACTATCCGCGTACCGAACCGAACGGGGCAGCGGCCGGCAGGCTCATGATCTGTGCCGCTCGGTTGTCGAACCTGATCACAGGCCAGGCAACGAATGGGCTAGCATCGCGCCGCGTGATCACGCTAGCCACTTGGAACGTTCTCCACCGCGTCCACGCCGAGAACTGGGGCGAGGACGTCCTGAACTCCTGGCCGGACGAGTCGGAGCGGATCGCCGCCGTCA
>NZ_JOFL01000023.1 GCF_000719265.1 Streptomyces roseoverticillatus | reverse complement strand
CCGGCCGCCCCCGCCGAAGCAGCAGCCCCCGCCCCCGCCGAAGCCCCCCGCTACGACTGGAAGCAGGCCGAGGACGAGCTCTCCGACGTCATCCCGCCCCGCTTCGTAGAGCCGTCCGAGCCCGAGCCGCAGCCCCTCTCCGCCCACGGCGACGACGACCCCGCCGCCGCCAGCGCCTGGGACGTCGAGACCGCCGGCCTCTCCCTCGCCGACGTCGGCGGCATGGAGCAGGTCAAGGAGCGCCTGGAGGCCGCCTTCCTGGCCCCCATGCGCAACCCCGAGCTCCGCAAGCTCTACGGCAAGAGCCTGCGCGGCGGACTCCTCATGTACGGGCCGCCCGGCTGCGGCAAGACGTACATCGCCCGCGCCGTCGCCGGCGAGCTGGGCGCCCGCTTCATGACGGTGAGCATCACCGACGTCCTCGACATGTGGATCGGCAACTCCGAGCGCAATCTGCGCGAGCTCTTCGAGACGGCCCGCCGCAACGCCCCCTGCGTCGTCTTCCTCGACGAGCTGGACGCCCTCGGCGCCAAGCGCAGCCAGATCCGCCACTCCGGCCTGCGCACCACGGTCAACCAGCTGCTGACCGAGCTGGACGGCGTGGACGCCCAGGCCAACGAGGGCCTGTTCGTGCTCGCCGCCACCAACCATCCCTGGGACGTCGACCCCGCCCTGCGCCGCCCCGGCCGCCTCGACCGCACGGTCCTGGTGCTGCCTCCGGACGAGCCCGCCCGCGAGTCGATCCTGCGCCACCACCTCAAGGACCGCCCGGTGGCCCGCATCGACCTGCGCAAGCTGGTCAAGCGCACGGACGGGTTCTCCGGCGCGGACCTGCGCCACCTGTGCGAGAGCGCCGCCGAGCGCGCCCTGATGGACTCGGTCCGCACCGGCCGGGCCCGCATGATCGAGACCGACGACCTGCTCGCGGTCCTCGGCCAGGTGCGCGCGTCGACCGGCCCGTGGTTCGACTCCGCCCGCAGGGTCGCACAGTTCGCCAACGAGGGCGGCCAGTACGACGAGCTGCTCGCGTACCTCAAGAAGAAGAGGATGCTCTGAGCGTGAGTGACACCCCGTACGGCGGCGAGCATCCCACCGTCGCCCGTGCCGAGGCGCTGCTGGCCCTCGGCCGGACCGAGGACGCGCGCGACCTCCTATTCGCCTACATGAACGAGAGCGAGGAGAACAAGCACGACCCCGCCGCCCTGGTCCTGACCGCCTCCTGCTTCTACCGGATGCAGAAGTGGCCGGCGGTCGAGCTCCTCACGTACAACGCTCTGCGCGTCAACCCGGACCACGGCGACGCCCACATGCTGCGCAGCGAGGCGCTGTGGCGCCTGGGCCGGGTCGACGAGGCGGTGACCGCGGCTCGGGAGGCGGTGCAACTGCACACGCACCACCCCTCCCCGTACCAGTCGCTGTCGGCGGCCTTGCGTGCCGCGGGCGACCTCCAGGATGCGCTCCGGGCTGCCGACGAAGCGGTGCGGCTCGGCCCGGAAGTCGCGGCCTCGCACTTCGCCCGCTACTACGTCCTGCTGGACATGGGCGACAACGCCGGCGCGCAGCAGGTGATGCGCGACGTCCTGAGCTTCGCCCCCGAGGACGCCGACGCGCGCGCCGTGCTCGCCGGGCTCAAGGACGAGACCCGTGAGCTCAGGCTGCCGGAGCTGGCCAGGGAGTACACCGCCGCTCTGGGAGCCGACCCCGGCAGCGCGTACATCGTCGCCAAGCTGGAGGACGTCGCCCTGCGCCTGGTGCGCCGCACCCGCTGGGTCGCCCTGCTCTGCCTCCTGTACGCCGCCGTCACCTCCCGGGCCTTCCCGACCGGCGACGACCCGACCTCCCTGCCCGCGCCGCTCGGCGCCCGGATGTGGTTCTTCTTCCTGATGTGCGTGGGGTGGGGGCTGTGCGTTTGGCGCACGTACTTCAAGCTCCCGCGGGGCGCCCAGATCACCCTGCTGTCGGTGATCCGGCGCGCCTTCGCCGCGAAGCTGGCCGTGGCGCACTCGCTGTGGGGCACGCTCTGCGCGGTGCTGCTGGTGACCGTGCCCTGGACGGACCGGGGCTACGAGCAGGCGCTCGTGTGGATCGGCGGCGTGCCCGTGGTGCTCGCCATGTGGTACGGGGCCGCCCAGCGGCGGAACGAGCGCGACGCCGCCGAGAAGGCGAAGGAAAAGCGGCTGAAAGCCGCCCGCGAGAAGGGGGCCGAGGCCGCCCGGTAACATCCGGACCGTAGGAGCCGAGACCGAGCCGACGAGCCGACGACCCGTGAGGAGCCCACCGGTGGCGGGAGAACCGCAGGCGGACTGCCTGTTCTGCAAGATCGTCAAGGGGGAGGTGCCCGCGACCGTCGTCAAGGAGACGGAGACCACCGTCGCCTTCCGCGACATCAACCCCCAGGCGCCCGTGCACGTCCTGGTCATCCCCAAGGTGCACTACGCGGACGCGGGCTCGCTCGCCGCGGCCGAGCCCGGGATCGCCGCCGACGTGCTGCGCGAGGCGGGCGAGGTGGCCCTGCAGGAGAATGGGGAGAAAGGCTTCCGCATCGTCTTCAACACCGGCGCCGGCGCCGGCCAGACCGTCTTCCACGCGCACGCCCACGTCCTCGGCGGCCGCGGCTTCAACTGGCCCCCCGGGTAGGCAGCACCCCTTGTCCGTACGTGAACTGGTCGTCCTGGGCACCGCCAGCCAGGTGCCCACGCGCCACCGCAACCACAACGGCTACGTGCTGCGCTGGGACGGCGAGGGCCTGCTCTTCGACCCAGGCGAGGGCACGCAGCGGCAGATGCTGCGCGCCGGGGTGGCCGCGCACGACCTGAACCGGCTGTGCGTCACCCACTTCCACGGCGACCACTCCCTCGGCCTCGCCGGGGTGATCCAGCGCATCAACCTCGACCAGGTGCCGCACCCGGTCACCGCGCACTACCCGCGCAGCGGTAAGCGCTTCTTCGAGCGCCTGCGGTACGCCACGGCCTACCGCGAGACGGTCCAGCTCGCCGAGGAGCCCGTCTCCGGCGCGGGCGGGGTCCTGTACGAGGGGCCCGCCTACCGCCTGGAGGCGCGCAGACTCTCGCACCCCGTCGAGTCCTACGGCTACCGCCTGGTCGAGCCCGACGGGCGGCGGATGCTCCCCGAGCGGCTCGCCGCGCACGGCATCAGCGGGCCGGACGTCGGCCGGCTGCAGCGCGAGGGCGCGGTCGGCGGGGTCACGCTGGACGAGGTCAGCGAGGTGCGGCGCGGGCAGCGGTTCGCGTTCGTGATGGACACCCGGCTGTGCGACGGCGTGGACGAGCTGGCCGAGGGCTGCGACATGCTCGTCATCGAGTCGACGTTCACCGACGAGGACGCGGCCCTCGCCGCGGACCACGGCCACCTGACGGCGGGGCAGGCCGGCCGGGTCGCCGCCGGCGCGGGAGTGCGGCACCTTGTGCTGACGCACTTCTCGCAGCGGTACGACGACCCGGAGGTCTTCGAACGGCAGGCCCGTTCGGCGGGCTTCGAGGGCGAGCTCACGGTCGCCCGGGACCTGATGCGGGTGCCGGTGCCCAAGCGGCGCTGAGCGCGGCTGCAGGCCGATGAGTTCGCCAGATCGGTTGGCGTCGTTACAGCTCAAGCATCCGGAGTCTATGTGCCTTCGGCGGTTGCTCAGTTACGGCTGATGGTGATCCGGATGAACTCGGGGTCCATCGCCGCACGACGTTTCGGCTCGGGGATATGCCGTATCGCCTGCTGGAACACTTCCAGGTGCTGGCCGGAGTCCATCCAAATGCGGAGCCTCAGCCACGCTGCGGCGTAGTGCGCGCATAGGTTGCGTGTTGAGTACTTGTCCATGGAAATCTCGCCTGCAGCCTCAGCGTCGTCCAGCGTCGCGGACCACGTACGGCTGCGCTCGACGATGGAGCCGTCTTGGGGAGCCAGGTCAGCCGCCAGTTGCTTGAGGGTCTCGTCGATGTTTCTGACGCCGTCATTGGGAGAGTCACTTATGCGCGGCGGATACTTCTTCTGTGTGGCTGTAGCAGGATCGCATTTCTGGACAGCTTTGATGAGTTTGACACGGTCGGGCCAATGTCGTGCACGTCCGGTGGCGACGTCTCTCAGCAGTTCCCAGATCCTTTCCTCGGAATGTAGCCACTCGGCCAGTAGCTTGATGTCGGCGGGGGCCCTGTGCCCCCGTTCCAGCCATGCGGACTCCATTATCTCCGCGGTGCTTCGCATCAACTGATGGTCGTACCTGGCCATGCGATCGTCATGTTCCATGAGCGCATGCCCGTCGCCGGGCGGCTCAGCGTTCGGGTACGCGGTCTGTTCAAAGTTCTTGAAGATTGGGTGCCCACGCAGAGCCGCCAAGTCAGGATCCTCGGAGAGCATCCAAGATCGCTCCACCGTTGTGTATCCGCTTTCTGCCCTTAGTAGGGCCCGACTGCTCGATCCGCCAGTTCTTTGTGCCAGTTTTCATTGTTCGGTTCTGTGAAATCTTTGCGCCTCTCCATGGCGATCGAGTACACGCATGCAGCCGTGTAGTGATCCTGCCATTCACGGCTGGGCCAGGAGAACGGGGATAGGCGGAGGCGGCTCAGTTTCTTCCTAAGTCTTCTCTCAAGCTTTTTGGGAGGCGTATTCCATGTGATTACTCTTGCCTTTCGCGTAAAGGCTCTTCCCCGCCACCGCGTCGGCCGGTGCGGGATCGCCGGCTTGGCCCGGCGGCCGGGCCGGTCGATTACGCTGGATGCCCATGCCAGTCGAAGCGGGGCCCATACGTCCCGGTTAATTGTCAGAACGGTGTGAGTACTGACGTAGGGCGCGCGAACCTCCTGGCTGTAGCCTGGAAATGCCCTGCACAGAATCCTGGCGAGCCAGAGGAGCCATGTGAAGTGCGCAAGGCGAGCATGAATATCGTCCCGGGCAAGCCGGTACATTTCTTGGGCGCAAGCCCTCTGGAACACCACGGCAACTTTGCGTTGCTTCGTATTGTTGCGTCTGTATCCGTCGGCGCCGACAACGGTAAGCTGCTCCCGGAGCCACTCCTTCGCGTTCTCCTCGACCCGACGCTTGTTCATCCTAATTTTTTCAAATTCTGACGGCCGGTCGAGAGCGTAGGTGGCAGCGAACCAGCGGTTATCCACTGTTGGAAGGTCGTTGAGCGCCAAGTCCACAGCGGCAGGCCAGTAGCGATCTACGATGGTCGGCCGCAGCCGTTTCCGGATTTTTTCCCGCTCTTCGGTTCTGTGGACGTGACCACTGAGGTCGAACCATTGTTCCGCTGTTACCTCGGGCGATCCAAGGATCACGGCATTCCGGTATCGGACACCGAAGAACTCAACAAACCGGCGCGGATGTCCGAGGTATCGGAAGTTGGTCGGGCGTAGGCTTCTGCGAAGCCATAGTCGCTTGCTGTACTTGTCCGGGCTTTGATTATCGAGGGCGAGCGCCCCCTGGCAGGTATCGAGGGCGTCTATGTGCAAACCAAGTTTCTCCTGGGTGCCTGCGATCTCGGCCCGCAGGTAGATATTCTGTGGATCGTATTTCAGGGCCTCGTAATAGAGATCCAGAGCTTCATCGAATCGCTGATTATGACTCAGCCACTTCGCTTTCTGGTATGCGGTGAAGAGCTCGGTCGGCAGCTTGCGGGCCCACCAGTCGCGCCAGGGTGGCCGCCTACCAGCCTTTGTGATCGGCAGCAGTGCCGCCACTACCCAGTTCGCGGCTTGGTTCACGACCTCGTCCCAGTCTCGCCCCCACACTGTCGTCGCCTGAGCTCCGCTGAACACGTATGCGGTGAGAGTCACAGTCATGCCGTAACGTTCTGCCCCCTCGCTCTTGAGGTGCAGCACGCCACTGACCTTATAGGTGAGTTTCGGGTGCAGCCGAGCGAGTGCACGCGGGATAGAGGAGCCGGGCTTCTCCAGATCGACGTCGCCCAAAATATCGAGAAAGGCGGTCGGGGGCACGTCCGAGGGAACGGTCGTGGGTGAGTAGAGGGCATTCTCGGATAGGAGTCTGCTGAGTTGCGCGGTCAGCTCCAACAAAGGTGGCGTGGTTGCCCCGGACGTTGAGTCGACCAACTTTTCCACGTTCACCGGCCCAGGCCGGTAGGCGAGTGAGGAGCGCGTTGCCCGCCAGGCGACGTACAGGAAGAGCAGGGCGAGCGCCAGGCAGGCCAGCCGGCCACCAAGCGAGATGTTGTCGCCGCTGATGAGCGAGGACAGACCATAAAAGAGTCGAGCGAGCCAGTCGGACAGGACATGGAGCCATGACCATCCCCGCGTCGCCTCCCATGCAAGGGTTCGCGGCTTGGTGTGCTCGGCCCCTGCCCACCACATGGCGACCAGCAGTGTCAGAGCCACCGCGAAACCTGCTGTGCGCCATGCCCACACCCGAGGGACGAGGAGTGGCGACATAGCAGCGCGGGACAGTCTTCCTCGCTTCTTGCTCATCGCAGCCTCCGACGCCTTTTCGGCAGACGGCGGTGTCCTACTCACCATTTTGGGAAGCGCTCAAGCGTGACGCATCTCGGCACTGACGGTGCCAAGCCCTGCGCGCCGTGCTCCGGGCACCAGATACGCGGTGCCCGGAGCACGGTGGGCCGGAGGGGAAACCCTTACGGCAGGAAGTACATCGGGTTCGGCAGCTTGTACGTGTGCTGCGCGTAGCCGCCCTGCAGGTCGCTGTACTGGTCGCCGAAGTTGCCGACGATGCGGTAGCCCTGCGACTCGATGTGCTTGCGCGTGCCCGCCTTGTACTCGACGGTGGTGCACGTGGCGCCGCACGGCAGGTACGCCGGCGGCGTCTTCTTGTTCTTCAGGAAGAAGTGCGCGGTGTCGGCGGCGGGCTTGTAGCCGGCGTTCTTGAGGTTGCGCACGCTCCAGTCGCGCTGGTGCTCGTCGCGCCCGGTGACGAAGAAGACCGTGATGCCCTTGGACTGCGCCCAGTTGACGAGCTTCGGCATGCCGAAGACCGGGGCCATGTCGGTGGACTTCAGGTAGGCGTCCTGCGACTCGGGCGTGAAGTGGAAGCCCTGCTGGAGCTCGTAGTTGTAGGTCAGCAGGGTGGTGTCGTCCACGTCCAGGACGATGGCGGGCTTCGGGGCGCCCTTCTTGCCGGAGCCGGACTGGTTCTTGACGGCCTTCTCCAGCTGCGCCTTCGCCTTCTTCTGGATGTCGGCGACCTGCTTGGCGTAGTTGCTGTCCGGCGAGGCGTAGTGCTGGCCGTTCTTGTCGACGGTGTCGCCGTAGTAGGCCTTGATCTTGTCCGTCACCTTGGTGAGGTTCGGGATCTCCTTGTCCGTGCGCGGCACGGAGTGCTCGGCGCTGGCGGCGCCGGCCGTGTAGAGGCCGGCGCCGACGGCGAGGGCGGCGCCGGCCGCGGCGATGCGGGCGCGTTTGGACGCAAGGCTGAGCTGCACGTGTGTACTCCTGAGTAGCAAAGGCGGTGCAGCGCGAAGCTAGGGCCTTGGCGAGTGCAGGTCAAGCATTGTCTACGCGGGTAGGGGTGACGTGTCCCCTCCCGTACGCCGAACGGCCCTACGCCCGGCCCGCTCCAGGATCCGCGCCGCCACCGCAGGCGAGTCGACCAGTGGGTGCAGGGCGAGGGCGCGCAGCGCCGCGTCGCGGTCCTCGTGCACCGCCGCCGCGATCGTGGCCCGCTCGACCGCCTTGAGCTGCAGCATCAGCCCCAGCTGGTCCTCGCGCAGCGGCGCGCACGGCAGCGGCCGCGCGCCCTCGCCGGTCACCTCGCACACCGTTTCGATGATGGCCTCGGGGGCCAGTCCGGGGACGGTCGTGCCGTTGGGCACGTTGAGGATCAGGCGGGCCGGCTCGTCCCGGGCGATGGCCGCCATCAGCGCGAGCGCCACCTTGTCGTAGCCGCCGCCGTCCAGGTCGCAGGAGTCCCGCTGCCAGCCGCCGCTCGCCGCGCGGCTCTCGGCCATGTAGGTGGACTCGCGCTGCAGCCGGGTGCGCTCCCACAGCTCGTACGAGCGGTCCGGGGCTGCCGCCGCCTGGGCGAAGAAGCCGCTCTGCTGCTCGTCGAGGAACTGGCCGCGGGTCTCCGGCGACTCCAGCACCGAGCGCAGCGTCTCCCGGCGGAAGTAGTAGTAGTGGAGGTATTCGTTGGGGAGGGAGCCCAGGGCGCGCAGCCAGTCCGCGCCGAAGAGCTTGCCCTCCTCGAAGGAGCCGAGGGCCGCGTCGTCCGCCAGCAGGCGCGGCAGCAGGTCGACGCCGTCGACGCTCAACGTCCGCAGCCAGCCCAGGTGGTTGAGGCCCACGTAGTCGAAGCTCACCCGATCGGGGTCGGCTCCGACGGCGCGCGCGGCCCGCCGCACCAGGCCCACGGGGGAGTCGCAGATGCCGATCACCCGTCTGCCCAGGACGGCGGACATCGCCTCCGTCACCATGCCCGCCGGGTTGGTGAAGTTGATGACCCACGCACCGGGCGCGACCGCCGCCACCCGTTCCGCGATCTCCAGGGCCACCAGCACCGTGCGGAGCCCGTACAGGACCCCGCCGGCGCCGACCGTCTCCTGCCCCAACACCCCTTCGCTCAGGGGGATCCGCTCGTCCAGCACCCGGCCGGCCGTGCCGCCGACGCGGATCGCGGAGAACACGAAGTCGGTGCCGCGCAGCGCGTCGTCCAGGCTGTGCGCGAGGCGCACGGAGGGGGCGCCGGGCACCCCTTCGGCCTGGGCCGCCAGCACCGAGGAGATCACTCTCATGCGCATGGAATCGGTGTCGTAGAGCACGAGTTCCGTACAGCGGCCCGGAGTGCCGCGCCGCGCGTCGTCAAGGAGGGCCCGGTGCACCAGAGGCACCCGGAACCCGCCACCGCCGAGAATCGTCAGCCTCATATTCCGGAAGGTACCCCAGCATCGGGCACACTGTCCGGATCCGCACCCCGTGAGAGGAGCAGCGAGCGCGTATGACGACCTCTTCGCCCCACTCGGCCCCCCATAAGGACCTGAAGGATCTGCAGGACCTACGGGACGGGCACTGCCCGGGCGAGCGCACGGAGGGCTTCGAGGGATTCCGGGGGGCGGCTCCGGTCCTCGACCCGCTGGCCGAGGTCCGCTCGGAGGCCGATCCGCCCACCGATGTGTACCTCACCGGAACGGTCTTCCTGGACATCATCTTCACGGGCCTGGACTCGGCCCCCGTGCGGGGAACGGAGTCCTGGGCGCGGGGCATGGGGTCGAGCCCCGGCGGCATCGCCAACATGGCCACCGCCCTGGCGCGGCTGGGCCTGCGCACCTCCCTCGCCGCGGCCTTCGGCGACGACATGTACGGCGAGTACTGCTGGGAGGCGCTCGCACAAGGGGAGGGGATCGATCTCGGCCTCT
The DNA here is from genome assembly GCF_000719265.1 of Streptomyces roseoverticillatus. Classification (GTDB taxonomy): domain Bacteria; phylum Actinomycetota; class Actinomycetes; order Streptomycetales; family Streptomycetaceae; genus Streptomyces; species Streptomyces roseoverticillatus. Next base: position 79,770 of record NZ_JOFL01000023.1, on the reverse strand, counting down.
CCCGCAAGGTGCCCGGCTGGCACTCGCCCGTGACCGTCTCCATGGCCTACGAGGGCGAGCGGACGATGGTCTCCCACGGGCACGAGGCGCCGCCGCCCGGCAACGGGGGAGGGGTGCCCGCCCCCGAGTGCCCGCCGGCCTCGCGGGCCTGCGTGGCCCTGCTCGTGCCCGGCCGCCAGGAGGAGTGGATCGCCCGCGCCGCCGCCCGCGGCAGCAGGGTCTTCGCCGACGTCGGCTGGGACGAGACGGGGCGCTGGGACCCGGCCGACCTCGCCGACCTGGAGCACTGCGAGGCCTTCCTGCCCAACGCGGAGGAGGCCATGCGCTACACCCGCACCGACTGCCCCCGCGCCGCCGCCCGCGCCCTCGCCGAGAAGGTGCCGGTCGCCGTCGTCACCATGGGGGAGAAGGGCGCCTTCGCGGTCGACAGCAGCACGGGGGAGAGCGCCGAGGTCCCCGCGATCGCCGTCGAGGCGCTCGACCCCACCGGCGCCGGCGACGTCTTCGTGGCGGGCTTCGTCACGGGCACCCTGGCCGGCTGGCCGCTCGCCGACCGGCTCGCCTTCGCCGGGCTGACGGCCGCCCTGTCCGTACAGGAATTCGGAGGGTCGCTGTCCGCACCCGGGTGGGTCGAGATCGCCGCCTGGTGGAAGCACGTGCGCTCCTACGACGACCAGACCCCGGCCGTCCGCCGCCGCTACGCCTTCCTCGACGGCCTGCTGCCCGCGGCCGTCCGCCCCTGGCCGCTGCGCCGGGCCGTCCCCACGCTCGGCTTCCGCCGTCCCTAGCCCCCGTCCCGCCCGGGGGCCCGGCCCCGGGCGGGAAAACCCCTCAGGCCGCCGGAGGCTTCGTCGTACCCTGGTATTCCAAGGATCTCCGGACACCGGAATGCAGAAAAGAGGCGATGAGCAGGCCAGAGGGCCGGCCCATGACTCAGACACCCATACGACCGCAGGCGACGGCGAAGTTCACGGTCCCGGCCAAGCACCCCATGGTGACGGTCCTGGGCTCCGGGGACTCCCTCCTGCGGGTCATCGAGAAAGCGTTCCCGTCGACGGACATCCACGTACGGGGCAATGAGGTAAGCGCCACGGGGGAGCAGCGGGAAGTCGCCCTCGTACAGCGCCTGTTCGACGAGATGATGCTGGTGCTCCGCACGGGTGCGCCGATGACGGAGGACGCGGTGGAACGCTCGATCGCCATGCTCAGGAACGAGGAGCAGGGGCCGGAGACCCCCGCCGAGGTCCTCACCCAGAACATCCTCTCCAGCCGCGGCCGCACCATCCGGCCCAAGACGCTCAACCAGAAGCGCTATGTCGACGCGATCGACAAGCACACGGTCGTCTTCGGCATCGGCCCCGCGGGCACCGGCAAGACCTACCTGGCCATGGCCAAGGCCGTCCAGGCCCTGCAGTCCAAGCAGGTCAACCGGATCATCCTGACCCGCCCCGCTGTCGAGGCCGGCGAGCGGCTCGGCTTCCTGCCCGGCACGCTCTACGAGAAGATCGACCCGTACCTGCGCCCCCTCTACGACGCGCTGCACGACATGCTCGACCCCGACTCCATCCCGCGCCTGATGGCCGCCGGGACGATCGAGGTCGCGCCGCTGGCGTACATGCGCGGCCGCACCCTCAACGACGCCTTCATCATCCTGGACGAGGCCCAGAACACGAGCCCCGAGCAGATGAAGATGTTCCTGACCCGGCTCGGCTTCGACTCCAAGATCGTCATCACGGGCGACATCACCCAGATCGACCTCCCCGGCGGTACGAAGAGCGGCCTGCGCCAGGTGCGGGAGATCCTCGAAGGGGTGGAGGACGTCCATTTCTCCCTGCTCACCAGCAACGATGTCGTCCGGCACAAGCTCGTCGGCCGTATTGTCGACGCGTACGAGCAGTACGACAGCCGAAACGAAAGCACCCCCCGGTAAGAACACGATGGCAATCGACGTCAACAACGAATCCGGCACGGACATCGACGAGCAGGCGGTCCTCGACATCGCCCGCTACGCCCTCGCCCGGATGCGCATCCACCCGCTCTCCGAACTCTCGGTCATCGTTGTCGACGCCGAAGCCATGGAGCAGCTCCACATCCAGTGGATGGACCTGCCCGGGCCCACCGACGTGATGTCCTTCCCGATGGACGAGCTCCGTCCCCCGGCCAAGGACGACGACGAGCCCCCGCAGGGCCTCCTCGGCGACATCGTGCTGTGTCCCGAGGTCGCCAAGAAGCAGGGCGAGGACGCGCCCACCGGGCACTCCATGGACGAGGAGCTCCAGCTGCTCACCGTCCACGGCGTCCTCCACCTGCTGGGCTACGACCACGAGGAGCCCGACGAGAAGGCCGAGATGTTCGGCCTCCAGGCCGCCATCGTCGACGGCTGGCGCGCCGAGCGCGGGATCGAGGGGCCCTCCCCGGCCCCGACGATCACGTGACCGGGCGCCTGATCGCGGTCGCGGTCCTGCTCCTCGTCGTCGCCTGGCTCGCCGCCTGCGCCGAGGCCGGCCTCGCGCGGACCACCCGGTTCCGCGCCGAGGAGGCCGTCCGGTCCGGGCGGCGGGGCAGCGCCCGGCTGATGGCGGTCGCCGCCGACCCCACCCGCTACCTCAACGTGGCGCTGCTCGTCCGCGTCGCCTGCGAGATGGCGGCCGGTGTGCTCGTCACGTACGTCTGCCTGCAGGGCTTCGAGCAGACCTGGCAGGCGCTGACCGTCGCCATCGCCGTCATGGTCCTCGTCTCCTACGTGGCCGTCGGCGTCTCCCCGCGCACCATCGGCCGCCAGCACCCGCTGGGCACGGCCACGGCGGCCGCCTACGTGCTGCTGCCGCTCGCCCGCATCATGGGCCCGGTGCCGCAGCTGCTGATCCTCCTGGGCAACGCCCTCACGCCCGGCAAGGGCTTCCGCAAGGGTCCCTTCGCCTCCGAGGCCGAGCTGCGGGCCATGGTCGACCTCGCCGAGAAGGAGTCGCTCATCGAGGACGAGGAGCGGCGCATGGTCCACTCCGTCTTCGAGCTCGGCGACACCCTGGTGCGCGAGGTGATGGTGCCGCGCACCGACCTCGTCGTCATCGAGCGCGGCAAGACCATCCGCCAGGCCCTCACCCTCGCCCTGCGCTCCGGCTTCTCCCGGATCCCGGTCACCGGCGAGAGCGAGGACGACATCGTGGGCCTCGTCTACCTCAAGGACCTCGTCCGCAAGACGCACATCAGCCGGGACGCGGAGTCCGAGCTGGTGTCGACCGCGATGCGGCCCGCCGTGTTCGTGCCCGACACCAAGAACGCGGGCGACCTCCTGCGCGAGATGCAGCAGCAGCGCAACCACTGCGCCGTCGCCATCGACGAGTACGGCGGCACCGCCGGCATCGTCACCATCGAGGACATCCTGGAGGAGATCGTCGGCGAGATCACCGACGAGTACGACCGGGAGCTGCCGCCGGTGGAGGAGCTCGGCGAGGGCCGCTACCGGGTGACCGCGCGGCTCGACCTGGGTGACCTGGGCGAGCTCTACGGCCTCGGCGAGCTCGACGACGAGGACGTCGAGACGGTGGGCGGCCTGCTGGCGAAGTCCCTGGGCCGGGTGCCGATCGCGGGCGCCGTGGCCGAGGTGGACCTCGCGGAGTACGGCCTGGCCGAGCCGGGCGGCCTCACGGGCCTGCGCCTGACGGCGGAGGCGTCCGCGGGCCGCCGGAACCGCATCGTGACGGTCCTGGTCGAGCCGGTCCGCTGACCCCGCGGCCGGCCTCCTTGAAGCCCCCGCGTCCGCGCGAGGGGCTTTATGAGCATTTCGTATCAGGAGCGGGTTGAGGGGGAGATTCCGGAACCTTCGGCCCTGGTTCGTACATCTGCAGGCACAGAACTGACCGCCTTTGTCTGCCGGAGCACCACGATGACGAATCCCTCCACCGGGGCCTACCAGTCCCGCGGCCGCAACCGTGCTCGCCGTGCCCGACGATGGCTCGTTGCGGTGGCGTCCGTAGCCACGCTGGGGCTGATCGCCTGGCCGGTGATGAGCTACTACGAGATCCCGCCGTTCACCGACAAGGGCGACCCCGTCAGCTACGGCCAGGCCGGTGGTGGGGAGGGTGGGAAGGGCGCCGACGCGAAGACGCTGATGCCCACGGGCCCGCAGGCGTCCTTCAAGAACGTCAAGACGCTGGCCGACGGCACCCACGTCAGCGTCGTCACGCTGGACGGCAAGAAGTCCGGGTTCAAGGGCAAGGTGTGGGTGTGGGCGCCCAAGGAGTACACCGACGACCCGAAGTTCGCCTCCAGCGGCTTCCCCGTCATGGTCGCCCTGCCCGGCGGACCCGGGAACGACAGCAACTACTGGGCACTGGGCGAGTTCGGCCCGGACAAGCTCTCGCTGGAGAAGAGCATCTCCAAGTGGTACCAGGAGAACAAGAGCAAGCCGTTCCTGCTGGCCATGCCCATCCTCAACCCCGGCCCGGACGACAAGGGCATCTACTGGGACGCCAGTGACATCCCCGGCCAGGCGAAGATGGGCACCTGGCTGACCGAGGACGTCCCGGACCTGATGAAGGCCAACTTCCGCACGATCAAGTCGCGCGACGGCTGGAGCTACATGGGCTCCTCCACCGGCGGCTTCGCGAGCCTGAAGTCCGTGCTGAAGCACCCCGACAAGTTCAAGACCGCGATCGCCAACGGCCCGGACGTCGTGCCCGACTCGCCGCTGTGGCGGGGCCACGAGAAGGAGAAGGCGGAGAACAACCCCGAGGTGCTGGCCAAGCAGCTGGCGGCCACCAAGGGGAAGGACGTCTACATCGCCTTCCAGTACGGCTCGAAGGAGAACGCCAAGATGATCGCCGACGTCAAGAAGTTCACGGCGACCTACGGCAAGGGCCCGGTCCACACCAAGACGTGGGAGATACCCGGCGGCACCCACAACGGCGCCACGTACCTCAAGAACATGGAAGACCCCATGAAGTGGATCAGTGACCAGATGGAGGGGCCGACGCCCTCCTCCTGATCGCCTGATCGCTTTTCGGAAAACACACGCGGAGGGGGCGGGCCGGCATCTGCGGCCCGCCCCCTCCGCGTGTGCTCAGGCCGCGCGCCGCTTCCGCAGGCCCACCGCGACCGCCGCCGCCACCACGACGACGATCAGCGCGTCCACCCCCAGCCCCAGCCGGATGCCGCCCAGCGTGGCCGCCGCGAAGCCCGAGCCGCCCTCGGAGAGGGCCGCGGTCCGGGCCGAGGCCACCGCGCTCAGCAGCGGGATCCCGATCGTGATCCCCATCTGCTGGGAGCTGGTCACCAGGCCCGTGGCCAGCCCCTGCTCGGTGTCCGGCAGGCCCGACGTCGCCGTCACCCCGTAGGCGACGATCGCCCACAGGTGCCCGACGCAGGCGATGCTCGCCGCCGCCAGCGCGAGCCACGCGCCGGAGGAGTCCCGCCCCAGGCCGAGCAGCGCCGCCGTGAAGACGGCCTGGACGGACAGGCCGGCGATGAGCGTGGTGCGGGTGCCGAGGCGGGCGATGACCTTCGGGGCGGTCATGCCGGCGACGACGGCGAAGACGCCCTGCACGCCGAAGACGAGCCCGGTGCGGAACGCCGACAGCTCCAGCACCTCCTGCAGATACAGCGTGAGCAGGAAGACGACGGCAGTCATCATCCCGAACGTGATCAGACCGGCCAGGTTCCCCCAGGCCACCGTCGGGCGCCGCAGCATCGGCAGGGACACCAGCGGCTCCGCGGCCCGGGACTCCACGACCACGAAGGCCACCAGCAGCACGGCGCCCAGGACGAGCGCGATCAGGACGCCGGCGCTGCCGAAGCCCTGCTGGGCCGCGGTCGACAGGCCGTAGATGAGGGCCAGCAGACCGCCGGTGACGGTCACCGCGCCCGGGATGTCGATCCGGGGCCGCTCGGCGGGCCGGGACTCGGAGAGCAGGCCCGGTGCGACGGCCAGGATCCCGAGGCCGGCCACCGCCAGCAGGCCCATCGTCGAGCGCCAGCCCAGCGTGTCGGTCATGACGCCGCCGAGCACCATGCCGATGGTGAAGCCGAGGGAGAGCAGCGTGCTGCTGACGCCGAGAGCGCGCTCGCGCTGCGGCCCCTCGGCGAAGGTCGTGGTCAGCAAGGACATGCCGGTCGGCACGATGATCGCCGCGCCGAGCCCCTGCAGGGCCCGCCCGGCGAGGAAGACGGCCGGGTCCCAGGCGAGCGCGGCGAGCACGGAGGACGCGGTGAAGAGCGCGAGGCCGGCCAGGAAGACGCGGCGGCGCCCGTAGAGGTCGGCGATCCGGCCGGAGAGCAGCAGGAAGCCGCCGGACGGCAGGGCGAACGCGGTCACCGCCCACTGCAGGTCCGCCTGGCCCATGCCCAGGTCGTCGCCCAGGACGGGCAGCGCCACGTTCAGGATGGAGAAGTCCAGGGCCACGATGAACTGCGCGGCGCACAGCACCAGCAGGACCAGCTTGTCGCGGCCGGACATGACCGGCCCGGCCGCGGCGGCCGCGGCGTCAGGGACGTCAGGGGCGGTACGGGGAGGAGTCGTGCGGGGAGGGGAGTCGATCGCCATGCGCCCACCTTCCGGCGCGCGGAAGAAACGTGGGGAGAGCGTGCTTATGGTGGTGGCCGTACCACCAGGCAAGGGGGAGAGTTGACCGGGTCGATTACACACGCACAGCCGCGTCGCCGCCAGGAGCTGCGTGACTTTCTGATGAGCCGTCGGGCCCGGGTGTCCCCGGCCGACGTGGGCCTGCCGGACGGCGGGGCCCGCCGGCGCACGCCGGGGCTGCGCCGCGAGGAGGTCGCGGTCCTCGCGGGCGTGGGCGCTTCCTGGTACCAGTGGCTGGAGCAGGGGCGGGAGATCACCGTCTCGCCGCAGGTGCTCGACTCCGTGGCGAAGGTGCTCAGGCTGAGCGGCGACGAGCGCCGGCACCTGTACGTGCTCGCCGGGCTGAACCCGCCGCAGCCGGAGTCCCCCGCCCCGGACTACCTGTGCGAGGGCCTGCAGCGGCTGATCGACGGCTGGATGCCGTACCCGGCGCACATCATGGACCCGTACTGGAACCTGGTCGCCTTCAACGACTCGGCCCGCATGGTCATCGGCTTCCGCCGCAAGCCGCGGCCGAACTGCCTGGTCGACTTCTTCACCGACCCCGCCTACCGCGCCCGCGCGGCCAACTGGGAGCAGAACTCCCGGCGGGTCGTCGCCCAGTACCGCGCCGCGTGCTCGGAGCGACCGGACGACGAGGGGTTCCAGGAGATCGTGGCGGAGCTGTCCGCGGTGAGCCCGGAGTTCGTGGAGCTGTGGGCGCAGGGCGACGTGCAGGCGGGCGGCCAGCTGGTCAAGGAGTTCGACCACCCGGTGGCCGGGGCGCTGTACCTGGAGAGCACGCACCTGCGCGTGCCGGCCCGGCCGGACCTGACGATCGTCATGCACAACCCGGTGGCGGACACCGGCACGGCCGCGAAGCTGGAGTGGCTGGTCTCGCCGGAGGGCCGGCGCGGAGGGATGTACTCGGTCGCGGGCTGAGACCCGGCACCGGCGCGGGACTTTGCCATTGACATACTTGCGGCATACGTTCTCTTTACCTAAGGATTTCCGCTGTGTCCGCTTCCCTGCGCCGTGGCGCCCTCGCCGCTCTCGCGGCCGCGTCCCTCCTCGCCCTCTCCGCGTGCGGGGACGGTGACAAGGACGGCAAGCCGGCGGCGGGGCGGAGCGGCAGCGGAAGCGCCGCCCCCGACCGGGGCAAGGAGGCCGCCGGGCCCGCGCCGCTCACCGCCGCCCAGGCCAAGGCCGCCCTGCTCACCCCCGCCGACCTGTCCTCCGGCTGGGAGGTCGACAAGAGCATCCCGGCCTACGACGTCGGCCCGACCGCCATGCAGCTCGGCAAGGCGGACAAGGCCGCGTGCCAGCCGCTGCTCGACGCCTTCGTCGGCGCGGACAACGGCCCCAAGGCGCAGGCCCACGCCATGACCGACCTCAAGCAGGGCGGCGAGGCCGGGACCATGATGTCCCTGGGCGTCACCTCCTACCGGCAGGCCGACGCCGTCAAGGTCATGCAGGAGAAGACCGACGTCGGCGCCTGCGGGAAGTTCACGGCGAAGGCCGTCGACGGCTCGGTGGACGAGGCGGCCGGCAGCGAGCTGACCGTGCCCGCGCTGGGCGACGAGGCCCGCGGCGTGCGGGTGGTCTTCGCCGCGACCGACGAGGGCGTGAGCATCCAGCACGACATCGCCGCCGTCCGCGTCGGCGGCACCGTCGTGACCGTCGCCCAGGCCAGTTTCACCACCGCCGGCTCCGACGCCTTCGAGGCGGCGCTGCGCAAGGCCGTGGAGAAGGTGCAGAAGGCCGGCAAGGCCTGATCCCGGGGCGATCGGGCGGACCGGCGCTGCTTATGCTCCCCGGTATGACGGAGACCACGCTGGACCCCGAAGACCGCAAGATCATCACGCTGGCCCGTTCCGCGCGCGCCCGCAACGCCGTCCCCGAGGGCGCCGCCGTACGGGACGAGACGGGCCGGACGTACGTGGCCGGCACGGTCGCGCTCGACTCGCTGCGGCTCAGCGCGCTGCGGACCGCGGTCGCCATGGCCGTCGCGAGCGGCGCGAAGTCCCTGGAGGCCGCGGCCGTCGTCTCCGAGGCGGCCGGCATCTCCGCGGAGGACCGCGCGGCCGTGCGCGACCTGGGCGGTCCCGCCACCCCCGTTCTCCTCGCGGGCCCCGACGGCACCCTGCGCAGCAGGGTCGACGCGGGCTGAGCCGCGGCAGGGCCCGACGCGCGGGGAGGGCACGAACCGGTTCGCCCCCGCGGCCGCCCTGCTGCAGCCCGTCGCCGGGGTCCTGCGGGGCTCCCGGCCCCGCCGGCCGGACGGGGCCGCTGGTCGGCGGGCGGGCCGGGATCGGGGAGAATGGCCGGTATGGATAACGCCTCGTCCCCCTCCCGGGCCCCTCACCGCGCGGGCTTCGCGTGCTTCGTCGGCCGCCCCAACGCGGGCAAGTCGACCCTGACCAACGCACTGGTGGGGACGAAGGTCGCGATCACCTCCAACCGTCCGCAGACCACCCGCCACACCGTCCGCGGCATCGTGCACCGGCCCGACGCCCAGCTCGTGCTGGTCGACACCCCCGGTCTGCACAAGCCCCGCACGCTGCTCGGCGAGCGGCTCAACGACGTGGTCCGCACCACGTGGGCCGAGGTCGACGTCATCGGCTTCTGCCTGCCCGCCGACCAGAAGCTCGGCCCGGGCGACCGCTTCATCGCGGCCGAGCTGGCCGGGATCAAGAAGACCCCCAAGGTCGCGATCGTCACCAAGACCGACCTGGTGGACTCCAAGGCGCTCGCCGAGCAGCTGATCGCCATCCAGAAGCTGGGCGAGGAGCTCGGCATCGAGTGGCGGGAGATCATCCCGGTGTCGGCCGTCGGCGACAAGCAGGTGGGCCTGCTGGCCGACCTGCTGGTGCCGATGCTGCCGGAGAGCCCGCCGCTCTACCCCGAGGGCGACCTGACCGACGAGCCCGAGCAGGTCATGGTGGCCGAGCTGATCCGCGAGGCCGCGCTGGAGGGCGTGCGGGACGAGCTGCCGCACTCCATCGCCGTCGTGGTCGAGGAGATGCTGCCGCGGGAGGACCGGCCGGCGGACAAGCCGCTGCTGGACATCCACGCGAACGTCTACATCGAGCGCCCCAGCCAGAAGGGCATCATCATCGGCCCGAAGGGCGCCCGCCTCAAGGAGGTGGGCATGAAGTCCCGCAAGCACATCGAGGCGCTCCTCGGCACCCCGGTCTACCTCGACCTGCACGTGAAGGTCGCCAAGGACTGGCAGCGCGACCCGAAGCAGCTCCGGAAGCTGGGCTTCTAGCCGTCCGGGCCGCCGGTCGTCACGCCCCCTCCTTGAGTACCGTGCGGATCAGCTCGCGCTGGTCGTCGGAGAGGTGGGGGTCCGCGAGGCGGACCGAGCGGCCGTCGACGTCGATCACGTAGTGGAAGCCGTCCGGGACGCCCCGGGCAGGGCCGGGGTCGTCCCGGCCCGGCACCAGGGCGCGGTGGGCCAGAGCCTCCAGGTGCATGGCGTCGGGCCGGTCGGACGTGTCCAGCTCGGCCCTGCGCTCGATGCCGGCGAACCCGCCGGTACGGGTGATGACGATACGCATGCCGTCATCCCTACCCCACGGCTCGCGATCGCTCCCGGTCCAAAAGGCCCGCATTCCGGGGCCGGCCGGCCCTTGGGCCGGCCCCGTGCCGGGTCTATGTCACGGGGATGCCGACCTGGCTCCACGCCTTGAGCACGGCCTGGACGGCGTCCCCCTCGCCGAACAGGGTCCGGGCCGAGGCCGCCGTCAGCCGGGCGAAGTCCGCGAACTGGGCGTCGGACGCCAGCTCCCCGCCGGTCAGCGTCGCGTACCAGACCTTCCCGGCCCGCTCCCAGGCGTGGCCGCCGAGCGCGGTGGCCACGAGGTAGAAGGCATGGTTGGGGATGCCCGAGTTGATGTGCACCCCGCCGTTGTCGCGCGAGGTGCGGACGTAGTCGTCCATCGTCGCCGGCTGCGGGTCCTTGCCGAGGACGTCGTCGTCGTAGGCCGTGCCGGGCGCCTTCATGGAGCGCAGGGCCACCCCGCGGTCGATGCCCGGCCCCAGCAGCCCCTGGCCGATCAGCCAGTCGGCCTGGTCGGTGGTCTGCCCCAGGGCGTACTGCTTGATCAGCGAGCCGAAGACGTCCGAGACGGACTCGTTCAGCGCCCCGGACTGGCCGTAGTACTCCAGGTTGGCCGTGTGCTGGGTGACACCGTGGGTGAGCTCGTGGCCGATGACGTCCACCGGGATGGTGAAGTCGAGGAAGATGTCCCCGTCGCCGTCCCCGAAGACCATCTGGCTGCCGTCCCAGAAGGCGTTGTTGTAGCCCTGGCCGTAGTGGACGGTGGCGTCCAGGGGCAGGCCCGCGTCGTCGATGGAGTGCCGTCCGTAGGCCTTGAGGTAAAGCTCGAAGGTGGCGCCGAGCCCGGCGTGGGCGCGGTTGACCGTCGCGTCCTTCGAGGGGGCGTCGCCCTCGGCGTGGACCTTCTTGCCCGGCTGGACCACCCGGTGCCCGGCGTCGTAGATCGTCCGCTGCGGGCTGTCGGAAGGGGTGCCCGCCGGGGCGGCGACGCCGCGCAGCGCCGTGACCCGGCGCCGGGTGCGCTGCATGGAGTCGTGTTCGAGGGTGCGCTGGGCGAGCTCGGCCCGCGCGGAATCGCCGGCCTGCGCGAGCCTGTCGAGCACGTGCGGCGGGACGATGGTGCAGAAAACGCTCTTCACGGTGTCACTCATGGCCCGAATCTGGCAGTGGCCCCCGGCCTTGTCAGGCCCCGGCGCACCGATTAACACAATCGAGTGGCACCGTTCCTCTCCCAGCTACCTGTCCCGCATGCTGGAACGCCCGTACCGCATCCCGTCCGGCTCGGCTACGGTGCTGTGCATCATGCGTTTCGGGCTGCTTCTTCTTAGCTGCCGCGGCGAGGGCCTGTAGTCGATCGGCCGACCCCCTCCCCGCGGAGTGAGGCGTTGCGGTCATCCGGTGACCCGCCCGTCGGCCGTCCCAGAGGTCCCAGAAGGACACTACGAGGAGCCCCCGCAGATGCCTGAGACGACCCCCGCTTCCGTCGGCCGTCCCACCCCCGTCACCGCCGCCACGGTCACCCAGCGCCCCTCCGGGATGCCGGTGCACAAGTACCGCCCCTACGAGGCCGTGGACATCCCGGACCGCACCTGGCCGGACCGGCGGATCACCAAGGCGCCCCGCTGGCTCTCCACCGACCTGCGCGACGGCAACCAGGCCCTGATCGACCCGATGTCGCCGGCCCGCAAGCGCGAGATGTTCGACCTGCTGGTCCGCATGGGCTACAAGGAGATCGAGGTCGGCTTCCCGTCCTCCGGCGCCACCGACTTCGAGTTCGTCCGCTCGATCATCGAGGAGGACGCGATCCCCGAGGACGTGACGATCTCCGTCCTCACCCAGGCCCGCGAGGAGCTGATCGAGCGCACGGTTGAGTCCCTGCGCGGCGCCCGCCGCGCCACGGTGCACCTCTACAACGCCACCGCCCCGGTCTTCCGGCGGGTCGTCTTCCGCGGCTCGCGCGAGCAGGTCAGGCAGATCGCGGTGGACGGCACGCGCCTGGTCGTGGAGTACGCGGACAAGATCCTCGGCGACGAGACCGTCTTCGGCTTCCAGTACAGCCCGGAGATCTTCACCGACACCGAGCTGGACTTCGCCCTGGAGGTCTGCGAGGGCGTCATGGACGTCTGGCAGCCCGAGGCCGGCCGCGAGATCATCCTGAACCTGCCGGCCACCGTCGAGCGCTCCACGCCCTCCACCCACGCCGACCGCTTCGAGTGGATGTCGCGGCACCTGTCCCGCCGCGAGCACGTCTGCCTGTCCGTGCACCCGCACAACGACCGGGGCACCGCCGTCGCCGCCGCCGAGCTGGCGATCATGGCCGGGGCCGACCGGATCGAGGGCTGCCTGTTCGGCCAGGGCGAGCGCACCGGCAACGTCGACCTGGTCACCCTGGGCATGAACCTGTTCTCCCAGGGCCTCGACCCGATGATCGACTTCTCGCAGATCGACGAGGTGCGGCGCACCGCTGAGTACTGCAGCCAGATGGAGGTCCACCCGCGCCACCCCTACGCGGGCGACCTCGTCTACACCGCCTTCTCCGGCTCCCACCAGGACGCCATCAAGAAGGGCTTCGAGGCGATGGCGGCCGACGCGGCCGCCGCCGGGAAGACCGTGGACGACATCGAGTGGGCGGTGCCGTACCTGCCGATCGACCCCAAGGACGTCGGCCGCTCCTACGAGGCCGTCATCCGGGTGAACTCGCAGTCCGGCAAGGGCGGCATCGCGTACGTCCTGAAGAACGACCACAAGCTGGACCTGCCGCGCCGGATGCAGATCGAGTTCTCCAGGATCATCCAGGGCAAGACCGACGCCGAGGGCGGCGAGGTCACCCCGGCCGAGATCTGGTCCGTCTTCCAGGACGAGTACCTGCCCACCGGCGGCAACCCCTGGGGCCGGATCGCGCTGCGCTCCACCCAGACGTCCACCACGGGCGAGGGCGGCGACGCGCTGACCGTCGAGGCGGTCGTGGACGGCGCGGACACGGTCCTGACCGGTACGGGCAACGGCCCGATCTCCGCCTTCGTCGACGCGCTGGCCGCGATCGGCGTGGACGCCCGCGTCCTCGACTACAGCGAGCACACCATGAGCGAGGGCGCCGCCGCGCGCGCCGCCTCGTACATCGAATGCGTGATCGACGGGACGGTGCTGTGGGGGATTGGCATCGACCCCAACACGACTCGTGCGTCGATCAAGGCGGTGGTTTCCGCGGTGAACCGGGCTTACCGGAAGTGAACGCTCGGCTGCGGGCCGCGTGTGGCTGGTCGCGCCCACGCGGCGGAGCCGCAGATTGACACAGCCCCGCGCCCCTTTGGGGCGCGGTACTGCCGCGGTCCGGGGCCTCGTCAAGGGCCCTGGGGGGAAACCACCGTATCCGGTGGTGCCGTGGCGAGATCCCCCGTATGACGCCCGCCCGCTGCGCACGGGGTACTGACGTCGCATCATCGATGTGGCTAACATCACGTCAACGCGGCGACGAGGCCGTGGCGTTATGGAGGTGTGCGCCGTGATGCACGCGCAGGGCCGACCCGGCCGGGACCGGTGTGTGGTGGGCGTACGCACCGTGTGGCGCACGGTCGGCGACGGCGAGTTCTACTGCCCCGGCTGCGGCGGCGACCGCAACTACCGCCGCCGCACCGGGCGCCGCCGCCTCGTCGCCTTCGGCCTGCCGCTGCTGCCGCGCGGCCCCGTCGGGCCGGTCGTGGAGTGCTCCGCGTGCCGCGCCCGCTACGGCACGGACGTCCTCGACCACCCCACCACCACCCGCTTCTCGGCGATGCTGCGCGACGCCGTGCACACCGTCGCGCTCGCCGTCCTCGCCGCGGGCGGCACCGAGGCCCGCACGGTCCGAAGAGCCGCCGTGGGCGCCGTCCGGGCCGCGGGATTCGTGGACTGCAGCGAGGAACAGCTGATCACCCTGATCGAGGCCCTCGCCGCCGACACGGGCCGTCTCCCCGGGGCGTACGGCACCGACCTGGGCACCCCGTCCCCCTACGCCGGCCGGGACGGCTTCGACCCCCGGGGCACGGCCCTGGCCATCGAGCTCCACGAGGCCCTGGAGCCCCTCGCCCCCCACCTCGCGCCCGCCGGTCGCGAATCGATCCTGCTGCAGGGCGCCCGCATCGCCCTCGCCGACGGGCCCTACCGGCCCGCCGAGCGGGAGGTCCTCGCCACGGTGGGCCGGGCCCTCATGCTCCCCCCGGAGGACACGGACCGGCTGCTGGCCGCGGCGCGGACCCCCTCGTAGCGCTACGCCCTGCCCTCCGAGGCGGCAGCCGCCCGCGGCTCCCCGGCCGCCGCCTGCCCCCGCAGCGCTCCCAGCACCCACGGCACGTGCTTGCGCTGCACGCCGATGAGCACCTCGTCGGCGCCGTCGCGGCAGACGACGACCACCTGGCGGAGCGCCTTCCGCCAGCCGCGGGTCTCCGCGGTGACGCCCGACGGATCCGACCAGTACGGCACGCGGACGCGCTCCACGACCAGCGTGCGCGGCAGGACCCTGCGCAGGGCGCGGCCCTCCGGGTCGGGGGTCACCGCCAGCAGGCCGGGGCCCACCACCAGATACGGGCCGATGAGCTCGCCGCGGTACGGGGTGCGCGCCGCGACACCGCCCTCGACGCACTCCTCCCGCTCCGGCACGACCGGGGCGACCTCGAACTCCTCCGACTGCCGGCGGCGCACCCTGATGCGCCACAGGGCGCCCAGGACGACCGGCACCGCGCCCGCCCCGGTCAGCACCAGGGCCGTCGGCACCGTGTCCGTGACCAGGGGCGCGACGAACGCGACGATCCCGGTCAGGACGCCCGCGCACGGCAGCACGGTGGCCTGCCAGGCGTAGCGCGCCGGGTGGCGGCCGACCTGCCGGACCATCCAGTAGGCGAGCCAGGCGAAGGTGCCGCCCAGCGCGAGCAGCCCCATGCCGCAGGCGAACGGGAAGCGGTAGGCGTCCTTCGGCTGGTCGGCGGTGAGCTGCACGGTGCCGCGGAAGTCGACGAAGCGGATCTTGCCCCGCCAGTAGGTCGCCTTCACCGAGTCGCCGGGCTTGACGCGGCCGAAGACCGAGGACGGGCCGTTCATCTCGGCGCGGTGGGTGTCGCCGCCGCGGCCGGTGATGGTGAGCCAGTAGTGCGTCGTCTTGCCCCGGGGCACGGTCTCGGTGCCCTTCA
The DNA here is from genome assembly GCF_000719265.1 of Streptomyces roseoverticillatus. Classification (GTDB taxonomy): domain Bacteria; phylum Actinomycetota; class Actinomycetes; order Streptomycetales; family Streptomycetaceae; genus Streptomyces; species Streptomyces roseoverticillatus. The sequence goes on along the minus strand of NZ_JOFL01000023.1, from coordinate 64,484 downwards.
CCGTGCCCTCGATCGTCTTGCGGCACTCCAGGGCCGGCTCGTCGCCCACACACGCGGACGCCGTCGCGAAGGCCCGGCTGTCGGCGCGCTTGCCGGGCACGGTGACGAACAGCAGGAACAACGCGGCGAGCACGCACACGAGGGTCGCGGCGACGGCGGAACGGACGGGATGGCGGCGCCTGCGGCGTCGGCGGCGGGAGGGGGTCACCGGGTACTCACTGGGGGGAGGAAGATCGACATGGCGCTCACATTGTGCCTTCGTCAGACGCGGGCGTTCAGCCCTCGTGGGTACGGGAGAATAGCTCCATGAGCCTCTTCCGCGACGACGGCATCGTGCTGCGGACCCAGAAACTCGGCGAAGCCGATCGCATCATGCTGCCTTCTCCCGGGGGGCGACCCCCGGTCCCCCGGCCGGACACCCGTGGGGGCGTGCGATGAGTCTTTTCCGTGACGACGGCGTTGTCCTGCGGACCCAGAAACTCGGCGAAGCCGACCGCATCATCACCCTCCTCACGCGCGGGCACGGGCGGGTGCGGGCCGTGGCCCGGGGCGTGCGGCGGACCAAGTCGAAGTTCGGGGCGCGTCTGGAGCCGTTCTCGCACGTCGACGTGCAGTTCTTCGCGCGGGGGAGCGAGCTCGTCGGGCGCAGCCTGCCGCTGTGCACGCAGAGCGAGACCATCGCCGCGTACGGCGGCTCCATCGTCACCGACTACGCCCGCTACACCGCCGGCACCGCCATGCTGGAGACCGCCGAGCGGTTCACCGACCACGAGGGCGAACCGGCCGTCCAGCAATACCTGCTGCTCGTCGGCGGGCTGCGCGTGCTCGCCGCGGGCGAGCACGCCCCGGGCCTCGTCCTGGACGCCTTCCTGCTGCGCTCCCTCGCCGTCAACGGCTACGCGCCCAGCTTCGACGCCTGCGCCCGGTGCGGAATGCCCGGTCCGAACCGGTTCTTCTCGGTGGCCGCGGGCGGTGTGGTCTGCGGTGAGTGCCGGGTGCCCGGAAGCGTCGTACCCTCCTCGGAGGCGATCGGGCTGCTCGGTGCGCTGCTGACCGGCGACTGGGCTACGGCGGACGCCTGCGAGCCGCGCCACGTCAGAGAGGGCAGCGGCCTGGTCGCGGCATATCTGCACTGGCACCTGGAGCGGGGCCTCCGCTCGCTCCGGTATGTCGAGAAATAGGGAAACAGGGACCAAGGAGTAGTGGCACGCATGGCACGACGCGGGATTCTGGGCCGTTCCCGACGCGAGTACCGCACACCCGACCCGCACCCGACCGGGGCGCGGCCGCCGAAGATCCCCGGCGAGCTGGTCCCCGGGCACGTGGCGATCGTCATGGACGGCAACGGCCGCTGGGCCAAGGAGCGCGGGCTGCCGCGCACCGAGGGCCACAAGGTCGGCGCCGAGCGCGTGCTGGACGTGCTGCAGGGCGCGATCGAGATGGGTGTCGGGAGCATCTCCCTCTACGCCTTCTCCACCGAGAACTGGCGGCGCTCGCCGGACGAGGTGCGCTTCCTGATGAACTTCAACCGCGACTTCATCCGCAAGACCCGCGACCAGCTCGACGAGCTCGGCATCCGGGTGCGCTGGGTGGGCCGCATGCCCAAGCTGTGGCGCTCGGTCGCCAAGGAGCTCCAGATCGCCCAGGAGCAGACCAAGGGCAACGACAAGCTCACGCTGTACTTCTGCATGAACTACGGCGGGCGCGCGGAGATCGCGGACGCGGCGCAGGCGCTGGCGGAGGACGTGCGGGCGGGCCGCCTCGACCCGTCCAAGGTCACCGAGAAGACCTTCGCGAAGTACCTCTACTACCCGGACATGCCGGACGTGGACCTGTTCCTGCGGCCCTCGGGCGAGCAGCGCACCTCCAACTACCTGATCTGGCAGAGCGCGTACGCCGAGATGGTCTTCCAGGACGTGCTGTGGCCGGACTTCGACCGCCGCCACCTGTGGAACGCCTGCCTGGAGTACGCCCAGCGGGACCGCCGGTTCGGCGGCGCGATCCCGAACGCGGTGGAGGACGGCGGCGCTTGACATCGCCGGCCGGGGGACCGGCCGGCGCGTCGGCGCGGAACGCGTGAAGGGCCCCGGGCATCGCCCGGGGCCCTTCACGTGAAAGCGTCAGCGCTTCGCGGCGCAGTCCCCGCACGTGCCGAAGATCTCGATCGTGTGCGCGACGTCCACGAAGCCGTGCTCCTCCGCGATGGAGTCCGCCCACTTCTCGACGGCGGGGCCCTCCACCTCGACGGCCTTGCCGCACAGCCGGCAGACCAGGTGGTGGTGGTGCCCGCTGGAGCAGCGGCGGTAGACCGCCTCGCCCTCGCTGGTGCGCAGCACGTCGACCTCGCCCGCGTCGGCGAGGGACTGCAGCGTGCGGTAGACCGTGGTCAGGCCGACCGACGCGCCGCGGTGCTTGAGCATGTCGTGGAGCTCTTGCGCGCTACGGAACTCGTCCACCTCGTCGAGCGCGGCCGCCACCGCTGCCCGCTGCTTGGTGGACCGGCCGCGTACGGGGGGACCCGCCGTCGCCACAGTTGCCTCCTCCAGCTCGCATGAACACCCATCCGCACATGTCGCACGGCAATTGTGCCAGTTCGCGAGAGCGGGTGGGCAAGCCCCGGCGGGCCCGGGCGGGCGTCAGACCCTGACGTCGTCCGCCGCCGTGCGCTCCCCGGGCGCGTCCAGGGTGCACTCCGCCGCGGCGACCGCCTTCCCCGCCCGCCGCTTCGCCAGGGGCGTGGCGAGCGCCGTGAGGACGCCGAAGAGGCCGATGGCGATGAGCACGATGGTCGCGCCGGACGGCACGTCGGCGTAGTAGGACGTGGCGGTGCCGGACACCGTCACCGTGACGCCGATGCCGACCGCGAGGGCGAAGGTCGCCTTGAAACTGCGGGCGATCTGCTGCGAGGCGGCCACCGGGATCACCATCAGGGCGCTGACGAGCAGCAGGCCCACGACGCGCATGGCGACGGTGACGGTGACAGCGGCGGTGACGGCCACGAGCAGGTTCAGCATCCGCACCGGCAGGCCGGTGACGCGCGCGAACTCCTCGTCCTGGCAGATGGCGAAGAGCTGGCGGCGCAGCCCGACCGTGGTGAGGATCACAAAAGCGGCCAGGACGCAGATCGCGACGATGTCCTCCTCCGAGACCGTGGCGATCGATCCGAAGAGGTAGCTGCTCAGGTTGGCGCTGGAGCCGGTGTCGGAGAGGTTCATCAGCATCACGCCGCCGGCCATGCCGCCGTAGAAGAGCATGGCGAGGGCGATGTCGCCGCGCGTCCGCCCGTACCAGCGGATCAGCTCCATGACGACGGCGCCGACGATGCACACGGCCGTGGCCATCCACACGGGGCTGGAGTTCAGCAGGAAGCCGAGGCCGACGCCGGTGAGGGCCACGTGCCCGAGGCCGTCGCCCATGAGGGCCTGGCGGCGCTGGACGAGGTAGGTGCCGATGGCGGGCGCGGTGACGCCGACGAGGAGCGCCGCGAGCAGCGCCCGCTGCATGAAGGCGTGGTCGAGGATGTCCATCAGGTCAGCAGCCCTGTCCGTATCGGTTCCGCAGCCGGGCCGGCGTGCGGGTGTACATGGTCGTGTCCGGGGAGCGCGTGCTGGCCCACGGCCTCCGGCGGCGGTCCGTCGTGGACGACGCAGCCGTCGCGCAGGACGACCGCGCGGTCGATGAGCGGCTCCAGCGGGCCGAGCTCGTGCAGCACGAGCAGGACCGTGGTGCCGCGGGCGACCTGGGCGCGCAGGGCGTCGGCGAGCACCTCCTGGCTCGCGAGGTCCACGCCGGCCATCGGCTCGTCCATGATCAGCAGTTCGGGTTCGCCGGCCAGGGCACGGGCGATGAGCACCCGCTGGTGCTGGCCGCCGGAGAGCGCGTCCACCGGGTCGCCGAGCCGGTCCGCCATGCCGACGAGCTCCAGGGCGCGTATGACCGCCTCCTTGTCGGCCCTGCGCATCATCCCGAACCGGGTGCGGGCGAGCCGCCCGGACGAGACGACCTCGCGGACGGTCGCGGGCACGCCGCCGGCGGCGGTGGTGCGCTGCGGGACGTAGCCGACGCGGGCCCAGTCGCGGAAGCGGCGCTGCGGGGTGCCGAAGAGCTCCAGCTCGCCGCCGGTGAGCGGCACCTGGCCGACGATGCTGCGCACGGCGGTGGACTTGCCCGAGCCGTTGGCGCCGAGCAGGGCGACGACCTCGCCGGGGTGCACGGCCAGGTCCACGCCGCGCAGGACGGGGCGGCCGCCGAGGCTCGCGCCGGCGCCCCGCAGGGATATGACGGGCTGCTCCATGGTGATCTCCTCCGAGACGCTCACTTGGTGCCTAGCGCCTTCTGCAGGGCGGCCAGGTTGGCCTCCATGACCTCGACGTAGTCGTGGCCCCTGGACTCGTCCGTGATGCCCTCGATCGGGTCCAGGACGTCGGTCTTCAGCTTGAGGTCCTTGGCCAGCGTCTTCGCGGTCGCCGGGTTGGCGAGCGTCTCGAAGAAGATCGTCGAGACGTGGTGCTCCTCGGCGAGCGCGTGCAGGTCCTTGATGCGGGCGGCGCTCGGCTCGGACTCGGGGTCGAGGCCGCTGATGGCCTCCTCGGTGAGGCCGTAGCGCTCGGCCAGGTAGCCGAAGGCCGCGTGGGTGGTGATGAAGGTGTCCGAGGCGCGGTTCTTCAGCCCGTCCTTGAACTTCGCGTCGAGGGCGCCGAGCTTCTTCGCCAGGGCGGCGGCGTTCTTCTCATAGTCGCCCTTGTGGTCCGGGTCCGCCTCCGAGAGGGTCTTCGCGACGCCCTGGGCGGCCTCGGCGTACTTCACGGGATCGAGCCAGATGTGGGGGTCGGTGCCGCCCTCGTGCTCGGAGTGCGAGTGGTTGTCGCCCGTGGTGTGGTGGTGGCCGTCGACCTCGGTGCCGTGCTCCTCCAGCGAGGTGAGGGAGGCCATGTCCACGGCGTGCTTGTTCTTGGACTGCTTGATCGCCTCGTCGACGGCGGGCTGGACGCCCTTGAGGTAGACGATCGCGCCCGCGTCGGCGAGGGAGCCGATCTGCTTGGGCTTGAGCTCCAGGTCGTGCGGCTCGACGCCGGGCTTCGTCAGGCTGGTCACGCTGACGTGGTCGCCGCCGATCTGCTCGGCGAGGTACTGCATGGGGTAGAACGACGCCACTACGGCGAGCTTGCCGTCCTCCGCCTTCCCGGCCTCGTCCGCCGAGGAGCAGGCGGAGAGGGCGAGCAGCCCCAGAGCGGCGGCCGCGGCGACGGCGGTGGTGCGTATTCGGGAGGCGCGGGCGGGACGGAGACGGCTTACGTTCATGACACTCATTTTCAACAAAGATGGAAACGATTGTCAACAAGAGGCTCTCAAAAAGGTCCAAAGAGGGGTCCGGGGCGGGCCGCGGAAGGACGTGGTCAAGCCAAGGCCAGAGCCGATTTGATGAGAGGGGGTGCAGCGCCGGTAACCTGAATCATTCGCTGTTCGTCGTCGCAATGAAGAGAGCACCGTGGCCGCCGACAAGATCGACACCATCGTCAGCCTGAGCAAGCGCCGTGGCTTCGTCTATCCGTGCAGTGAGATCTATGGCGGACAGCGTGCCGCCTGGGACTACGGTCCGCTCGGTGTGGAGCTCAAGGAGAACATCAAGCGCCAGTGGTGGCGCTCCATGGTCACCTCGCGCGACGACGTCGTCGGTCTCGACTCGTCGGTGATCCTGGCCCGTGAGGTCTGGGAGGCGTCCGGCCACGTCGCGACCTTCACGGACCCGCTGACGGAGTGCACCTCCTGCCACAAGCGCTACCGCGCGGACCACCTGGAGGAGGCGTACGAGGCCAAGCACGGCAAGCTGCCCGAGAACGGCCTCGCCGACATCAACTGCGCGAACTGCGGCAACAAGGGCGCCTTCACCGAGCCCAAGCTGTTCTCCGGCCTGCTGTCCACCCACCTGGGCCCGACCCAGGACTCCGGTTCGGTCAGCTACCTGCGCCCCGAGACCGCGCAGGGCATCTTCACCAACTTCGCCCAGGTCCAGCAGACCTCCCGGAAGAAGCCGCCGTTCGGCATCGCCCAGACCGGCAAGTCCTTCCGCAACGAGATCACGCCGGGCAACTTCATCTTCCGCACCCGCGAGTTCGAGCAGATGGAGATGGAGTTCTTCGTCAAGCCGGGCGAGGACGAGACGTGGCACGAGTACTGGATGGAGCAGCGCTGGAGCTGGTACACCGGCCTCGGCATGCGCGAGGAGAACATGCGGTGGTACGAGCACGCCGCGGAGAAGCTCTCCCACTACTCCAAGCGCACCACTGACATCGAGTACCGCTTCAACTTCGGCGGCACCGAGTTCTCCGAGCTGGAAGGCATCGCCAACCGCACGGACTACGACCTGAAGGCCCACTCCCAGGCCTCCGGCCAGGACCTCACCTTCTTCGACCAGGAAGCCGGCGAGCGCTGGTTCCCGTACGTCATCGAGCCGGCGGCCGGCCTCAACCGCGCCATGCTCGCCTTCATGCTCGACGCGTACAACGAGGACGAGGCCCCCAACGCCAAGGGCGTCATGGAGAAGCGCGTCGTCATGCGCCTCGACCCGCGCCTCGCCCCGGTCAAGGTCGCCGTCCTGCCGCTGTCCCGCAACCCGCAGCTCTCCCCGAAGGCCAAGGGCCTCGCGACGGACCTGCGCAAGAACTGGAACATCGAGTTCGACGACGCGGGCGCCATCGGCCGCCGCTACCGCCGCCAGGACGAGATCGGCACGCCGTTCTGCGTCACGGTCGACTTCGACACGCTCGAGGACAACGCGGTGACGGTGCGCGAGCGCGACACGATGAAGCAGGAGCGGGTGTCTCTCGACCAGATCGAGGGCTACCTGGGCTCGCGTCTGCTGGGCTGCTGACGTCGTTCCGTAACGGCTGAAGGCCCCGGGTCCCGCGCTGCGGGGGCCGGGGCCTTCGGTTTGCTGCGAGGGTCAGATCTGCTCCCAGCCGGTTGTGTCGAGCTTGCAGTCGAAGGGGGCGGGGATATGCACCGTTCCGCCGAATTCGATCTGTGTGATCGTGCGGTAGCCGTGGTCCGACGGATCGGAGTGCACGATGACAACGCCCTTCAGCATGTCGACGAGCACGTAGACAGGCACGTCAGCCCTGCCGTAGACCTCGACCTTTTCCTTGCGGTCGGCGTCGGCCGTCGAAGGGGACGTCAGTTCGGCGACGAGCGACAACGCGTCGCCGGGCCTGTAGATGCTGTCCGTCCGCAGTGCGGCGGACTCCGCGACGTGGAAGTCGGGGCCGAAGGCGCCGTCGTGGTCGGCGAACTTGTAGAGGCTGGGGTATGCCCGTGCCCGATGTCCCTTGGGTACGTGTGGACCCAGTTGGTCGACGAGCTCATCGAGGATGAGGTCGTAGAAGGACCTGGACCAAGGTGACACGACGACCTGCCCCCCGATGATCTCCGGGTAGTAGCCGTCCGGGAGATCATCGTTGATCTTCTCGAGAATCGTGCAGAGCTCTTCGAAGTCCCCCGGTAGCCCCGGGCCTCGGACTATCAGTTGCGGCGGCGGTGGTGTCTCGACCATGACTGCCATGATGCGCCTCCTTGGCTGTGTGCGCGGTCAGACACTCAGCGTGGTGAGCCGGACGGCCCGGCAGGGCAATTCCCCTCGCACGTTCATCCGATGGTGGCACTGGCTGTACCAACGAGCCGGACACCAGTACCATCGCCCGCCCTGACCTGCGCACTTACCGTGTGACCATGCGAATCCCCACCTTTCTCAGGGGCCCCTTCGACGGGGCCGGGCGTGCCGTCGCCCTTCTCGCCACCGGCGTGCTCGTCCAGTGCGGCGCGCTCGTCGTCATGGCGGTGCCGTGGCTGGACGGCGGGCCGACGAAGGCGTCGAGCTGTCTGGTGGCCGTGGTGGCGATGGTGGCCGTCCTCGCCGCCGGCTGCCCCCTGCTGACCCGGATGCAGCGGGCGCGGTTCCGGGCACGGCTCGGGGTGGAGATACCCGTGGCCGGGCGGTCCTGGTCGTGGCGGCAGTTGGGCTACCACCTGGCGGCGGGGCCGCTGATCGCGCTGGGCGGCGCGCTGACGCTGCTGCTGTGGGCGGCGTCCGCGGTGGCGGCCACCACGTACGTCTGGGTGTGGGCACTGCCGACCGAGACGCGCCTGGCGCAGGCGGGTTACGCCGTACAGGCCGGCTACCTCACCGCCGCCGGCCTCGCCGGGCTCTACGGCGCGGCCTGGCTCTCCCGAACGCTCGCCCGGCTCGACACCCGCGCCGCGGTCCGCCGCCTCGGCCCCAGCCGCGCCGAGCTGCTGGAGCAGCGCGTCGAAGAGGTCACCGAGAGCCGCGCCGGCGTCCTGGACGCCGCCGACGCCGAGCGCCGCCGCATCGAACGCGACCTGCACGACGGCGCGCAGCAGCGGCTCGTGTCGATGGCGGTCAACCTGGGGCTGGCCAAGGTGACGCTCACGGACCTGCCCGAGGACGCCCGCAAGGTCATCGACGAGGCGCACCGCGAGGCCAAGGAGGCCATCGCCGAGCTCAGCAACCTCGTCCGCGGCCTGCACCCCGCCGTGCTGGAGGACCGCGGCCTCGACGCCGCGCTGTCCGGCATCGCCGAGCGCGCGCCCCTGCCCGTCGGGCTGACGGTCGACCTGCCCGTCCGGCCCGCCCCCGCGGTCGAGGCCGTCGCCTACTTCGTCGTCTCCGAAGCGCTCGCCAACGTCGTCAAGCACGCGCGCGCGGGCCGGGCCGATGTCCGCGTCGAAACGCGCGGGGGCATACTTCTTGTCGTCGTCACCGACGACGGCGTGGGCGGGGCCGACCCTACGGGCGGAACCGGGCTGGCAGGGCTGGCCAAGCGGGTCGCGTCGGTCGACGGCACGTTCTCGATCAGCAGCCCCGCGGGGGGCCCGACCATCGTCACCGTGGAGCTGCCGTGCGCGCCGTGATCGCCGAGGATTCCGTCCTGCTCCGGATCGGCCTGGTGAAGGTCCTGGAGACGGCCGGGTTCGACGTGGTCGCGGAGACCGGCGACGCGGAGGCGGTGCTGGCCGCGGTGGAGGAACACCGGCCCGGCCTGGTCGTCCTCGACGTGCGCATGCCGCCGGGCTTCACCGACGAGGGGGTACGAGCCGCCCTCGTCATCCGGCAGCAGTGGCCGGACACGGCCGTACTGCTGCTCTCCCAGTACGTGGAGGAGCGCTACGCCGCCGACCTGCTCTCCGGCGACACGCGCGGCGTCGGCTACCTGCTCAAGGAACGGGTCGCCGACGTGGAGGAGTTCATCGACGCCCTGCGGCGCGTCGCGGGCGGCGGCACCGCGCTCGACCCGCAGGTCGTCTCGCAGCTGCTGCTGCGCCGGCACAGCGATCCACTCGACCGGCTCACGCCGCGCGAGCGGGAGGTTCTGGAGCTGATGGCGTCCGGGCGCTCCAACGCGGGGATCGCGGAGGGGCTGTTCGTGAGCGAGAGCGCCGTCGCCAAGCACATCAACTCGATCCTGGCCAAGCTGGACCTGCCGAAGGCGGACGCGGACCACCGGCGGGTGCTGGCGGTGCTGCGGTTCTTGGGTGTGGGGTAGGCGGGGCCCGGCGGTGCTCTAGTCTGCGGTCATGATTCGCGCAGTGGTGTTCGATGTCGGCGAGTGCCTCGTGGACGAGACCCGCGAGTACGGGACTTGGGCCGACTGGCTGGGCGTGCCGCGGCACACCTTCGCCGCGATGTTCGGAGCGGTGATCGCGCAGGGAGGCGACTACCGCGAGACCTTCCAGCGGTTCCGGCCGGGCTTCGACCTCGCCGAGCAACGTGCGGCCCGCGCGGCGGCCGGGCAGCCCGAATGGTTCGGCGAGGACGATCTGTACCCGGACGTGCGGCCCGCGCTGAGGGAGCTCCGGGCGGCGGGACTGTGGCTGGGCATCGCCGGAAATCAGACCGTCCGGGCCGGTGGCCTGCTTCGTGAGCTGTTCACCGGCGACGTGGACCTCATCGGGACGAGCGACGACTGGGGTGCGTCCAAGCCGGACCCGGAGTTCTTCGTCCGGGTCGCCGAGGCCGTGCCGTTCCGGCCGGAAGAGGTCCTGTACGTCGGTGACCGCGTCGACAATGACATCCGGCCCGCCGTCTCCGCGGGCATGCACACGGCTCTCGTCCGGCGCGGCCCGTGGGCGACGATCCAGTGGCAGACGCCGGATGCGCAGAACGTTCCCACGTTCCGGGTCGAGCGGCTCACGGAACTCGTGGAAGGCATTGCGAAGTTCAACGCCGAAGCGCGCTGACGGTAGCTCCCCAGGAGTACAGCCGGTCGTCGAGGCCCCGCACGCACGGCTCGTGCTGCCAGGCCGCGAGCGACCGCCGTACGTCCCGCACCCGGTCCATGCCCGTTGCGTACCAGGTCGTGCCGAGTTGGTCGAGGGCTTGGCACGCGTACGCGCATGCCTTCTCCGGATCGCCCGCGGCCGCCTCGGCTGCCGCGAGGTCGCCGAGGATCACCGTGCGCTGCTTGGCGGATTCGGCAGGCAGCTGATCGAGTGCCGATTGCAGTGTCTCCCGGGCCTGGGGCAGATGCCCTGCCTTCAGCTGGGTATTGCCCTTGAACGCCGCGAGTCGTGTCGCGTCGAACCAGTCCATCCACGGTGGTGACGCGTCCTCGGATCCCTCCGCCAGCACGTCCTCGCCGTGCCTGATCAAGTGGAGGGCCGTGCGCAGATTGCCGCACCGTGTTTCGCATTCCGCCTCGACGGCGTCCAGCCATGCCCAGAACTCCGCCGACGCCGGGCCACGGCGAGCGTAGGCGCGAGCGGCCACGAGGCGCTCGACCGCGTCGTCTCTACGTCCGGCCCAGCCGGGAATGAACGCGGTGTGCGCGAGGATGGCGCTGCCCAAGAGAGCGTCGTCCGCCTCACCGGCCGCCTGCAGCGCACGCAGCAGCGTCTCGCCCGCCCGGTCCGCTTGCCTCAGGTCGAAGAACTCGATGCGCCCGGCGAGGAGGTAGCTCTCCGCGAGGGCCGCCGCGACAACGGCTCGGCATCCGCCGGCTGTCTCCGAGAGGAGAGCGCACCCCAGACGGGCATGGCCGAGCACTGCCGGGTGCAGGGTCGCCGGTGCCACCGACCAGTACAGGCGTCGGTGTGCCCGGGTGATAGCAGCGAAGTCCTGGCCGACGCTGGCCTGGTGGAGAATGTTCGCTGTTCTGGAGGGTATCGGCGTCAAGGTTGCCGCAGTCGTCGCACCATTGACGGGATCGAGGTGCAAGGGGTCTGGGGGCCGGGTTTCGGACTGCCCCCACGGCGGAGTGAAACCCAGCTCCTCCAGGGGCTGACGGAGCAGGTGCACGAGGACACGGCCGACGTCCGGGTGAGGCCAGGGTGGAGCGGCTGATTCCCAGCGCCGCACCTGACGTACTCCTGCCGTCACACCACGCATCCCCAGCTTGGGCGCGGCTCGGCCGATGGCATCTGCCAGCGCCTGCTGCGACGCGAACCCGGCAGCCACTCGCGCTGATTTCAGCCGGACATTCCCGGGAGCTCGTGACACGGATCCTCCAGACGCAGCCTTCGCCCCCAAGGTACGTCCCGGCAAGGCCTGATGAGGTCACCCACTTGGGTCTATCGAGGTCCCCTGAGAGTCCTTCTAGCGTCCTCCAAGAGTCCTCGAATCGAACGGTCTCTAACGAGACGCTCTCACCAAGGCTGAGCACCCACCACCCAACGGCGAGGAACCCCATGCCCGACCTCATCGACGCCGATCACATCAACCGCACCATCGACCGCGCCCTCAACACTCCCGTACTTCCGACGCACACCGAGCTCAAGGAGCTCGAAGCGGACCTCCGTCGGCACATTCACGCCCTGCTGCCCGTCGTCGCTGCGCAGACCGCCTGTCCGGGCCCCGTGAGCAAGGACTGGGCCATGCGAAGGTTCACGCTCGCCCGCGCCCGCGCCGTGCTCCTCGACGGACCCGGTGCGGGGCTGCGGTCCGCCGCCGAGCACGTGAACAGCCTCGCTCACGTCTGCCGGGCCCTTCTCGGCCACCGCCCGGCCGCGCGCGAGGAAGCCCGCCCGGCGGTTACCGGCGATTGAGGTCCGCTCAGGCCGGGCGCAAGCCGCGCAGCACCAGGTCGCAGACCGCGTCGAACGCCGCGTCGATCCCCGGGAGCGACCAGTCCGCGGCGTACGCGGGGTCGTGGAAGCGGTTCGTGGCGTCCCACAGGGCGCGGGCCGTGCCCATGGGGTCGGTCGTGGCGAACTCGCCGCTGCGGGTGCCGCTTTCCACGATCTGCGCGAGCTGGCCGATCATCGTCTCGATGTGCCGGTCGACGGTGGCACTGTTCTCGCCCACGAGAACCATGTACGTGGCGAACAGCTCCGGGTCGCCCCCCGCCTTGCGCCGCTTCGCGGCGAACAGTGCCGTGAGCCAGGCGCGCAGGCGCGGCCCGGCGGGGCCCTCCGCGCCGGCGACGGCCGACAGCTCCGCGTGCGACAGGTCCAGCCAGCGCTGCGTGACGGCCTCCCGCAGGGCGGCCTTGCTGCCGAAGTGCCGGTAGACGCTGCCGTGGCTGACGCCCAGCGCGCGGGCGACGTCGACCACGGTGGCCTTGGCGGGGCCGTAGCGGCGCAGCACGTCCTCGGTGGCTTCGAGGATGCGCTCGGGTGTCAGCGGCTCGGGCGGCATGCGGGCTCGTACCTTTCGGCTGGGGGCGGGCGGTCCCGGTGATGCGCCCATATGGACGGTACCGGGCCGGTCCCCGGGGGCGCGGGGCGGTGGCCGCATCGGCCGGCCGGGCACCGCCGGTCACCTCCGGTGGGGGTTGCGCGCCGTCGCGGGCTTTCTGCCTTGCGGCAGGGAACAGGGAGAGGCCGTGCCTCTCTGCCTCCGCCGCCGCGGCGCGCAGCCACCGCGGTGGATCCCGGCGGTGCCGGACCGGCCTCGGGCCGGGGCTGCACGGCACCGCCGGGACGCGCCGTCCGGCTTCTCGCCGTCGCGGCGGGATTCCTTGCCCGGAGGCAGGAAGCGGAATGGTCTTCCGCCGCCGCGGCGCGCAACCCACCGCGGTGGATTCCGGCGGTGCCGGACCGGGCCCCGGCAGGGGCCGTCCGGGAGCCGCCCGCAGGGCTCACGTCACCGTTCGCTGTCGAGGTGGGCCATCTGGGACTCCGGGTAGCGCGCACCGGACGCGGCGCCGGCGGGGACCGCCTCTTCGATCGCGGCGAGGTCGGCCGCGTCCAGGGTCAGGTCGAGCGCGCCGAGCGCCTCCGTGAGGCGGTCGCGGCGGCGGGCGCCGACGAGGGGCACGATGTCCTCGCCCTGGGTGAGGACCCAGGCGATGGCGGTCTGCGCGACGGACGCGCCCTTGCCCTCGGCGACCTTGCGCAGGGCGTCGACGAGGTCGAGGTTGCGCTGGAGGTTCTCGCCCTGGAAGCGCGGGCTCATGCCGCGGAAGTCGCCCGCGCCGAGCTGCCGGTCGCGGTCGAAGTGGCCGCTGATCAGGCCGCGCGAGAGCACGCCGTACGCGGTGACGCCGATGCCGAGCTCGCGCGCGGTGGGCAGGATCCGGTCCTCGATGCCGCGGGAGATCAGCGAGTACTCGATCTGCAGGTCGGAGATGGGTGCGACGGCCGCGGCCCGGCGCAGGGTGTCAGGGCCCACCTCGGAGAGGCCGATGTGGCGCACGTGGCCGGCCTCGACGAGCTCGGCGATGGCGCCGACGGTCTCCTCGATCGGCACGTCGGGGTCGACGCGGGCGATGCGGTAGACGTCGATGTGGTCGGTGCCGAGGCGCTGCAGGGAGTAGGCGGCGAAGTTCTTCACGGCGGCGGGGCGGCCGTCGTAGCCGGACCAGCCGCCGTCCGGGTCGCGCAGGGCGCCGAACTTGACGCTGGTGAGCGCCTTGGCGCGGGACGCCTCGCCGGCGGTGCGCAGGGCTTCGCCGATGAGCAGTTCGTTGTGGCCCATGCCGTAGAAGTCGCCGGTGTCGATCAGGGTGACGCCGGCGTCGAGGGCGGCGTGGATCGTGGCGATGGACTCGGCGCGGTCGGCTTCGCCGTAGAGGGCGGACATGCCCATCGCGCCGAGGCCGAGCGCGGAGACCCGGGGGCCGGTGGTGCCGAGGGTGCGGTGCTGCACGGGAGCTCCTTCGGGAGGGAGGCGGGAAACGCGGAAATATCAGTGCAATCCACCCATAAGCGGGTAAGCAGGATTGCGGCTCCCTTGAAGAGTGACACATGGACTGACAGATTTCAATATCTGTCAGTCCATCCCCATGTCGGCCCACCGGTCCGGGCCCCGGCTCAGGCCTCCGTACGCGGCATCCGCAGCGTGAGCAGCGCCGACGCCACCACCGCCACCACCTGCACCCCCAGCGTCACGGCGAGCGCGTCCCGCATGCCCAGCGACTCCGACAGCGTCAGGAACAGCGACCCGAGCGTGGCCACGCCCAGCGCCATGAACGACTGCTGCGTGGTGACCATGACCCCGCTGCCCACGCCCGCCTGCGCCACCGGCACCTCGCTCAGCACCGTCCGCAGCGTCAGCGGCAGCAGCAGGCCCTGGCCCAGCCCCTGGACGGCCATCGCCGCGCACGGGCCCCAGATGTCGCGCCCCTCCCAGCCCCAGTAGAAGGCCGCGGCCACCCCCAGCAGGCCCACGCCCTGGATCAGCGCCCCGGCCGTGACGGCCCGCCGCCCGTACCGGCTGAAGAGCCGGGGCCCGGCCAGCGAGCCCGCGAAGAACGTCACGCACATCGGCACCAGCGCCAGCCCCGCCGCCAGCGGGCCCAGCCGCAGCCCCTCCTGCAGCACCACCGCGAGGACGAACATGAAGCCGCCCCAGCCCAGCGAGAACGGCACCACCACGGCCAGCCCCGTCCGCACCGACCGCACCCGCAGCAGCGACGGCGGCACCAGCGGCGTCCGCCCGGCCTTCCCTGCCCGTCCTGCCCGCTCCAGGCGCCGCTCCGTGACGGCGAACGCCACCGCCGCGAACGGGAAGACCACCAGCAGCGCCCACGACCACACCGGCCAGCCCGTCGCCCTGCCCTCCGTCAGCGGCACCAGCAAGGAGATCAGCGACAGCGACAGCAGCACCGTGCCCAGGCCGTCCACCCGCGTCGGGTGCGTGGAGCGGGTCTCGGGCACCGCGCGGGCGGCCAGGATCAGGGCGACCGCCGCGACCGGCGCGTTCACCAGGAAGATCGACCGCCAGCCGGTGCCGGCCACGTTCGCGGCGACCAGCACCCCGCCCAGCACCTGGCCGACCGAGGCGGAGATCCCGGACGTGCCGCTGTAGAAGCTGAGCGCCCTGGCCCGGCCCGCCCCGCTCGTCGTGGCCTGGATCGTCGCCAGCACCTGCGGCAGCATCAGCGCGGACGCCGCGCCCTGCGCGATGCGCGCGGCCACCAGCCACCAGGCTCCCGGCGCGAGGCCGCACGCCACCGACGTCACGCCGAACGCCGCCGTGCCCCACATAAACAGCCGGCGCCTGCCCACCATGTCGCCCAGCCGCCCGCCGAGCACCAGCAGCACGGCGTAGGCGACCCCGTAGCCGCCCACGACCATCTCCAGCAGGGCCGGGCCGGCGTGCAGGTCGTGGTCGATGGCGGGCAGGGCGACGTTGACGATGAAGAAGTCGATCATCGGCAGCGCCGCGCCGGTCAGCACGGTGAACAGGCCGAGGGGGGTGAGGGCGGGGGAGGAGGGCCGGAGGGATCCTCCGGCGGGCGTCGCAACGGATTCGGTGACAGGGGGAGTTGTTCGGGTATCGCTCACAGGATCGACAATGGCTGCTCGCCCAGCCCGGTACCAGAGCGTCCTTATCCTGGTACCGGCACTACCTGGAACAGGCCGCAGGCCTCGCGCACGCTGGAGGCATGACCACGATGCTGCAGGAGCCCCGGACCCTTCCCCGCACGCCCGTCCCCTCCGCGATGCCCGTCCCCTCCGCGCCCACCGCCGACGACGTCCGCCGCGGGGAGCTGGCCGCGTTCCTGCGCAGCCGCCGCGAGCGCGTCTCCCCCGAGCAGGCGGGCCTGCCGCGCGGGCCGCGGCGGCGCACGCCCGGCCTGCGCCGGGAGGAGGTGGCGCACCTCGCCGCGGTGGGCGTCACCTGGTACACGTGGCTGGAGCAGGCCCGCGACATCAAGGTCTCACCGCAGGTCCTGGACGCCGTCGCCCGCGCCCTGCAGCTCGACCGCAGCGAGCGCAGCCACCTCTTCGCGCTGGCCAACGCGGTCGACCCGATGCCGGAGGCCGACTGCCCGGGGGTCTCCGCGGACCTGCGGATGATGCTGGATCAGCTGGAGCCGTTCCCCGCCGTCATCCAGAACTCGCGGTACGACCTCCTCGCCTACAACCGCACGTACAGCGCGCTCATGTGCGACCTCGACAAGCTGCCCCGCGAGGACCGCAACTGCATGTGGCTCGCGTTCACCAACGCCGAGGTCCGCGCGACGCTCGCCGACCTGGAGGAGACGACCCGCGCGATGGCGGCCAGGTTCCGCGCCTCGATGGCGGAACACCTCGGGGAGCCGGCGTGGGAGCGCTTCCTGGCCAAGCTGCTGGCGGCCTCCCCGGAGTTCCGCATGATCTGGGCCCGCCACGAGGTCGCCCCGATCACGTCGCCCCGGATGCGCGGCCACCGCCACCCGGAGGTGGGCGAGCTCCGCCTCAACATCACCAGCCTGTGGACCGGCCCCCACCCGGGCGGCCGGCTGCTCACGCTCACCCCGGCGGACGACGTCACGCGGGAGAGGCTGGAGAAGCTGAGCGCGCTCGCGCGGGGCGCGTAGCCGTTCTACGGGCCGGGGTGGTCCGGCGCCGCCGGTCTCCCACGCCGTGGTTGCTCGCCGTTGCGGCGGGCGGTTTCTCTTCCGCCGTTACGGTGAGCAACTGCTACGGCGAGGGTCCGGCGGCCTACGTGGCCGCAGCAACCACCTGTTCTCTCACGAACCGTAGGTCGCCAACCGCGAGGTGATCCGCTCCAGCTCCGCCAGGTCCTCCGCCGGCAGCGCCAGCAGGGCCGGCGGCGGCGTGCCCAGGATGCGCTCCGCCCGGGCCGCCAGCTCCTTGCCCGCCGGGGTGACCGAGACGATCTTCGAGCGGCGGTCGGCGGGGTTGGCGGTGCGCTCCACCAGGCCGCGGCCCGCCAGGTCGTCCACGACCAGCGTCGCGTACGGGCGGTCCGTCAGCAGCTGCTCGGCCAGCTCGCGGAGGGTGAGGGGGCCGCGGGCGATGCGCCGCAGGGCCTTGATGCGGAAGAAGCTCATGCCGAGGGCGTCGACGACCTCCTTGCGGCGTTCGTTGCCGCCGAGGACGATCTCCCGCAGCTGGCCCCAGGCGCGCTCCGCCGTAGCGGCGTGCGTGTCGTGCGCGGTCATGGTGTCACCGGGATCCTGCTCTGCTCGGAGGGGAGGCCGGTCCGGGCCGCGGCCCGCTCGGCGGTCCGGGCGGCCCAGCGGCCGGTGGTGATCGTACCGACCACGAGCACGGCCGCGCCGCAGCCCGTGACGATCCACCAGCCCGTCTCCCGCATTCCCGCCGCGACCGCCGCGCCGATCACCGCGACGCCCAGCGAGCTGCCGACCTGCCGGCTGGTCGAGGCGACGGCGGCCGCGACGCCGGCCCGGGAGCGCGGCAGACCGGAGACGGCGGTGTTGGTGATGGGCGCGTTCACCAGGCCGAAGCCGATGCCGAAGAGGACGTACGCGGAGAACAGCAGCAGGCCGGAGGAGCCGGCGGAGGTGCCCGCGCCGCTCGCCGCCACGAGCACGCCGCTCGCCGTCATCGCCGCCCCCGCGAGCACCAGCGGCAGCCGCGGCCCGCGGGCTCCCACCAGCCGGCCCGACAGCGGCGCGAACACCAGGCACATCACGGCCATGGGCAGCATGTACAGGCCGGCGTCCAGTGCGGACAGGCCCCGGTCGTTCTGCAGGTACAGCGTGTTGAGGAAGAGGAAGCCGCCCAGCGCCGCGAAGGCGCTCACCGCCACCACCGTGGCCCCGCTGAAGGGCGCGCTCCGGAAGAGCCGCGGCTCGATCAGCGGTTCGGCGCGCCGCCGCTCGTAGGCGACGAGCCCGGCCAGGGCGCAGCCGGCGGCGGCGAAGCAGCCGAGGATGAGGGGCGAGGCCCAGCCCGCCGCGGAGCCCTCGATGATCCCGTACGTGAGCGAGCCGAGCAGCACGATCATCAGCGCCTGGCCGACGGGGTCGGGGCGGCGCGGCTTGGGCGCGCGCGACTCGGGCACGTACCGGGCGGTCATCGCGAGCGCGGCCAGCCCCACCGGCAGGTTGATCCAGAAGATGGCCCGCCAGCCGGTGGTCTCGACGAGCGCCCCGCCGATGACCGGCCCGGCCGCCATGCTGATGCCGACGACGCCGCCCCACACCCCTATCGCGCGGGCCCGCTCCCGCGGGTCGGTGAAGGTGTTGGTGATGATCGACATGGCGACGGGGTTGAGCATCGAGCCGCCCACGGCCTGCACCATGCGGAAGGCGACGAGCCAGCCGAGCCCCGGCGCCAGGCTGCACAGCACGGACCCCGCGGTGAAGAGCACCAGCCCCGCCTGGAAGACCCGCCGGCGGCCCAGCCGGTCGGCGGTCGAGCCGGCGAGCATCAGCAGCGAGGCCAGGACGAGCGTGTAGGCGTCGATCGTCCACTGCAGGCCGGGGACGGTGGTGTGCAGGTCGCGCTGCATGGACGGCAGCGCCACGTTCAGGATCGTGTTGTCGAGGCTCACCATCAGCAGACTCGTGCAACAGATGGCGAGGACCAGCAGCCGGCGGCGCCGGGAGAGCTCGGGCACGGGGGACCCCCTGGGGTACGGGCGCACAACAGATAGTTGTACATCTCCAATGATTTAAAGAGTACAACTAAACGCTCCATGGCGGTACGCGACAATGGAGCCATGACGCATGACGCCGCCACGCCGCTCCAGATCGGCCCGCACACCGTGTGGCCGCCGGTGGTCCTCGCCCCCATGGCGGGCATCACGAACGCACCCTTCCGCACGCTGTGCCGAGAGTTCTCGGGCGGCAAGGGGCTGTTCGTCAGCGAGATGATCACCACCCGGGCCCTGGTCGAGCGCGACGCCAAGACCATGCGTCTGATCCACTTCGACGGCACCGAGAAGCCCCGGTCGATCCAGCTCTACGGCGTCGACCCGGTCACCGTCGGCAAGGCCGTCCGCATGATCGTGGACGAGGACCTGGCCGACCACATCGACCTCAACTTCGGCTGCCCCGTCCCCAAGGTCACCCGCAAGGGCGGCGGCTCGGCGCTCCCGTACAAGCGCAACCTGCTCCGCTCGATCCTGCGCGAGGCCGTCGGCAACGCCGGCTCCCTCCCCGTCACCATGAAGATGCGCAAGGGCATCGACGAGGACCACATCACCTACCTCGACGCCGGCCGGATCGCCGTCGAGGAGGGCGTCACGGCCATCGCCCTGCACGGCCGCACGGCGGCCCAGCACTACGGCGGCACCGCCGACTGGGAGGCCATAGCCCGGCTGAAGGAGACCGTGCCGGAGATCCCCGTGCTCGGAAACGGCGACATCTGGTCGGCGGAGGACGCCGTGCGGATGATGCGCGAGACCGGCTGCGACGGCGTCGTCGTCGGCCGCGGCTGCCTCGGGCGCCCCTGGCTCTTCGGCGACCTCGTCACGGCCTTCGAGGGCGGCGGCGCCCCCGCCGCGCCCACGCTGCGCGAGGCGGCCCGCGTGATGGTGCGCCACGCGACGCTCCTCGGCGAGTGGCTGGAGAGCGAGGAGCGCGGCGTCATCGACTTCCGCAAGCACGTGGCCTGGTACACCAAGGGCTTCTCGGTCGGCTCGGAGATGCGCAAGAAGCTGGCGGTCGCCTCGTCCCTGGACGAGCTCGGCGCTCATTTGAGCGAGCTCGACCTGGACCAGCCCTGGCCCGCCGGCGCCGACGGGCCCCGTGGCCGTACGTCGGGCCGCAACCGCGTGGTGCTCCCGGACGGCTGGCTGAACGACCCGTACGACTGTGCGGCCGTCAGTGCCGACGCCGAACTCGACACATCCGGCGGCTGATGCGTCGCACGACGGCGTGATTCTCGCCACCCCTGATCAGTACCTCGCTCAGATGAGCGGTATACACAGGGGTGCATCTCTTGAGGGGTGGCACTGCGTGCCACCCCTCTTGCGTTCATGACTTGACCCCGCATCCTCCATTTGGTCGACGCTCCGTGATGTGGCGACTTCTGTTTGTCATTCTGTCTTCAGAAGTCGAATAACCGGCTTCCGGACCCTTTACCGGGGCGTGACTTTCGATCTGCTGGCTGACAGGCGGTTACGCCCATATGGCCGGGGGGTGGACCTCCCTATAAGCCTTCGATCTGGGTACGCTCCCCGCCGTCAGCACGTTTGAGCACGCCTTCCCCCAACTGTGTACGGGGGGACCCCAGTGAGGAGTCGAGTCCCGTGCCGGAAACCACAGATCAGCAGAAGTTCGTCTACGACTTCACCGAGGGCAACAAGGACCTGAAGGACCTGCTCGGCGGGAAGGGCGCCAACCTCGCCGAGATGACCAACCTCGGCCTGCCCGTTCCCCCCGGCTTCACCATCACCACCGAAGCCTGCAAGGTCTACCTCGACAGCGGCAGCGAGCCCACGGCCCTGCGCGACGAGGTCTCGGCCCACCTCGGGGCCCTCGAGAAGCGGATGGGCAAGAAGCTGGGGCAGGCGGACGACCCGCTGCTGGTCTCGGTCCGGTCGGGCGCCAAGTTCTCCATGCCCGGCATGATGGACACCGTCCTCAACATCGGGCTCTCCGACGCCTCCGTGGCCGGGCTCGCCGCCCAGGCCGGCGAGGAGCGCTTCGCCTGGGACTCCTACCGGCGCCTCATCCAGATGTTCGGCAAGACCGTGCTCGGCGTCGACGGCGAGCTCTTCGAGGAGGCGCTCGACGAGGCCAAGCGCGCCAAGGGCGTCACCACGGACGTCGAGCTCGGCGCCGCCGACCTCAAGCGTCTGGTCGAGGAGTTCAAGGGCATCGTCGCCAAGGAGACCGGCCGGGACTTCCCGCAGGAGCCGCGCGAGCAGATGGACCTCGCCGTCCGGGCGGTCTTCGACTCGTGGAACGGCGACCGCGCCAAGCTCTACCGCCGCCAGGAGCGCATCCCCGGCGACCTCGGCACCGCCGTCAACATCTGCTCCATGGTCTTCGGCAACCTCGGCCCCGACTCCGGCACCGGCGTCGCCTTCACCCGCGACCCCGCCAGCGGCCACCAGGGCGTCTACGGCGACTACCTGCAGAACGCCCAGGGCGAGGACGTCGTCGCGGGCATCCGCAACACCGTGCCGCTCGCCGACCTGGAGCGCATCGACAAGGCGTCCTACGCCCAGCTGATGCAGATCATGGAGACGCTCGAGACGCACTACAAGGACCTGTGCGACATCGAGTTCACCATCGAGCGCGGCAAGCTGTGGATGCTGCAGACCCGCGTCGGCAAGCGCACCGCGGGCGCCGCCTTCCGCATCGCCACCCAGCTCGTCGACCAGGGCCTGATCGACGAGGCCGAGGCGCTGCAGCGCGTCACCGGCGCCCAGCTGGCGATGCTGATGTTCCCGCGCTTCGACGAGAAGGCGAAGACCAACCTGCTCGGCCGGGGCATCGCCGCCTCGCCCGGTGCCGCCGTCGGCAAGGCCGTCTTCGACTCCTACACCGCCGTGAAGTGGTCGCGCTCGGGCGAGAAGGTCATCCTGATCCGCCGCGAGACCAACCCCGACGACCTCGACGGCATGATCGCGTCCGAGGGCATCCTCACCTCCCGCGGCGGCAAGACCTCGCACGCCGCCGTCGTCGCCCGCGGCATGGGCAAGACCTGCGTCTGCGGCGCGGAGGAGCTGGAGGTCGACACCAAGCGCCGCCGGATGACCGCGCCGGGCGGCGTCGTCATCGAGGAGGGCGAGGTCGTCTCCATCGACGGCTCCACCGGCAAGGTCTACCTCGGCGAGGTGCCCGTCGTGCCGTCCCCGGTCGTCGAGTACTTCGAGGGCCGCACGGACGGCGCCGCGCAGGACGCCGACGAGCTCGTCAAGGCCGTGCACCGCGTGATGACCTACGCGGACGGCGGGCGCCGCCTGCAGGTCCGGGCCAACGCCGACAACGCCGAGGACGCCGCCCGCGCCCGCCGCTTCGGCGCCCAGGGCATCGGCCTGTGCCGCACCGAGCACATGTTCCTCGGCGAGCGCCGCGAGATGGTCGAGCGGCTGATCCTGGCCGACCACGAGGACGAGCGCGACGAGGCCCTCAAGGCCCTGCTGCCGCTGCAGAAGTCCGACTTCGTGGAGCTCTTCGAGGCCATGGACGGGCTGCCCGTCACGGTGCGCCTGCTCGACCCGCCGCTGCACGAGTTCCTGCCCGACATCACCGAGCTGTCGGTGCGGGTCGCGCTCGCCGAGGCCCGCGAGGAGGCGCACGAGAACGAGCTGCGCCTGCTGCAGGCCGTGCACAAGCTGCACGAGCAGAACCCGATGCTCGGCCTGCGCGGCGTCCGCCTCGGCCTCGTCATCCCGGGCCTGTTCGCCATGCAGGTACGGGCCATCGCCGAGGCCGCGGCCGAGCGGCTGAACGCGGGCGGCGACCCGCGCGCCGAGATCATGATTCCGCTGGTGGGCACCGTCCAGGAGCTGGAGATCGTCCGCGAGGAGGCCGAGCGGGTCATCGCCGAGGTCGAGCAGGCCGCCGGCACCGGCCTGCGGCTCCCCCTGGGCACCATGATCGAGCTGCCCCGCGCCGCGCTCACGGCCGGTCAGATCGCCGAGGCCGCCGAGTTCTTCTCCTTCGGCACCAACGACCTGACCCAGACCGTGTGGGGCTTCTCCCGCGACGACGTCGAGGCGAGCTTCTTCACCGCCTACCTGGAGAAGGGCATCTTCGGCGTCAGCCCCTTCGAGACCATCGACCGGGACGGCGTGGGCTCGCTCGTACGGGCCGCCGCCGAGGCCGGCCGGGCCACCCGCCCCGACCTCAAGCTCGGGGTGTGCGGCGAGCACGGCGGCGACCCGGACTCGGTGCACTTCTTCCACGAGGTGGGCCTGGACTACGTCTCCTGCTCCCCCTTCCGCATCCCCGTGGCACGCCTGGAGGCCGGCCGTGCGGCCGCGCTCGGCAAGGGGGGCTCGGACAGCCGCTGACGCGGCTGCCGCGCCGGCCCGGCACGAACCGGGACGGCGCGGCGGAGCCGCCGCCCGGGCGACCCCGACCCTCAGCCCCGGCGGCGGCTCCAGCACCTCGAAGGGGCGGCTCCCGTGCGGGGGGCCGCCCCTTCGCACGGACCGTCCGGTACGGACCAAGGCCCTTCATCCGGAACCCCGGTGGCCGGATTCCGCCGCTCCCATGGGGCCCGTGAGGCGCGAGATGGGGCGGCAGCGTCTCCGGCACATGACGCCGGGGTTACCGGTAGGTGGTCATCCCGTGGTGATCCTGCGCCCGAGATGTGCCCGACCTGTGGCTTCCCTGTGCCGGACAGGGCGAAGGGGCGGCGCCCGTGCGGGAGCGCCGCCCCTCTTTACTCCCCCACCGGGAGTTGTTGCCGCCCGCATCGGCTCGGGCGGCAACTCGCATACTCAGCGGCCGCTTTTTCGCTCGCCACCCCCCACGGGAACGAGCGGGGCGCGGCCCCGAGTGCGTGAATAGCATTTCGCTTCCCCCACGTTCCCCGCGAGTCCTTTCAACTGTGGCCAAAAGGGCGTGGTAACAGCTCGTATCGGTGTGCATACTCAGTGAGCGGGGGGTGGTTGCGGATGTCTCATGTGGGGGTTTGGTGCTGCGCGTCCATTTCACTGGACTCGATCTGGCCCGGTTGCGCCTGGCCGGAGACCCGGACGCACTCTGGGAAACCGTATTGAGCCTCCACCGGCTCCGGGACAAACAAGGCGAGTCGATCTTCGGGGATTGGCGCTCGGAAACCCGGGCCAGGTTGAATGGTGAAACTCGGCTTCTCGCCCCGCTGGTGCCTTCCCGCGGGTATTTTCCGGACTTCCTCACGCCCCCCGAAGGGGTACTCGGACTCGACTCCGGCATGCAGGCCCTGCGCGAGACGCCGGGCGAGCGGGTGCACCGCGAGCTCGGCCGGCTCTCCACGGCCCGGACGCTCCCCGCTTGGATACGATCCATGGCCGAGGGCGACGAGCGCGCCTACGCCAAGCTCACCGGCGCGCTCCAGGCCTACCACGACGCCGCGATAGCACCCTACTGGCAGCACATCCAGGCCCAGATCGAGGCCGACCGGGCCGTGCGCGGCCGGGCCCTGCTGGACGGCGGCGCGGACGCCCTGCTCTCCTCACTGCCGCCCATGATGCGCTGGCGCGCGCCCGTCCTGGAAGCCGACTACCCCGTCGACCGCGACGTCCACCTCAACGGCCGCGGGCTGCTGCTGGTTCCCTCCTTCTTCTGCCGGCGCACGCCCGTCACCTACCAGGACCCCGAGCTCACCCCGGTCCTCGTCTACCCCGCCCGGCACATGTCGGAGTCCGCGCCCGCCGTGCCGACCGCGCCGCGCTCGCTCGGCAAGCTCGTCGGGCACACCCGCTCGGCGGTCCTCGGCTCCATCGGCGGCGGCTGCACCACCAGCGAACTCGCCCGCCGCGTCGGCGTGTCCGCGGCCTCGGCCAGCCAGCACGCGGGCGTGCTGCGCGAGGCGGGCCTGGTCCTGACGCTGCGCAACGGCAGCGCGGTGATGCACACCCTGACGCCCCTGGGCGCGGCCCTCCTGCGCGGCGGTCACAAGACGACGCAGCTCGCGCAGAGGGCGCCTCAGTCGTCGATCCCCGAACGTTCGACCCCCGCAACGATGTAGCGCTGCAAGAGCAGGAAGACGAGCAGCAGCGGGAGGATCGAGACCGCGGCCGCGACGAACAGCTCGTGGATCTGAACGGTCTGGGCCGTGGTGAACGTCGACAGGGCCACCTGCACCGTCCACGAGTCGCGGCCCTGCCCGATCACCAGCGGCCACAGGAACGCGTTCCACGCCCCGATGAAGACGATCGTGCCCACGGCCGCGAAGACCGGCCGGGAGTTGGGCACCACGACCCGCCAGTACGTGCGCCAGTACCCCAGCCCGTCGACCTGCGCCGCGTCCTCCAGCTCCCGCGGGAAGCCCAGGAAGTACTGGCGGAAGACGAAGCACGCGAAGGCGCTGAAGAGCGTCGGCACGATCAGCCCGCGCAGGCTGGAGACCCAGCCCAGCGACGACACCAGCACGAACGACGGCACGAAGGTGACCGCCGCCGGCACCAGCAGGGTGCCCAGGATCGCGTAGAAGACGGCGTCGGCGTGCCGGTAGGGGATGCGGGCCAGCCCGTAGCCCGCGAGCGAGGCCAGCAGCAGCGTGCCCAGCGTGGTGGCCACCGCGATCAGCGAGGAGTTCAGCAGGGCCCGGGCCATCGGCACGTCCGGGTCGGTGAACAGCTCGCGCACGTTCGACCAGTGCGGGCTGGTGGGGAAGAGCGTCCAGCCGGGTGCGGTGATCTCCTCCTCGGAGGCCAGGCCGCCGCGCACCAGCAGGTAGAAGGGGATGAGGAACAGCACGGCGAGGGCCGTCAGCAGCATCAGCCGCAGGGCCCGCCCGGTGCGTACGAGGGCGTCGTCCACGTCGTCAGTCCTCTCTCCGGCCGAGCCCCGACCAGCGGGCCTGCACGACCGTCACCACGGCGATGATCAGCGCCAGCAGCACCGCCCCGGCACTGCCCAGCCCCAGGTCCTGCCCCTGGCCGAGGGCGAGGTAGTACAGGTGGACCAGCGGCGGCCGGGCGTAGGGCGGGTAGCCGCGCTGGTCCGACAGGAGGTTGTAGAACTCGTCGAACGCCTGGAAGGCGTTGATGATCAGCAGCAGCACCACGGCCACCGAGGTGCTGCGCAGCGCCGGGAACGTGATGTGGCGGAAGGTCTGCCAGCCGGGCCGGGCGCCGTCCAGGGCCGCCGCCTCGTACAGCCGCGGCGGGATGCGCTGGAGGCCGGCCAGGAACAGCACCATGTAGAACCCCGCCTGGAGCCACAGCCGAACGGTGACGATGACCAGCCAGTACCAGGGCGGGTCGGTGGCGGCCAGCCAGGCCACCGGCTCGGCCCCGAACCAGCCGAGGACGGTGTTGGCCAGCCCGAAGCGCACTCCGTTGAACACCGACAGCTTCCACACCGTGGCCGCCACGACGTAGCTGCACGCCGTGGGGAGGAAGAAGACCGACCGGAAGAACGCCCGGCCCGCGCGCAGCCGGTTGACCGCGAGCG
Organism: Streptomyces roseoverticillatus; assembly: GCF_000719265.1. GTDB lineage: Bacteria > Actinomycetota > Actinomycetes > Streptomycetales > Streptomycetaceae > Streptomyces > Streptomyces roseoverticillatus. The sequence continues at coordinate 38,265 of NZ_JOFL01000023.1, read as the reverse complement.
CCAGCCCCAGGGACAGCGCGTACGTGGCCGGCACGATGAAGGCGCTGAAGACCGCGAAGGTCACGAGCGAGGAGCGGAAGGAGGCGTCGGCCAGCAGCGTCGCGTAGTTGTCCAGCCGGACGAACTCGGTGGGAGAGACGGTGTTGTGGGCGTCGAAGAAGCTCAGGTACACGCTCCAGGCGAGCGGTACGTAGGTGAAGAGGGCGAGCCCCGCGGCGAAGGGGCCCACGAAGGCCCAGAACCACAGCGCGCGGTGCCGCTGCCGGGCGGCGGGGAGGCGGCGCGGGGCCGCGGGCATCAGCCGCGGCTCCGTACGCGGTGCAGCTCGGCGCTCGCCTTGCGCACCACCGCCTTGAGCTCGCTGCCGGGGTCGGCGCCCTCCCGGGTGATGCGGCTGAGGGCATCCAGATAGGCGGTTTGGCTCGCTTCCGTCCACAAAAGGGGCCGCGCGTAGCCGTGTTCCTTGGTGAAGCGCACGGCCTCCGCGGCCGCCCCGGACTTCAGCCGGTCGGCCCGGGCGGCGAGGGAGGCGCGGGCGGGGATGTGCAGCCCGTAGGACTGTGCGAAGTCCTGCTGGTAGTCGGTGCGCTCGACCCACAGCCACTTCACGTACGCCTCGGCCGCCTCCCGGTGCGCGCTGCGGCTGCTGACGGCCGCCGCCCACGCGCCCACGGGCACGGACGGCCGCCCGGCCGGCCCGTCCGGCGGGAAGGGAAGCACCCCGAAGTCGTCCCCGAGGGCCTTCTTCACCTGCGGCAGCGCCCACAGCCCGCACCACTGCATCGCGGCCAGCCCCTGGGTGAAGGACGCCGGGTTGAACCAGTCGGTGGGCGCGCCCAGCAGCAGCGAGCCGTCGGTGTGGAACCGGCGCAGCTTGCCGAGGGTGCGCGCCGCGGCCGGGTCGTCGAAGCCCACCTGTCCGCCGGGGGTGACGAGGGACAGCCCGGCCGCGTACAGCGGCGTGCCGCCCAGGGCGCCCGCGCCGCCGGAGTTGCCCAGGAAGAGCCCCTTGACGTCCTTGCGCGTCAGCCGCCGGGCGGCGTCCACGAGCTCGTCCAGCGACTGCGGCGGCCGCACGCCCGCCGCGTCCAGCATGCTCCTGCGGTAGTAGAGCAGCTGGGTGTCGACGAGCTGGGGGATGCCCCAGACGCGGTCCCGGTAGGTCCGGGGCGCGAGGATCACGGGGTCGAATTCGCCCTTGACGTCCTTCAGCAGGCCGGTCAGGTCGGTCACCTGGCCGGCCTGGATCTGCTCGACCGTCGGGCCGGCCACCTCGAAGACGTCCGGCCCGGAGTCCGTCAGCAGGGCGGCGGCGGTCTGCTGGTCGTAGTTCCCGGGCCGCCACTCGATCCGCACGGCGGCGTCCTTGTACGCGGCGGCGTACCGGCCCACCGCCTGCCGCGTGCCCGGCTCGCCGTACTGGTGGTACCAGTGGGAGAGCCGGGGCCGGCCCGGCCCCTCCTCCCCGCCGCGCCCCGTATTGGACCCGCACCCGGTCAGTGCGATGCCCGCACCCCCGGCCAAGAGCAGTCTGCGGCTGATCGGCATGTTCGGTTCTCCCCCTCGCGGTCGGGACCGTACGGACCAACGATCAACGATGGGGGAGGATTACGACAGGGTGATTAGCGCCGTGTGCCGGTCCGCCGGGCGGCCGGCTCCGCGCCGATGCGGAAGCGGAGGCGGCAGATCACCGCGTCCGTGTCCCGGCGCACCGCGTGGGCCACGACCGCGCCGCGCTGGTTCTGCAGCAGCCGCTGCCAGACGTGGGCGGGCTCGACCTCGGGGATGAGGACGGTGACGCGGTTGCCGGGGTGCCGGTCGGTGAGCTCGTGGACGTAGGCGACGATGGGGCGGCCCAGGGCGCGCGTGGGGGCGGGCAGTTCGACGAGGTCGACGCCCGGGTTCCACAGCTCCCAGTCGCGCCGCAGCGTCTCGGCGGCCCGCGCCCCCTCCGCGTCGGGCTGGACGGCGGTCACCGCGATCACCTCGTCGCCCAGCGACACGGCGGCGGTCAGGGCCTTGCTGGTCAGCCGGGAGAGGGAGGAGACGGGCACGACGACCACGCTGTGGCAGCGGCGCGGCGCCTCGGGCACCCGGCCGAGCCCCAGCCGCTCGCCGATCCGCCCGTACGAACGGTGCACGGCCTCGAAGACCAGGACCATCAGCGGCAGCGCCAGGGCGATCAGCCAGGCGCCCTCCTCGAACTTCGTGGCCGTGACCACGACCGCTGACACGCCCGTCAGCAGCGCGCCGAAGCCGTTGAGGAGCGCCTTGCCGCGCCAGCCCGCCGAGCGCTCCCGCCGCCAGTGCCGCACCATGCCGACCTGGCAGATCGTGAAGCCCACGAACACCCCGATCGCGAACAGCGGCACGAGCGTGTTGACGTCGCCCCCGGAGAAGACCAGCAGCAGCGCGGAGACCGCCGCGAGGGCCAGCACGCCGTGCCGGTGCACCTGCCGGTCCGCCTTGAGGCCGAAGACGTGCGGCAGGTAGTTGTCCCGGGCCAGCAGGGCCATCAGGACGGGCAGCCCGCCGAAGGACGTGTTCGCGGCCAGCGCCAGCAGCACGACCGTCGCGAACTGCACCACGTAGAAGGCCCAGTTGTGACCGAGGGAGGCGTCGGCGAGCTGCGCGAGGACGGTGACGCCCTCCACCGGCTGCAGGTGGAAGCGGCCGATGAGCACCGCCAGGCCGATCAGCATGGCGCCCAGCAGGGCGCCCAGTGCGACCTCCGTGCGCTGGGCCCGCCGCTGCGCCGGGGCGCGGAAGGCCGGCACGGCGTTGGCCACGGCCTCGACGCCGGTGAGGGCGGAGCAGCCGGCGGCGAACGCCTTCAGGAGCAGCAGGGCACCCACGGACGTGGCGTTCCCGGCGAGCACGGAGGCGTGCCCGGCGGCGGCCTCGGTGCTCGCGGGGGCGTCCCGCAGCAGCCCGGCCACGATCATGGTCAGGATCGAGCCGACGAACACGGCGGTCGGCAGCATGAACCACTTCGCGGACTCCACGATGCCGCGCAGGTTCACCCCCGTCACCAGGGCCAGCACGCCCAGGCAGATCCACAGCCGGTCCGCGTAGAGGGAGGGGAAGGCGGAGGTCAGGGCGGCGACGCCGGCGGTGACCGACACCGCCACGTTCAGCACGTAGTCCAGCACCAGGGAGGCCGCGGTCACCAGGGCGGTGCGCCGGCCGAGGTGCCGCTTGGCGACCGCGTACGAGCCGCCGCCGTCCGGGAACGCCGCGATGACCTGCCGGTAGGAGGCGACGAGGACCGCCAGCAGCGCGGCGATCGCGAAGGTGACGGGGAGCGTGAAGCCCAGCCCGTACGCGCCCGCCGCGGCCAGCACCAGGACGATCGCCTCGGGCCCGTAGGCCACCGACGCCATCGCGTCCAGCGAGAGGGCCGCGAGCCCCTGAGGGGCGGTCAGCCGGTGCCGGTCCTCGGCGGACGGCTGCGCGGCGCCGGTATCGGGCGGTTCCTCGTCGGCCCCTTCGGGCCGCTGGTGCGCGTGCGCGAGCAGGGACATTCTGTTCGTACCTCCGTGAGTGGGACGCCCAGCGTGCAGCCGGCCCCGCGCGCCCGCGCACACCCTTGGCGGGCTCTTGGCGCGTTCCGGAGGGATCTTCACGCGTTCTTGACGGCCGGGGCCGGGATACGTCAGCGGGGCGTAAGGGTTGGCCCAAGTGACGTCAGCAGCCCGTCAATACCGGACGTTCCGCCCCCGGTACGGGCCTAGCGTCACGGGCATGGGACGGCGACAGCTCTCGAAGGCGCGGGCGGGCGGACCCGTCGCGCGGACGGCACGGACCAAGGCCCGGCCGCCCGGCGGTGCGGTCCTCGCCCACGACCGGGGCTGGCGGCGCGAGGCGCGGGCCGCCTGGTACTGCGGCTCAGCCCTCGCGGGCGTCCTCCTCCTCGCCGACCTCGCCCGCGGCGGGCTCGACGGACCGCGCGCCGCCTGCTGGACCGGCCTCGGCGCGCTCCTGCTGGCCGTCCTGCTGCCGCAGCGGGTCACCGCCGGCGACGGCTGGCTCGCCGTGCGCGGCCTGCTGGGCGAGAAACGCGTCCGTACGGACCTGCTCACACAGGTGCGCCGGGCGGACGGCATGACACCGCGGCTCGTGCTGCGGGACGCCGGGGGCAACCGCGTGGAGTTCGACCCGCAGGTGCTCGTTGCCAACCCGCTGCTCTGGCACTGGCTGGACACGGGGGTGCGGCGCGCCCGCGAGAGCGGCCTGCTGCGGGAGGGCGGGGCGCCGCTGGCGGAGCTGGCGGAACGGATCGACGGGGAGGGGGCGCGGCGGCTGCTGGAGACGCTCACCCATCAAAGCCCGTCCGGGGGCACCTCCCAGCGGTAGCTGGGGGAGATTGAGGACAATGGCCGTGGTCAGGTCCGGGTCACAGCCAGGTGTACGTCACGCCCGTCAGCCGCTCCGACGCCGCCCAAAGCCCCGCACTGGCACGGTCATTGCGCGTCCACCACGCCCGTACCGCCCGCCGCGTAGGCGCCCCCGCGCTGCGGAGCTCGAAGCGCGGCCCGAAGTAGTCGTCCTGCCGGACGTCCTGCGCGGTCGCCGCGTACAGCGTGGGCAGCGCCCCCTGTTCCGGGCTCTGGGCGAAGAGCCGGTTGGCCAGCTCGGCGAGGTGCTCGGCCGTCGTCCGGCCCTCCATCCGCGCCCCGGCCGTCTGCAGGTTCGTGGCCGCGTAGCCGGGGTGCGCGGCGGCGGCGATGACGCGCGAGCCCTCCGCCGTCAGCCGCTGCGCCAGCTCGTGCGTGAACAGCAGGTTGGCGCTCTTGGAGCGGCCGTAGGCGATCCAGCGGCGGTAGCGGTGCTCCATGTTGAGGTCGCGAGGGTCGACCGTGCCCAGGACGTGCAGCCCGCTGGCGACGGTGACGACCCGCGCGCCGTGCCCGGCCTCCCGCAGCCGCGGCAGCAGCAGGCCGGTCAGTGCGAAATGGCCGAGATGGTTCGTGCCGAACTGCATCTCGAACCCGTCGACCGTGCGGCGCTGCGGCAGCGCCATCACCCCGGCGTTGTTGATCAGCAGGTCCAGCCGGTCGCCGGGCAGGTCCGCGGCGAAGGCCCGCACCGAGGACAGGTCCGCGAGGTCGAGCGGGGCGAACTGCACGTCGGCGCCGGGCGCCGCCGCGCGGACCCGCTCCTCGGCGGCCTTGCCGCGCGTCGCGTCGCGGCAGGCGAGGACGACCCGTGCGCCGTGCCGCGCCAGCTCGCGGGCCGTGACGTAGCCGAGGCCGCTGTTGGCGCCCGTGACCACCGCCGTGCGGCCGCTCTGGTCGGGGATCTCGCTCGCGTTCCATCCAGTCACGTCTGCTGCGCTCCTCTGCGGTCCGCACCCGGCACATACGCGTCAGTAGCCCTCGTCGGTCCCAGCGTAGGCGAGGGGAAGCGGGTGCAGGGCGGGCATTCGCCCGATACGGTGGCCCGCGCGCGGGGCGCCCCCGCTCAGCGCAGCCGGACCGTATACGCCGGGACCGACACGGCGGCGTCGTCCAGGCACCGGCCGTCCGTCAGGTCGAAGCGCCGCCCGGCCGGCGGCGAGGTGACGTACGGCCGCCCGCCCGCGGAGCCCAGCGGGCCGCGCGCGAGGACGAACGCCCCGCTGAACGGGTCCTGATTGCCTATGGCGTACGCGCGTCCCGCCCGGTCGACGAAGACGGCGGCCTGCTGGCCGTCCGGCAGCAGGACCGCCACCCCGCGCCCGGGCGTCAGATCGCCCAGCTCGCAGAGGGCCTGCCAGCGGCGCCCGAGGAACGCCTCGACGCGTGCGGAGGCGGACGCGGGCGGGAGCTGCTCGGGAGCGACGGTCATCGCGGGAGGTCCCTTCGGGCGAGCGGACAGGGACGGTGGGGGAGCGGGCCGGGCTGCGGAGCGCCCAGCACTGTGGCACAGCCGCCGCCGTCTGTCGCCACCCCGGCACACGTTTTCCCCACACCTGTGACGGCTGTGTGTCCGGCTCCGGCACGGCCTGCCGCCGTCTTCCGCAAGCGAGTTGGGAGGAACCCGTACGATCGCCGGGGTGACCACCGACATATCGCTGACGACGCTGCTCGTGCTCTGCCTCGCCGCGGCCGCGGCGGGGTGGGTCGACGCCGTGGTGGGCGGCGGCGGCCTCCTGCAGCTCCCCGCGCTGATGGTGGCCCTGCCGCACGTACCGGTCCCGCACGCCATCGGCACCAACAAGGCCGTCGCCATCTGCGGCACCGCGGCGGCCGCCGTCACCTACACCCGCCGCGCACCGGTGAACGGGCGCACCGCGCTGCGTATCGGCCTCGCCGCGCTCGGGGGCTCCTTCGCGGGGGCCTTCTTCGCCTCCGCCATCAGCAGCGCCGTCCTGCGCCCTCTGATCATGGCGATCCTGGTGGCCGTGCTGGCCTTCGTGCTGCTGCGCCCCTCCTTCGGCACGGGCGCGCTCCCGGCGGCCGAGCCGGTGACGCGCCGCCGCGTCCTCGCCGCGATCGTCGTCGCGGGTCTCGGCATCGGCTTCTACGACGGGCTCATGGGCCCCGGCACGGGCACGTTCCTCGTGCTCGCCCTCGCCGCGATCCTGCACATGGACCTGGTGACGGCCTCCGGCACCTCCAAGATCGTCAACGTGTGCACCAACGTGGGCGCGCTCGTCACCTTCTCCTTCCAGCACGCCGTGATCTGGCAGATCGCCGCCCCCATGGCGCTGTTCAACCTCACCGGCGGCGCGCTGGGCGCCCGCATGGCCCTGAAGCGGGGCAGCGGCTTCGTCCGGGGGGTGCTCGTCGTGGTGGTCCTGTCGCTGGTGTGCAAGCTGGGCTACGACCAGTGGGGCGGCTGACCCGCCCGAGCCGCCCGGGCCGTCTGAGCTGCGCAAAGGCGCCCGGATGCACCGAACGGCTGGCGCTTGCATAAGAAATCCCTTAAATAGGCCCGGCGCGATCCGGTGTGCCGGTGAATGGGGCTAGCCTGACCACTACCTTCCTGACGTGGTGGGGGTTCTCGTGCGTTTCTCCCGGTGGGGCCGGGCCCGGTGGGTCCGGGCCGTGCTCGCGGGGCTCTATGTCGTCACCCTCGCGGCGGCCGTGCCGCGCGGGGCCGGTGGCCACGGCCGGGAGGGCAGCTGGTCCAGCGAGGAGGCCCGGCGGTTCTGGGGCCCGACGCGGCTGGAGCACCCGGCGCAGGACGGGGCCGACGGCGAGAACGGCGACGCCGCGCCCGACACGCAGCGCATCACCGGCAGCGCCCGCCACTTCGACGGGGTGCCGTCCGTGGGCATGCTCTTCTCCGTCGGCGAGGACATGCGCAACCACCACTGCACCGCCAGTGTGGTGCACAGCCCCAAGGGCAATCTGATCGTCACGGCCGGGCACTGCTCCTTCGGCGACGACGCCGCGTTCGTCCCCGACTACCGCGCCGGGGCCGGCAAGCAGCCGTACGGGGTGTGGCCCGTGGACCACGTCTACGCCGACCCCCGCCGCAGCGACACGGGCGCGGGCTCCGACCTGGACTTCGCGTTCGCCACCGTCAGGGCCGACGGCCGCGGCCGCCAGATCGAGCGCGTCACCGGCGCCAACCGGCTGGTCCGCACGCCCGGCTACGTCAACCGCGTCACCGTCATCGGCTATCCCGACGCGGACGACGACCCCGCCGACAAGGCCGTCCGCTGCACCGCCATGACCACCCGCCTCGAAGACCGCAACCAGCTGCGGATGCGCTGCGACGGCTTCGTCTCGGGCACCTCCGGCAGCCCGTGGCTCACGCACTTCGACGAGCGCACGCGCACCGGCGACCTCGTGGGCGTGCTGGGCGGCCTCAACGGCGGCGGGCCGGACGGCGACGAGAGCGCGCGGATCTCGTACAGCCCGGTCAACGACGACGAGATCTTCAAGCTGTACCTGGACGCCATAAACGACCGCGAGCCCGTACGGGACTAGGCCGGTCCGGCACCGCCGGTCCGCACCGTCGTGGTTGCGCGCCGCCGCGGCGAAAAGAAGCGGCGGAAAGAAGCGGCCCGCCGCAACGGAGACAGGCCACCGCGCCGCGGCTCCGGCGGAACGCGCGGTAACCCGGAGCCGGTGGCCCTAACGCGAAAGCGCCTGTTCCACGCCCGGTTCGCGGGGGCCGAGGAACCGCGGACCGGGGCGGATCACCGCGTCCAGGGCGGCCTTTCCCGAAGCGAACACCTCCCGCGCACCGCCCGCGTACCAGGTCACGTCGTGCTTGGCGGCCACCCCGACCCCGTACGCGTCGATCCCCGCCGCCCCGCACAGCGCCAGCGCCCGCCGGACGTGGAAGCCCTGCGTGATGAGCACCGCCTTCTTCACGCCGAAGATGCGCACGGCGCGCGTGCACGAGTCCCACGTGTCGAAGCCCGCGAAGTCGCTGACGATGCGGTCCGCGGGCACCCCGCGCTCCGTCAGGTACGCCCGCATCGCGTCCGGCTCGTCGTACTCCTCGCGGCTGTTGTCGCCGGTGACCAGCACCACGCGGACCTTGCCCGCCCGGTACAGCTCGACCGCGGCGTCGAGGCGGTGCGCCAGGTACGGGGACGGCTTGCCGTCCCACAGGCCCGCGCCGAAGACCATGGCGACCGGCGCGGCCGGCACGTCTCGGGCGGTCCGCATCCGCGGCTCCGCCGCCGCGTACACCCACGTCGCCGGCAGCAGCCCGAGCACACAGCCGGCCACGGCGGCCCACAGCAGCCGCCGCCGCTCCCGCCGCGTCCGCGGCAGCCGTACCCGCATCCGCAGCACGCGGCCCCGCATCATGTCGATCACCCTCCCCGTCGACCGGTAAGAACGCACCGGACACCCGGCCGGTTCCCCGGCCCCCGCAGGTCAGGGCCGTGCGCCCGACGCCGCGTCCGGAACCGGGGCCCGCGGCGGCCCGCGCCGTCGCTGCTGTCAGACCCGGCGGTTACCGTCAGGAGTATGAACGGAACGGCACGCACCGAGGGCGAGCAGCCCCCCATCGCCGGATACGACGAGCAGGACCTGGAGCGCTGGGCCCCCGAGCCCGACAAACGCCCGGGGCGCACCGCCTTCCAGCGCGACCGGGCCCGCGTGCTGCACTCCGCCGCCCTGCGCCGCCTCGCCGGCAAGACCCAGGTCGTCACGCCCGGCGTCAGCGCCCAGGCCTGGGACGCCAGCCCCCGCACCCGCCTCACCCACTCCCTGGAGTGCGCCCAGGTCGGCCGGGAGCTCGGCGCGGCCCTCGGCTGCGACCCCGACCTCGTCGAGGCCGCCTGCCTCGCGCACGACCTCGGCCACCCCCCGTTCGGCCACAACGGCGAGGAGGCGCTCAACGAAGTCGCGGGCCTGTGCGGCGGGTTCGAGGGCAACGCCCAGTCGCTGCGCCTCCTCACCCGCCTGGAGCCCAAGCGGTTCGTGCCCGCGGGCGACGGCGGCGAGCTCGTCAGCGTCGGCCTCAACCTCACCCGGGCCGCCCTCGACGCCGCCACCAAGTACCCCTGGCCGCGCGGCGGCCACCCCACCGACCCGGCCTCCCGCAAGTTCGGCGTCTACGCGGACGACATGCCCGTCTTCACCTGGCTGCGGCAGGGCGCCCCCGCGGGCCGGCGGAGCTTCGAGGCCCAGGTCATGGACTGGGCCGACGACGTCGCCTACTCCGTGCACGACGTCGAGGACGGCCTGCACGCCGGCCACCTCGACCCCAATGTGCTGCTCGCCGCCCCCGAGCGCCGGGACGTCTTCGACGTCGCCGCCGGCCGCTACGCCCCCGGCGCGGAGCCCGGCGAGCTCGCCGAGGCCCTCGACCGGCTCCTGGAGCAGGAGTGGTGGCCGCACGGCTACGACGGCTCGGCCGTGGCCCAGGCCCGCCTCAAGGACGCCACCAGCCAGCTCATCGGCCGCTTCTGCCTGGCCGCCGAGGCCGCCACCCGCGCCGCATGGGGCCCCGGCCGGCTCACCCGCTACGGCGCCGAGCTCGTCGTCCCCCGCGAAATCCGCCTCGAATGCGCGGTCTTGAAGGCCGTCGCCGACCGCTACGTGATGCAGCGCGAGGACCAGGAGAAGCTCCGCGCCGAGCAGCGCGTCGTCATCGCCGAGCTCGCCGCGGCCCTCACCGCCCGCGCCCCCGACGGCCTCGACCCGCAGTTCCGCACCCTCCACGCCGCCGCCACGGACGACGCCGGCCGCCAGCGCGCCGTCGTCGACCAGATCTCCGCCCTGACCGACGTCTCGGCGCGCTCCCTGCTCGCCCGCCTCACCGAAGGGCGTCGTGTGTCAGAAGGGTGACCGAATGTCCACAGAATCCGAGGACTTCCCCCACACCTTGCGGGTACTGACCCGTCCGGGGTAGTCCCTCTTCCGGCGGCGGGCCCCGTGCGGCAACCTCTGCACGGGCCGATTCCGGCCGGGGGCGGTTCACCGCAGACGCACTGCAGACGCAGCGCGTGGCAGCGAGGAGGCAGCAAGTGGTCGACGCGAACCAGACGTTCGTCATCGTCGGAGGGGGCCTGGCCGGGGCGAAGGCCGCGGAGACCCTCCGCACGGAAGGCTTCACCGGCCGGGTGATCCTCATCTGCGACGAGCGGGAACACCCCTACGAGCGCCCACCGCTCTCCAAGGGCTACCTCACGGGCAAGGAAGACCGCGACAGCGTCTTCGTCCACGAGCCCGCCTGGTACGCCCAGGCCGACATCGAGCTGCACCTCGGCCAGCCCGCCGTCCACCTCGACCGCGCGAACCGCTCCGTCCGCCTCGGCGACGGCACCCGCGTCCACTACGACAAGCTGCTGCTCGCCACCGGCGCCGAGCCCCGCCGCCTCGAGATCCCCGGCACCGGCCTCGCCGGCGTCCACCACCTGCGCCGCCTCGCCCACGCCGAGCGGCTGCGCGGCGTCCTCGCCGCCCTCGGCCGCGACAACGGCCACCTCGTCATCGCCGGCGCGGGCTGGATCGGCCTCGAAGTGGCCGCCGCCGCCCGTTCCTACGGTGCCGAGGTGACCGTCGTCGAGCCCGAGCCCACGCCGCTGCACCCCGTCCTCGGCCCCGAGCTCGGCCAGCTCTTCACCGACCTGCACAGCGAGCACGGCGTCCGCTTCCACTTCGGCGCCCGCCTCACCGAGATCACCGGCCAGGACGGCATGGTGCTGGCCGCCCGCACCGACGACGGCGAGGAGCACCCCGCCCACGCCGTCCTCGCCGCCATCGGCGCCGCCCCCCGCACCGCCCTCGCCGAATCCGCGGGCCTCGCCCTCGTCGACCGCGCCGACGGCGGCGGCATCGCCGTCGACGCCTCCCTGCGCACCTCCGACCCCGAGATCTACGCCGCGGGCGACGTCGCCGCGGCCGAGCACCCGTCGATGGGCACGAGGCTCCGCGTCGAGCACTGGGCCAACGCCCTCCACACCGGCCCGGCCGCCGCCCGCGCCATGCTCGGCCAGGAGGTCGCCTACGACCGCGTGCCGTACTTCTTCTCCGACCAGTACGACGTCGGCCTGGAGTACTCCGGCTACGCCCCGCCCGGCTCCTACGACCAGGTCGTCTGCCGCGGCGACGTCGGCAAGCGCGAGTTCATCGCCTTCTGGCTCGCCGGGGGGCGCCTCCTCGCCGGGATGAACGTCAATGTGTGGGATGTCACGGACACCATCCAGAAGCTCATCCGCTCCGGCGCCCCCCTGGACCCCGAGGCCCTCGCCGACCCCGCCGCCCCCCTGGAGGCCCTGCTGCCCAGCCCGGCACAGTCCTGACCGGTCCGCGCCGCCGCCCCCCGCCCGTAGAATTCACGCGTGGCAGGACGGATCAACGATGACGACGTGAAGGCGGTCCGGGACGCGGTCCCGATCGACGCCGTCGTGTCCGAGTACCTCCAGCTGCGCAACGCGGGCGGCGGCAACCTCAAGGGCCTGTGCCCCTTCCACGACGAGAAGTCCCCGTCCTTCCAGGTCAGCCCGGCCAAGGGGCTCTTCTACTGCTTCGGCTGCCAGGAGGGCGGGGACACCGTCGACTTCGTCATGAAGATCGACCACCTCTCCTTCGCCGAAACGATCGAGCGGCTGGCCGGCCAGGCCGGCATCACCCTGCGCTACGAGGAGGGCGGCTACACCCCGGGCCGCCAGCAGGGCGAGCGCATCCGCCTCGTCGAGGCCCACAAGCACGCCGCGAAGTTCTACGCCGAGCAGCTCGGCAGCCCCGAGGCGGAGATCGGCCGGCAGTTCCTCGCGAGCCGCGGCTTCGGCCAGGACGCCGCCGAGCACTTCAGCGTCGGCTACAGCCCCGCCGGCTGGGACCACCTCACCCGCTTCCTGCGCGGCAAGGGCTTCAGCGACAAGGAGCTGATCCTCTCCGGCCTCGCCCAGGAGAGCCGCGGCGGCCGCCCCATCGACCGCTTCCGCGGCCGCCTGATGTGGCCCATCCGCGACATCACCGGCGAGGTCGTCGGCTTCGGCGCGCGCAAGCTCCGCGACGACGACAACGGCCCCAAGTACCTCAACACCCCCGAGACGCCCCTCTACCGCAAGTCGCACGTCCTCTACGGCATCGACCTCGCGAAGAAGGACATCGCCAAGACCAGCCGCGCCGTCGTCGTCGAGGGCTACACCGACGTCATGGCCTGCCATCTGGCCGGCGTCACCACCGCCATCGCCACCTGCGGCACCGCCTTCGCCGGCGACCACATCAAGATCCTCCGCCGGCTGCTGATGGACAACTCCGGCGCGAAGGTGATCTTTACCTTCGACGGTGACGCCGCCGGGCAGCGCGCGGCCCTGCGGGCCTTCGAGGACGACCAGAAGTTCGCGGCGAGCACCAAGATCGCTGTCAGCCCCGGCGGGATGGATCCGTGCGAGCTCCGCCTCGCCGACGGCGACGACGCCGTACGGCGACTGGTCGAGGAGAGCACCCCCCTCTTCGAGTTCGCGATCCGTTCCGTGGTCGCCCGGCACACCGTTGAGGATCCCGAGGGCCAGGCCGCCGCTCTGGAGGAAGCCGCGCCCATCGTGGCGAACATCAAGGACGGCTCCATCCGGCACCAGTACGCCGTCCGGCTCGCCGGCCTGCTGGGCATCCTCGACACCCAGTTCGTCGTCATGCGCGTCGGGCAGCTGGCTCGCTGGGCGCGCGAGCGCGGGGAGCGCGGCGGCCCCCAGCAGCGCTCCGCCGGCCGGGCCGGCGCGCCGGCCACCGGGCCCGCGGCGGGGCTCGCCCACCACCGGGCCGGCGGGCCGCAGGCCGCCCGCGGCCCCGCGCTCAACCTGCGCAGCCCCGTCGCGCTCACCGAGCGCGAGCTGCTCAAGCTCGCCCTTCAGCGGCCCGAGCTCGTCGCCCCCGCCTTCGACGCGTACGGCGAGGACGAGTTCACCGCCGCGCCCTACGTGGCCGTGCGCCGCGCTATCGAGGAGGCCGGGGGCGTCACCGCCGCCCCCGCCGACTACCTCACCCGCGTCCGGGAGGCCGCCCCCGACGACACCGTCCGGGCGATGATCACGGAGCTGGCCGTCGAGGCGATCCGGCACAAGAACGTGGACGAGGTCTACGCGGGAATACAGCTCGTCCAGGTCCGGCTGCGCGCCGTGGAACGCCGCATCCAGGAGGTCCAGGGCAGCCTGATCCGCCTGGGCAGCCGCCCGGACCCGGAACACCTGGCCGCCGTGCAGAACGAACTGTGGGTCCTGGAGCAGTACGCCCGCTCCCTGAAGGACCGCGGGGCGGCGGCGCTGTAGGGCCCGCCCCCGAGGGGGCCGGGCTTGCCGCCGGGAACCGGCGGGTGAAGGGCGCATGCCCTTCAATTCCGCCGCGACGGCGAGAAACCCCCACGGAGTGATCCGGCGGTGCCGGGCTGCCCGGCAGCTTCGTCCGGCACCGCCGGACCGCGCCGTACCGGCTGATCGCCGCGGCGGCGGATCCAAGGGCCCGGCCCTGTCGGCCCACCGCCGCGGAAGCGGAGGTCGTAACCACCGGTCACGGAACGGACTCAGAAAGTGCCCGCAAGCCCCTCGTGGCGGGCCCGCGTCGTACCCCACACTGGTGGGCGGTGCCTGAGTCCTCGGACGCGGCAGGCCCGGCCGCTCGGACCCGGAACTCGGAACCCTTCGCGAAGCCGCTCCTGATCCCCGGGACGGCCGGCGGCCAGGCCGCTGCCGCCCCTCCGGCGCATGCCGCCCCGAACTGGCAGCGATCACCTTGGAGGTCGCCCCCGTGCAGACCCGGACCCCGACCAGGCCCCAGCCACGGCCCCCGGCCGCCGCCCCGGCCCAGGGCGTGCCCCGGCAGCCCGCCGCACCGCAGGCCGAGAGCCTCCCCGACGAGCCGCTCCTGCCGGATCCGGCCGCGAGCCGGGCAGCGGAATCCGAAGCCGAGACCGAGACCGAGAACGAGACCGAAGCGGCGTCCGAGGCCGAGTCCGAGGCCGAACCCGAGGCCGAACCCGAGGCCCCCCGGGCCGCCTCCGCGGACTCCGTACGCCCCGACACCGGCGGCCCCTCCTCCGACCTCTTCCGCCAGTACCTGCGCGAGATCGGCCGCATCCCGCTGCTCTCCGCCGCCGAGGAGGTCGAGCTGGCCCGCTGCGTGGAGGCCGGCCTGTTCGCCGAGGAGAAGCTCGCCGGCGCCCCGGACCTGGACTCCCGGCTCGCCCTCGACCTCGACCGCCTGGTCGTGCTCGGCCGGATGGCCAAACGGCGCCTCATCGAGGCCAACCTGCGCCTCGTCGTCTCCGTCGCCAAGCGCTACATCGGCCGCGGCCTGACCATGCTGGACCTCGTCCAGGAGGGCAACCTGGGCCTGATCCGGGCCGTGGAGAAGTTCGACTACGCCCGCGGCTACAAGTTCTCCACGTACGCGACGTGGTGGATCCGCCAGGCCATGTCGCGGGCCCTCGCGGACCAGGCCCGCACGATCCGCGTCCCGGTGCACGTCGTCGAGCTGATCAACCGCGTCGTGCGCGTCCAGCGCCGCATGCTCCAGGAGCGCGGCTACGAGCCCACGGCCGACGAGGTGGCCGCCCACCTCGACCTCACCCAGGAGCGGGTCAGCGAGGTGCTGCGGCTGGCCCAGGAGCCGGTCTCGCTGCACGCGCCCGTCGGCGAGGAGGACGACGTCGCCCTCGGCGACCTGATCGAGGACGGCGACGCGGCCTCCCCCGTGGAGTCGGCCGCGTTCCTGCTGCTGCGCGAGCACCTGGAGGCCGTCCTGTCGACGCTCGGCGAGCGCGAGCGCAAGGTCGTGCAGCTGCGCTACGGGCTGGTCGACGGCCGCCCCCGCACGCTGGAGGAGATCGGCCGCATCTTCGGCGTGACCCGCGAGCGGATCCGCCAGATCGAGTCCAAGACCCTCAACAAGCTCCGCGACCACGCCTTCGCCGACCAGCTGCGCGGCTACCTCGACTGACCCGGCGGGCCGGGCCCGGGACCGGAGCCCGGGACGGCGGAGCCGCGGCTAGCCGGCCCGGAACGCTCCGGGGTGCGTCTGATCGCGCACGGCGGCGTACTGCTGCCGCACCGCCTGCCCCACGGCGAGATCCTCCCCGGGGTCGAACGCCTGACCGGCGGCGGCGGGCCACATGGGCGGCTCGTGGGGCGCCAGCCCCCCTTGCTGGACGCCCAGCGCCCAGGCCGCCTGCCGGGCCGCGCCCAGGGCCGCGTAGTCCGCGGGCTGCGGCACGACGACCTGCGTGCCGAACAGGGCCGGCGCTATCACCTGCACGGCGGGCAGCTCCGCCGCGGGCCCCAGCAGGAACACCCGCCGCACCTGCACCCCGCGCGTGCGCAGCACGTCGAGGGCGTCCGTCAGCCCGCACAGCATGCCCTCGAACGCGGCCCGCGCCAGGTGTTCGCGCTTCATGCTCTCGCGCCGCAGCCCCGCGAGGCTGCCCGCCGTGTGCGGCAGGTGCGGGGTCCGCTCGCCCTCCAGGTACGGCAGCATCACGAGCCCGTACGAGCCGGGGGAGGACTGCAGGGCCAGCTCGGACAGGCCGGGGAGGTCCGTGCCCAGCAGCTCGGCCGTGCCGCGCAGCACCCGTACGGCGTTGAGGGTGTGCACCACGGGCAGGTGCATGCCGGTCGCGTCGGCGAGGGACGTGATCGTCCCGGTGTCGTCGACGAGCGCCTCGTGGTGGACGGCGAACACCGAGCCCGAGGCCCCGAGCGAGATCACCGCGTCGCCCGGCCCCACGCCGAGCCCGAAGGCGGCGGCCATGGTCTCGCCCGTGCCCGCGGAGATCAGCAGCCCCTCGGGGGTGTGCCCGGCGGGCTCGGCGGGCGCGAGCACGTCGGGGAGCACCGCTTGGCGGCCCAGGGCGAGTTCCACCAGGTCGGGCCGCCAGGAGCCGGTCGCGGCCGACCACAGGCCGGTGCCCGAGGCGTCGCCGCGGTCGGTCGTGCGCCGCAGCGGGCGGCCCAGGAGCTGCCACACGAGCCAGTCGTGGGGCTGCAGCAGGGCGGCGATGCGCTGGGCGGACTCGGGCTCGTTGCGGGCGAGCCAGCGCAGCTTGGCGACCATCTGGCCGGGCTGCGGCACGGAGCCGACGGCCTGCGCCCACGCGGCCCGCCCGCCGAGCGCGTCGGTCAGGTCGGCGGCGGAGGGCTGCATCCGCTTGTCGTTGCCGAGCATCGCGGGCCGTACGAGCACCCCGCCGGCGTCCAGCGCGAGCAGGCCGTTCTGCTGCGCGGACACCCCGATGGCCTGGACGCCCTCCAGGAGCCCGCCGGCGGCGGCCTCGCCCAGGCTGATCAGCCAGGCCTGAGGGTCGCCTTCGGTGTGCGGATGAGGGGCGTACCCCTGCCGGAGCACGGCACCCGTGTCCGTATCGCAGACGACGATCCGTGTGCTCTCGGTGGAACTGTCCAAGCCCGCGACTATGCCCATGCCGAGATGATGCCAAACCCCGGGGCATGCTCCGCGCGCCGGAGGGGTGTTAGCCGGTCGGCCACCGGCCGGGGTCAGGAGTAAACCGCCGGGACGGGTGTGACCGCGGCGGGGCGGGCGGGACGGCCGGGTCAGGTGTTGCTGGTGCCCCAGTCGTCCTCGGAGCCCCGGCCCCGCTCGCGCAGGGACCGCACGCGCTCGGCCACGGACTCCGGCATCCGGTCGCCCGCCTTGGCGAGGGCCTGGGAGGCCAGTGCCCGGCCGTTCTGCGCGGCGGACTCGACGGTGTTCCGGACGGCGGGGTTCTGCGCGATCTGCCGGGCCCCCTTGCGCAGCTGTTCGTAACGGTCCCGGCCGGCCCTCGCCCCCAGGACGTATCCGACGGCTGCTCCCAACATGAACGTCAGCCGGTAGCGCATCCCGCACACCCTTCCTTGGATCCCTCGGATCCCTCGGACACCGTCGTCGCACCGTGGTCGCCGCCTACCCGCCGGGTGCGAAGGTCACTCCCGGGGTACCGATTGGCGGAGCACCCCCCTGCTTGCGCTAATGTATGTCTCGCAGCGAGCGCCCGCCGCCCGGAAGACCGGTCGGAAGGGCATTCGAAGCAAACGCAGCAGTCCCCTGTAGCTCAATTGGCAGAGCAGCCGGCTGTTAACCGGCAGGTTACTGGTTCGAGTCCAGTCGGGGGAGCGCGATCCTCTGTAGCTCAATTGGCAGAGCAGCCGGCTGTTAACCGGCAGGTTACTGGTTCGAGTCCAGTCGGAGGAGCAAGCGATCGAGGACCCCTTCGGGGGTCCTTTTTCGTGTCCGGAAGTGCTTCCGGAGGGAACCGTCCCGCCGTGATCGAAGTCCTCATGGTCAGGTAGGTCACGCAATACGCCCCCTCAGGGGCAGCAGATCGTATGAGCGGCTATGCTGCGGCAGACGGCGCGCACAGATGTGCGCGACGCGCCGTGAACGGGGCGGTAGCTCAGCCGGTTAGAGCAGCGGACTCATAATCCGTCGGCCGTGGGTTCGAGTCCCACCCGCCCCACCCACGCGATGTCGCTGCAGAAACGATGCGACCTGCGTTTTCGAAAGCCCCGCCCGGCCCGGCTCCCGCTCGGCCCGGCGGGGCTTCGCGCTGTGCGGGCCCGGGACCGCACGACTTCGGCCACGTCCTGCCCCGCGGGCCGTCTGCCCCGTCCCCGCACGGGTATGCGGCGGAATACGGCCCGGCGTCATCCTGTTGGCGCTGCTGGGCCGGTCCGACGGTCACCCGACGCCACAGCGGAAGCAGGTAGCGACGCATGAGCAGCAGCACGGTGGAGCTCACCAAGGACAACTTCGACGAGATCGTCTCCGGCAGCGGATTCGTGCTCATCGACTTCTGGGCGTCGTGGTGCGGCCCCTGCCGGCAGTTCGCGCCCGTGTACGAGGCGGCCGCCGAGCGCCACGGCGACCTGGTCTTCGCCAAGGTCGACACCGAGGCCCAGGCCGAGCTGGCGGCCGCCTTCGACATCCGGTCGATCCCGACGCTGATGATCGTGCGGGACAACATCGCGGTGTTCGCGCAGCCGGGCGCCCTGCCGGAGGCCGCGCTGGAGGACGTCATCCGGCAGGCCCGCGGGCTCGACATGGACGAGGTGCGCGCCTCCGTCGCCGAGGAGCAGGCCAAGGCCGGGCAGCCGGCGGCGCAGGGCGAGGGGCAGCCCTCCGGTGAGTGAGCTGCTGCTGATCCGGCACGGCGAGACGGAGTGGAGCCGCGACGGCCGCCACACCGGCTTCACGGACGTGGCCCTGACCGACCGCGGCGAGCTGCAGGCGGAGGCCCTGCGCCCGCTGCTCGCCGGCAGCACGCCCGCGAAGGTCCTGGTGAGCCCGATGAAGCGGGCCCTGCGGACGGCCGAGCTCGCCGGGCTGGAGAACACGGAGACCGACCCGGACCTCCACGAGTGGGACTACGGCGGCTACGAGGGCGTCACCACCGAGGAGATCCACCGCACCCGCCCCGGCTGGTACCTGTGGGACGACGGCGTCGTCCCCGGGCCGCCGGAGCACCCGGGCGAGACGCCCGCGCAGGTCGGCGCGCGCGCCGACCGGGTGCTGGCCCGCGTCGTCCCCCTGCTGGAGGCCGGCGGCGGGGACGTGGTCCTCGTGGCGCACGGGCACTTCCTGCGCGTGTTGACCGCCCGCAGGCTCGGCCTGCCGCCCGCCGCGGGCGCGCTCTTCCGGCTCGACACCGCGACCGTCAGCCGGATCGGCGCCGAGCACGGGCGCCCCGCGCTCGTGGCCTGGAACGTGCGCTCGGCGTGATCCGGCACGTTCCTCTTCACCGTGCCCGCGCGCAGCAGGGCCCCGTGCCCGCGCCGAGCCCATAAGCTTTGATCTCCGAAACCGAGCAGTGATCTGGAGGACGATCCGTGGCCACCATCCGCACCGCGCACACCGTCTGGGAAGGCGAGCTGCTCAAGGGCAGCGGCACCGTCAGCTTCGACTCGTCCGGCATCGGCTCGCAGCCGGTGTCGTGGCCGTCGCGCGCCGAGCAGGCCAACGGCAAGACGAGCCCGGAGGAGCTGATCGCGGCCGCGCACTCCAGCTGCTTCTCCATGGCCCTCTCGCACGGCCTGACGGGCGCGGGCACCCCGCCCACCCGCCTGGAGACCAAGGCCGACGTCACGTTCCAGCCGGGCGAGGGCATCACCGGCATCCACCTCACCGTCCGCGGCGAGGTCCCGGGGCTGGACGCGGCGGGCTTCCAGGAGGCCGCCGAGGGCGCCAAGAAGAACTGCCCCGTCAGCCAGGCCCTCACCGGGACGACGATCACGCTGACGGCCGAGCTGGCCTGACCCCTCCCGCCCCGCGCGTCTGCGCGGCCCGCGTCGTCACGGCGTCAGGGCCGCGTAGACGATGAGGTTCTTCACCGGGTGCCCGTTCGCGTCCGGGCCGCCCGCGCAGGTGACCAGCCGCAGCACCCGCTCCTTCGTCGGCCCGTAGACCTTCCGCGTGGGGAAGGCGGACTTGCCGGCCGTCTCCTTGCCGGTGACGGAGAAGCGCAGCAGCTTGCCGTCCCCGCGCCGGACGTCGACGGCCGTCCCCTCGTCCACCTTCTCCAGGTCGTGGAAGACGGCCCTGCCCTCGCGGGTGTCGCTGTGGCCGATGACGACGGCGGCGCCGGGCTCGCCGGGCACGGCCCCGCCCGTGTACCAGCCGGCCGTCATGCCCTTCTCCGGCGGCGGCACTTGCACGGTGCCGTCGCCGTTCCTGCCGAGGCGCAGCAGCGCGCTGTCCACGCCGATGGAGGGGATCGAGAGGCGGGCCGGCTCCTCGGGCGAGGCCGGGGTGCCGCTGGCTGCCGTGCTGCCGGCCGTGCCGGACGAGCAGGCGGTGAGCAGGGCGGTGGCGAGCGCGGCGGGCAGGATCAGGGCCGCTGCAAGGGCGGGTGCGGAGGAGGTCCTGCGGGGCATGGGCTGTCCGTCCGGTGTGGGGGATCCGGTCGTGGTACCCGTTCACGCTAGGGACCGGCCGGTGTCCGCCGCCTCGGGTGAACGGCCAGTTCTGTCTCCCTCTAAAGGATGAGGACGGTTCGGGTTTGAACTACTGCAGCCCGCAGACCGTGCGCCCTGTCCGCCTCAGACGAACCGCTGCAGCAGCCCCCACGTGAACTCGACCACGTACTCTCCCCGCTTCCCGGCGGCGTCCGGCGCGGTGAACGCGAGGCGCCAGCGGGTAGGGGCCGTGCCCTCCAAGGGGCGGGCGGGGGCGAAGGCGCGCGCCACCTCGTCCACCGTGCACGACCAGGGCCGCAGGTCCTCCACCGTGCGCAGCTCGGGGCCGGGCGCGCCGGGCGCGCGGACCAGCCACTCGTTCCACACGGCCCCGCCGGGCGCCGCCAGCACCTCGAACCGCAGGTCCGGCCAGAGCGGCAGCCGCCACGCCGACGCCTCGAAGGGCAGGTCGCCGATGCGGCGCTCGCCGGTGGCGTCGGGCGGGCCGAGTACCGAGCGGTAGCGCGGGCCTGCCCCGCGCCGCCCCGGGGCCCGCAGCATGGCCTGCCAGCGCCGGTTGGCCTCCCGCATCTCCGCCCTGCCGACGCCGAGCTCGTGCAGGGCGTCCTCGACGAGACCGGGCTGGTGGTCGGCCATCCGCCGCAGCAGGACGAGCTGGAAGCCGAGCGGGCCGAAGGCGCCAGCGGTGCCGGAGGTGCCGGACAGGGGTGCGGGCTCGGGTGCGGAGTCGCGCGCTGGGTTCATGGGGGCCATCGTCGCGCACGGGAGGCGGGCACCGCCGGGCGTCGTCCGTTCACTAGGGTCTGGCTGAGTGATCACCCGCGTACGGAGGCTTCTCATGACCGGCTCGACGGCGCCGCAAGGCGCCCCCGCCCCGCTGCTGCGGCTGCGCGGGGTCAGCCGCACCTACGGGGAACGGAAGGCGCTGCTCCCGCTCGACCTGGACCTGGAACCCGGCACCTGCACCGCCCTTTTCGGCCACAACGGCTCCGGCAAGTCCACGCTGCTGCGGATCGCGTGCGGCCGGGACGAGCCGACGAGCGGCACTGCGCACTTCGCGGGCCGCAAGATCTCGGAGGACGATCCGGAGGTACGGGCCAGGGTCGCGGTCGTCGGCGACACCGTCGCGACCTACCCGGACCTGACCGTGCGCGAGCACCTCGAACTCGTCACCGTCGCCCACGCCGTGGAGGACGCCGACGCCTGGATCGACGAGGTGCTCGCCGACCGCCGGCTGTCCGGCCACGCGCAGGCGCTGCCCGGCTCGCTCTCCTCCGGCCAGCTCCAGTCCCTTCTGCTGGCCGCCGCCCTCGTCCGCCCCCGCGACCTGCTCGTCCTCGACGAGCCCGAGCAGCGGCTCGACCCGGACGCCCGGGTCCGCCTCGCGGAGCTCCTGAACGGCGAGAAGCGCGACGGCGTGGCCGTCCTGCTGGCCACGCACCAGGCCGAGCTCGCGGAGACCATCGCGGACCGGATGATCGCCCTGGAGGACGGCCGGGTGATCGCGGAGGGCCCGCCGGCGGAGGTCCTGGCCGAGCTGGGGCTGCGCGGATGAGCCACGACGAGTCCGTACGGGGCGAGCTCGACGAGCCGGTACGGGACGAGTCCGCGGAGGACGAACTCGTGTGGAGCGAGGGAGAGGACGACCGCACCGCCGAGACGCTGCGCTGGCTGCGGGAGAAGCGCAAGTCCCACCGCCGTCAGAAGGGCCGCGACGTCGCCGTCCTCGTCTATACGCTCGTGCTCCTCGGCGCCGGCTACGGCGGCGGGTACGCCGTCTACTTCCTGCACCGGCTCCGGCTCGGCGCGGACTACAGCGACGTCGGCGCGCACGTCCAGGCCGCCCTGCCGGCCTTCTTCACGCTCCTGACCGCCGCCCTGGCCCTGCTCGCCGCGCGCGACGCCCTGTGGCGCGGCCCCGTCGTCGTCCCCGCCCCTTCGGTCGGCTGGCTCCTCGCGCAGCCCGTGCGCAGGTCCGTCATCCTGCGCCCCTGGTTCTGGCTGTCGTCGGGGGTGTCGGCCGTCACCGCCCTGGTGGCCGCGGTCGCCGCGGCCGTCGTCCTGCGCGTCCTGGGCCTGGCCTCGCCGGGCGGCGCCCTGCTCGCGCTGCTCCCGGCTGCGGTGTGCCTGCCGCTGCTGGCCGTCGCGGCGGGCATGGCGGTGGAGCACCGGGCCGGGCTCGCGCACCTCGTCCGCCGCTTCTCGCCCCTGGCCGTGGTCGTGCTGATGCTGCTCGCCGGGCAGACCGCGGCCGCCGCGGCCGGGCACCGGAGCACCCTGCTGGAGCAGGTGGAGCTGTGGTCCGGGCCGTGGGGCTGGGCCGCCCAGCCCGTCGTCTCCGTCACCGGCGGCCACGCCGCCGGCTGGCCGGCCGCCGTCGTCCTGCTGGCGCTCCTGACGGCCGCCGGCCTGGTGCAGGGACACCGGGACGCCGCGCTCGTGCCCACGGCGCAGCTGCGGCGGCGGGCGGCGACCGCCCAGACCGTGTCGTCGGTGATGTACTCGGCGGAGCTGCGGGCCGCCAAGCTCGCCCTGATGGACGCGGCCGCCGCCGCCGGCCCCGGCGCCGGCCGCATGCGCAGCGTCCGGCTGCCGCGCCCGCGCAGCAAATACCTCGTGGTGGTCTGGCGGGACCTGCTGTCCCTGCTGCGGACGCCCGCCCGCCCGGGAAAGGCCCTGATGTGGCTGGCCTGCGCCACGGCGGCGGCCGCCCTGGGCCTGCAGTTCTCCGGCGGCGCCCGCGCCGTCGGCCTCGCCGCCGCCCTGCTGCTCGGCTACTTCGCCGTGGGCGTCCTCGCCGAGCCGGCCCGGCTGGAGACGGACGACGTGCGGCGCGCGGCCTGGTCCCCCTTCCGCTTCCGTACGCTCATGCTTCAGCACGCGGTGATGCCGGCGGTGCTCGGAGCCCTGCTGGCGCTGCTCGCGGCGGTGCCGTTCGCGGTGGCGGGGGCGCCGTGGGCGCTGGTGCTGATGCCGGTGTGCGCGCTGCCGTTCGCCGCGGCGGCGGTCTTCTCGGCGAGCCGCGGACCGGCCCGTACGGACATGCTGTTCTCCGGGGTGAGCTCGCCGATCGGCGACCCCGGGGTGTTCCGCTTCTTCTTCTGGTACGCGGCGGGGCCGCTGGTGTCGGTGGGCGGGCTCGGGATCGTCCTCCACGGGGTGCTGAGGCACGCGCCGGGCGCGGGTGCCGTGGCCGTTGCGGCCGGTTCGGCGGCGGTGTTGACGGCCGGGCTGCTGTTCTTCGCCGCACGGTCCGCCGACCGGCTCGTACGGCCCGGGAGTTGACGCTCTTCGCACTGGTCGCAGGGGGTTCGCGCACCCGCCGCGGTTCACCTGAATGGGTGATTCCGCAACTAGTGCTGACGCGAGCACACTCTGGGCAGGATGGTGCGCACCCTCCCTCCAACAGGGGCTCCCGGCTGCCGTTCCGCCGGGACGCCTGCCAAGCGAAGGAGGACGGCATGTTCCCATCCACGCCCCGCCGGCTGACGGCCGGCGCGGCCGCACTCGCCGGGGCGCTCGCGCTCGGGCTCGGGACGTTCGGCAGCACGGCCGCGTCGGCCCAGCAGGCCACGCTCGTCACCTGCACCGGCGGCGGCTTCACCATGGACGTCAACGCCACGGCGACCGGCAGCGGCACCCTCACCGGATGCTCCGCTCCCGGACACCCCAACCTGACGTCCGCGACGATCAAGATGGCGGGGCTGCCCACCGTCTCCGACAGCATCGTGGAGACCACGACCAGCGACACCATCAAGTGGAACACGGGCGCCCAGACCAGGCTGACCGAGGCCAGGACGTTCGTGCCGACCGGCGGCAACAGGGTGACGGAAACGGGTGCGGGAGCCACCGTCAACGGTCTCTTCCACCCCGCCGACGAAGAGGAACTCGGCGGCGGCACCCAGTCGGTCAACCACGCCCACCACTTCGTCATCAACAACGGATTCACCCTCGCGCTGACCGACGGGGCCCTCGGCTGACCGCGAGCGCGTCACACGTGGCCCCGCCGGCCCACCGCCTCACCGGCGGGGCCACCGCCTCGCCCGCTCAGCCTCCTGTGACGCCGTCCACCCGCTCCCGCACCAGGTCCGCGTGCCCGTTGTGGCGGGCGTACTCACCGATGAGGTGGATGAGGACGAAACGCAGCGAGTACGTCTCGCCGCCGGCGGTGAACGTCTCGTCCAGGGACGCCTCCGCCACGACCGCGTCGGCCAGGCGCTGCTCCTCCAGCAGGCAGGCGTAGTCCTCGGCGGCACGGGCCGGGTCCACCTCGTCGAAGTCGGCGTTCTTGTTCTCCTCCGTGCCGTGCAGCCGGGGCACGTCCTGGCCGGCGAACCGCTCGCGGAACCAGATGCGCTCGACCTTCGCCAAGTGCCGGATCAGCCCCAGCAGCGACAGGTCCGACGGCGGCACGGACCGCTCGGCCAACTGCTCACCGGTCAGCCCCGCGCACTTGTGCAGCAGGGTGCTGCGGTGCCAGGCGAGGAGGCCGGTGAGCAGGGTGCGTTCGTCGGCCGCGAGCGATCCGCCGGGCCGGGTGACCCCGGGTGCTGTCCATGTCATGTCGTGATCATGTCGATGTCCGTACGGTTGCGCGAGCCCTTTCCCCGGCCGCCCGGCCTGCGGCCCTGCCGCCCGGCCTGCGGTGCTGCCCGGCCGTCAGCCGAGTGACCCCTCTTCCGGCTGGAGGACGACGAAGTCCGCCCCCGCGGGGTCCAGGCAGACCGCCAGGCGGCCGACGCCCTGTGCGGTTTCCGGGCCCATCTGGATCGTGCCGCCTCCCTCGGTGACCTTCGCCACCGTCGCGTCGCAGTCGTCGGAGCCGAAGACCGGGTGCCAGTAGGGGCGGCCGCTGTTCAGGGCGAGGTGTTCGGCCGGGAGCTCCATGAGGCCGCCCTGCATCCGCTCCTTGCCCTGGCCCACCGGCGTGATCAGGGAGTAGGTGCCTCCTCCGCCCGGCAGCGGCATGTCCTCCGTGGCCCAGCCGAAGACCGTGCCGTAGAACTGCTTCGCCGCCGCCGCGTCGGTGGTGTAGAGCTCGGTCCAGGACAGGGTGCCCGCCCGGTCGGCCGTCTCCAGGCCCCGGTACGTCCCGGGCTGGAAGACGGCGAACTGACCGCCCTGCGGGTCGGTGAACTGGGCCATCCGGCCCTCGCCCTCGCCGGGGCCCATCGGCGGCACCCGCACCGTGCCGCCCGCGCGCTGCACGGACGCGGCCGTCGCATCCACGTCGGCGGTCCGGAAGTAGATCATCCAGGCGGAGCGGGCGCCCTCCTCCGTGAGCGGACCCATCCCGGCCACGGTCTTCCCCTCCAGCTGGAAGATGCCGTAGCCGCCGGTCTCGGGGCCGTGGGGCTGGAAATCCCAGCCGAACACCGAGCCGTAGAAGCGCGCGGCGGCCGCGGTGTCGGGCGAGCCGAGGTCGAGCCAGACGGGGGAGCCGGGGACAAAGTCAGTGGTGATCATGGAAGCGATCTCCCTTCGCGGATCCTCTGCGAAGTCAGCCTGACACCCCCCACTGACAATCGCCCGTCGGCGCAGGTCCGGGGGCATGCGGTCACCCGGCCCGCCCACCGCACCCCCGACTGCCCCCCGGCTGCACCCCATCCGCACCCCTTTTCAGTCCCCGCTGTCCTGGTGCGCCCGCAGGCCCACCCCGGTGATCCCGTCCCAGTACGTCAGCTCCTCCACGAGCGGATGGGCCGGGCCTTTCCCCTCCAGGCTCAGCACCACCCCCGCCTCCTTGGCCTTGCCCTTCTCCCGCGTGTCCGCCGTCGCCTGCTCGGGCTCGATGTGGACGTCCGTGACCCGGAAGCCGCGCTTCGTGCACAGCTCCAGCACGCGCCCCAGGAGCCCCCTGCGGGTGCGGTACGACAGGTGCAGCTCGACCCGGTCGCCGGGCACGAGCGCCATGCGCCGGGTGATCACGGGGTAGCCGCGCACCACCAGGAAGTGCACCAGGGTCGCGGCGGCGCCGAGCAGCGGCAGGCCGCCGCCGCAGGCCATGCCCAGGGCGCAGGTCAGCCAGATCGTGGCCGCCGTCGTCAGGCCGCGCACCGCGTCGCGGCGCACGAAGATCAGGCCGCCGCCGATGAAGCCGATGCCGGAGACGATCTGGGCGGCCACCCGCGAGGGGTCCTGCCGGGCGCCGGCGAGCGCGGACACCGCGCCGAAGCCGTGGATCGACACCTCCATGAACAGCGCGCTGCCCACCCCGACGAGGGTGTGGGTGCGCAGTCCGGCGCTCTTCTGCTGCAGCTCGCGCTCCAGGCCGATGAGCGAGGAGAGCAGCAGTGCGAGGCCCAACTCGGTGAACTGCCGCACGCCTTGACCGCTGCCGGGGTCGAAGAGCGGGGCCGCTAAGTGCTGAGCTATGTTCATTGCGCCATTGTGGCTTGAACTCGACTGCCTCAAAAGAGAGTTGACGGCCTCTCTATCGCGCGGCCGGACGCAGTGGGTAGCTTCCGCCTCATGCATCCCACCAGACTCGGCGGAACAGCCCTCGCCGCCGCCCTCCTCGCCGCCGGCGCGTCCGTTCCCACGGCCGCCGCTGCCGCCCCCGCGCCCCGGCCGTCCCTCACTGTCGAGGAGCAGCGGCTCGACGGCCCCGTGCCGCAGGAGATCCTGCGCCGCGGCGGCTTCGCCGGCGCGGCTCCGGGCTTCGCCGCCGCCCTGGACCGCACCCGCACGCTCCCGCAGGCGCAGCGCCTCGCGACCGCCGAAGGACAGCGGCTGTGGCGGCGGGCCGTGGACCGGGCGCAGGGCCGCGGGCCGGGCCCGGAGCGCGCCGGGGACCTGAGCCGCGACGACGACCGCCCGCTGTACTGGGCGCGGCTCGGCATGACCCGCGCCCTGCAGGAATGGAAGCCTGCCTTCCGGCTGTCCGGGGCGCAGCGCACCGAGCTCACCGGCCGCGTCGAGCGCTCCTCGCGCGGCCAGGACTCCCTCGACCTCCCGGCGGGCACGCAGGTCAAGCGCGTCATCGTCACCGGCTTCGACCCCTTCCAGCTCGACGCGGACCCCCGCCGCTCCAACCCCTCCGGCGCGGCCGCCCTCGCCCTGGACGGCACGACCGTCGACACCCCGGCCGGCCCGGCCCGCATCGAGGCCGCCGTCTTCCCCGTCCGCTGGGCGGACTTCGCCGACGGCACGGTGGAGCGCACGCTGCTGCCGCACTTCCGGCCGGGCCCCCGCCGCGCGGACCTCTTCACCACGATCAGCCAGGGCCGCCCCGGCCGCTTCGACGTCGAACGCACCAACGGGGCCTGGCGCGGCGGCTCCCCCGACAACGCGAACGCCTCCCGTACGGAGACGGTGCCCGTACCGCCCGGCGTGCCGATCGTCCGCCCGCAGCCGCAGTGGACGTCGACGAGCCTCCCGTACGCCGCCATGACGGCCGCCACGACGGGGCCGTTCCCCGTGCACGACAACACCGAGGTCACCGAGATACCCGCGGGCGCCACCGAACCGGTCGACCGGCCGGACGGCCCGACCCCGGGCTCGACCGCCCGCGCCGGCGGCGGGGGCGACTACCTCTCCAACGAGATCGCCTACCGTGCGACCCTGCTGCGCGACGCCGTGCGCCTGCCCGTCCCCGGCGGGCACCTGCACACCCCGGTGCTGCAGTTCGGCCCGGGCAACACCGATCCCGCGACCGGCACGGTCACCGACCCCGAGTTCGTACGGAACCGGCTCGCGATCGTCGAGCAGGTGCGGTCGCTCACAGTCGTGGCCGTCGCGCACGCCCGGACGCCATGATGGACGGATGATCATCGCAGCAGCGCAGTTCACCTCCCGGCCGTGCGACATCGCGGCGAACGCCGCCCGGATGGCCGCCTTCGTCACCGAGGCAGGAGAGCGCGGTGCCGCGCTCGTGGTCTTCGCCGAACTCGCCGTCACCGGCTACGAACTCGACGCGATCGTCGCCGGCGGGGACCGGCTGCTCCTGGACCCCGGCGACCCGCGGCTCGCCCCCGTACGGGAGGCGTGCCGGGCCGCGGGCGTCGCCGCCGTCGTAGGCGCCCCCGGGCGGGCCGCCGGCGGGTCGGGCCCCACCATCAGCAGCTTCGTCTACGGCCGGGACGGGGCGCTGCTCACCCGCTACGACAAGGTGCACGTGACCGGCGCGGAGATCGCCGCGGGCTTCGTGCCGGGGACGGGGGAGGGCCGGTTCACGCTGGACGGCGTCGGCTTCGGGCACGTCATCTGCTACGACGCCCACTTCCCGGAGTGCGCGGCCCGTGCCGCCGCCGACGGGTGCCGCGTGCTGCTCGCCAGCTCGCTGTACGGGCGGGGCGGCGGCGCCCGGGAGCGGATGGAGATCTTCCCGGCGCTCGCGAAGGACAACGGCCTCCACGTGCTGCTGGCCAACCACTACGGCCCCTCGGGCCCCTACGACGCCTGCGGCCTCAGCGCGGTGTGGGCGCCCGACGGCAGTGTCCTCGCCGAGGGCCCGGACGCGGGGGAGGGGCTGGTGGCGGCGGAGCTGTCCCTCAGGTGAGGGCGCCGTCGCCCACCGTCTCGGGCTCGGCCTCGGCCTCGGCCTCCGCCTCCGCCGGAGCTTCCTCCCCCATGAGGTCCCGTACGAGCAGCGTCGCGCCCGCCACCGCGCCCGGCATCACGAACACCGCCACCACCGGCACGAGGAAGAGGAGCGCCAGCGGCACGCCGAAGCCCAGCGTGAGCAGCTTGCGGGAGCGCAGCAGCCGCAGCCGCTCTCGCAGCGAAACCCCGCGGCGCTGCAGGGCGACCGCCGTGAGCTCCTCGGCGAGGAAGAAGCCCGAGACGCAGAAGCCGGCCGCGGGGACCACGGTCTGCCCGGCGAACGGCACGAAGCCGAGGGCGAAGAACAGCACGCCCCAGGCGGCGACGCGCACGAGCACCGCGAGGCTCTCGCGGGCGGAGATCCACAGCTCCCGCCAGAGCGGCAGCCCGGACTCGGGCGCCTCGCCGCCCACCGAGCGGTCGACCCGCGCGGACAGCTCCTCGTAGAAGGGCTGGCCGACCAGCAGGGTCACGGCGGTGAAGGAGATCAGGGCGAGCAGCAGGCCGCCGCCGAAGAGGAGGCCGGTCAGCGCGCCCCGGAACAGGCCGGACCACGGGGAGGCCCAGTCGTCGGCGAAGGGCGTGGCCCAGGCGACGGCGTCGTCCGCGTACAGGGCCAGGCAGACGACCGCGACCGCGTAGCCGACGAGCGTGACGAGCCCCGGCAGCAGCCCGAACCCCCACTGCCGGCGGTTGCGGGCCACCCAGCGCTGGCCCTTGCCGAGGTACGCCATTCCCGCCATGAGATCTCGCATGGCGGGAAGGGTATCCGCAGCGCTGCCGGGGCCGGACCGGCGGCGGCCGCGGTGGGCTCGGCACCGCCGGTCACGTAGCCGGCGAGCAACCACCGGCAAGGTGTCCGGCGGTGCCGGACCGGCCTTAGAACGTCACGATCATCTTGCCGGTGTTCTCGCCCCGCAGCATGCCCAGGAACGCGTCCACGGCGTTCTCCACGCCGTTCACGACCGTCTCGCGGTACTTGAGCTCGCCGGAGCGCACCCAGCCGCCGACCTCCTGGACGAACTGCGGCTGCAGCGCCTGGTGGTCGCGGACGATCATGCCCTGCAGGCGCAGGCGCTTGCCGATGATCGCGACCATGTTGCGCGGCCCCGGCTGCGGCTCGGTGTCGTTGTAACCGGCGATCGCGCCGCAGAGCGTGGCGCGGCCGTGCAGCTTCAGCGCGCCGATCGCGGCCTCCAGGTGGTCGCCGCCGACGTTGTCGAAGTAGACGTCGATGCCCTCGGGCGCGGCCTCCTTCAGCTGCTGGGCGACCGGGCCCTTCTTGTAGTTGAAGGCGGCGTCGAAGCCGTACTCCTCGACCAGCGCCTTGACCTTCTCGTCCGTGCCCGCGCTGCCGATGACGCGCGAGGCGCCCTTGAGCCGGGCGATCTGGCCGACCTGCAGGCCGACCGCGCCCGCGGCGCCGGAGACGAAGACGGCGTCGCCCTCCTTGAAGGAGGCGACCTCCAGCAGGCCCGCGTAGGCGGTCAGGCCCGGCATGCCGAGCACGCCGAGGTAGGCGGACAGGGGCGCGACCTCAGGGTCGACCTTCACCGCGTGCTCCGCGCCGACCAGGGCGTACTCGCGCCAGCCGAAGGGGTGCAGGACGTGGTCACCGGGCTGGAAGGCGTCGCTGCGCGAGGCGACGACCTCGCCGACCGCACCGCCCTGCATCGGCTGGTCCAGCTCGAAGGGCGGGACGTAGGAGCGGACGTCGTTCATCCGACCGCGCATGTACGGGTCCACGGACATGTGGATGTTGCGCACCAGGATCTGTCCCTCGCCGGGCTCGGCCACGGCGGCCTCGCGCAGCGCGAAGTCCTCCGGCTTCGGCCAGCCGTGCGGGCGGGCGACGAGGTGCCATTCACGGCTGGTGGTGGGCTTTGCGGACATGGAACCCGGCCTCCTAAATGGTTCAGTAACTGAAACAACCATGCGCCTCGATATTTCATGTTGTCAAGCAACGCGGTAACCTGGGTGTCATGGTCCCCCGAACCGATGCCCTGACCCGTGAGGTCGTCGACCTCATCGCGGCCGTCGTGGCCCGCTACCACGAGGAGTACGAGGAGGCGGCGGCCAAGCACGCGCTCACCGGCGCCCAGGCCAAGGTCCTCCGCCTGCTCGCGGCCGAGCCCATGCCGATGCGGCGGATCGCGCAGCTCCTGAAGTGCGAGCCGTCCAACGTCACCGGCATCGTCGACCGCCTGGAGGCCCGCGGCCTCGTCGAGCGCGGCCCCGATCCGGACGACCGCCGCGTCAAGCTCGCCGCGGCCACCCCGGCCGGCCTGGAGACCGCCGGCCGCCTCGGCGAGTCACTGGACTTCGCCCGCGAGCCGCTGGCCGGCCTCTCGGCCGAGGAACGGACGTCCCTGCGGGACCTGCTGCGGCGGGTCCTGGACCCTGGCACTGCCGCGCCCCGCTGAGCCGCGCCCCTTAAGGGGCGCGGGGAACTGCGCGACCAGCCACCTGCGACCCGCAGCCGACTGACTGCATCCTGCCTCCAGGGTGCTTCCGTCGAGGGCGCGGAGCGATCCGGCACCGCCGGTCAGCCTCGCTGCGGTGGCCCGCCGTCGCGGCGGAGAAGAAGCGCCGGCTCCGGGCCGCCCCGAGCCCCTACGCGGGGAACCGCAAGTCCCCCGCCCGCACCACCGTGCCCAGGCGCGGCATGTTCAGCGTCACGGAACCCCGGTGCTCCTCCGCGGTCAGCGCGCTCATCGCGTCCTCCACGAACACCAGCCCGTAGCCGCGGTCGGCCGCCGCCCGGGCCGTCGACTCCACGCCCAGGTTGGTGACGATCCCGCCGAGGACGAGCGTCCGCACGCCCCGCTCCCGCAGCCGCGCGTCCAGCTCCGTGCCGTGGAAGGCCCCCAGCGACCGCTTCGCCACCTCGACGTCGCCCTCCTCGGCGACCCCCGCGAGCAGCCCGCTGCCCGGCGGCTGCTCCGCCGGCCCGGGCCGCTCGGTGCGCACCACGGCCACCGTGCCGCCCGACTTCCGGAACGACCGCGCCAATTCCTCCGCCGTACGGACCACGTCGTCCCCGCTGCGCGGGGCGAGGGGGAGCGCGACGACGCGCTCCATCAGGTCGATGAGGACGAGGGCGGTGGTCCGCGGGTCGATTTCCGTCATGGCCAGACCGTACCGGTCGGGCACGGGCCGCGGGCGGCCTCCGAACCCCCTCCGGGATGACGATAGGTAAAGCTTGCCCTACGTCCGCGTGGCAGCCCGCACCCCGCCGTCACCCCCGCCGTACGGAAGTTGACCAGCGCGGGGGTGAACTTGCTTATGAGTAAGGTCTGTTCATCGGATACCGTGCTGAAGAGCAGGCACGGACGCCTCCGGGCGCGTGTGCGCGGTGCCGGATGTCCGGAGCGAGGGTACGTACGTTCGCGCCGCGCGCAGCCCGCACGGCCCGTGTCTGACCGGGGCGGGGCCACCTGACAGGCCCCGCCCCACCAAGCCCCCTCGCCGGTCCGCCCTAAGAGGGGTGCTTCTCGGCCGTGACGGTCCGGTAGGCCAGCGCCGCGAGCTCGCCCTGACCCTGCTGGCTCGGATGGAACCAGTCCCACTTGCTCAGCGCCTCGCCCGTGAACTCGTAGGCGGTGACCGACCCGTCGAAGCGGCACAGCGCGTCCCGGCGGCAGACGTCCTTCAGGACCGCGTTGTACTCGCCTACCCGCTGTACGACCTGGGCGCGCCGCTGCTCCGCCGCCGGATCGGCCGACTCGGAGTCCTTGAGCATCGAGGGGCAGATGCCCAGCTTCCAGACGGTCTTGGCGTAGCCGTTCGTGCGCCCCTGCGACCACAGGCGCTGCAGGTCGGGCACGCCGGCCACGTAGAGCTGGGACTTCGGGAGCGCCGTGCGCAGCTCCTTCACCGACGCCTCGAAGTCCGCGCGGAACGCGCTCACCGGCGTCATGTCGGCCACCTTGTCGCGGCAGGCGTCATTGGCGCCCAGGAGCACGGTCACCAGCTGCGGTTTCTGCGCGACGGCGGACTGCATCTGGCCCGGGAGGTCGGCCATTCGCGCGCCGGTCCGCGCGTAGTTCCAGCTGCTGGTCTGCGGCGAGGCCAGCAGCCTGCGGGCGAGGCTGTCGACCCGGGTGCCGGTGGCCCAGGAGACCTCCGGGCAGTCCGCGAGGACCGAGCAGGCGTCGAATCCGCGCGTGATGGAGTCGCCCAGTGAGGCGATCGACGCGGGGCGGGTATTCCATACGGGGGCGGCGGCGGGGCGGGCGCTCGGCTTTCCGGCGGAGGCGTCCTCCTTGCCGGAGTCGCATCCCGTGACAAGGAGTGCCGTCGAGAAGGCGGTGGCCGCCGCGACGGCGGCCCTGGCGGCCCCGCGCGCCTTCCGTCCCGTGCTGCGGTGCATCGCTCTTCCCCTCCGGCCGGGTGATATCTGTTCGGGTCCGACGGTACGTCACCGCGGGAGTCCGTTCGCACGGTAGCTTTTCCCCGGGGCGGTCGTGCCGTGCCCCGGGGCGGCTTCGCACTTCCGGCACAACTGAAATACGACACGTCACATCCTGTCCCTTTCAGGAGAAATGCTCCCGATGGTGTTTACTGTTGGTAACCTCGCGAGCTGGTGCGGGAGTGGCCATTGGGGCAGAATCTTGCATGCTGTCCCGGGCGGGACCGGTACGGGTGCGAGGCCGCTGGGGAAGGCGAACCTCGAACCGCACTGGAGGTCCCGGTGACGACACGTGGAGTTCTTTACGTGCACTCCGCACCGCGCGCGCTGTGCCCGCACGTCGAATGGGCGGTCGCGGGCGTGCTCGGCGTGCGGGTCTCCCTCGACTGGATCCGACAACCCGCCTCACCCGGCACCTGGCGTGCCGAATTCTCCTGGCAGGGACAGGTCGGCACCGCCTCCAAGCTCGCCTCCGCGCTCCGCGGCTGGCACCTCCTGCGCTTCGAAGTGACCGCCGAGCCGTGCGCCACGGCGGAGGGCGAGCGCTACAGCTCCACCCCCGACCTCGGCATCTTCCACGCCGTCACCGGCATCCACGGCGACATCCTCGTCCCCGAGGACCGGCTGCGCGCCGCCCTCGCCCGCGCCGCCCGCGGCGAGACGGAGCTGGAGGCGGAGGTCGCCAAGCTCCTGGGCAAGCCGTGGGACGACGAGCTGGAGCCCTTCCGGTACGCGGGAGAGGGCGCCCCGGTCCGCTGGCTGCACCAGGTCGTCTGACCGGACGTGCGCGCTTGCCCTGGAGCGTGCTCCAGCACCTAGCGTCGGGGCCATGACCGAAACCAGCGCAAGCCCGGCACCGTCCGTCACCGTCCTCGGCACCGGCATCATGGGCGCCGCCATGGCCCGCAACCTCGTCCGCGCGGGCCTCCCCGTCACCGCCTGGAACCGCAGCCGGGAGAAGGCCGAGCCCCTCGCCGCCGACGGCGTGCGCATCGCGGACACCCCCGCCGACGCCGTCCGCACCGCCGACGTCGTCCTGACCATGCTCCGCGACGGCCCGGCCACCCTCGACGCGATGCGCGCCGCCGCCCCCGCCCTGCGGCCCGGCACGGTCTGGGCCCAGTCGGGCACCGTCGGCCTCGAGGGCTTCGGCGGCCTCGCCGCCTTCGCCCGCGAGCACGGCCTCACCCTCGTCGACGCGCCCGTCCTCGGCACCAAGCAGCCCGCGGAGGAGGGGAAGCTGACCGTGCTGGCCGCCGGGCCCGAGGAGGCGCGGAAGGTCCTGGAGCCGGTCTTCGCCGCCGTCGGCAGCCGGACGACGTGGCTCGGCGACGACGCCGCGAGCGGCACGGCCACCCGGCTCAAGCTCGTCATCAACAGCTGGGTGCTGGCCGTCACCCACGGCACGGCCGAAGCGCTCGCCCTGGCCAAGGGCCTCGGCGTCGACCCGGCCGGCTTCCTGGACGCCGTCGCCGGCGGCCCCCTGGACATGGGCTACCTGCGCGCCAAGGCCGGCCTGATCCTCGGCGGCGACCTCACCCCCAGCTTCACCACCGCCACCGCCGAGAAGGACGCCCGGCTGATCGTCGCGGCGGGCGAGCAGGCGGGCGTACGGATGGACGTGGCGGCCGCGGGCGCCGAGCGGTTCCGGCGGGCCGCCGAGCAGGGGCACGCGCAGGAGGACATGGCGGCCTCGTACTACGCGTCCTTCGACGCGGTGTGAAGGCCGGATCAAGGGCTGGGCAGGGTGAATCATCACCCTGCCCAGCTGCCGGAGGACGACGCCCGGCGACCGCCTCGACGGACGTTGCCGCCCACGTCGTCGGGCGGCCCGCTAGCGGTGGATCGTCACGCAGGCGACGTCGATGCCCTCGATCGAGCCGCACACCTTGTTGCCGTTGTTCATGATGCGGTTGTAGTCGAACCGCCAGGACTGGCCCTTCTTGAGCCGGGGGCCCGTGTGCGTACGGCCGTCCCAGTTGCTGGAGATCATCCCGCGGCCGACCGTGCTGCCCTTCTTGTTGGTCACCACCGCGTAATTGACCTTCAGGCCGCTGCCGTTGACGTAGATACACGTCGTCCCGTGACAGCCGGTCGCGCTGAGGATGCCGGCCCCGCCGCCGTCGGCGGCGGCGACGCCCGCCGGTGCCACGGCCACGGTGAGTCCGGCCACGCCGGCGGCCAGTGCGAGCCCGGCCCTCTGGACCTTGTTCATGGTTTCTCCCCGTCGTTTGCGGTTCGCCCTGCGCCGGACGTTCGGCGAACGGGCGAGCGGTTTGACTCGGAACAGACTTCCCGACCCCGCGCGGCGGCCGCCATCCTTTCGGCTCCCGCTGAAAGGTCGCGCCGGGCAAGAGGTCGTCATGCTGCGCATCCACTGCACCCCTCAGGACCTGCTCAACGTCACCGTCGCGGATCACCCCGCGCCGCTCCTCGAACTCTCCCTGGCCTTCGCGGCACTGCAGCGCCACGACGTCCCGCCGGAGCAGGGCCGGTGGTGGAGACGGTCGCTGAGGGGCCTGCCGCGCGCCGCGCGCCCGCTGTTCCAGCTGGTCTCGCCGCAGGGCGCGGGCCCGCTCTTCCTGGACCCGCCCAGCGAGGGGTTCGAGGAGGGCCTGGAGTCGGTTCTGGCCACACCCCGCGCACGGGTGCGGGCCGAACTCCAGCGGGTGTGCGCCACGGGGCTGCCGGCCACCCCGTGGCTCCGCTCCCTCGCGGACCTCGACCGCTCCGCGTGGCACGAACTCGAACTCGCCGTCCGCGCGGGCCACCGCCACGTCATCCGCCGGGACTGGGCCCGGCTCGCGTCCGGCTTCCGCGCCGAGACCGCCTGGCGCTCCCGCGTCATCGCCCAGCAGGGACTGCAGGCCGCGATCACCTCGCTGGCCCCGGGCACCCGGTGGCGGGGGACGACCCTGGAAGCGGACCTCCCGCGGGACGTCGAGATCACCCTGCAGGGGCAGGGCATCGTCCTGCTGCCGACCTTCTTCTGGACGCACCACCTCCTGGCGGCCCCGCAGCCCGACGGACGCGTCCTCCTCGTCTACCCGGCCGTCACCCCGCTGAGCCTCCACCCCCTCGGACCGGCCGACGACCCCCTCGTCACCCTGCTGGGCAGCACGCGGGCCCACATCCTGGGCCTCTTGGTCCACCGCCGCACGACGACGGACCTCGCACGGCAGCTCACGATGAGCATCAGCACCGCCTCCACACAGACCAAGGCCCTCCGGTACGCCGGGCTGGTCCACTCCCGGCGGGAGGGCAAGGCGGTGTGGCACTGCTGCACACCGCTCGGCCTGGACCTGCTCGTGCACGCGCACCGCCCGGCGTCGTGACCTGCCGGTCTCAGAGCAGGTGATCGGCCTTGCCCGCCTTGATGTCGCGGATCAGGGCGCGGAGGGCGTCGTGGGTGTCGGTGATGTAGTGGTCTTCGGCGCCGGATACGGCTATGTAGGCGTTGCCGGCGGCGTCAGTGCCCACGCGGAAGCAATTCGCTCCCTCGCCGCAGAAGGCTTCTTCCCAAGTGATCATTGGCATGTGGCGTTCCTCAGAGCTGGTGGGCAATATCGCGGATGAAGTCGCGTGACGCTTTCGGTGTAAGCGTCACGGCCTCCAACTGCTCCAGCTGAGTACGGTACTTCTTGAGTTGCATCTCCGAGTCGAGGAAATCCGGACCGTGAGAGCAGTCGAGTTCGGCCACGTCGAGCTGGGGGACCTCGGCCTCGGCGTAGACGACCGAGTGGCCTGCCCCGGGGAACCCGCCGCTTCGGAACGGGATGGCCCGCAACGTCACGCTGTCGTGGCAGCTCGCCTCGAGGAGGTGCGTGAGCTGTCGGCGTGACACCTCGCGGCCGCCGAACTCCATACGCAGCGCCGCCTCATGGACGATTACGTCGACCTGTGGCGGGTTCGCCTTGCCGAGGACCTGCGCCCTGTCCATACGGTGGGCCACCCGGGCTTCGACCTCAGCCTTGGGCAGGCGCGGCACAACGTGCTCGAAGAGGGCGCGAGCATGGTCTTTGATCTGGAGCAGCCCGGGAAGATGCACCGTCAATGCGATGCGCAGCCGTGTGGCGTGCCATTCCATCTCGGCGATATCCAGAAAACCGGCCGGCAATGACCCGCGGTAGGACTCCCACCAGCCTTTGCCGCGCTCTGCGGCCATCGACGCCAATGCCTCGACCAACTCCGTGTTGGTGCAGCCGTAGTTGCTGGCAAGAATGCGCACCCGGTCGGCGCTGATCCCGGATCGCCCGGACTCCATGTTCGGCACGTTCGTACGGGGCACTCCCAGCAGCCCGGCTGCGAACTCGGTGGTCATGCCCGCGGCGATACGCATCTTCCGCAGCTCGGTGCCGAGCCGCTTCTGGCGCGCCGTTGGTGTGCTTCTAGGGGGCATGCGTTCTCCCTGCTCCGGGCCGGCGGACGTCGGGAGCAGTCTGCCCGCGTCGCGATCGCCCGGTCCACCGAAGGGTGATGACCTCACGGAACCGTAGTACGTGTACTCCTGCGTGTCCTACAGTCGGTGCCGCACCGCACACGCAACGGCGCCAGCCGGAAGCGCATCGCGCGAGCATGCCCGCGTCCTCCTGCCCTGGGAGGGGCGTGCCCGCGTCAGGGAGACAGGCCACCGGCTCAGCCGCACACCCCGCACACCCTCACCCCACCCGGAGCCGCTCCATGCTGCCCTCCACCGACACCGCCTCCGACGCCCTCTGCCCCCTCATCACTCCCACCCCGCTCAACCCGTCCACCCTCGCCACCACCCAGCGCCCCGTCTACAAGCCCCGTTCCTCCGACCCCTCCGCGCTCTCCTACAGCTTCACCGTGCCCGGGGGCCCGCTCTCCGCGACCGTCGTCCGGGCCACCATCCGCAGCGTCCTGCGCGCCCACGGGCTCACCGCGGTCGAAGAGCCCGCCCTCTCCGTGGCCGGAGAACTCGTCGCCTGCGCGACACGGTTCGCGCCCGGACAGGACCTCTACCACTCCCTCCGCTGGTGCGACG
>NZ_JOFL01000022.1 GCF_000719265.1 Streptomyces roseoverticillatus | reverse complement strand
CTTCGGCGGCGGCGCCGGCGGCATGCGGCCGGCGGGGGGGGACGAGAAGGCCGGCGGGGCGGGGGGGGCGGCCCGGGGGCGTGGGCCGTGGGGGGCGCCGGGTGGGCGCGGGCCGGGTGGGCCTGGCGGATCTGCAGGGCCCATGGGGAAGGCGCCGCGCGGTGAGCGTGCTGCCGGCGGCGGCATGGGTGGCCTCCTCGGTGGTCAGCGCGTGAGCGCCGCCGCCGCGGCCGCGGTGAAGAAGGACGCGTCGGAGTACCGGTGGGCGGCGGCCGCGGTCGGCTCGCAGAACGCGGCGAGCTACCAGCTCGCCACCCAGGTGCCGGTGATGGCGGTCGGCGGCTTCAACGGGAGCGATCCGTCGCCGACGCCGCGGCAGTTCGAGGCGTACGTGAAGGCCGGGAAGGTGCACTACTTCATCGCTTCGGGCGGCGGCGAGATGCGCGGCGGCGGGCGCGGAGGCACAGAGTCCGCCTCGGCCGGGATCGCCGCGTGGGTGGCGGCGCACTTCACGAAGGTCACGGTCGGCGGGGTGACGCTCTACGACCTGACGCGGCCGGTGGAGGGAGCGTAGAAAAAACGCCTTGTACGGCGTAGAGGAGCTCTTGTACGGTGTACGACGACAGGGAGTCGTACACCGTACAAGGGGGATCTCGCATGACTGCGCCGACCAAGGAATCACCAAGCGCCGCGGAGGAGCTGCCGCAGCGCAACCCCACGCGCTGGCTGGTGCTCGGCGTGATCTGCCTCGCCCAGCTCACCGTGCTGCTCGACAACACCGTGCTCACCGTCGCCATCCCCTCCCTCACCGAGGAGATGGGAGCCGCGACGTCCGACGTCCAGTGGATGATCAACGCGTACTCGCTGGTCCAGGCCGGACTGCTGCTCACCGCGGGCAGCGCCGCCGACCGCTACGGGCGCAAGAAGCTGCTCGCCATAGGGCTCGCGCTCTTCGGGATCGGCTCGCTCGGCGGGGCCCTGTCCGAGACGACCGGTCAGCTGATCGCCGCGCGGGCCGGCATGGGCATCGGCGGTGCGCTCCTGATGACCACCACGCTCGCCGTCGTCGTCCAGGTCTTCGACGAGGAGGAGCGGACGAAGGCGATCGGGCTGTGGGGCGCGGTCAGCTCCCTCGGCTTCGCCGCCGGGCCGCTGATCGGCGGCGCGCTCCTCAACCACTTCTGGTGGGGCTCGATCTTCCTGATCAACCTGCCGGTGGCGCTACTCGGCCTGCTGGCCGTCCTCAAGTGGGTGCCCGAGTCCAAGAACCCGGCCGGTGAGCGGCCCGACCTGCTCGGCGCGCTGCTGTCCACGATCGGCATGACCGGGGTCACCTTCGCGATCATCTCCGGACCGGAGCACGGCTGGACGTCCGGGCGGGTGCTGGTCTCCGCGGGCGTGGGCGTGGTGGTGCTGGCCGCGTTCGCGGTGTGGGAGCGGCGGGCGCCCTACCCGATGCTCGACATGTCGTTCTTCCGCAACCGGCGCTTCGTCGGTGCGGTCTCCGGCTCCATCCTCGTCGCCTTCGGCATGGGCGGATCGTTCTTCCTGCTCACGCAGCACCTGCAGCTCGTGCTCGGCTACGACCCGCTGCAGACCGGTCTGCGGATGTCACCTCTGGCGCTCGTCATCGTCGTCCTCAACCTGACCGGGGTCGGCGCGCGGCTCCTGCCGAAGGTCGGCACCCCGGTCGCCATCGCCGGCGGCATGGGACTGCTCGCGGCGGGGCTCGCGGCGATCGCCGTGCTGGGCGCCGACGGGTACGGCGGGATGCTCTTCGGGCTCGTGCTGATGGGCATCGGCATCGCCCTGTCCATGCCCGCCATGGCCACGGCGATCATGTCCGCGATCCCGCCGGAGAAGGCGGGCGTCGGCGCCGGAGTCAACGGCACGCTCCAGGAGTGCGGCAACGGGCTCGGCGTCGCGGTGCTGGGCGCCGTCCTCAACTCGCGCTTCGCGGCGCTGGTCCCTGCGGTGGCCGCGGGGGCGGGGTCGCTGCCGGCGGCGCTTTCGGATGCCCGTACGGCCGGGGACCGCGCGGTGATCGCGGACGCGTTCGCCACGGGTGTGCACACCAGCCAGCTGGTCGGCGCGGCGGCGGTCCTGGCGGGCGGCCTCACCGCGGCGGTGCTCCTGCGGAGGGCGGAGCGGTCGGAGTAGCCCTCGGGGCGGGGGCGTCCGGGGCGCGGCCCCGGGGCGACCCGAGGGGCGGGGCCCGACGGGGGTGGGCCGCGCCCCGGTGGCGCCGGTTCTTGTATCCGCCGCGGCGGTGATCAGCCCCGTGGCGGTGGTCGGCGGTGCCGGAACCGGACCGAGGTGGGTCCGGCACCGCCGGTCAGGCGGGCTGTGGTTGCTCGCTGCTGCGGCGGGGGGATCTCGGGGCTCCGGCCCTGCTGAGCTGACGGGGGTGGGCCCGGGGCGGCGGGCTCTTCGTGTCCGCCCGCGGCGGGGTTGTCCGGGGCTCCGCCCCGAGTCCCCGGTGGCGCCGGTTCTTGTATCCGCCGCGGCGGTGATCAGCCCTCGTGGTGGTGGTCGGCGGTGCCGGAACCGGACCGAGGTGGGTCCGGCACCGCCGGTTCGGTGGGTGTGTGGTTGCTCGCCGTTGCGGCGGGGGGATCTCGGGGCTCCGGCCCCTGCTGAGCTGACGGGGGTGGGCCCGGGGCGGCGGGCTCTTCGTGTCCGCCGCGATGGCGATCAGCCCTCGTGGTGGTGGTCGGCGGTGCCGGAACTGGCCCGAGGTGGGTCCGGCACCGCCGGTTCGGTGGGTGTGTGGTTGCTCGCCGCTGCGGCGGGCGTGATTCGGGGCTCCGGCGCCTGCTCGGCCGAGGGGTGGGCCCGGGCCCACCGGGCCCACCCGCTTCGCGCGGAGCGAGGTGGGCGGCCCGGGGCCGTAGGCCCGAGGGCCTAGCATTCGGGCGTATGGTCGTGAACAGGGAGGCACAGGGCAATGGCGGGCGGCGGTAAGCAGATGAGCGGTCCGCGGACCAGTGTGTGGCTGGCCCGGAAGCCGGCCTCCGCCCCGCGGCGCGGGGACGACCAGGGCAACCTCGACCGCGACCGGATCGTCGCGGCGACCATCCGCCTCCTCGACGCCGAGGGCCTGGAGAAGTTCTCCATGCGGCGGCTCGCCACCGAACTCGGCGTGACCGCCATGTCGGTCTACTGGTACGTCGACAACAAGGACGACCTCCTGGAGTACGTCCTCGACGAGATCGCCGGCGAGATGGGCCTCCCGGACCTGTCCGACGAGAGCGCCGACTGGCGCGACCAGCTCCGCGTCCTGGCCGAGGCGTACCGGATGACCCTCGCCGCCCACCCGTGGGCCCCCCGCCTCCTCGGCCGCTACCTCAACCTCGGCCCCCGCTCGATGGCGTTCTCGAACGCCACCATCGCGGTGATGGCGCGCAGCGGCATCCCCCAGGACCGGATCACGGGCGCGCTCGCGGCCGTCTTCCAGTTCGTCTACGGCTTCTGCACGATCGAGGGCCTGTACAAGGAGCGCTGCCGGGCCGCGGGCGTCAGCGAGGACGAGTACTTCCGGGACGTCATGAACGTGGTCTCGGCCAGCCCCGAGTGGACGGAGAACTACCGGGAGGCCGCCGAGGTCACCGAGAACTGGGGCAAGCAGGGGGGCGTCGCGGAGATGCGGCACCGCGACTTCGAGTACGCCCTGGACGTCGTGATCGCCGGCATCGAGGTCATGCGGGACCGCCCCAGCTGACCCGCCCCGACTGACCGCGCAAAGCCGACCCGGGCACAACGAAGCCCCGGCGGTGGCGCGCAGGCCGT
This sequence comes from Streptomyces roseoverticillatus, assembly GCF_000719265.1. Taxonomy (GTDB): domain Bacteria; phylum Actinomycetota; class Actinomycetes; order Streptomycetales; family Streptomycetaceae; genus Streptomyces; species Streptomyces roseoverticillatus. Next base: position 91,075 of record NZ_JOFL01000022.1, on the reverse strand, counting down.
CCCCTGCCTTCGCGCGCGCCACCACCGGGGCCCGTCCCCGGGACCGTTCATGCCGTTCAGGTCCCGGTGCCGTCCGGCCGGGGGCGCGTCTCCGCTCGATTCCGCGCCCCGGCCCGACGGGGTCTGTCAGCCGCCCTGCGGGGCGGTCTCCTTCTCTTCGGAGCCGGAGGAGGCGCCGGCGGCAGCGGCCGCTCCGGACCGCCCCTGCAGCGCGACCTCCTTGATGAACAGCGTCAGCACGAAGGCCAGCAGCGCGCACGGCGCCGCGTAGAGGAACACGTCGCCCACACCGTGCCCGTAGGCGCTCTCGACGACCGTGCGCAGCGGCGCGGGCATCGCGTCCAGCTTGGGGATGCCGCCGCCGGAGCCGCCGCTCTTGGCCGCGGCGGCCGCGGCCTGCGGGCCGAGCGCGGCGATGCCGTCCTTGACGTAGTCCGTGACCCGGTGCCCGAGCACCGCGCCGAGCGCCGAGACGCCCACCGCGCCGCCGAGGGAGCGGAAGAAGGTGACGACGGAGCTCGCGGCGCCGAGGTCCTTCGGCGCGACCTGGTTCTGCGTGCAGAGCACGAGGTTCTGCATCATCATGCCCATGCCGAGGCCGACCAGCGCCATGTAGACCGCCAGGTGCCAGTACGGGGTGTCGTACCGCATCGTGCCGAGCAGGCCGAGGCCCGCCGTGAGCAGCACGCCGCCGCTGACCAGCCAGGCCTTCCAGCGGCCGGTCTTGGTGATGATCTGGCCGGAGATCGTCGACGACAGGAACAGGCCGGTGATCATCGGGATGGTCATTACGCCGGACATCGTCGGCGACTTGCCGCGCGCCAGCTGGAAGTACTGCGAGAAGAAGACCGTGCCGCTGAACATCGCGACGCCGACGAAGAGGCTCGCCGCCGAGGACAGGGTGATCGTCTTGTTGCGGAACAGCCGCAGCGGAATGATCGGTTCGGAGGCCTTGGACTCGACGAGGACGAAGATCGCGCCGAGCGCGATCGAGCCGCCGACCATGGCGTAGGTCTGCCAGGAGATCCAGTCGTAGTTCTTGCCCGCGAGCGTGACCCACACCAGCAGCAGGGTGACCGAGGCGCTGATGAAGAACGCGCCCAGCCAGTCGACCTTCACGTCCCGCTTCACCACGGGGAGCTTCAGCGTCTTCTGCAGCACGATCAGCGCGATCACGGCGAACGGCACGCCGACGTAGAAGCACCAGCGCCAGCCGAGCCAGTCGGTGTCGGTGATGACGCCGCCGAGCAGCGGGCCGCCGACCGTCGCGACGGCGAAGGTCGCGCCGAGGTAGCCGCTGTAACGGCCGCGCTCCCGCGGGGAGATCATCGCCGCCATGATGATCTGCGCCAGGGCGGACAGGCCGCCGACGCCGATGCCCTGAATGGCGCGGCAGGCGATGAGCGTGCCGGTGTTCTGGGAGAGGCCGGCCACGACCGAGCCCGCGACGTAGACGATCAGGGCTATCTGGACCAGCAGCTTCTTGCTGAACAGGTCGGAGAGCTTGCCCCACAGCGGGGTGGACGCGGTCATCGCCAGGAGCGAGGCCGTGACGACCCAGGTGTAGGAGGACTGGCTGCCGTGCAGGTCGGAGATGATCTCCGGCAGCGCGTTGGAGACGATCGTCGAGGACAGGATGGCGACGAACATGCCGAGCAGCAGCCCGGACAGCGCCTCCATGATCTGCCGGTGAGTCATGGGGGCGCCGCCGTCCTGGCCGCCGTGTTTGGCGTGGCCGCCCCCCACACCGGCCGGTGTGGTCGTAGCCATTGAGTTCCTTTGCAGTGCGAGTGTGGCGTGTGGTGTGCGTCTACGTGCGGGTGGTCCGCTGTGTGCGGGTGGTCCGCGCCTGCGGGCGCCCGTGTGCGGTCACGTACGGGTCCGGCAGCCGTCGAAGCTGTTGCGGAACCGGCCGAGCAGCTCGATCAGCCGGCCGACGTCCTCCGACGACCAGTCCCGCAGGCAGGTCGCGAGCGCCTCGGTGTAGCGCCCGGAGACCTGCCGGAGCAGGGCTTCGCCGGCGGGGCTGATGCGCAGCAGCCGGGACCGCCGGTCCGCGGGGTCGGGGTGCCGTTCGAGCCAGCCCCGGGCCTCCGCGTACGCGACGTGCCGGCTGGTCACCGACATGTCGATCAGCAGCAGTTCGGCCAGCTTGCCCATGCGCATCTCGCCGTACTGCCGCAGCATCGTCAGCACGACGGCCGCGGCCGGCGAGCAGTCCGCCGGGAGTACGCGGGCGAGGTCGCGCCGGACGGCGGCGACGGCGCTGAGCTGCCGGGCGAGCTCTTCGTACTGCTCCTGCTCGGCCATGCGCCGCCCTCCCCACCTTCAGTTGCTTAGGGCAACGATGTAACCAGAATTTGGTTGCTGCAGGCAAGCGAAAAGAGGTTTCCCTGGGTAAAGGTAGGGCCAAGGATCCACAGGTCCCCGTAAAACCGCAGGTAGGGCGCGAAGCGGACGGAGTGCCTCGGCAAGGCGGGGCGCTGCGCACCACCCCTCCCTCCTTCGCTAGGGTCCTGGCCTATGGCCAACCCCCATCAGCAGAACCCCGAGAGCTACGACCCCGCGGGCAGCACGCAGATGTTCCGCGCCTTCGTCGACGAGGGCCAGGGCAGCCCCGCGGGCAGCAGGCGCGCGGCGCCGGCTCCCGCCCGGTCGTCCGGTCCCCGCGTCGGCCTGATCGCCGGAGTGATCGCGGCCGTCGTGGTCGTCGCGGCCGTGGTGTGGCTCGCGCTCGGCTGAGTCCGTGAGAGGCGGCCGCGGCCGTAGCCGCCGCGGCGCTAGCCCCATTCCACCTTCACGTCGCGCGTCTCGACGTGCATGCCCCACGGCACGCGCCAGGCGTCGACGCACACGGTCCACGTCGCCTCGACCGCCGCGCCCGCCTCGATCGGCACCGGGAGCGGCTGCGACGAGGTGAGCGTGGCCCAGTCGATGCCGAGCAGGTCGATCACGTGCGTGCCGAAGGTGACGGTGCCCGCGGTGACGGGGCTGCCTCCGGAGTTGGCGAGCGGCACGGTCACCTTCTCGCACCAGCGCCGGGCCTCGTCGTCCGCCGACCGGCGCGGTGTGCCGGCGTCGAGCCGGGCCGGCGCGGGTGGCCGGCCGCTTTCGCCGGGCGGCCGTGAAGGCTGTCCGGGGGACGACGGGGTGGTCGCGGGCGCCGAGGGCCGTGCGGGGCCGGAGCGCGGGGGGAGGGATGGAGTCCGGGCGCCGGTACGGGGATCCGTGCCGCGGCCTGCGGACGGCGCGTCGCTGCCGGTGCCTGCCGGAGACTGCGACCTCGACGACGAGGGCGGCGAGGACGGCGAAGAGGGTGCGGGCGGTGCGGAGGCCGGGGGCCGGGAGCGGCCCGGGCCGGGAGAGCCCGATGTGCGGCCGGATGGTGCCGCGGGCAGGGAGTGCAGCTCGACGCCCTTTTCGGGCGGAACGGCTCCGCCCACCGGGTGGGAGGACGAGCCGGGGCCTGCTGCCTCGGAGGCGACGTAGGCGTCGCGGTCGGTGCCACCGCAACCTGCGAGAACGGCTCCCAGGGCGAGTGCGGCCGCCGCGGCTGAGGCGGATGCGGAGACGATCGTCTTCCGGCGCATCGGCCCAGTGTGGCTGACGGTCAGTCAGGAGTACAGAGTCGGGCGGTACGGGCGGTAGAGGCCGGCGATCCCCCGTGCGATTCGCCGTGTGGTGGATGGTCCCCCGTGAGATCCCCCGTGAGACCCATGGGTCCCTTGATCCCTTGATCCCTTGATGTCTTGAGATCCTTCGAGATCCCCCGTGACGGTGGGCCTAGTCCGCGATGAGGCCCTCGCGGAGCTGCGACAGCGTCCTGGTCAGGAGCCGGGACACGTGCATCTGGGAGATGCCGACCTCCTCGCCGATCTGGGACTGCGTCATGTTGGCGAAGAACCGCAGCATGATGATCTGCCGCTCCCGCGGTGGCAGTTTGGCCAGCAGGGGTTTGAGTGACTCGCGGTACTCCACGCCCTCCAGCGCGCTGTCCTCGTAGCCGAGCCGGTCCGCCAGGGAGCCCTCGCCGCCGTCGTCCTCGGGGGAGGGCGAGTCGAGCGAGCTGGCGGTGTAGGCGTTGCCCACGGCCAGGCCGTCGACGACGTCGTCCTCGGAGACGCCCAGGCACAGGGCCAGTTCGGGGACGGTCGGCGAGCGGTCGAGCTTCTGTGCGAGCTCGTCGCTGGCCTTGGTGAGGGCGAGGCGCAGCTCCTGCAGCCGGCGCGGCACGCGCACCGACCAACTCGTGTCCCGGAAGAACCGCTTGATCTCGCCCACGACCGTCGGCATGGCGAAGGTCGGGAACTCCACCCCCCGTTCGCAGTCGAACCGGTCGATCGCCTTGATCAGGCCGATCGTGCCGACCTGGACGATGTCCTCCATGGGCTCGTTGCGGCTGCGGAAGCGGGCGGCCGCGTAGCGCACGAGGGGGAGGTTGAGCTCGATCAGGGTGTCGCGGACGTAAGCGCGCTCCGCGCTGTCCCGCTCGAGGGCGGCCAGGCGCAGGAAGAGTGAGCGGGAGAGGGTGCGAGTGTCGATGGTTTCGCAGTCGTCGAGCACGGCGTGCGGTGCGTCGGTGGCGAGCACCTTCGCGCTGCCCAGGTCTACGGACATGCCACCCCCTTGAGGTCGCGGACGGGTCACAGCGGTGCCCCTCGCACGAGGGGTTGGCCCCCACCTGAATACCGGAGGCCGCGCTGTGGCAAACGCAGTTCCTGCAGAATGTCACATGTCGGCAACGCGCTGTAGCGTCAAGTCGACATATCTGCCGCCTCGTATGAGGAGGGGGTCACCCGTGAGAGTTAGGCTTCGATTCGATTTGCGGAACGCAGCCGGGCGAAGCTCCGGGAGAGCAGCCGGGATACGTGCATCTGGGAGACGCCCAGCTCCGCGCTGATCTGCGACTGCGTCAGATTGCTGTAATAGCGGAGCAGCAGAATGCGCTGCTCGCGCTCCGGCAGCTGTACGAGCAGGTGGCGCACGAGGTCCCGGTGTTCGACCCCGGCCAGGGCGGGGTCCTCGTAGCCGAGCCGGTCCAGCAGGCCGGGCAGCCCGTCGCCCTCCTGCGCGGCCTCCAGCGAGGTGGCGTGGTACGAGCGCCCGGCCTCGATGCAGGCCAGCACCTCGTCCTCGGGGATCCGCAGCCGCTCGGCGATCTCGGCGGTTGTGGGCGTGCGGCCGTGCAGCACGGTCAGGTCCTCGCTGGCGCCGTTGACCTGCACCCACAGCTCGTGGAGCCGGCGCGGCACGTGCACGGTGCGGACGTTGTCGCGGAAGTACCGCTTGATCTCGCCGACCACGGTCGGCATCGCGAAGGTCGGGAACTGCACCCCGCGGTCCGGGTCGAACCGGTCGATGGCGTTGATCAGGCCGATCGTGCCGACCTGGATCACGTCCTCCATGGGTTCGTTGCGGCTGCGGAAGCGGGCGGCGGCGTAGCGGACGAGGGGGAGGTTGGCCTCGATGAGCGCGGCCCGCACCCGGGCGTGCTCGGGCGTGCCGGGCTCCAGGGCGATGAACTCCTTGAAGAGCACCTGGGTGAGCGCCCTGGCGTCCGCTCCGCGGCTCCTGGGGTGATCGGGGTCGGCGGCTTCGGCGGTTTCGGCGGCCTCGGGGGCGTCGGAGGTGCCGGAGGCGTCGGCGAGAGGCTCCTGGGTGCTGGTGCTGGTGCCGTGGCCATGGCCGTGGTCATGGCCGGATCCGGGTTCCGGGTCCGGTGCCGGGTCGGCGGGCGTCGCGTTCGTGGTCCCGGCGCCCGGGCCGAGGGCCTGAGCAGGGGTTTCCTGGAAGGGGGCTTCGGGGACGGTTCGGGCCGACACGGTTCTGCCACCCTTCATGGTCAACTCATCCGGCAAAAGCGGTCATAGCATCACAAGACATGTGCACTGTGTGCAAGAACCCCATAACATCGTGTTGACCATAAAAACGGCCCCTCGCCAAGGTGGCGAGGGGCCGTGCGCTGCGGGCGCTCAGAAGGGGTAGTCGGCGATCACCCAAGTGGCGAATTCGCGCCACTGCGCGACACCCGCCTGATGCGCCGGGTGGTCCAGATAGCGCTGGAGCGCCTCGGCGTCGTCGACGGCCGAGTTGATGGCGAAGTCGTAGGCGATCGGCCGGTCGGAGATGTTCCAGGCGCACTCCCAGAAGCGGAGCTCCGGGATCTGCTTCCCCAGCTCCTCGAACGCCTGTACTCCGGCGGCGACGCGCGGGTCGTCGCGCGTGACGCCCTCGTTGAGCTTGAACAGGACGAGATGACGAATCACGGCAGTGCCTCCACGCCGGGTCGGTCAGCTGATCAGCTGGGTCATGAACTCGCCGACGCTCTTGGCGGCGTCCGAGATGCCCTCGAACCCTATCTGGACGAGCTCCGCCGACCGCTTGGGGGAGTGGATGATTGTGTACGCCACGAAAACGCCGAGTACCCAGAGCGTGATCTTCTTCGCCTTCTCCACGGCGCACTCCCTCCCCGGTGATCCCCGTGATCCCCTCTCCGGTGGCGGAGTCTAACCGTACGTTTGCCCGAATGCCGGGAACGTGCCCGCTCCCTCACGCAGCCTTTAAGGACCAAAGGCCCGTCAAGCCGGGCCCTTCGCCGTACGGGGCGGCATGCGGCGGGGCGGAGGATAGGGAGTGCCCGTACCGGATCTGGCAGGAATCCGCCGGGCAGGGACATGGCCTCACTGCGGGGTCCGGGCCGCGACTTCCCCCCGACTGCGGCCCGTACTTGGAGGCCGTGCCCCCGCCGGGGGAAGCGGCTGTCCCCCCGATGCCGCTTCCCCCGACCTGCACTTCTCCCTCTGCTCTCCCCCGGACTTCCTCCTTCGAGCGCCCGCGCCCGCGTGCGCCCCGTGCGGCGCGCCTGTACGCGAGATGACAGCTTTGCGTCGAAGGTGAGATCGGCCTACTGCGGGGGCACCAGAAAGGTATCCGGCAACCGGCGGATGCGCGGTGCCGGGAGTGAGTGGCCGAGGGAGGTCGGTGAGGGGCGACATGGGCGCGCAAGAGCCCGCCTTCGCCATGCGGGAGCGCGTGGCGTGCGGCGCGATCATCATTGAACTGCACGGTGAGCTGGACATCTTGGCGGAGCAGGAGCTCGGGCCGCGCGTGGACGCGCTGACCGAGCGGGGCCGCGCCGACATCGTGATCGACCTCCGCCGGGTGTCCTTCCTGGACGCGAGCGGGCTCCGCCTGCTGATCAGAGCCCGGCACCGCATGCTCTGCCGCGGCGGGCGGCTGCGGCTGGTGCGGGGGGCGCCGCGCGTGTCGCGCGTGATGCGGGTGTCGGGGGTGGACGCGGCCTTCGACATCATGGACGCCTTCCCGCCCGTCCCGGCTGCTCCATCTGTTCCGGCCGTGCCGTCCGCGCAACTCGTACAGACGGAGTTCGCGCCAACGGACGAGGCCGGGCCGCGGGGCGGGAGCGTTGCCTGAGGGAAGCGGGACGGGAGCGTCGCCTGAGGAGGGCCCCGCGAGGTCAGGGCGCCCCCGCGAGGTCAGGGCGCCGCGATCCCCTTCGCCGCCCCGGCCAGCACCCGGGCCGTGGTCCGGCCGCCCTCCAGGGCGTGCCCGGCGCCGCTCGCGCGAAGCCGGCCGAGCTCCGGGTCGTACGCGCTCATGAGGACCCCGGCGTGGTCCGTCGCCGGTTCCTCCAGCCGTACGGGCAGGCCGTGCGTGCGGAGCGCGGCGGCGAACTCCCTGCTGCTGCGGACGTCCACCTGGTCGTCCTCGGTGCCGTGCACCAGCAGCACCGGCACGGGCGCCGCGTGCGCGAGGTCCTCCATGAGGTCCTCCACCGGGACCGAACCCGTGGTCCGGGCGGGGACGTCGTACCGGCCCGCTATGCCCACCACGGCCACCGGCTGCGGGCCGCCGAGGAGGCCGGGCCGCAGCGCCGTCGCGACGGCCGCTCCCGCGCCCGCCGACCAGCCCGCCACCACGAGCCTGCCGGGGTCCCCGCCGAAGTCCGCCGCCCGCTCCCGCGCGAACGCCAGCGAGTCCAGCAGGTGTGCCGCCCCGCGGTCGGGCGCGTCGGAGCGCCAGTCCGGGACGAGGACCACGACCCCTTGCGCGGCGGCCGCTTCCGCCACGGGCCGCATGATGTCCCGCTCGTCCGGCCCCATGCCGTGCCAGAGCAGGACGGTGGGCGCGATTCCGCCGCCGGGCGGTCCGTAGACGTCCACGGCCTTGCCGGCCGGGGTACGGGTGAGGGTTCTGGTCACCGTGAAGCTCCCTGTGCGACGTAACCGTTCACGAGCTCCGCCGCTTCCCCCGCGTCGTCGACCGTGACGACGAAGAACTTTCCGGACGTCAGCTCCAGCCACAGGGCGTCTCCGGCGCGCAGCGAGACCGAGGTCTGCCCGGGCATCCAGCGGTAACCCCAGCCGCCGAGCTCCATCGGCCGGGACAGCCTCGCCGACGCCTCCCGTATGCGGGAGTGCGGTATCCGGCGCCGGACGAGGGGGAGCACGACCGCGTGCACGGTCACGTCCCGGTCCGTCACGGTGACCCGGACCGCCCCGGTGATCACCAGGGCCGCCGAGGCCACCAGCAGCCACAGGAACAACGGAAGCTGACCGTCCACCAGCAGTCCCGCCACGACGAACCCCACCGCGGAGACCACCCCCAGGGCCACCAGCCAACCCGCCACGACCGTACGGCTCCAGACCGTCACGTCACCCACCCCCCCCGGATCCAGCCGGATCACTTTGTTCGTATCACGCTAGAACAATCGATCGGCGCGGACAAGGGCCTGTGGATCACGGGACCCGCTGCAGGACCGTGTACCCCAGCCGTACGTCCGGGTTGTCGGTCAGGACCGCCCCGTGGAGCTCGGTCCACGAGTGGAAGGCGTTCGCCGGGGTGGACAGGGCGCGGCCCCGGGCCACCGTCATCCGGGCGGGCAGGCCGAGCGCGCACAGGTACGCGGTCAGGGCCAACGACCGCGGCAGGCAGAGCCCGTTGGGCAGCATCGCGCGCAGCACCAGCTGGGCGGCGAGGATCTCCCTGCGGGCCAGCCGGACCGCGGTCGCGGGCGGCAGCCCGGACAGCGCCGCCGAGCCCCGCACGGGCCGGATCCGGCACAGGTACGGGCACGCGCCGCGCCAGCCGCGCCGCCGGAAGAGCCACAGCGCCCGGGCCGTGCGCAGCAGGGCGGCGGCCCGCAGCCGGTGCGGGACGGCGGGGGCCGGCGCGCCCCCTCCGGGGTCGTCCAGGAAGAACTCCCAGTCCGTGTGCGTGCTCACCGGCCCTCCCTCCGGCGGCCCCGCCGGCGCGGGGCGGCGGTGCTTCCGTCCTTCTCCAGCAGTGCGTGCTCGCCCAGCCGGGCGGTGAGTCCGGCCAGTCCGGCGGCCAGCGTCTCCTCGTCCGCGTCGAAGTCCTCGCGCAGGCGGGCGACGGCCGCCGCCACGGAGTCGCAGGCCAGGGCGGTGCGCAGCATGTGGGTGGCGGTGACGTTGAGGGACAGGTAGACGCCGCGGCGGGTGTCGAGGATGACGCCCGCGCCGTCCGTGTCGTCGAAGACGACGTGCCGGGCCAGTCCGATCAGCGGCATGTGGTCCGTCCCCTCGGGCCGGGCGGCGTCCGCCGCGCGTCGCTGCGCAGGAACAGCTCGGTCATGGCGGTGCCGATCAGGCTCTCGGCGTTGAGGCGCAGCCGCGCCGGTTCGGCCAGCACGTGCGCGAGCCGCCCGGGGTCGACGACGCCCAGGCGGACGAGGTGGGCGTCCGGGCGGCCGAGCAGACCGGCGAACACGTGGGGGTGACGCAGGACGTAGTCCTTGTGCGGGGAGCCGAGCCACAGCCGGCCGTGGCGGCGCCACACGGCGTCGGGGAACCGCCCGGAGAGCATCAGGCGGAGCACCGGTTTGGTGATCAGCCGCCCCTGGTGCGGCAGGAGGCGGTACGCGTGCGGCAGCCGGGCAGCCAGGCTCCGCAGCCCCTTGCTGCCGAGGGGGTTGCACAGCTGGATGCCGCGGGGCCGCCAGACGGTGAGGTTCGCGCAGTGCTCCTGCGGTGCGTGGGCGGTGTCGAAGACGTCCGCCGGTGCGCCGGGGAGGGGAGTGAGGAAGTCGGCGGGGCGTACGGCGCCGCCGGCGGGCACGAGGTCGTCGAGCAGGGAGGTGCGGGGCGAGGCGCTGCGCAGGATGCGGGGGAGCTCCCAGCGCGAGGTCAGCAGGCCCCGGCAGAGCGTGGCCTTCTCGCGCGCGGGCAGGTCGCCGGTGAGGACGTCGTGCAGGCCGTAGCGGGCGGGGCCGAAGATGCGGTCGCCCTCGCGGCCCCAGGCCAGGAACGTGATGCCGTCCTGGGCGACGCGCTCGGCCATCTGCTCCAGCCACCGGTAGGCCAGGTGGTTGTACGGGTGGGGGAACTGCCAGCGCTCGTCCAGGTATCCCGCGCCGTGGTCCGTGGGGACGGGGACGAACGGCACCCCCAGGTGGTCGCAGACGGCCCGGGCGTACGCCGATTCGTCGGCCAGCGGGTCGCGCGTGGCGTAGTGGTAGGCGACGGCGTCCGCGCCGCACTCCACGAGCGCCGCGAGGACGGCCGCGGAGTCCAGGCCGCCGCTGAGCAGGATGCCGGTCCGGCCGCGGCCCGCGTACGGGCGCACGGCCTCCACCACGAGCTCCCAGGCGGCCTCCGCGAACTCCGTCATGGTCGTGCGCGGGGGCAGGTCCAGCGGGGTCACGGGGTCGTACGCGGCGGTGGTCGCGGAGCCGCGTTCGAGGGTGACGACCGTGCCGGGCGGCACGCGCGCGATGCCGGGGTAGACGAAGACCATGTCGCCGCGGCAGGCGCGCCACACCTCCTCGCGGCCGAACTCGCCGGGCCCGTCGAGGAGGTCGGCCGGGTCCGTGGAGAAGCGCAGCAGGTCCCGGGAGCGGCGGTAGTGCAGGGCCTCCTCGCTGGTGGCGCTGCGGAAGAGGAACACCCGGTGGTCGGCGACGAGCGCGCCGGACAGCGCGCCGGGCATGCGGGCCAGTTCGGCGTGCCGGCCCTCCTTGAGGATGTGGGTGAGGCGGTGCACCCACGCGGGCGTCACAGGGCCCCGGACGACGCCCGTCAGGAGCAGCCTCTCCCGCTCGGAGGGGTACGGGACCCGCGGGGTCCCCGGGGCCGCCCACTGGACGAGGTGGCGGCCGGGGTCCGACCAGGCGGGGCGCCGGCCGAAGGGCGCGCTGACGTACGAGATGCGGGGCGCGTGACCGCCGAACGGGACGCGCCCGTAGCAGCCCAGGTAGTCGCCGACGGGAGGGCCGCCGGAACGGCCGCCGCCGGGAACGGGCTCGGTCTCCATGGCTTCCCCTTCCGGCGTCGCTCGCGCGGGGACCGGACGTCCGTACGGTCCGGTGCCGCCCCGGCGCGGGCCGGAGCGGCGGGTGCGCGGGTCAGAGGAGCGTGCGGCTGTTCGGCGAGTCGGGAAGGAGGATGCCGCCGTGGGCAGTGAGGTGCTCGACGGTGCCGAGCTCGTCGATCTGCGGTTCCACGTAAGGGCGCTTGACGGTGCGGGAGCGCTGGACGGTCGCGGAGTGGTCGGTCGCCGGCGTGATCGGGTCGTGCGTGCTCTCCATTGCGGTCCCCCTGTTCCGCTGTGCACGGCTTGGCACTGCAGGGCACTGTGTCCCGCCCACTCCACGGTCGTGCACTTCCGCCGCTCCCGCACAGAGGGGGATGACGCGCTGAGCGGCGCCCCGGAGTGGGTGGCGGGGCACGCGGCGCGCGGACGCTCACGTACCGGTGCGCGCGCCCGGACGGGCCTCACGCGGTGTCACGCGGGACGCGCGCAAGGCGCCCCGCCCCGGGGTTCACCCGTTCGCCCATGGCGTGCGCGCGGCCGGCGGAGGGGTGACACCCCGGGCACCGGCTCCCTCCCGCACGCGCCCCCCGGGGCGATCATCGAGGCATGGACATCACCCTGCACCTCGCACAGCAGCCCGAGGCCGACGCCCTGCTCGGCCGCAGCCCGCTCGCCGCGCTGGTCGGGATGCTGCTGGACCAGCAGATCCCCATGGAGTGGGCGTTCTCCGGCCCGTACGCCATCGCGCAGCGCATGGGACGCGACGACCTCGACGCGTACGAGATCGCCGCCTACGACCCCGACGCGTTCGCCGGGCTGCTGTCGGAGAAGCCTGCGGTGCACCGCTACCCCGGCTCGATGGCCAAGCGCGTCCAGCAGCTCTGCCAGTACCTGGTGGAGCACTACGGCGGCGAGGCGAGCGCTGTGTGGGCCGGCGCGGATACCGGGGCGGAGCTGCTCGCGCGGCTCAAGGAGCTGCCCGGCTTCGGCGAGCAGAAGGCCCGGATCTTCCTCGCGCTGCTGGGCAAGCAGCTCGGGGTCGCGCCGGAGGGCTGGCGCGAGGCGGCCGGCGCCTACGGGGAGGAGGGCTCCTACCGGTCGGTGGCGGACATCACCGGCCCCGAGTCGCTGGCGAAGGTGCGGGCGCACAAGCAGGAGATGAAGGCCGCCGCCAAGCGGGCGGCGGCCGAGAAGGCCACCATCCGGCCGGCGAAGAAGAAGGGCTGACCCGGGCGGGCCCCGCCCCCGGCGCGGCGGCCCGCTGTCAGCGGACCAGGCGGGAGGCCGCGCGCAGCCCGGGCGCGCGCTCGCGCAGCCGGGCGAGGAGGTCGGCGGCCGCGGCGTCGAGCGCGCCGAGCGGCATCGGGTCGAGCCGCTCCAGCAGGAACAGGGCGCTCGCCGACTTCTCGGTGATGCGGGTGCGCACGCACTGGCGGTGGTTCCAGCGGCGGCAGGTGACGCCCAGGTCGTCGCGCCAGATCACCTCGCCGGGCTCGGGGTGCTCCGTGGCGGGCGCGCCGCCGACCACCGTGTCGAACACCTCGTCGCCCGTGGCGCGCACCAGGCGCGGCGCGCCCGCGTACGCGGCCAGGTCCTCGCCGCCGACCGGCAGGCGGTGCGCGACGGACACGGCGTTGTAGACGTCGACCAGGAGGTTGACCTCGGGCAGGCCCGCGGGGGCGCGGCGGATCAGGGCCTCGGCGCTGTTGCGCGTGCGGCCGGGCTTGGCGCCGAACGCCCCGTACGCCGCCCGCCAGGCCGCGACGTGGGGGTCGGCGGTGACGTCGAGCCCCTCGGCGGTCGCCGCGGCCTCCGCGAGCAGGCCGCGCGACCAGTCGTCGGTGGGCCCCGCGGGCAGCCCGTCGGCCGCGATCACCAGCACGGCGAAGTCGGGCCGCAGCGCGCGGACGGCCTCGTCCACGCGCACGCTCGCGGCCACCGCTTCGAGATCGAGCTCCTGGTCCGGGTTCACGTCGCTCTCCTGTGCCTGTTCCTGTGCATGTAGTCGTTTTACTGCCCTGGACGGTAGCATCAAATGACCGGAGCGGCGGAGGCGCGAAGATGACCGGCATGAGTGGGAATGACACTGAGGCGGAATCCGGCGACGACCGGGCCGTCATGGAGGCCGTCGCCGCCCGGGTGCGGGCCCTGCGCAAGGAGCGGGGCTGGAGCCTCGACGCCCTCGCCGCCCGGGCCCGCGTCAGCAAGGGCATGCTCGTCGCCCTGGAGAACGCCCGCTCCAACCCGAACCTCGCCACCCTCGTGCGCCTCTGCGACGCCTTCGGCGTCCCCCTGACCACGCTGCTCCGGCAGCCCGCCGAGCCCCTCCTGCAGCCCACCCCGCCCGCGGACCAGCCCGTCCTGTGGACCGGCCCGGACGGCGGCCGCGGCCTGCTCGTCACCGGCGCCGCCCCGCCCGTGGGCGCCGAGCTGTGGCACTGGCGGCTCGCCCCCGGCGAGGAGCACCACAGCGAGGCCCACGTCCGCGGCACGGTCGAGCTCCTCCACGTCCTGCGCGGCACCCTCACCGTCACGGCCGGCGCACAGGAGGTCGTCCTTCCGCAGGGGTACGGACTACGCATGGCGGGCGACCACCCCCACTCCTACGCGAACCGTACGGAGTCGGAGACCGAGTACGCGGGGGTCGTCCTCGTACCGCCGCACGGCTGACGTCCCCAGCCTGTGGACGACGGATCTCCTGCACGGTGCACGCACCGTTTCGGTGCCGTGGGCCGCCCCCGCTGCTCCTGATATGCGGCCGATTGTCGCCTTCGCGCTGCCGTGCCGTGGCTGCGCCGGGAGCCTGTCGCCCGGTAGGCTTTCCGTGTGATCTTCAAGCGCATCGGAAACGGGCGGCCGTACCCCGACCACGGCCGGGAGAGCACCCGGCAGTGGGCGGACGTCGCCCCGCGCCCGGTGCGGCTCGACCAGCTGGTGACCACCAAGCAGCAGCTCGACCTGGAAACCCTGCTGGCCGAGGACTCGACCTTCTACGGCGACCTCTTCGCCCACGTCGTGAAGTGGCACGGCGACCTCTACCTCGAGGACGGCCTGCACCGCGCCGTGCGGGCCGCGCTCCAGCAGCGCCAGGTGCTGCACGCACGCGTGCTCGAACTGGGCTGACCGGAGGCTCTTTCCGGCCGTTGTTCGGCCTTTCGGGTGGGCCGCGCGAACCCATTGATCATTTAGTAGGCAGCGGTCCCGCCCCGCACTACGCTGCGCCCATGAGCATGCTCACCCCTCCCGGCATGGGCGGCAGATACCGCATTACGGGCAAGCGATTCCCGCACATGCGCCGCCCCAGAAACCGCCGCAGGATCGTGCTCGCCGCAGTCTCCTCGTCCGCCGCGCTCGCCCTGGCCGGATGGGGGACCTTCCAGCTCGTCGACGTCTTCACCGGGGGCCCGAGCGAGACACAGGCCCACGGTGCGGGAGCGAGGGGCGGGAAAGGGGCGAAGGACGGCGACTGCAAGGCGGCCGCGGACGAGGAGGCGGAGTCGAAACCGCTGCCCCGCCCGTCCGACATCACCGTCAACATCTACAACGCGACTCCGCGCGGCGGACTCGCCAAGATCACCGCGGACGAGCTCCGGAGCCGCGGCTTCAGGATCGGCAAAGTGGGGAACGCCCCCGCCCTCTACGACAAGAAGGTCGAGCGGGTCGGCCTGCTGATCGGTGCGCCGACGGCCGCGGAGGGGGCGCTGCGGGTCATCGGCACCCAGATGGCCGGGGCCGAGATCAAGAACGACCAGCGCGACACCGACGAGGACGTCGACCTGGTCATCGGCAACGAGTTCAAGGAGCTCACGGCGCGGAAGGACGCCGACCGCGCCCTGACCGACATGGGCGTCGAACCGGGCGAGGGACCGGCGCCTTCGGGGTCGCCCTCCTCGGCGCCGCCGTCGAGGGCGGCGTCGCCGGCGCCGAGGCCGTCGAAGTGCTGAGGGAAATGACGGCTGCGGTGGTTCGGCACCGCCGCACTGCGCCGTCATAGCCTCTCGCCGTTGCGGCGGGGAAAACTGCCCGCCGCAACGGCTGGGGGGCGCCTCCCAGCAGTAGCTGGGGGAGCGACTACGGGCAGGGGCCGGCGGAATGCCGGCCCGCCGCAGCCGGCGCGTTCGTCATGAGAGCCGGCGGCTAGCCCGCGGTGCCGTACATGCGGTCGCCCGCGTCGCCCAGGCCCGGGACGATGTAGCCGTTCTCGTTGAGGCGCTCGTCGATGGAGGCGGTGACGACGGTCACCGGCGCGCCGGACAGCTCGCGCTCCATGACCTCGACGCCCTCCGGTGCGGCCAGCAGGCAGATCGCGGTGACGTCGTCGGCGCCGCGCGCGATCAGCTCGTTGATCGCGGCGACCAGCGTGCCGCCGGTCGCCAGCATCGGGTCCAGGACGTAGACCTGGCGGCCCGAGAGGTCGTCGGGCATGCGCGTGGCGTACGTCTCCGCCTTGAGGGTCTCCTCATTGCGGATCATGCCCAGGAAGCCCACCTCGGCGGTCGGCAGCAGCCGGACCATGCCGTCGAGCATGCCGAGGCCGGCGCGCAGGATCGGCACCACCAGCGGGCGCGGGTGGGAGAGCTTGACGCCGGTGGTCGCCGTGACCGGGGACTCGATGTCCACCTGCTCCGTGCGCACGTCGCGCGTGGCCTCGTAGGCGAGCAGGGTGACCAGCTCGTCGGAGAGACGCCGGAAGGTGGGGGAGTCGGTGCGCTTGTCGCGCAGGGTGGTGAGCTTGTGCGCCACCAGGGGGTGGTCGACGACGTGGATCCGCATGACATCGACATTAACCGAGCTTTCGGCCCCCGGCGGCCGCCGTGCGGCGTTCGACGGCCCGCCGCAGGTCCGCGACGGTCTGTCGCCGCACTGGCATCAAACCACCACTTAGGGGGAAAGTGGGCACGTACGCCCGGTCTGTCGCTCCGGACGTGGCCGGCGAAGTACTCGGCACGAGGTGGTCCTGCCATGGCTGAAGACGCCCCCGAGAAGCCCGACACGAAGCCCGGCGCGTACGCGCCCGGATCCGCATCCGAACCGGAAACCGCCCCCGAGGCCGAGGACGAGGCGGACCGCCGCCGCAGACGCGCGCAGTTCCTGCGCGAGCTGAACGAGGCGAAGGAGCTCCGCGACCGCGTGCAGCCGCGCCGGGCCCGGGCGGCCCGGATGCGCCAGCAGATGCGGATGAGGACCTTCCGGTGGTGATCCGCGGGCTGCTCAGGGGGTGACCGGCACGTGCCGCACCGCCCGGACGGCGGCCCGGCGGCGCCGCGTGAGGCACATCTCTTCGGACTGCTGCACGACGCAGCGCGGAAGACCTCTCGCAACGGCGAGGTTTCTGCCACGATTCCGAGTGGGCGGGGTGGTCCCCGTCCGGCCCGGCACCGCCTATGACCAGTGGGAGAGTCACGGTGTACTTCGCCGCACTGCTCGCGCGCACCGAAGACGGATGGCAAGCGAGCGACACAGAACTCGACGACGTGGAAACCCTGAGCGACCTCGCCGACCTGGCCCGGGAGGCCGCGGTGGAGGACGACACGGTCCTGGCGTTCATCGAGCAGGAGGATTCCTGGTTCGGCGTCGTCCGCGTGGACGGAGAGGACGACCCGCGCGTCTTCGTCTCGAACGCCGTCACCGCGGGCCGCAGCTCGTACGGCGCCATGCTCGTGGACGAGCTGATCGGCCGCGACGACACCGAAGCCGACGAGCTCGACGACCTCGACCTGGACGGGACGGAGGACGGCGAGCCCGACGCCGTGGAGAACGAGGCCGAGGAGGACGCTGCCGCGGAGGTGGTGCCGGCCGGCCCGCTCGGCGACACCGAGATCCTCTCCGACCTCGGCGTGGGCGCGAAAGAACTGCTCGCCCTCGAACGGGACGCGCTCGGCGAGATCGCCGACGCCCTCGGCTGCACGGAGGTCCTGGAGGCCGTCCGCTGACGGCCGCCGGGCCCCGTTCGCCCACACTGGTGCCATGAACGAAGCCGTCCGCGAGCCGACCGACCACGACCCCGTACGCGCCCCGTGGCTCGCCCCCATGCGGGCCGCCCTGGACGAGGCCGTACGGGCCCCCGCCACCGGCGACGTGCCGGTCGGGGCCGTCGTGCTGGGCCCGGACGGCTCCGTCATCGGCCGCGGCCGCAACGAACGCGAGGCCACCGGCGACCCGACCGGCCACGCCGAGGTCCTCGCCCTGCGCGAGGCGGCGCGGGCCGTCGGCGAGTGGCGCCTCGCGGGCTGCACGCTGGTCGTGACGCTGGAGCCGTGCACAATGTGTGCGGGTGCGATCGTCCTCTCGCGCGTCGACCGCGTCGTCTACGGCGCCGTCGACGAGAAGGCCGGGGCGGCCGGCTCCCTCTGGGACGTCCTCCGCGACCGCCGGCTCAACCACCGGCCCGAGGTCATCCAGGGCGTCCTCGCCGGGGAGTGCGCCGCGCTCCTCACCGACTTCTTCCGTTCCCGGTGAGCGGCTCCGGGCGCCCTTCCGGCGCCCTTGCGGCGCTTTCATGAGGAGCGTCACACCGGTTCGCCCCCGTACCGATTTCAGAGCACGGCCCACCGTCCGCTAAGCTCTCTCTCGGTAGCGTGTCCGAGCGGCCTAAGGAGCACGCCTCGAAAGCGTGTGTGGGGGCAACTCCACCGTGGGTTCAAATCCCACCGCTACCGCCAGCGAACACCCCTTCGCCCGTGGAAACGCGGACGGAGGGGTGTTCTGCGTGTCCGGGGTGCCCCGGGGCGCCGTTCCGTCCGGCGAATTCAGACGACGCACCGTCAGCTTCCTTGACTCGTACGGCATTTCCGCCGAGGATGCCGCGGCGTGCGTCGAGTGGCGGGGCGCTCGCATGGACAGGGCAAGGGGAGTGACGAGGTGTGCGGCGCGGGCATCATCAGCCTGCTGGCGGACCAGGGCGTGTCGCGCTGGCTGGACGGTGCCGAGTGGCAGGAGCCCAACCCGCGACGGCTGGCCCGGCTCGTGGACGACGGGCTGATCACCGGGCTGGCCCTCGGGCCCGAGCCCCTCACCCGGTCCCTGGCCCGGCGCGCCGGACGGCCTGCCGGACCGGGGCAGTCGGCGCGGCCCGTGCGGCCCGTGTCCGAGGCCGGGCCGGCGGCCGAGGCGCTGCTCGCCGCGGAGGGGCGGCGCGCGTGTGACGTGCTGCTGCCCGTCCACGAGCGGACCGGCGGCCGGGACGGGCACGTCACCCTGGAAGCCGGCCCCGCCGCCGACACGGCCACCGCACTGCGCCTCGCGCGGGCCGTCGACCGGCCCAACGCGCTCGTCGCCCTGCCCGCCGGGCCCGAGGGGCTCGCCGTGGCCGCGGACTGCCTCGCCGAGGGCATCGGCGTGGACCTCGGGCCCGTGCTGTCGCCCGCCCACTACGGCCGGGCGGCCGCCGCCTGGCTGGACGGCCTGCGCCGCGCCCACCGCGCGGGGCGCGACCTCTCCGCCATCCGGGCCGTCGTCTCCGTGCCGCTGGCGCCCGTGGACGCCGCCTTCGACGAGCGGCTGCGGCTCTCCCCCTCGGAGGCGGCCCGGATGATGCGCGGCGAGGCCGCCCTCGCCTCCGCGCGGCTCGTCTTCCACCGCCACGAGCAGCTGCTGGCCGGGCCGGACTGGCGCGAGCTCGCCACGCTCGGCGCGCGCCCGCACCGGGTGCGCTGGACGGACACCACCGATCGCACGCCGGGCCCGCCCGGCACGCGGTACGTGGACGGGCTCGTCGTCCGCGGCGCGATCACGACGCTGGGCCCCGCGACGCTGGAGGCCGTCGCCGAGCGCGGCAACCCGCGCGGCGACGCCGTCACCGGCCGGGGCCGCGCCGCTGCGCGCGTCCTGGACTCCCTGGAGATCCTCGGGGCGCCCTACGCCCCGACGACGCGCGAGCTGGCGGCACGTGCGGCGCGGGCGCGTGCGGCGCGCTGGAACGCGTTGCTGATGGCGGTGAGCGGCGCGCCTTCGTATTGACGGCGAGCTGGGACTCGGGTGGGCACGGCACCGCCGGTGAGGGCCGTGGGGGCTTCGCGCCGCTGCGGCGGGAGTGTTTCGGCTGGGGCCGGCCCTTTTCCCTCCGCCGCGGCGGCGCGCAACCGGCGACGGCCTGTCCGGCGGTGGTGAGCCGGGCTCAGGGCCGTGCGGCACCGTCGGTGAGGAGTGAGGGGGCTTCGCGCCGCTGCGGGCGCGGCGTCGGCGTTCGTGGTGCGCCGGGTGGGCTATGCCGATCCGTTCGGCTTCAGCGCGGCGTCAGGCGGCCGATCCGGCCGGATTTCGCCGGCCGGATCGGGTGAACGGCGCGCCGATACCCGTGGCGTAAACATCGGAATACGGCGGCGCTGGCCGGAATTCACGGCCGGTGAGTCGGCGGAATTCCGCAGCGGCCCTTCTTAACTACCCTCAGCGTAGCGGAAGTTGCGCGTCCGATTCATATTCCCACCTGCCCCGACACGGCTCCCCCGGAGGAAGTAATAAGTCATCTTCCGGATCGAGAAGTGAGGGACGTCACATCCCCCGTTGATGTGAGCATTCCTTCACCTAGGGTGATCGCGCTGCCTTGGAACGTGCATATGAACGCGTAAATCGCTCAGGGAGGCTGACGGTGCATCAGGCCGGAAACAACACGTATTCCTCTCACCCCGCCCCCCGCCCCGAACCACTCGAAGCGCCCTACCCACCCGGCAGTCTGGACCCCGCCCGCGCCGCGGTGGACACCGCGGCCGTGGCCGAACGGCACCCCGCGTACGCGAAGTTCGGCCAGGAGCTCGGCAACACGTCCCTCATCGAAGTGCCGGGCGTCCCCGGCGGCGCCACCGTGCTCGCCAAGTGCGAGTGGGAGAACCCGGCCGGCTCCATCAAGGACCGCGTCGCCCACGCCCTGCTCGGCAGCGCCCTGCAGCAGCACGGCGACCGCCCGCCCGGCGAGCTCCGCGTCCTGGAGTACTCCGGCGGCAGCCTCGCGAACGCCCTCTCCCGCCTCTGCGCCGACCTGGGCGTCCCCGCCCGCTTCGTCCTCTCCTCGGCGAGCCCCCGCAGCCTCCTCGGCGCGCTCGCCGAGCGCGGCGCCCGCGTGGACCTGGTGGACAAGGAGCGCGGCTTCCTCGAAGTCGTCCGCGAGGCCCTGCGCATCGCCGCCGCCGAGCCCGGGTGGACCCTGCTCTACCAGCACCGCAACCCCGCCAACGTGCTGCTGCAGGAGCGCACCACCGGCGCCGAGCTGATCGCGCAGCTCGGTGGCCGCGTCCCCGACGCCTGGGTGGCCTCGATCGGCACCGGCGGCACGCTGATCGGCGTGCTGCGCGCCCTGCGCGCCCGGTTCCCCGCCGTGCGGGCCGTCGGCGTCACGCCCGCCGAGCTGCCCTACGGCAGCGAGGAGCCGCCCAACGGGCAGCGGAAGTACGCCGGGTCGGGCGGCATGGGCCACGGGATCAGGCAGCCGTTCGTGACGCTGTACGACGACGAGACCGAGCAGCGCACCGTCTCGTACCCGCGCGCCTTCGCCGCCATGGGGGAGTTCCACGACCTCACCGGCCTCCGGATCGGCAGCTCGGCCGCCGCCAACTGGCTGGCCGCCAAGGAGGTCGCCGCCGCGCTGCCGCCGTCGGCGACGGTCGTCACCGTGTTCCCCGACGCCGGGACGCCCGAGGAATGGGAGCAGCTCGGACGATGAGGAAATCTCCCGCGCACCTGGTCCTCGTCGAGACGACCCCCACGGCCGGGTTCAAGATCGTGGCCGAGGCCCGCGCGCTCGGCCACGACGTGACCTTCGTGGCCCACTCCCTCGATCCGTACCTCGCCGCGGAGGGCGGCGAGGAGGCGCTGCGGACGCCGACCCGCCTGCTGACCGGGGTCCCCACCACGGACCCGGGCGGCCTGCTCGACGTCATCGGCGCGCTGCACCGCAAGCACCCCGTGCACGGCCTGCTCGCCCTCAGCGAGGGCCACCTGCCGGCCACGGCCGAGGTCGCCGAGGCGCTCGGCCTGCCCTTCGAGAGCGCGGCGGTGATGCGGCGGCTGCGCGACAAGCACGCCGTGCGCGGGCTCCTGGCCGCCGCGGGCGTCCCGCAGCCCGCGTTCCGGCGGGCCGGGACGCCCGAGGAGGCCGTGGCCGCGGCCGGGGAGCTCGGCTACCCCGTCGTGGTCAAGCCGGCCGACGGCTTCGGCTCCCTCCACGTCGGCGTCGCGAACGACGCCGCCGAGGTGGCCGGGCTGGCCGGGGCCATCGCCGGGGCGCGCTCGTACGGGCGCGGTGTCGCCGGCAGCGGCGTGGCCCTGCTGGAGGCGTACGTGCCGGGCCCGGTCGTCAGCTGCGAGATGGTGACCGTCGACGGCACCAGCACCCCGTACGGCTGCGTGGATCGCATGCTGGCCCCCGCGCCGCACCCGGTCGAGCTGGGCGGCTGCTTCCCCGCCGAGCTGGACGACGACGTCCGCGACGCCGTCGTGCGCGTGGTCGCCGACGCGCTCGCCGCCGCCGGTGTCCGGCGCGCGCACACCCACACCGAGGTGGTCCTCGGGCCGGACGGCCCGCAGATCATCGAGATCAACGGCCGGCTCATCGGCGGCTACGTCCCCACGATGATCAACTACGTGCTGGGCCGGAACGTCTACCACGACGTCATCGAACTCGCCCTGGGCGGCAGCCCGTCGCCCTCCCCGGCGCGCGGCGCGGGCTGCATCCGGGCGATCACCGCCCCGGCGCCCGGCGTGCTCGCCGGCATCGACGTGAAGGCGGCACGCGGCACCCCCGGGACGGCCGAGGTGATGCTGCACGCGCGCCCCGGGCAGCCGGTGCGCCCGGCCCGGAACAACTTCGACCGGCTCGGCTTCCTCATCACGACGGCCGCCACGGCGGCCGGGGCGAGGAAGGCGGCGGAAGAAGCGCACGCCCTCGTACAGGTGACGGTCGAGGACGGCGCGGATGCCACGGACGCCGCGGAGGGTGCCGCGTGATCCGTTTCCGTACGCTGTGCGTGGCCGGGAGCCCGAGCCGCGGGTCCCATACCCGGGCGCTGGTCGCCCACGTCGGCCGCCTGCTGGAGCGGCGCGGCTCCGAGACCTCCCTGGCGGACCTCGCCGAGCTCGGCCTGCCGCCCAGCCACCCCGGCCACTACTGGAGCGCCGAGCCCCACCCCGTGGCGCGGGCGCGCGAGTTCATCGATGCGGTGCGTGCGAGCGACGCGCTGGTCCTGGGGACGCCCGTCTACCACTCGGGGTACTCGGGGCTGCTCAAGAGCGCCGTCGACCTGCTGCCGCGCGACGCCTTCGAGGGCCGGGCCGTGGCCCTGGTGTCGCACGCGGGCGGGCCGCGCGGCTCGGCCACCGCCTGCGAGCAGCTGCGGCAGGTGGTGAAGGCGCTCGGCGGCTGGGCGGTGCCGCTGCAGGTCAGCACGGTGACCGCGGACTTTACGGGGGGCTCCGCGGGGGACTTCGCGGACGGGCGGCGGACGCTGGACGAGGCCGGACCGGTGCATGCCCGATGCGAGGAACTGGCCGACCAGCTGGCGGGCTTCACGCGCGCGATGCGCAAAGCGGGGGCTCTGGACGACCGGGCGGAGAGCCGGATGAACGGCCGGGCGGGGGTGGCGGCTTGAGGATGAGCTCGAGGATGAGGATCGTCCCCCGTACGGGCCGCCCGGGCCCCTTGCGCCGCCTGCGCGAGGACCTGGAGGTCGTGGCCGACCGCGACCCCGCCGTCCGCAGCCGGGCCGAGGCGCTCCTGTCCCCCTTCCTTCCGGCCCTGTGGCTGCACCGGCCCGCGAGCAGGCTGCACGCGCGGGGCCACCGGGTCACGGCCCGCGTGCTGTCGCTCGCCGGCCGCTTCCTGTCCGGCGGCGTCGACATCCACCCAGGCGCACGCGTGGGCCGGCGGCTGTTCATCGACCACGCCGCGGCCGTCGTCATCGGCGAGGACGCCGTGATCGGCGACGACGTCACCCTCTACCACCAGGTCACCATCGGCGCCGTCGGCTGGTGGCGCGACCGCCGGCGGCTGCCCGGCGAGCGGCGCCACCCCACCCTCGGCGACCGGGTCGTGGTGGGCGCGGGCGCCTCCGTCCTCGGCCCGGTGAGCGTCGGCGACGACAGCCTCATCGGCGCGCACGCGCTGGTGACGACGGACGTCCCGGCCGGGAGCCGGGTGTGCGCCCCCAGGAGCGAGATCCATCCGAAGGGCAGGCCGGTCCTGGCACGGGCCGGCGGCACGGAAGCGAAGAGGAAGAGAAGCGGCCTGTGACCACGAAGAACCCCGGCACCGACGCCGGCACGAGCACCGGTGACCCGTACCGCGAAGTCCTCCGCGAGGCCTTCGTCCGGCGCTACGAGGAGGGCGCGGACTCCTGGAGCGAGGAGCCGGCCATGCGCGAGCTGGTGCCCCTGCTCTGCACGGAGCTGGCGGCGGGCAGCAGCGTCCTTGACATCGGGGCGGGCCGCGGCCGCGACGCGGAGCTCCTGCTGGCCGCGGGCCACCGCGTCACCGCGGTCGACCTCGTCCGGCTCCCCGAATGGCAGGACATGGCCCGCCGCTACGGCGCCGCCGCGTCCTTCGAGGTGGGCGACTTCGTGGACATGGCGGGCGGCCGTACCTATGACGCGGCCGTCGACAACGGCGTCCTCCACCACCAGGATCCCGCCGGCTACGCGCAGTACCTCGCGAACGTACGGCGGCGGCTGCGGCCCGGCGGGCTGCTGGCCGTCAGCCTGTTCACCACCGCGGAGGGACTCGCCGAGGGCGTCCTCAACCGCGCCGAGGACGGCCGTCTGTCGCGCTGGTTCAGCGAGCGGGAGGCGACGGAGCTGCTGGCCGGCGCCGGGTTCACCGTGACCGCCGTCCGCACCGTCCGCAGGGAGCTGCCGGGCCTGGCCTACCTGCTGGTCCTCGCGCGCCGCGACGCGTAAGCCGTGCCGCGACGCGCAGCCCGTACAGGCGCACAGTCCGTACAGACGCGTAAGCCGTGCCGCGACGGGTGAGCCGTACAGCCGCGTCAGCCGCACCCCCGTGTAAGCCGTACAGACGTCAAGGGTTTGGTAAGTACTGATGACCGCTCCGTCCCCGAGGGGGCCCGCCGCGGCGGGCTCCGTCCCCGCCCCCGCCGCCGGGCCGGGCAGCCGCATGTTCGCGTCGCTCGCCGTGCGCAACTACCGCTACTTCTTCTTCGGACAGTTCGTCTCGAACTCCGGCACGTGGATGCAGTTCGTCGCCCAGGACTGGCTGGTCTTCCACCTCACGGGCAGTACGTTCGCGGTGGGTGTCACCACAGCGCTGCAGTTTCTGCCGGTGCTGCTGTTCGGCCTGTTCGGCGGCGTCGTCGCCGACCGGTACCCGAAGCGGCGGATCCTGCTCGCCACGCAGGGCGCGATGGGCCTGTTCGCGGCCGCGCTGGCCGTGCTCACGCTGTCCGATGCCGTCGTGGTCGCCCACGTGTACGTCTTCGCGTTCCTGCTCGGCCTCATGAACGTGTTCGCCAACCCGGCGATCCAGACGTTCGTCCCCGAGATGGTCGGTCCCGAGCGCCTCGCCAACGCGGTCAGCCTGGGCGCCGTCAACTTCCAGAGTGCCCGGCTGCTCGGCCCGGCCGTCGCGGGCCCGCTGATCGTCGTGATCGGCAGCGGCTGGGCGTTCGCCCTCAACGCCGTCTCCTACCTCGCGGTGATCGCTTCCCTCCTGGCCGTCCGCGCCGGCGAACTGCGCCCGGCGAAGCCCGCGTCGCGCGAGAAGGGCCAGATCAAGGCGGGCCTGCGACACGTGCGGGAGCATCCGCAGCTCGTCCTGCCGATCGTCCTGGTCGGCTTCGTCTGCACCTTCGGCTTCAACTTCCCGACGCTGCTGTCCGGCTTCGCGTACAACGTCTTCAACGGCGGCGCGAAGGAATTCGGCTTCCTGACGACGGCGGTCGGGCTGGGGGCCCTGGTGGGGGCGCTGCTGTCGGCGCGCCGGCGCAGCGGCAGCGCGGTGGTGATGGTGGGCACGGCGGCGGCCTTCGGCGTGCTGGAGGCGCTGACGTCGGCGGCGGCGGGCGTCTGGTGGTTCGGCGCACTGATGGTGCTGGTGGGGCTGCTGAGCGTGACGTTCGCGACCACGGCCAACGCGCTGGTGCAACTGAACACGGACCCGTCGATGCGGGGCCGCGTGATGGGCCTGTACATGCTCGTCTACACGGGCGGGACGCCGGTCGGCGGCCCGGTGGTGGGCTGGGTGGTCCAGCACTACGGGGCGCGGGCCGGAATCCTGGCGTGCGGGCTGGTGGCGGTGGCCGCGGCGGCGGTCGTGGGGCTGGTGGCGCTGCGCGCTCCCCGTGCGGGTGCGGTCCCGGGTGATTAGCGTGGCTACGGGGACGTAGGGGGTGTAAGGGGCGTAACCGCCCGGAAGGAGCCGGAGCCATGGCCGCGCAAGCAGAGGGCATGCCGTGCTGGGCCGACGCGATGTTCACGGACGTCGAGGCGGCCAAGGATTTCTACGGTGACGTCCTGGGATGGACCTTCGGCGAGAGCGCGTCGGAGTTCGGCGACTACACGCAGGCGTACGCGGACGGCAGGGCGGTGGCCGCCGTGGTGCCGCCCATGCCGGGCCAGGAGGGCCACTCCGCCTGGTGCCTCTACTTCGCCTCGCCCGACGCGGCCGCCACCGCCGCGAAGATCCGGGCGGGCGGCGGCGAGGTGCTGATGGACCCGATGACCGTCGGCGACTTCGGCACGATGCTCCTGGCCCGCGATCCCTCGGGCGTCGCCTTCGGCGTCTGGCAGGCCGGCACCCACGAGGGCTTCGAGAAGCGCGGCGCGGCCGGCGCGTACTGCTGGGCCGAGATCTTCACCCGCGAGCCGGACAAGGCCGACGCCTTCTTCCCGGCCGTGTTCCCCTTCGGCGTGCAGCGCATCGCGGGCGACGCGGACACCGACGGCGAGGAGATCGACTTCAAGCTCTTCACGCTCGGCGGCGATCCGGTGCTCGGCCGGATGGTGATGGGCGAGGAGTTCCCTCCGGAGGTGCCTCCGCACATCCAGGTGTTCTTCGCGGTCGGTGACTGCGACGTGGCGGTCGCCAAGGCGACGGAGCGCGGCGGCGAGCTCAAGTTCGGCCCGATGGACAGCCCCTTCGGCCGTTTCGCGGCACTGACCGATCCCCAGGGCGCGGCGTTCGCCGTCATCGACCTGGGGGCGACGACGGGGAAGATGCCGGAGCTGACGGACGAGAAGTAGCTGATGGCCGAGAAGCGAGCCGACGGACGGCAGCCGACGGATGACGAGTGGGGCCCGGTGCCGCCGGACGGGCCGGAACGCGCGGACGGTAGCCGTGGAGAAGGCTGCCGGGTTCCGCGGGACCGGCCCGTCCCGGAGACAGGGCCGCGGTCGTGATCAGGCGATCGCGCCGCCGCCCTCGATGAACAGCGTGGTGCCCGTGGTGTACGGATTGCCCGCCACGTAGAGGATCGCGTCGGCGATGTCCTCGGGCTCGCCCACGCGGCCGACGGGCAGCCGCTGGGTTGCCGCCTCGTACATGGCCTCGCGGTTCTCCGCGGGGAGGGTGTCCCACAGCGGGGTCCTGATGAGGCCGGGGGAGACGGCGTTGACGCGCAGCGGTGCGTACTCCAGGGCCAGCCCGCGGACGAGGGCCTCCAGCGCGGCGTTGATCGCGCTCTGCAGCGCGGCCGCCTTCCCCGGCCGTACGGACAGATAGCCGGTGACGATGGTCAGCGAACCGGTGGGCTGGATCCGCAGCACGCGGGCGAGGCGGTACGCGCCCCAGAACTTGCTGTCCATCGCGGCGCGGGCGGCGTCCAGCGGCAGGGTGTCGACGCGGCCCATCGGCGTGTCCGCCGCCGTGATGACGACGTGGTCGAACGCGCCGGCGGTGCCGGCGAACGCCTCGACCGCGTCGTCGTCGGTGATGTCCAGGACCTGGCCGGTCGCGGAGGTGCCGAGGCCCGCGAGCGCGGCGTCGAGCTTCTCCTTGGAGCGGGAGGCGATGGTGACGAGGGCGCCTCGTGCGGTGAACTGCCGGGCGGTGGCCAGGCCGACGCCGGAGCTCCCTCCCACGACGAGGACGCGCTTTCCTTGGTAGTCGGTCACGGTGTGGTGCTCTCCTGTAGGACGGGGACCTGGGAGGCCAGGTCCTCGGATCGGGTGCGGGAATAGCTCTCACGGTTCAGCTCGGTGATCTGAACCGATATGTCGCAGGAGGTCTCCGTCATCGTCCGCCGGAAGTGCCGGCCCAGGACGCGCAGGGCCTCCTGGCTGATGCGGCTCTTGGTGTCCGCGGTCTTGCCCGCGAAGGTGCGGATGTCGAGGTTGACGAACGCCTGCTCGTACGTGCCGTCGCCGATGTAGGCGTTCAGCCGGACGACCCTGCTCTTGAAGTCCTGGACGCGGAAGCCGCCGACTTCCGAGAGCGCAGCATGCAGTTCCCTGAACAGGCCGGCTTCGTCGACCGATTCACGGATGTTGCCCGAGTGCTCGAGCATGAGGTGCGGCATGCCGATTCCTTTCTTCGTGTCTCACGTGGTGATGCCGGCGTATACCTCCTCCTCTTGGTGCCTCGTGGGCATCTACCGACGGCGGATACGCCGGCATGACGGAACCGCCGGCACGGGGCCGGCGGTTCCGGGTCTGTGGGTGTTCCTGCGGGTGTCTTCCGTGGGAGTCCCGCGGTCGGGCTACTTCGCCGGGACGGCGGCCTTGGCGCCCGCCGGGGCGGCGGCGGGGGCGGAAGCGGCCTTCGCGGCGCGGTGGATGCCGAAGGCGCTCAGCAGCGCGCAGCCCACCAGCGCCGCCACCGCCCACCCCAGGGCCGTCTGCAGCCCGGAGGTGAAGGTGTCCGACTTGGCGTCGCCGACGATCAGGCCCATGATCGCGACGCCGATCAGGCCGCCCAGCTGGCGCGAGGCGTTGAGGACGCCGGAGGCGATGCCGATGTTGCCGGAGTCGACCGCGGAGAGCATGGCGTTCGTCATGGCCGGGACGACCAGGCCGATGCCGAAGCCCGCCACCAGGAACTGGGCGACGATGGCGAAGTACGAGCCGGAGTGCACGGCCGGGAGGGTGCCGAGGTAGCCCAGGGCGGCCAGCGAGCTGCCGGTGATGAGCACGGCACGGGCGCCGTAGCGCTTGGCGAGCGGGCCGCAGGACAGGTTGGCGGTCATGATCGCGGCGGTCATCGGGAGGAACGCGAGGCCGGCGACGATCGGCGAGTAGTTCCAGACGGACTGGAAGAACAGGCTGAAGACGAAGATCAGGCCGTAGAAGGCGAAGTTGACGAGGACGCCGATCAGCGAGGTCGAGGTGAACGCCTTGCGGCCGAAGAGGTGCAGCGGCAGCATCGGGTCGCTGCTGCGCTTCTCGGCGGCGATGAAGGCGATCGTCGCGACGGCGAAGACGACGAGGCTGCTGATGACGAACGCCGAGCCCCAGCCGCGGCCGTTGGCCTCGATGATGGCGGCGGTGAAGGTGCCCAGCGCGACCACGGCGAGCACCTGGCCGAGCAGGTCGAAGGAGCGGCGCGGGGCGTCGGCGGCGCGGACGGTGGCCGGGGCGTTGGCCTGGGTCAGCCAGATGCCCACGACGGCGATCGGGACGTTCACGAAGAAGATCGACCGCCAGCCGAGCTGGTCGATGAGGACGCCGCCGACCACCGGGCCGAGGGCGAGGGCGAGGCCGCCCGCGGCGGCCCACAGGCTCACGGCCTTGGCGCGCTCGCCGGCGTCGGGGAACGACTTGTTCACGATCGACAGCGAGGACGGGACGATCATCGCCGCGCCCAGGCCCTGGACCACGCGGGAGACGATCAGCGCGACGAGCGTGGTGGAGGCGCCGCAGGCGAAGGACGCCACGGCGAAGAGCGCGAAGCCCACCTGGTAGATCCGCTTCGGGTCGAAGCGGTCCCCCAGCGATCCGGTGGACAGCAGGAACGCGGCGAAGGTGAGGGTGTAGCCGTTGATCACCCACTCCAGCCCGGAGAGGCTGCCGCCGAAGTCCTTGCTCAGCGCGTCGGTGGCGACGTTGACCACGCTGACATCGAGGATGACGACGACGAACCCGAGGCAGGCCGCGAGCAGCGACAGCTTCCTTTTCGCAGTACTGGGTTCACTCTGGGACATGCCTATTCCTAAAGGTCGGTCGGACGGGGGTGGGGAGGGTGAGGGCGCTCGACGCGAATAGACTGTTCGATGCGAGGCGAACACGTAGACTGTACGCAGATCATCGAACACTTTGCAATCGTTCGTCAGGAAGGCCGTTATGACCAAGGGAAACGTCGCGGCTCCGGCGCCGCACCGCACGCCACCGGAGCACGTCCATCCCCGGGACGTGGCCCTGGAGACCGCGCTGGCGGCGCTCTCCGATCCCGTACGGCTCGCGCTCGTACGGGAGTTGGCCGCTGCCGAGGACTGGGAGCGCACCTGCGGCAGCTTCGACGTGCCGGTCCGCAAGGCCGCGCTGAGCCATCACTTCGCGGTGCTGCGCTCCGCCGGGCTCATCGAGCAGCGCGACGCGGGCGCCAAGCGGATCAACCGGCTGCGCCGGGCCGAGTTCGAGGAGCGGTTCCCCGGGCTGCTGGCGCTCGTCCTGCGGCAGCAGGAAGCGGGCGGAGGCCCGCGGCCGCGGGGATAGCGACGGAGCCGTACGGACGGCGCGGGCGCGGATCCTCGCCGGAGGCCGCGCCCGCCGCCAGGGCGATGCGCTCGCGCAGCAGCTTCGCCGTGCCCTCGGCGACGGACGGGTCCACGCTCGGCGTGCCGTACGACAAGGCCAGGCCGAACGCCCCGCGGAACGTCGAAAGGTGCAGCACCAGCGCGTAGTTGGCGCCGGTGCGGTTGACGACCGTGCGGAAGCCCGTCACCCGGCCCGCGTGCGCGCCCAGTGAGGCGTCGACCGGGCCCACGTTGGTGATGCAGATGCCCGGGGCGCTGCCGGCGGCCGCCGCGGCGGCCGCCGCGGCCCGGATCTCGTGGTGCGGGCGGGCCTGCGGCCGCCAGGCGGCGTCGGCCGCCCGGAAGCCGTTCCGGTACGCCTCGGCGTGGTCCTTGAACGACCCGCCGCCGAGCCGCAGCGGTGCCCGGGCGACGCTGATGAAGCAGCCCAGGTCGGTCAGGGACTCCTCCTCGGTGTAGCGGCGGCGCAGCGACACGGCGGTGAAGAACTCCACCTCGTCGCGGCCGGTGGCCAGGGCGAAGGACTCGGCGAGCGCCGTCGCGAAGAACTGGTTGACGGTCAGGCCGCGGCGCCGGCAGTAGAGCTTCACGGCCTCCGACCCGGCGGGCGACAGGTCGACGGGGACGAAGGCGGTGCCCCGCTCCTCCCACGGCGCGCGGACGGCGAACGGGATGCCGGGCGCGGGCGCGTCCGGGAGGGCCGGAAGGCCTTCCGCGCCGGGTGCCGGCGCGGTGTACGTCAGCTCGTCGCCGTTGCGGGAGAAGGGCTCCGGCGCGGCGTACCCCGGCGCGCCGAAGAGCTCTTCGAGGAGCACCCGCAGGGTGCCGCCGGTGGAATGGCCGTCGGAGACGGCGTGGTTGCGCGTGAAGTAGAGGTGCGTGACGCCCGCCCGCACGTCGGCGGCGGCCCGCAGCCGCCACAGGGCGCCGCCCGTCGGCAGGACGTCGTTGAGTTCCTCGCCCAGGAGGTCCTCGGGCGACCGCCCGGCGGGCATCGGGCCGTGGCGCAGCTGCTCCGGCCCGGGCCCGGGCCCGGCGGCGAACCAGAGCGACCCGTCCCGCTCCTCGATGCGTGCCCGCAGCAGCGGGAGGCGGTGCGCCCAGCGCCGGACGGCGTCGCCCAGCTCGGCCGCGCCGATGGGGGCGTCGATGCTGATCCAGGTGGTGACCTGGGTGTTTCCCTTCAGCAGGGCGTGCATGTGGGCGAAGGACGCCTCCACGTCGCTGAGCTTGCGGATGAGCTCCACGGTCAGTCCCCCTGCCGTTCGGCGCCGTCCCAGGCGATGGTGTTGGTCAGGGCGACGCCGTGGCTCGCGACGTCGATGGTGAGCCGGTCGCCGTGCGCGATGCGGAAGCCGGCGTGGAAGCTGCTGCGGTCGGCGCCGATGAAGACGTAGTGCACCCGGCCGGGGTGGTGCAGCGGCGGGTAGGCGAAGAGGTGCTCGATCATGCCGTCGAGCCGGTAGGCCAGGGCGTCGGTGCCGGTGGTGAAGCCGCCCTCCCAGGCGGTCACGCCGTCCCGCTCCACGGAGACCTTGCCGGTGACGGAGCGCGGCGGCTCCCCGGCGAAGAACCAGGGGGAGACCGCCGCGTCGCACAGCTTGGCGTACGAGAGGTGGCCGTTGTTGCGCTTGAAGCGGCCGATGTCGGTGAGGTCGTTGCCGAAGGTGTGCCCCACGTAGCGGGGCCGGCCCTGCTCGTCGTCGACGTAGATCAGGACGACCTCCGCCTCCTCGCACACGGCGACGGCCGCGGCGGGGACGGTCAGCTCGTCACCGGAGACCCGGAGGGAGGTGCCGAGCCCCTTGAAGAACCAGTTGGGCTGCGGGCGCTCGCCGCCGTCCTCCGCGGCCTCCTCGGAGACCTTGACGTTGTGGGTCTGCATGAAGCCGCTGACCAGCGCGTTCCCCGGCTCGTTGGGGAGCAGCGGAGGAAGGTGGCGGATCTCGTGGCGGCGGTCGGCGGGCACGGTGACGGCGGGGCCGGCCGCCTTGGCGGCGGCGGCGAACGCGGCGGCGTCGTAGCCCGCGGCCGCGAGCGCCGCGCCGTGGTCGTTCCCGGCGCGGTAGAGGTGCAGCGGTGCTCCGTCGGCGGGCTCGTCGAAGCCGACGAGCCGCTCGCCCTGGTACGTACATGCGAAGAACTGGGTCACGGCGGAACGCCCTCCAAGGACGTCGGTGGGGTCGGTGGGGGGGGGAATAGGGGGCAGCGCGGGGGGAGTGCGGGGCGCGGGCCGGTTACTCCATGAGGATCTCGACGAGCGCCGGCTTGCCGTTGGCCTTGATGAACGCGACGGCTTCGCGGACGGCCGGGGCGATGTCCTCGACGGCCTCGACCCGGGGCAGGGCGTGGACGTTGTACGACTGGGCGAGGGTGACGAAGTCGACGGGGTTGTCGTAGAAGCTCGTCGCGATGTGCGCGCGGTCGATGTCGCGGTCGCGGTTCCCGGCGACGCGCTGCGCGTGCTGCGTCGAGTTGAGGTAGAGACGGTTGTTCATGACGACGGTGAGCAGCGGCACTTCGTACGCGGAGAGCGTCCACAGGGCGCTGGGCGTGTAGAGGAAGTCGCCGTCGGACTGGAGGTCGATGACGATGCTGCCGTCGCCCTTGTGGGCGAGGGCGGCGCCGACGGAGGCGCCGAGGCCGTAGCCGAGGCCGCCGCCGCCGTTGAGCCCGAGGTAGCTCTGCGGGCGCTCCAGTGGCCAGAGCTTCTTCACCCAGCCGTCGATGGTGAGGCTGCCGGTGTTGGCGAGGATCCAGGTCTCGTCGCGCACGGCGCGGTGGATCTCGTCGACGGCCGCGGCCACGTTGATGACCTCGTTGCCCTTGGCCTCTTCGGCCTGCTCGGCCCAGGTGAGGCGGGCGCGGGTGTGGGCGGCGGCGATCTGCTTGACGCGCTCGTCGCGGCGCTCGGTGAACTCAGGGCCGGCGAAGCCGGGGGCGCCGGCCCGTTCGCGGAGGGCGGTGATGCTGCCCAGCGCGTCGGCGGCCACGGCCTGCTCGACGGGCACGAACTGCTGGTAGTCCGCTGCCCACTTGCTGGTGAGGAGGTCGTTGGCGCCGATGGTGACGACGTGGGCGCCGTTCGCGGGCCTGCCCTGGTCGTCGAGGTCGAGGAAGGCGCCGAGGGCGCCCACGAGGTCCTGCACCTCCAGGGCGAGCACCAGGTCCGCGTCCTTGAGGAAGCCGGCGTCCGCTCCGGAGAGGTTGAGCTCGTGGGTGCTGGGGAAGTTCAGCCGGTTGCCGCGGTCGATCACGGCCAGGCCGAGGGTCTCGGCGAGGTCGGTGAGCGGGGCCACGGTCCGGGGGTCCTGGCCGGAGAAGTCCGTGATCAGGACGGGCAGGCGGGCGTCGCGCAGCCGGGCCGCGAGGCCGTCGGCGGCGAGGGCGTCCAGCGGGGGCAGCCCGGTCGGGGCCGTGGCGGACGCCGGGAGCAGGCGCACGCCGTCCTCGACGGGCTGTTCCTGGACGTCGAAGTCCAGGGCCACGAAGACCGGGGCCTTCATCGGCGTGTTCATCAGCTTGAAGCCGCGGTAGAGGGACTCGACGGTGGCCCGCTGGCCGATCGGCTGGTCGCACCACTTCACGTAGTCCTTGACCACGGACTCGATGTTCTGCGAGGTGTGGATCCAGTCGATCCAGGGCCGCCGCTTGCCCGCGTCGACGGGGCCGTTGCCGCCGAGGACGAACAGCGGCACGCGGTCGCACCAGGCGTTGAAGACGGCCATCGAGGCGTGCAGCAGGCCGACGTTGGCGTGCACGAAGACGCCCATGTGCCGGTTGCTCGCCTTGTGGTAGCCGTGGGCGATCGCGACGGCGATCTCCTCGTGGCAGGCCATGACGATCTCCGGGGCGATCTCCGCGTTGTCCTCGTGGACGAGGGAGTCGTGGACGCCGCGGAAGGACGCGCCGGGGTTGAAGGTCACGTGGTCGATGCCCTGCTGGTGCAGGAACTCGACGATCAGGTCGGAGAAGTACTTGCTCATGCCTCAGCCTTCGTAGCTTTCGCCGCCGCCGCCCACGGGCTGCCACCGGTCGGTGTCCGGGGCGTAGCGGAGCACGGCCCATGCGCGGGCGCTGTCGTCGAGGGCCATCCCGAACCCGGCGCCTTCGGCGGGCGAGATGGTGTTGGCCGCGCGGTCCACCGCGGGCGGCGGGGTGACGATCATCCGTTCGAAGAAGCGGTCGGACTGGCCGGCCTCGACGGTGATCGCGTCCCGGTGCCGGAAGGCGAGCTGCCGGCTCGCGGCGATCAGCGGCCCGGTCTCGGCGACCTGGACGCCGATCTGGAACGCGATGCCGTGCTCCCGGGCGAAGTCGATGATCGCCGCCGAGTTCAGCAGCCCGCCGCACTTGGCGACGCGGACGTTGAACGCGTCGGCGGCACCGGTGCGCACCGCCGTGCGGGCATCGTCGAGCGTGCACAGCGATTCGTCCAGCATGACCGGCACGCCGGTGGCGCGGCGCAGGTCGCGCAGCCCGTCCCAGGAGCCCTTGCGGAGCGGCTCCTCGATGAGGCCGGCGCCGCAGTCCGCGAGCCGCTTGATGTTGCCCAGCGCCTCGTCGTAGGTCCAGCTCATGTTGGCGTCGACCATGACGGGGACGCCGGGCCCGAGGGCCTCGCGGATCGCGCTGACGGTGCGGGCGTCGCGCTCGATGTCGTCGGACGCCTTGACCTTCACGAAGTGGAACGGGCCGCGGGTCGCCAGGAACTCCTCGACGCCGGTCCCCAGGTCGATGACCTGGGAGACGGGCAGCGGCGCCCGGCCGTCGCCGGACGGGCCGGGCCCGGCGGGGCGGATCAGTTCGCCCACGCCGCGCCCGAGCCGCTGTCCCAGGAGGTCGAGGACCGCGGTTTCCAGCAGACAGATCAGGTTGTTCCCGCCGGCGACGCCGAAGGTCCGGGCGAAGCCGTCCCGGCGCAACAGCTCCAGCAGCTCCTCGCTGCCGGTGGTCCGCAGGCGTTCCAGCAGCCGCCGCATGGGCACCCGCTGGAGTCCGGCGCGGACGCCGTCCGTGGTCTCGCCGGTGACGTACGGGCGGGGGGCGCACTCGCCCAGCCCGGTCACCCCGCCGGCGGTGAGCGCCAGGACGAGGCTGTCGGACCGGCGGCGGCGCGCCGCGGGGTGGTCGAAGGACACCCGCATCGGCAGCGCCGCGTGGTGGAGCAGTGCCTCATCCATGGTGGTCCAGACCCGGTATCAGGGCGTACGTGGACGACCAGGTGACGAGGCTGGTGCGGACGTCGGTGTAGTAGAGGTAGTGCTGGTGCGTGGGGAGCTTGATGATGCCGCCGCGCCCGTTGGTCATCTCGATGAACGTCTTGTGGGCGTCGTCGAGGTCGACGATCGGGTCGGTGAGCCCGGAGACGTAGCTGACCGGCACGTCGGGGAGCTCGCGCCGCGGCTCCAGGTAGAGCTTCTCCAGCTCCAGGAGGGTGGCCCGCGAGCGCCGGGTCAGCGCTCTCACGGCCAGGTCGTCGTTGTCGATGTAGTGCTGATACTTGACGTTGTCGGTGAAGTCCGCGGACTCCAGGCCCGCGTCCCACAGCTCGGTGCCGTCCTCCGCGGCCAGGGCCGCGCGCTGCTCCTCGGAGAGGGTGGCGTGCAGCTTGCCGAGCCAGGACGAGCAGAAGACCGCCGAGTCGTAGGGGACGTCGAAGTCCGGGTGGTGCATCAGCGCGGCGAGGAACGAGCCGCCGAGGCAGTGCCCGAACAGCTGCAGGGGTGTGTCCTCGCCGATGATGCGGCGCACGGTGGCGAGGGCCGCCGCGTAGTCGCCGATGACGGTGGCGGCGTCGGGGAGGTCCTGGCGCTCGCCGTCGCTGATGCCGCTGCCGCGGCGGTCGAGGACGAAGAACGCGATGTCGTTGTCGGCGTACTGCGGGCCGACCTCCCACAGCCAGCCGGCGTGGCTCTGCAGGCCGTGGAAATAGAAGATCGCGCCCTTGAGGTTCTTGGGGCGCCACAGGTGCAGCGCGAGGTCCGCGCCGTCGCGCCGTACGTACGTGATCTCCTTGCGAGTGTTCTGCGGGGGGCGCTTGAGCTCCAGCATGGCGGTGCCTTCCGGGTCAGTCGCCGACGATGTCGGCCACGAAGTCGATGTCCTGCTGAAAGGGCTTGTACTTGTACTGGGTCGCGTTGCCGGCGGCGCGGCGTCCCTCGACGTACGCGTTGATCGCGTCGTGCGGCACGGTGACGACCTCGATGGGCCGCAGCCGTCCGCTGTCGCGCTTGGACGCGTACTCGATGTTGATGGTCTTGAGGGCCTCGTCGATGCGCCCGGACAGCTCGGCGTCGATGGCCCGGTCGCTGCCGTGGCTCTCGACCAGGGCGACGTAGTGCGGCGGCTCGCCCCACTTGGGACCGCACATGTAGAGGCCCATGTCGAGCCCTTGTTCCGCGACGCCCTGCTCGATGGCCTGCGTCACCTGGGCCTCGGTGATCTTCTCTCCGGTGAAGGAGTGGAAGACGCCGTCGCGCCGCACGAAGTGGATCCACGGCACGCCGCCCGTGCCGCCCTCGATGCGGTCGACGTGGTAGATGTCGCCGGTCCACAGCCGGTAGAGGCCGTTGCCCTGCGACATGATCAGGTGGTAGTCCCGGCCGGCCTCGACCTCGTCGAACAGCAGCGTCTCGACGTGCTCACCGCGCTCCACGAGCTCGCCCAGCGGCACCTCGGCCGGGACGAACTCGTAGAACGCCTGGCTGATCGCCAGCGGCTGGCTGTGCGGGGTGTCGTCCACCGGGATGGTGGTGACGCCCTCGGTGCCGCAGCTCATGAACGGCAGCTTGGCGACGCCGGGGAAGACCGCGTCGAGCTTGCTCTGGTAGAGCCCGGCGGAGGCCGACAGCCAGCAGCTGTAGAGCGTGAGCGAGGGCCAGACGTCCTTCAGGCTGAAGCCCGGCTTCCGGAGCACCGCCGCCAGGTGGTCCGCGGCGGCCGGATCGGGCTCGCCCCACGGCTCGCCCTCGACCGTGCCCTCGCGCAGGTCTCGCACCAGGCTCTTGCCGTGCGCCTCGATGAGGTCGCGCAGCGAGATGAGCGTGCTGGGGTTGATCGACGAGATGTAGTGCAGGTTCTTGCCCAGGAGGTGGCGGATGCGGTGGTACATCCGGCCCTCGTGGGAGGTCGGCGTGGCCGGGCCGAACCACGGGGCCTCGTACCACGGCGGGTTCCAGTCCCGGGTGTTGATCTGCGGGTGCCGGTTGCTGATGGCCTGGTGCTCGACGCCGTGCACGAAGTCGCTGACGTCCTCGCGGACGGTCTGGGTGTCGAGCGTCGCGTAAGGGTGGGCGAGCAGCTCGGGGTGGTGCTCCAGGTAGGTGCCCCACATCGCCATCATCGCCGGGATGCGGTAGGTCAGCAGCCAGTGCAGCGTGTACGGGACGCGCTTGGGGGTTCCGGTCGTGCCGCTGGTCTTGAGCCAGCGCAGCACGGGGCTGCACGTGAGGGTGCCGCCCTTGGTGCGCGTCTCCCGCTCGATGACCTCGGCGAAGTCGTCGTACCGCATGATCGGCAGGACCTTGCGGAACGACGCCTTGTCCGAGGCGAGGACGTCGTAGTTGCGCTCCTTCCAGTGCAGGGAGGCCGCGCTGACGCCGATGATGTCGGCGAGGACGCGGTCCTGCGCGGTCGTGGGGCACTTCAGGTCGGCCATGAGGCGCTCGTGGGCCTGGCGGCACTCCTCGATGAAGCGGCCCCGGCGCGCCTTCCAGTGCTTCTGCCATTCCGTCGTGGAGTCCGTCTTGGAATCCGTCTTGGGCATGTCTGCTTCTCTCCGCATGGGTCGGCTGGGTGAGGGAGTGAGGGAGTGAGAGAGGTGGAGCGGGATGGAGCACGTGCGTACGGGGAGGCGGGGAAACGGCGAGCACCGGCGGAGGGGGAGTCCGCCGGTGCTCGGGTCGGGGGTTCGCCGCCGGGGCCGTCCGGGGGGGAGTGACGGCCGGGGCGGTGTCGTCGATCGCTGTCAGCGGTCGATGAAGGCCATCATCTTCTCGTTGTAGCGGGGGCCGGCGACCTGCGCGGAGGCGACGGTGTCCGCGATCTCGGCGAGCAGTTCGGCGCCGAGCGTCACGTCGGCCGCGGCCAGGTTCTGCTCCAGGTAGGTGCGGCGCTTGGTGCCGGGGATGGGCACGATGTCGTCGCCCTGGTGCAGCACCCAGGCGATGGCGAGCTGGGCGGGGGTGAGGCCCTCGCGGCCCGCGATGTCCTTGATCTTCGCGGCGATCGCCATGTTGTGGTCGTAGTTCTCGCCCTGGAGGCGGGGGTCGTGGCTGCGGAAGTCGTCCTCGGGGTAGTTCTCGGCGCGGTCGACGGCGCCGGTGAGGAAGCCGCGCCCGAGGGGGCAGAAGCCGACGAGGCCGATGCCCAGCTCGCGGAGGGCGGGCAGCACGCCGTCCTCCAGGTTGCGCTCCCACACCGAGTACTCGCTCTGCACGACGGACAGGGGGTGCACGGCGTGGGCGCGGCGGATGGTGTTCTCGCCGGCCTCGCACAGGCCCAGGTAGCGGACCTTGCCCTGCTCCACCAGCTCGGCCATGGTGCCGACGACGTCCTCGATCGGCACGTCGGGGTCGACGCGGTGCTGGTAGAGCACGTCGATGTGGTCCGTGCGCAGCCGGCTGAGCGAGGCCTCCACGACCTCCCGGATGTGCGCGGGGCGGCTGTTGACCTTGGCGGTCGAGCCGTCCTTCAGCTTCATCGGGAAGCCGAACTTGGTGGCGATGACCACCTGGTCGCGCTTGCCCCGGAGCGCCTTGCCGAGCAGCTCCTCGTTGTCGTACGGGCCGTACGCCTCGGCGGTGTCGAGCATGGTGACGCCGAGCTCCAGGGCCCGGTGGATCGTGGCCACCGACTCGGTGTCGTCGGTGGCGCCGTACCACTGGCTCATGCCCATGCAGCCGAGGCCGATCCCGGCGACCTCGAGGCCCTGACGACCGAGCTTGCGGTGTTCCAGCACGTGCTTCTCCGTTCCGGATTAAGGATCTTGGTGAGGGGTGCGTGATGAAGGGAGGTGGGTGCCGCCGGTGAAATACGGGCGGGGGGTGGTGAGTTAAAGGGGACTCGGGGCCCCGGTGCCGACGGGGGTGCGGCGCCGGGGCCCCGGCCGCGGGGTCCGGCCGGGGGTCAGCCGGACCGGTCGGAGTGGCGCGATCCCTGGACCACCGCGGCGAGTTCGTCGAGGTCGTAGGAGGCGCGCCGGGCGGTCCCGTAGCGGGTGATGCGACCGCGGTGGGCCCACTGGCGGATGGTGCCCTCGGTGACGCCGAAGGCGAGGGCGGCGACGTTGGTGGGGACGCGGCGTGCGCGCTGGGCGGGGGTCATGCCGCCGCCACCTCCTTCTTGAACCGGGGGTCCGCGAGGCGGAGCCACATGCTGGGGGGAAGCGAGTGGCCCGCGTCGCAGACCAGTCCGCGCAGCGCCGCTGCGCTGCCGATGGAGGAGATGGAGACCGTGCCGTGGCAGCCGGGCTCGGGGCAGTCGCCGACCGGGGTCGGCTCCACGGGGTCGGGGTCGATCACACGGCGCAGGCTGCCGGTGAGCTGCATGATCTCGTCGGCGGCAGCGCCGGCGGCCGGGTGCCCGGCCAGCCAGCCGAGGTGCGCGCCGAGGAACGATGCGAGCGCCGGGACGGTGCGCGGGGGGAGCGCGGTCAGCCGCCGCTCGTCGGCGACGAGGCCGGCCCACTCCGCGAGCGTGCCGAGGGCGCTCTCGCGGACGTCCGCGGTGCGGGGGTCGATCGGCAGGCGGCGCTTGCGGCTTCCGGAGACGCGCGGTGACATCCAGGTCCGGCCCTCGCCGGCCAGCTCGTGCTCGCTCTCGGCGAAGAGGCCGGGGATCTCGGCGAGTTGGCCGGCCAGCCGCTCCGTGCAGGGACGGCAGAGTCCGGCGCCAGCCCCGGCGGGCCGGGAGTGCGGGCGGGAGTCGCGGCGGGCGGGGGCCGCTTCGCTGCGACGGCACCGGGGCGAAGCGCAGAGGGGGTCGGCCTGTATCGGGGTGGTCACCAGTCCCATCTCCTGTTCATCCACTGTTAAATACCCTCCCGAAGGAATGTTTTTTGCTTGTGGAGATCCCATAGGGAGAGTCGAGGAAATTGAGCGAAGGACGCAATCGGCGTCGGGGTCCAGAAGACACAGTGGCTCGCGAAGAAGCGTGACACAGGTGCCGCGGCGAGCGCAACCCCTGATTTCCGGAGCCTGCCGAAAGCGCCGCTGACGAGACGTCATGCCTAGTCAGCGAGCGTCCGGCCGTACGGACAGGGCGGGTTGGGGGTGCGGGCTGAGCAGGTCGAGGAGCATCGCCCAGTCCTCCTCCAGGGCCGTCAGGCGGTCGTCGAGGGGCGGTGCGCCGGGTGCGAAGGGCGCTCCCCAGGCGACCGCGAGCAGCAGCCGGACGATGCGGTCGGGGGTGTATGAGGGGAGGAGCGTGCCCTCCTCCTGGCCGCGGTGCGCGAGGGCGGCCAGGCAGTCCCGTATCTCCGTGAGGGCCCGCGCCCCCCGGTCCGTGGTCAGGCCGGCGTCGGCGAACAGCCGCAGCGCCGCCCGCATGCGCACGTCCGACTCCAGCCGGCGGGCCAGCCCCAGGGCGGCGGCGAGCAGGCCGGCGGGCGCCGGATCCGCCATGTCGCCCCAAGTGGCCCGCAGTTCGTCCCAGACGTCGGCGAAGTGCTGGAGCAGGGCGTTCGCCAGGTGTTCCTTGGACGGGAAGTGTGCGTAGAGGGCGCCCTTCGTCATCCCGATGCGGGTCGCCACGGTCTGCAGGGCGGTGTTGGCGTACCCGCGCAGGGTGAACTCCTCGGCGGCGGCATTGAGCACCTGCTCCCTGGTGCGTCGGGCGCGTTCCTGGATCACCGGTTCCTCCGTAGTGTTGGTGTGCGGTCCCCCGGCGGTGTGGGGGAAACATACCCCCTGGGAGGAATGTTTTAGCCTGCTCCGGCGTCGAAGGGCAGGCAGGCCGGCATCGGGGGAAACCCGGCCGGCATCGGGCGAAGCCCGGCCGACGCCGAAGGGGGAGCCCACCAAAATGGTCGACTCCCCTCGTGTGCCGCGCTGTTGTGCCCCGCGGGTCACGCCCGCAGGGAGTAGAACAGCAGCTTCCGGGTCTCTTCCCAGCGCTCCGCGATGTCCTTGCGGTGCGAGAGCACGTCGGAGATGTGCTGCACGCCGAAGAACGACGACACCAGCGTCCGCGCCGCCGCCTCCGGGTCGACGCCCTCCCGCAGCTCCCCGCTGTACTTAGCCGTCACCAGGAGCGACTGCAGCAGCTGCGTCCAGTCCACGTACGGGGTCGGCAACTCAGCGTCGATGTGCGGGCGTTCGAGCTGGAGCCGGGCGCCCGCCTGCATCACGGGGTCGTCGCGGAACGCCACCGCGGCGCGCTTGAGGATCTCCTCCGCGGACTCCACGGGGCTCAGTCCCTCCGCCTGCACCTCCTTCACCACCTTGGGCCAGCGCCCGTAGTGCTCCTCGACGATGGCGACGGCGAGGGTCTCCTTCGTGGGGAAGTGGAAGTAGACCGCGCCCTTGGTCATGCCCAGCCGGTCGGCGATGTGCTGCATGGACGTGGCGCGGAAGCCCTGCTGGGCGAAGAGCTGGGCCGCCACGTGCAGGGTCTGTGCCCGCGTGCGGACGGCCCGGTCCTGCTTGAGTTCGGCCGTGGCGCGGACGGATGCCTTGCGCTGCTTGGTCGTCACACTTCTTCTCCTTCGGTGAGGCTGCGGAGCGGGAGGGTCCGGGGTGGGGAAAGCATCAAGCCCCGAGCCTCTTCCTTGCAATATACCTTCCCGCAGGTATATTTTTCGTTCATCAAGCACTGATCGAGCACTGAGCGTCTGTACTTCTGTACACCTGGAATGCCGTGGCCGCCTCACTCGCGCCGGGCGCTCCGTTCAAGGGGGAGTTCAATCGTGCACGTCAAAGCCGTTCCCGTTCCTGATTCCACCGCCGCGCCGCGTCCGGCGGGCGTCGCCGCTGCCACCGCTGCCAGGGCAACCGCCGGCACCGCAGCCGCCGCCACCGTGACCGCCGGCATCGTCGAATTGGCTCTCGGCGCCACCCGCCGCCTGAGCTTCGCACCCACCGTCCCGCGCCGTCTGGTGCACAAGGCCGCGGACAGCCAGGTCCTGCTCACCGACGCGCAGCGGGTGGGCCGTGACCGCTTCCTCGTGGCGGGGGCCTGGGCCCCCGACCACCTGCTGTACTACCCGGGCCCGTCCGGGGCGGGCGACCCCACGCTGCTGGTCGAGTCGATGCGCCAGGCGGCGATCTACCTCTCGCACCGGTTCTACCGGGTGCCCACGGAGGACGTGCACTTCGTGCTGAGCCGGCTGAGCGCCGATTTCGCGCCCGGCGGCCTGCCGTACGACCCGGACGCCGAGCTGCCCGTGGTCATGGACATCACTTGCGCGCGGGCCACCGCCAAGCCGGGGCGCTTCGCGATGCAGCTGTCCGTCTCCCTTTACATACACGGGCGTTGGTGCGGCCGCGCCGACTTCCGCTGGGCGGTGCTCCCGCAGGAGAAGTACGACGTGCTGCGGCGGCGCAACAGCCCGGCGGCGGACGGGACGGCCGGCCCGTCGGCCGGCCCGGTGGGCGATCCGCTGGATGACTCGATGGGCGACTCCTTCGTTCTCCGTCCGGCGGCCGTGGGCCGCCGCCACGACCGGGACGTCCTCCTGGCCGCCGACCCGAGGCTCCCCGCGAACACGTGGCGGCTGCGCCTGGACCGCAGTCACCCGGTCCACTTCGACCACGAGTCCGACCACGTGCCGGGCATGGTGCTGCTGGAGGCCCTGCAGCAGGCCGCATACGCCGGGTACGTACGGGAGTTCGGCCCGCTGGCCCGGCTGGCGCCGTGCGTGCTCTCCTCGCTCGAAACCGGGTTCCACTGCTTCGGCGAGCTCGACCGCCCCGTCGACATCGTGGTCGGCCCGATGCGGGACGCGGGGCGGGCCCGCGCCGGCTTCGAGGTCTCCGCCGTGCAGGGCGGCCGCACCCTGGCCGACGCCCGCTTCGTCAGCGCCGCGCCGTCCTGGTCGCTCTTCTCCGACCGGGAGGCCGTCTCGTGCTGAGCTCCTCGGCTCCGGCCTCCTCGGTTCCGGCCTCCTCGGTTCCGGCCCCCTCGGCTACGGCCTCTTCGGTTCCGGCCTCCTCGTCCTCCCTCGTCCCCGATGTCGTCCTGACGGCCGCCGGTCTCGGTGCCCAACTCTCCGAAGAGCACTGCCGCCTGCCGGGCGAGACGGCCGACGCCGTACGCGACGCGGGCTTCGCCCGGCACTTCGTCCCGCGGTGCTACGGCGGCAGCGAGGGCACGTTCGGCGAGTTCCTCACGGCGACCGCCACGGTCGCCGCGGTCTGCGCCTCCACCGCGTGGTGCGCGGCACTGTTCGCGGCGCACGGACGCCTCGCCTCGTACCTCCCCGAGCGGGCCCGGCAGGAGCTGTGGGGCGCGGGTCCCGACGTGCGGATCGCCGCGTCCGTCATCCCGCCGCAGGGCCGGGCCACCCTTGGTGAGGGCGGCTGGCTGCTCGACGGCCGGTGGTCGTACGCCAGCGGGATCGACCACGCCGAGTGGGTGCTGCTCGCGGGCTTCACCGAGGGTGCCGCCGGCCGGGAGCACCGGATCTTCGCCGTGCCGCGGGCCGAGGTGACGGTGCTCGACACGTGGCGGCCGCTCGGGCTGCGCGGCACGGGCAGCAACTCGGTACGCGTGGAAGACGTCTTCGTGCCGGAGTACCGGACCTTCACCCTGGACCGGCTGCTGCGCCCGCTGCCGGGCGGCGGGCGCTGTCACGGCGTGCCGTTCCCCATGGTGGCGGCGCTGCAGTTCGCCGCGCCGCTGCTCGGCGCGGCGGAGGCCGCGCAGACCCTGTGGACCGCCGCCACGGCGGGCCGCAGGCGGGCCGACGGCCGCGCCGCGGCCCTGACGCCCGCCGCCCGGCACCTGGCGGCGGAGTCCTCGGCGAAGATCAAGGCGGCGCGGCTGCTGCTGGCCGAGGTGGCGCACCGGGCGGACACGGCCGAGGCCACGCCCGCGGTGGTCGCGGAGTGCCGCCGGGACGCCGCCATGGCCGCCGCGCTGTGCGCGGAGGCGGTGGACCGGCTGTTCCACGCGGCGGGCGCGGGCGCCCTCGCCGAGGGCAACCCCCTGCAGCAGAAGTGGCGCGACGTCACGGCCGCCGCCGCACACGCGACGCTGTCGTTCGACACGGCCGCCGCGGCCTACGCCGACGCGGTCTTCCCCGATCCCGACGGGCCTGATTTTGACGGGCCTGATTCCGTACGGGCCTGATCTCGATGGGCCTGGTCCCGTACGGGCTGATCTCGATGGGCCTGGTCCCGACGGGCCTGGTCCCGTACGGAGCTTGGTCCCGACGGCCCTGACCCCAACGGGCCTGATTCCGTACGGTGCTTGGTCCTGACGGGCCCGATTCCGTACGGAGCCCGGTCCCGACGGGCCTGGTCCCGTACGAGCCCGATCCCGACGGGCCCGATTCCGAACGAGCCCAATCCCGAACGAGCCTGATTCCGACGAGCCAGAAAAGGGGGCCGACGGTTCATGACCACGAGGCCGGTGGCGTTCTTCGACGTCGACGAGACGCTGATCAGCGGCAAGAGCATGCTGCTCTTCCGGGACTGGTGGGACGCCCTCCACCCGCGGGGCGAGCGGCCCTGCGCCCTGGAGGGCAAGGACCGGAGCGAGCTGAACCGGGCCTACTACCGGCGCTTCGCGGGCGTTCCCGCGGCGGAGCTCCAGAGCGCGGGCCGCGAGTGGTACGGCGCGTACCGCTCGGACCCGCAGGCCTTCGTCCTCCCCGCCGTCACGGCGCTGCGCCGCCACCGGGCCCTGGGCCACCTGACCGTCCTGGTCTCCGGCTCCCTCTGGGCGGTCCTCGCCCCGCTCGCCGCCGACCTCGGCGCGGACCGGATCCTCTGCGCGTCCCAGCGCGTCGGCGACGACGGCCGCCTCACGGGCGAGATCGTCCGTCCGGTGATCGGCCCGGTGAAGGCGGAGGCCGCGGCGGTCCTCATGGCCTCGGCCGGCGC
This sequence comes from Streptomyces roseoverticillatus, assembly GCF_000719265.1. Classification (GTDB taxonomy): domain Bacteria; phylum Actinomycetota; class Actinomycetes; order Streptomycetales; family Streptomycetaceae; genus Streptomyces; species Streptomyces roseoverticillatus. Next base: position 46,107 of record NZ_JOFL01000022.1, on the reverse strand, counting down.
GTCCCCGGAGGACTGCTTCGCCTACGGCGACCACGAAAGTGACCTGCCGCTGCTGCGGTCGGTCGGCACGCCGGCGGTCGTCGGCGACGACCCGGTGCTGACGCAACACGCGCTACGGGAGGGCTGGTTGCGGCTTCCGACGGAGACGGGGGCGCTGCCGCTGGCGGCGGTGGGATAGAGGCATGCGGCGCCGGGTCTGCCCGGGCGGCAGGGGCTTCCGGGGCGCCGGTCCCTTGTGTCCGCCGCGGCGGTGATCAGCCCCCACGGCGGTGTCCGGCGGTGCCGGAGCGGCTTGAAGGGGTGCCGGCACCGCCGGACCGGTGGTGTGTGGTTGCCCGCCGCCGCGGCGGGAGAGGACGGCGGGCCCTCGGGCGGGGCCGGAGCAGCCCCGCCACGCGCCCCGGCCTCAGTCGTCCACCACCAGCCTGTACCCCCGCTTCGGCACCGTCCGGATCAGGCCCGCGTACGCGCCGAGCGCGCCGCGCAGCCGTCCCACCGCCGCCTCCACGGCGTGCTCGTCCGCCCGGGCCGCCCCCGCCCACACCCGCTGGAGCAGGTCGTTCCGGCTGAGGACCCAGCCCGGGCGGGCGGCCAGGGCGCGCAGGACCGCGGCCGGGACCGGGGGCAGCCAGATGGCTTCCTCGCCGGCGAGGAGGGCGCTTCCCTGGAGGACGAGGGGACGGTCGCCGGCGCGCAGGACCCGGCGGTCGCGGTCCGGGAGGGTGTCCGTGAGGGTGCGGACGAGGGCGCCGAGGCGGCCGCGCTCCGGCCAGGTCGTCGTGACGCCGACGTCCTCCAGGGGGCGGGCGCACAGCGGGCCGACGCAGACCGGCAGGACATCGCCCCGCAGCGCGGCGAGGACCTCCTCGTACAGGCCGGCCGCCTGCGCGGACTCCAGGAAGAAGACGATGGCCGGGGCGCTGGTGAAGGTGAGGGCGTGGACCTCGCGCCGTACGGTCTGCTCGACGAGGCGGCGCACCGCGTCGGTGTCCTCCGGCGGCGTCCACCGGTAGACCGGCACGTCGATGACTTCGGCGCCGCGCTCGCGCAGCGCGTCGGAGAATCCGTCGAGGGGCACGCCGTGCTCCTGCACGGCGATGCGGCGGCCGGTGAGGTCGCGGGCGAGGAGCCAGGTCAGGAGCTCGCCGGTAGCTTCGGAGCCGGGCGAGTACGCCTCCTCCAGGCCGCTGGCCCGCACCGCGCCCGTAGCTTTGGGCCCGCGGCTGAGGACCGCTGCGCCCCGGCAGGCCCCGGCGAGCCCCGCCCCGTGCCCCCAGCCTTCCGCGGCGCTCATCCAGCCCCGCCAGCCGACGCCGGTCGTGGCGACGACGTAGTCGAGCGGGGCGGCGAGGCAGCGCTCGGTGGCGCGGCGCAGCGCCACGTCGTCGTCGAGCGGGAGGATCCGCATGGTGGGCGCCTCGATGACCCGGGCGCCTCTGCGCCGGAGCAGCGCCGTGAGCTCGTCGCGCCGCCGGTCCGCGGTCACCCCGACGACGAAGCCGGTGAGCGGTCCTGTGCCAGCGCTGGTCGTTCCCATGCGCGCATGGTCCGTCGGCGGGGTTTCGGCGCCGTTGCGCCCCCGTCACACAAGCGTTAGGGAAAGCTTCCGGCACGTTACGGCAGATGTCGCAGTGCCTGCATGGCCCGTCCGGCCGTGTGAACGGCTTGTACCGGACAGGCAACATCGCCGACGTCGGGGCGTAACGACCCGGAGTGAACCTCGGTGGCATGACGACCTCCGGCTCCGGCACCGCCACGGACACCCACTGCCCCTACTGCGCCCTGCAGTGCGGCATGCGGCTGCGGCCGGGCGCCGGGCCGGAGCCCGTCGAGGTCCTGGAGCGCCCTGACTTCCCCGTCAACCGGGGCGCCCTGTGCGGCAAGGGGCGTACCGCCGCCGCGGTGCTGCGCCCCGGTGTGCGGCTCACCGAGCCCCTCGTCCGCGACGACCGGGGCGCCCCCCTGCGCCCGGCCTCCTGGGACGAGGCCCTCGACCGCGTGGCCGCAGGCCTCACGACGGCGCAGCGCCGCTACGGACACGACGCCGTCGGCGTCTTCGGCGGCGGCGGGCTCACGAACGAGAAGGCGTACCTGCTGGGGAAGTTCGCGCGCGTCGCGCTCCGCACGCCGCACATCGACTACAACGGCCGCTTCTGCATGTCGTCCGCGGCGGCCGCGCACCGCCGCGCGTTCGGCATCGACCGCGGCCTGCCCTTCCCGCTCGCGGACATCGCCGGTACGGACTGCGTGATCCTCGTCGGCGCGAACCCGGCCGAGACGATGCCCCCAGCGCTGCGCTACTTCCGCGAACTGCGCGAGAACGGCGGCCGGCTGATCGTCGTCGATCCGCGCCGCACGCGCACCGCCGAGCAGGCCGACCTGCACCTGCAGCCCCTTCCCGGTGCCGACCTCGCCCTCGCGCTCGGGCTGCTGCACCTGCTGATCGCCGACGGGCGGGCCGACAAGGACTTCATCGCCCGCCGCACGACGGGCTTCGCGCAGGCGCGGGCCGCGGCGATGGCGCACTGGCCGCAGCGCGTGGAGCGGCTGACGGGCGTGCCGGTGGCGCAACTGGCCGCGGCGGCCGAGATGTTCGGGGAGGCGCCGCGCGGCATGGTGCTGACCGCGCGCGGTCCCGAGCAGCAGAGCAAGGGCACGGACACCGTGAGCGCGTGGATCAACCTGTGCCTGGCGGCCGGCAAGGCGGGCCGCCCCGGCTCCGGGTACGGCTGCCTGACCGGCCAGGGCAACGGCCAGGGCGGCCGCGAGCACGGCCAGAAGGCCGACCAGCTCCCCGGCTACCGCTCGATCACCGACCCCGCCGCCCGCCGCCACGTCGCCGCCGTCTGGGGCGTCGACCCCGACGGCCTGCCCGGGCCGGGCCGCAGCGCCTACGAACTGCTCGACTCGCTCGGCACCGACGGCGGCGTCCGCGCGCTCCTGCTCATGGGCTCCAACCCGGTCGTCTCCGCCCCCCGCGCCGCCCACGTCACCGAGCGGATCCGCGCGCTGGACTTCCTCGCCGTCGGCGACGTCGTCCTCTCCGAGACGGCCAGGCTCGCCGACGTGGTCCTGCCGGTCACCCAGTGGGCGGAGGAGACCGGCACGACCACGAACCTCGAAGGCCGCGTCATCCTGCGCAGCAAGGCCGTCGACGCCCCCGAGCGCGTGCGCAGCGACCTCGCCGTCCTGCACGGGCTCGCCGCCCGGCTGGGCGTGCCCGAAGGCTTCCCCGAGGACCCCGAGGAGGTCTTCGAGGAGCTGCGGCGCGCCTCGGCCGGCGGCCAGGCGGACTACGCGGGCATCAGCTACGGCCGCATCCGCGCCGAGGATGGCGTCTTCTGGCCCTGCCCGGCCCCGGACCACCCCGGCACGCCCCGCCTCTTCCTGGACCGCTTCGCCACCCCCGACGGCCGGGCGCGGTTCGCGGCCGTGACGCACCGGCCCGCCGCGGAGGAGCCCGACGGCCCCGACGGCGACTATCCGCTGTACCTGACGACGGGCCGCGTCGTCGGCCAGTACCAGAGCGGCGCCCAGACGCGGCGCGTCGACGAGCTCAACCGCTCCGCGCCCGGCCCGTTCGTGGAGGTCCACCCCGTCCTCGCCCGCCGCCTCGGCGTCGCGGAGGGCGAGCTGCTGGCGGTCACCAGCCGGCGCGGCCGGGCGGTCGCCCCGGCCCGCGTCACCGACACCATCCGGCCGGACACCGTCTTCATGCCCTTCCACTGGGGCGGGGAAGGCCGCGCCAACACCCTCACGAACCCGGCCCTGGACCCGGTCTCGCGGATGCCCGAGTTCAAGGTGTGCGCGGTGCGGGTGGGGCCTGCGGCCGGCGAGCGGGAGAAGCGGGGTGCTGTCACGGAAGCCGCGGAGCCTGCGCGGCGCACGGAGCCTGCGCGGCGCCCAGAGCGCACAGGGCCCACGCGGCGCACGGAGCCCACGCATCGCACGGAGCCCATGCAGCGCACAGAGCGCACGGAGCCCATGCAGCGCACAGAGCGCACGGAGCCCGTGCAGATCACGGAGCCCGTGCAGATCACGGAGCCCGCGCAGCGCATGGAGCCCGCGCAGATCACGGAATCCGCGGCACGATCCGCTCCCGGGGAGCGCACCGGGCGCCGGGCCGTCGCCGGGCGCACGGCGTCCGGTCCCGCCGTGCCGGGGCGGGCGTCATGACCCGCCGTATCGCCGTCGTCGGCGCCGGGATGGCCGCGGCCCGCTTCGCCGAGCGCTTCCAGGCCCTCGGCGGGGACGCGGAGGTCACGCTGTACGGCGCCGAACCGCGCGCCCCGTACAACCGGGTGCTCCTCGCCGACGTCCTCACCGGGCGGTACGCCGCGGACGACCTCACGCTGCCGTCCGGTGACGCGCGGCTGCGGACGGGCTGCGAGGTGACGGGGCTCGACACCGTCGCCCACACCCTGCGGCTGGCGGACGGCGAGCACGTCCCGTACGACGAACTGGTCCTGGCGACGGGCGCGGAGCCGGTCGCCTGCGGCGGGCTCCGGCGGGGGCTGCGCGGGGTGCACGTGGTGCGGTCCGTTGCCGACTGCGACGAGCTGGCCGGTACGGCGGTCGGCGCCCGGCGGGCGCTGGTGATCGGGGGCGGCGTCCTGGGGGTGAGCGTGGCCCGTGCGCTGGCCGTGCGGACGGCGCTCGGTGCGGTGTCCGCACACTCGTCCGGCGACCGCCGGGAGGCGCCCCCACGGGCTGAAATCCCGCCGGGCGCGGATGCCGGCGACCGCCAGGGACACGAAGCCGCCCCGCTGCCCGTCACGATCGTCCACCAGGCAGCCCACCTGATTGAACGTCACCTGGACGGCCAGGCCGGCACACTGCTGCAGCACCGCCTGGCCGCACTCGGCGTCGAGGTCCGTACCAGCACCCGGGTCCGCAACCTGCACGGAACGGACCGCGTCGCCGCCGCAACGCTCTCCGACGGCCACGTCCTCGACGCCGATCTCGTCGTCGTCGCCTGCGGCGTCACGCCCCGCACCGCCCTCGCCCGCGCCGCCGGCCTCCCCGTCCGCACCGGCGTCGTGGTCGACGACCGCCTCTCCTGCGCCCCGGACGTGTACGCGATCGGCGACTGCGCCGAGCACCGAGGCCGTACGCACGGCACGGCCGGCGCCGCCTGGGAGCAGGCCGACGTACTGGCCGCCCGGCTCTCCGGCGCCGCCCCGGACGCCGCCTACGCGGGCTCGCGCCCGTACGCCCGGCTGTCGGCCGGGCCCCTGGAGTACGCGGCGTTCGGCGATCCGGCCGCCGACGAGAGCGGTCTCGACGTGCTCCGCATCGCCGACGCGACCCGCGGCTCGTACAAGAAGCTCGTCCTGCGCGGCGACCGGATCGCCGGGGCCATCCTCCTCGGCGACCTGGCGACGGTCGGCGCCCTCGCCCGCGCCTACGAACGGGACGAAGCCGTACCCGCCGACCCCTTCCACCTGCTGACCTCTTCCACCTGCTGACCTCCCAAGGAGCCTCCTGATGACGGCTGCACGACGCCTGGTTCTCGTCGGCCACGGCATGGTCGGACAACGCTTCCTGGAAGCCCTGTTCGAGCAGGCCCCGGCCGGGCCCGCCCCGCGGTGGCAGGTCACCGTCCTCGCCGAGGAGCCCCGCCCCGCCTACGACCGCGTCCACCTCAGCTCCTGGTTCACCGGCACCTCCGCCGAGGAGCTCTCCCTCTGCCCGGACGGCTTCCTGGAGAAGTACGGCATCGAGCTGCACCTCGGCGACCGCGCCACCGCCGTCGACCGCGCCGCCCGCACCGTCACCACCGCCTCGGGCCGCGAACTCCCCTACGACGCGCTCGTCCTGGCCACCGGCTCCTACCCCTTCGTGCCGCCCGTCCCCGGCCACGACGCCCCCGGCTGCCACGTCTACCGCACCATCGAGGACCTGGAGGGCATCCGCGACGCCGCCGCCACGGCCGGCGCGGGCGCGGTCATCGGCGGCGGGCTCCTCGGCCTGGAGGCCGCCGGTGCGCTCAAGGCCATGGGACTCCCCACCCACGTCGTGGAGTTCGCGCCCCGCCTCATGGCGCTCCAGGTGGATGACGGCGGCGGCGCCGTCCTGCGCCGCAGGATCGAGGACCTGGGCGTCACCGTCCACACCGGCGCCGGAGCCCAGCGCATCGAGACCGGCGCGGACGGCACGGCGCAGGCCCTCACCCTCTCCGACGGCACACGGCTCCCCACCGACCTGGTGATCTTCGCGGCCGGCGTGCGCCCGCGCGACGACCTGGCCCGCGCCTGCGGCCTCCCCGTGGGCGAGCGCGGCGGCATCGTCGTCGACGAGCACTGCCGCACCGCCGACCCCGCCGTCCTCGCCATCGGCGAGTGCGCGCTCGCCGCCGACGGCCGCGTCTACGGGCTCGTCGCGCCCGGCTACGCCATGGCCGAGGCCGCCGCGCAGGCCCTCTCGGAGGCCGGCGGATCCTTCACCGGCGCGGACACCTCCACCAAGCTCAAGCTCCTCGGCGTCGACGTCGCGAGCTTCGGCGACGCGCACGGCGCCGCCGAGGGCGCCCTCGACGTCACGTACTCCAACAGCCGCGACGGCGTCTACAAGAAGCTGGTGATCGGCGCGGACGGCGCGCTCCTCGGCGGCGTCCTCGTCGGCGACACCGAGGCGTACGGCATCCTGCGCCCCCTCGCCCTCAGCGGCACGCCGCTGACCGCCCCGCCCGAACAGCTGGTGCTGCCCGCCTCCGCCGGAGCCCCGGCCGGGCCCGTGACCCTGCCCGACGACGCCGTCGTGTGCTCGTGCCACCACGTCACCAAGGGCGCGGTCAGGGCGGCGGTGAACGACAAGGGCTGCACGTCCGTCCCCGAGATCAAGCAGTGCACCAGGGCCGGCACGGGCTGCGGCAGCTGCGTGAAGCTGCTCGGCACGCTCGTCACCGACGAGCTCGCCGCCGCCGGCGTCGAGACCGCCCGCGGCCTGTGCGCGCACTTCGAGCACACCCGCGCCGAGCTCTACGAGATCATCCGCGTCAAGGGCATCGACACTTTCGCCCGCCTCATCGACGAGCACGGGACGGCCGGTACGGGCGCGGAGGGCTGCGACGTCTGCAAGCCCGCCGTCGGCTCCATCCTCTCGAGCCTCGGCAACGGCCACATCCTCGACGGCGAGCAGGCCGCCCTCCAGGACACCAACGACCACTTCCTCGCCAACCTCCAGCGCAACGGCTCGTACTCCGTCGTCCCGCGCGTCCCCGGCGGCGAGATCACCCCCGCCGGGCTCATCACCATCGGCGAGATCGCCCGCGACTACGGCCTCTACACGAAGATCACCGGCGGGCAGCGCATCGACCTCTTCGGCGCCACCGTCGATGCGCTCCCGGACATCTGGCGGCGGCTCGTCGACGCCGGCTTCGAGTCCGGCCACGCCTACGGCAAGGCCCTGCGCACCGTGAAGTCGTGCGTGGGCGAGACCTGGTGCCGCTACGGCGTGCAGGACTCCGTCGGCCTCGCCATCGAACTGGAGCTGCGCTACCGCGGGCTGCGCGCCCCGCACAAGCTCAAGTCCGCCGTCTCCGGCTGCGCCCGCGAGTGCGCCGAGGCGCAGAGCAAGGACTTCGGCGTCATCGCCACCTCCACCGGCTGGAACCTCTACGTCGGCGGCAACGGCGGCATGACCCCGCGCCACGCCGACCTGCTCGCCGCGGACCTCGACCGCCCCGCGCTCATCCGCACCATCGACCGGTTCCTGATGTTCTACATCCGCACCGCCGACCGCCTGGAGCGCACCGCCCCCTGGCTCGAACGCCTCGACGGCGGCCTCGACCACCTGCGGGCCGTCGTCATGGACGACTCCCTCGGCATCTGCGCCGACCTGGACGCGCTCATGGCCCGCCACACCGCGACCTACGAGGACGAGTGGGCCGCCACCCTCGCCGACCCCGTCCGGCTGCGCCGCTTCGCCTCCTTCGCGAACGCCCCCGGCACCCCCGACCCGACCGTCCGCTTCGTCCCCGAACGGGGCCAGATCCGCCCTGCCCTGCCGCACGAGGACGGGCAGGTCCTCACCGCGCCGCTGATCGCCGGCGCCCAGCTGGAGGTGCGTGCAGGATGACCGTGGAGATCCACGACGGAACGGGCTGGCAGCCCGTGTGCGAATGGGACGGGCTCGTCCCCGGGCGCGGGGTCGCCGTGCTGGTCGGCGACGAGCAGGTGGCGGTCTTCCGCGACCGGGCCGGAGAGGTCTACGCCGTCGGCAACCGCGACCCGTTCAGCGGCGCGCACGTCCTCTCGCGCGGCATCCTCGGCAGCCGCGACGGCGCGCCGGTGGTGGCCTCGCCCATGTACAAGCAGGCGTTCTGCCTGCGGACGGGCGCCTGCCTGGACGAGCCGCTGGCCCCGGACGGCAGCGACGCGGCGGTACGGGTGTGGCCGGTGCGGCGGGCGGACGGCCCGCGGGCGGCTGTCACCGCGGCCCCGGTCGCTGCAGCCCCGGTCACCGCGGCCCCGGCCACCGCGGAGGGCCCCGCTCCGCCGCCTCCCCGGGCCCGCCGCCACGACATCGGCGACTGGCGCCCCGAGGACCCCGACTTCTGGCGGGAGACCGGTGCCCGGACCGCCCGCCGCAACCTCTTCTTCTCCGTCCTCTCCGAGCACATCGGCTTCTCCGTCTGGAGCCTGTGGTCCGTCCTCGTCCTCTTCCTCGGACCCGAGTACGGCATCGACCCGGCCGGGAAGTTCCTGCTCACCGCCCTGCCGACGGCCCTCGGCGCGGTGCTGCGGCTGCCGTACACCGTCGCCGTCGCGACCTTCGGCGGCCGCAACTGGACGGTGATCAGCGCCCTCCTGCTGCTCGTCCCGACCGTGCTGGCCGGCGTCGTCCTCGAACCGGGCGTCTCCTACGGGACCCTGCTCGCCGTCGCGTGCGTCGCCGGGGTCGGCGGCGGCAACTTCGCCTCCTCCATGGCCAACATCAACGCCTTCTACCCGCAGCGGCTCAAGGGGTGGGCCCTCGGCGTCAACGCCGGCGGCGGCAACCTCGGCGTCCCCGCCGTCCAGCTCCTCGGCCTGCTGGTCCTCGCCACCGCGGGCAGCGGCCACCCGCGCCTGCTGCCGCTGATCTACATCCCCCTCATCGCCCTCGCGGCCCTCGGCTCCGCGCTGCGCATGGACAACCTGACCGCCCTGCGCAACGACAAGCGCGCCTTGCGCGAGATCTGCCGCGAGCCGCACACCTGGGTGATGTCGGTGCTCTACATCGGCACCTTCGGCTCCTTCATCGGCTTCGGCTTCGCCTTCGGGCAGGTGCTGCAGGTGCAGTTCCACGCTGACTTCGACACCCCGGTCAAGGCCGCCGGACTCACCTTCCTCGGCCCGCTCCTCGGCTCGCTCGTGCGCCCCGTCGGCGGGATGATGGCCGACCGCTGGGGCGGGGCCCGGGTGACGCTGGCGACCTACGGGGCGATGGCGGCGGGCGCGATGGCCGTCCTGGCCGCGTCCCGGGAGGGCTCGCTGCCACTGTTCGTCACCGGGTTCGTGGCCCTGTTCGTCTTCAGCGGCATCGGCAACGGCTCCACGTACAAGATGATCCCGGCGATCTTCCGCGCCCGGGCCCGGACCGCGGTGGAGGTCCACGGCGCCGACCCGGCCGAGGCCGAGCGGGCCTCCCGGCGCCGCACCTCGGCCCTGATCGGCGTCGCCGGCGCGGTGGGCGCCTTCGGCGGCGTCCTGGTCAACCTCGCCTTCCGGCAGTCGTTCCTCGGCTCGCACAACGGCGACGCGGCCTACCTGGCCTTTCTGGCCACGTACGCCCTGTGCGCGGCCCTGACGTGGGCGGTGTACCTGCGGCCCCGCCCGGGCCGGCCGGCGGGGGTGTAGGCGATGGCGGCGATGACGATGGTGACGGCGCGAGCGACGGCGAGGGCGACAGTGAGGGTGACGACGGAGGTGCGGCGCGCGCCCGCTCTGGTCCTGGTCGCCCACGGCACCCGGAACCCGGCCGGGACCGCGGTGACCGAGGCGCTGGCCGGGCGCGTCCGCGCACTGCGGCCGGACCTCGCCGTACGGGTCGGCTACCTCGGCCTGGTGGCGCCCTCCCTGGACGAGGTCCTGGCCGGGCTGCGGGGCGAGGCGGTGCTCGTGCCGCTGCTCCTCGGGACCGGCCACCACATACGGTTCGACATTCCGGCGGCGGTGGCGTCCGCGGGACCCCGGCTGCGCTGCCGCACCGCCCCCGCGCTGGGGCCGCACCCGCTCCTCGCCGAGGCCCTCGCGGACCGGCTGGCGGAGGCGGGGAGGGATGCCTGCTCGCCGGCCCCCGTCGTCCTCGCCGCCGCGGGGTCCTCGGACCCCGCGGCCCGGGGGGACACCGAGCGCATGGCACGGCTGCTGGCCCTGCGGAGGGGAGTGAGGGTTGTGCCGTCGTACGTGTCGGGCGACGGGCCGCGCCCCGCGGACGCCGTGGCTGAGCTGCGGGCCGAAGGGCACGAGGGCGTGTCCGTGGCCACGTACCTGACGGCGCCGGGGCACTTCAGCGAGTCTGTGCGGGAGTCCGTGCGGGAGTCTGTGGGGGAGCCCGTTCGCGAGTCCGTGCGGGAGTCCGTACGGAGGGGAGTGAGCGATGTGCTCGTGTCCCGCCCGCTGGGCCCGCACGACGCCGTCGCCCGGCTGGTCGTCCGCCGGTATCAGCAGGCCGGAGCGGGCGGGTGCGGGCACCCGGGGACCAGCCGGACGCCCGTCACGAGCGTCGGCCGGATCCGTACCGCGTAGTCCATCCGCGCGTCCCACCAGGGCGTCAGGAGCGCTGCGTAGCGGGCGAGTTCGTCCGGGTCCGTGACCGGCATGCAGTAGCCGGTGACGACGACGCTCCAGCCGAGGTGCGTGACGGGGTCGATGGCGTCGGCCTCGTACGCGACGACGACGCGACGGACGGCCGCGCCGGGCTGCCGCGCCGGCGGCACGGGCTGTTGTGCGGTCGCCGCGAGCCCGGCCAGGGCGGCGCCCTCGTGGGTGCGGATGACGATGTGGCCGCCGTCCACGACGTGGTTGACCGGGCGGATGGCCGGCAGCGCGCGCCGGGTGAAGACGACCCGGCCCAGGGAGACGGTGCGCAGGAGCCGGAGGGACTCGGCGCGGGTCAGCTCGATGCGGCGGCGGGGCGGTGCGGTGGTGTCGCTCACCCCTCCAGTACAGGCGGCCGGTTCACAGGACACCAGGGCCGAACGGCCCCGGGCCGCCGCAGGGTTACTCCTGCCCGTAGGACAGGTGCCGCTCCACCTGTTCGGGCGGCATCGGGGCGCTGATGCGGTAGACGTCGCCCGGCCGCAGGTTCCCCGGCGTCAGGTACTCCTCGTGCTCGGCGACGACGCTGACGGACACCTGCGACTCCGGCTGCCAGTACAGGCGGTAGTTCGGCGCGTTCCAGGGGTCCGGGATCTCCAGCAGCGTCGTGCCGCGCCGCTCCAGCAGCCGCTGCAGCTTCTCGAAGCGCAGCCTCCGGGCGAACCGGCCGTACCGGGTCCGTAGGGCGTCGTTGACGACCTTCCCGCCGTGGGCGAGCCGGTGGACCTGCAAGGAGAAGTGGTGGCCCTGCCACGGGTGCCCGGCTGATTCGCGGGTCCAGAAGAACTCCGCCAGGCCGTAGTCGCGCCACATGTTCGTGTCGTCGGGGGAGTTCTCGGCGAAGTCCGGCCCCAGGACCGTGGCGACCCGGTCGGGGGTGTCCGCCGGCCGCGCGCCGAGCACCGTGCCGGTGGTGACGACGCTCATGTAGAACGCGAGGGAATGGGGAGTCACCGTGCCATTCTCTGCTCGCGGCGGGCCCGCGAGGCGTCCGGGTCCGCCCCGGACTCCGGCCGCCCGCGGTGCCGGAACCACTCCGGCGCGACGATCGACATCACCTCGGCGTCGACCCGCTCGCCCTCCCACAGCAGCGCTCCCCGGAGCACGCCCTCCGGTACGAAGCCGGCCTTCTCGTAGGCGCGGCGGGCGCGCGGGTTGAAGGCGTACACCTCCAGCCAGATGCGGTGCAGGCCGAGCGTCTCGAAGCCGTAGCCGACGATCAGCCGGGTCGCCTCGGTCCCCAGCCCGCGCCCGGGGGCGCCGGGCACGGAGCAGATGCGGAAGGCGCAGCTCTCGTTGCCCGGGTCCCAGTCGAGGAGGACAGCTTCCCCGACGACGTTCCCGGTCGCCCTCTCCACGATCGCGAGGTCCAGCCGGTCGTCCTGGTCGCCGCGCGAGGCGTACCAGGCCCGTAGCCCGGCCTCGTCGTGCGCGGCGTGGTCACCGGTCAGCCGCGCCGTCTCCGCGTCCTGGAACATGGGGAGCAGCGCGGGCACGTCGTCCACCGTGAGCGGTCGCAGCCGGGTCAGTTCGCCGGTGAGCGTGGGCTTGAACTTGAAGGAGAAACCGGGGGCGGCCGGAACGCCTTCGGCGTGATCGTTCATGGGCGCAGTGTGCCGGGGCCGGAGCGCCGCTGTCGTCCGGATATCCGCTGTAGCCCGCCGGGCCTCACGTCCGGTCCGGCAGTGGGTCGTGCCGGATGCGCCCGGCCGGCACGCCCTCCGCGGTCAGCCGTGCCACGAGCGGTCCGGCCATGGCGGGCGGGCCGCTCACGAAGGCGAGCCGCCGGGACCAGTCGCCGTGCCCCGCGACGACGTCGGCCAGCGCGCCGTGCTCGCCCGGGCCGGGGCCCTCGCCGATCACCTGGGTGACCTTCAGCCACGGGTAGCGGCGGCGCAGCTCCGCCGGCGACTCCGTGTCGTACAGCGCGGAGGGGTGCCGCACCCCGAGGAAGAGGTGCACTCCGCGCCGGGCGCCCCGGTGCGCGGCCAGCTCCTGCAGCAGCGCCTTGACCGCGGCCCAGCCGGTGTCGCCCGCGATGAGCAGCAGGTCGTCCGCGGGATCGCCGTCGTCCAGCGTCATCGTGCCGCCCGGGGGGCCGAGCCGCAGGACGTCGCCGACGCGGGTGCGCGCCACGAGGGCCTCGCTGACGCCTCCGCGACCGGTCAGTTTCACGTGGAACTCCAGCTCGCCGTCCGGGCGGGGCGCGCAGGCGACGGAGTACTGCCGCCACGCCTGGGGCAGGAGCGGCGAGGCCACCGAGGCGTACTGCCCGGCCCGGTACGGGTACGGCTCGTGCGGCCGTACGCGCAGGACGGCGAGGTCCGCACGCCGTAAGTCGTGGTCCGTGACCGTGGCCTGCCAGGCCGCGGGCTCGCCCAGGGCGGCCTCCGCGCCCTCGACCATGGCGGCCACCGCGAACCGCAGCATGCGCACCCACGCCCCCTCCATGCCCTCGCTCCAGCGGGGGCCCGCCGTGCGGCGCAGCGCCTCGCACAGCGACGCCTCGAACGCCCGGTAGTGGGCGGGCCGTACGCCCAGCTTGCGGTGGTCGCGCCCGAGGCGGGTGAAGGTCGCCGCGACGGCGTCGGGGTCGTGGAGGTTCTCGATCAGGTACCAGAAGATCGCTTCGAGGTGCTTGCGCTGGAACTCCATCGACTCCGGGAAGAGGCGCCGCAGGAACGGCCGGTGCGCGAACATCGCGTCGTAGAGATGGGCTATCAAGTCCTCGAAGGGCGTGACGAGTTCGAGGTGGTCGGTGATGAGGCGCTGGTCGGCTGCGCCGTCGTACGGCTGCTGCGGTGCCGCCGCCGTGGCCGCCGTTCCGGCACCCTCCGCCGCCTGCCGCCCGGTGCCCGCGGGGGAGAGCAGCCGCTTGCGGAGCCGCATCGCGTCGTGCCGGGCGAGCAGGGAGTGGTACGTGTCGTTGACGGTGTTCACGGGTGGGCAGCTCCTCGACGGCGCCTCGCACACGGGCTGGGGCGGGCCAGTATGGCAACCGCCCCCGGGGACCGCCCGGCCCTGGTCAGCAGGGCCGTTCGGCCCTATCGGCGGGGTGCGGGCCCGGTGTGAGCTGGGTCCGCGGTCCGTTGCGCCCGGCCCCGGCAGCGGTGCCCGCACCCTGGTGCGCGGTGCCCCTGCCGGGCCCGGACATACTGCCTCGTATGGACCGAACCGATACGGAAACAACGGAAACAGCTGAACAGACCGTGCCGTTGCGCGTGTTCATCCTCGACGACCACGAGGTGGTCCGCCGCGGCGTCCGTGACCTCCTCGAAGCGGAGCCGGACATCGAGGTCGTGGGGGAGGCGGCCACGGGCCGGGAGGCCCTCGCGCGCGTCCCGGCGTCCCGCCCGCACGTGGCCGTCCTCGACGTGCGCCTCGGGGAGAGCGGCACGGAGGGCGGCGACCACGGCGGCATCGAGGTGTGCCGCGAACTCCGCGCCCGCATGCCGGACCTCGCCTGCCTGATGCTGACGTCCTTCGACGACGACGAGGCCCTCTTCGACGCCATCATGGCGGGCGCCGCGGGTTACGTCCTCAAGCAGATCAACGGCTCGGAGCTGGTGTCGGCGGTGCGGACGGTGGCCACGGGGAGGTCGACGCTGGACCCGCGCACGGCGTCCCGGGTGATGGACCGGCTGCGGGCGCCGCGGGAGCCGGAGGCCCCCGAGACGTCGGAGCTCGACAGCCTCTCGCCCCGCGAGCGGGAGATCCTCGACCTCATCGGGGAAGGGCTGACGAACCGCCAGATCGCCGACCGGCTCTTCCTCGCCGAGAAGACGGTCAAGAACCGGATCTCGTCCATCCTGGCGAAGCTGGGGGTGGGGCGGCGGGTGCAGGCGGCGGTGATAGCGGGCCGGACGAAGAAGGGGTAGCCGGAGCCGGAGCCGGAGCCGGAGCCGTAGCCGTAGCCGTAGACAGAGCCGCAGCCGCAGCCGTAGCCGCAGACGTAGACGGAGCCGTAGGCCGTGTGCCCGAGGCGTTCAGTAACGCGGTGCGCAGTTCGTCGCGGCGCGGCGGTTCACTCCGGCAGCGGCACGCTCCACACGATCCGCGTCCCGCCGCCCTCGGGCGTCTCCACGGCCAGCTGCCCGTCGTGGAGCTCCGCCCGGGAGCGCATGTTGGCCAGCCCGCCGCGCCGCGGGGCGGAGCCGACGCCGACGCCGTCGTCCGTCACTGTCAGCGTCGCCCGCTCGGCCACCGTCAGCATGACCTCGACGCGGCGTGCCGCGGCGTGCCGGGCCGCATTGCTGAGCGCCTCCGCCGCCACGGCCAGGATCTGCTCGGCCAGCTCGGCGGGAACGTCGGTGTCGGCCGGCCCCTCGATCCGCAGCGCGGGTGCGAAGCCCAGCGTCCGCGTGGCCGCCTGCACCGCCTCGGCCATGCCGCGCCGCAGGCTCGGCCCGCCGCCGCGGCCGTCCCCGGCGGTCCGCAGGCCGAAGATGGTCGACCGGATGATCTGGATGGTCGTGTCCAGGTCGTCGACCGCCCGGCCGACGCGCTCGACGGCCTCCGGCCGGTCGATCAGGCGCGTCGCGCTCTGCAGCGTCATGCCGGTGGCGAAGAGCCGCTGGATGGCCAGGTCGTGCAGGTCGCGGGCGATGCGGTCACGGTCGTGGAGGACGGTGAGCTCCTCCGACTCGGCCCGGTGCTGGGCGAGTTCGAGGGCGATGGCGGCCTGGTCGGCGAAGCCGGATATCAGCTTCACCTCGCTCTCGTCGAACGGCGGCCGCCCGGCGCGGCGCCGCAGCCGCAGCGCGCCGCGGGCGCCGTCGGCGGTCTGGAGGGGGACGGAGAGGGTGGGGCCGTGATGGCCGCCGTCCTGGTTGTCCCGCTCCACGACGACGGCGCTGTCCGCGTCCGCGACCTCCATCGCCCGCTCGGCGATGAGCTTCAGGGCCGCGTCCGCGTCCGTGCCCGACAGCAGGCTGCGCGTGATCTCGCCGAGCGCCTGCAGCCAGCGCTCCCGGCGGCGGCTCTCGTGGTACATCCGGGCGTTGTCGATGGCGACGCCCGCGGCGATGGACAGGGTGGTCAGGACGGCCTCGTCGTCCGCGTCGAACGCGGCGCCGCCCCGCTTCTCGGTGAGGTAGAGGTTGCCGAAGACCTCGTTGCGGACGCGGACCGGCACGCCCAGGAACGTGCGCATGGGCGGGTGGTGTTCGGGGAAGCCGTAGCTGCGCGGGTGGCGGGTGAGGTCGGTGAGCCGCAGCGGGGCGGGGTTGTGGATGAGCTCGCCGAGGATGCCACGCCCGCAGGGAGTACGGCCGATGCGCGCCGTGAGCTCCTCGGACATGCCGACCGGCAGGAACTCCGACAGCGTCTGCCCGTCGCCGACGATGCCGAGGGCGCCGTACTCGGCATCGGTGAGGGTGACGGCCGCCTCCACGATGCCGTGGAGCACTTGGGGGAGTTCGAGGCCGTGGCCGATGCTCATGACGGCGTCGAGGAGACCGCGCATGCGGTCGGCGGACGGTAAGTGCGCGGACTGGTGCTGAGCGCTTTGCTGATCAGCGGCTTGATCTGCGGTTTCCGTCATGACTGCTCCCCGGGCCGAGTCCCTGCCCAGCAGCGTACGACACCTGTGCGACAGGGCCTGACGGGCTGTGGAAAAGGGACCGTACGGCCCTGGGCGCGGGGGTTCCGCGCCGGTGATGCTGATGTCCGGCCGGGAGGAGCCGCATGGCCCGCCCCCGTGTTCTGAGGCTCCTCCCGCGCCGGCCCTGCCTCTCGCGCCGGCCCTGCCTCCCGCGCCGGTCCTGCCGGAGCTCACGCACCGGCGGTGAAGTCGTCCACCAGCTTCCGGAACTCCTCCGGCTGCTCGAAGAAGGCGACGTGCCCGGTGTCGAGCTCGGCGTAGGTGCTGCCGTGGATCGCGGCGTGCAGGGCGCGGCTCTGCTCGACCGGCACGGTGGCGTCCTGCAGGCAGCCGATGACGAGCGTCTCGGCCTGGACGCGGGGCAGCAGGTCGCGGATGTCGACGCGGGCGTCGAGGTCGGCGTGGCGGAGGGTGCCGGGGGTGGCCGGCATGTTGGCGGACATGGCGTCGACCTGCTCCCGGCCGAGAGCATTGAGGAAGCCGGGGCTGAAGCCCGTCATCGTGACGAACCGGCCGAAGGCCTCATGGTCGGTCGTGCCGAGCCGGGTCCACAGGGCGAAGGTGTTGCGGAGGAACTCGTCGCCCTCGGTGTGCGCCCAGCCGGCGACCAGGATCAGCCGCCGTACGAGGTCGGGCCGCAGCGCGGCGACGGCCGCGACGACGGGGGAGCCCAGGGAGAAGCCCAGCAGGTCGACGGGGCCTCTGCCCGCGTCTTCGATGACGGCGATGACCTGGGCGGCGAGGCCCTCGACGGTGAGAGGGCCACCGCCGTCGGTGGTGCGGTCGGTGCCGGAGAGGTCGGGAGTGATGACCGTACGGTCCTCGGCGAACCGCGGGGCGATCTGTCCCCAGGTCAGGGCGGCGCCGGTGGACCCGGTGCCGTGGACGAGGACGAGGGGGGTGCGGGTGGAGTCGGAGGGGCCGAGGCGGTCGTAGTGGACGAGGGCGTCGGCGACGGTGACGGTGGCGGTGGTGATGGCGGTGCTGGTCGTGCTCATGGGAGGACTCCTGGCGCGGATGACGTGCTGATGGGAACCCCGACCGGTCGGGGGAGGCCCCCGGCCTGCGGGGGTCGCCCCCGACCGGTGGGGACGACCCCCACACTTCCGTCGTCCGCGATCCCGCGGGAGAGCCCTGCCGACCCTGGGACTGCCGGTCCCTGGTTCGCGGTGGACGCGTCGGCGAGGATGATCAACATGACGACCGCCTGCCCCCGCCCGGACCGCCCGGAGCTCGCCGACTTCCTCCGCCGCTCCCGCGACCGGATCCGCCCCCAGGACGCGGGGCTGCCCGCAGGCCCGCGGCGCCGCACGCCCGGCCTGCGCCGCGAGGAGGTCGCTCAGCTCGCGGGGATGTCGGTCGACTACTACATCCGCCTGGAACAGGCCCGCGGCCCGCAGCCCTCCCCGCAGATGCTCGCCTCCCTCGCCCGCGCCCTGCGCCTGGACACCGACGAACGCGACCACTTGTACCTGCTGGCGGGCCACCGCCCGCCCGCGGGCCGCACCGCGGGCGACCACGTGGCCCCCGGCCTGCTCCACCTCCTCGACCAGCTGCCCGCGACACCGGCCCAGGTCGTCAGCGACCTGGGCGACGTCCTGGCCCAGAACGCCATGGCCCAGGCGCTCCTCGGCGGTGTCTGCACCGTCTCCGAGCACGGCCGCAACGTCGTCTGGCGCTGGTTCACCGACCCGGCCGTCCGCGCCGCGTACCCGCCCGAGGAGCACGAGCACTACGGCCGCCTGCACGCCGCGGACCTGCGCGCCGCCGTGGCCCGCCGTGCGGGGGATCCGGCGGCGACCCGCCTGGTCGACCGCCTCCGCGGGGCCAGCGACGAGTTCCGCACCCTCTGGGAACGCCACGAGGTGGCCGTCCGCCGCCGCACCCGCATGCGCGTCCTGCACGCCGTGGTGGGCCCCGTCGACCTGGACTGCCAGGTCCTCCTCTCTCCGGACTGCGACCAGCGCCTGATCCTCCTCACTCCGCCCCCGGGCACGGACACCCCTGACCGTCTGGCCCTCCTGGGAGCGGTGGGAACACCGCAGTTCGCCGAACCGGCGGCGAGGTAGCCGCGGGCCCGAGGCGGCCGCCCGACCGAGGCAGCTCTCCGGCCCGAGGCCCGGGCCGGAGAGCTGCCGCCGGGCGACCCGTCCGGGCGAGTGTGTCCCTGGCCTGCGCGGGAACACGGAGCGGAAGGGGTGGGAGCAGCCGCGAGAGGAGGCTGACACCGATGAAGGCCGTGATCTGCGGCGCCGGAATCGCCGGACTGGGCCTCGCCCGGTGCCTCGGCGACGCCGGCTGGGACGTGGTGGTCCTGGAGAAGGCCCGCGCCCTCCGCACCCAGGGCTACATGATCGATTTCTTCGGTCCGGGCTACGCGTCCGCCGAGGAGATGGGCCTGCTGCCCCGGCTGCGGGAGCTCGGCTACGCGGTGCACGAACTCCGCTACGTGGACGAGGCCGGGCGCAGACGGGCGGGGATGACGTACGACACGCTGAGCCGCGCCGTCGGCGGCAGGCTGATCAGCATCATGCGGCCGGACCTCGAACGCGCGCTGTACGAGAGCCTGCCCGCGGGCGTCGACGTACGCTTCGGGACCACGCCCAAGGCAGTCGAAGGCCGCACGGACGGCGCGACCGTCACGCTGGACGACGGCACGCGCCTCGACGCCGACGTCGTCGTCGGTGCGGACGGCGTTCACTCGGCCGTGCGGCGCCTCGCCTTCTGCGAAGCGGAAGGAGACGACGAGCGCCACGTCCGCCATCTCGGCTTCCACACCGCGGCGTTCGTCTTCGAGGACCCTGAGGTCCACGCCGCCTGCCGGGACAGCTTCGTCCTCACCGACACGACCGACCGGCAGATGGGCTTCTACAGCCTGCGCGACGGCCGCGTGGCGGCGTTCGCCGTCCACCGGGCGGCCGATCCCGGACTGCCCGGCGACCCGCGGGAGGCGCTGCGCAAGGAGTACGGCGGGCTCGGCTGGGTCGTGCCGCGGGCGCTGCGCGCGTGCCCGCCCGGCGACGAGGTGTACTACGACCAGGTCGCCCAGACCGAGCTGCCGTGCTGGAGCCGGGGACGGGTGACCCTCGTCGGTGACGCCTGCCACGCGGTCTCGCTCCTCGCCGGCCAGGGCGCCTCCCTCGGCCTCGCCGGCGCCCGCCTCCTCGCCGGGCAGCTGGCCGGGGCGCCGTCGGCCGCGACGGCGCTGCGGCGGTACGAGGAGCAGTGGCGGCCGGTGGTCACGGAGAAGCAGCGTGCGGCGCGCAAGGGCGTGCGCTGGTTCCTGCCCCACTCGCAGGGCCAGCTGCGCGCGCGCCGCCTCGCCCTGCGCGCCGCCCGGCTGCCGGGGGCGGGCCGGTACCTGGCCTCGGCGCTGACGGGGAAGTCGCGGGGGATCCTCGGCGGGGACTGAGGGACTGAGGGACCATCTGACCCGCGCCTTCCAGGGGCGGGGGCGGGACGGGAGTCGGGGCTCAAGCTGTCGGGACGGGACGGCTCGGCGGGCGCGGGCGAGGTCACCGTCGGGGCGGTCGCCCGCCACTTGGGCGTGGACCCGTCCGTGGCCAACTGCATGGTCTCCGACTGCATCTCGGCCGGCTACCTGATCCGGGCGGCCTCGCAGCAGGACGGCCGCCGCACGGTCCTCCACCTCAGCCCCGAAGGCCGCGAACTGATGGCCCGCTTCAGCCGCCACCAGCGCTCGGCCTTCGAGTACATCACCGCCGACTGGCCCGAGCGCGAACGCCTGGAGTTCGCCCGCCTCATGCTCAAGCACGTCGCCTCCCAGGACGCCCTCCGCAACCGCCCTCCAGGCACGTAACGGCGGCTCCGGCGGCTCCGTCGGGTTCAGGCGGCGGTGGCCGAAGTCCTTCAAACCGGCTGAGGCCGGGTCCAGCAATCGCCGGACCCGGCCCCAGCCGGTTTGAGGAGACGTATGCCGTTGAAGAGACGTACGTCGTATCGCTCGCTCGCTCAGCGGAAGCGGCGGAGCCGGAGGCTGTTGGTGACGACGAAGACCGAGGAGAAGGCCATGGCCGCCCCGGCGATCATCGGGTTGAGCATGCCGGCGGCCGCGAGGGGGAGGGCGGCGATGTTGTAGCCGAAGGCCCAGAAGAGGTTGCCCTTGATGGTGCCGAGGGTGCGGCGGGAGAGCCGGATCGCGTCGGCGGCCACCAGCAAGTCGCCCCGTACGAGCGTGAGGTCGCCGGCCTCGATGGCCGCGTCGGTGCCGGTGCCCATGGCCAGGCCCAGGTCGGCGGTGGCCAGGGCGGCCGCGTCGTTGACGCCGTCGCCGACCATGGCGACCGAACGGCCCTTAGCCTGCAGGCGCTTGACGACGTCGACCTTGTCCTGGGGGAGGACCTCGGCGATGACCTCGTCGATGCCGACCTCGCGGGCCACGGCCTCGGCGACGGCCTTGTTGTCACCGGTCAGGAGGACGGGCGTGAGGCCGAGGCGGCGCAGCTCGGCCACGGCCCGTGCGCTGGTGTCCTTGACGGCGTCGGCGACGGTGAGGACGCCGCGGGCCTTGCCGTCCCAGGCGACGGCGACGGCGGTACGGCCCTCGGCCTCGGCGGTCGCCTTGGCCGCGGCCAGCTCGGCGGGCAGCTCGATCACCCACTCCGAGAGCAGCTTCTCCCGCCCGACGAGGACCGCGTGGCCCTCTACGACGCCCTGCACGCCCAGCCCGGCGATGTTCTCGAAGCTCTCCGGCACGGGCAGGCTGCCGGTGCGCCCGGCGGCGCCGTCGGCGATGGCGCGGGCGATGGGGTGCTCGGAGGCGTGCTCCAGGGCGCCGGCCAGGCGCAGCAGGTCGTGCTCGGAGACGCCGGGGGCGGTGATGATCCCGTGCAGGGCCATGCGGCCGGTGGTGACGGTGCCGGTCTTGTCCAGGACGACGGTGTCGACGCGGCGCGTGGACTCCAGGACCTCGGGGCCCTTGATGAGGATGCCGAGCTGGGCGCCGCGGCCGGTGCCGACCATGAGGGCGGTCGGGGTGGCGAGGCCCAGGGCGCAGGGGCAGGCGATGATGAGCACGGCGACGGCGGCGGTGAAGGCGGCGGTGGCGTCGCCGGTCACGAACAGCCAGGTCAGCAGCGTGCCGAGGGCGATCAGCAGGACGACGGGGACGAAGATCCCGGAGATGCGGTCGGCCAGGCGCTGGACGGCGGCCTTGCCGTTCTGGGCGTCCTCCACGAGCTTGGCCATGCGGGACAGCTGGGTGTCGGCGCCGACGCGGGTGGCCCGGACGACCAGGCGGCCGGAGACGTTGACGGTGGCGCCGGTGACGGAATCGCCCGCGGTGACGTCCACGGGCACGGATTCGCCGGTCAGCATGGAGGCGTCGACGGCCGAACCGCCCTCGGTGACCGTGCCGTCGGTGGCGATCTTCTCCCCGGGGCGTACGACGAACAGGTCGCCGACCGCCAGTTCCGCTACGGGAACGCGGACTTCGCGCCCGTCGCGCAGGACGGCCACGTCCTTGGCGCCCAGCTCCAGCAGCGCCCGCAGGGCTGCGCCGGCCTTGCGCTTGGACTTCGCCTCCAGATAGCGCCCGGCCAGGATGAAGGCGGTGACACCGGCCGCGGCCTCCAGGTAGATGGAGGACGAGCCGTCCGCCCGCGAGACCGAGAAGTCGAAGCCGTGCCGCATGCCCGGCATGCCGGCGTGGCCGAAGAACAGCGCCCACAGCGACCAGCCGAGCGCGGCGAGCGTGCCGATCGAGACGAGGGTGTCCATGGTGGCGGCCCCGTGCCGGGCGTTGGTCCACGCCGCCTTGTGGAAGGGCAGCGCGCCCCACACCACCACCGGAGCGGCCAGGGTCAGGGACAGCCACTGCCAGTTGTCGAACTGCAGGGCGGGGACCATGGCCATCAGCACGACCGGCACCGCGAGGACGAGCGAGACCAGCAGCCGCTGCCGCAGGGCGCCGACCTCTCCGCCGCTGTGGCCGGCCTCCTGCTCCTGCGGCGTCTGCGCTTCCGCACGGGCCGTCGGCTCGGGCGGCTCCTGGGCGGTGTAGCCGGTCTTCTCGACGGTGGCGATCAGATCGGCGACCGCCACGCCCGGCCCGTAGGCGACCTTGGCCTTCTCGGTGGCGAAGTTGACCGCCGCCGTGACGCCTTCCATGCGGTTGAGCTTCTTCTCGATGCGCGCCGCGCAGGACGCGCAGGTCATGCCGCCGATGGAGAGTTCGACTTCGGAGGCGGCCGCGGCGGGTGCCGGGGCCTTCTCGAGAGCGGTGCTGGTCATACGGAGTCTCCTGGAGGAGGGCCGGGTCTGCGGGCGTCCATATCAGTGGAGCGGCACGATCCGGCGGTACCGGGAACTGTGTACGGAGCGAACTGTGTACGGAGCGAACTGTGTACGGAGCGAACTGCGTACGGGGTGGGGGTATCCGGGGTATCCCGGGGGTATCCGGTTATCCGGGTACCTCAGGCGCGGCCGGCGAGCTCGTAGCCCGCCTCGTCCACGGCGGCGCGGACGGCCTCGTCGTCCAGCGGGCCGGTGGAGGTGACGGTCACCAGCCCGGTGGCGGCCACGGCCTTGACGGAGGTCACGCCGGCCAGGGCGGAGACCTCCTGCGAGACCGAGCCCTCGCAGTGGCCGCAGGTCATGCCGGTCACCTTGTAGACGGTGGTGATGCCGACCTGGACGCCGGCGGCCGGGGAGGTGCCGCAGGAGCCACCGGGGGTGCAGCAGGAGCCGGAGTTCGTCGGGGAGGTCATGGCGCACTTCCTTCGGGTCGTCGCGTCTTCGTTCAATGGGAACTGTATACCCCCCAGGGGTATTCCGGAAGACCGGAAAAAGCACTGGGGGCGGCACCGTGATGCCGCCCCCAGTGCTTTCTCCGGACGCGCGTCAGCCGCCGCCCGTCACCGCTGGCTGTTGCGGAAGCCGATGATCACCGCGCCCCACCAGCACGCCTGGGAGACCAGGGCCGTAGCGGCGCCCCAGGCCAGGAAGCGGCGCGGCGGCCGCGCGCCGGGCCGGCGCGCGGCCGCCATGCGCCGGTTCAGCAGGCCGGCCTGCAGTCCGTTGAGGGACAGTGCCAGCACCATCGCCAGCTTGACGCGGGTGAGCGTCGAGGAGGTGTCCGGGTGCAGCAATATGCCGCTGCCCACCAGGCCTGTCAGGCCCGCCCAGACCGGCGTGTGCAGCCGGCCCGCGCCGTCGAGGGCGTCCCTCAGCGACATCCGGCCGGTCAGCCACAGCAGGCCGTAGTAGTCGGCGACGAGCACGGCGCCGAAGCCCAGCGCGAGGGTCGCCAGGTGCACGAAGAGCGCCACGGTGTGCAGCGACGCGTCCACCCGCAGATGCCCGGAGACCCACACGGCGGCGCCCCACGCCGCACAGACGACCAGCGCGGCCCCCGCGACCGTCCACCACGAGTCGTACAGCCCCACGGGCCGGGCGTGCCGGGCGCTCCTCGCCCAGCCCGGCGCCGGTCGCGCGCCGGGGAGGAAGGACACCGACGGGTCGCGGGGCAGGGCCGACGGGTCATGGGGCAGGGCGGCGGACACAGTTCTCCGATCAGGTAAGGCGAGGCTTACCTCACCAGCAGTGGGAGGTCACTATGACTGGTTGAATGCTTGATCACCACATGCGATGGCTTGTCGTGACCGCCTCGTTGCCGACCCGAGATCACCGAGGGGAAGGCGCCCCCTTCTTCACGCAGCCTCTCCGGCCTTGTGTTGGCCCACGAGCGGACGGCCCACGAACGGACGGCCCGCGAGCGCTATGACGTGCTCACGGGCGGCGCGGCTGCGGCCGACGAAGCGCTGCGATACGAGGATGCGGTGGCCGCCGCCGACCCCGAGGGCGCCCTTGTCGAAGCATTGCCCAGGCGCGCAAGGAGATACAACAAGAGGCCGATGCCGCCAAGAACCAATCGGAGGAGGCGCCTTCCGAAGACGTGCCGGAAGGCGACGTCGGCTAGTGGGCCGACGAGGATGTGCTGGGTTGGTCGTCCGGCTGTAGGCCGGGCGGAGGGCGAGGTGCGGGCCGGGCGGAGGCGAGGTGCGGGCCGGGCAGGTCGCCGGTCGTGGCGACGCCGCGGCCCGCACCCGCTGACGATTCAGGTCTCTGCCACGGTGGCCAGCCCGGGCCAGTAGTCGGCGATGCGCCCCTGCCACATGACCTTGTCCGTCTTCGCCTGGTACACCAGGGCCTGGTCGGCCTTGAAGAACCAGACGTCGGGGTCGCTACGGCCCTGCGCGGCGTCGATGCCGGAGGCGAAGACGGTGCCGGCCAGCCCCGGCCAGTGATCGGTGATCCTGCCCTGTGCCCGGACCGTGTCCTTGTCCGGGTTGTACTGCAGGCAGTGGCTGCCCTTGAAGAACCACACGTTGTCGTTCGCGCGGACTACGCAGGCCTCGAAACCGGAGGCGTAGGCGGTGCCCCTGAGCCCCGGCCAGAGGTCGGCGATCCTTCCTTGCCTGAGCACCTTGTCCTTGTCCGGGTCGTACTGCAGGCAGCGGTCGTCCTTGAAGAACCAGGCGTTCTGGTTCCAGCGCTGGAGGCAGGCGTCGAAGCCGGCGGCGTAGACGGTGCCCTCGAGAGCCGGCCATTTGCCGGTGATCGGCCCGTGGTAGGAGACGACGTCGTTCTCCGGGTTGTAGCGCACGCAGCGGCCTTCTTTGAAGAACCAGACCAGGCTGCCCCAGCGCTTGAGGCCGGCGCCGATTCCGTACGTCCAGGCGCCCTGGAACCCGCTCCACGTGACGTCGTCGTATTCGGTGGTTTCGCTCATCTTGGCGGGGGCTCCGTCGAGGGTGTGGAGCGTGTAGCCGATGAGGCCGTATTCCTCGAGTTTGGGTGCGTTGCCCGCGAAGTACTTGTCGAGCCGGCCGGAGTTGATGAGCTCGTAGACGTTCTGGCTGTTGCCGCCCCTGCTGAGGACGTGGATTTCCGCGGAACTGGCGATCTGCTTGTACTTGGCCCCTGCGGTGGTGCTGACGTCGAATCCCCCGCTGTATCCCGCCTGCAGTGTCGCTTTGATGTCCGTCTCGCTGGCGGCAGCGGTGAAGCTGAACATCAGGATGCGCCCGTAGACGGTGCTGGAGACGATGAGCGGCGGGTTGTCGGGGCCCATGTAGCGCTCGGTGACGAGCGTGGCGAGCTTCTTCTCGGTGAACTTGTCGTTGAAGAAGCTGTCAGGGTTGTCCATTTCGCAGTAGGCGGTGAAGGCCCGCTCGCGCAGATAGGCCACCACCGTGTTCCTCCTCTCGCTCAGGCTGGCGGAGAGGTTGAACTGCCCGCTGAAGCCGCCGTACTTGGCGGAGAGACCGAGCTCCAGACAGACTTCGGTGCTGGTGTTGGCCTGGGTCTTGCTGAACGCAATGTCGCGCGGGCCGGCCTCCTTGTCCTTGACCATCTCCTTGATGGCGTCCACCACGGCACCGGCCGCGGGCTTCGGGACCGACGTGCTGGCTCCCGCGGTGAGGTTGTCCACGACGATGGTCAGTGGGGCACGGTCCTGCGTGTCGGTCTGGGCCGGGACCAGGTGCCCGTGCCTGATCGCGTGTTTGGCCTGCACGATGCAGCCCGGCCACATCATGTTGAGGTTGGGGTTGAACGTGACGATCTCTTCCGGAGTCCTGGTCACCCTCCGCTTCTGCTGAGTCCGCTCGTGCCCGTTGACTGTCATCCTGCTCGGGGAGCCGATGGCGATGTCGAGGTTCTCGTCCCGGGGTGCGATCTCCTCCCATTGCTTCCAATTACTGATGTGCTTCGACAGCGCCGCCTTGCCGCTCTGCTTGCCGTCGCCGATGGCGGACTCGCCCAGATACGACGTCCCCTTCAAGGCGACCACGCGGTAGTGCCCCGGGCCGGCCTGAGTCGTCACCGGCAGCTTCAGCTCCGAGGGCTTCCCGGCCTCCTCGATCGTCACCGGCTCCGCGTCGGCCGGATGCCATTCCAGGTGGTACTGGTCGGCCCCGTCGACTTCCCAGTCGACTCCCTGAACGCCGCCCTGGTGCTCGACGGCCCACGCGACCCGCAGTTCCGCGGCCCCCGGATTCGGCGAACCCGACGCGCCCGCTGAACCCGCCGTACCAGTCGATCCATCACCCATGTTCCGCTCACCCCTCCGGTGCTTTGTGGTCCGGTGGATTGGCTTGCATGAATTTCACAGCGACTGACGCCCTTCAAGGTCTACGCCCGCGCCGTGGGACAGGCAATGACGCCTTCCTCTCCTGCCCGGTCGTCCATGCCGAACCGGACATGCCTCCCCCGCGCATGGGCCGTACCTCTCCAACAGGTTCCGTGCGCCGCCAGCACTGCCGTACCACCGGCACATCGTCCGGACGGCCCATTGATGCGATATGAGCTGCATGAGCACAGGAAAACGGAACACATTGCCAGGTTTCGAATGGGTGGGCGGGCTCGCGGAAAAGCCAGATTGCCTGAAACCGGCTGACGCCGGATGGCCCGCCGGTCGATCCGCCGGTCGATCCGCCGGTCGATCCGCCGGCCGATCCGCCGGTCGATCCGTCGGACACTAGCCTCGATCTTGCGTGGGGGCCCGTCAGCTTGTCGTCAGACCCTGCTGGGCAGTGGACGCCCCACCATCAGGGGCTGTCACGGACGCGGGCTCCAGCACGAAGACGGGGATCACACGGTCGGTCTTCTCCTGGTATTCGGCGTACGGCGGATACGCGGCGACCGCGCGCTCCCACCACTCGGCCTTCTCGTCCCCCGTGACCTCACGGGCCGTCATGTCCTGCCGTACAGACCCGTCCTGGAGCTCCACGTGCGGGTCGGACTTGACGTTGAAGTACCAGACCGGGTGACGCGGGAAGCCGCCCTTCGAGGCCACGGCCGCGTACCGCCCTTCGTGCTCCACGCGCATCAGCGGGATCTTGCGGATCTTGCCGCTCTTCGTGCCGCGCGTCGTGAGAATGACAACGGGCAGGCCCGTGTCCCAGAGCGTCGCCCCTTGCGTGCCGCCCGAACGCTCATACAACTCGACCTGTTCGCGCACCCACTGCGCCGGACTCGGCTCGTACTCGCCCTCAAGAGGCATCGCGTTCACCCATCGTCGCGTACGGGTTACGTTGCGCAGTTCACCACAAGCACCGCGCGGATTCACCCTCGCCATACTGCCGGGCAAGTGTCTTCCCCGGCTTGCCCAGCAGGTAAGGGGGCCGGATTCCTGGCCTGTGTTTTCGTGAGGGTCCGGCGGCTTGCGGACGGACCCTCCCCGGTTTCGGGTGGGCGCCGGGTTCCACAGCTCCGGAGCTCCGGGTGGATGGATCACGGTCGTCAGGCCGGTGGCGCGGGCGGCGCGGATGCGATCCCCGGCCCGGGCCCGCCGGCGGAATAGGCCGACCCGGGCCCGCTGGACCCACGAGGGCCGGTCGGACAGTGTGGCGGCGATCACGTGAGATGAGGCTTGCTGGGGGCGGCGGCAGCACGGCGCGGCGGGCGCCGGCTGCACTTGCCGGCAGGGGCCGCCGGGTCGGCCGAGACCAAAACTGCCACCACGGAACGCCGAAGGCCCCGGCCGGTTTCCCGGTCGGGGCCTTCGGTTCGTGCCCGGTGAGGCACTGGCGGAGGATACGAGATTCGAACTCGTGAGGGGTTGCCCCCAACACGCTTTCCAAGTCTGTTGGCGCAGGTCAGGTGCCTGCTCGCTGTGGTTCACCTGCGTTCATGGTGGTTCAGGGGAGGTGCCTGCCCGGCGGTCCGTACGCCTCTGAACGGCGACGGACGGGGGCGAATGAGACGGAAACTGAGACGGTCGGGTGCGTGCGGATACCTGCCGTGCAGCTTGAGTGTCACGCACCCCTTGGATGTGGCGAGTCATCCGCCGTCACCTTCAGCTCGTCGGACGGCAGCTCCCATAGCCTCTGCTCGGCGGGCCTGACCGGGACCTCTGCAGGGCCCATGCCGTGCATCGCTTGCAGGCCTTCGGACATTCGCCGCACGAGTGCTGTCGCAGCCGCGGTCTTTGCCCTCTCGGTTACTTCTTCTACTTCTTCGAGGCGCCGCTGTCGGGTGGAGAGGATTGCTCCGCCCCATGCAATGGCGGCACCTGCGACTGTCGCCAGCGCCGGGATTGCCGGATTCATGATCTCACCTACTTGCTGCGCGGTAGACGGCAGCCGCACCGCCCAGGGAGGCAGCGGTGAAAGCGCTGATAGCCCAAATATAATCCCATGTTCCTCGGATGACTGGACTCCCTTCCTTGCCTACAAAGCTTGCGGACAGGACCGCACTGGCACATGCGGCGATGATGCAGCCAATCAGCAGCATCAGAACGCGGAAGGTGATCTTGCCGTGGAATATCCAGCTCACGAGGTCTCCGATGCCTGCCAACGCGATGAGGCAGCCAGCAAGCACAAATTCACTGCTGATGAATACTTCTTCGGCGCTCTTGTGTTCTAGTCGGATAGGGAGCGCAACTGCACCGACCGCGCATAGGACGACGACAAGCAGCCAGAGTGCGCATCGCTGTCTTGGTGGCAAAGGCTCGTTGGCGGTCGCCATCGGCACCCCTCCTTAGTGCACACTTTCCGCGATATTCATTCACGGTATGTGTACCCCGGGGGTCCTGCATCTGCAGGGTGACGTTGAGGCTAGGGGGCGGTCCAGGGAAGGTGCTGACCGGGTTTGGGCGGCACCTCCCATCGGTTACATCCTTGGGGGCGGCTATGCCTCTTCGAGCCAGTGGCGGCCGTCGTGGGCTCGCACGTGAGGTGCGGAGGTGTCGAGCGCATCCAGGACCCGCACCGCGTAGACCTCTGACATCCACTTCTCGACCTCCTCGGGAGTCAGCCACTCCACGGCGGTCGACTCCGCGGAGGTGCGCTCCTCGCCGTCGATCGGTCGGCAGCGGAAGACCAGAGCCACGACACCCCGGCTCATGTTCTTGTACACGCCCGTGAGCCGCTCCACGGAGACTCTGATCCCGGTCTCTTCGAAGACCTCGCGGACGGCGCCGGCCTCCGGCTGTTCGTCCAGCTCCAGGACGCCGCCCGGAGGCTCCCACGTGCCGTTGTCGGCCCGGCGGATCGCGAGGACGCGGCCGTCCTCGCGCACGACGATGCCGGCGACGGAGACCGAGTGCAGCGCCACTGTTGAGTCCTTCCCGGTAGCGTTACTCATGTAGAGGAGTTTAGGTCTAGAGGTCTTTAGGAGGCCCGGGGGCGTGAGTGCAGTGTCGAGAGACTCCGGCAAGCCGCGGTATTTGCAGATCGCTGACGACCTCGCCCAGCAGATCAGGGCCAAGGTTCTGGCGCCAGGTGAGCAGGTACCCAGTGAAGCCGACCTCATGGATCGGTACGCGGTATCGCAGGGGACCGTGCGTAAGGCCATGACCGAGTTGAGGGCGACTGGGCTGATCGAGACGCACCACGGCAAGGGCTCCTACGTGAAGAACCGCCCTCCAGTGCGTCGGAAGTCGTCAGATCGCTTCCGGCGGTCGCACCGACTGGCGGGCAAGGCTGCCTACCTGGCGGAGGCTGAGCAGGCAGGCAGCACGGCAAGTGTCCGAGTGCTCTACGTCGGGCCTGTAGATGCGCCGGAGGAGATCGCGGAGAGGCTGGCGGTCCCCGCGGGAGCAAAGGTGCTTGCACGCCGACGGCTCTACTTCAGCGACGGCATCCCCACCGAAGAAGCCATCTCTTACCTGCCGTGGGATGTAGCGAAGGACATCCCGGAACTCTTCGAGGAGAACCCGGGGGGCGGCGGCATCTACGCCCGACTGGAGGAGCATGGTCACCAGTTGAAGGAGCTCGCGGAGACTGTCCGCGTGCGCCTCGCGACGAAGCAGGAGACGGTTGCCCTGAGCCTCAGCCCCGGGTCCCCAATCATCCATCTGACCCGGAACGCTGAGTCGGAGGCGGGCCGCGTGGTTGAGGTCTGCGACACGATCATGGCGGCTGACCAGTTCGTTCTCGACTACCGCATCCCTGCAGGGGATTAGGCGCCTCCAGCACGTCCTCAACCCGTCGCCGCCAACTTCGCGCGACGGGTTGACTCATGTGTAGGAGTGCGCCACTCTCTTACACGTCACTCCTGCACAGGAGTGAAGGAGTTCACCCTGAACCGGTTCGGGATAGCTCGCGGTGTGCTGCGGGCCCTGCGCTGGCTGTTCTTTGACAACTGCATGGGGATCACGCCGCCTCTCCTCGGCCAAGTAGGCGGCCACGTTGGGTCAATCCCGGCGTGATGAGCAGTGCAACCCATCCTTCGCAGCGCTCAGCGCTGCGGCCGGTTGCCTCCTCCGCCCGTCTCGTACGGGCGGGGTTGAGGGGAGCCGGAGATCCGGTTTCACCCAAGGTGCGGTCCCGGCGTTGCCCCGCCGGGACCGCGAGGGCCGTTCCTGCTGAAGGGAGCACGACCCCGTGAACCACATCATTCCTGATCCCGCCCGCGCGGTGGGATTGGTCTTACCGGAGTCGGAGCTGGAGCCGACTCGCGCTGAGCTGGACGCGATCGAGCAGGAGATGCCGCTGATCGAGGCGGAAATCGCCCTGCTCGATGTCGAGGTTGCTTTGCTTGACCGGCCGTTGACGGGCGTGGAGGTGAAGCGTCTGCGTCGGGCTGAGCGGCGGGTGCTGGACGAGATCCTCCGGTGGCTGACGAACCGCGCGGCCGCGGGCTCGGAGGCGGCCTGATGGATGCCGTCGATGTGCTGTCGGCCGGTGTGGTTGCTGCTCCGCTGCTGGCTGGCTGGTCGGTGCACACGCTGTGGATGCGCCGGCGGCTGGCGCGGGAGCGACTGGACGCGCTGACCGGTGTTCCGGCCCGGGACCTTTTCACGTTCTTCGCCCGCCGTGACCTGCGCCGTCTGGAGCGCGTCACGGTGCTGGTGGTGGATCTGGACGGGTTCAAGGCCGTCAATGACACCTATGGCCACGCGGCCGGTGACGCGGTGCTGGTCGCGGTCGCGTCGCGGCTGCGACGGTGGGCTGCGGCGCTGAACGGCAGCGTTGGCAGGCTGGGCGGCGACGAATTCGCCGCTACTGCCTACGTCGAAGCGGCCGCCTGTCTGCCGCGTCACCTGCGCGTTCTGGAGGCCGCGCTGCGCGAGCCGGTCCCTTTCCGCGAGATGACCCTGCGGGTGGGGGTGTCCATCGGGGCGTTCACGCACACCGGTCTGCCGCGTGTGGATCTCAGCCGTGCCCTGCGCAGGGCGGATGAGGCCATGTACGAGGCCAAGCGGGAGGGCGGCGGGTGGCGGATCGCCGACGGCCCGGTCCCGGAGATGACGACGACCAACGGCCGGCGGACCGGCCGCCCGGGCACGACCCCTCTTCCCGGAGGTGCACGATGACCGCCCTGCGTCACCGCCTCTACCGCTGTTTGCACCCGCGCCGCTACCGGTCCGGGCAGCTAGCGGAGCAGCGTCACCAGTTCGGGGACGTCGACCCCCACCTTGTCCGGGACGACTACACCCGGCCGGCTGTCATCGACACCGCCGCGCTCGGAGCAGTTCAGGCCCTGGCCGGCCGTCGCGCAGCGGGGGAGGGGGCGTGATGGCGACGCTGTTCAGGGCACAGATGTCCAACTGCTCCGGCCGGTGGCGCCTCTTCGTTGTGCTGCTGGGGGTGCCGGTGTCGTGGTGGCCGGAGGCCGATTGGGGACGCTCGGATCCGGTGCCCGCGCCGGTCGAGCGAGACCGGGCTCTGGCGGAGCTGGGCTACAAGACGGCTCCGGGGTGCTGCTGGGAGTGGTTCGAGGACAGCGACGATCCCGATGACCCGTCGAGGCCGGTGCGGCTGATCGCCACCGTCGACGTCCTTCCCGTACAGGACGGGGGCACCGCGTGATCCCCGGCGCCGCCATGCTGGCCGGTCTTCCCTGGCCGGTGCTGGCGGGCGCGGCGGCGGGCGTGCTGGCGCTGCTGGTGTGGGTGCTGGGCAGGCTGCGGAAGTCGGTGTGGCTGGCGGGGATCGGCCCTCAGGCCGTGGTGGCGCTGGGCGGTGTCGCTGTCAGTGTCCACGGGCTGTGGGGGTTCGCCACCCTCACCGGCCTGTTGCCGACCCCGTTGGCGGTGGCGTTCATCGCGGTGTTCGATGCGGCGGAGCTGACGCTGCTGGTGCAGATGTACCGGTCGGCCAATCCTGCTGTGGGGTGGACGCGTGAGCTGCGCCTGATGCACCGCACGGCCTGGACTCTGGTCGGCTTCTCCGCCGCCATGAACGCCGTCCACGCCCCCACCTGGTGGTCACGCCCCGTGCTGGCCGCGGTCCCGGGACTGGCGGCGTGGCTGATCGAACTGCAGCTCCGCAGCAAGCTCCACCACCGGCGCCCGGACGAGGACGAGGACGCGCGGCCGGGCCCGGCCCGGCTGGTGGCCCTGCTATGGCAGCACGCCTGGTCCGGTCTCTTCGCGCTGCTCGGGCTGGACGCCCGCTCCTCCTCGTCGGCGATCGCTCGCGCCGCGTTGGCACAGCGCGCGGCTCTGCGCGTCTACCGCCTGCGCCTCGCGCTGGAGACTCCGGCTACCGGGCTGCAGCCGCGGGCCCAGCGGCGCGCACAGCGACGCACGGAGAAGCTGCGCGGCAAGGCCCAAAAGGCCCTGGATCGCGCGGACGTGGCCACCGACCCCGGGCAGGCACTCGCCTTGGTGCGGCGGCTGGCGGCGATCACCCGCGCGGAAGAGGTCGCGCGCCTCGACTACCGCGACGCACCGGCGGTGCTCGCGCTGATTGAGGATCTCGCCGTGACCCCGGCCGCGCGCCGCATCGAGTCATCGGCTCTGGCGGACCGCGCGGAAGAAGCGCGGCAGCGCGCGGAGACCGCGCGGCAGGAAGCAGAAGCCGCGCGACAGGCAGCCCAAGAGGAGCTGACCGCAGCACGGAAGGAGCTGGAACGCACCCGCCGGGAGCACGAGGAGATCCTCTCCCGGTGGGAGGGCACCAGCACTGAGGCGGAGCAAGCGCAGCAGCGCGCGGACGGCGCGCGGCAGGAGGAGCGGGCCGCGCGGCAGCGCGCGGAACAGCTCCTGACCCATGCGCGGGCTGAGGCTGACGGCCTCCGCAGCAAGGCCCTGGCTGACGCGGACGAGGTCCGCAAGGCCGCTGCCGCGCAGCAGAACCAGCTCAAGGAACTCACCGACGCGCGGGAAGAACTACAGACCCGCTGCCAGAGCGAGCACCAGGTGTTGCGGCAGGTCACGCGGGAAGTCCACGAAGCGCAATTGCTGCGTGACAGGCTCCTCGGAGACCTGACGGACCTGCGCCCGCACGCTCCCGAGGCGGCGCTGAGCGGTGACGGGCCGGTGTGGAAGTCGGCCGCCAAGCAGCAGGGCTGGATGTACTACCTGCACTGCCTGACCACCACGGACGAGCCGGTCGAACCAGCCGCCGCGGACCTCTCGGCGCGCTTCGGTATCGACCCCGGCAACGCCCGCAACTGGGTGCGCGACTTCCGTGCCGCGCGCGCCGCGCAACTCGCCGCGCAGCCGCGCGCATCCCACGCGGCCTGACGCTCGCCGCCATCACTCCCTCTTCTTGGAAGGAACCCGATGTCGTTCTTCTCGCAGGCCGCCCCGAACGAGCCGGGCGACCTCCTCATCCGCCTGCACAACCTCGTCGGCGCCGCGGTCGACGTCACCGGCAGGCAGCACGGCACGTCCTCCCGCTGGGTCTGCCACGGCTGCGGCGCCACCTCGGACCTGCCCGAGCAGGACTACCTCCCCTTCACTCGCCACAAGGCCAACGGCCACGCCAACGAGTGCCGGGCCGCCTACCACCGCCTCGGCTGATGTCCGCTGCGTTCGGCGAGTGCTATGACCCGTCCGGGGCTAGGTACGGGATACCCACGTACCCGTGGCGCATGGCCCCGGAGGGTCTGGCCACCCGCCGGCAGCTCCGCGCCCGTGGCCTGCGTCCGGGCGGGCAGCCCATCGCCGCGCAGGTGATGTTCCGCTCCCGCCGCCGCAGGTTCGGGGTGCAGGTCGGCTACCTCTACCGCATCGACCGTGCCCTGCCCGTGCGTCCCATGACGCCGGGCCGCACCGCGGCGCTGGCGGCGGCGATGCTCGCCCGCCGCACCTGCCCCACCTGCCGTCAGGATGCCGGCTACTGCATCCCCGTCTCGCTCGGGGAGTGCGTGACCTGCGCCTTTCCCGAAGAGCAGCGCGCCGCCTGAACATCCCTCTTCGCCCAAGGAGACTTGCTGTGTCTCGCCGTACCCGCGCCTCGACCCCGTCTGCGAGGGTCACCACGGTGCATATCCCGCAACAACGGGGACGGCGCCAGGACGCGCCGTTCGTCGTGGTGGTGCCCGAGCGCCCCTCACTGTTGGCCCGTGCGGCCGCGGCGGTGGGGTGGTGGTTGTGGAGGACCCGCCGCTCGTGGGTCCCCACCGGCGCCGCGGTCCTTCTCCTGCCCTTTACCGGCGTCGTCCACCTGATGGCGCCGCATGCGGGGAGCGTGCTGGCCGTGGTGGCCGCGCTGCCGGTGCTCTGGCTGGCTGCGGCATCGCGGAAGCGGCCGGCCCCCGGCAAGTCGGTCCTGCGCTGGCGGGTCACCATCACCGCCGTCATCACGGCCCTGACGGGTTGGACGGCCCTGGCGGTGTTCTACGGCCCCTTCGCGGGCCCGCTGCCGTGGCTGTGGCTGCTCGTCGCTGGCGCGGCTCAGGGCGCCTGGTCTCTGCTCCGCCGTCCCTCTTCCCGTCCTGCGACTTCTGAGGAGGCTCACTGATGGCCACCGGATCGCGCTACGGCGCCGATTCCTTGAACGGGGCGGCCGGCGCGCACGCCAAGTTCAACACCAACAAGGTCAACTCTAAGAAGTTCGGGGCGACGTTCGCCCCGGGCTTCACCGTCAACGTCAACGCCGGCAACCGGGGCGGCGGCCGCGGAGGCGGCCGTGACAGCGCTCCGGCCCGGCGCGGCGGCGGGCACGCCGAAGCGCTGCTGCCCCCGCCGGAGTTCACCTCCCCGGCGCAGGTCCGCAACTACTGCAACAGCCTGCGCGCGGCGGCTGTCGCGTTGTCCATCGAGGTGGCCATGGGCGCGGAGATCCTCAAGGGCGTGCTCGGGTCGGTTCCGGACCCGGAGGGGCGTCTGGGGGGTTCGCGGATTCGGGCGGCGAAGGTGGCGCGCAAGCTGCAGAAGTCCGCCGACGCGCTGCGGGATGCGGCGAAGACGGCCGCGGCTACTTACGCCACGTTCCAGCAGCAGTACGAGGAAGAGATCAACCGTGTCCGTCACCGTGCCCGGCGCCCCCAGGCCCCGCGCATGGACTGGGCCCAGCAGTAAGGAGACGTGGTGATGGTCGAGCGGAACGTGGCGGAGCAGCAGCACGAGGAACAGCTCCGCGGCGCCTCGGACGCCTCCGGTCTGGGCAAGTACCTGGTGCACCGGGCGAAGCCGCATTTCCCGCCGTGGCTCGGTGTCGGGGGCGTCGGTCTGGCCGGGGCGCTGGGCAGCCTGAAGTGGGCCGACAGCGCTGCCGCGGGCGTCGGCCTCACGCTCGCCTCGGTGGCCCTGACCGGGGCCACGTGGTGGGCGGGCCGGGCAACCAGCCAGCAGCGCCGCCTGCACTCGGCCATCACCGTGGCGACGGGGTCGGCGTGGCTGACGGCCGCATGTCTGGCCGGACCGACCGCCGGGCCCCTGCCGGACCTGTACCTGATGGGCGGGCCCGTGGTGGCGCTGTCCTGGAACGTGCGCATGATCATGCGCCGTAACCCTGACGCGACGGGGGAGGGGGAGGGGGCCGATAAGGGTCTGCTGGCGAAGGTCGGGCTCGCTCGGGCGCAGATCGGCGCGACGACGGTCGAACCGAACCGCGTGACCGCGAAGGTGGCGCTGGCGGCGGGTGAACAGACCTCCGACGACGTCGGCAAGAGCCTGCCGCACATCGCCTCCGCCCTCGACCTGCCGCGCACGGCCGTGCGCTTCCTTCCCGACCCCGACTCGGAGCGGCGCGGGGAACTGGTCATCGTCCCGGAGGACATGCTGTCGGAGGTGGCCGAGTGGGAAGGGCCGTCGAACCTGGGCGGATCAATCGCCGAACCCCTGGTCATCGGCCGCTATGACGACGGCGCGCCGCTCCTGCTCTGGCTCCCTGGCGACCCGGAGGCCAAACGGAATGCCACGCACCTGCTGATCGCGGGCGGGACGGGCTCCGGCAAGGGCGATACGGCCCTGAACCTGCTGTCGGAGATCCTCTCCCGCCGGGACGTTATCGTCTGGTTCTCCGACCCCAAGATGTTCCAGGACTTCGCGCCCTTGCGGCCCGGCCTGGACTGGGGCGTGGAGGGCGGCACGGACACCGAGGTCATGGTGGAGGCGGTCAAGGCCATCATCCCGGCGCGTACACGCTGGCTCGGTGCCCACGGCTACCGCCAATGGGTGCCTGAAGCCGCTGGGCAGCAGAAGGACCCGGGGCACACGTGCCGGCCGGATGGGCGGGCGTGCGGCTGCGCGGGTATGCCGTTCCTGGTCTCCTGGTTCGAGGAGGCCGCCAACACCCTGCGGAATCTGGGCGATGACGCGTTCACCGGCATCGCGCAGGAAGCACGGTCCGCGGGCGTTGCGCTGGTCGTCTCCCTCCAGCGGCCTTCCTACGACCAGATGTCCACCAGCACCCGCGCGTCCCTGCCGTCGGTGATCGCGCTGGGCTGCGACCCGCGCGACGAAGGGTTCTCCCTCCCCGACGCGGTCATCGACGCCGGCGCGCATCCGGGTGCGTGGGGGAACCGGCGGCCCGGTTACTGCTACGTCGTCTCGCCCGGCATCCCCGAGGACCGCTACCCCTCCCCGGGCCGCACTCTGGCTTTCACCGCCCGGGCCGTCTCCACCCTGGAAGTCCTGGCCGCGTGGGCGCAGCGCAACGGCGCGAGGGCCGATCCCATCACCGCTGGCGCGGCCTCCGGCGTCGCCGGCCGCGCCTACACCGGCCGCCCCGCCCCCGGTGCCACCCCGCAGCAGTCGGGTTTGCGGGCGGCCGGGGAGGAAGACGACATGGACCACGGTGGTCTGCACGTCGACCCGGAAGACGCGGACATCGACCCCGAGGAGGACCTTCCCGAACTGGACGAGGGCGACGACGCCCCGATCTTCGACCAGGAGACGGGACACAAGCCCTCGCCGGAGGAAGCGCGCCGACTGTTCGCCCATGCCATCGCGGAGTTCGAGGCGACGGGGCAGATGATCGTGGGCCCGAAGGACTTCATGGACTGGTGCGACCGGCACCAGCTCTCCCGCCCGTGGGTGTCCGCACGGCTGAAGGACGCGGCCCTCGACGGCCGCTTGGAACCCACCGGCCAGACCGGCCGGTGGCGCATCGTGCCCGCCCTGACGGCCGCCTGACACCTGACACCGTCACGGCCCCCTGACACCCAAACCCCTAGGCACACGCACCGTCACGCGGCCCTGACAGCAGCCCGTGACACCCGTGACGAGCGCCTCTGACACCCGACCACGCGGGCCCGCGCCACCCCGGCGCGGGCCCGCCCCCTTCCCGGAGGAGCACGACCATGCACCTTCCCGAACCCCACCCGGACCCCCGCGTCCACCACCCCGTACCGATCACCACGCCCCAGGAGGCGGTGGCCCCGGTCCCGTTCCAGCCGGGCCCGGTGCCCGCCGTTCAGACGGTCCGTCTGCCCGACGGGCGGGTCGTCACCGGCTACGCCCTCACCCCCGCGCCCGTCCCGGCGCCGGTCGACCCGCAACCGGCCCTCTCGCGGACGGCGGTGAACATCGCGCTCGGAGGAATCGGGTTCGGCGCGATGTGCGGCGGACTGATTCTGCTCACCTCATTCATCGCCGCCTTGGCCGCGCTGATCACCCAGCTCATCATCCTGGCCGCAGTCGTCTTCGGCGGCTTCATCGCCATCCAGATCTTCGGCGCCACCGGCCACCGCGACGGCGGAACCACGGTCAACATCCGCAAGGCCGTCATCAAGCGCAATCACTTCCACAGCTAAGAAAGGAACCCGCATGTCCGACGACTACTGCGACGAGTGCGCCGACTACGGCTGCCCCGGTCACGAGATGTGTGACGAGTGCGGCGGCGACATCTGCGACGAGTGCGACGGCTGCGACTGCCCCGAGAACACCTGCCCCGGCTACGTCGCCCACTCCACCGGCACCAACTGACCCCAAGGGAGAGATCAGCATGTCGTTCGGAGAGACCCCGATCACCATCATCGGCAACCTGACCGCCGACCCGGAGATCAAATTCACCACCTCCGGAGCCGCCCTCGCCCGCTTCACCGTCGCCTCCACCCCGCGCACCTTCGACAAGGACAGCGGACAGTGGCGCGACGGAACCTCCACCTTCTTCCGCTGTGCCGCGTGGCGCTCCCTGGCCGAACACGTCGGCGACAGCCTGACCAAGGGATGCCGCGTCGTGGTCTCCGGGCGGATCCGTCAGCACGACTGGCAGACCCCGGAAGGGGAGAACCGCTCGATGCTCGCCGTCGAGGTCGACGAAATCGGCGCGAGCCTGCGCTTCACCACCGTCACGATCAACGGCAAGCGCCCCACCGCCACCGCCGGTAGGCCGGATGACGCGTGGGTCACGGTGGGCGCCCCGGCGGCCCAGAAGCCGACTGAAGAACCCCCGTTCTAAATACGCCCGGGGCGACCGCTGCGTCTCGTCAAAAACTCCGCGGTCGCCCCGGCCCCTCACAGTCCATCTGAGAACGGAACTGGAGGACTCCAGGATGACTCATCCGTCCTTGATCCGGCGACCCGCCTTGCGGGTGCTGGATCTGTTCTGCTGCGCCGGCGGCGCGGGCACGGGCTACGCCCGCGCCGGGTTCGTCGTCGACGGCGTGGACGTCACCGACCGGCCGAACTACCCCTTCACCTTCCATCGCGGTGACGCCCTCGAACACCTAGACCGCCTGATCACAACGGGGGAGATCGAGCGGTACACGCTGGTGCACGCCTCTCCGCCGTGCCAGCACGGCTGCGCGCTGACCGTGGGCACCAACCGGTCCCAGGGCTGGGGCCGGCAGCACGTGGACCTCGTGGCCCCGACGCGGGAGCTGCTGGACGCCACGGGCCTGCCGTGGGTGATCGAGCAGCCCAACGGCCGGGCGAAGATCCGTAAAGACCTCTCGCTGTGCGGGGAGATGTTCGGTCTCGGGGTGATCCGGCACCGCAACTTCGAACTCGGCCGCTGGACGACCGCACAGCCGGCGCACGTCGCGCACCGTGGCCGGGTGCGCGGCTACCGGCATGGACGCCTCTACGACGGCCCGTACGTCGCCGCCTACGGTTCGGGCGGCGGAAAGCCGAGTGTGGCGGAGCTGCAGGACGCCATGGGCATCGACTGGACCGATGTCCGCGAAGAGCTCACGGAGGCCATCCCCCCGGCCTACACCCAATGGATCGGCAACGCCTTCCTCACCACCGCCGGGGCGGTGGCGGCATGACCGCGATCGTGACGGCAGGATTCCCCCACCTGCGTCTGCTCGCCTTCGCTCTAGACGCCGCCCGGCGCGGCCAGCACGTCTTCCCCCTGCGCCCCGGCGACAAGCGCCCCGCACTCCACGGAGAAGCGTCCTGCCCCCGCACCGGCACGTGCAGGGACGGGCACGTGAAGTGGGAGGCGCGGGCAACCGCCGATCCTGATCGCATCACCTCTGCGTGGACGGCGGGTGCGTACAACATCGGCATCGCTACCGGTCCCTCCGGGCTGCTGGTTGTCGACCTCGACGTGTCCAAGGACAAGAGCGAGAACGACGCCCCTTGCGGGGCGGCGTCCTTTATGGCGCTCTGCGAGCGCGCCGGAGAGCCAGTACCGAGTACCTACCGGGTGCGGACCGCAAGCGGCGGCGAGCACCTGTACTTCCAGGCACCCGAGGGCATCCGGCTCGGCAACACCGCGGGCAAGATCGCCGGGCGCATCGACACCCGGGGATGGGGAGGATACGTCGTCGCCCCCTGCAGCACCACACCCGCCGGCGCCTACACCGTCACCGACGACCGCACCCCCGCCCCGCTCCCCGCATGGCTGCTAGACGCCCTCACGCCCAAGCCGAAACCCGCGTCGGCGGTGGCGATGCCGGGCACGGCCGCGAAGGCTCCTGGGTATGCCGCTGCGGCGCTGCGCAACGAGGTCCACAACGTCACCACGGCCGCCGATGGCACCCGCAATGCCACGCTGCTGCGGGCCGCACGAGCCCTGGGGCGGCTGGTCGCATCCGGCGACCTCAACCGCACCCAGGTCGAACAGGCTCTTAGTGGGGCGGCGAAGGGCGGAGAGTCGCAGCGCTACTACGACGACGTCATCACCCGCGCCCTGAACTGGTCGATTGCCCACAACGCGCGCGGGAAGGCGACGTGACCCGCCCCGCCCCCCCAACTAAGAGCCCTCCGGCCGGTGCTGGCAGGGCTGCTCCCGCCGCCGCATCGCCGGGCCCCGGAGCCGGCGGCGGCGAAAGGGATGACGGCCGTCAGACCGTCCTTTCAGCCCTTCACCCCGAACCGTCCCTGGACGCCCCGCCCTGCGGTGACGGGCGCGTTCCCGTGGCATGGCTGCACATCCGCGCACCCCAAGGCGCCGTCCCGAGCGCCCGGTCGACATGCGTATGCGGCCGCGACCGTCACGCCCTCGGCCACGGCAAGGTGCTCGCCCTGATCGAAGACCACACGGCACACCGCGAGGCCTGCACGTTCCGCCGTGGCGAAAGGAAGAAGGCCGGATGACCAAACCCACTCCCGAGACGTCGGCCGGGGACGGCGCCGCGCTGCTCGATGACGTCGAGCGTTTCCACCGGCGCTTCAACATCTTCCCCGCCGAGGCCGCATACGTCGCTGTGACGCTGTGGGACGCTCACGCCCACCTGCTCGACTGCTTCGACTCCACCCCGAGGATCGCGTTCCTCTCCCCGGAACCGGGGTCGGGCAAGTCCCGGGCCCTGGAAGTCGTGGAAACCCTGGTGCCGCGGCCCATGCTCGCGGTCAACGCCCGTGCCGCCGCCCTCTTCCGGTCCGTCTCCGACCCCGCAGGAAGACCCACGATCCTCTACGACGAGATCGACACTGTGTTCGGCCCCAAAGCCGGAGACAACGAAGAACTCCGCGGATTCCTCAACGCCGGGCACCGCCGCTCCGGCGTCACCTACCGGTGCATCGGCGACGGTGGCAACCAGACCGTGCAGGAGTTCCCCTCCTACAGCGCCGTCGCGGTTGCTGGACTCGGCTCTCTGCCCGACACGATCCTGACCCGCTCCGTCATCATCCGCATGCGCCGTCGGGCTCGGAACGAGAAGGTGGAGCCCTTCCGCGCCCGTGTCCACGAGCAGCAGGGCAACGCCCTGCGCGAGCGGCTCGCCGCATGGGCCGAGAGCATTCAGGACCGTGTGACGGGAGCGTGGCCGGAGATGCCGGACGGTGTCACCGACCGGCCCGCCGATGTGTGGGAACCCCTGCTCGCCGTTGCCGATGCCGTCGGCGGCGACTGGCCCCGGCGGGCCCGCGAAGCGTGCGTGACCCTGGTCAAGGCCGCACAGGTCAACGACAAGGGCAGCCTGGGCGTTCGCCTCCTGACGGACCTGCGCGACCACGTCATGGCGGGCATCGACCGCTTGCCCACCGTCGCCATTCTCGACAGGCTCAACGCGCTGGACGACGCCCCATGGGCGGACCTGAACGGCCGCCCTCTCGACGCCCGCCGGCTCTCGCGGATGCTAGGGGAGTACGTCACCGCCGACGGTCAACCGATCGCGTCCCGCAACATCAAGACCGGCGGGAGCGTCCTGAAGGGCTTCTACGCCGAAGATCTCTGGGATGCCTGGGCTCGGTACTGCCCGCCCCCTCCGGCAAGTCCGCTACTGCCGCTACCTGACAGCGCAGACACGGACTGACCAGGGCTGATCGGGTAGCGGGTCACGACCGTCCGACCCGCTACCCGATCGCGCCCATCCGCTACCGCTACCCCTATCCGCTACCCGAAACAGGCCTCTGGCCTGCGCTGAAGCGGAGGTAGCGGTAGTAGCGGACTTCAGAGGAGGGGCCAAGAGCCCCGGACACTCAGCGAGGAAGGTCGCCCCGATGAGTACCACCGCCATACCGCCCACAGCCGATGACTTGACGCTGGTTCTCCTCACCGTCGAAGAGGCCGCACGCCGGCTCCGCATCGGCCGGACCACGTGCTACGCGCTCATCCGCTCCGGGGAGCTGGAGTCCATACCCGTCGGCCGTCTCCGCCGTGTCCCCGCCGACGCGCCGGCCGCGTACGTCGCCCGTCGGCGCATCGCCCAACAAGCCGCTTGACGCCGCCCGGGGCGGCGGCGTTCCCAGACAGGACAGCACGCCGCCCGGGCTTCATTTCGAACGCCATGAACAGGGGTCTGCCTGTGGCAGAGAAAGAGAAGCGCTCTCGACGGCCGAACGGCGCGTCGTCCATCTACTTAGGCAAAGACGGCAAGTGGCACGGACGGGTGACCGTCGGTGTACGCGACGACGGCAAGCCGGACCGACGCCACGTCGAGCGAAAGACCGAGCCGGAAGTCATCAAGGCCGTGCGCGACCTGGAGAACCAGCGCGATAACGGCAGGGTTCGCAAGCCCGGCAAGGCCTGGACGGTCAAGACGTGGCTTGAGTACTGGGTCGAGGAGATCGCCAAGCCGTACGTCAGTGAGAACACGTACGACGGTTACGAGGTGGACGTGAGGGTGCATCTCGCCCCCGGGCTTGGCGCCCACCGGCTCGATCGCCTCGCCCCGGAGCACCTTGAGCGCTTCTACCGGAAGATGCAGAAGAACGGCAGCGCGGCCGGCACGGCTCATCACGTGCACCGGACCGTCCGCGTCGCTCTCTCCGAGGCGGTCCGTCGAGGTCACGTCACGACCAACGTCGCCGAGATCGCCAAGGCGCCCCGGCTCGAAGAGGAGGACATCGAGCCGTACTCGATCGAAGAGATACAGAGCCTCCTCCTGGAAGCGTCGAAGCTCCGCAACAGCGCCCGGTGGGTGATCGCGTTGGCCCTCGGACTGAGACAGGGAGAGGCCCTCGGACTGAAATGGGAGGACGTCTACCTCGATGCTGGGTACCTCCGTACACGGAAGAACCGCTTACGGCCGAAGTACGAGCACGGCTGCGGGGACACCTGCGGGCGGAAGGCCGGGTACTGCCCTGAGCGGCAGCAGATCCGGCGCGAGTTCAAGAACACCAAGTCGCGCGCCGGCCGCCGGACCATCGGCCTGCCTGATCCGCTGATCAAGCTGCTCCGCAAGCACCAGGAGGAGCAGGAGAGGGAGCGGGCGGAGGCAGGGGAGCTGTGGGAAGACAAGGGATACGTGTTCGCGTCCCCCGTCGGCGGTCCGTTGATCCCGAACACTGACTACCACCACTGGAAGAAGCTGCTTCAGGACGCCGGAGTTCGTGACGGCCGGCTCCATGACGCACGTCACACGGCCGCGACCATCCTCCTGCTGCTCGGGGTCCCCGATGTGGTGGTCGACGCGATCATGGGCTGGGAGCCCGGCGGAGCCGCCCGGATGCGCGCCCGGTACATGCACGTGACCGGCCCCATGCTCCGGAACGTGGCCCAACAGGTCGGGCGCGCCCTCTGGGGCCCTCCGGCGGCCGGAGGGGGCAAGGAGGCCGCCCCTGCGGCGGCCGGCCCCGCAGAACCCAACTGAGACGGAAACTGAGACGGACAACGTCGAAGGGCCCCACCGCGAACGGTGGGGCCCTTCGAGTCGTGCCCGGTGAGGCACTGGCGGAGGATACGAGATTCGAACTCGTGAGGGGTTGCCCCCAACACGCTTTCCAAGCGTGCGCCCTAGGCCTCTAGGCGAATCCTCCGCCGCAAACAATACAAGACGCGGAGGGGTGCTCGCGAACACGTGGTCGCGGGGGGCGTCCCGAGGGTGCCGGGGTGGCTGAGCACCCCGGGCGATCCGCTAGGCTTGGGGGCAAGCCCCTCACGTGGCGCTATCTGACTGAACTCCCCCAGGGCCGGAAGGCAGCAAGGGTAGGTCGGCTCTGGCGGGTGCGTGGGGGGCCCTTGTGTTTCCCGGGGCGTTTCCCAGCGCGTTCCCCGGTGTGTTTCCGGACTCGAGCGGGGACGCGAGCAGAGTCGCGACCGGGGTCGCGGGGGGCCTGTGGATGTGAGCGAGGCCACTTGTCACTGGGGCCCGATAT
Source organism: Streptomyces roseoverticillatus (assembly GCF_000719265.1). GTDB lineage: Bacteria > Actinomycetota > Actinomycetes > Streptomycetales > Streptomycetaceae > Streptomyces > Streptomyces roseoverticillatus. The sequence continues at coordinate 1,622 of NZ_JOFL01000022.1, read as the reverse complement.
CGTCGTAGGTGTGTCGTCCCTCGCGCTCTACCGCCGCTACCGCCCCGAGTCCTTCGCAGAGGTCATCGGGCAGGAGCATGTCACCACCCCGTTGCAGCAGGCGCTGCGCAACAACAGGGTCAATCACGCGTATCTGTTCAGCGGACCCCGCGGCTGCGGCAAGACGACGAGCGCGCGCATCCTCGCCCGCTGTCTGAACTGCGAGCAGGGGCCGACGCCCACCCCGTGCGGGGAGTGCCAGTCGTGTCAGGACCTCGCGCGCAACGGGCGCGGTTCGATCGACGTCATCGAGATCGACGCCGCCTCCCACGGTGGCGTGGACGACGCCCGTGAGCTGCGGGAGAAGGCCTTCTTCGGGCCCGCCTCCAGCCGCTACAAGATCTACATCATCGACGAGGCCCACATGGTCACCTCGGCGGGCTTCAACGCCCTGCTGAAGGTGGTCGAGGAGCCGCCGGAGCACCTCAAGTTCATCTTCGCGACCACGGAGCCCGAGAAGGTCATCGGGACCATCCGGTCGCGCACGCACCACTACCCCTTCCGCCTCGTCCCCCCGGGCACGCTGCGTGAGTATCTGGGCGAGGTGTGCGAGCGCGAGGCCATCCCCGTGGAGGACGGGGTGCTGCCGCTGGTCGTGCGGGCGGGCGCCGGTTCCGTGCGTGACTCGATGTCCGTCATGGACCAGCTCCTCGCCGGCGCCACCGAAGACGGTGTGACATACGCCATGGCGACGTCCCTCCTCGGCTATACGGACGGCTCGCTGCTCGACGCCGTCGTGGACGCCTTCGCGGCGAACGACGGCGCCGCGGCCTTCGAGGTCGTCGACCGCGTCATCGAGGGCGGCAACGACCCCCGCCGCTTCGTCGCCGACCTCCTGGAGCGCCTGCGCGACCTCGTGATCCTCGCCGCCGTGCCCGACGCGGCCGAGAAGGGCCTCATCGATGCGCCCGCCGATCTCGTGGAGCGCATGCAGGCCCAGGCCGGCGTCTTCGGCCCGGGCGAGCTCAGCCGCGCCGCCGACCTGGTCAACGAAGGCCTGACGGAGATGCGCGGCGCGACCTCGCCGCGCCTGCAGCTGGAGCTGATCTGCGCGCGCGTCCTGCTCCCCGCCGCCTACGACGACGAGCGGTCCGTACGGGCCCGGCTCGAGAAGCTGGAGCGGGGCGCGGCCGCGCTCGTCACCGCTCCCATGGTTCCCGCCACGGGTTACGTGCCCGGGCCCGGTGCGCACGCCCCTGAGCAGGCCTACGCGCCGCCCGCGGCCGCCTCCGGGCTGTCCGGTCCCGCCGCGGCCCGCGCGGCGGTCTCCGGGCCTCCTGCGCAGGCTGCTGCCGCTCCCGTCCCGGCCGCCGCCCAGGCCGCCCAGGCCGCCCAGGCCTCACCAGTCGCCCCGGCGGCTCCGGCACCCGCCGCACCGGCCGCCCCTGTCGCACCGCAGACGCCCCCCGCACCGCAGACGCCCCCCGCGCCCCCCGCCCCGGCTCCCGAAGCCCCCGCGGCCCGCCCCGCGGGCTCCTGGCCGACGGCCGCCGCGCCCGGTCAGGGTGGCGGCGGAGCCTCCCGCCCCGGCGCCTGGCCCTCCGCCGTGCCCCCCGGCCAGGGCGGCCGCCCCGCCCCGGCCC
>NZ_JOFL01000021.1 GCF_000719265.1 Streptomyces roseoverticillatus | reverse complement strand
GGAAACGCCCGGTTACATTCCGAACCCGGAAGCTAAGCCTTTCAGCGCCGATGGTACTGCATGGGGGACCGTGTGGGAGAGTAGGACGCCGCCGAACAAATTTTAGAAGCTCCGGTAGCTGAACTCATGTTCAGCTACCGGAGCTTTTTTATTTGCACCCCGTTCACGTCCCAGGGAAACCCTTCCCCCATGGGGACAGTGGAAGCGCTCACGGCAGCGGGCATCGGTGCAGGTGACGAGGTCGTCGTACCGTCATACGCCACAGCGGACGCAGCCGAGGCCGTCCGCCGGGCCGGAGCCGCGCCCGTGTTCGCGGACATCGACCCGGACAGCCTCTGCCTCGACCCGGCCTCGGTCGCCGCGACCCTCACACTCCGCACCGCCGCACTGATGCCCGTTCACCTCTTCGGCCGCCGCGCCGACCTGGCCGGCCTACGAGCCGTCGCCGAACGGCGCGGGCTGATCGTCGTCGAGCACGAGCCCGCGGCTCCCCTGGACGAGAACGCCCGGAGGAGGCAGGCGAACGCTGCCTACCTCAACACCCGGCTCAGGGGTGTCGTGACACCCGCCACGGGCCCCGGCGTCGAACACAGCTACCGCACTTACGTCGTCCGTATCCCCGGCAACGGCCGGCCGGACCGGGACGCCTTCGCGCGGGCACTGCGGGCCCGCGGCGTGCGCTGCCGCATCCCCGTACAGACACCGGTGCACCGACTGCCCGCCTACCGGCGGGAGTTGTGGCTTCCCGAAACCGAGCGCGCCGCCGACCAGTGCCTGGCCCTGCCCGTGGACGCCGCACTCACCCCGCGGGAACTCAGCCGCGTCGTGGCCGTCTGCAATGCGCTCGGCGGGCTGGTCCCGGAAGCCGCCTGAACCGCTGACCGGGCGGCAGGGCCGGTACCTCCCGCCTGCCCCGCTCACGTAGTCAAAAGGGCGTACGAACATGGGGTATGCTTTATCTCGTTGCCGGCCCCAATAGCTCAGTCGGCAGAGCGTCTCCATGGTAAGGAGAAGGTCAACGGTTCGATTCCGTTTTGGGGCTCAATAAAGAAGGCCCCCGCCAAATGGCGGGGGCCTTCTTTATGTTCACTCACTGCAGTTCCGGTACCCGCATCGTCAGGATCGCCATGTCGTCCGACGCGGGCTCGGCGGCGAAGCGCTCGACCGCCCGCAGCACCCGCGCGGCCACCGCGCCCGCCGTCAGGCCCGTACACGTCGTCAGCAGGTCCGTGAGGCCGTCGTCGCCGAGCATGCGCGTGCCCTCGCGGCGCTCGGTCACACCGTCCGTGACGCACAGCAGCACGTCGCCCGGCTCCAGGGTGACCGTCTGCTCGTACAGCTCCAGGTCCTCCATGACGCCCAGCAGCGGCTGCGGGTCGGCCGCGGCCTCCACCGTGCCGTCCTGGCGCAGGCGCAGCGGAAGCGGGTGCCCCGCGCAGACGACCTTGAGGACCGCGCTGCCGTCCTCCTGCGGCCGCAGCTCGCCGTACAGCAGCGTCAGGAAGCGGCTGCGGGCGCCCTCGTCGAGGATGGCGGCGTTCAGGCGCTCCAGGACGGCCGGGCCGCCGTAGCCCTCGCGGGCGAGCAGGCGCAGCGCGTGCCGGGCGAGGCCGGTGACCGCCGCGGCCTCCGGGCCCGTGCCGCAGACGTCGCCGATGGCGAAGCCGTACGCGCCGTCGCGGATCGGGAAGAGGTCGTAGAAATCGCCGCCGACCTCGTTGCCCTCGCCCGCGGCGCGGTAGATGACGTCGACCTCGACACCGGGGACGTGCAGCAGCTCCGGCGGGAGGAGGCTGCGCTGCAGGGACTGGCTGATGGCGGTGCGCTCGCTGTAGAGGCGGGCGTTGTCGAGGGCGAGGGCCGCCCGGCGCGACAGGTCCTCGGCGAGCTCCAGGATCTCCTGGCGGAAGTGGTCGTCGGTGGGCTTGCCGAGCGTGAGCATGCCGATGACGCGGTTGCGGGCCACGAGCGGCAGGACGACCGTCTCGCCGCCCACGGCCGCCGCCGTGGCGAGGGACGTGCTGGGCGCCGCCGGGTGGTCGGTGGAGCCGGCCAGGCCGAGGGAGCGCAGGGAGCCCCGGAGGGCGGAGGCGTGGGCGGCCTCGGAGGGGGCCGTCCAGACGCGGGCGCCGGGCGTGGGGACCGGGTCCGGCGGGGCGAGCTTGCCGAGGAGGGTCTTGAGGCCGTCGATGCGGTCCTCGTCCTCGTGCAGGACGTAGGACAGCTCGGGCTCGGAGGCGGGGTCGGCGACGGTGTAGACGGCGCACCAGGTGGCCAGGGTGGGGACCGTCATCTGTGCCATGAGGGCGAGGGTCTGGTCGCGGTCGAGGGTGCCGGCGAGCAGGTCGGAGGCCTCGACCAGGAAGGACAGGGAGCCTCGGCGGAGCCGTTCGAGCTCGTTGAGGCGGGCGCGTTCGACGGCGAGGGCGATGCGGTCGGCGGCGAACTGGAGGCGGAGGGCCTCCTCGTTGCTGTAGCGGCCGGGGGCCTCGGCGGCGACGCCCAGGGAGCCGGTGAGGCGGCCCTCTACCTTGAGGGGGACGGTGACGACGGAGCGCATGCCGGTGTCGGCGAGGAGGGGCACGGCGCCGGGGATGACGGCGAGGTCCTCGTGGACGGCGGGCATGCGGGCGGAGCCGTAGCGGCCGGTGCCGGCCTCGACGGGGACGCGGGCGAAGCGCTGGCGGGCGGACGGCAGGCCGGTGGAGGCCCGTACCTCCAGCTCGGTCTCGTCGTCGGTCGCCAGCAGGAGGTAGGCGGCGTCGCCGTCGAGCATGTCGCGCGCCCGCTCGACGGTGCGCTGCAGGAGGCCGTCGAGGTCGTCGGGGGCGGGGGAGCCGATGAAGACCTCGAAGGGGTCGACGGTGGTCCGGTCGGCGGCGCCGCTGTCCGGGGCGGGGGAGCGCTGCAGGCTCTGCAGGACGGCCCGCTCCTCCTCGCGCACCAGCAGGCAGACGGTGGAGGGCGCGCCTTCGTTGTCACGGACGCGCAGGTGGGAGGCGTAGACGGGGGTGATGCGGCCGTCGGCGCCCCTTATGCCGTAGGAGCCCTCCCAGCGGGACAGGCGCAGGGCCTCGGCGATGCCGGTGGAGGTGCCGGGGGTGTGCGGCCAGGCGGCGAAGTCGGTGAGCGGCTTGCCGGTGACCTGGTCGGCGGTGAAGCCGAAGAGGGCGGCCGCGTCGTCGTTCCAGCCGGTGATGGTGCCGGTGCGGTCGAGCTGGATGACGGCGACACGGACGCGCGGGTCGGCCAGGGGGAGGGCCTCGGTGGGCAGGGCGGGGCCCGCGGAGCGGGTGCCGGCGGGGCGGTCGGGCAGGTCGAGCTGGAACCAGACCTGCTTGTGGGTGGGGGTGTACTCGACGCCCCAGCGGGTGGCGAGGGCGGCGCACAGCAGCAGGCCGCGGCCGCCCTCGCGGTCGACGCCGCCGATGCGGCGCGCGGAGCTCTGCAGGGGCACCTCGCGCTCGGGATAGCGGTCGGCGACCTCGACGCGGACGCCGGTGCCGGTGCGCATGCACAGGACGTCGGCGGCGGTGCCGGCGTGGACGACGGCGTTGGTGACGAGCTCGCTGGTCAGGACGACGGCGTCATCGATGATGTCGGGATGGCCCCAGCCCTGGAGGGTGTCCCGGACGAAGGCGCGGGCGGAGGCGACCGAGCGTCCGACCGGCTCGAAGGTGGCGGCAGCCCGCGCGGTGATCACAGGTCTCCTCGTGTAGGTCTCGGCGGTCTGCTCGCCCATGTCGCAGCGCCCCTCCATTGCCCTGGCCGGATGCCAGGTTACTTACCTTCACCGCACGGGCGGAGGCCGGTGCGAGCTGATTCCACCTTCGGAGTGCCCGCGGACCGTGTGCGATGCTGCCGAACTGTTATGGCCTGGCCGGGCCGGGGTGAAACACTGGGAAAGATTGAAGTGGAAGCCCGACGAGGATGATCGACCCTGCGGGAGGGACACGGTGGAGTCTGGCGCGGCGGCGCGGGGCGTGAGCACGCGCGCGAAAGGCGGACGGTCCCGGGCCAATGGGACGACGGAAGTCGACACGGCGGCCCTGACCAGGCTGCTGACGGCACTGTCCGCCATGCGCGACGGAAACTTCCGGAAGCGGCTGACGGTCTCCGGCGACGGGGTGATGGCCGAGATCGCCGCGGTCTTCAACGAGGTCGCGGACCGGAACCTGCAGCTCACGGGTGAGCTGGCCAGGGTCCGCAGGGTCGTGGGCCGTGAGGGAAAACTCACGGAGCGGCTGGAGGTGGGTGCCTGCGAGGGCGCCTGGGCGGCCGCGATCGACGCGTCGAACGCGCTGGTGGACGACCTGGTGCGGCCGGTGTCCGAGGTGGGCCGGGTGCTGTCGGCGGTGGCCGAGGGCGACCTGGAGCAGCGGATGGACCTGCGCTCGCAGGGCGCGGACGGGGCGGCGCACCCGCTGCGGGGCGAGTTCCTCAAGGTCGGGCGCACGGTCAACGGCCTCGTGGACCAGCTGTCGGCGTTCACCGACGAGGTGACGCGGGTGGCGAGCGAGGTCGGCACCGAGGGCAAGCTCGGCGGTCAGGCCCGGGTGCGCGGTATGTCGGGTTCGTGGAAGGACCTCACGGATTCCGTCAACACGATGGCGTCGCGGCTCACCGCTCAGGTGCGTGACATCGCTCTCGTGACGACGGCGGTCGCCAAGGGCGACCTCTCCCGGAAGGTCACGGTGCACGTGGCCGGGGAGATGCTGGAGCTGAAGAACACCGTCAACACGATGGTGGACCAGCTGTCGTCCTTCGCCTCCGAGGTCACGCGCGTGGCGCGCGAGGTCGGCACGGAGGGCGAGCTGGGCGGTCAGGCGCAGGTGCCCGGTGTCGCGGGCGTCTGGAAGGACCTGACCGACTCGGTCAACCTCATGGCCGGGAACCTGACCGCGCAGGTGCGGGGCATCGCGCAGGTCACGACGGCGGTGGCCAACGGCGACCTGTCGCAGAAGGTGACGGTCAGCGCGCGGGGCGAGATCGCCCAGCTGGCCGAGACGATCAACCAGATGACGGAGACGCTGCGCACCTTCGCCGACGAGGTGACGCGGGTGGCCAGCGAGGTCGGTGCCGAGGGCCGGCTGGGCGGTCAGGCGCAGGTGCCGGGGGCCGCGGGTACGTGGAAGGACCTCACCGATTCGGTGAACACGGCCTTCCGTAACGTCACGACGCAGGTGCGGGACATCGCCCAGGTGACGACCGCCGTCGCCAACGGCGACCTGGGGCAGAAGGTGACCGTCGACGTCTCCGGCGAGATGCTGGAGCTCAAGAACACGGTCAACACGATGGTCGACCAGCTGTCGTCGTTCGGTGCCGAAGTGACGCGCGTGGCGCGGGAGATCGGCGTCGAGGGCGAGCTCGGCGGGCAGGCGGCGGTGCCCGGTGCGGCGGGCACGTGGAAGGACCTCACGGATTCGGTGAACACCGCTTTCCGTAACCTCACGGGGCAGGTCCGCAACATCGCCCAGGTGACCACGGCGGTGGCCAACGGCGATCTCTCGCAGAAGGTGACGGTCGACGTCTCCGGCGAGATGCTGCAGCTGAAGAACACCGTGAACACCATGGTCGACCAGCTGTCGTCCTTCGCCGACCAGGTCACGCGCATGGCGCGGGACGTGGGCACGGAGGGCCGGCTGGGCGGTCAGGCGCGGGTGGACGGCGTCAGCGGCACCTGGAAGGAGCTGACCGACTCGGTCAACTTCATGGCGGGCAACCTGACTTCGCAGGTGCGGCAGATCGCCCAGGTGACCACGGCCGTGGCGCGCGGCGACCTCTCCCAGAAGATCGACGTGGACGCGCGCGGCGAGATCCTGGAGCTGAAGAACACCATCAACACGATGGTCGACCAGCTCTCCGCCTTCGCGGAGCAGGTCACGCGCGTGGCCCGCGAGGTGGGTACGGACGGCCGGCTCGGCGGTCAGGCGCAGGTGCCCGGTGTGGCCGGCGTGTGGCGGGACCTCACGGACTCCGTCAACGGCATGGCGGGCAATCTGACGGCGCAGGTGCGCAACATCGCGCAGGTCGCGACGGCGGTGGCGCGCGGCGACCTGTCGCAGAAGATCGACGTGGATGCGCGCGGCGAGATCCTGGAACTGAAGAACACCCTCAACACGATGGTGGACCAGCTGTCGTCGTTCGCCGAGCAGGTCACGCGCGTGGCGCGGGAGGTCGGCACCGAGGGCATCCTGGGCGGCCAGGCCGAGGTCCAGGGGGTGTCCGGCACCTGGAAGGACCTCACGCAGTCGGTCAACTTCATGGCCAACAACCTGACGTCGCAGGTGCGCAACATCGCCGAGGTGACCACGGCGGTCGCCAAGGGCGACCTGTCGAAGAAGATCACCGTCGATGCGAAGGGCGAGATCCTCGAACTGGTCACCACCGTGAACACGATGGTGGACCAGCTCTCGGACTTCGCCGAGCAGGTGACGCGGGTGGCGCGCGAGGTGGGCACCGAGGGGCAGCTGGGCGGCCAGGCGCGGGTGCGGGACGTCACCGGCATCTGGAAGGACCTCAGCGACAACGTCAACCTGATGGCCAACAACCTGACCAGCCAGGTGCGGAACATCTCGCAGGTCGCCGCGGCGGTCGCCAACGGCGACCTGACCAAGAAAGTGACGGTCGAGGCGCGCGGCGAGGTCGCGCAGCTGGCCGACACCGTCAACACCATGGTGACGACGCTCTCCGCGTTCGCGGAGCAGGTCACGCGCGTGGCGCGCGAGGTCGGAACCGACGGCATCCTGGGCGGCCAGGCCCGCGTGCCGGGCGTGAGCGGCACGTGGAAGGACCTCACGGAGTCCGTGAACGCCATGGCCTCCAACCTGACCGGCCAGGTCCGCAACATCGCGATGGTCACCACGGCCATCGCGCAGGGCGATCTCACCAAGAAGATCGACATCGACGCGCGCGGTGAGATCCTCCAGCTGAAGACGACCATCAACACGATGGTCGACCAGCTGTCGTCGTTCGCCGAGCAGGTCACGCGGGTGGCCCGCGAGGTGGGCACCGAGGGGCAGCTGGGCGGCCAGGCGCGGGTGCGCGACGTGGACGGCACCTGGCGCGACCTGACCGAGTCGGTCAACGAGATGGCCGGGAACCTGACCCGTCAGGTGCGGGCCATCGCCGAGGTCGCCACCGCGGTGACCCGCGGCGACCTCAACCTCAAGATCGACGTGGATGCGGCCGGCGAGATCCTGGAGCTCCAGGACAACATCAACACGATGATCGCCAACCTCCGCGAGACCACCCTGGCCAACAAGGAGCAGGACTGGCTCAAGGGCAACGTCGCCCGGATCTCCGGCCTCCTGCAGGGCCGCCGGGACCTGGACGACGTCGCCGGGCTGATCATGAGCGAGCTGACGCCGGTGGTCTCCGCGCAGCACGGCGCGTTCTTCCTGGCGATGCCGACGGGCTCGCCGGGCGGGCAGGGCGCGGAGCACGGCGAGGACGCGTACGAACTGCGGATGCTCGGCTCGTACGGCTACTCGATGGGCTCCATGCCCACCTCCTTCCGGCCGGGCGAGACGCTGATCGGCACCGCCGCGAAGGAGAAGCGGACCATCCTGGTGGAGAACGTGCCGCCGGGCTATCTGAAGATCGCCTCCGGTCTGGGCGAGGCGCCGCCGGCCCACGTCATCGTGCTGCCGGTGCTCTTCGAGGGCCAGGTGCTCGGGGTGATCGAGCTGGCCTCGTTCCAGCCGTTCGCCCAGATCCAGAAGGACTTCCTCAACCAGATCGCCGAGATGATCGGCACCAGCGTCAACACCATCAGCGTCAACACCAAGACGGAGATCCTGCTCAAGCAGTCGCAGGAGCTGACGGAGCAGCTGCGCGAGCGGTCGGCCGAGCTGGAGAACCGGCAGAAGGCACTGGAGATCTCCAACGCCGAGCTGGAGGAGAAGTCCGAGCGCCTGGCCCGGCAGAACCGCGACATCGAGGTGAAGAACACCGAGATCGAGGAGGCCCGGCAGGTGCTGGAGGAGCGTGCCGAGCAGCTCGCGGTCTCGATGCGCTACAAGTCCGAGTTCCTCGCCAACATGTCGCACGAGCTGCGCACCCCGCTCAACTCGCTGCTCATCCTCGCGAAGCTGCTCGCCGACAACGCGGACGGCAACCTCTCGCCGAAGCAGGTGGAGTTCGCCGAGACCATCCACGGGGCGGGCTCGGACCTGCTGCAGCTGATCAACGACATCCTGGACCTGTCGAAGGTCGAGGCGGGCAAGATGGACGTGAGCCCGACCCGTATCGCGCTCGTCCAGCTCGTGGACTACGTGGAGGCCACGTTCCGGCCGCTGACGGCGGAGAAGGGCCTGGACTTCTCCGTGCGGGTCTCGCCCGAGCTGCCGGCCACGCTCCACACCGACGAGCAGCGGCTGCTGCAGGTGCTGCGCAACCTGCTGTCGAACGCGGTCAAGTTCACCGACACCGGCGCGGTGGAGCTGGTCATCCGGCCCGCCGGCGGCGACGTCCCGGACACCATCCGCGAGCAGCTCCTGGAGGCCGGTTCGCTGCGCGACCCGGACGGCGAGGTGATCGCCTTCTCGGTCACCGACACCGGCATCGGCATCGCGGCCAGCAAGATGCGGGTCATCTTCGAGGCGTTCAAGCAGGCCGACGGGACGACCAGCCGCAAGTACGGCGGTACGGGCCTGGGGCTGTCGATCAGCCGGGAGATCGCCCGGCTGCTCGGCGGCGAGATCCACGCCGCGAGCGAGCCCGGCCGCGGCTCCACCTTCACCCTCTACCTCCCGCTCAACGCCGGTGAGCTGCCGCCCCAGGGCTATCCGCAGCTCGCGCCGGGCACCCGGCCCGAGCCGGACGGCGGCGAGCACGCGGGCGGTCCCGAGGACGTCACGGCGCTGGAGGCGGGCCTGCCCGGCGCCGGCCCGGAGGCGGCCGCGCGCGGTGCGGCCGGTCTGCTCCTGCGGCGCCAGCGGGCCGCGCAGGCCGCCGCGCAGTGGCCCGCCCCGGCCGCCCCGGCGGACCGGTCCCCGGCGGCACCTCAGGGCGGCGAGCCTTGGCCAACGGAGCCGTTCGGTGACGGAGAGCAACCGACGGCCAAGGGCTTCGGCTCCGGGTTCGGCGGGGGCTTCCACGGCGAGAAGGTGCTGATCGTCGACGACGACATCCGCAATGTGTTCGCCCTCACGAGCGTCCTGGAGCAGCACGGGCTGTCGGTGCTCTACGCGGAGAACGGGCGCGAGGGGATCGAGGTCCTGGAGCAGCACGACGACGTCGTGGTGGTCCTGATGGACATCATGATGCCGGAGATGGACGGCTACGCCACGACGGCCGCCATCCGCAGGATGCCGCAGTTCGCGGGCCTGCCCATCATCGCGCTGACCGCCAAGGCGATGAAGGGCGACCGCGAGAAGAGCCTGGATGCCGGAGCCTCCGACTACGTCACCAAGCCGGTCGACACCGACCACCTGCTCACGGTGATGGAGCAGTGGATGCGCGCCGAGTGACGGCCGGCCGCGGGCCCCGTGCGGGCTCCGCGGCCGGCTCCCGGGAGACTGCTGACCGACTGTGCGCGAGGACGTGTGGGGACCCGGGAATCGGGGAACCTTCTGGTCCCCCACTACGTTTCTGCTACGTGCACAGTGACATCGCGGTGACAGGGTGTGGCGACCGGCGGGGTGCGGCTACCATGACCGGCACAAGGACGGGCGGCGCAAGGGAGTCGTCCCCTGGGGCGGCGCCCGGTGCACTGCCGGGGCGAGGAGGACGGGCCATGGTGCAGAAGGCCAAGATCCTCCTGGTCGATGACCGGCCGGAAAATCTGCTGGCGCTGGAGGCGATCCTCTCAGCGCTCGATCAGACACTGGTACGGGCATCGTCAGGGGAGGAAGCGCTCAAGGCGCTGCTGACGGACGATTTCGCGGTGATCCTGCTGGACGTCCAGATGCCTGGCATGGACGGTTTCGAGACCGCGGCGCACATCAAGCGGCGGGAGCGCACGCGGGACATCCCCATCATCTTCCTGACCGCCATCAACCATGGCCCGCACCACACCTTCCGCGGCTACGCGGCGGGCGCGGTGGACTACATCTCCAAGCCCTTCGACCCGTGGGTGCTGCGCGCCAAGGTCTCGGTATTCGTCGAGCTGTACATGAAGAACTGCCAGCTGCGCGAGCAGGCGGCCCTGTTGCGGCTGCAGCTGGAGAACGGCCAGTCGGGGCGTACGGGCGCGGCCGCGGCCCAGGAGCCCGCGGGGCTGCTCGCCGAGCTGTCGGCGCGGCTCGCCGCCGTCGAGGAGCAGGCCGAGGCGCTCACCAAGCAGCTGGACGAGTCCGCCGATGCCGCGGCGGTCGCCACCGCCGCCCACCTCGAGCGCAAACTCACCGGGCTGCGGCGGGCGCTGGACGCCCTGGAGCCCGGGGCCGGCAGCGGGGCGAGCCCGCTGCCCGCCTCCAGCTGACCCTCCTGCCCCATCCCGGCCTTCGGCTCACCGCCCTTGGCTTTCGCTCCCCGGCCGGTGCTTTGACGCCGCGTCACCCTTGGAATCACAGGGCTCCGACACGAACGGGTGAACGCCGGGGCGCGGGTGTCCCTCGCGCCCGGCAACGGTAATCTCGGCACCATGGCCTCACGTACGTCCGGCAAGGGTTCCCAGAGCGCGGCGGGCACCTCGAAGCAGCGTGCCGGGCGCTCGGGGAGCGCTGCCAAGAAGTCCCAGCCCAGGCCCGCGGGCCGGGCGCCCGCCAAGAAGGCGCCGCCCCGCAAGCCGCCCGCGAAGAAGGCCGCGGCCAAGCGGGCCCCCAAGCGTGCGCCCGCTCCTCCCGGCGGCGTCCGCCGCGTGGGGCGGGGCGTGGCACACGGCGTGGGCGCGCTCTTCCGCGGCGTCGGCCGCGGTGCGCGGGGCCTCGACCCGGCCCACCGCAAGGACGGCCTCGCGCTGCTCCTGCTGGGCCTCGCCCTGATCGTGGCCGCGGGCACGTGGTCCAGCCTGGAGGGCCCGGTCGGCGATCTGGTGACCATGCTCGTCACCGGCGCGTTCGGGCGGCTCGACCTCGTCGTGCCGATACTCCTCGGCATCATCGCGGTCCGGCTCTTCCGCCACCCCGAGCGTCCCGAGGCCAACGGACGGATCGTCATCGGCCTGTCCGCGCTGGTCGTCGGCGTCCTCGGGCAGGTCCACGTGGCCTGCGGCTCCCCGGGCCGCGGCGACGGCTCGCAGGCCCTGCAGGACGCGGGCGGGCTGATCGGCTGGGCCGCGTCCAAGCCCCTGGTCTACACGGTCGGCGAGGTCCTCGCCGTACCGCTGCTGGTGCTGCTCACGGTCTTCGGTCTGCTGGTCGTCACGGCCACCCCGGTCAACGCCATCCCGCGCCGGCTGCGGCAGCTCGGCATACGCCTCGGCATCGTCGAGCCCCTCCCCGGCGAGTACGAGGGGGAGGACGCCGACGGCTACGGGGCGGACTACGTCGACGACTGGCGCGAGGAGCCTCCCGCGCGCCCCCGCCGCGCTGCGACGCGACGGGCCGCCGGCGAGGCCCTCGATCCGGAGCAGGCCGAGGAGGAAGCGCTCAGCAAGCGGCGCAAGCCGCGACGGCAGGCCGGCGGGCCCGTGGAGCCCCCGTCCGGCCGCGAGCCCGACGCCGTGGACATGGCGGCCGCGGCCGCCGCGGCGCTCGACGGGGCCGTGCTGCACGGAGTGCCGCCCACCCCGCTCGTCGCCGGGCTCAGCAGCGGCATCGGGCAGGAGACCGGGCAGCCGGGCGCGGTGCCGGGTGCGCGGGGCCGCGGCAAGGAGCCCGGGGCCGCGGACCGCATGCAGGGCGTCCCCGACCTCACCAAGGGTGTGCCGGACCTCACCAAGGCCGCGCCCGCCCCCGAGGCGGGCTCCGGCCTGCCCGCGCGCGCCGAGCAGCTCCAGCTCTCCGGCGACATCACCTACTCGCTGCCCACGCTCGACCTGCTGGAGCGGGGCGGGCCGGGCAAGGCGCGCAGCGCCGCGAACGACGCCATAGTGGCCGCGCTGACCAACGTCTTCTCGGAGTTCAAGGTCGACGCCGCCGTCACCGGCTTCACCCGCGGCCCGACGGTCACGCGCTACGAGGTGGAGCTGGGCCCGGCCGTCAAGGTCGAGCGCATCACCGCCCTCGCCAAGAACATCGCCTACGCCGTCGCCAGCCCGGACGTGCGCATCATCTCCCCGATCCCCGGCAAGTCCGCCGTGGGCATCGAGATCCCGAACACCGACCGGGAGATGGTCAACCTCGGGGACGTGCTCCGCCTGGCCGACGCCGCGGGCGACGACCACCCGATGCTCGTCGCGCTCGGCAAGGACGTCGAGGGCGGCTACGTGATGGCCAATCTGACGAAGATGCCGCACATCCTCGTCGCGGGCGCCACCGGCTCCGGCAAGTCCTCGTGCATCAACTGCCTCATCACCTCCCTGATGGTGCGCGCGACGCCCGACGAGGTCCGCATGGTGCTCGTCGACCCCAAGCGCGTCGAGCTGACAGCCTACGAGGGCATCCCGCACCTGATCACCCCGATCATCACCAACCCCAAGCGCGCGGCCGAGGCCCTGCAGTGGGTCGTCCGCGAGATGGACCTGCGCTACGACGACCTGGCGGCCTTCGGCTTCCGGCACATCGACGACTTCAACGCGGCCGTCCGGGCGGGCAAGATCACTCCTCCGGAGGGCAGCGGACGCGAGCTCTCCCCGTACCCCTATCTGCTGGTCATCGTCGACGAGCTGGCGGACCTGATGATGGTCGCCCCGCGGGACGTCGAGGACTCGATCGTGCGCATCACCCAGCTCGCGCGCGCCGCCGGCATCCACCTCGTCCTGGCCACCCAGCGCCCGTCCGTCGATGTCGTCACCGGCCTGATCAAGGCGAACGTGCCCTCCCGGCTCGCCTTCGCCACCTCCTCGCTCGCCGACAGCCGCGTCATCCTCGACCAGCCGGGCGCCGAGAAGCTGATCGGCAAGGGTGACGGCCTCTTCCTGCCCATGGGCGCGGGCAAGCCGGTCCGCATGCAGGGCGCCTTCGTCACGGAGGCCGAGGTCGCGACCGTCGTGCAGCACTGCAAGGACCAGATGGCGCCCGTCTTCCGGGACGACGTCACCGTGGGCACGGCCAAGAAGAGGGAGATCGACGAGGAGATCGGCGACGACCTGGACCTGCTGTGCCAGGCCGCGGAGCTGGTCGTCTCCACCCAGTTCGGGTCGACCTCGATGCTGCAGCGCAAACTGCGTGTGGGATTCGCGAAGGCGGGCAGACTCATGGACCTGATGGAGTCGCGGGGCATCGTGGGCCCGAGCGAGGGCTCCAAGGCCCGCGACGTCCTCGTCAAGCCCGATGAGCTGGACGCGGTGCTCGCGGTGATCCGTGGGGACGGCGGGGCCTGACGGGGCCTTAAGTTTCCTGCCCGACCGTTTCTCTCGACGGCGTGTCGAGTTGAGAAAGGGGGGCGATCCGATGTCCCACCGTCGGCGCCGCAGAATCATCTGATGGCGTACAAAGTCCGGCTTCCGGCTTGCCCGCGGCTTTCGTATCCCCCCTAGACTGAACTCCCAGCAGGTGGCTACACGCTCGAAAGGCGCCCACGTGTCCATCGGCAACTCCTCCGCAGACGGCGGGGACATCCCCGCAGACGACCGGCCGTCGATCGGCCGGGTCCTCCAGCAGGCCCGAATCAGCGCCGGACTGACCGTCGACGAGGTCAGTTCCACCACCCGAGTACGCATCCCGATCCTGCACGCGATCGAGCAGGACGACTTCTCCCGCTGCGGCGGCGACGTCTACGCACGTGGGCACATCCGCACCCTCGCGGTCACCGTCGGCCTCGATCCGGCCGAGCTGATCGCGCGCTACGACGCCGAGCGCGGCGGGCGCCCCGCGCCGACCCCCGCGGCACCCCTCTTCGACGCCGAGCGCATCCGCCCCGAGCCCCGCCGGCCCAACTGGACGGCGGCGATGGTCGCCGCGATCGTGGCCGTCGTCGGCTTCGTCGGCTTCACGCTCTTCAACGGCGGCTCCCAGAGCACGGGCGGCTCCGTCGCGGCCGAATCGCCCTCCGCGAAGCCGCCCGCCTCGCCGAGCAAGAAGCCGCCGTCCGGCAAGCCGGCCGACCCCAAGCGGGAGCCCGGCGGCGGAGCCATCGCCGGCGTCCCGGCCAACAAGGTCACGGTCAAGCTCGCCGCCGAGAACGGCCAGACCTGGATGTCCGCCAAGGACCACAACGGCCGGCTGCTGGAGGAGGGCGTCCTCAAGCAGGGCGAGGCCAAGACCTTCACCGACCCCACCCGGATCGATCTCGTCCTCGGCAATGCGGGCGCCGTTCGGCTGTTCGTGAACGGCAAGGAGGTCAAGAACGTCGGCGACAACGGCCAGGTCCAGCGCCTCAGCTACACCAAGGGCGACCCCGTAGCGGGCTGACCTGCGACGGAGGGTGGTCACGGACAACCGGAGGGCACCTCTCCGGGTGATCGTTCTCTCGTGCCGTCACGGCCCCGCCGGGATACTCGGCAGCGGAAGCGGCCCCGGGACAAAGTAGGCTGAGCCCTATGCCCGAACGCCGTACCGTCGCTCTTGTCACACTTGGCTGCGCCCGTAACGAGGTGGACTCGGAGGAGCTGGCAGGCCGCTTGGCGGCGGATGGCTGGGACCTCGTGGAGGACGCCTCCGACGCCGACGTGGCCGTCGTCAACACCTGTGGCTTCGTCGAAGCCGCTAAGAAGGACTCCGTCGACGCCCTGCTGGAGGCCAACGACCTCAAGGATCATGGTCGTACGCAGGCCGTCGTGGCCGTCGGCTGCATGGCCGAGCGGTACGGCAAGGAGCTCGCCGAGGCGCTGCCCGAGGCCGACGGCGTGCTCGGCTTCGACGACTACGCCGACATCTCCGACCGGCTCCAGACCATCCTCTCCGGCGGCGTCCACGCCTCCCACACCCCGCGCGACCGCCGCAAGCTGCTGCCGATCAGCCCTGCGGAGCGGCAGGCCGCCGAGGTCGCCCTGCCCGGCCACGCTCAGGACGCCCAGGACAGCGCTCCCGCCGACCTGCCCGAGGGCGTGGCGCCGGCCTCCGGGCCGCGGGCGCCGTTGCGCCGCCGGCTGGAGACCAGCCCCGTCGCGTCCGTGAAGCTCGCCTCCGGCTGCGACCGGCGCTGTTCCTTCTGCGCCATCCCGTCCTTCCGCGGCTCCTTCATCTCCCGCCGCCCCTCCGACGTGCTCGGCGAGACGCGCTGGCTCGCGGAGCAGGGCGTCAAGGAGGTCATGCTGGTCTCGGAGAACAACACCTCCTACGGCAAGGACCTCGGCGACATCCGCCTGCTGGAGACGCTGCTGCCCGAGCTGGCGGCCGTCGACGGCCTGGAGCGGATCCGGGTCAGCTACCTGCAGCCCGCGGAGATGCGCCCGGGGCTGATCGACGTGCTGACCTCCACCGAGAAGGTCGCGCCCTACTTCGACCTGTCCTTCCAGCACTCCGCCCCCGGCGTGCTGCGCGCCATGCGCCGCTTCGGTGACACCGACCGCTTCCTGGAGCTGCTGGAGACGATCCGCTCCAAGGCCCCGCAGGCCGGCGCCCGCTCCAACTTCATCGTCGGCTTCCCCGGCGAGACCGAGGACGACGTCGCTGAGCTGGAACGTTTCCTGACCGGGGCCCGCCTGGACGCCATCGGCGTCTTCGGCTACTCCGACGAGGACGGCACCGAAGCGGCCACGTACGAGGACAAGCTCGACCCCGAGACCGTCGCCGAGCGCCTCGCGCACATCTCCCGGCTCGCCGAGGAGCTGACCGCGCAGCGCGCCGAGGAGCGGATCGGAGAGACCATTGAGGTGATGGTCGACCGCGTGGACGAGGAGGACGGCGTCGTCGGCCGGGCCGCCCACCAGGCGCCCGAGACCGACGGGCAGGTCCTGCTCGGCACCCGCCCGGAGCTCGTCCCCGGTCGTATGGTCGTGGCCAAGGTGGTGGCGAGCGAGGGTGTCGACCTCATCGCCGAACCGCTCGGCGACGGAGGGTGTACCGAGGAGGCGGGCAGATGACCGGAGTCCCGGCCTCCGCCACCGGAGGCCATGCCCCGGCGGCAGCCGCACGGCCGGCCGGGCTGTGGAACATCGCCAATATCCTCACCATGGTGCGGCTGCTGCTCGTGCCCGGGTTCGTCCTGCTGATGCTCCACAACGGCGGCTACGACCCGGCCTGGCGCTCCTTCGCCTGGGCGGCCTTCGCCGTCGCCATGATCACCGACCTGTTCGACGGCCACCTGGCCCGGACGTACAACCTGGTCACGGACTTTGGCAAGATCGCCGACCCGATCGCGGACAAGGCGATCATGGGTGCGGCGCTGATCTGCCTGTCCGCGCTGGACGACCTGCCCTGGTGGGTCACCGGCGTGATCCTCTTCCGCGAGATCGGCATCACGCTGATGCGGTTCTGGGTGATCAGGCACGGCGTGATCCCGGCCAGCCGCGGCGGCAAGATGAAGACCCTCGCCCAGGGGGTCGCCGTGGGCATGTACATCCTCGCGCTGACCGGTCTGCTGGCCACCGCCCGCTTCTGGGTGATGGCCGTGGCGGTGGTGCTGACGGTGGCCACCGGGCTCGACTACGTGCGGCAGGCCGTCGTCCTGCGGCGGGCCGGACGGGCCGTGGGGGCCGCGGGCCGATGAGTGCGGCGAGCGACGCGTGCGCCCTGACGGCATCTGCGGTCCTGGCCGCCCTGGTGGCGCGTGGTGAGACCGTGGCCGCCGCCGAGTCGCTCACCGGGGGGATGGTCGCGGCCGGGCTGACCGCGGTGCCGGGCGCCTCCCGCGCGGTGCGCGGTTCGGTCACCGCGTACGCCACCGACGTCAAGACCTCGGTGCTGGGCGTCGAGGAGGAGCTGCTCGGCGAGCGCGGTGCCGTCGACGGTGCCGTCGCCCGGCAGATGGCCCGCGGCGTGCGGACGCTGCTGGGCGCCGACTGGGGGCTCGCGACGACCGGCGTCGCCGGTCCCGACACCCAGGACGGCAAGGCCGTGGGGACGGTCTTCGTGGCCGCCGCGGGGCCGGGCGGCCGCACGCGGGTGCGGGAGCTGTCGCTGGACGGGGACCGCTCCCGGATCCGGTCGGAAAGCGTCCGCGCGGTGCTGGAACTGCTGCTGAACGAACTGACGGAAAACGTGGGCGCAAAGGATACGGAACACAACGGGGGGAATGGATGTTTGCAGCCCTGAGTGAACACGACATAGCTCCCCGCACGGCCGGAGCCCGAGGCGGTACGGTGGGGCGTGAAGGATCCGGATTCGCGGTCCAAGGAGGGAGCCACCGATGATTCTGCTCCGTCGCCTGCTGGGTGACGTGCTGCGTCGGCAGCGCCAGCGCCAGGGCCGCACTCTGCGCGAGGTCTCCTCATCCGCCCGGGTCTCGCTCGGTTACCTCTCCGAGGTCGAGCGGGGGCAGAAAGAGGCGTCCTCCGAGCTTCTCTCCGCAATCTGCGACGCTCTGGACGTACGGATGTCCGAGGTCATGCGCGAGGTCAGCGATGAATTGTCGCTCGCCGAGCTGGCGCAGTCGGCAGCGGCGAGCGAGCCGGTACCCGCGCCGATGCGGCCGATGTTCAATGCGGTGTCCGTGACGTCCGTGACGGGCGTGCCGGGGGAGCGAGTGACGATCAAGGCTCCCGCCGAGGCCGTCGACGTGGTCGCGGCCTGACAGGCGTTATCCACGAAATCCCGGTCGGACATCCGACCGGGATTTCGCGTTTCCGGGAGCCGCCCGTTTTGCGGTGGTGTGCGATGGCGGGCCGACGGGAAGGCGGATAAAAAGACGAACAACACGGAACAAACGGGTCAAACCATTGAGATGGGGAGAATCTGGATGTCTGTCGTCAAGAGCTCGCTGCCCGAGCACGACCGCAAGACCGTCGGAGACGCCCTCCAGGGCGCCCTGGTCGACCTCGTGGACCTCTCACTGGTGGCCAAGCAGGTGCACTGGACCGTTGTGGGCCCGCGCTTCCGCTCCATCCACCTCCAGCTGGACGAGGTCGTGGCGAGCGCCCGCGTGCACGCCGACACCGTCGCCGAGCGCGCCTCCGCCCTCGGCATCGCGCCCGACGGCCGCGCCGAGACCGTCGCGAAGACCAGCGGCATCGACCCGGTCGGCGGCGGCTGGTGCAGGGACACCGAGGCCGTGCAGACCCTCGTCTCCGCGCTCGGCGCCGTGATCACCCGGATGCGGGAGCGCATCCGCGCCACCGAGGAGCCCGACCCGGTCACCCAGGACCTCCTGATCGGCCTGACCGGAGACCTCGAGAAGCACCACTGGATGTTCCAGGCGGAGAACGCCTGAGCCTGCCCGCGATGCCGCGGGGGACCTTTACCGTACGGGGCGCTCTCCGGTGGCGGCCGCGCCCCGGCCGCGCTCTCCTGGGGGCATGGAAGAGCACCCCGTGATCCGCTTCACGAACGAACTGATGGTGCTCACGGACCTCGACCGGACAACCGCCGGGGCCTTCGTACGCCGGGTGTACCAGGAGGGCACCCACGAGGGGGAGCAGCGGCTGATGGCCGACCTGCACCAGCGCGACCGGAGGATTACGGAGCTGGAGCGGGACCTGGCGGGGCTGCGGGGCGAGGCCCCCGGCTGACCGCGGGCCCGGCCGTGGGTACCTGCCCGGCTGCGGGCCGCCTGCAGGCCGTGGTGCCGCGGGGCGCGTACGGGCCCGCAGCGCGCCGCCGCCGGTTCCCGGTGCGCTCTGCCATGCCCAGGGGAAGCCGGTCTAGCGTCGGCCGAAGGAGGCAGCCATGGTCCGGCGTGAACTCTGGGGCTGCCGCAGGCCGTACGCCGTGCTGGGGCGGGTGGCAGCGCTCGTCGCCGGCGGTGTGTGGTGGTGGGCGCTGCTGCGCCTGCTCACGCAGCCGGGGCGGCCCGCGGCCGTCGACGGGCTCGTCCTCGCGGGCGGCTGGGGGCTGAGCCTGCTGCCGGTGCACTGCGCCCCCTGGCGGCGGCGCGCGGCCGGGGAGGGCTGGGGTGGATGCCTGCGGAAGCTGGGGGCTTCACTCGTTCGGATCAATCGTCCCCGCCGCCCGGGGGCCCCGCGGGGCCCGGGCCGGGCTGACAAGCAGGGCACCAGTACGTGACGCGCTCGCGGCCCGCGTCCCCCTGCCCGGCCGTGCGCAGCGGCGTCCCGCAGCGGCGGCAGGGCCGTCCCGCGCGGCCGTACACCCACATGCGGTGGTCGTGGCGAGGGTCGCCCGTGGTGATGCGGGCAGCACGCGACTTGTTGGCCTCCAGGAGCTTCCTGGCGAGGGCGGGCAGGCGCTCGGGCGACGGGACGTCGCGGACCGGGAGCCAGGGCGAGAGCCGGAGCATGAAGCAGAGCTCCGACTTGTAGACGTTGCCGATGCCCGCGAGGTTGCGCTGGTCGAGCAGGGCCTCGCCGACGGGGCGGCCGGGGTCGGCGAGCAGCCGGCGCAGCGCCTCTTGTGCGTCCCAGCCGGGGCCCAGGAGATCCGGGCCGAGGTGGCCGACCACGGTGTGCTCGTCGGCGGTGCGGAGCAGCTCCAGGACGGGGAGGCGGTATCCCACGGCCGTGCGGTCGGCGGTTGCCAGCACGGCGCGGATCTGGTGCCCGGGGCCGCCGCGCCAGCGCTCACCGGTGGCGTAGACGCGCCAGGCCCCGTCCATCCGCAGGTGCGAGTGGAGCGTGAGGCCGCCTTCCACGCGCGTGAGCAGGTGCTTGCCGCGCGGGAGGACCCCGGTGACCCGGCGGCCGGTGAGGTCCACGGTGGCGAGCGCGGGGACGCGCAGGTCGGAGCGGACGAGCGGGCCGCCGGTCAGGGCGCGGTCGAGCTCGCGCGCGGTGCGCCAGACCGTGTCTCCTTCGGGCATGTGCTCCTCTTCCTGTCCTCGGCCGGCTTCCGGCTCAGGGCGCGCGCAGGCGCAGGCCCTTGGGCGTGGCGTGGAAGCCCGCCGCCTCCAGCAGCGGCCCCAGGGGTGACGAGAGGGCGGAGGCGCCGTTGATGCGCTCGACCGTGACGGTGCCGAGCGCGCCCGCCCGGGCTGCCCCGGCCAGCGCCTCGGCGGCCTCTCGCAGCCCCGCGTCGTCGGCGTCCGCGGTTTCCGCCCCCTCCTGCTGCGGCCAGGCCAGCAGGGTCTTGCCGCCGCGCTCCATGTAGAGCGCGAGGGCGCCGTCGAGGAGGACGACCAGGGAGCCCGCCTTGCGCCCCGGCTTGTGGGCCGCCCCGGCGGGCGGCTCGGGCCAGGAGAGGGCCGCGCCGTAGGCGTTGGCGGGGTCGGCGGCGGCGAGGACGACGGCCCGGCTGCGGCG
This sequence comes from Streptomyces roseoverticillatus, assembly GCF_000719265.1. Classification (GTDB taxonomy): domain Bacteria; phylum Actinomycetota; class Actinomycetes; order Streptomycetales; family Streptomycetaceae; genus Streptomyces; species Streptomyces roseoverticillatus. Next base: position 124,134 of record NZ_JOFL01000021.1, on the reverse strand, counting down.
GGGGGCGGCCGACGGGTCCTCCCAGGGGGCCCCGGGCGCCTCGGCCGGGCCGCCGGCGGCACGGTCGCGGGCCGTGCTCGCGGCCCGCAGCCTGTCGACGGCGCCGTCCATGGCGAACTGCGCGGCGCCCAGGCCCTCCACCACATAGCCGCGCCGCGCCTGGCCGCTCTCCTCGAAGACGGACAGCACGCGGTACGCCGCGGAGAAGCCGCCTTCGAGGCCCTCGGCGGCCACGGCTCCCCGGGTGACCACGCCGTGCCGGTCGAGGAGCGTGCGGGCCAGGGCGTGGGCGCGGTGCGTGGGGTCGGCCCCGCGCGCGGGCAGCAGGGACCAGCGGCCGGCGACCGTGGGCGGCCCGCTGCGTGAAGCGGTCGGCGTGGTGGGCAGGCCGCCGCGGGACGTGAAGGAGCCGTAACGGCCGCGCGGGACCGCGCGCTTGGCGCGGTGCGCCGTCGAGCCCGCCGTCCGTCCCGAGCCGAGGAGGGCGCGGAGCGGGGCGAGGGTGTCGTTGGTGAGCCGCCCGGACCAGGCGAGGTCCCAGACGGCGTCCGCGATCTGCGGCTCCGTGCCGTCGGGCACGGTGGCACGGACCCGCTCGGCGATCTGACGGAAGAACAGGCCGTAGCCCCCGGAGAGCGCTTCCAGAACTGCCTGGTGGAGCGGCGAGAGCTCCAGCGGGTGGGGCGCGGGCAGCAGGAGCGGGGCCGCGTCGGCGAGGAGCAGCGACACCCAGCCGTCCTTGCCGGGGAGGGCGCCCGCGCCGGCCCACACGACCTCGCCCGCCGCGGTGAGCTCGTCGAGCATCGCCGGGGTGAAGTCCCGTACGCGGCCGGGCAGCACCAGCTTCTCCAGGGCCGACGCCGGGACGGGCGCGCCCTGCAGCTGCTCGACGGCGCGCAGCAGCCCGTCGACGCCGCGCAGGCTGTGCGTGCCGACGTGCTGCCACTGCGGGAGGAAGGCCGCCAGCGCGGTGGGCGGCACGGGCTCCAGCTCGTGCCGCAGCGCGGCGAGGGAGCGGCGGCGGAGCCTGCGCAGCACCGCCGCGTCGCACCACTCCTGGCCGATCCCGGAGGGGTGGAACTCGCCCTGGACGACGCGGCCGGCGGCCATGAGGCGGTGGAGCGCGCCGTCGGTGACGGCGGTGCCCAGGCCGAAATGTGCCGCTGCCGCGGCGGAGGCGAAGGGGCCGTGGGTGCGGGCGAAGCGGGCGAGGAGGTCGCCCAGCGGGTCCTTGACGGGCTCGGTGAAGGCCTCGGGGACGCCCACGGGGAGGGCAGTGCCGAGGGCGTCGCGCAGCCGTCCCGCGTCCTCCACGGCGGCCCAGTGGTCCTCTCCGGCGATCCGTACGCGGATGGCGCGGCGGGCCTCGGCGAGCTCCCGCACCCAGGCCGGTTCGGCGCCGCGCGCGGCCAGTCCGGCGTCGGTCAGGGGCCCGAGGAGGCGCAGCAGGTCGGCGACGCTCTCCGGGTCCTTGGCCCGCCGGTCGTCCGTGAGCCACTGCAGCTCGCGCTCCAGCTCGGCCAGGACATCGGCGTCGAGGAGCTCGCGCAGCTCGGCCTGGCCCAAAAGCTCGGCCAGCAGCCGCGAGTCCAGGGACAGGGCCGCGGCGCGGCGCTCCGCGAGCGGAGAGTCACCCTCGTAGAGGAACTGGGCGACGTAGCCGAAGAGCAGCGAGCGGGCGAACGGCGAGGCCTCCGGGGTGGTCACCTCCACCAGCCGGACGCGGCGGGCCTCGATGTCGCCCATGAGCTCGGTGAGGCCGGGGACGTCGAAGACGTCCTGGAGGCACTCGCGCACGGCCTCCAGAATGATCGGGAACGAGCCGAACTCGCTCGCCACCTGCAGCAGCTGCGCGGCGCGCTGGCGCTGTTGCCACAGCGGGGTGCGCTTGCCGGGATTGCGGCGGGGCAGCAGCAGGGCGCGGGCGGCGCACTCGCGGAAGCGCGAGGCGAACAGGGCGGAGCCGCCCACCTGGTCGGTGACGATCCCCTCGACCTCGCCCTTGTCGAAGGTGACGTCCGCGGCGCCGACGGGCGACTGCTCGCCGTCGTACTCCGTGCCCTGGCCGGCGGGGTCGGCGTCGAGCAGGTCGAGGCCCATGAGGTCGGCGTCGGGCAGCCGCAGCACGATGCCGTCGTCCGCGTGCATCACCTGGGCGTCCATGCCGTACCGCTCGGCGAGCCGGGCGCCCAGGGCGAGCGCCCAGGGGGCGTGCACCTGCGCGCCGAAGGGCGAGTGGACCACGACGCGCCAGTCGCCCAGCTCGTCGCGGAAGCGCTCCACGACGATGGTCCGGTCGTCCGGGACGTGCCCGCACGCCTGGCGCTGCTCGCTCAGGTAGGCCAGGACGTTGTCCGCCGCCCAGGCGTCGAGCCCGGCGGCCGTCAGCCGCTCGCGGGCGGCGTCCGGCCCGGCGGAGCCCACCTCGCGCAAGAACGCGCCCAGGGCCCGGCCCAGTTCGAGCGGGCGGCCCAGCTGGTCGCCCTTCCAGAAGGGCAGCCGCCCCGGGACGCCGGGGGCGGGGGTGACGAGGACCCTGTCGCGCGTGATGTCTTCAATCCGCCAGGAGGTGGTGCCCAGGGTGAAGACGTCGCCCACGCGGGACTCGTAGACCATCTCCTCGTCCAGCTCGCCGACCCGGCGCCCGCCCTTGGCGCCGTCCTTGGAGTCGGCTCCGGCCAGGAAGACACCGAACAGGCCGCGGTCGGGAATGGTGCCGCCGGAGGTGACGGCCAGCCGCTGCGCGCCCGGGCGCCCCGTGACCGTGCCGGCCACGCGGTCCCACACCAGGCGCGGCCGCAGCTCCGCGAAGGCGTCGGACGGATACCGCCCGGCGAGCATGTCGAGCACCGCCGTGTAGGCGGACTCGGGCAGCGAGGCGAACGGGGCGGCCCGCCGCACCAGGGCCAGGAGCTCCTCCACGTCCCAGGTGTCGACGGAGACCATGGCGACGATCTGCTGCGCCAGGACGTCCAGCGGATTGGCGGGCACCCGCAGCGACTCGATGGACCCCGAGCGCATCCGCTCGGTCACCACGGCCGCCTGCACCAGGTCTCCCCGGTACTTGGGGAAGACGACGCCCGTGGACACGGCGCCGACCTGGTGGCCCGCGCGGCCGACGCGCTGCAGCCCGGAGGCGACCGACGGCGGCGACTCGACCTGGACGACCAGGTCCACCGCGCCCATGTCGATGCCCAGCTCCAGGCTGGAGGTCGCGACGACGGCGGGCAGCCGGCCCGCCTTGAGGTCCTCCTCGACCAGGGCGCGCTGCTCCTTGGAGACCGAGCCGTGGTGCGCGCGGGCGAGGACCGGCGGCGCCCCCTTGGCCGCGCCGGACTCGGCCATCAGCTCGGCGGGGGAGTGGTGCTCGGGCAGGGACTCGCCGGTGGCGCGCTCGTAGGCGATCTCGTTCAGCCGGTTGCACAGCCGCTCGGCCAGGCGGCGGGAGTTGGCGAAGACGATGGTGGAGCGGTGCGCCTGGACGAGATCGGCGATGCGCTCCTCCACATGGGGCCAGATCGACGGCTTGTCCTTGCCCTCCCCGCCGTCCTGCACCGGCGAGGCGCCCAGCTCCCCCAGATCCTGCACCGGGACGACCACCGACAGGTCGAACTCCTTGCCGGACGGTGGCTGGACGATCTCCACCCGCCGCTGCGGCGAGAGGTAGCGGGCCACCTCGTCCACCGGCCGGACCGTCGCGGACAGGCCGATGCGCCGCGCGGGGCGGGGCAGCAGGGCGTCGAGCCGCTCCAGGGACAGGGCGAGGTGCGCGCCCCGCTTGGTGCCGGCGACGGCGTGCACCTCGTCGAGGATGACCGTTTCCACGCCCGCCAGTGCGTCCCTGGCGGCGGACGTCAGCATCAGGAACAGCGATTCGGGTGTCGTGATGAGGATGTCCGGCGGCCGGTTGACGAGCGCGCGGCGCTCGGCCGGCGGGGTGTCGCCGGAGCGGATCCCGACGCGCACTTCCGGCTCGGGCAGCCCCAGCCGCACGGCCGCCTGCCGGATGCCGGTCAGCGGGCTGCGGAGATTGCGCTCCACGTCGACCGCGAGGGCCTTGAGCGGGGACACGTAGAGCACCCGGCAGCGCTTCTTGGTCTCGGCCGGCGGCGGGCTGCTCGCCAGCCGGTCCAGCGAGGCGAGGAAGGCGGCGAGGGTCTTGCCGGACCCCGTCGGCGCGACCACGAGGACGTCCGACCCCTCGCCGATCGCGCGCCAGGCCCCGGCCTGCGCCGCCGTGGGCGCGCTGAAGGCCCCCGTGAACCAGGCTCGGGTCGCCGGGGAGAACCCCGCGAGAGCCCCGCCCGCATCCGCCGCCGCACCGGTCGCCGTCTCGTCAGCCATGCCACCCATCGTGCACCGCGCCACTGACAATGCCCCGGACCCGCAGGTCAGTCCTGGTGAGGGGTGGGTGCATGGGGCGGTAGCGGCCCGGTGCGGGGGCGGTGGCGGCCGGGCGCATGAGGCGCCGGTCGCGGACGGGGCGGTGGTGATCGGCTGGGGCGTGGTGCCCGGATGAGGGGCGGGCGGGCGTCACACGGCGCGGTCGTAGGCGCGCAGGGTCAGCAGTGCGGTGAGGGTCACCATCGGCCGGCCTTCCAGGCGGGTGCCGGGCGCCCACTCGCGCCAGCGGACCGGCCAGCCGCCGTCCTCCTGCTGCGAGGCGGCCAGGAAGTCCAGCGACCGCTCCATCTCCTTGTCGGTGAACCAGGAGCGGGCCGACGAGTCCGGGGTGGGCGCGAAGTCGTGCGGGTAGTGGTGCTCGCCCGGTGCGTAGCCCTCCGGGACGGGGTAGTCGGCCACCCGCGCGGGGTCCAGGACCGCCAGCCGCTGCTCCCGGACGACCCGGCCGAGCCGTTCGGCCGCCGCCTGCGCCCGCCGCCGGTCCGGCGCCCCGTCCAGGAAGGCGACCGCCGCCGACACCTCGTACGGGTGAGTTCTCGCGCCGCTCCCGAGGGCCTCCACCGCGGCCCAGCAGAAGTCGGTGGCCCGGAACAGCCACGCGTGCCACACCTCGTTGCGGTGCAGCAGGCCCACCACGGGACCGGTGGCCAGGAGGTCGCTCGGCGGGTCGTCCACCACCGGGGTCCACGGGGCCGCCGGGTAGCCGCGCAGCGAGGGGTGGAGCGCGGGCAGCGCGCCGTCAGGGGTGGAGACGGCCGTCAGATAGCGGCAGACGCGCTCCATGCGCCGGTCGCCGCAGCGGCCGATCTCGTCGAGGACGCGCAGGGCGTGGGCGGTGTGCAGCGGCTGGCTCACGGGGCCGCGCAGATCCGGCTCCAGGGCGAAGCCGTAGCCGCCGTCCTCGCCGAGGTACGCGGCCAGGGCCGCCTCCACGGCGTCGGGGCCGCCGTCCAGGAAGTGAAAGGCGAATCTCCGCTGTTCCAGGACGCGGGCGGTGAGCCAGATGAACTGTTCGGCACGGACTGCGGGGGATGTTCCGGATCGGGCCATGCACCGACCGTAGGCCGGAAAACGTCCCCGGTCAGCGGCTCATGGCGGGCAGCACCCTCAGGGGCGGGATACTGGGCGCATGCGGTTGACGGTTTTCTGGCAGCGGATGGCGAATCATTTCGGCGCGGCGTACGCCGACTCCTTCGCGCGCGACCACGTGATGTCCGAGCTGGGCGGGAGGACGGTGCACGAGGCGCTGGACGCCGGCTGGAACGCCAAGGACGTGTGGCGCGCGGTGTGCCGGGCGCTGGAGATCCCCGACGACAGACGCTGACATACCGCGCCGCCGCCACGGGATTCCGTTTTTCTGCTTCGCCCGGTAGGCCACACTTACGGCGTGGCAGACGACCCCGTTCCGGAAGAGCCCGTCCCACCCGCCCCGCCGCCTCCGCCCGGCCCGCCGCCTCCGCCCGGCCCCGCCGTCGGCATGCCGCCCTGGCTGCCCCGCGCCATGGTGTCGGCGCTCGCCCTGGTCGCCTGCTTCATGCTGGCGGTCTGGGCCTTCCAGCAGCTGATCGGGCTGCTGCTGAACATCCTCATCGCTTTCTTCCTCGCCCTGGCCATCGAGCCGGCCGTGTCCCGGCTGTCCGCCCGCGGCCTGCGCCGCGGCCTCGCCACGGGCCTGGTCTTCCTCGCCGTCACCGTCGTCGTCGCGGGCTTCTTCGCCCTGCTCGGCTCGATGCTCGCCGACCAGATCGTGACCATGGTCGAGAACTTCCCCTCGTACCTCGACGCGGTCATCAAGTGGGTCAACCGGGTGTTCCGCACGAGCCTGTCCCGCGTGCAGGTCCAGGAGAGCCTGCTGCGCTCGGACTGGCTGCAGCGGTACGTGAAGAGCAGCGCCAGCGGCGTCCTGGACGTCTCGGCCACCGTCCTGGGCGGGCTGTTCCAGCTGCTGACCGTGGTGCTGTTCTCGTTCTACTTCGCGGCGGACGGGCCCCGGCTGCGCCGGGCCCTGTGCTCCGTGCTGCCGCCCCGCCGGCAGGCCGAGGTGCTGCGCGCCTGGGAGCTCGCCGTCGCCAAGACCGGCGGCTACATCTACTCGCGCGCCCTCATGGCGCTGATCTCCGGCATCGCCCACTACGTGCTGCTCGTGATCCTGGGGGTGCCCTACGCGCCCGCCCTCGCGATCTGGGTGGGCTTCGTCTCGCAGTTCATCCCGACGATCGGCACCTACCTCGCGGGCGCCCTGCCCGTGCTGCTGGCCTTCACAGTGGACCCCTGGTACGCGGTCTGGGTGCTCGGCTTCGTCGTGGTCTACCAGCAGTTCGAGAACTACGTGCTGCAGCCGCGCATCACCGCCAGGACCGTCGACATCCACCCTGCCGTCGCCTTCGGCTCGGTGGTCGCGGGCGCCGCCCTGCTCGGTGCCGTGGGGGCGCTGGTGGCCATTCCGGCGGCGGCGACACTGCAGGCGTTCCTGAGCGCGTACGTGAGGCGGTACGAGGTGACGGGGGTGGTGGGAGAGACGGGGGGCTGACAGGGCGGTGGGCCCGGAGTGGCGCGCTTGACAGCAAAATCGAACATCCATTCTTATGGGTTTTCCGGCGCTGTGGAGCCGTGTGCGGAACCGCTTCCCGGGCCCCTCGAAGGGCCGGGTTATCCACAGGCCGGAGCGACGCCCGGGCGCATTGTCAGTGGCAGGCGTTAGCGTCGTGGACGTGAAGCGATCGACTCAAGCAAACCGGGTGGAACCCATGGCAGGCACCGACCGCGAGAAGGCGCTGGACGCCGCGCTCGCACAGATTGAACGGCAATTCGGCAAGGGTGCCGTGATGCGCCTCGGAGAGCGGCCGAACGAGCCGATCGAGGTCATCCCCACCGGGTCGACCGCCCTCGACGTCGCCCTCGGCGTCGGCGGTCTCCCGCGCGGCCGTGTGGTGGAGGTCTACGGCCCGGAGTCCTCCGGCAAGACGACCCTGACCCTGCACGCCGTGGCCAACGCACAGCGCGCCGGCGGCACGGTGGCCTTCGTGGACGCCGAGCACGCTCTCGACCCCGAGTACGCCAAGAAGCTCGGCGTCGACATCGACAACCTCATCCTGTCCCAGCCGGACAACGGCGAGCAGGCCCTGGAGATCGTCGACATGCTGGTGCGCTCCGGCGCGCTCGACCTGATCGTCATCGACTCCGTGGCGGCCCTGGTGCCGCGCGCGGAGATCGAGGGCGAGATGGGCGACTCGCACGTGGGCCTCCAGGCCCGGCTCATGAGCCAGGCGCTCCGGAAGATCACCAGCGCGCTCAACCAGTCCAAGACCACCGCGATCTTCATCAACCAGCTCCGCGAGAAGATCGGCGTGATGTTCGGCTCCCCGGAGACCACGACCGGTGGCCGTGCGCTGAAGTTCTACGCCTCGGTGCGCATCGACATCCGCCGCATCGAGACCTTGAAGGACGGCACCGAGGCCGTCGGCAACCGCACGCGCTGCAAGGTCGTCAAGAACAAGGTCGCGCCGCCCTTCAAGCAGGCCGAGTTCGACATCCTCTACGGCCAGGGCATCAGCCGCGAGGGCGGCCTGATCGACATGGGCGTGGAGCACGGCTTCGTCCGCAAGGCCGGCGCCTGGTACACGTACGAGGGCGACCAGCTCGGCCAGGGCAAGGAGAACGCCCGCAACTTCCTCAAGGACAACCCCGCCCTCGCCGACGAGATCGAGAAGAAGATCAAGACGAAGCTGGGCGTGGGCGGCGCGTCCGAGGCTCCGGAGGGCGAGCCCGGCGCGGCCGCGGCCGGTGCCGAGGGGGATGCCCCGGCCAAGTCCGTGCCCGCCCCGGCGGCGAAGTCCACGGCGAAGGCGGCCAAGGCCACGGCTGCCAAGAGCTGATCCATGACACGGCGATGGGAGCACCCCCGGCCGGGCGCCGGGGAAGACCCTCCGGGGCCGGACGTGGACGACCGTACCGGCGGTGGCGCCCCCTCCTCGTCGAGGGCCGGGGACACCGGGGCGCCGCCGCGGCCCGAGGAGCAGGCGCGGGCGATCTGCCTGCGCCTGCTCACCGGGACCCCGCGCACCCGTAAGCAGCTCGCGGACGCCCTGGCCAAGCGGGGCATCCCGGACGAGGTCGCCGAGGAGGTCCTCTCCCGCTTCGAGGACGTGGGCCTGATCGACGACGCGGCGTTCGCCGGGGCCTGGGTCGAGTCCCGGCACCACGGCCGGGGCCTGGCCCGCCGCGCCCTCGCACGCGAGCTGCGCACCAAGGGCGTGGACTCCGCGGTGATCGACGAGGCCGTGGGCCGGCTCGACGCCGAGCAGGAGGAGCACACCGCCCGCGAGCTGGTCGAGCGCAAGCTCCGCTCCACCCGCGGGCTGGACCGCGAGAAGCGGCTGCGCCGCCTCGCCGGGATGCTGGCCCGCAAGGGCTATTCCGAGGGCCTCGCCCTGCGTGTGGTGCGCCGCGCGCTGGAGGAGGAGGGCGAGGACCCGGAGCTGCTGGATCACCTGGCGGATACGTAGGCCCGGCCTGCGAGGGGCACGGCGTCCCCGGCCTCGGGCGGGCCCGGCGCGCCGTCACGAGGTCCCGGAGGCGGCCTGGACCGGGAGCTCGCCCACCGCGAGACGGGCGGGCCATTGACGGCCTGGCCGCCGCCATGGCCCGGCAGGCCGGCGAGGCCGTGCTGCGCCACCCCGGCGGCGTCACGGCGCCGAGGGCCCGCAGGCGCATGACGACGCGTCCCGGTCGGCGGCACGGGCGTGCCCTGCCGGCCCGGTGCTACGGCGCCTGCGCGGCCGCGCCCAGCGTCACCGGCAGCCCCGCCGCGCGCCAGGCCTGGAAGCCGCCCGCCAGATCGGTGGCGCGGTGCAGGCCCAGCAGGCGCAGGGAGGCCGCGGCCAGGCTCGACGCGTACCCCTCGTCGCAGACCACGACCACCAGCAGGTCGTGCCCGGTCGCCTCGGCCGCGCGGTGCTCGCACTGCGGGTCGAGCCGCCACTCCAGCTCGTTGCGCTCCACCACGAGCGCTCCCGGGATGGTCCCGTCGCGCTCCCGCAGGGCCGCGTAGCGTATGTCGACCAGCAGCCCGCCCCCGGCCTGAGCGGCCGCGGCCCCGGCGGGGCCGAGCCGGTCCAGGCCCTCGCGGGCGGCCGCCAGCAGCTCCTCGACCCTCACGCCCACTCCTGCGGCCACTCGACCTGCTCCAGCCGCAGCACCTGCCCGCTGCGGCCGTACCGCCGCATCAGGGGCAGCGGCGGGTAGTACGCGTGCACGGACACCGCGTGCTGCTCCGCCGAGGCGTTGAGCACCTGGTGCAGGTGGTGGGCGCCGAAGGCCCGGCCCTGCCCCTCGGAGAGCCGCCGTTCGCGGTCGATGCCGTCCGTCAGCTCCAGGGTCTTCCAGCCGTCCGTGGGCATCGGGGCCGCCAGCGAGTGCTCCGTCAGCACGCCGCCCGCGACGGCCAGCGCGCCGTGCGAACCGCCGTGGTCGTGCCAGCCGGTGCCGCTGCCCGGCGGCCAGCCGATCAGCCATGCCTCGCTGTCACCCGGTCCATTGAGCCGCATCCAGGTGCGGCCCACGGGATCCAGCGGGAGGGAGGAGACCAGCTGCGTGTCGGAGGCCGCGCGCCGGGCGAAGGCGAGGAGGTCCGCCTCGGAGGGCGCGCCCGGGGCGCCGGAGGAGACCGGGGAGGAACCGGGCACGGGTGTGGGCAGGGGAAGGAACACAAGGACCGTCCTGAGTGATCGCGAAGGAGCGCGCGGCGGCCGGCGCACAGAGCGCACACGCAGGCCGCGCGAAGGGAATGCGGATCAGCAGGACGGACGACAGACGCAGCCCGCGTAGCGGAGCAGGTCCAGATGGACCCTCCGCCAGAAGTGCGCGCCGCTGTCAGTCACGTTCAGTAGTCAATCATGGCGGTCGGTGCGGGTCAACGGTTGGCCGTGGCTTCGCTGGGGGCTTCCTCCGGCGCATGCGCGCCCCCTGGGCCCCCACTGCCGCCCGGAGCCGCTCCCGCTGCCGAGGCCTCGGAGCCGCCGGCCTGAGTTCCGCCGGACTGCATGCCGTCTGCTCGTCCGCGGTCGGCCCGTACGGCGTCGCCGGCCCGGTCCTCGTCCACGGCCCTGCCCCGTACGGCGTCCGCGCACGCGTACAGCTCTGCGGGCCGCACCCCTGCCAGCGCCGCCACCAGGTGCCCGTCCGGGCGCACCACCAGCACCGTGTGGGCGGGAGCGCCCGGGTACTCGTCGGTGACCAGCAGTTCGGCGCGCACGGGGAGGGCGCTGACGGCGGCTTCCAGCTGCGGCATGAGGCCGGCGTCCGCCCAATGCCGGCGCTCCCACACGCCGCTGCCCGGTGCGGTCAGGAGCACCAGGAGGTCGCCGCCCAGCCGTTCCCGCAGCGGTACGCGCGAGCCGTCCGGGGCGGTCACCCGCACGTTCTCGGCCGGGGCCCCCAGGGGTGTGGCCACCACGACGGACCCGGCGGGCGGTGCCGCGGGTGCCAGGGGCGTCCCGGTGTACGAGGGGGGCGCGCCCAGCTGCCCGCGCCCGACGTGGCCGTCGGTGAGCAACTCGTCGTGCCCGCGCAGGGCGCCCGGCAGCAGCGCGCGGCGCACGTTGTTCCACCCCCCTGCGCCCCGTACCGCCGGCAGAGCCCGGTCGGCGGCGCGCAGCCGCGCCCCCACCGCCCCGCGCCGCTCGGCCTGGTAGCTGTCCAGCAGCGTCTCGGAGGCACCGTGGTGCCAGGCGAGGGCCAGCTTCCAGGACAGGTTCTCGGCGTCGCGCAGCCCCTCGTCGAGGCCCTGCGTGCCGAGCGCGCCCAGCAGGTGGGCGGCGTCCCCGGCGAGGAAGGCGCGGCCGGTGCGCATCCGGCGCGTGAGGCGGTGGTGGACGGTGTGCACGCCGGTGTCCAGGAGCTCGTACTCCGGCACGTCGCCGCACCAGCCGGCCAGTGAGTCGCGCACGCGGGTGAGGAGCGCCTCGGGGGTGACGAGCTCGCCGCCGGGCGGCAGGGGCCAGTCCAGCCGCCAGACGCCGTCCGGCAGGGGGCGGGCCGTCACTTCGCCGCCCCGTGCGGGCGACCGGTGCAGCACGGCCTCGCCGGGCCACGGCAGCTCGGCCCGGAGCGCGGCGACCGCGTACCGCTCGACGGCCGTCCGCCCCGGGAAGCGCGCGCCGAGCAGCTTGCGCACGGTCGACCGGGCGCCGTCGCAGCCGACGAGGTAACTTCCCCGCCAGGTCGGACCGTTGTCACCGCGGAGCTGCGCGGTGACGCCGTAGGCGTCCTGCCGGAGCGTCTCCAGGCGGCCGGCACGGACGACGCGCACCTTGTCCTCGAGGGCGAGCGCGGCCCGCAGCTCCCGCGTCAGGACGTGCTGCGGCAGATGCAGCGGCGACGGCCCGGCCTCCTCCGCGCCCTCAGCCTTGCCGTTCGCCGGGGCCGCCCCGGGAGCCGTGAACGACAACCGGGTGACCGCCGAGCGGCGCCGCATGGTGCGCCAGCCCGTCCACCGGGCGCCCTCCTCCGTGGCGCACCCCAGCCGCTCCAGCAGGGCGGCGGTGTCCGGGCCGAGCACGGCCGTCCGGGCCAGCCGTTTCTCGTCGGGCGCGGGGCCGTCGGCCGGGGTCTCGTCGAGGAGGACGACGCGCACCTCGTGGCGGGCCAGGCAGAGAGCGAGGGTGAGGCCGACCGGGCCGGCCCCGACGACGATCACCGGGTCCACGACACGGCTCCCGGGCATCCGCTGCGGCCGAGATCCCTGCCCGGGGCTCCACGGTACGTACGGGGCGTACGGGATGTATGGGGTCCGACGGGGGGAACGCGGTGCTCGATCACAGAACGTATGCAACCCACTGCGGGTGCGTGCGTCAAGTGATCAGGGCGCTCGCCGCGGCGCGCCGCACGGGGCGCGCCCCGCCGCCCGGAGGGGCCGACGGGGCGCCACCTGCGGGGTTGCTCAGCCGGCGTGGGAGCCGTCTGCGCCGGAGGCGCCGTCCACGCCGGTCGTGGAGTCGGTCGTGACGGCGGCTCCGACCATCGCCATCGCGGGCGGGGCTCCCTTGCGCGAGCGCTGCGTGCGCCGTTCGACCCAGGTGGCCACCGAGGACAGCGCGAGGCAGAGCACGATGTAGATCGAACCGAAGACGATCACCATCGGGATGAAGGCGTAGACGCCGTTCACCGGCCTGGTCTGCTCGGCGAAGGCCTTGCCGACGAACAGCAGTTCCTCGTAGAGGATGATGAATCCGAGCGAGGTGTCCTTGAGGGTCACCACGAGCTGGCTGATGATCGACGGCAGCATCGTCCGCACGGCCTGGGGGATCAGGACGCTCGACATCACCTGCGTCTTGCGCAGCCCGAGCGCGTAGGCCGCCTCGCTCTGCCCGCGGGGCACCGCGTTGACCCCGGAGCGGAAGATCTCCGCCTGCACGGAGCCGTTGTAGAGCGTGAGGCCCAGGACCAGCGCCCACATCGGGTCGGAGGTGAACACCCCTGCGAACAGCAGGAAGATCATGATCACCAGCGGCATGGCGCGGAAGAACTCGACCACCACCGTGGCCGCCCAGCGCACCGGCCGGTGGTCGGACAGCCGGGCGGACGCGAGCACCGCGCCGAGCGCGACCGAGAGGACCGCCGCGATGGCGAACGTCTTGAGGGTCGTGAGCAGCCCGTCGACGATCCGCTGGTGGGTGTCGGTGTACTCGTAGTCGTCCCACAGGCCCGGCTGGAACTGGCCGGTGTCGTCCAGCTTGTAGAAGACGAAGGCCGCCAGGCCGAGGATCGCGACGGTGGAGAGCGCCCCGTAGAGGCGGTTGCGGGCCCGCGCGCGGGGGCCGGGGGCGTCGTAGAGGACGTTCGCGCTCATCGGGCCACCGCCAGCCGGTTCTCCAGCAGCCGGAACAGACCGCTGATCGCGAGAGTGATGATGATGTAGCAGACCGCGATCCACAGGAAGATCACGTAGATGTTGTAGCCGGTGTCGGCGTTGAGGGACTTCTGCACCGAGCCGAGCTGGGTCACGTTGAACCCCGAGGCGATCGCCGTGTTCTTGGTGAGGGCGATCATCAGGCTGCCGATCGGCGGCACGGCGGTGCGGGTGGCCTGGGGCAGGACGACCTGCCCCAGGGTCTGGTTGAAGGTCATCCCGATGGAGCGGGCCGCCTCCGCCTGGCCCACCGGCACGGAGTTGATGCCGGACCGGACGGCCTCGCAGATGAACGCCGAGGTGTAACACCCGAGCGTCAGCACGGCGAGCCAGAAGGAGTCCCAGCCCTTGAGGCCGAGGGCGGGCAGCCCCAGGGTGACGGCGAGGAACAGGAGCACGAGGGGGGTGTTGCGCAGCAGGGTCACCCAGGCGGTGCCGAATATTCGCAGGGCGGGCACCGGGGAGACCCGGAACGCCGCCATCAGTATGCCCAGCACCAGGGCGAGCAGACCGCTGAGCCCGGTGAGCTCGACGGTGCCCAGGAAACCTTCGCGGAACTCCGCGAAGTGGTCCGACAGAACGTTCAAGGAGGCTCTCCCGGCGGGTCGTTACGGATCGGCGGCGGACGGGGCGTGGGGCGTGCGGGGGCGGCGTGAGCAGCGGGGCTCGGGGCCGCGGGTTTGAGGCGGCTGCGGCGGCGCGGCGGCGGGGCTCGGGGCCGCGGGGCTTGGGGCCGCGGGGCTTGGGGCGGCCGCGGCCGTCAGTAGCGGTCGACCGCCGGCGGGTTCGGCGCGGGGTTGCCGGCGAGGCCGATGGTGGCGTCGTACGCCTTCTTCCAGTCGCCGTTCTTCTCGTGCGCCTCGATGGCGTCGTTGACGGCCTCCCGCAGCGCCTTGTCGTCCTTCTTCAGGCCGACGCCGTACGGCTCCTCGGAGAACGGGTTCCCGACGACCTTCAGGGCGCCCTTGTTCTCCGCTGCGTAGCCCTTGAGGATCGTGTCGTCGGTCGTCACGGCGTCGACCGTGCCGGACACGAGCTCCTGCACGCACAGCTGGTAGCCCTGCTGGGCCTTGGCCTCGCCCACTCCGTACTTGGGCTCCTTGATGCGCTTGAGCGGCGTGGAGCCGGTGGCCGAGCAGACCTTCTTGCCCTTGACGTCGTCCGGGCCCTTGATGCTGCTGTCGGACTTCACCAGGAGGTCCTGGCCGGCGACGTAGTACGGGCCGGCGAAGCCGATCTGCTTCTTGCGCTCGTCGTTGATCGTGTACGTGCCGACGTAGAGGTCGACCCCGCCACTGGCGATCTGCGTCTCGCGGGCCTCGGACGGCACCGTCTTGAACTTGATGTGCGCCTCGTCGAAGCCGAGGTCGGCCGCGATCATCCGGGCGATCTCCACGTCGTAGCCGGAGCGCTTCTTGGAGGTGGGGTTCTCGTAGCCCATGCCCGGCTGGTCGGCCTTGGTGCCGATGGTGATCGTCTTGCCCTTGATCCGGTCGAAGACGGGCGAGCCCTTGACATCGGCCGCGGTGTTCACCTTGTAGGTCGGCACGGCCGGCGCGGACTTGCCGTCGCTGGGCTTGCCGGCCTTGTCGTCGTCGGGGCTGCCCGACTTCCCGCAGGCGGTGGCGGCCGTGGTGAGCGCCAGCGCCACGGAGGCAGCTGCGACGGTCTTGCGGAGCTTCATGGTGAACATCCTTTGCGTCAGCAGGTGTTGCGGAGCGGTCGGGGCGCCGTGACGTGGGAGGGGCGGCGAGAAGGGCGCAGGGGGCCGGTGCGGCCGGCGGCGCGGGCTCCGGCGTACGGATCGGGACCCGTGGGCCGGACGAGAGCGGCCCGGTTATGCACATCGGGAATGCGGGTCAGCGATGCGGGTCAGCGATGCGGATCAGTTGTGCGGATCAGTTGTGCGGATCATGCGGGTCGGTCGTGCGGATCAGTGGTGCAGGATCTGACGACGACCATCGTCATGCCGTCCCGCGCGAGCTGCTGCATGACCTCCAGCACCTCGTTGATCATCTCCGGGTCGAGCGCGGACGTCGGCTCGTCGAACAGCATCACCTTGGGGTCCATGGCCAGGGCGCGGGCGATGGCCACGCGCTGCTGCTGGCCGCCGGAGAGCTGGGCCGGGTACTTGTCCGCCTGGGCTCCGACCCCGACCCGGTCGAGCAGGCCGCGGGCCTTCTGCTCGGCCTCGCGGCGGTCCGTCCTGCGCACCTTGATCTGACCGAGCGTCACGTTCTCCAGGACGGTCTTGTGCGCGAAGAGGTTGAACGACTGGAAGACCATGCCCACGTCGGCGCGCAGCTTCGCCAGCTCCTTGCCCTCCTGGGGCAGCGGCCTGCCGTCGATGGTGATCGATCCGGAGTCCGTGGTCTCCAGGCGGTTGATCGTCCGGCACAGCGTCGACTTGCCGGACCCCGACGGGCCGATCACGACGACGACTTCACCGCGCGCGATGGTCAGGTCGATGTCCTGGAGGACATGCAGCGCGCCGAAGTGCTTGTTGACGCTCTTCAGGACGACCAGTGGGACCGCGGCGGCCGTGGCCTCTTCGGCCACCGATTCTTCGCTCATCGGCGTTCCTCGCTCCATCCTCCTCGATTGGGAGGACCCTAATGAGCGGGTACGACAAGCGTCATTACATCTGAGCTGAAATTGAGCATAACGATCCGGCCGCAAAGGGACACTCCGCGTGAAGGGGGCGCGCGGCGCGCACGCCGGTCGCGCGGGCGTACCGGGTGGATAACGGAAGCTCCTTCGCTCCCGCAACCCCCTTGACGGACCGGGCGTCCATCAGCGTGGATGCGGGGGTGTCCACGCTGCGGTCACAGGGAGGGGGCCTGGATGAGGCTGCTGCTCGTGGAGGACGACGACCACGTCGCCGCGGCCCTGGTGGCGGTGCTGTCACGGCACGGCTTCGACGTCACGCACGCCCGGAGCGGCGAGGAGGCGCTGCGGGCCCTGCTGCCCGACACCGGCGTGCCGTTCGCCGTCGTCCTGCTCGACCTCGGCCTGCCCGATCAGGACGGCTTCGAGGTCTGCGGCAGGATCCGCAAGCGCACGGGGACGCCCGTCATCATGGTCACCGCCCGCTCCGACACCCGGTCCAAGATCCACGGCCTCAACCTCGGCGCCGACGACTACGTGGTCAAGCCCTACGACACCGGCGAGCTCCTCGCCCGCATCCACGCGGTCGCCCGCCGCAACCCCCCGGGGGGCGGTGGCCCGGAGGAGGCGCAGGAGGCGTCCGGCCCGCACTCGCTGCGGCTGGGCAGCCTCGTCATCGAACTCCCCAACCGCGAGGTGTCCGTGGCGGGGCAGGCCGTCGCCCTCACCCGCAAGGAGTTCGACCTGCTGGCCCTGCTCGCCCAGCGGCCCGGCGTCGTCTTCCGCCGCGAACAGATCATCAGTGAGGTGTGGCAGACCAGTTGGGAGGGTACGGGCCGCACCCTGGAGGTGCACATCGCCTCCCTGCGGTCCAAGCTGCGCCTGCCCGCCCTCATCGAGACGGTCCGCGGGGTCGGCTACAAAATCGTCGTCCCGGCCCGGTGAGGGCCGGCCTGACCCGTGCGCACCCGACTCCTCCCGCTCCTCATCGTCCTGCTCGCGGGCGTGCTGCTGGCCCTCGGCTTCCCGCTGGCCGGCAGCATCGCCGCGGCCGAGCAGCAGCGCGTGGTCGTCGACCGCATCGACGACACGGCCCGCTTCGCCGCCCTCGCCCAGTTCGTCACCACCCGCCCGTTCGACCCGGAGGCGGGGACCGACGAACGGCTCAACACCCTGCGCTCCGAGCTCCTGCGCTACGAGGAGCTGTACGACATCCGGGTCGGCATCTTCTACCGCGACGGACAGGCCATGGCGGTCGCTCCCAGGCGCTGGACGGTGCCGGCCGACGGCGAGGGCCAGCGGGCCTTCCAGGAGGCCCTGGCGGGGCGCCGCAGCCACGACCCGGGGCAGGTCTGGCCGCTGCAGCACAGCCGGCTCGCGGTGGCCTCCCCGGTCATCCGCGACGGAGACGTCGTCGCCGTCGTCGTCACCGACTCGCCCACGGGGCAGCTGCGCTCCCGCATCCTGCACTCCTGGCTGCTGCTCGGGGCGGGCGAGACCGCCGCCATGCTTGTCGCCGTCGCCGCCGCGTTCCGCCTCACGGGGTGGGTGATGCGCCCCGTGCGGACCCTCGACGCCGCCGCGCACGGCATCGCCACGGGGCGGCTGAACTCCCGCGTCGCGGCCGACAGCGGGCCGCCCGAACTGCGCCGCCTGGCGCGCTCCTTCAACGAGATGGCCGACAACGTGGAGTCCGTCCTGGAGCAGCAGCGCGCCTTCGTCGCCGACGCCTCCCACCAGCTGCGCAACCCGCTCGCCGCGCTCCTGCTGCGCATCGACCTGCTCGCGCTGGACCTCCCCTCGGGGCACGCGGAGGTCTCCTCCGTCCGGACGGAGGGCAAGCGCCTCGCGCGCGTGCTCGACGACCTCCTCGACCTCGCGCTCGCCGAGCACGCGGAGGCCGACCTCCAGCTGACCGACATAGCGGAGATCGTCATCGACCGGGTGGGTGCCTGGTCGCCGGTCGCCGACCGCGAGCGGGTCGAGCTCTCCTACAGCGGCCCGACCGCGGTGACCGGCTGGGCCGACCCGGTCGCCCTCTCCAGCGCCCTGGACGCCGTGGTGGACAACGCCCTCAAGTTCACGCCGGAGGGCTCCCCGGTGCACGTCAGCGTCGAGGTGGAGGGCGACTGCGTGGGCATCACGGTCGCCGACGGCGGCCCCGGCCTCACGGACGAGGAGCTCACCCGCATCGGCGACCGCTTCTGGCGCAGCAGCCGCCACCAGAACGTCTCCGGTTCGGGCCTGGGGCTGTCCATCTCCCGGGCCCTCCTCGCGGCCGGCGGCGCCACGCTCACCTACGCGCCGAACGAGCCCCGCGGCCTGCGCGCCGTGATCAAGGTGCCGCGCCACGGCGGGGACGCCGGGACGGGGCGCACACAGGCGGTGGAGGCGCACCCGTAGACCGCCCCTCGCGCCTCGCCGGCACGCAACCGGCCCTCAGGGCTTCACCGACGCGTAGTAGCGGCGCGCGCCCGCGTGCAGCTGCAGGGGGTCGGTGAAGATCGCCGTACGGAGGTCCACCTTCTGCGCGGCGTGCACCTGCTTCCCTATGCGGTCCCTGCTGTTCATCACCGACCGCGTGACGCTCTCCGCCAGCTCCGTGTCCGCGTCGTCCATGGTGACGAGCAGGTTCGCGACCGCCAGCGTCTTCACCGCCTGGGACGCGCGCAGCTCCGGGTACGCGTCCACGGGCATCACCGCCGCCCTGTAGTAGCGCGTCTGAGGCCCCTGCGCGTGCAGCGGCTCGATCAGGTCGCCCAGCTGCACCAGGCGGATCGACAGCCGCAGACCGAGCGACTGGACGGCGTTCGTGGGCAGCCCGCCGGACCAGAAGAACGCGTCCAGCCGCCCCCGCTCCAGCAGCCCCGGCATCTTGTCGATCCCGACCCGCACCGGCGTGATGTCCTTGTCGAAGTCCAGCCCCGCCGCCTTCAGCAGCCGCCGAGTGATCAGCTGCACCCCCGAGTCGTCCGAGCCCACCCCCACCCGCAGGCCCCGCAGATCCCGGGCCGACTGCACGGGCGAGCCCTTCTCCACCACCAGCTGGATGTAGTCGTCGTACAGCCGCGCGCAGGCGCGCAGGCTCCCGGCGCCCGGCTTCCCCTCGTCGCGGTAGGTCGCCACCGAGTCGGCGGTGGCCAGGGTGAAGTCCGCCTCGCCGGACGTGAGCTGCCGCAGGTTGTCGATCGACCCCTGGCTGCGTCGCAGCCGTACGTCCAGAGAGGGCATCTCCTGCGCCAGGTCCTCCTTCAGGAGGTCCCCGTACTTCGCGTACACGCCGGTCGGCACCCCGGTCGCGAACGTCATCCGCCCGGCCGACGACGTATCGCCGTGCACGGACACCAGCCACCACACCAGCAGGGCGAGCACCGCGGCGCTCAGAGCGGCGGCACGGGCGGCACGGCGTCCGCCGGGGCGCAGGGATCGGGGAAGCATGGGCGGATCCTGCCAGGCCCGGGCGGGCTGCGGGAGAGGGGCGGCGAAACGGGGGAGCGGGCCGTCTGGGCGACACGTACCCCCGGTCGGTTGAGACGAGCGTGAAGACGTACGAGGTGCGCATCCGGGCCCGGCACTTGCGCTGTCCCGATCACGGTCGTCCGCGCCGGTCGGAGAGGCTGCGGCGACGGCGTGAGCGGCGGAACGCCCTCATGCGGAACGCGCTTATGAAGCAGAGAACCGCCCGGCCTTCCTGTCGGGGGAGTCAGGTAGGCCGGGCGGGGTCCGGGGAAGGCGCTCAGGCCTTGGCGGGAACGCTCGCGCGGTAGCGCAGGCCGGCCAGTGCGGCCAGCAGAGCGGTGACGATCATGTAGATCCAGCCGTGCCGGAAGGCGCCCATCGTGGGGTGTTCCGAGCTGCCGAGGATCGCGGTGAGCAGGGCGACGCCCAGGGCGGAGCCGATCTGGCGGGACATCATCAGCGTGCCCGAGCCCACCGACAGCTGCTCGGCGGGCAGCCCGCTCGCCGCACCGAACAGGGCCGGCTGGATCAGGGCGTTGCCCGCGCCGACGAGAATCGCACCGGGCAGGTAGGCGGCCGCGTAGTGCGGCATGGGGCCGGCCGCGGCGAACCACCAGGCGCAGCCCACGGCGAACACCACGCCTCCGCTCACCGCGGAGGCCCGGGCGCCGGTACGGCGGATGATCTTCCCCGAGAGAGCGGAGAGGATCATGACGGTGACCGGAGTGGGCGCGATGCCCAGGCCGGCGCGCAGGACCGAGTAGTTCCACTGGCCGGTCAGGAAGAGGGCGGCCTCGAAGAGCATCGAGGCGAACGCCAGGTAGTAGAGGAAGATCCCGATGGTGCCGACCCGGAACAGCCGGCTCGCGAACAGCGTCGGGCTGATGATCGGGTCGGAGGCGCGGCGGATGTGGCGCAGGCAGGCGAGGACCAGGACCACGGCCGCGAGGAAGCAGCCCAGGGTGCCGGGCGACGTGTAGCCCCAGTCGGGCGCTTCGACGAAGGCCATGGTCAGCGCGCCGGAGGCGAGCAGGATGAGCGCCGATCCGAGGAGGTCCAGACCCTGTGACGCCTTGCGGGGCACCCGGGGCAGCAGGCGTGCGCCGGCCAGGACGGCCACGGCGCAGATGGGGATATTGATCAGGAAGATCCACCGCCAGCTGAGCTCCACCAGCAGGCCGCCCAGCACCGGGCCGCTGCCCGCGGCGACGGCCGCGACCGCAGTCCAGATGCCGATGGCCGTGGAGCGCTCGTGCTCGGGGAAGGCCGGCAGGGTCAGCCCCAGAGACGTGGGCACGAGGACGGCGGCGGCCACCGCCTGCACCACCCGGGCGATGATCAGCACGGTGAGGCCGGGGGCGAGGGCACAGCCGACCGAGGAGAGGCCGAAGAGGACCATGCCGATCAGGAAGCTGCCCTTGCGGCTCGTCTCGTCCGCGAGGCGCCCGGCGGGGATGAGCAGCGCCGCGAGGACGATCGTGTAGCCGTTCAGCACCCACGACATGGAGGCGAGCGAGGCCTGCGGGAAGGACTTCTCCAGGGCGGGGAAGGCGACGGTGACGGCGAACAGGTCGAGGATCGCGAGGAACTGGGCGGCCGAGGCGACGGTCAGCACCAGCCAGCGCCGGGGATCCGCCGGTGCGGCACCGGCGGCGGGTGCCGCACCCACCGGCTTGGTTTCGGGAGTTGAGGTCATGGACGTATCCGTCGTCTCTCCGTTGTGTGAACGTCTCTCCGTTGCGCGAAAAGGAGGCGCTTTCCACTGAGGTGCTTTCCACTATCGGAGCCCACGACCGCCCCATCGAGTGGCAGATCTGCCATGAGTCGTTAGATTGCTGCCATGACTCAGCAGCCCGGCAGTCCTGGTTCCGTGGCCGTGGCGGTCACTGACGGCATGCCGATCCTCGAACTAGCAGTTCCCTGCCACGTGTTCGGTACGCCGTATCCCGATCCCGGCGTCCCCTGGTACGACTTCCGGCTCTGCAACCTCACGGAGGGCGAAGCCGTACCAGCCCGGCAGTGGTTCACCACGCACACCCCGCACGGCTACCGCGAACTGGTCGAAGCGGACACCGTCATCGTCCCCGCCAGCGCGGACGTCCGCGGAGACCCGCCGACGCGGCTCCTGGAGGCCGTCACGGAAGCCCACGACCGCGGCGCGCGCATCGTCTCCCTGTGCTCGGGGGCCTTCGTCCTGGCGGCGGCCGGGCTGCTCGACGGGCGCCGTGCCGCCACACACTGGCAGCACGCTCCGCTCCTGGCCGAGCGCTACCCCGGGGTGGACGTCGACCCCACCGTCCTCTACATCGACGACGGAGACATCCTCACCAGCGCCGGCAGTACCGCCGGCATCGATCTGTGCCTGCACGTGCTGCGCAAGGACCTGGGGTCCCGGGTGGCCGGCTCGGTCGCCCGCCATCTGGTCGTCCCCGCCCACCGGCCCGGCGGGCAGGCCCAGTACATCGAGACGCCCGTGCCGCCGACGGAGACCGACAGCGGGCTGGCCCCGTTGCTGCACTGGGCCGCCGAGCGCCTCCACCAGCCCCTCACCGCTCCCCAGCTGGCCCGGGAGGCCGGCACGAGCGTACGGACGCTGGTGCGGCGCTTCCACCAGGCGACGGGCACCACACCCCTCCAGTGGCTCCAGGCCCAGCGCATCTCGCGCGCCAAGGAGCTGCTGGAGACCACCGACCAGCCGATGGACAAGATCGCCGAGCAGTGCGGCCTGGGCGGCGCCGGCAACCTCCGGCTCCACTTCGCCCGCAGCGTCGGCATTCCCCCCAGCGAATACCGCCGCGCGTACCGTGCCGCGGACAGCGGGGCACATGGCTCCGCCGGTTCTGCTGCCGGTTCTTGCACCAAAGTCGGATATCCGGCCCCCCTGCCCCGAGGGTAGAAACGGAGGTGATTGCCTTCGTCAGAACCTCCCTGGGAAGGGATTTGCATGCCCGTCATCTCTGTCGACATATTGCACGGCCGGTCCGATGCGGCCAAGGCCGCCCTGGCGCGTGAGCTCACCGACGCCTTCCAGCGCACCTGCGGGAGCAAGCGTGAACGCATCTACGTCATCATCCGTGAAGTCCCTGAGGAGCACTGGGCGATCGGCGGCGAGATGTGCACGAACCTTCCCGCCCCCGCCCCCGCACTCGAGCCCGCGCCTTCGGCAGCGGATTGACCGGGTCGTCCATGTCCGAACGGTACGCGGAAGGCGACCGTATCCGCAGGGAAGTGCTCGGCGACGAGCACGTCAACTCCCTGCTGAGCGACTGGCCTCCGGCGAAACCCCTGCTCGACCTGATCACGACGTACCCCTGGGGCTCGGTCTGGGCGCGCGAGGGTCTGGACCGCCGGACACGCAGCCTCCTCAACCTCGCCCTTCTCACCGCCTTGAACCGGCCCGAAGAGCTGCGCCTCAATATCCACGGCGCCCTGCGCAACGGGTGTTCCGTCGAGGAAATGGCCGAAGTGGCCCTGCAATGCGCCGCTTACGCCGGTGCTCCGGCCGGCATCGCGCTAATGAAGGCGATCCACGAGGTCCACGAGGCCCGTGAGGCCCACGAGGGCCGTGAGGCCCACGAGGGCCGTGAGGCCCACGAGGCCCGTGAAGTCCACGAGGCCCGTGAAGTCCACGAGGCCCGCGACGCCCTTGAGACTCACGACTGAGACCCACGAAAGCGGGCCCGAACAGAACTGACCGGCCGGCAACGGGGGCGGGCCCGGGGAACCTTCCCCCGGGCCCGCCCCCGGCCTCTTGCCCACCCGTCCGGCGGCCTCGTCAGCGTACGGGCGCCGTCAGCTCCGCGTCCCGCCCGGCAGAGCCCGCGGCCCCGGCTAGCCGGCTCATGCCCTGCTTGAGGCAGGACCGGGCGATGGAGTCGCCCTGGAGCAGCGTGCGGGAGTTGACGTGCGGCCGGGCACCGATCGCGGTGACCCACTGCACCGACTCCACCGGAGGACCGTAGGAGAAACGGGCCGCGTGGGGTACGCCCCGGCCGTCGATGACCTGGAAGGTCACGTCCGTGACGTCCAGGCCACCCGTCTCGTAGCCGGAGCCCGCCGCGTCGGGGATGAAGTGGGCCCGGCATCCGCCCGCGGAGAGCAGCGACTCCAGCAGCGGGTCGGTGGCCCGGCGCACGTCGGTCGTCGGCAGGTGAGCCTCGACCAGCGCCGTCACGCGAAGCGGCGCGCCCGGCACCCGGGGCGAGCCGACGAGGAAGGCGCCGGACTCCTCGTCCGCCGTCACCCTCATGCGCGGGCCGAGCACCTGGACAACCCCCGCCTCGACCAGGGCGCGGAGCTGCCGGACGCGCGCGGCCGGCGGCCCGCTGGCGGCGTAGTTGTTCAAGCCGCTGAACCAGTGGTCGATGTGGTCACGGTAGGAGGCACCGCTCAGGCCCCGGTGGGAGATGACCTGCCGCACCTCGTCGCGCAGGTCGCGCATGACCGCGGCGGCGGCCTTGACGGCGCTGACGGCCGGGCCCAGGTCCGAGTGCCGCAGATCCTCATCGAGGACGCCGAGGATCCACGCGCGGTAATCGGCGGAGCCGGTGAACTCCCTCCGCTCCGCCGGACGGTCGAGCGCCTCCCAGTTCCAGCGCAGCTCCGGATCGGGCACCAGGTCGCTCAGGAGCGCCTCCATCCCGGGGGACCCCCAGGCGTGCCGCGGGTACTCGGCCAGCAGCCGGGCGTGCCCGGCCGGGTCGTCGGCCTGCAGCAGCACCTTGTAGTAGTTCCAGGCAACCTCCTTCGCCACGAGGGGGAACAGGTCGCGCATGAAGTCGGTGCGGCCGGTGCCCGCCGGGCCCCTCAGCCGGGCGATCTCGCCGGCCGACAGGAACGTCGCCTGGTAGCGGGGCACGATCTCCTGACGGATCTCCGCCCGCGCACGGTACGGCACGCCGCGTCCCGAACCGGCGTGGAGCACGGGCTCGTTGCCGCTCGGCAGATAGGTCAGCCGGCCGTCGGAACCGGGGACGAAGCGCCCGCCCCTGCCCTCGGTGAGCAAGGCCATGTAGTCGTAGAAATTCAGTCCGAGCCCCCGCAGGGCGACGGGCTGACCCGCGCCGATCGGCGCCAGGTCCGCCTCCGCCGGGCTGCTCGGCGGCACGTAGTGCAGACCGTGGCGGGAGGCGAAACCGGCGAGATCACGCTGCCTGTCCGTGGGCTCGACGTCGTAGTGACCCTGCGCGAGGATCACCGCGTCGACCGCCAGCGGCAGGTCCCGTCCTTCCAGCGACACCTGCTGCACGCCGCCCGCGGACTCGGTGAGCGAAGTCGCCCGCGTCCGGTGCACCTGGATCCGGACCCCGGACGGCGCGTTGTGCACGATGCGGGCGAAGGCCCAGCCGAGGTATTCCCCCTGAAACGCCCGTGAGGCGTACGACCACGGTTCCATCACCGCGGCCTCGGCCTTCGCCTCCTCGGTCACCTCGGTGACCTCGCCCGCGGCGACCATGCGCGCCCACTGGTACTGGGTGGGCCCGGACGTCAGCGGGCCCTCACAGGTAACGGTGTCGTCCGTGAACACGGTCACGTCCCCGGCGACGGTGTTCATCAGCAGCCGGCGCGACTGGCCGAGCTGCCACACCCGCCCGCCTCCCGCTGGATAGGGATCGACGACATGCACTTCCACCCGTTTGTCCCCCGCGATTTCAGGGGCATTGGCGCAGACGCGCTCCAGCGCCACGGTCCCCCTCGGACCGGCACCGACAATGCAGATGCGTATGGGTTCTGCGTCCGTTGACATAGTCGACATATCAGTTCTCCTGGCTGAAGCGAAGCGAATCGTGAAAAGTCGGCGCGGCTCAGCTCGCGGTCACTCGGCGTCCTCTTCCTGCGTTTCCTTCCGGATTTCCCGGAAGAGGGCGGGGAAGTAGTTGATGTCGTCGGTGAGGCCGGTCAGCAGGGAACCGATGACAGGGCCGCCCGTACTGTCGGCGCCTTTGAGGAGGTCGCTGTTGTGCCGCCGGGTGCGGTCGCCGAACGGGAGGGAGCCCGTGGACAGATAGCGGATGGCGCCCTCGGCGTCGCGCTTGGGGATGATCTCGGACTTGGCGTAGCGGCTGGCGCTGAAGGGAATGTCCAGGCGGCCTGCCGCGAAGGCGTCGACCACGGCGGTCATGGTGTCGGGCGCGGCGAGGACGGGTTCGACGATGTCGGCGACCTCGTCGACGATCCAGGAGAGTTCGTCGGCGACGCGTTCCTCGTCGGCTTTGACGAAGTCCAGGAGCGGCGAGTTGGCGCGGTCGGCCAGCCGCAGCCCTTCGACGTTCGCGCGGGTGTCGGGGATGCCGAACGCTTCCTGGTAGGTCTTGGTGATGAGTTTGGAGGCCCCGCCGAGCCGGGCGACGAGGGCCCCGTAGAAGATCAGGTCCTCGGCGTTGCCGCGCTTCTTGGGGAAGACGCCCATGAATTCGTGGAGGACGGCGTGCACGTCCACCTCGGGGGGCAGGTAGGTGCGGGCCAGGACGGGGATCGCCCGCAGTGCGGCGACGTCCTGGACGAGGTGGCCGCTCTGCGGGTACGAGACGGAGATGCAGCGCACTCCGGCGCGGGCGGCGAGCACCGCTTCGAGGACGCTGATCGCGAGGCTGATCGAGGGCGGGACGAGCACGGCGGTCAGGGTGCCGAAGAGTTCGCGGTCGACGATCAGCCCGAGGCCGGCGAGTTCGCCGCACACCGCGTCGACGGCGTTCCACGCGGCGAGGGACTCCGCGAGCGGGACCGCCTTGGAGTACGGAAGGTTGTAGGAGATGCCACCGCCCTCGAAGGAGGTGATGCCGGAGGCGACGGCGACGTCGAAGAGGATGCGGGCGTCGGGTGAGCCGTGGCGTATCTCCAGCGGGGCGGTGACGGACTCGTTGACTTCCCGGCCGCGGAGGTAGCCGTGGCTGACCAGTGGGTAGCCGTTGAGGTCGGCGGGCGCCCGGTTGAGGGAGCGCAGGGCCTGCTCGAAGCGTTTGAGGCGGGTGTGCGAGTCGATGGTGAGGGTGAGGATGTCGGGGGCCGCCTGGTTCTCGAGTTCGCGCAGGAGGGCCTTCATCTCCTCGTGGCCGCCGACGCCGCAGCGCGGCTGTATGGCCACCCGGCCCGCGTCGCGGGCGTCCATGAGGACGCGGGCGGCCGTGGGCTTGCCGAGGGAGGCGATGTAGTCGACGGACTCCGCGAGGGGCGGCAGGGCGTCCGTGCCGGGACTCCCGGAGTGCCCCGGCAGATAGCTGATCTTCGTCATGACGCCACGGGCAGGCGCTGCCGGTCCGCCGTCCGGCTCGCCCGCAGCTCGTCGAGCGCGGGAAGGAGCTGGGCCGGGTCCTGGAGGATGCGGTCGACGCCCAGGGCCTTGAGGCGCTCCAGGTCCCTGGGGTCCTTCTTGCTGCCGACGGAGAGGTTGCCCCCGACGATGACGGGGCAGGTGATGCGGCCGGCTTCGCGCGCGGCGGGCAGGTCGCGCAGGTCCTCGTGGACGTGGCCGTTGAGGCTGCCGATGATGACGGCTTCCGCGTCGGGGTACTGCTCGCACGCCTGGGCGAACTCCTCGACGGGCGTGCAGGTGCCGAGGTTCTCGACCTCGAAGCCGAGGCCCCGCAAGGCGTGGGCGATGAGGTGATTGGCGACGGCGTGGCTGTCGCTGGCGGCGACTCCGAGGATGACGAGGCGGCGTTCGCTGTGCGACATGGGAAGGCTGCTCCTTCGGGTGGGTGACGATGCCGGGCGGGGATGGTTGCGCCGTGGCCGGGACGGGTGACGGCGTCGTGGCCCGGACGGGAGTGACGGCGCTACGGTCCGGACGGGTGACGGCGCTACGGTCCGGGCGGGGATCAGTCGTCGAAGGCGGCGAAGAGCTCGCGCTTGCTGACCGAGCGCAGCCGGGCGACGTCGTACTCCTGGGCATCGGCGGCCGCGAGGGAGTCGAAGACGTAGTTGATGGCCGGGACCAGGCCCCACACCTCGTGGTACGGGGGCCAGCCGGGGTGCCCCGCGTCGACGTCCTGCTGCCGGGCGAAGAGGTAATCGGCCCAGGTGCGGCTGGAGGGCGCGCGGTGGTGGTAGTCGTGGACGACGGTGTCGCCGGTGAGAACCAGGTAGCGGGAAGGGGCGTGGACGCACAGCATGCGCAGGGTCCAGCGGGCCCAGGCCAGCGTGCGCCGTCCGGCGGGGAGGGCCCGGTCGGGCGCCGGCTCGCCGATGAATATGGCGTTGGTCAGGGAAGCGAAGTACTCGCGGCCGCGCCGGACTTCGGTGCCGACCGGGGGGAAGGTGTGCTTGACGCACAGGCGCAGGGTGTTGCTGACCTGGAACAGCGGGATCAGCGGGACGAACCAGACGACGAGCAGGGCGTCCCATGTGCCCGTCGCGATCGTGGCGGCGGCCGCGGCACCGTAGAGCACCACGGAGGTGACCTTCTCGCTCGTGGCCGACTTGTTCCAGAAGGAGCGGGTCCGGGCGAAGGCGAACGCGAGGTGGAAGCGCGGCGAGCCGAGCTTCGCCAGCACACGGCGCCACATCCGGCGGCGTGTCATGCCGGGGTGCAGGCCGAGGCTGACGAGGAACGCCTGGACTGTGGGGTCCCGAAGGGTCATGTGGTGAGCGGCGTGGTGGTCGCTGACGTGCTCGCGGCTGTACCGCTCGAAGTTCTGGATGATCAGCAGGCTGGAGGTCGCCCGGCCGATGACGGCGTCGAGCTTGCGCTTGCGGTACATGTTCTTGTGGGAGCACTGGTGGTAGACCATCATGCGCAGGTTGCGCATGCCGTGCAGGGTGACGGCCCAGCCGGGCAGCAGCAGGAACAGGAACCAGGACCCCAGCGCCCATCCGGTCGCACCGATGGCGGCTCCCACGGTCATCGCGGCGACCGCGGCGGCCAGGTGGTAGGTGGGTGACCAGCCGAACGGGGCCTGTCCGGCCAGGGGCTTGCCCGTGAAGACGGTGAGGGGGTACTGGAGGGGCCCTGGCAGACTCCTCATGGTCTCCCTCGGGTCGGGGGCCGCGTCGGCGGCCGGGCCCGCCTGCCGCGGATGGGCATCGGTAACGGACACGTGCTCTCCTGGATCGATCCGGGTCTGTCATTCCTGGACTTTCCTGGAACGGCCCTCCGGTGCCTTCCGGAGGGCGAACAGGGGCGACGGCCGCGGGAACCGACGTCGCGGAGCATGGTTGATCCCGGCCCCCGGTCTCGATGGGAGCCGGGATGGAACGTCCGGCCGCCGCCCTGAAGATTTCTATCGGACCTCACGGCCGGCAACCATTGGACTTTTGTTGAAGAGCTGGTGCGTGAGGGAGACCAGGCCTGCCTGGAGCCGGGACTCGACACGGAGCTTGCCGAGAATCTGTGCCACGTGCGCCTTGACCGTTCCTTCGGTCACCTGAAGTCGTGTGGAAATGCTGCGGTTCGAATATCCGGCCCCCAGCAGAAGGAATACCTGGCATTCCCGCTCGGTCAGCAGGCCGATACGCCGGCGTTGTTCGTGCCATATTTCTCGCTCAGCAGTTTCAGTGCCGATGGTGCCCTCCACTGCAACAACACCCCCATTAAGCGCAGTGCCACGGAAACGTATGGACGGTAAGAACAACAAGCTTGCACTTCGGTCGCTCGGTGCCGCCATCAAGGCTCCGTAAAATATGTGTCCCATGCATGGACATTTCATTTGATTGATGGGCGTAGAGGGGCATAATGATTTTGAAAAATCTACGGATTCCCCCAGTGCGGAAGTTTGAAACTAACCCTTAGTTCTATCTTTTCGGCCGGGTCGGCAATCGACTCGCAACCGGCCCGGCGGCCGGTTTTGCGGCCGCTCACGACAGGTCGGCGCATGTGCACGCAGGGCAACGGCGAAACGGGGGATCCGGAGTTGTGGCGTGGCGCCGGTGCAGGACCGGCGCCACGCCGTCAGGATGGATTTCTTCGCCCGTCGGAGCGGAGGATGGGCGGTGGATTTCTCAATGCTTCCAGGCGCTCTGCGCCGATGGTGCGGAGGTTATTCGCCAGGTGTTACCTGGGCGCCTTTGTGGTCGGGTTTTTCGTAAACCGGAACGGTGTTTACGGCCGGACCGTATCCGGGTTATAAAAGGATCGCCTTCCGTTTTTCCCGCCGCCGTACCCGCCTTCGGAACCCATCGCTCAGGACTCGCCGGGGTCCGCTCGGCGCTCGCTCAGGACCAGATCCAGCAGGCCGGGGAAGGCCGCGTCGAACTCCGGCCTGCGCAGCCTGTTCAGGCGGCGCGAGCCGGCGTCCCGCTGCTCGATCACGCC
Organism: Streptomyces roseoverticillatus; assembly: GCF_000719265.1. GTDB lineage: Bacteria > Actinomycetota > Actinomycetes > Streptomycetales > Streptomycetaceae > Streptomyces > Streptomyces roseoverticillatus. Next base: position 94,507 of record NZ_JOFL01000021.1, on the reverse strand, counting down.
GGCCTGGCGCAGCACCGCGAAGTGGTGGCTGCGCGTCGCCTTGGTGACCGGCAGGTCGAATGTGCCGCAGGCCCGGGTCCAGTCGGGCCCGCCCGCCAGCTCCTTCACGATGGTGCGCCGCACGGGATCGGCGAGGGCCGTGAGCGCGTCGCTCAGCGTCACATCGGCGGGATGGACGTGCGAGAGGTTCCGGGCCCGCTGTGACTGCGACTGGGTGTGTCCTTCATCCGGCAGATGGGGCGGGGGGGTTGACGAAGTGTTCGACTCGGGTCTTACATTCATGGTGATCGACCTCCGTCGAACACTTTAGTCGTCCCAGGAAGCACGGTGGTGTGTCATGCCCGGCCGCTCGCCATCCCGCCAGGACGCGGCCGCCGGGAGTGTGCCCCCGGGCGCGGCGGATGCGGCCTCCCGGCCCACCGGTCCGCTCGCCCTCTTCGCCGTCTGTCTCGGCTTCTTCATGGTCCTCATGGACAGCAGCGCCCTCAACGTCGCGCTGCCCGCCGTCCGGGAGGACCTCGCCGGAAGCCTGGCCGGCCTGGAGTGGCTCATCAACGGCTACACCATCACCCTGGCCGCCTTCCTGCTCAGCGGCGGGGCCGTCAGCGACCGCTGGGGCGCGCGGCGGGTGTTCGAAGTCTCCTTGCTGGGGTTCGTCGTGACCTCGGCGGCCTGCGCGGCGAGCCCCGGCCTGGGCTTCCTGGTCACCGCCCGGGTGCTTCAGGGCGTCACCGCCGGCGGCCTGCTCCCCGCCTCCCTGGCAGTGATCGCCCACATGTACCCGGACCCCGCCCGGCGGGCCAGGGCACTCACCGTCTGGGGCGGGGTCAGCTCCCTCGCCCTCGTGTTCGGCCCCGTGCTCGGCGGAGTGCTGACCACGGCCGTCGGATGGCGCTCGATCTTCCTGATCAACGTGCCCGTCGGACTGCTGGCCTGGTGGCTGACCAGGCTCCAGGTTCCGCCTTCCGCCACCCGCGAAGCGACCCTCGACCCCGCCGGGCAGACACTGGCCGTCATGGTCGTCGGCTGCGGCATCGGCGCGCTCATCGAGGGCGGGGCCCAAGGCTGGACCGACATCGTGACGTGGGCGCTGCTGGCGGTCACCCTCGCCTCGGCCGTGGCGTTCGTCGCCGTCGAGCGCCGTGCGGCGGCACCCGTACTGCCCCTCGGCCTGCTCGCCCGGCCACGGTTCGCCTGCGGCCTGGCCATCGGCGCGCTGTTCCAGTTCGGCGCCTACGGCGCACAGTTCGCCCTCTCGCTGCGCCTGCAGAGCGCCTGGGGCCTCGACGCGCTCGGAGCGGGACTGTCCTTCGTGCCCTTCGCCGCACTGTGGGCCTTCGCCTCCTTCGTCCTGGCCCGGGCGGTCACCCGCACCGGCCCGCGCCCGCTGCTGATCGGCGGTGCACTGGCCGCCGCGGCCGGCGCCTGCGCGCTCTTGCCGCTCGGCGGGCACCCCGGCTGGTGGATCTTCTTCTGCGGCAGTGCCCTGCTCGGGCTCGGCGCGGGGCTGATGGGGCCGAGCCTGCCCGCCGTGGTCCTGAGCGCAGTGCCCGCCGACCGGTCGGGCCTGGCTTCCGGCGCGCTCAACGCCCTGCGCCAGATCGGCGGAGCAGTGGCGATCGCCCTCTTCGGCGTCCTGCTCGACGGCTCCCCCGGGCCGGCAGGGCTACGGATCTGCCTGGCCCTCGTCGCCCTCGGCTTCCTGGTCGTCGTCATGGCCGTACCCGCGGCTCTGCCCTCCCGCGCCCGCGCCCCGCACACCACCCGTCCCTGACCTCCGCACCCCCTGCACACCGCGACCTCCACACCCCCTGCACACCGCCCGGGAAGGAACCATGCGCGCCATCGTCGTCACCCAGTACGGAGGCCCCGAGGTCCTCACCGTCGCCGAACTGCCCGCCCCGACGCCCGGGCCCGGAGAAGTGCTGGCCCGCCCCTCGGCCATCGGCGTCAACTTCAAGGACATCTACGAGCGCGAAGGCCGTGGGAAGCCGTCCCCTCCCTTCACACCCGGCTCCGAGGGCGCGGGCACGGTGACGGCCGTGGGCGAAGGAGTGACCTCCCTCGTGCCGGGCGACCGCATCGCCTGGTGCACGGCCCCCGCCGGCTACGCCGAGCAGGTCGTGGTGCCCGTGCGGGCCGCCGTCCCCCTGCCGGCGGACATCGCGGACCAGGACGCGGCGGCCCTGCTGCTCCAGGGCCTGACCGCCCACTACCTCACGACTTCCACCCGCCCCGCGCGCGAAGGCGGGACGGCCCTGGTCCACGCGGCCGCCGGAGGCGTCGGCCGCCTCCTGACCCAGCTGCTCACCCGCAACGGCGTCAAGGTCATCGCCACCGTCTCCACGCCGGCGAAGGCCGCGGCCGCCCGGGCGCTGGGCGCCTGGCAGACCCTGGTGACCGCCGGCGGCACCGACATCGCCGGGCAGGTGCGCGAGCTGACCGGCGGACGCGGTGCCGACGTCGTCTACGACGGCGTGGGCCGCGACACCTTCGAGGCGGGGCTGAAAGCGCTCCGCCCACGGGGCACGTTCGTCCTCTTCGGCGAAGCCTCGGGCCCCGTGCCCGCGTTCGACCCGCGCCTCCTCGCCTCCCACGGCTCGCTCTTCCTCACCCGTCCGACACTCAACGACCACGCGACCGACCCGGCCGAACTCCTGGAGCGCTCGGCGGAGCTGTTCGCCTGGCTGCGCGACGGTGAGATCGACGCCTGCGTCGGCGGGACCTACCGGCTGGAGGACGCGGCCCGAGCCCACCGCGATCTCCAGCAGCGCCGCTCCACGGGCAAGCTCCTCCTCAGCCCCGGGGACTCCTGAAGCCCCCGGGCGCGCCGGGGAGCGCCGCGCCGCGTCCCGTGAGACGCCCTCGCGGGCGGTGGTCCGGAGCTTCGCCGGGCCCCCTTTACCCTTGAGGGATGACCAGCAGCAGTGACCGGACCGGGGCAGTGGACGAAGTGGGCGTTACTCGAAGCTACGAGATCCGCACCTACGGGTGCCAGATGAACGTCCATGACTCCGAGCGGCTGTCCGGCCTGCTGGAGGACGCGGGCTACGTCCGCGCTCCCGAAGGCACCGCCGAGGGCGACGCCGACGTCGTCGTCTTCAACACCTGCGCGGTGCGGGAGAACGCCGACAACAAGCTCTACGGCAACCTCGGCCGGCTGGCTCCCATGAAGACGAAGCGGCCGGGCATGCAGATCGCCGTCGGCGGCTGTCTCGCCCAGAAGGACCGCGACACCATCGTGAAGCGGGCCCCCTGGGTCGACGTCGTCTTCGGCACGCACAACATCGGCAAGCTGCCGGTGCTGCTCGAACGCGCCCGCGTCCAGGAAGAGGCCCAGGTCGAGATCGCCGAGTCCCTGGAGGCGTTCCCCTCGACGCTGCCGACGCGGCGCGAGAGCGCCTACGCGGCGTGGGTGTCCATCTCCGTCGGCTGCAACAACACCTGCACGTTCTGCATCGTCCCGGCGCTGCGCGGCAAGGAGAAGGACCGCCGCACGGGCGACATCCTCGCCGAGATCGAGGCGCTCGTCGCCGAGGGCGTCAGCGAGATCACCCTGCTCGGCCAGAACGTCAACGCGTACGGCTCCGACATCGGCGACCGCGAGGCGTTCTCCAAGCTGCTGCGCGCCTGCGGCAAGATCGAGGGCCTGGAGCGCGTCCGCTTCACCTCGCCGCACCCGCGCGACTTCACCGACGACGTGATCGCCGCCATGGCCGAGACGCCGAACGTGATGCACCAGCTCCACATGCCGCTGCAGTCCGGCTCGGACACCGTCCTCAAGGCGATGCGCCGCTCGTACCGCCAGGAGCGCTTCCTGGGCATCATCGAGAAGGTGCGCGCCGCCATGCCGGACGCCGCCATCTCCACCGACATCATCGTGGGCTTCCCCGGCGAGACCGAGGAGGACTTCGAGCAGACGATGCACGTGGTCCGCGAGGCCCGCTTCGCGAACGCCTTCACCTTCCAGTACTCCAAGCGCCCCGGCACCCCGGCGGCCACCATGGACGGGCAGATCCCCAAGGAGGTCGTGCAGGCGCGCTACGAGCGCCTGGTCGCCCTCCAGGAGGAGATCTCCTGGGAGGAGAACAAGAAGCAGGTCGGCCGCGTCCTGGACGTCATGGTCGCCGAGGGCGAGGGCCGCAAGGACGACGCCACGCAGCGCCTCTCGGGCCGCGCCCCCGACAACCGCCTGGTGCACTTCACCAAGCCGGACGAGGACGTCCGCCCGGGCGACGTGGTGACCGTCGAGATCACCTACGCCGCCCCGCACCACCTCCTCGCCGAGGGAGCCGCCAAGGCCGTGCGCCGCACGCGCGCGGGCGACGCGTGGGAGAAGCGCAACACCGCTGCCGCTGCCAAGCCGGCCGGCGTGATGCTGGGCATCCCGGCCATCGGCGCCCCGGCACCGAGCCCGGTGCCGACCGCCGCCGGCTGCGGCGACAGCTGCGGCTGACGCACCCGTCTGCAGAACGCGGCCCGGGCGACCCGGGCCGCGACTGCGGGGGCGGCACGGCGGGCGTATCGTTCCCGCCATGCTCGTCGCCGCTGCCGTATGCCCCTGCCCGCCGCTGCTCGTCCCGGAGGTCGCCGCCGGGGCCGCACCCGAGCTGGACGACCTGCGGGCCGCATGTCTCGACGCGGTGGGCGTCCTCGCCGCCGCCCGGCCCGACCGCCTCGTCGTCCTCGGCCCCGCGCCCCTGGACGGCCGGGGACCGCACCCGCAGGGTGCGCGCGGCTCGTTCCGCGGCCTCGGGGTGGACCTCGACGTCCGTCTGGGCCAGGGCGCGCCCGCGGACGGGCGCGAGCTCCCGCAGTCCCTGGCGGTCGCCGCCTGGCTGCTGGACCGTACGCGCTGGGCGGTCGCGCCCGTCGAGGGCCTGGGCGTCGGGGAGCCGCTGGATCCCGAGCGCTGCCTCGCGGCCGGCCGCGAGCTGGCCGGGGGCGACGGCCGGACCGCCCTGCTGGTGATGGGCGACGGCAGCGCCTGCCGGACGCTCAAGGCGCCGGGCTACCTCGACGAGCGGGCCGCGGACTTCGACGCGGAGGCGGCACGGGCGCTGGGCGCCGCCGACACCGCGGCCCTGACCGCGCTCGACGTCGCCCTCGCCCAGGAGCTGAAGGCCGCGGGCCGCGCCCCGTGGCAGGTGCTCGCCGGAGCCGGCGAGGACGCGGGGCTCAAGGGACAGCTGCTGTACGACGAGGCGCCCTACGGGGTGGGGTACTTCGTGGCGACGTGGTCGTAGGCCCGGCGCGCCACCTCTGAGCGGCTTCAGGCCGCCCTGACGGGCCCGTGAGGGAGCCCGGGCCCCCAGGGGTCTCTTCGCGCCGAACGGCGGCGAGCGGGCCGTACAGGCCCTTCAGGGATTCCTCGTGAGCAGACAGCCCCGGTCCGTGAGCGGACGTCCCCGGCGTAGTACCCCGGACACAGCGACGGGGCGCGGAGCCGATGCTCCGCGCCCCGTCGCCGACGAGGTCAGTGGGCCGGGACCACCCGGCGGTCCTCAGGAGGCCTGACCGCCCGGGGAGCCGCCTTCCTTGCCGCCCTCCTTCTCGGCGAGCCGCTCGATGGCGTCCTTGGCCTTGCCGGTGCCCGTCCGGATCTGGCTGTGGTACTTGCCCTTGGTCTTCTCGTCGACCACCTTGGCGGCCTTCTCCAGCCCCTGCTCGATCTTGTCCCCATGCTGCTGCGCGAGGTCGCCGATCTTGTCCTTCGCTGGGGCGAGCTTGGCCTTGAGAGTGTCCAACAGGCCCATGGCGCCTTCCCTCGTCTTCCTGGTTCAAGAGCTACTTACGGGCGCCCTCACCGGCCTCGCTGTCCGCGGCCTTCTCCGCCGACTGCTGCTTGGGGATCTCGACCCCCTCGCCGGCCTGAGCCTCGGCCTCGGCCTCGCCGGCCTCCTCCGACCCGGCCGCCTCGGCCTCCGTCGCGGCGGCGTCGGCCGATTCCGCCGTCAGAGTGGCCGTTGCCGCCTCTTCGGTTGACGCCTCGGACGACTTGCGGCGAAACCTTGAAAACACGCCCATATCTACTCCATTACCTTACTGGTGTGAGCGAAACCCCGCGCCGCCCGGTCCGCGCCGGGGCGCCGATCCGTGGACCAGCTGCCTCCGGCCCGTGAAACCGGCCGCCGGGACCTCGCAACAGGCAACGAACCCGGCAGCGCCGCGTCACGTCGCTCGTTCGTGGGGTGCCGCCCGGGTTTGCGAGACTGATCCGGTGAAAAACCCGGTGAAAAACGCAGTTCCCGCCCCGCGGGTCATCGCCGTCGTGGGTCCCACGGCGGCCGGCAAGTCCGACCTCGGCGTCGCCCTCGCCCAGCATCTGGGCGGGGAGGTCGTCAACGCCGACTCCATGCAGCTGTACCGGGGCATGGACATCGGCACCGCCAAGCTGACCCAGGAGGAGCGGCAGGGCGTGCCGCACCACTTGCTCGACATCTGGGACGTGACCGTGGCCGCGAGCGTCGCCGAGTACCAGCGGCTGGCCCGCGCGGAGATCGACCGGCTCCTGGCCGAGGGACGCACCCCCGTGCTCGTCGGCGGCTCCGGGCTCTACATCAAGGGCACGATCGACGCCTTGGACTTCCCCGGCACCGACCCGGCCGTCCGGGCCCGCCTGGAGGAGGAGCTGGCCGAGCACGGCCCCGGCGCCCTGCACGCCCGCCTCGCCGCCGCCGACCCGGCCGCCGCCCGCGCCATCCTGCCCGGCAACGGCCGCCGCATCGTGCGCGCCCTGGAGGTCATCGAGATCACCGGCCGGCCCTTCACCGCGAACCTGCCGGGCGAGGAGCCCGTCTACGACGCCCTGCAGATCGGCGTCGACGTCGAGCGCCCCGAGCTGGACGAGCGGATCACCCTGCGCGTGGACCGCATGTGGGAGGCGGGGCTCGTCGACGAGGTGCGCGACCTGGAGCGGCAGGGCCTGCGCGAGGGCCGCACCGCCTCCCGCGCCCTCGGCTACCAGCAGGTGCTCGCCTTCCTGGCGGGGGAGTGCACCGAGGACGAGGCGCGCGCCGAGACCGTACGGGCCACCAAGCGGTTCGCGCGCCGCCAGGACTCGTGGTTCCGCAAGGACAGCCGGGTCCACTGGCTGAGCGGGGCGGCCGACCGCAGGGCGGAACTGCCCGGCCTCGCGCTGGCGTTGCTCGAACGGGCGGTCACAGCCTGATCACGTGATGGCATCGGGACGCTACGCACGCCATTCCGGCCTGTGCGGGCGTGCCATCATCAAGCTTCGATCGAGCCGTGAAGTCCGGGTAGGAGGGCGCGTGGCGATGGAGGCCGGCCCTCGCGACAGACCGCAACAGCCGCCGCGGGGCGAGCCGGAGGCTCTGACTCCGGACGGTCCCGAGGACACCGAGGGAGCCGTCGAGGCCGGCAGCGCCGCGCCCGCGTCGTTCCGGGAACTGCGCCCGCAGCGCAGGCTGCGCATCTGGCAGCTGGCCCCGATCGTCGGGCTCGCCGCCGTCGGCTCCCTGATGTTCGCCTTCCCGCTCGCCTTCGAGTTCGGTGACGGCGGACCGGTCGTCGCCATGCTCGGCCTGCTCATCAGCTGCTGCGCCGCCGGCTGGGGAGTGATGGCCGCCCGCCGGGTCGGCTACACCTGGCCCGGCATGCCGGCCCCCGGCTCCGGAGGCCGCCCGGACTGGCGGTACGCCGCCACGTACGTCCTCGTCGTCGTCCTCGTCGTCGTCCTCGCCGTATGGCGCGTGGCACGGCTGCGCTGAGCGGGCCCGCAGCAGTGAGGCAGGCCGGGGGCCTCGCCGGGGAGACCGCGGGCCCGTCCCCGTACCATCGAACCGTGAGCACCACACAGATCGCCTTCCTCAAGGGCCACGGCACCGAGAACGACTTCGTGATCATCCCGGATTACGACGGCCGCATCGAGCTGTCGCCGGCCGCCGTCGCCCGTCTGTGCGACCGCCGCGCGGGCATCGGCGCCGACGGAGTGCTCCGCGTCGTCCGGTCCGCGGCCCACCCCGAGGCGCGCGCCATGGCCGGCGAGGCCGAGTGGTTCATGGACTACCGCAACAGCGACGGCAGCATCGCCGAGATGTGCGGCAACGGCGTCCGGGTCTTCGCCCGCTACCTCCGCCACGCGGGCCTCGTCGAGGCCGGCGACCTGGCCGTCGCGACCCGCGCGGGCATCCGGCAGGCCCACATCGCCAAGGACGGCCCCGACGGCACGCCCGGCGGGATCACCGTCGGCATGGGGCGGGCCGTGCTCCCCGAGGGCGAGGTGACCGTCACCGTCGGCGGCCGCACCCGCCCCGCCCGCAACGTGAACATGGGCAACCCGCACGCCGTCACCTTCGTCGACCACCTCGACGACGCCGGTGACCTGTACACCGCCCCGGGCGTCGCCCCGGCCGAGACCTACCCGGACGGCACCAACGTCGAGTTCGTGGCCGACCGCGGCCCGCGGCACGTCGCCATGCGCGTCCACGAGCGCGGCTCCGGCGAGACCCGCTCCTGCGGCACGGGCGCCTGCGCGGTGATGGTCGCGACCGCCCGCCGGGACGGCCTCGACCCCGCCGTCACCGGCCTCCCCGTCACGTACACCGTGGACATCCCCGGCGGACGCCTGGTGATCAGCGAGGCGCCGGACGGCACCGTCGAGATGACCGGCCCCGCCGTGATCGTCGCGGAGGGCGTCTTCGACCCGTCCTGGCTGGCCGCGGCGCTCGCCTGAGGACGCCACTACCTCTTTTCCGCTCCGCCCGCCGGACTCCGTGCGGCGTGGCTCGCTCGAATGGGTGATCCGTTTCACTCTGGGCGAGAGCGGGTGAGCAGCGCGTGATGGGCTCGGTAGCATCAAGCACCGGTACGGAGGCGCGCAGCCGACCGCCGGTCGACGCTGCCGGAGGTGCCCCATGAGCACGGACGCCACGCCCGAAGGTGTTCCAGGCCGCTGGCGCGGCCGCGCCCGCCTCGACCTGAGACGGCTGGGGCGGGCGGCCCTCGGCGGGTCGGGCTCGCGCGGCAGGCTGCCGGACGCCATCGACCACGTCGCCAAGGTGCACCGCGCCCACCACCCGGGCGCGGACCTCGACATCCTGCGGCGGGCCTATCTGCTCGCGGAGTCCTCCCACCGCGGCCAGACCCGCAAGAGCGGCGAGCCGTACATCACCCACCCGCTCGCCGTCACTCTCATCCTGGCCGAGCTCGGCGCCGAGACGACCACCCTGACCGCCTCCCTCCTCCACGACACCGTCGAGGACACCGAGGTGACGCTGGACCAGGTCCGCGGGCAGTTCGGCGAGGAGGTCCGCTTCCTGGTCGACGGCGTCACCAAGCTGGAGAAGGTCGACTACGGCGCGGCCGCCGAGCCGGAGACCTTCCGCAAGATGCTCGTGGCCACCGGCAACGACGTCCGCGTCATGTCCATCAAGCTCGCCGACCGGCTGCACAACATGCGCACGCTCGGCGTGATGCGCCCCGACAAACAGGTCCGCATCGCCAAGGTCACCCGGGACGTCCTGATCCCGCTCGCCGAACGGCTGGGCGTCCAGGCGCTCAAGACGGAGCTGGAGGACCTCGTCTTCGCGATCCTCCACCCCGAGGAGTACGCCCGCACCCGCGAGTTCGTCCGCGGGCACGCCGACGGCCTCGCGACCCTGGAGGCGACGGCGGAGCGGGTGCGGGCGGTCCTGCGCGAGGCGGACATCGCGGCCGACGTCCTCGTCAAGCAGCGCCACTTCGTCTCCGTGCACCGGGTGCGCCTCAAGCGGGCCGAGGTGACGGGCTCGGATCTCGGCAGGCTGCTCGTCCTGGTCGCGGAGGACGCCGACTGCTACGGGGTCCTCGGCGAGCTGCACACCTGCTTCACTCCGTTCATCTCGGAGTTCAAGGACTTCATCGCCACCCCGAAGTTCAACCTCTATCAGTCGCTGCACACGGCGGTGGCGTGCCCCGGCGGGGAGGCCGCGCAAGTCCTCATCCGCACCCACCAGATGCACAGGGTCGCCGAGGCCGGCGTCGTCGCCCTGGGGAATCCGTACGCGGCCCCGGAGACGCCCGACGCCACGGACGGCGAGCGCGTCGACCCCACCCGGCCCGGCTGGCTCTCCCGGCTCCTGCAGTGGCAGCAGGCCACGCCCGACCCCGACACCTTCTGGACCTCGCTCCGCCACGAGCTCGCCCTGGACCGCGAGATCACCGTCTTCCGCGCCGACGGCGGCACCATCGGCCTGCCCGCCGGTTCGAGCTGCGTCGACGCCGCCTACGCCCAGCACGGGGACGGCGGGCACAGCTGCATCGGCGCCCGCGTCAACGGCCGCCTCGTCACCCTCAGCACCGTGCTGCGCGACGGCGACACCCTGCAGCTGCTGATGTCCCGCGACAGCGCCTCCGGGCCCTCCCCGGATTGGCTGGAGCACGCCCGTACGCCCGCCGCGCGGATCGCCATCGAGCGCTGGCTGGCGACCCATCCCGCGGCCGAGGCCGCCCCGCCCGTGCCCCTCGCCACGGGCCGCCCCTGCCCGCCGCCCCGGGCCACTGCGCCGGCCGCTCGGTGGCCCGTCGCCGTCACGGCCGACGGGGCGGACCTGGCGGCCGCGAGCGTCCGGCTGGCGCGCTGCTGTACGCCCGTGCCGCCCGACGAGGTCACCGGCTTCGCCGTACGCGGCGGCGCGGTCACGGTGCACCGGGCTCAGTGCCCGGCGGTGCACCGCATGGTCACCTCCGGCCGGGAGCCCGTCGGCGTCCGCTGGAGCAGCCCCGAGGGAGGCGGTGCCTGCGACTACCGCGTCACCCTGCGCGCCGAATCGTTCAGCAGGCCGCACCTCCTGGCCGACCTCACGGAGGCCATCGCGGCCGAAGGGGCGGCGGTCATCTCGGCTGCCGTCGAGCCGCCCCACGAGCAGCGCGTGCGCCACACCTACACCCTCCAACTGCCGGACGCCGACCGGCTGCCGGAGCTGATGCGCGCCATGCGGCGGGTGCCGGGGGTCTACGACGTGGCGCGGGCCGGCCGGCCGGTGGCCACGGCGCGCCTCTAGCCGGGGCGGGACGGCCGGCAGGGGGAGGCCGCCGCCGGGACCGGAGTGACGACTTTCGCCCCCTGGGCGGGGAGCCGCTCGTACAGCCTTCCGGGCACGCTCGTACGGGTGGGGCGGCGCCGTGCCGCCACTGCGCGGGGCCCCCGCGCTGATAGCGATGGACGCATGCCGCAGTCACCCGGGAAACCCGCCCTGATCCCCTGGCGGACCGTGCGCCGCCGCGCCGCCCTCGCCACCGTCACGGCCCTCCTCGTCGGTGCCGCCGCTCCACCCTCCGCGACCCCTCAGGGCGTCGGCGACCGGCTCTTCCCGGACCTGGGCAATCCCGGCTACGACGTGGCCGCTTACGACATCAAGTTTGACTACCACACCAACAGCCGGCCGCTCGACGCCGTCACCACCATCGCGGCACGGGCCACCACCGGCCTGGACCACTTCAACCTCGACTTCTCGGGCGGCACGGTCCGCTCGGTGACCGTCAACGGCCTGCCCGCCCAGTTCGCCTCCGCCAAGGAGGACCTCGTCGTCACCCCGTCCGTCGCCCTGCCGGCTGAGGGTCTCTTCACCGTCGTCGTCCGGCACACCAGCGATCCGCGCAACCCCAAGGACGGCGGCTGGGTCCGTACGAAGGACGGGCTGGTCATGGCCAATCAGGCTGACGCGGGGCACCGGGTCTTCCCCTGCAACGACCACCCCTCCGACAAGGCCCGCTTCACCTTCCACGTCACCGCCCCCAGCGACCTGACGGTCGTCGCCAACGGCCGGCCGGAGGGACGCGCGGCCCGGGGCGCGAACACCGCCTGGACGTACCGCAGCGAGCACCCCATGGCCACCGAGCTCGCCCAGGTCGCCATCGGCCGCTCCGCCGTCGTGCACCGCACGGGGCCGCACGGCCTGCCCGTACGGGACGTCGTCCCGGCGGCCGACCGGCAGCGCGTGGAGAAGTGGGCGTCCAAGACGCCCGAGCAGATCGCCTGGATGGAGGGGAAGACCGGCCGCTACCCGTTCGAGAATTACGGCGTGCTGATCGCCGACGCGTCGACCGGCTTCGAGCTGGAGACGCAGACCCTGTCCCTCTTCGAGCGCGGCCTGTTCGTCCGGGACGACCTGCCCGCCTGGTACCTCGAGTCCATCATGGTCCACGAGCTCGCCCACCAGTGGTTCGGCGACAGCGTCAGCCCGGCGAGCTGGTCCGACCTCTGGCTCAACGAGGCGCACGCCACCTGGTACGAGGCGCTGTACGCCGAGCACAAGGGCGGCCGCACGCTCGACGCCCGGATGCGCGCCGCCTACGAGCACTCCGACGCCTGGCGCACCGACGGCGGGCCGCCCGCCCTGCCGAAGCCGCCCGACCCCGGCAGGCGGATCAGTATCTTCCGGCCGGTCGTCTACGACGGGGGCGCGCTCGTCCTCTACGCGCTGCGGCAGAAGATCGGAGCGGCGGCCTTCGACCGCCTGGAGCGCGAGTGGATCAACGCCCACCGGGACGAGAGCGCCACCACGTCCGACTTCACCGCCATCGCCGCCCAGGTCTCCGGCCAGGACCTGAAGGACTTCCTGCACGACTGGCTGTACGGCCCGAAGACCCCGCCCATGCCCGGCCACCCCGACTGGAAGGCCGCGGCGAAACCCGCGTGACGCTCCGGCGGCGGCGTGGGACCATCGACGCGTCGGCGGGGCCGCCGGCCGCGGGAATCCCCGGGGCCGCTCACGCGTTGTCGACGGTGCGGCCGCTGCACGGCCGCCACCTCCCAACGATGCAAAGGATCAAATGACCTCCTCTTCTTCCCTTCCCCAGGACCGGCAGAGCCTCCCGGAGAGCCTTCGGGCCGACGCCCTGATGGAAGAGGACGTCGCCTGGAGCCACGAGATCGACGGGGAGCGCGACGGCGAGCAGTACGACCGCTCCGAGCGGGCCGCCCTGCGGCGCGTCGTCGGCCTCTCCACCGAGCTGGAGGACGTCACCGAGGTCGAGTACCGGCAGCTGCGCCTGGAGCGCGTGGTGCTGGTCGGCGTCTGGACGTCCGGCACGGTGCAGGACGCGGACAACTCCCTCGCGGAGCTCGCCGCCCTCGCTGAGACCGCGGGCGCCCTGGTGCTCGACGGCGTCACCCAGCGCCGCGACAAGCCGGACCCGGCTACGTACATCGGCTCCGGCAAGGCCCAGGAGCTGCGGGACATCGTCCTGGAGTCCGGCGCCGACACTGTCGTCTGCGACGGTGAGCTCAGCCCCGGCCAGCTCATCCAGCTGGAGGACGTCGTCAAGGTCAAGGTGGTCGACCGCACCGCCCTGATCCTCGACATCTTCGCCCAGCACGCCAAGTCCCGAGAGGGCAAGGCGCAGGTCTCGCTCGCCCAGATGCAGTACATGCTGCCGCGGCTGCGCGGCTGGGGCCAGTCGCTGTCCCGGCAGATGGGCGGTGGCGGCTCCGGCTCCTCCGGAGGCGGCATGGCCACCCGCGGTCCCGGTGAGACCAAGATCGAGACCGACCGCCGGCGGATCCGCGAGAAGATGGCGAAGATGCGCCGGGAGATCGCGGAGATGAAGACCGGCCGCGACGTCAAGCGCCAGGAGCGCCGGCGGAACAAGGTCCCATCGGTCGCCATCGCGGGCTACACCAACGCCGGCAAGTCCTCCCTGCTCAACCGGCTCACCGGCGCGGGCGTCCTGGTGGAGAACGCCCTGTTCGCCACCCTGGACCCGACGGTGCGCCGGGCCGAGACGCCCACCGGCCGCGTGTACACCCTCGCCGACACCGTCGGCTTCGTCCGGCACCTGCCGCACCACCTCGTCGAGGCGTTCCGCTCCACCATGGAGGAGGTCGGCGACTCCGACCTCATCCTGCACGTGGTGGACGGCGCGCACCCGACGCCCGAGGAGCAGCTGGCCGCCGTGCGCGAGGTGATCCGCGACGTCGGCGCGACGAACGTGCCCGAGATCGTCGTGATCAACAAGGCGGATGCCGCGGACCCGCTGGTCCTGCAGCGGCTGCTGCGCATCGAGAAGCACTCGATCGCGGTGTCGGCGCGCAGCGGCGAGGGCATCGACGAGCTCCTGGCCCTGATCGACCGCGAGCTGCCGCGCCCCGCCGTGGAGATCGAGGCGCTCGTGCCGTACACCCACGGCTCGCTGGTCGCGCGGGCGCACGCCGAAGGCGAGGTGATCTCCGAGGAGCACACCCCGGAGGGCACGCTGCTGAAGGCGCGGGTGCACGAGGAGCTCGCCGCAGAGCTCCAGCGGTACGTGCCCGCGGCCCGCAGCTGAGGACAGCGGCCCCGAGCTGAGGGGAGCACCCTTGAAGTGCGAAGGCCCCGCTCCCCGGAATCCCGGGGAGCGGGGCCTTCGGCCGTGACGGCGGCGCTGCTACCGCGACGTCACCGCTTGGCGAACTTCTGGCTGATGGCGTTGTAGACGCCCTGCGCCTCCGGGCCCAGGTGCGGGCCGGCCAGCCAGGTGCTGTTGGCCGGGCCGATCGAGGTGTTGGAGACCAGCACCACCTTGCCGTCGGGGCCCTTGGCGAACCAGCCGCCACCGGACGAACCACCGGTCATCGTGCAGCCGATGCGGTACATCGTCGGCTGGGACGACTCGATCGTCAGCCGGCTCGGCCGGTCGACGCAGTCGTACATCTTCTGGCCGTCGAAGGGCGCGGCCGCCGGGTAGCCCCAGGCGCCCATGGACTGGATGGACTTCACCTGCGGGGCGTTGAAGTCGACCGTGAGGGCGTTGCCGACCGTCTCCTCCAGGGACTTGCCGGAGCCCGCCTCGGGCTTCACGTGCAGCACGGAGAAGTCGTACGGGGCGCCCGCGCCACCGGTCTCGGCGCCCTGCGCGATCCACTGGGAGGAGGTCTGCGCCCAGTCCGCCCACCACACGCCGTACGGGGCGACGTCCTGCACCGGCGCGCTGTTGACCTGGGCGCCCGGAAGGCCCTTGTCGTTGTACGACGGCACGAAGGCGATGTTGCGGTACCAGCCGCCCTTCTTGCCGGCGTGCACGCAGTGGCCCGCGGTCCACACCATGTTGGACTTGCCCGGGTGAGCCGGGTCCTTGACGACCGTCGCCGAGCAGACCATGTGGCCCTCGGGGCTGTCGAAGAACACCTTGCCGACCGGGGCCGCGTTGTTGTGGTAGGGCACGGCGACCGACTTCGCCTGCACCGGCCGCGGCTCGGGGTCGGTCACGCCCTGGTCACCGGAGGCGCCCGGCGCCGTGCCTGGAGCGCCCTGCGTGGAGAGCGTCTTGTCGCTCGGCCGGGCATCCTTCATGGAGTCCGGCTTCCAGTGGTCCTTGATGATGGGGTTGACGAAGTCGCGGGCCTCGCGCAGCCACTGCTCCTTGTCCCAGTTCTTCCAGGCGCCGTTCTTCCACTTCTCCAGGTCCTTCAGAGAACTGGGAAGGTTCTTGGGCAGCTCGAGGCCCTCGTCGCCCTTCTGCGAGGCGGCCGCACTGGGCTTGTCGCTCCCCGCCGCCTCGTCGTCGGACGGGCCGCACGCGGTGGCGGTCAGCGCCAGCGCGGCCGTCAGAGCGGCCGCGGCCAGCGCAGGCCTGCGGATGGATGGCATGGAGTGGGTTCCCCCTGATCGATCTGTTCGGACGTGTCCGCAATGCGCGGCCACGGTGTGGAGTTGTCATGCACCGCCCCAGCGGGGGAGGCAGGGCCCCACTATGCCGGTGAGGTGGAAGACGGGCTCGGGCGGGTCCTCGGTTCCGCGCCGCAAGGATCTTGACGGTGGGCCGTGATCCGTGGCGCGCGGCGTCGTTGGTACGTACGGGGGAGTGCCGACCAGCGTTCAGCCCAGAGTTCAGCAGCAGGAGGAGCCGGAGCCCGTGGCCTTGACCCAGCTACCGCCGACGGCGTCGCCGGCCGCAGCGTACGAAGGCATTCTGCGGCGGCAGTCGTCCCGCGAATCGGCCGCGCGCACGTATGCCCGGTCGCTGCCCATCGTGCCGGTGCGTGCCCGGGGGCTGACGATCGAGGGAGCCGACGGCCGCCGCTATCTCGACTGCCTCTCCGGGGCCGGCTCGCTGGCGCTGGGCCACAACCACCCGGTCGTGCTGGAGGCCATCCGCTCCGTCCTTGACTCCGGCGCCCCCCTCCACGTGCTCGACCTGGCCACTCCGGTCAAGGACGCCTTCACGGACGAGCTGTTCGCCACGCTGCCGCGGGGGCTGGCCGCAGCGGGCCGGATCCAGTTCTGCAGCCCGGCCGGCACCGACGCCGTGGAGGCCGCCTTCAAGCTCGTCCGCACCGCGACGGGCCGCGACGGCCTGATGGCCTTCACCGGCGCCTACCACGGCATGACGGAAGGGGCGCTCGCCGCATCGGGCGGGGCGCCGGGCGACCGGGTGACCCGGCTGCCCTATCCCCAGGACTATCGCTGCCCGTTCGGCGTCGGCGGGGAGAACGGCGCGCGGCTCGCCGCCCGCTGGACCGAGAGCCTCCTGGACGACCCGAAGAGCGGCGTGCGCCGGCCGGCCGGGATGATCGTCGAACCCGTGCAGGGTGAAGGCGGCGTGCTCCCCGCGCCGGACGGCTGGCTGCGCCGGATGCGCGAGCTGACCGCGGCGCGCTCCATCCCGCTCATCGCCGACGAGGTGCAGACCGGAGTGGGCCGCACGGGGGCGTTCTGGGCCGTCGGGCACAGTGGCATCGAGCCCGACGTGATGGTCCTGTCCAAGGCGATCGGCGGCAGCCTCCCGCTCGCCGTCATCGTCTACCGCGAGGCCCTCGACGCCTGGCAGCCGGGCGACCACGCCGGCACGTTCCGCGGCAACCAGCTCGCGATGGCCGCCGGAGCGGCGACGCTGCGGTACGTGAGGGAGAACGGCCTGGCCGGGCGCGCCGCCGCGCTCGGCGGGCGCATGCTGGACCGGCTGAGGCGGCTGGCGGAGGAATACGACTGCATCGGTGAGGTGCGCGGGGCCGGGCTCATGATCGGCATCGAGTTCGTCGAGCGGGAGGACGGTGCCGGCTCCGTAGCCCGTGCCGAGGATGCTGCGGAGGCCGGTGACGAGGCCGGTTCGACGGCCCGCCCGGCGGCCGGACCGGAAGGCGGCGGAGGACCGGCTCCCGGCACGCGGGTCGGCCCGGCAGACGGCGCGCAGCCGGGCACAGGGCGCGGCCCCGGTGCCGACGGCCCGCTGCCCGCCTCGCCCGCGCGGGCCGTGGCCGTCCAGCAGGAGTGCCTCCGCCGCGGCCTCATCGTCGAACTGGGCGGCCGCCACTCCTGCGTCGTCCGCCTCCTGCCGCCCCTGAACATCACCGACGAGCAGGCCGAGGCGGTCCTCGACCGGCTCGCCGACGCCGTCGCCGCGGTCTGCCGGCCCGGTTCGCGCATTCCCGGTATCCCCGCCCCGAGCACGCCGAAGGAGGCAGGCGCCGCATCCCCGGCCTGACGCCGTGACGTGCACGCCGTACACCGTATGAACGCATCCACCGGGACCGGTGCTTCCACCACCGGCCAGGAACGCGAACCGTCCGCCCAGGGCTCCGTGCCGTGCACGTCCCCGTCCGCCCAGCCGCATGAGGCCGCCCGGGAGCGCGAGCCCGCCCAGGAGCCTGAGCCTTCCGCTCACGCCCAGCCTGTGGCCTCCGCCGTCCCCCGCCAGGGCGGCGCCCCGCGCGGCGAGATCCCGGACCCCGGCCCCCCGCGCGCCTCCGACCCGCTGGAGCACCCAGACCCGGCGGTCGCCGCAGATGCCGCCGCCGCGGAGAACCTGCTGCGCTGCTGGATCCGCGAGACCGGCGTTCCGCGGCCGGCCGGGCCCGTGCTGCGCCTGCCGCTCACCGCGAGCGGAACAGCCCTGCAGGTGCCCGTGACCTACTGGTCGGCCGCCGGCTGGCACCGCCTCGGCCGGCCGGCCCTGGCGGACGCCCCCGACGACGCCCCTGCAGTCGACGCCGTCACCCTGGCCGTACTCCTCGGCCGGGAAGCGGCGCACCGCGCCGCCCGCGCGGGCTGCCCCGCCACGGGCGAGACCGCCGAACTCGCCTCCCGCGTGGCGGACTCCGCACGCCGCACCGCCGTCTTCCTCGCCGACCGGCGCGCCCGCCCCGCCGACCCCGGCGCGGGCGAGCTCTTCCTCTACGCCGAGCAGTCCCTGCTCCTCGGCCACCCCCTCCACCCCACGCCCAAGAGCCGCGCGGGCCTCTCCGACACCGAGGCCCGCGCCTACTCCCCGGAGCTGCGCGGGTCCTTCCCGCTGCACTGGCTGGCCGTCCACCGCTCCCTCCTCGCCACCGACTCGGCGTGGACCGAGCGAGGCCGGCCCGTCGACGCCGCCACCCTCGCCGCCCGGCTCGCCGGCCCGGAGCTGCGCCTGCCCCAGGACACCGTGGCGCTGCCGCTGCATCCCTGGCAGGCCCACGACGTCCGCAGCCGCCCCGACGTCCGAGCGCTCCTGGACGCGGGCCTGCTCCACGACCTCGGCCCCCTCGGCGCGCCCTGGTACGCCACTTCCTCCGTACGGACCGTGCACCGGCCCGGTGCGCCCGCGATGCTGAAGCTCTCCCTCGGCCTGCGGATCACCAACTCCCGCCGGGAGAACCTCCGCAAGGAACTGCACCGCGGCGTCGAGGTGCACCGCCTGCTGCGCAGCGGCCTCGCCGAGCAGTGGCGCGCGGCCTGCCCCGGCGGCCTCGGCTTCGACGTCGTCCGCGACCCCGCCTGGCTCGCGGCCGACGCCCCGGACGGCACGCCGCTGAGCGGCCTCGACACCGTCATCCGGCACAACCCCTTCGGCCCCGGCGACGACGCCGTCTGCCTCGCCGGGCTCGTATCGCCCCGCCCCTGGCCCGCCACCGCGCACGACAACCCCGGAGAGCCCGCCGAAGCCCTCCCCATGCGCTCCCGCCTCGCCCGGATCGTGGCCCGCCTCGCCCATCTGACCGGCCGCCCCGCGGGCGCCGTCTCCGCGGAGTGGTTCCTGCGCTATCTGGAAGCGGTCGTGCGCCCCGTGCTCTGGCTGGACGGGGAGGCGGGCGTCGCTCTGGAGGCCCACCAGCAGAACACCCTCGTCCTCCTCGACCGGGACGGCTGGCCCGCGGGCGGCCGCTACCGCGACAACCAGGGTTACTACTTCCGCGCCTCCCACCGGGACGCCCTCGACCGGCGGCTGCCCGGGATCGGCACCGGGAGCGACACCTTCGTGTCCGACGAGGTCACCGACGAGAGGCTCACCTACTACCTCGGCATCAACAACATCCTCGGCCTGATCGGGGCGTTCGGCGCGCAGCGCCTGGCCGACGAACAGCTCCTGCTGGCAGCGCTGCGCCGCTTCCTCAGGGAAGCCGCCGCCGGCCCGGCCGCCACCCGCTCGTCCCTGCCCGCCCGCCTCCTCGAAGCGCCCACCCTGCGCTGCAAGGCCAACATGCTGACCAGGCTGAGAGGGATCGACGAGCTCGTCGGCCCGGTCGACACCCAGTCCGTCTACGTCACCATCGCCAACCCCCTGGTCACGTCGGCCCGATGACCGGCGCGAGCTCCGGCCCCGGGCGAACGGGGCCCTTGAGGACACGGGCCCGGCAGGGCCCACGGGATCCCTGAACCGAGGGGATCCTCCGAGAGGAGTGCGTCTCCGTGCCGCCCACCGACCCCAGTACGAGCCCGGACGCCGGGCCCGGCCTCGGCGCCGTCCCGGGCCCCGGCCCGAGCTCCGACGGCCTCGCCGTCCCGGGCCCCGGCGGCAGGCTCGACGACAGAGCCTGCGCGAGCGCCGGCGACGGCGCCGGCCCCCCGACCGACAACGAAACCACCCTCGAACTGAAGCTGTCCGAAGAGTTCATCGAGCTCCTCGACCACGGCCCGCCGGAGCCTGCCGCGATCACCGCGGGCCGCGGGCCCGCCGCGGCCATCGGCCCGGGCTCCGACCTCCTCGACTCGCTCCCCGACTGGGGGCCCGCCGACACCGGCGCCGGCACCTTCCAGCTCGTACCGGTCCGCGTGGAGCGCGATCTGCGGCTCATCACCCGCTGGATGAACGACCCGGCCGTCGCGGCCTTCTGGAAACTGGGCGGCCCCGAGAGCGTCACCGAGGCCCACCTGCGCGTCCAGACCGGCGGCGACGGGCGCAGCATCCCCTGTCTCGGGGTGCTCGAAGGCGTGCCGATGAGCTACTGGGAGATCTACCGCGCCGACCTCGACCCCATCGCGCGCCACTACCCGGCCCGCCCGCACGACACCGGCATCCACCTCCTGATCGGCAAGGTCGCCGACCGGGGCCGCGGCCTCGGCACCCGCCTGCTGCGGACCGTCGCCGACCTCGTCCTGGAGCACCGGCCCTCCTGCGGCCGCGTCGTCGCCGAACCCGACCTGCGCAACACCCCGTGCGTCTCCGCCTTCCTGAGCGCGGGCTTCCGGCTGATGGCGGAAGTCGACCTTCCGGACAAGCGGGCGGCACTCGTGGTCCGCGACCGTGCCCTGCGCACACTCCTGTAGTACGTACGCGCCTCGCCCCTCACCCCGGCTCACTCCACTCCACCCCCCATCCCACCGGCCTTTCCGAGGAGCCCCCTTGTCTCCTTCACCCCGGTCCGAACACCTCGGCACCCGCTCCGGCCCGGACGGCACAGCCCGCGCCGGCAGCGCGGACACCCCGGCCCACTCCCATCCCGAGGACACCACCGACCGCCCCACGCGCCCCGCCCGCCCCGACGGCTCGGACTGGTCGCTCGCGGGCGCCCGCCTGCTCGCCAAGATGCTCGGCGAGCTCAGCTACGAGGGCGTGCTCACCCCCGAGCCGGACGACACGATGCCCGAGCAGGCAGACACGCCGCCCGGGCCGGACGGCACCCCGGCGTCCCCGGAGCCCGCCGCTGCCTACCGCCTGCCGTTAACGGACGACGTGACCTGCCGCTTCCGCGCCCGGCGGGGCGCATACGGTCACTGGCGCGTCGACCCTGATTCCCTCACCCCCTTCCAGGATCCCCTCCGCTTCCTCGCCCTCGCCCACGACACCGTGCTCGGCCTGTCCGGCGACACCACCGGCCACCTGCTCAGGGAACTCCTCGCCACCCTCGCCGCCGACACCCGCCTCCAGGCGGGCGCCCTCAGCGCGGCGGACCTCGCCGACCTCGACTACGCCGCGCTGGAAGGCCACCAGACCGGCCACCCCTGGCTCATCGCCAACAAGGGCCGGCTCGGCTTCTCCGCCTCCGACGCCGCCCTGTGGGCCCCGGAGGCCCGCATCCCGCGCCGACTGCCCTGGATCGCCGTCCACCGCGACCTCGCGCACTACCGGGCCGTCCCCGCACTCGCCACCCCCGATCGCCTCTACGCCGAAGAGCTCGCCCCCGGCACCCGGGCCGCCTTCGCCCGCACCGTCGCCGACCACGGGCGCGACCCCGCCGGCTACCTCTGGCTCCCCGTCCACCCCTGGCAGTGGGACGAGACCGTGGCCCCCCTCTTCGCGCCCAGCCTCGCCGACGGATCCATCATCCTCCTGCCCACTGACAACGACCTCCGGCTCCCGCAGCAGTCCGTCCGCACCTTCCTCAACATCAGCCGCCCGGACGCCCGGACCGTGAAGCTCCCGCTGTCGATCCTTAACACCCTCGTCTGGCGCGGCCTGCCGACCGAGCGCACCCTCGCCGCCCCCGCCGTCACCGCCTGGGTCCAGGCCCTCCGGGACGAGGACGACTTCCTCCGGGACGAGACCCGGGTGATCCTCCTCGGCGAGACCGCCTCCGTGACCGTCGAGCACCCCCTCTACGACCGGCTGCCAGGCGTCCCGTACCAGTACAAGGAACTGCTCGGCTGCATCTGGCGCGAGCCCCTCGGCCCCGCCCTCGCCCCCGGCGAGCGCGCCCGCACCCTCGCGGCCCTGCTGCACACCGACCCCGCCGGCCGCTCCTTCACCGCCGAGCTCGTCCGCCGCTCCGGCCTGGCCCCGGCCGACTGGCTGCGCCGGCTCTTCGCCGCGCTGCTCCCGCCGCTGCTGCGCTTCCTCTACCGTTACGGAACCGTCTTCTCCCCGCACGGCGAGAACGCCATCGTCGTCTTCGACGACAACGACGTCCCCACCCGCCTCGCCGTCAAGGACTTCGTCGACGACATCAACATCAGCGCCGTACCGCTGCCCGAGCACGCCTCCATGCCCGGCGACGTACGGGAGGTGCTGCTCACCGAACCACCAGGATTCCTCACCCAGTTCATCCACTCCGGCCTCTTCGTCGGCGTCTTCCGCTACCTCGCGCCGCTGTGCGAGGAACAACTCGGCGTGCCCGGAGCGGCCTTCTGGTCGCTCGTCCGGGCGGAGATCGTGCGGCACCACGAGCGCTTCCCGCGGATGAAGGACCGCTACGAGGCCTTCGACCTGCTCACCCCGCGGATCGAGCGCCTCTGCCTCAACCGCAACCGGCTGCATCTCGACGGCTACCGCGACCGCCCGGAGCGCCCGCACGCGGCCGTCCACGGCACCGTGCCCAATCCGCTGCACATCGCGTGACGCCGCCGCCGATGTCAGTGCCGCCCTTTAGGCTGGAAGAGCTATGACTGCCTCCTCCTCGCCCTCCCTCGCCGACCTGCTGCACGCCGCCGTCACCGCCGTCGGCGGCACAGAGCGGCCCGGCCAGGTCACCATGGCCGAATCCGTCGCCGAAGCCGTCGACGGCAATTCCCACCTGCTCGTCCAGGCCGGCACCGGCACCGGCAAGTCCCTCGGCTATCTGGTGCCGGCCCTGGCCCACGGCGAGCGCGTGGTGGTAGCCACGGCGACGCTCGCGCTCCAGCGCCAGCTCGTGGAGCGCGATCTTCCGCGGACGGTGGACGCCCTGCAGCCGCTGCTGCGCCGCCGCCCCCAGTTCGCCATGCTCAAGGGCCGGTCCAATTACCTGTGCCTGCACCGGCTGCACGAGGGGGTGCCCCAGGACGAGGAGGAGGGGCTCTTCGACCCCTTCGAGGCGGCGGCGCCCTCCAGCAAGCTCGGCAAGGACCTGCTGCGCCTGCGCGACTGGTCCGACGAGACGGAGACCGGTGATCGCGACGACCTCACCCCCGGCGTCTCCGACCGCGCCTGGTCCCAGGTGTCGGTCACGTCCCGCGAGTGCCTCGGCGCCTCGAAGTGCGCGTACGGCGCCGAGTGCTTCGCCGAGGCGGCCCGGGAGCGGGCCAAGCTCGCCGACGTGGTGGTCACCAACCACGCCCTGCTGGCCATCGACGCCATCGAGGGCGCCCCGGTGCTGCCGAGCCATGAGGTCCTGATCGTCGACGAAGCCCATGAGCTGGTCTCCAGGGTCACCGGCGTTGCTACCGGCGAGCTCACCCCCGGCCAGGTCAACCGTGCCGTGCGGCGTGCCGCCAAGCTGGTCGACGAGAAGGCCGCGGACGCCCTGCAGACCGCCGCGGAGAGCTTCGAGCGCCTGATGGAGCTCGCGCTCCCGGGCCGGCTGGAAGAGCTCCCCGACGATCTCGAGTACGCCCTGATGGCGCTGCGCGACGCCGCCCGTACGGTCATCTCCTCGATCGGCAACACCCGCGACAAGTCCGTCCAGGACGAGGACGCGGTCCGTAAGCAGGCCCTGGCCTCCGTGGAGAACATCCACGCGGTCGCCGAGCGCATCGTGGAGGGCTCCGAGTACGACGTCGTGTGGTACGAGCGGCACGACCGCTTCGGGGCCTCGCTCCGAGTGGCCCCGCTCTCGGTGTCCGGGCTGCTGCGCGAGAAGCTCTTCAGCGAGCGGTCCGTGGTGCTCACCTCGGCCACGCTCAAGCTCGGCGGGGACTTCAACGGCGTCGGCGCGTCCCTGGGCCTGGCGCCCGAGGGCACCGGCGGCACGGACAGCCCGGAGTGGAAGGGGGTCGACGTCGGCTCGCCGTTCGACTATCCCAAGCAGGGCATCCTCTACGTCGCGCGGCATCTGTCCCAGCCCGGCCGGGAGGGCAGCCGTACGGACATGCTCGACGAGCTGGCCGAGCTGGTGGAGGCCGCCGGCGGCCGGACCCTGGGTCTGTTCTCCTCGATGCGCGCCGCCCAGGCCGCGGCCGAGGCGCTGCGCGGGAGGCTCGACGTGCCGATCCTCCTCCAGGGCGAGGAGACGCTCGGCGAGCTGATCAGGAATTTCGCCGCCGACGCCCGTACGTGCCTGTTCGGCACGCTGTCGCTGTGGCAGGGCGTCGATGTGCCGGGGCCGAGCTGCCAGCTGGTGGTGATGGACCGCGTGCCCTTCCCGCGCCCGGACGATCCGCTGATGAGCGCCCGGCAGAAGGCCGTCGAGGAGGCGGGCGGCAACGGCTTCATGGCGGTGGCGGCGACACACGCCGCGCTGCTGATGGCCCAGGGTGCCGGCCGGCTCGTCCGGGCCTCGGGGGATCGTGGTGTGGTCGCCGTGCTCGACCCCCGGCTGGCCACGGCCCGCTACGGCGGCTTCCTGCGCTCGTCACTGCCGGACTTCTGGTACACCACGGACCGTAACCAGGTGCGGCGCTCGCTGGCTGCGATCGACGGGGTGGCGAAGGCGGAGGGCCGCTAGACGGGTCGCTGGACGCTGCGGGCCTGGTGCCGCCGGGCCCAGCGCGCACAAAGGCCTTACGACAGAAACACGCACAAAGGCTCTACGACAGAAAGACGACGGCAAAGAGCCCCGGAACCGGCGCAGGGCGGTTCCGGGGCCAGGCCTTGCGGCCTGCGCCTTCAGACGCGGCGCAGCACCGCCACGACCTTGCCGAGGATGGTGGCCTCGTCGCCCGGGATCGGCTGGTAGGCGGCGTTGTGCGGCAGCAGCCACACATGGCCGTCCTCGCGCTTGAAGCGCTTGACCGTGGCTTCCCCGTCGAGCATGGCGGCCACGATGTCGCCGTTCTCCGCGACGGGCTGACGGCGGACCGTCACCCAGTCGCCGTCGCAGATGGCGGCCTCGATCATGGAGTCGCCGACGACCTTCAGGACGAACAGCTCGCCGTCGCCCACCAGTTGGCGGGGGAGCGGGAAGACGTCCTCGACGGACTCCTCGGCCAGGATCGGACCGCCCGCGGCGATCCGGCCGACCAGCGGTACGTAGGACGCGGCCGGCTTGCCGGTGGTGTCCGTGGGCTGCGAGCTGGGCTGGTCCGAGCCGCGCACCTCGTAGGCGCGGGGGCGGTGCGGATCCCGGCGCAGGAAGCCCTTGCGCTCCAGCGCCATGAGCTGGTGCGCCACCGAGGAGGTGCTCGACAGCCCGACCGCCTGGCCGATCTCCCGCATGGAGGGTGGGTAGCCCCGGCGCTGGACGGAATCCCGGATCACTTCGATGACCCGCCGCTGGCGGTCGGTGAGGCCCGAGCTGTCGGCCCGGATGCCTGGAGGTCGGCCCGGGAGGGCCCGAGCGGGCTTCTGCCCCTCGGAGCTCATGGCTGCGTCATTCATCGGGTGTGCCTGGTCGAGTCGGTTCTGGGAGCGGTCCTGGGCGGTGATTGTGGCGCTGTCTGCGGTGGTGGTCACGTCGGCCCCTCTCGAGATGTTCTCCCTAGCTGGACAACGGTAGTTGCTTTCGAAAGGTTGCGCCAAACACACGTTCGAGTGAAATATCGAAGTTTGCCTGACGTGATCAAGGTCGGGGGTGTACGGCTGAAGATCAATTCGGTCTATTGCGGTACCCTTCGGTGCGAAGCGCACCGGGCGGGTTCCGGGGTCCTGCGGGCCCCGCGCAGGATCGGCCGAATCGGACCGGAGCCCTCCGCGAGTGGCTCCAGTCTGTCATCAAAGCCCCCGTGCTCCTGCGGCCGGGGCGGCTCGCGTAGGCTCGTGAGCGGTCTTCGCGGCCGCGACACGCGTCCGGCACGGTTCACCGCACAGCACCAGATCTAGTGGTTTGATTGGCGAGAGCCGCCCACAGGTTGTGGTCGAGGGGTGTCGCCGGTCATTTGCGGGCGCCGTTATCGCCTATGCTGGGGGCTGCTTCGCAAGGCCCCCGTTCGAGGGTCCGCAGAGGCTGAAGATCGTGCACAGTCCTACGAGGGTGAGGAGGGTGGAGAGCCATGCACTGCCCCTTCTGCAGGCACCCCGACAGCCGCGTCGTCGACAGCCGGACCACCGACGACGGCTGCTCGATCCGGCGCCGGCGCCAGTGCCCCGACTGCTCCCGTCGTTTCACGACCGTGGAGACCGCTTCGCTGATGGTGATCAAGCGGAGCGGGGTCACCGAGCCCTTCAGCCGCACCAAGGTCATCTCCGGAGTGCGCAAGGCGTGCCAGGGCCGCCCGGTCACCGAGGACGCCCTGGCCCAGCTCGGCCAGCGGGTCGAGGAGGCGGTGCGCGCCACGGGCAGCGCCGAGCTCTCCACGCATGACGTGGGTCTCGCCATACTCGGCCCCCTCCGGGATCTCGACCTCGTCGCGTATCTGCGGTTCGCGTCCGTGTACCAGGCGTTCGACTCGCTCGAGGACTTCGAGGCCGCCGTCGCGGAGCTCCGCGAGCAGCGGTCCGCCGCGACCGCCGGCGACGGCGACGAGGACTCCAGGGTCCCCGCGCCCAGCACGGCCGCCGAGTAGCCGCGGCCATCACAGACCTGCCCGGTGCGCCGCGCGCCCGGGCGAAGACAGACATAGCGCGCCACGGAAGAAATAGGCGCATTAGGGCGTTTTGCCCGTAGAGGGAGGCGGCATGACCGAGACGACGAGCGGCCCGGCACGAGGTTCCCGCTCCAAGGGGAACAAGGGCGGCAAGGGTCTGCGCATCGAACGCATCCACACCACCCCCGGTGTCCACCCGTACGACGAGGTCGTGTGGGAGCGTCGTGACGTCGTCATGACCAACTGGCGCGACGGCTCGATCAACTTCGAGCAGCGCGGCGTGGAGTTCCCCGACTTCTGGTCGGTGAACGCGGTCAACATCGTCACGAGCAAGTACTTCCGCGGCGCGACGGGTTCGCCCGAGCGCGAGTCCAGCCTCCGCCAGCTCATCGACCGCGTCGTGCTGACCTACCGCAAGGCGGGCGAGGAGCACGGCTACTTCGCCTCCCCGGCGGACGCCGAGATCTTCGAACACGAGCTGGCCTACGCCCTGCTGCACCAGGTCTTCAGCTTCAACTCCCCGGTCTGGTTCAACGTCGGCACCAAGCAGCCGCAGCAGGTCTCCGCCTGCTTCATCCTCTCCGTCGACGACTCCATGGAGTCGATCCTCGACTGGTACAAGGAAGAGGGGATGATCTTCAAGGGCGGCTCCGGCGCCGGCCTGAACCTCTCCCGCATCCGCTCCTCCAAGGAGCTGCTCTCCTCCGGCGGCAACGCCTCCGGCCCGGTCTCCTTCATGCGCGGCGCCGACGCCTCCGCAGGAACGATCAAGTCCGGCGGCGCCACGCGCCGTGCGGCCAAGATGGTCGTCCTCGACGTCGACCACCCCGACGTCGAGGCCTTCATCGAGACCAAGGTGAAGGAGGAGGAGAAGGTCCGCGCCCTGCGCGACGCCGGCTTCGACATGGACCTGGGCGGCGACGACATCACCTCCGTCCAGTACCAGAACGCCAACAACTCCGTCCGCGTCAACGACGAGTTCATGAAGGCCGTCGAGACCGGCTCGAAGTTCGGGCTGCGCGCCCGGATGACCGGTGAGGTCATCGAGGAGATCGACGCCAAGGGCCTCTTCCGCAAGATGGCCGAGGCCGCGTGGGCCTGCGCCGACCCGGGCATCCAGTACGACGACACGATCAACCACTGGCACACCTCGCCGGAGTCGGGCCGGATCACCGCGTCCAACCCGTGCAGCGAGTACATGCACCTGGACAACTCCTCGTGCAACCTCGCCTCCCTCAACCTCATGAAGTTCCTCCGCGACGACGACCAGGGCAACCAGTCGTTCGACGCCGAGCGCTTCGCCAAGGTCGTCGAGCTGGTCATCACGGCGATGGACATCTCCATCTGCTTCGCCGACTTCCCGACCGAGAAGATCGGCGAGACCACCCGCGCCTTCCGCCAGCTGGGCATCGGCTACGCCAACCTCGGCGCCTTGCTGATGGCCACCGGCCACGCCTACGACAGCGACGGCGGCCGCGCGCTCGCCGGTGCCATCACCTCCCTGATGACCGGCACCTCCTACAAGCGCTCCGCCGAGCTGGCCGCGGTC
This sequence comes from Streptomyces roseoverticillatus, assembly GCF_000719265.1. Lineage (GTDB taxonomy): Bacteria > Actinomycetota > Actinomycetes > Streptomycetales > Streptomycetaceae > Streptomyces > Streptomyces roseoverticillatus. Next base: position 66,466 of record NZ_JOFL01000021.1, on the reverse strand, counting down.
GTCGGCCCGTACGACGGCTACGCCCGCAACGCCGACGCCCACAAGCGCGTCATGAAGCAGCACGCCGACGCCAACGGTGCCGCCCGGCGCATGGACGACCTGGACACCCCGGTGTGGGCCGCGGCGACCGAGGCCTGGCAGGACGTCGTCCGCCTCGGCGAGAAGAACGGCTTCCGCAACGCCCAGGCGTCCGTCCTGGCGCCCACCGGCACCATCGGCCTGATGATGGACTGCGACACCACGGGCGTCGAGCCGGACCTGGCCCTGGTCAAGTTCAAGAAGCTCGTCGGCGGCGGCTCGATGCAGATCGTCAACAACACGGTGCCGAAGGCGCTCAAGCGCCTGGGCTACCAGCCGGAGCAGATCGAGGCGATCGTCGCCCACATCGGCGAGCACGGCAATGTGATCGACGCCCCGGGCCTCAAGCCCGAGCACTACGAGGTCTTCGACTGCGCCATGGGCGAGCGCGCGATCTCCGCCATGGGCCACGTGCGCATGATGGCCGCCGCGCAGCCGTTCCTCTCCGGTGCGATCTCCAAGACGGTGAACCTGCCGGAGTCGGCCACCGTCGAGGAGGTCGAGGAGGTCTACTACGAGGGCTGGAAGCTCGGCCTGAAGGCCCTCGCGATCTACCGCGACAACTGCAAGGTCGGCCAGCCGCTCTCCGCCAAGAAGAAGGAGGAGGCCAAGGCCCCCGAGGCCGCCGCCCCCGCCGCGGAGAAGGTCGTCGAGTACCGTCCCGTCCGCAAGCGCCTCCCCAAGGGCCGCCCGGGCATCACCACCTCCTTCACGGTGGGCGGCGCCGAGGGCTACATGACCGCCAACTCCTACCCGGACGACGGTCTCGGCGAGGTCTTCCTGAAGATGTCCAAGCAGGGTTCGACCCTCGCGGGCATGATGGACGCCTTCTCCATCGCCGTCTCGGTCGGTCTGCAGTACGGCGTGCCGCTGGAGACGTACGTCTCGAAGTTCACCAACATGCGCTTCGAGCCGGCCGGCATGACGGACGACCCGGACGTGCGGATGGCGCAGTCGATCGTCGACTACATCTTCCGCCGCCTGGCGCTGGACTTCCTGCCCTTCGAGACCCGCTCGGCCCTCGGCATCCACTCCGCCGAGGAGCGTCAGCGTCACCTGGACACCGGCTCGTACGAGCCGACCGACGAGGACGTCGACGTGGAGGGCCTCGCCCAGTCCGCGCCGCGCCAGACCGAGGCCCCGAAGCCGGCGCAGCCGGCCGCCGCGGTCCCGGCCCCGAAGCAGGCCCACAACTCCACCGAGCTGGTGGAGATGCAGCTGGGACTGAACGCGGACGCCCCGCTGTGCTTCTCCTGCGGCACGAAGATGCGCCGCGCGGGCAGCTGCTACCTCTGCGAGGGCTGCGGCTCGACCAGCGGCTGCAGCTGATGTGACGAGGGCGGCGCCCCGGAGGATGGATTCCTCCGGGGCGCCGCCCTTTTCCGTGCCCGGGTCCCCGCTTTTCGCGTCCGGGCTTCCGCGTCCGGGTTTCATGCTCGGGGAGCCAGTTCCCTTTCCGCCTCGGTGATCGGCACGTCGTTGATGCTGGCCTCGCGGCGCCGCATCAGGCCGTCCGGGGCGAATTCCCACTGCTCGTTCCCGTAGCTGCGCCACCACTGGCCGCCGGCGTCGTGCCACTCGTATCGGAAGCACACCGAGATCCGGTTGCCGGACCACGACCAGAGCTCTTTGCGCAGCCGGTAGTCGAGCTCCTTCTCCCATTTCCGTTGCAGGAAGGCCCGTATCTCGTTGCGGCCGGTGATGAATTCGTGCCGGTTCCGCCAGACGCAGTCCTCGGTGTAGGCGAGGGCGACCCGTTCGGGATCGCGGCTGTTCCAGGCGTCCTCGGCGGCCTGCACTTTGGTGCGGGCGGAGGATTCGTCGAACGGGGGCAGGGGTGGGCGCTGAGTCATGGCGAGCCCTTCCGCGCATAAGGAATGGGGGAGAACGGTCGTTCTCTTGTTTCGTGTGTAGCCTAGAGAACGATCGTTCTCCGCGCCAGCCCGGGAGGGGCAATGGACATCACCGAAGCCGACGGACGCCTGCTCGACGCCGCGGAGGCCTTGTTTTATGAGCACGGCATCCAGACGGTCGGGATGGACCGGATCCGGGCGGCCTCCGGGGTCTCGCTCAAACGCCTCTACCAGCGCTTCCCCTCGAAGGACGTGCTGGTGGAGGCCTATCTGCGGCGGCGTGACGGGCGCTGGCGCGGCGCGCTCGCCGAGTACGTCGCCGCGCGTCCGTCGGCGGCGGAGCGCCCCCTCGCGGTGTTCGACTGGCTGGAGGAATGGTTCGGCCAACCGGATTTCCGGGGCTGTGCGTTCATCAATGCCTACGGCGAACTCGGTACGGCCTCCCCGGCCGTGGCCGAAGCCGTGAGGGACCACAAAGCCGAAGTGCTGCGCTATCTGCACGGACTGGTGCGCGACGCAGGAGCCGCGGAGCCCGGGCCCGTGGCGGAACAGCTGGCGGTCCTGGCCGACGGCGCGATCACCACGTCGGCGATCACCGGAACTCCGGCACCCGCGCGCAGCGCACGGCAAGCCGCCTCGGCAGTGCTGGAGGCGGCCGGTTTCGCATGACGGCAGCCGGCGGGCCGCCCCGCGCGGGGAGTGAATACTGTCGGGTGACAGGCCGAGGGGAGAGGGCTTGCTGGGCTGGCCGATTCTCCTGGACGTCAAGGCACTTCAGGACAAGATGGTGGCGCAGCGCCGCGGAGGTTACTGCTACGAGCAGAACCTGCTCTTCGCGGCGGTCCTGGAGCGCATCGGATTCTCCTTCACGGGTATCGGTGCGCGGATCAGGATGGACAGCGACAAGCTGCGCCCGGTCACCCACATGGCGCTGAAGGCCGAAGTCGGCGGCGAACAGTGGCTGTGCGACGTCGGGTTCGGCGGAGAGGGGCTGCTGGAGCCCCTGCCGTTCCGTGACGGGGTGCAGGTGCAGCAGGGCGGCTGGACGTTCGGCATCGAGCGGGAGCCGGAGGGCGTGCAGGTGCTCCGTTCGCTCCATCCGGAGGGCTGGTTCGACCTGTATGCGTTCGGCCCGGAGGAACGCGTCCCGGTCGATTACGCCGTCATGAACCACTACATCTCCACGCACCCGCACTCACCCTTCGTCTCGCGCGTGGTGGTACAGCAGACGGAGCCCGGCATACGGCGGGGTCTGGTGGGTTCCATGCTCGTCACCGCCCGTCCGGACGGCCCGGAGGGGCAACGGGAGGTGCGCGCGGCGGAGTTGGTGCAGTTGCTGGCGCGAGAGTTCCGGATCGAGCTCGCCGAGACGGACGCGGCGGTCCTCGGACGGGTGCAGTCCTCCGGTACGTGACTGCGGTCCGCTGTACGGGCCGTACGATGGCGCGGTGCTGGTCAAGTGGACTCGCTGCACCGTGGTCGACCGCCGCGGCTTCGAACGCGGGCAACGCAAATGGGCGGGCCTGCCCGGCGAGCCCGGATTCCGGGGGCAGGGCGGGGGCTGGAGCAGAGGGCGCCCGCATGTGGTGCACCTGTTCGGCTTCTGGGAGAGCCGGGCGTTCTACGACTCCTTCATGGCGCGGTCCCACGACAGACTGGCGGCCGCGCAGGCCGGGACCTTCAAGAACCTCCAAGTGCGGCTGTTCGAGCACCGCCTCGACGTGAAGGTGGGCTTCAGCCCGCAGTTCGCGGATGCGGACGTGGTGCGGATCGCCCACTGCCGGGTCCGGGCGGACCGCGTGGAGCACTTCACCCTGATGCAGGAGAAGGTGTGGAACCCGGCCATGGCCGGGTCCCCCGGAATGCTGCGCGGCGTCTTCGGGGAGGCTCCCGGCCGGGAGTTCATCGTCCTCTCCGTGTGGAACTCCGAGGCCGAGCACGGGAAGTACCGCGCGGAGCGGGTCGAGAGGCTCGCCCTGCGGACGCAGCTCGAAGCCGACGTGGCGGAGATCGGCGGCGACATCGTCGCCCTGGAGCCCTCCTGGACCGTGTGACGCGCCGGGGCGCCCGCCGGCCGGGCGCCCGCCGGCCGGGCGCCCGCCGGTCAGGCGGTTGACGCGAAGACTCCGGCGCGGGCTGCCGCCAGGGCGGCGTCCGCGGCCTGCCCGGCGACCGCCCTGTCGAGCGGCTCGCGGGTGATGAACAGCCGGAAGAACAGCGGCGCCGAGACGGCACGGGCGAGGGCGCCGGGGTCCGTGCCGGCGGGCACTTCGCCGCGGGCGACGGCCCGTTCGACCAGCGGCGCGCAGCGTCCGAAGCGTTCGGCGTAGAAGCCCCGCAGGGCCTCCGCCGCCTGCTCCGACTGGAACGCGGCGGCGATGAAGGCGGCGGGGGCCGCTCCGGCGGCCGGATCGCCGAAGGTGTCGGCGACCTCCTGTGCCAGGGCGTGCAGATCGCCGCCGAGGGTCCCGGTGTCGGGCGGAGTCCAGCTGTCTTCCCCGGCCAGGTCCAGCGCGTCGGCGATGAGCCCCTCGACGCTGCTCCAGCGCCGGTAGAGCGTCGTCTTGTGGACGCCGGAGTGCTCGGCGACGTACTCCACGGTGAGGCCCGGATAGCCGTGCTCGACCAGCCCGGAGAGGACGGCGTCGCGTACGGCGGCGCGCGTGCGGGCGGTCCGGCCGCCGGGGCGCGCCGTGCCGGGTGCCGGGGGGCCGGGGGAGGGGGTCCGGGAAGAGTTCGGAGGCAAATGCAACTCCTGTTGTGTTAGCTGGGCAGGTCGTGTCATGCTGAGCGTAACGCAACTCGGGTCGCATTTGGTGTGCGCGGTCCGATGCCTGACCGCGGGGGCCTGGTGCCGCCCCGCTGCTGATGCCGACGGAGGTTCGCTTGCCCACCCAGCTTTCTTTGCGTGGTGTGTCCATGTCCCGGGGTGACCGGCCGCTCCTCGACGACGTCACGTTCTCGGTACGGCCGGGCGAGCGGATCGGCATCGTCGGCGAGAACGGCGCGGGGAAGTCCACGCTGCTCAGGCTCCTCTCCGGCGCCGAGGCTCCCGACGACGGAGTCGTCGTCTCCGACGCCGAAGGCGGCGTCGGCCGGCTCGGGCAGACGCCCGAACTGCCGCCGGACCGCACGGTGGGCGACGCCGTGGACCACGCCCTCGCCGACCTGCGCTCCATGGAGCGCAGGCTGCGGGAGCTGGAGGCCTCTCTGGGGGAGGCCCGGCCCGAGGCCCTGGCGGAGTACGGCGAGCTGCTCACCGCCTTCGAGGCGCGCGGCGGCTACGAGGCCGACGCCAGGGTGGACAAGGCCCTGCACGCCCTGGGTCTCGCCCGGATAGGACGCGAGCGGCTGCTGGGCAGCCTCTCCGGCGGCGAGCAGGCACGGCTCGGACTCGCCTGCCTCATCGCGGCGGCCCCCGAGGTCATGCTCCTCGACGAGCCCACCAACCACCTCGACGGCTCAGCCCTGACCTGGCTCGAGGACACCCTGCGGGCGCACCCCGGCACCGTCCTCGCCGTCTCCCACGACCGCGTCTTCCTCGAGCGCGTCGCCACCACGGTGGTGGAGCTCGACGCCTACCGCCGGACCGTCGTCCGCTACGGCGGGGGATACGCGGGGTTCGTCGAGGAGCAGGCCGCGGCCCGCCGCCGCTGGGAGCAGGCCTACGAGGAGTGGACGGCCGAGACGGCGGCGCTGGAGGGGACCGCCGCCGGTGCCGCCCGGCGGGTGGCCCCGGGCCGGGCCGCCAAGGACGGCAACAAGATGGCCTACGACCGCGACAAGGGCCGCGTCCAGGCCTCGGTCTCCAGCAGGGTGCGCAACGCCCAGGAGCGGCTGCGCCGGCTCCGGGAGAACCCGGTGCCCCGCCCGCCGGAGCCGCTGCGCTTCGCCGCCCGCCCGGCCGCGGGCACCACCGAAGGCGTCCTCGTCGCCCTGGACGGCGTACGGGCCGGTGAGCGGCTGGCGGTCGGCCGCATGGAGATCCGCGCGGGCGAGCGCCTGCTGGTCCACGGGGCCAACGGAGCGGGCAAGAGCACCCTGCTGCGCCTCCTCGCGGGCGTCACCGAACCGGACGCCGGCACCGTGACCAGGCGAGGGCGCACCGGCTACCTCGCCCAGGAGATCCCCCTGACCCGCCCCGCCGAGCGGCTCTTCGCCGCCTTCTCCCGCGGCCTGCCGGGCACGGAGGAGGAGCGTCGGGCCCTGCTGCTGTCCTACGGGCTCTTCCGGGAGCGCGACCTCCACGTCCCCGTCGGAGCGCTCTCGGCCGGGCAGCGCCGCCGTCTGGGGCTCGCCCGCCTCCTCGCCCGGCCCGCCGACCTCCTCCTGCTGGACGAGCCGACCAACCACCTCGCGCTCGGCCTGGTGGAGCAGCTGGAAGAGGCGCTCGCCGAGTGGTCCGGCGCCCTGGTCGTGGTCACCCACGACCGGCTGCTGCGGGACCGCTTCGAGGGCCGCAGGTGCGAGATACGGGGCGGCCGGGCGCTGATCGGGGGCTGACGAGGCGGGCGGCCGGCACCCGATCTAGGGTGGGCGGCATGGCACGGCCCCGGCGCATCGTTCTCATCCGGCACGGAGAGTCGGTGGGCAACGTCGACGACACGGTCTACGAACGGGAGCCCGACCACGCCCTCAGCCTGACGGAACAGGGCCGCAAGCAGGCCAGGGACGCCGGAGGACCGCTCCGCGAGCTCTTCGGCGACGAGCGGGTCTCGGCCTACGTCTCGCCCTACCGGCGCACCCACCAGACGTTCCACGCGCTGGGGCTCGACCCGGGCCGCGTGCGCGTCCGCGAGGAGCCGCGGCTGCGCGAGCAGGACTGGGGGAACTGGCAGGACCCGGTCGACGTGCGCAAGCAGAAGGCGTACCGGGACGCCTACGGCCACTTCTTCTACCGCTTCGCCCAGGGCGAGTCCGGGGCGGACGTCTACGACCGCGTCGGCGCCTTCCTGGAGAGCCTGTGGCGCAGCTTTGAAGACCCCGGCCACCCGCCGAACGTCCTGCTGGTCACCCACGGCCTGACCATGCGGCTCTTCTGCATGCGCTGGTTCCACTGGACGGTCGCCGAGTTCGAGTGCCTGTCGAACCCGGGCAACGCCGAGACCCGCGCACTGCTCCTCGGGCCCGACGGCCGCTACCACCTCGACCGGCCCTTCGAGCGCTGGTGCACCCCTGAACCGTACGGCTTCACCGGCTAGACACCGCCGTGGCCGCCGGAAAGGAATTAGAGTTCGCTGCGATGACCGCTGACCGATTCCACCGCGCACTGGCGAGCCTGCGCGGGCTGGCCCTCGGCGACGCCCTCGGCTCCCAGTTCTTCGTCCCCGGCAACTACCCGTCCCTCAAGCGCCGCGAGCTGCCCCCGTCCCCCTGGCAGTGGACCGACGACACCGAGATGGCCTGCTCCGTGCTGGCCGTCCTCGCCGGCCACGGGCGCATCGACCAGGACGCGCTCGCCCGCTCCTTCGCGGAGCACCACGACTTCGACCGGGGATACGGGCCGGCCGTGGGCCGCATGCTGCGCCTGGTCAGGGAGGGTGGCGACTGGCGCGAGCTGGCCTCGGCCCTCTTCAACGGGCAGGGTTCCTGGGGCAACGGCGCGGCCATGCGCATCGCCCCGCTCGGCGCCTGGTACGCGGACGACCCGGAACAGGCCACGCACCAGGCCGAGATCTCCGCGTACACCACCCACCAGCACCGCGAGGCGGTGGCCGGGACCATGGCCGTGGCCGCCGCAGCGGCCATCGCCGCGGGGCGGGGGCCCGTCGCCCCGGACGCCCTCCTGGAGGGCGTCATCGCCCTCGTGCCGCGCAGTGCCGTCCAGGCGGGGCTGCGCCGCGCGCGGGACATGCTCGACTACGGAGACCCGACCACCGTCGCCGCCGTCCTCGGCTGCGGCCGCCGCACCAGCGCGCACGACACCGTGCCCTTCGCCCTGTGGTCCGCGGCGCGCAACCTCACGTCCTACGAGTCCGCGTTCTGGACCACCGCGCAGGTCGGCGGTGACGTGGACACCAACTGCGCCATCGTCGGCGGAGTGGTCGCCGCGGGCGAGCGGGGCACGCCGCCCGCCGACTGGCTGCGGCGCACCGAGCAGCTGCCGGCCTGGCTTCCCGCTGGCGCGGGCCACCGCTAGGCGCACCGGCCGGGGCGAAGGGGCGGCCCCGGCGGCCGGGTGACCGGGCGGCCGGGGTACCCGCCGGGAACCGGAATGGAACCGGCCGAAAGAAAGGGGAGGGGGCGGGGCTATTCGGCCCACCCGCAGGGGCGTACGCTTGCTGGCGCCATGCCGTACGAACCGCCTACCCACACCGTCGAGCGCTCCTTGCGCGCAACGACCGGAGCCAAGGTCGTCGCCGGGCTCGACGAGGTCGGCCGGGGCGCCTGGGCCGGCCCGGTCACCGTGTGTGCGGCCGTCACAGGGCTGCGCCGCGCTCCCGAAGGCCTCACCGACTCCAAGCTGCTGACGCCCAAGCGGCGGTCCACCCTCGCCGGGCAGCTGGAGAGCTGGGTCACCGCCCATGCGCTCGGCCACTCCTCCCCACAGGAGATCGACGAGCTGGGTATGACGGCGGCGCTTCGGCTGGCTGCGAACCGTGCCCTGGAGGCACTGCCCGTCCGGCCCGAGGTGGTGATCCTCGACGGCAAGCACGACTACCTCGGCGATCCCTGGCGGGTCCGTACGGTCATCAAGGGCGACCAGTCCTGCGTGGTCGTCGCGGCGGCGTCCGTGCTCGCCAAGGTCCGGCGCGACGCGATGATGGCGGAACTGGGCGCCGGCTACGAAGACTTCGGCTTCTGCGACAACGCCGGATATCCCTCGCCGGTGCACCGCGCCGCCCTCGAGGCGCTGGGCCCCACCCCGCACCACCGGCTGTCCTGGTCCTATCTGGACGCGCTGCCCAGGTGGCAGCACCTCAAGCGGGTTCGCAGCGTCCCCGACACAGCTTCACTGGAGGCCGGTGGCCAGCTCGGTTTCGACTTCTGAGCGGCCCTGACCGCCACCCGCCGACGCGACTCGCACCGGCGTTTGATAAACATCAACTCATGCCTCTCATCCCCGAGGAGCCTCAGATTCACGAGAGTGTCCCGGGTCCCCGCGCCGTGCCGGCCCCCGGCCGTACGACGCCGACCCCCCGCCCTGTCCCTGGCCCCCGCCCGGCCCCGCGGCCCGGCCCCGCCGCCCAGCGCGGTCCGGTGCCGGCCCGGCCCGCCGCGGCGCAGCCGGCCGCTGCCGCCGCCGGTCCGCAGATCCAGCTGATCCCCGCCTCCGTGCAGGGTGCCCTGGACGCCGCGGACGAGGCCGTCGACCTGCTGCTCGACACCGGCCGCGCGCCCGGCGAGATCCTGGTGCTCACGACCGGCGACCCGCACCCCTGGGCGGCGCACGAGCTGTCCTTCGGTGAGGCGTCCTACTGGGCGCAGCACGATGCCCGTGACGACGTCTTCTACGCGACCGCCGACGCGGACCGCGCCGGCGCCCGGCCCGTCGTGGTCGTCGCCGTCAACGGCGGCGCGGACGAAGCGGTCGCCGGCGCGCTGCCCGCGGCGATGGCCCGCGCCGGTGCGCTGCTGATCGTCTGCGGCGACCCGCAGCGCGTCAACGCTCTGATCTCCGCGGGCGTCTGAGGACGGACCGTGGCGGCCACTCCCTCCGCGGGGGTGGCCGCCACGGTCCGGTCCTGCATGCGGGCGTGTGATGCCCCGGGCGTGTGACGCCGGGGCCCCGCGGCCGTCAGCGGGCTGCCGTGTGGCGGTCCGCCTTGGGCGCGCCGCCGCCTGATGTCACGGGCGCCGGCGGGTGCTCCGGCGAACGCGGCCGGCGTCCGCTGCGGCCTTCGCCGAGAATCTGCCAGCCGCCCGCGGTCAGCGTGATGTACGCCCCGCAGCGCAGCCCGTGCAGCGTGCAGGCGTCACGCAGGCCCCACATCCACGCCCCGTCCTCCTCGGTCCAATGGGCCTCGCCCGAACGGCAGTAGAGCAGTACGGCCGTCCGGACCGGGGTGCGCCGCCGCAGGTCGTGCGGGATCACCCGGCGCAACTGCGCGAGGAGCGCGTTGCGCAGCTCCCAGCCGTCGGGCGGGGTGGGCCGGCGGACGAACGAGGCGCTTGCCGCGAGCCGTTCGTCGTGGTCGAGGACGGCGACGACGGCGGTCGACGGCGCCGGCAGATGGCGGGCGTGCAGACCGTTGATCACCTCGCGCGGGTTGCGCAGCAAGGGAATTCCGGCCGCGGCCCACTCGGAGGGCTCGAGCATCCGGCTCAGCCGGTGACCGGGCTCGGCGGGCGGGGGCGTTGCGAAGTCGAAGGCCATGACCCTCCCTTCGGCTGCGTGGCCACGGGCCGGGCGGCCGCGGGCAGGAGAGCGCGCCACGACGGCCGTCCCGGCGGGCCGTGGACGGACGAGAGCGGGATCGCGTCCAATTCTCGCCGCGCCGGGAGCATGCGGCAACGATCAATTGGCGCCATTGGCCGGCGGCGCGCGGCTCTTGGCGCCCTGGCCGCCCCCGCAGGCCCGCCGGCCGGGCGAGGCTAGCCTTGCACCGCCAGCACCATCGGGAACACCTCCGGTGCCCCGGCCCGCCGCAGCAGCCGGGCGGCCACGGCCAGCGTCCAACCGGTGTCGGTGAAGTCGTCGACGAGCAGGACGGGCCCGCCTGCGGAGGCCAGCGCCGCCGCGAGCTCCGGCGGTACGGTCAGCGCACCGTCCAGCGCCCGCAACCGCTGGGCGCTGTTGGTGCGCGGCACCCGGGTGTCGGTGCCCGCGCCGCCGTACTCGACCGTGCCGAGCAGGGGCATCCGGCCGACCGAGGCGATGCGCTCGCCGAGCGACCGGATCAGGCGCGGCCGCGTCCGTGAGGCGAGGGCGACGACACCCACGGGGCGTGCGGGGGCGTCCGGGGCGCCGGAGGCCCAACCGCCGGGACCGCGGGCCCAGTCGGCCAGCACGGTCACCACCGCGTCCGCCACATCATCCGGAACAGGCCCGTCGGGTGTCTGCGGGGCGAGGAGGGGACGCAGCCGGTTGCCCCAGCCGATATCGGACAGCCGCCCCAGGGCGCGGCCGGTCGCGGCCTGCTCGCCCGCCGGGATGCGGCCCTTGAGGTCGACACCGACCGAGGGCATGCCGGTCGGCCACATCCGGCGCGGCTCGACCTCCACGCCCGGCCGGCCCAGCTCGCCCCGCGAGGCGTCGAGCGCCGCGGCGGAGACGTCCGCGGTGAAGCGCGGGCCCGCGCAGTTGTCGCAGCGCCCGCACGGCGCTGCCTGCTCGTCGTCCAGCTGGCGGCGCAGGAACTCCATCCGGCACTGCGTCGTGGTGGCGTAGTCGCGCATCGCCTGCTGCTCCGCGCCGCGCTGCCGCTCGACCCAGGCGTAGCGCTCGGCGTCGTACGCCCAGGGGCGTCCCGTCGCCGTCCAGCCGCCCTTCACCCGGTGCACCGCGCCGTCGACGTCGAGGACCTTGAGCATGGTCTCCAGGCGGGAGCGCCGCAGCTCCACCTGGGGTTCGAGGGCCGGCAGGGAGACGGGGCGGTCCGAGGCGGCGAGCACCTCCAGCGTGCGGCGGACCTGGTCCTCCGGAGGGAAGGCGAGGGACGCGAAGTACTTCCAGATCGCCTCGTCCTCCCGGCCCGGGAGCAGGAGGACCTCGGCGTGCTCGACGCCGCGGCCGGCGCGGCCGACCTGCTGGTAGTAGGCGATGGGGGAGGAGGGGGAGCCCAGGTGGACCACGAAGCCCAGGTCGGGCTTGTCGAAGCCCATGCCCAGCGCCGAGGTGGCGACGAGCGCTTTGACGCGGTTGGCGAGCAGATCCTCCTCGGCCTGCTGCCGGTCCGCGTTCTCCGTCTTGCCCGTGTACGGGGCGACGGTGTGGCCGCACCGGCGCAGGAACGCGGTGACCTCCTCGGCGGCCGCGACGGTGAGGGTGTAGATGATGCCCGAACCGGGGAGCTCGGCGAGGTGGTCGGCGAGCCAGGCCAGCCGGTGCGCGGCGTCGGGCAGCTGCAGCACCCCGAGGCTCAGGCTCTCCCGGTCCAGCGGGCCGCGCAGCACCAGCGCCCGGGTCGACTCCTCGCCCGTGCCCAGCTGCTCGGCGACGTCGGCGGTGACGCGGGCGTTGGCGGTGGCGGTCGTGGCGAGGACGGGCACGCCCGGCGGCAGGTCGGCCAGCATGGTGCGCAGCCGGCGGTAGTCGGGCCGGAAGTCGTGGCCCCAGTCGGAGATGCAGTGGGCCTCGTCGACGACCAGAAGACCGGTCGCGGCGGCGAGCTTGGGCAGGACCTGATCGCGGAAGTCGGGGTTGTTCAGCCGCTCCGGCGACACGAGCAGCACGTCGACCTCGCCCGCCGCCACCTCGGCCTGGACGGTGTCCCACTCCTCGACGTTGGCGGAATTGATCGTGCGCGCGTGGATGCCCGCCCGCGCCGCGGCGTCCACCTGATTGCGCATCAGCGCCAGCAGAGGCGAGACGATCACCGTGGGTCCGCTGCCGCGGGCCCGCAGCAGGGCGGTCGCGACGAAGTACACCGCCGACTTGCCCCAGCCCGTCCGCTGCACGACCAGGGCGCGGCGGTGGTGGGCGACCAGCGCCTCGATCGCCAGCCACTGGTCCTCGCGCAGTCTCGCCTTGCCCGTGGTGTCACCGACGAGGCGGGCCAGGACTGTGTCGGCCGAGGCGCGGAGGTCTTCGTTCGTCATGCCCCCATGCAACACGAGTGCACTGACAATGCGCGAATGGGCCCGGCCGGCTGTGGAAAACCACTGTCCACAGCATTAGTAGGACCATATTCCCGGAGTTATCCACAGGTCTGGCGGGCTCCGGCGGGCCCGCGGGACTCTCGGGCCATGACGCAGCACAACGAATCCTCCCGTCCCTCCATCCCCTCCTCCCCGTCCGCCGGCGTGCCCGGCACGCCGGGCGCGGGCCCCGGGCAGCAGGTCACCCTCCGCTCCCCGGCCGAGCTGGCCGACGCCCTCCCGTACCTCCTCGGCTTCCATCCGACGGACAGCGTGATCCTCGTCGCGCTGCACGGTGACCGGGGCCGCTTCGGGGGCCGGCTCCGGCTCGGCATCCCGCGCAGCGGCGAGGAATGGCCTGAGGTCTGCGACCAGCTCGCCGAGACCCTCCTGACCGGCAGCAGCAAGCGCGGCAACCGCCCCGAGGGCGTGGTCATCTTCTTCTGCCAGGACCCCGACACCGCCAGTGGCCAGACACCGCAGCAGGTCATGGAGCGGCTGCGCCCGTTCGCCCAGAGCCTGCGCCGCGCCTGCGGCCGCCTGGACATGCCCGTGCACGAGGCCCTGTGCATCTCCGACGGCCGGTTCTGGTCGTACTGCTGCCCGGACCCTCGCTGCTGCCCGCCCGAGGGCACCCCTCTCTCCCTGCCCGGCACGTCGGTCATGGCGGCCGCCGCCACCTACGCCGGCATCGAGGTGCGCGGCACCCTGCGGGAGATGGAGGACCGGTACGCACCCCTCACCGGGGAGCGGGCGGAGGAACAGCGCAAGGCGCTCGACGCCGCGGCCTTCGCGATGGTGCCCCGCATCCTTGGCGGCGCCGGCTGTGAGCCCGTGCGGCAGGAGACACTCGCCCTCGCGCGGACCCTGATCGACCGCTTCGACGGGACGCCGCCGCTCCCCGGCCGGCCGGCGGCCGACGCGGGCGACGACTCCCTCCTCACCGACGAGGAGGCCGCCACGGTCATCGTGGGTCTGCAGGACCGCCTCACACGCGACCGGGCCGCGGAATGGATGGAGGGCCCGCGGGCCGCTGCCGTGCTGCGGGTGTGGCGCGCCCTGGCCCGCCGCTGCGTGCATCCGTACGCGGAGTACGCGGCGGCTCCCGTCACCCTCGCCGGCTGGGTGTCCTGGGCCGCCGACGACCAGCCGGAGGCCCGGGTCGCGCTGAGCCGGGCGCTCGCCGCCGACCCCGAGTACGTCTTCGCCCAGCTGCTCTACCGCGCCTGCAACGAAGGACTGGACCCGGAGCCGCTCCGCCAGTGCCTGCGGCAGGAACGGGCCGACCGGGCCCTTCAGGACGCGGTCCGGGCCGAGGTGGAGCGCCTGGAAGCAGCGGCACTGGCAGCCTCGGCGACGTCGGCGGTCCCGGAGGCGCAAGGCACCGGCGGCACACGGAGCACCCGCTGGCGGACGCGGCCCGGAGGCCCCGCGGGCAGCACCGGCCCCGGGGGTCCGGCCGGGCCCGCCGGCAAGCCCCGCGCGCGGCGCAGGAGCCCCCGGAAGGGGGACTGCAGCCGGGAGGAGCGGCCGCAGTGAACCCATGGCCCACACAGGCAGCCCTCCACACCGTGACCTCGGCGGGCCCGCCGCCGTTCATCCGTGTGGCCCGCAAATGTTGTCCGTCGTCCCGGTCCGTGACACCCACAGGGGAGCGCAGTCAAGTGCAAGGCATCGTCCCCCATGGCCAGCCGCCCCGGCCCCGTCATACGCCGCCCCAGCGCCCCGTCCCGGGGCGCCCGCCCGCTCCGCAGTCCGTGCACACGGCCATGATTTGCGTCGCCCTGCCGGCCCTGGCGATCTCCGGGGAGCACGGGCAGATGACCGGGCAGGGGCTCGACGGCTTCTACCGCGGTGGGCGCCGGCTGCTGGCCCGCTGCAGCCTGAAGGTCGGCGGCGCCGAGCCGTTGCCCGTGCAGGGGCGGATGCTCGGCGCCGACCGCGCCCGCTTCGTCGGCGCCGTGAGGACGGCCGCGGATTCGGGGCCCGACCCCGCCGTCACGGTCGAGCGGCTGCGCTCGGCCGAGGGAGTCGAGCGGATCGCCCTGCGCAGCACCGCGGCCCGTGCCCTGCGGCTGCCCGTCGAGGTGTCGCTGGGCACCGACCTCGCGGAGCTGGGCGCGGTCGCGACGGGGGCGGCCGGGCCCGAGGTCCCCGCCGGGGTGCACGCCTCCGGCCTGCGGTGGTCCACGACGGAGGCGCAGGCGGCGGTCACCGCTGACCCCCCGCCGGGGGACGCCCTGGCCTCGGCGGGGCTGCTGTGCTGGGAGATCGAGCTGCCGCCGGGAGGCACGCGCAGCATCGAGCTCCGCGTCCTGCCCGAGCAGCCCGGCAGGGTCCGGCAGCCCGAGGCGGCCGTCCCCCCGGGCCGCGCGGCGAGCGTGCCCTGGGGCGACCCGCAGGCGGAGGGCGACGACCCGCGGGCCGGCGCCCTGCTCTCCGCCGCCCTCGACGATCTCCGTGCGCTGCTCGTGCGAGACCCGGGCAGCCCCGGGGACGTCCATCTGGCGGCCGGCGTCCCCTGGCGCTGCGGTCTCGCCCCCGCCGAGGCCCTCTGGGCGGCGCGGATGACGCTGCCCCTCGGCGTCCGGCTGGCCGCCGGGACGCTGCGCACCCTGGCCCGTACGCAGCTTGCGGGACCGGGCCCCGACGGCGGGCGGATCCCCGGCGCACTGCGCCACGCCGGGGCGCACCTGCCGCCCGGCTGCACCGGCATCGAGGCCACACTGCTGTTCCCCGTCGTCCTGGCGGAGGCTCGCCGGTGGGGGCTTCCGGAACGGGAGACGGAAGCGCTGCTGCCCGCCGTCGAGCGCTGCCTCTCCTGGTTGCAGACCGCCACGGGTGAGGACGGCTATCTCCCGGATCCGGTGCCCGGCGGGCCGTACCGGTGCGAGACGCAGGCGCACGCCCACCGCGCGGCTCTGCTCGGGGCCGATCTCCTGGAAGCCTTCGGCCGCCCCGGGGCCGAGCACTGGCGGAGTTGGGCGGCCGGCCTGCGCGGGCGGTTCCGCGAGGAGTTCTGGGTGGAGGACCCGGGGGGCGGGCGCCCCGCCGCCGCCCGTACGCCCGAAGGACGCCGGATACCGCACCTGGGCGGCGCCGCCGCCCACCTCCTCGACACCGGCCTGCTGGGAGGGGGGATGCCGGCGCCGGGCCTGCTCGACAAGGTGCAGACCGAACAGCTCGCCCGGCTGCTCGGCGGGCCCGCGCTCGACTCCGGCTGGGGTCTGCGCAGCCTCGGGGCGAAGGAGCCGGGGCACAACCCCTTCGGCCACCGCAGCGGCGCGGTCAGGGTCCACGAGACGGCCGTGGCCGTGGCGGGCCTGGCCTCCGCCGGATATGAGAAGGAGGCCGGCGCGCTGCTGCGCGGCACCCTGGACGCGGCGGCCGCCTTCGGGCACCGGCTGCCGGAGATGTATGCGGGAGAGCAGCGCACGGCCGGGAGCGCGCCGCTGCCGCACCCGGCCGCCTGCCGGCCCGCGGCCGTTGCCGCCGCGGGCGCGGTGCACCTGCTGACCGCGCTCGCCGGTCTGCGGCCCGACGCCCCGGCAGGCTGTGTCGCGGTGCGGCCGCTGCACACCGCGCCGCTCGGGGCGCTCAGGTTCACGGGGCTGCGCATCGCCGAGCAGCCCTTCGCGATGCGGATCAGCAGGCTCGGCCTCGGCATGGTCGAGGAAGCCGCCGACGGCCTGCAGCTGGGGGTGTGAGCGGGGTGCTTCCGAGGCTCGCGGAGGGGTCGCTCCCCGGCCCTCCGCAAGACCCTGTTTATCGTCAGGAAGACGACTATGATCGCGTCATGCCCTACGACCCGTCGGCCTTTCCGCCCTTCGCAGTCACCGTCGACCTGGTCGTGCTCACCGTGCGCAGGCACGCGCTGTGCGCGCTGGCCGTGCGCCGTGGCGAGCCGCCGTACCAGGGCCGCTGGGCGTTGCCGGGCGGGTTCGTGCGGGGCGACGAGGACCTGACGACCGCCGCCGCGCGGGAGCTGGCCGAGGAGACCGGGCTGAACGCCCACGACCCCGCGGGCCCCGTCCTGCCCAACGCCGCTCACCTGGAGCAGCTCGCCACGTACGGCGATCCGAAGCGAGACCCGCGCATGCGGGTGGTGAGCGTCGCACACCTGGCGCTCGCGCCCGACCTGCCCGCTCCGCGCCCCGGGGGAGACGCGCGCAGCGTGCGCTGGGCGCCGGTGGAGGAGCTGCTGGACCAGGAGGCCGGCTACGGCCGCGACGGCGAGCAGGTGACGCCCCTCGCCTTCGACCACGCGCAGATCCTCGCCGACGGCGTCGAGCGCGCCCGGTCCAAGATCGAGTATTCCTCGCTGGCCACGGCCTTCTGCCCCCAGGAGTTCACGGTCGGCGAGTTGCGCCGGGTCTACGAGGCGGTGTGGGGCGTAGCCCTCGACCCCCGCAACTTCCACCGGAAGGTGACGGGCACCCCCGGCTTCCTGGTGCCTACCGGCGGGACGACGACGCGACAGGGCGGCCGTCCGGCCCAGCTCTTCCGGGCCGGCGGGGCCACGCTCCTCAACCCGCCCATGCTGCGCCCCGAGGCGTAGGTCTCAGCGGCCCTCGCGCTCACCGTCCCTGCCGGGAGAGCCGCGCGCCGCCCGGCGGTCGGGTATGCGCGGGAACGCATGCCCATGAGGGGACACGCTTACAACTGCCTACATTGCATGGCAATTCGGACATACCGGGTTACGGTGCTGCCGTACGTCCAAGCGATTCCCTGCGCCCTCGGCCGCCTCGGTCACCGAGCGGGCCGAGGGGTGCCGCCGAGCCGTCTCACGCCCCGCGAGAGAAGCCATGATCCAGGCCATCGGACTCACCAGCGCCCCCCAGCGCAACAGGTTCCCCGCCGTCGACGACCTCACCTTCGAGGCCCGCCCCGGCCGGGTCACCGTTCTGCTCGGTGCCCCCGGCGCGGGCAAGACCAGTGCCCTGCGCCTCCTGCTGCGCCTCGACCCCGGGCGCGGCGTCGCCCTCTTCCGCGGCCGCCCCCTGGACCGCGTCCCGCACCCCACCCGCGAGATCGGCGTCGTCCTCGGCGACGTCCCCGGCCACCCCGCCCGCACCGCCCGGGGGCACCTGCGCATGCTCAGCGCCGCCGCGGGCGTCCCCGCCGAGCGCGCCGACGACGTCCTGGAGGTCGTCGGCCTGACCGGCCTGGCCGGTCAGCGCCTCGGTGACTTCTCGCTGGGCATGGACCGCCGCCTCGGCCTCGCCTCCGCCCTCCTCGGCGACCCCCACACCCTCGTCCTGGACGAGCCCGCCCACGAGCTCTCGCCCCGCGAGACGGCCTGGCTGCACGGCATGTTGCGGGCGTACGCGGACCACGGCGGCGCCGTCCTCGTCACCTCGCCCGATCCCAGGGAAGCGGCCCGCATCGCCGACCGGGTCGTCACCATCGACGAGGGCCGTCTCGTCGCCGACCAGGAGGCCGCCGAGTTCTCCCGCACCCGCCTGCGGCCGCGCGTCGCCGTCCAGTCGCCGCTGGCCGGCCGCCTCGCCCACGCCCTCAGCGCCGAGGCCGACGAGGCGGAGGCCGCCGAGGCCGGGCAGGCCGTGGAGGTCGTGCAGGAAGGCGGCAGCAAGCTGTCGGTCTACGGCAGCACCTGCGCCGTCGTCGGCGAGACCGCCTACCGGCACGGCATCCTCCTCCACCGGCTGACCGAGGAGATCGGCGACACCGGCCCCGTACCCCCACTGCTGCGGGCCGACGGCCGCAGACCCACCCCCTCCGCGCCGCCTCCGGCGGATGTGCCCGAGGGGGTGCGCGCGGAGGAGCCGGACGCCGCGGCCTCCGGCCCCGTCCAGCTCCCGCGCCTCCAGCCCCGCCTCCCGGCGCCCGACCCGGCCTGGCCGCTGCGGTACGAACTGCGCCGCGCCACCGGCGTGCGGACCGGCTGGATCGTGGCGGCCGCTGCCCTCGCCGCCTCCCTGCTCGTCGCCGTCCTCCTCGCCAGGTCCGGCACCGCCCCCGAGCAGCGCGTGCTCACCGGCTGGCCGGCCCTGCTGCCGCTGCCCCCCGCCGTCTTCGGGGCCGGCCTCATCGGCGCCCTCGCCTTCGGCCAGGAGTTCCGCTATCCCGCGCTCGCTCCGGACCAAGGCACCGTCCCACGCCGCCTCGGCCTGCTCTTCGCCAAGCTCACCGTCACCGCCGTGGCGGCCGTGCTGCTCGCCCTCGCTTCCCTCTTCCTCGACGCCGGCGCCCTCGGACTGCTCTTCGGCAACGACGTCGTCTCCCTCCCGCACGACTGGGCCGTGCTGCTGGCGGGCTGGACGGCGCTGACTCTCGGCTGCGCCTGGGCGGGGCTGCTGGCCGCCGGGCTGTTCCGGTCGACGGCGCTGGGAGTGGTCGCGGTGCTCGCCGTGCCGACGCTCGTGGTGCCGGTCCTCGGCAGCGTGCTCGCCGAGCCCGCGGCCCGCTCGCTCGTCGGGCTGCCGGAGCGGCTGCGTTCCGCCGCCGTCGTGCAGTGGCCCTCCGGCGTCGACCGGGGCGTCTCGACAGCGCTGCGGCTGGTCTCCCAACCGGTCGGCTGGGCGCTCGCGTTGTCGCTCGGGGCGCTACTCGGGGCCTACGTCCTCGCCGTGTTCCGCGGGAGGCCGCGGTGAGGGCCGCCGCCGCGCCGGCCGGGGGCCCCGGCACCCCTTCCCACGTGCGGAGTTCCCGGGCCACAGTCGTCACGCTCCGCATATGAGCCATCTCGGAGAGTGCCCGATTCTGTCCGTTTGGCCGTCAATTGTGAGGTAATGGGCGATCACCCTTTCGTGTGCTTTTCACCAAAGACCTCAAGGGACCTCGAGGTGTCGCCGACAAAGGAGGCGTGAGTACCCTTGCGCACACCATGATGACCGCGGCTCGCCCCGCCGACTCCGGCCTCGCAGGCCCGGGCGAGCTTGACCGTTACTCCTACGCGGAGGCCCCGGGGGCCGACCGCGGGGCACCGCCCGCCTGGGACGGCGAGGCGGAGCTGAGCCGCGCCGGCCGCAGGGCCGCCGGCAGCCGGGGCCGGGGCCTGCACGGCCAGCTCGTGCAGCAGCTCGGCCAGATGATCGTCTCGGGCGACCTGGGCGCGGACCGCCCGCTCGTCCCCGAGGAGATCGGGCAGCGCTTCGAGGTCTCCAGGACCGTCGTCCGCGAATCCCTGCGCGTCCTGGAGGCCAAGGGCCTCGTCAGCGCGCGCCCCAACGTCGGCACGCGCGTCCGCCCCGTCAGCGACTGGAACCTCCTCGACCCCGACATCATCGAGTGGCGGGCCTTCGGCCCGCAGCGGGAGGACCAGCGCCGCGAGCTGTGCGAGCTGCGCTGGACCATCGAGCCGCTGGCCGCCCGCCTCGCCGCCGGGCACGGCCGCGAGGACGTCCAGCAGCGCCTGGCCGACATGGCCGAGATCATGGGCCATGCCCTGGCCCAGGGTGACTCGCTCACCTTCACCCGCGCCGACGCCGAGTTCCACTCCCTGCTCCTGCAGGTCGCCGGCAACCGCATGCTGGAGCACCTCGCCGGCATCGTCTCCTCCGCCCTGCACGTCTCGGGCGCACCCTCCGGCGGCTGCGACCGCCCCACCGAGGCCGGCGTGGGGCACCATCTCCGCATCGTCGACGCCGTCGGTTCGGGCGACGGGGCCGGGGCCGAGGCCGCCATGCGGCAGCTGCTCATCGCCCACCCGGACGTCGAGCGCGTGGTGCCCGCGCCGCGCGAGCACTGACCGCAAAGAGGAGCGGGACGGTACGAGTGGGGTCGTACGGAAGGGCCGCACGCGCAGGGCCGGGCCAGGGTCCACGCGTGCGGCCGGATGCGCGGCCGCACGTGTGAGCCGTCCGGTGGCGCCGGCGCCCCTCCCGGAACTCGGACCGGGAAGCCAGGAAGTGGAGTGTTCTGTCCAGTTGAGCAGGCATTCATTCCGTTTTGGGGTGTGACTCGGGCCACGAGGATTGGGCGTAACGCTCCTTGAGGCAGTGCGATGACTAAAGAGGTGGTGGACGCGGAGGGAATACCGGCCTCGTCCGGGGCGCTGTCTCCGTCTGCATCCCATCACCCGCGCGCCGTCGGTTCATCCTTAGCCGGCGGTCGTCGGAACCGGTTCCCCGATCAGGGCGGGCCGGGGCCGGAAGCCGTTTCCATCGTTCCGAGAGGTTGTTCGTGTCGGCCAGCACATCCCGTACGCTCCCGCCGGAGATCGCCGAATCCGAGTCTCTGATGGCGCTCATCGAGCAGGGAAAGGCCGAGGGGCAGATCGCCGGCGACGACGTGCGTCGGGCCTTCGAGGCTGACCAGATTCCGCCAACCCAGTGGAAGAACGTTCTGCGCAGCCTCAACCAGGTCCTCGACGAGGAGGGTGTGACGCTGATGGTCAGTGCCGCAGAGGCGCCCAAGCGCACCCGCAAGAGCGTCGCAGCGAAGAGCCCGGCGAAGCGCACCGCCACCAAGGCCGTCGCCTCCAAGACGGTCACGGCCAGGCAGACCGCGTCCTCGGCGTCCGCCACGTCCGCCTCCGCGGCGTACGGCGACGACGAGAGCGCGGAGGCGCCCGCCAAGAAGACCGCCGCCAAGAAGGCGGCGGCGAAGAAGACGGTGGCGAAGAAGACCGCCGTCAAGAAGACGGCGGCCAAGAAGACCGCCGCGAAGAAGGACGCCGACGAGCTCCTCGACGAGGACCTCGTCGAGGAGACCCCGACCCCGGGCAAGGGCGAGGAGGAGGACGAGACCGGCGAGAACAAGGGCTTCGTCCTCTCCGACGACGACGAGGACGACGCTCCCGCGCAGCAGGTCGCCGTCGCCGGTGCCACCGCCGACCCGGTCAAGGACTACCTGAAGCAGATCGGCAAGGTCCCCCTCCTCAATGCCGAGCAGGAGGTGGAGCTCGCCAAGCGCATCGAGGCGGGCCTGTTCGCCGAGGACAAGCTGGCGAACTCCGACAAGCTCGCCCCCAAGCTCAAGCGCGAGCTGGAGATCATCGCCGAGGACGGGCGCCGCGCCAAGAACCACCTCCTGGAGGCCAACCTCCGCCTGGTGGTCTCCCTGGCCAAGCGCTACACCGGCCGCGGCATGCTCTTCCTGGACCTGATCCAGGAGGGCAACCTCGGTCTGATCCGTGCGGTCGAGAAGTTCGACTACACCAAGGGCTACAAGTTCTCCACGTACGCGACCTGGTGGATCCGCCAGGCCATCACGCGCGCGATGGCCGACCAGGCCCGCACCATCCGCATTCCGGTGCACATGGTCGAGGTCATCAACAAGCTCGCGCGCGTCCAGCGCCAGATGCTCCAGGACCTGGGCCGCGAGCCCACCCCGGAGGAGCTGGCCAAGGAGCTCGACATGACCCCGGAGAAGGTCATCGAGGTCCAGAAGTACGGCCGCGAGCCGATCTCCCTCCACACCCCCCTGGGTGAGGACGGCGACAGCGAGTTCGGTGACCTCATCGAGGACTCCGAGGCGGTCGTGCCGGCCGACGCCGTCAGCTTCACCCTGCTCCAGGAGCAGCTGCACTCCGTCCTGGACACGCTCAGCGAGCGTGAGGCAGGCGTGGTCTCCATGCGCTTCGGCCTCACCGACGGCCAGCCGAAGACGCTCGACGAGATCGGCAAGGTCTACGGGGTGACGCGCGAGCGCATCCGTCAGATCGAGTCGAAGACGATGTCCAAGCTGCGCCACCCGTCCCGTTCCCAGGTCCTCCGCGACTACCTGGACTAGACCCCCGAGCGGAACGCAGCAGTCCCCGCAGGGCCCGGCACCTCGTGAAGAGGCGCCGGGCCCTGCGGGCTGTACGGGTGACAGTGCGACGGATCCGGAGGCATGCCGTCCAGGTTCCGGATGCGCCGCAGGCCCTGCGGGTTGACTCTTGGTGTACGAGGAACTCCGCAGAGTCAGGAGACTGTATGCGTTCGCTGGGTTGCCTGCTGGCCGGGACGATCGCGCTACTGGTCGCGGTCCCCGCTCCGGCGGTGGCGGACCGTGCGGTCGTCGGAGGGCAGGCCGTCAGGAGCTCCGAGGCGCCCTGGGCGGTCGCTCTGGGGAGCCGGCAGCGGTTCGGGGCCGCCAGGGCCGGGCAGTTCTGCGGCGGCGTCGTCGTGGGCCGCAGGACGGTCGTCACGGCCGCGCACTGCCTGAGCCACGAGGTGCTCGGCGTCGACGTGGCCGACGCGGACGACCTGCGCGTCATCATCGGCCGGGACGACCTGCGGGGCATCGGCGGCTCGGAGGTGCAGCCGCAGGAGACCTGGGTCAATCCGGGCTTCGACCCCGGCAGCAACGCCGGGGACATCGCCGTCCTCGCTCTGAAGAACGCGGTGCCGGAGAGCTACGTGATCCCGATGGCGCAGCAGGGCGACCCGGCCTACCAGGTGGGCGGGCAGGCGACCGTCTACGGCTGGGGCGACGTCGTGGGCAACGGCACCTACTCGGACATCCTGCGCGGGGCGCGGGTGCGGGTCCTGCAGGACGCGGCGTGTGAGCGGGCCTACCCGGGCAGTGCGGAGGGGGTCTACCGCCGGGCGTCCATGCTGTGCGCCGGGGTGCCGCTGGGCGGGCGGGACGCCTGTCAGGGCGACAGCGGCGGTCCGCTGGTCGCCAAGGGCAAGGTGGTGGGCGTGGTGTCCTGGGGGGCCGGCTGCGGCCAGCCCCTGTATCCGGGCGTGTACACCCGGATCTCGGCCTACACGAGCCTCGTGGCGGCGCACAGCCCCGATGGGGCCCGGCCGCCGGAGGCTCCGGCCCAGCAGCCCGCTGCCCAGCCTGCCGTGACGCCCGGGCAGCCGCCCGCGGCGCAGCCGCACAGGCAGCCGGGCGGCAAGGGAGTCAAGGCCGAGCCCAGGCCCAAGGGCGTACGAGAGCGGGCGGCCTCCCCCGCAGTGGGGGCAGCCGCCCGCGGCTGTCCGGCACAGGGTGGCCGGACCTCGCTCGTCGTCGGATGCGATGTGTCAGCGTTCCGCTACGGACTCAGCGGTCCTCGTCGGGCGCAGACGCCGGGGGGGCGGTGAGCCGCTCCGTCTCGTCCTGTATTTCCGCGGCGATCTTCTTGAGTTCTGGCTCGAACTTGCGTCCATGGTGGGCGCAGAAGAGCAGTTCACCGCCGCTCATGAGAACGACGCGCAGGTAGGCCTGAGCGCCGCACCGGTCGCAGCGGTCAGCGGCCGTCAGCGGGCTCGCGGGGGTCAGAACAGTAGTCACGTCGCCTCTTCTCTAGCTCGACGAGCTGTCGTACCAGGGTCAACATCCAACCAGGCCGAAAACGTTCCCGCTCACGGCTTTTCCTCGAAAGTTCCTTCCGAGTCGCTTCCGATCGGCCAGATCTTGACGGTTGGCGGCGAATGAGCCGTATTGCTTGGGCCTACGGTTTCACATCGCTGGGGGCTTTCGTCCTCCCGGCCGGCTTGCCGGTGTTCTTGAGGACGTGCCCGGAGCCTAAATGGTTCATGCCTCCAAGGGAACGTGATGTGCACGTCACTCCATCGTGTCATCGAACGTGTGATCGACGGCTGGACTAGCATGGTCGTTCCCACGGGTGGCTGCACAAAGGCTCTACCAGGCATCGGTACCCTCTGAACGGCAACCGGGCCGCCGGTCCGCCCGACCGGGGCCGAAAAGAAATTCAGCGAGGAGCGAACCCGCGTGACCGCCGAAACGTCTGTGCCGTCCACTGCGCTGCTCACCGGGGCAGACCGGGACGGGTCCAACTACACCGCGCGGCACCTGCTCGTCCTCGAAGGCCTGGAAGCCGTCCGCAAGCGACCCGGTATGTATATCGGCTCGACGGACAGCCGTGGTCTGATGCACTGCCTCTGGGAGATCATCGACAATTCCGTCGACGAGGCCCTCGGCGGCTACTGCGACCGCATCGATGTGGTCCTCCACGACGACGGCTCCGTGGAGGTGCGCGACAACGGCCGCGGCATCCCCGTGGACGTCGAGCCCAAGACCGGGCTGTCCGGCGTCGAGGTCGTCATGACCAAGCTGCACGCGGGCGGCAAGTTCGGCGGCGGCTCCTACGCGGCGTCCGGCGGTCTGCACGGCGTCGGCGCGTCGGTGGTCAACGCGCTCTCCGCCCGCCTGGACGTCGAGGTCGACCGCAACAGCCGGACCCACTCCATCAGCTTCCGCCGCGGCGTCCCCGGCATCTTCACCGAGTCCGGACCGGACGCCCCCTTCGACCCGGCCAACGGCCTGCTCAAGGGGAAGAAGATCCCCAAGGCGCGCACCGGCACCCGCGTCCGCTACTGGGCGGACCGCCAGATCTTCCTCAAGGACGCCAAGCTCTCCCTGGAGACCCTCTACGGGCGCGCCCGGCAGACGGCCTTCCTGGTGCCCGGCCTCACGATCGTCGTCCGCGACGAGCGCGGCCTCGACGGCGCGGGCAGCACCGAGGAGGTCTTCCGCTACGACGGGGGCATCAGCGAGTTCTGCGAGTACCTGGCGCAGGACAAGGCCGTCTGCGACGTGCTGCGGCTGAGCGGGCAGGGCACCTTCAAGGAGACCGTGCCCGTCCTGGACGACCGCGGCCACATGACTCCCACCGAGGTCACCCGCGAGCTGGGCGTGGACATCGCCCTGCGCTGGGGCACGGGCTACGACAGCACGGTCAGGTCGTTCGTCAACATCATCGCCACGCCCAAGGGCGGCACGCACGTGACGGGCTTCGAGCGCTCGATCACCAAGACCGTCAACGAGGTGCTGCGCTCCTCCAAGCTCCTGCGCGTCGCCGAGGACGACGTCGTCAAGGACGACGCCATGGAGGGGCTCACGGCCGTCGTGACGGTGCGCCTCGCCGAGCCGCAGTTCGAGGGGCAGACCAAGGAGGTGCTCGGCACCTCCGCCGCGAACCGGATCGTGGCCAATGTGGTCGCGAAGGAGCTCAAGACGTTCCTGACCTCCACCAAGCGCGACGCCAAGCAGCAGGCCAGAGCCGTGCTGGAGAAGGTCGTCGCCGCGGCCCGCACCCGTATCGCGGCCCGGCAGCACAAGGAGGCCCAGCGCCGGAAGACGGCCCTGGAGTCCTCCTCGCTGCCGGCCAAGCTCGCCGACTGCCGCAGCGACGACGTCGAGCGCAGCGAGTTGTTCATCGTCGAGGGCGACTCGGCGCTCGGTACGGCGAAGCTGGCCCGGAACTCCGAGTTCCAGGCGCTGCTGCCGATCCGCGGCAAGATCCTCAACGTTCAGAAGGCGTCGGTCTCCGACATGCTGAAGAACGCCGAGTGCGGCGCGATCATCCAGGTGATAGGAGCCGGGTCCGGCCGGACCTTCGACATCGACGCGGCCCGCTACGGCAAGGTCATCTTCCTGGCCGACGCCGATGTGGACGGCGCGCACATCCGGATCCTGCTGCTGACCCTCTTCCAGCGCTACATGCGGCCCATGGTCGAAGAGGGCCGGGTCTTCTCCGCGGTCCCCCCGCTGCACCGGGTGGAGCTCATCCAGCCCAAGAAGGGGCAGGACAAGTACATCTACACGTACTCCGACAACGAGCTGCGGCAGACGCTGCTGGAGCTGGAGCGGAAGAACGTGCGCTACAAGGACTCCATCCAGCGTTACAAGGGCCTCGGCGAGATGGATGCCGACCAGCTCGCGGAGACCACGATGGACCCGCGCCACCGCACCCTGCGGCGGATCAACATCAGCGACCTGGAAGCGGCGGAGCGCACCTTCGACCTGCTGATGGGCAACGAGGTGGCACCGCGCAAGGAGTTCATCACCAACTCCGCGGCCACCCTCGACCGCTCGCGCATCGACGCCTGACCCGTCCCTCCCGGGCTTCCTCGCCCAGGTAGCTCCTCGGTGCTCTCTCCACCCCTGGGTGGAGAGAGCACCGTCGTGCATCTCCACCCGGCACCCACCCGTGCTCCGATCCGCGCCCGGAGCCGGATCCGTAGTTTCGGAAGCGTTCGTCGTCAGCGCTTTTCCGGGATCCGCGGAGGCTCCTCATGCCGGGTATGGCCAATGGTCTGGTGATCATCGCCGTTGTCGTGCTCACGCTGGTCCGGCAGGTCCGGCCGCAGCGGGTGAGCACGGACGCCAGAAGCTGGTGGGCCCTGCCGGCCGTGCTGGTCTTCCTGGCCGTGCGCGAGCCCGGGCTCATCGATCCCGCGCACCGGGCCGTGTCCGCCGGACTGCTGGCGGGCGGGGTCCTGGCCGGGCTCGCCACGGGGGCCGCCTGGGCGTGGAGCAGCCGCGTCTGGGCGGACGAGTCCGGCGAGACCTGGGCGCAGGGCAGCAGGGCGACGGCCGCGATATGGCTCGGCGGGGCCGCCCTGAGGCTGGGGCTGCACGGCCTGGGCGCGCTGGCGGGCGTCCACCAGGGCAGCTCCGCGACGATGGTGACCGTCGCCGCCGTGCTGCTGGCCCGTAGCGCCGTGGTCCTCCACCGCGTCCACGGCATACGCCCGGCGTACCGTGTCACGGCCGGCGGCTGACAGCGGCTGCAGGGTGGAAGGATCGCGCGTGCCGATGGAGAACTGGACGGCCTGGCCCGCTCGCGAGGCCCTCTCCGGGGTCGGGGTGCCCAGGCGCCGGCAGGTGATGACGTGGGGGGTCAGGGGAGTCCTGGCGGCCCTGGTGCTCTGGGGGGCGCTGCGCAACGGCTCCTTCCACGGCTGGGGGTACGCGGCCCTCGCCGCGGGCTTCCTGGCCTGCGCCGCCGCGGTGCGGGGCTATTTCCTCACCACCCTGGCGCGGCGGCCGGGGCTCTCCCTGGCGCTCCTCGGGGTGCTGATGGGAGTGGGGGCGGCCGCCCAGCTGGCGGGGGAGCACACCTCGGCCGCCGTGCTCTGGGGCGGCACCGTCGTGATCGCCGTGGAGCGGCTGCCCCTCCTCCACGCGCTGGGCGTCTCGGCCGTCGCCATGGGGGTCTATGCCCTGGCGAGCACCGAGCGGCCGCTGGTGATCGTGGGCACGGTGGTGGCGCTGCCCTTCATCGGCTACGCGCTCCGGCTGGACGAGGAGGCGCGGGGGGCCGGGTTCCGGCTGCTGGCCCAGGAGCGGGCGGCGCGGCGCGCGGAGGCGGAGTCGGCGGCGCTGGCCGAGCGGGCCCGGATCGCCCGGGAGATCCATGACGTGCTCGCGCACAGTCTGTCCGCGCAGATGGTGCACCTGGAGGCGGCCCGGCTGCTGATCGAGCGCGGTGAGGACCCGCAGCGGGTGCTGGAGCGGGTGGTGGCGGCCCGGGGCATGGCGCGCGAGGGCCTGGCCGAGACCCGGCAGGCCCTGTCCGCGCTGCGCGGGGAGCTGACCCCCGTGGAGGAGTTCCTGCGGGAGTCCGCGGCGGGGGAGGGGGCGCGGCTGGAGGTGACGGGGGAGCGGCGGGCCCTGCCGGCCGAGGCCGGGCTGGCGGTGCGCAGGGTCGCGCAGGAGGCGCTGACCAATGTGCGCAAGCACGCCCCGGGTGCGCCGGTGGAGATGCGGTTCACCTATCTGGAGGGGTGGGTCGAGCTGTGGGTCCGTGACCGGGGGGCGCGCGGAGCGTCGGGAGAGCTGGGGGCCGCCGGCGCCGGGTACGGTCTGCTGGGGATGAGGGAGCGGGCCGAGCTGCTGGGCGGCACGCTGGATGCCGGACCGGCAGGGTCCGGGGAGGAGGGGTTCGTGGTGCGTCTGCGGGTGCCCGCGTGACGGGTGGCGGGGGCGGTGCCGTGGGCACCGGCGGTGGTACGGGCGATGCCGGCGAGAACGCGAGGGTCGTCGTCGCGGACGACCAGACCGTGGTGCGCGAGGGCATCGTGATGCTGCTGGGGCTGCTGCCCGGCATTGAGGTCGTCGGTGCGGCGGCCGACGGGGAGGAGGCGGTGCGGCTCGTCGCCGAGCACGCTCCGGACGTGGTGCTGATGGACCTGCGGATGCCCCGCTGCGACGGAGTGGAGGCCACGCGGCGCATCCGTGCCGAGCACCCGGCCACCCACGTCGTCGTCCTCACCACCTACGCGGACGACGATTCGCTGTTCCCGGCGCTCCGGGCGGGGGCGCGCGGCTATCTCACCAAGGACGCCGGCGGCGAGGAGATCGTCCGGGCCGTGCGGCACGTGATGTCGGGGGAGGCCGGGCTGTCGCCGAACGTACAGCGGCGGCTCCTGGAGCGGCTCTCGGATCCCGCCGCGGCCGGCGGTGCCGTGCCCGCCGGTACGGGCTCCGGCAGGGGTGCCGGTGCGGCACCGGCACCGTTCCCGGCCGCCGCGTCCCCGGTCCGCCGGGAGCTGCCCGACGGGCTCACCGCGCGTGAGGCGGAGGTGCTGTCGCTGGTCGCCGAGGGCCTGTCCAACGCCGAGATCGCCCGGCGGCTGCACGTGAGCACGGCGACGGTGAAGACGCACATCAACAATCTCTTCGCCAAGACGGGCGTGCGCGACCGCGCCCAGGCCATGCGCTACGCCTTCCAGTACGGCATCGCGCGGCCTCCCGGCTCATCCATCACCTGATGGGGTGAACGTCGGGCCAACGGCCCGGCCCGGGCATCAGCGTTCCGCCCATCCTTGGGTCCCTGACGGCGGGTGCACCGGTCGGCCGGGCCCGGCGACCCAAGGAGAGTTCGGTGGAGAAGCACGACAGACGCGGTTCCGGAGGAAGCGGTGCCGGAACGATTCAGCCGACCGCCCTGGACATCTACAGCGAGGTCCAGCGCGGCGCCGCCTTCCGGGAAGTGCGCCGCCGCTACCGCCGGTTCGCCTTCCCCGCGGCGGCCGCGTTCCTGCTCTGGTACCTGGCCTACGTGGTGACGGCGATCGCCGCACCCGGCCTGATGGCCCGCCAGGTGGCGGGCGCGCTCAACGTCGCGATGGTCGCCGGCCTCGCCCAGTTCGCCACGACGTTCCTGCTCACCTGGGCCTACGCCCGCCACGCCCGGCTGCACCGGGACCCGGCGGCGCTGGAGCTGCGCTGGGCGGTCACCCTGGAGACCCGCCAGGACCAGGACCCCGCCCCCTTCCCCGTCCCCGGCCTCCCATCCGCCCGCCGGGCCGACGTCCCCGCCCGCCACGCGCGGGGTGAGCACCGGTGACCGGCGCCCACCACGCCCTGGCCCTTGCCCTGTTCAGCGGCTTCGTCCTCGTCACGCTGGCCATCACCACCTGGGTCGGCCGCGGCCGCCGCGGCTCCCCGGAGGAGTTCTACGCGGGCGGCCGGCTCTTCTCCCCCATGGAGAACGGTTTCGCCATCGCGGGCGACTACATGTCCGCCGCCTCCTTCCTCGGCGTCACCGGCCTCATCGCCCTCTACGGCTACGACGGCGTCCTCTACACCGTCGGCTTCCTCGTCGCCTGGCT
The DNA here is from genome assembly GCF_000719265.1 of Streptomyces roseoverticillatus. Lineage (GTDB taxonomy): Bacteria > Actinomycetota > Actinomycetes > Streptomycetales > Streptomycetaceae > Streptomyces > Streptomyces roseoverticillatus. The sequence continues at coordinate 36,552 of NZ_JOFL01000021.1, read as the reverse complement.
CGTCGTGCTCTTCCTCGTCGCCGAACTCGTCCGCAACTGCGGCCGGTTCACCCTCGCCGACGTCCTGGTGACCCGGCTGCGCGAGCGGCCGGTCAGGATCGCGACCGGGGTCTCCTCCGTCACCGTCTCCGTGGTCTACCTCGTCGCCCAGATGGTCGGCGCGGGCAGCCTCATGACGCTGCTGCTGGGCGGCACGAGCGAGTGGGCCCGCGCCTGGACGGTCGTCGGCGTCGGGGTGCTGATGGTCGTCTACATCACCCTGGGCGGCATGCGGGCCGCCACCTGGATCCAGATCGTCAAGGCCGTCCTGCTGCTCGGCGGCACGATCGTCCTCACCGTCCTCGTCCTGCTGCGCTTCCACGGCGACCTCTCCGCCCTGCTCACCACCGCGGCCGGCCGCAGCGGCCACGGCCGGGCCTTCCTCGCCCCCGGCCTGAAGTACGGCGGCGACTGGACCTCCCGGCTGGACTTCGTGAGCCTGGGCCTCGCCCTCGTCCTCGGCACCGCGGGGCTGCCGCACATCCTCTCGCGCTTCTACACCGTGCCCACGGCCCGCGCCGCCCGCCGCTCGGTGATCTGGTCCATCGGGCTCATCGGCGCCTTCTACCTCATGACCGTCGTGCTCGGCTTCGGCGCCGCCGCCGTGCTCGGCTCCGGCGCCGTGCGGGCCGAGGGAGCCGGCGGGAACAACGCGGTGCCGCTGCTCGCGCTCGACCTGGGCGGCGGCCCCGGGTCCACCGGCGGCACGGTGCTGTTCGCCGTGGTCGCGGCCGTCGCCTTCGCCACGATCCTCGCTGTCGTCGCGGGGGTCACACTGGCCTCCTCCGCCTCGGTGGCCCACGACCTGTACCGGACACTCGGCCGCCGTGCCCGTACGCCCCGCAGCGAAGTGGCGGTCGCGAGGGCCGCGGCCGCCGGCACCGGGGCGGTGGCCATCGGGCTCGGCCTGCTCGCCCAGGACCTCAACGTCGCCTCCCTGGTGGGGCTCGCCTTCGCCGTCGCCGCCTCCGCGAACCTCCCCGTGCTGCTCTACTCGCTCTTCTGGCGGCGGTTCACCACCCGGGGCGCGGTCTGGTCGGTCTACGGCGGGCTCGTCCCGGCCGTGGCGCTCGTCGTCCTGTCACCGATCGTCTCCGGCGGCCCCGGCGCGATCTTCCCCGGCCTGGACTTCGCGTTCTTCCCGCTGGAGAACCCCGGCCTCGTCTCCGTCCCGCTGGGCTTCCTCGCCGGCCGGCTCGGCACGGTGACCTCGCCCGAACCGGCCGACGCCGCCGGGCACGCCGAGACGGAGGTGCGCTCGCTGACCGGCGCCGGCGCGGCGTGACGCCTCAGGCGGAGGCGGTGAGGGCACCGGAGCCGCGTCGCGGCACCGCGGTCCGCCGGGTCGTGGAGCTACCGCCCCGTCCACGCGTACCGGTGCTCAGGGCGGCCCGTCTCCCCGTACTTGAGGGTCAGGCTCAGCCGCCCGGACTCCTCCAGCCGCTTGAGGTAGCGCTGTGCCGTGGAGCGGCTCAGCCCCGACCGGGCGGCGACCTCGTGCGCGGACAGCGGGGACGCGGCGTCCGAGAGCACCTGCCGTATCAGCTCGGCCGTGGGCGCCGAATGGCCCTTCGGCAGCGGGGTGCTGGTGGCGGCCGTGCGCAGCGTGCCGAAGATCCGGTCGACCTGGTCCTGCCCCGCTTCCTGCGCGTCGTCGAGGGTACGGCGCAACTGCGCGTACGCCTCCAGCTTCACCCGCAGCCCGGGGAAGGTGAACGGCTTGACGAGGTACTGCAGGGCCCCGTAGCGCATGGCCGCCTGGACGGTCGCGATGTCGCGCGACGCCGTCACCATGATCACGTCGGTGAGGTCGCCGAGCTGCCGCAGGCGGCGGACGAGCCACAGGCCGGTCTCGTCCGGGAGGAAGTGGTCCAGCAGCACCAGGTCGATGCCGCCCTTCTCCAGCACGGCCATGGCCTGAGCCGCGTTGTGGGCCTTGGCGCCGACGCGGAAGCCGGGGACCCGCGCCACGTACGCGGCGTTGATCTCGGCGACGCGGAAGTCGTCGTCCACGACCAGGACATCGATCATCGTTCACCCCTTCGAGTGAGCTGCTTGGGCTGCGGTGAACGCAGCGCTTCGGGCAGTTCCACGGTGAACACCGCGCCGCCGCCCTTCCGTTCGCCCACCCGCACGGAGCCGCCGTACCGCTCGGCCAGCCGCCGTACGAGCGAGAGGCCGAGCCCGCGGCGGCGGTGCGGGGCGGCCTCCTTGGTGGACCAGCCGTCGGTGAAGACCAGTTCGCGGACCGCGGCCGGCACCCCGGGGCCGTTGTCCGCCACGCGGACGACGAGCGTCTCCCCGACGGCCCGCAGCTCCACCTCCACGAACGGGGGACCGGCCGCGTGGTGGGACCCCGCCGCGTCCAGGGCGTTGTCCACGAGGTTGCCGAGCACGGTGACCAGGTCGCGCGGGTCCACGACCCGGTCGGGCAGCCGGGTCGCCGGGCTCACCCGCAGGGCCACGCCGCGCTCCGCCGCGACCGCGCTCTTGCCGACCAGCAGGGCACCCACCAGCGGGTCGCGGACCCGCTCGGTGACCTCCTCGGCCGTCGCCCGGTGCGCGCCGGTGACCTCGGCGACGAAGTCGGCTGCCTCCTCGTACAGGCCGAGCTCCAGGAGCCCGGCGATGGTGTGCAGGCGGTTGGCGTGCTCGTGGTCCTGGGCGCGCAGGGCGTCCGTCAGGCCGCGGGTGCCGTCGAGTTCGCGGCGGAGCTGCTCCAGCTCGGTGCGGTCGCGCAGCGTCGCCACGGTGCCGCCGCCGGCCGTGTCCCTGCGGTTGACGACCAGCACCCGCCCGTCGCGGACGGTCAGCAGGTCGGCGCCCGACACCCGGCCGGCCAGCACGTCCGTGGTGCGGCCGGGCGGCAGCACGCCGTCCAGGGGGTGGCCGATGGCGTCCCGGCCGATGCCCAGCAGCCGCGCGGCCGCGTCGTTGACCAGGCGGACGCGGCCGTTCCGGTCGAGGGCGACCACGCCCTCGCGGATGCCGTGCAGCATGGCCTCGCGCTCGTCCAGGAGGGCGGAGATCTCGGTGAGTTCGATGCCATGGGTGCGCTTGCGCAGCCGGCGGGAGGCGGCGATCGCGGCGATCGCGCCCACGCCGAGGGCCGCACCGGCATACGTGACGATGTCCGGCACGGCCCGCAGCAGCAGGGCGTGCACGTCGTCATAGGCGATGCCGACGGAGACGGCGCCGACGACGGCTCCCTCGCCGTCGCGCAGGGGCACCTTGCCGCGCGCGGAGCGGCCGAGGGTGCCGCGCTCGATGCCCGTCCACTCCCGGCCGCCGAGGACGCTGCCGGGGTCGGTGCTGACGCGCTCCCCGATCCGCTCCGGGACGGTGTGGGAGTAGCGGATGCCGCGGGTGTCGACGACCACGACGTAACTCGCGCCGGTGGCCAGCCGGATGCGCTCGGCGTCGGCCTGCACGGGCCCGCCGGGGGAGGGCGGCCCGGCCAGCAGGCTGTGCGCGATGCCGGGCTGGGCCGCGGTGGCCCGGGCGATGGTCAGGGCCCGGTGCTCGGCCTGGTCGTCGAGCTGGGCTGCCAGGGGCGCGAGGAAGAGGCCGGCGGCGAGCCCGGTGACCCCGGTGATGATCAGCAGCTGGACGAGCAGCACTTGGGCGAAGACACGGCGCGGCCAGCGGGGGCGCATGCGGGTCCCCCTCCTGCCGGTCGTCGTGGTCTTCATTGCGCCTCCGGCGTCATCTTCCGTGGCGCCTTCGTCGCTCTTTGTTGTTCTACCGCGCGCAAAACGAGCAGAACAGGGTTCGTGCACTCAAGCCGCACAGCGCTCACAAGGCTGTCTGTGCGCCACACGTCACATCTAGCCTCCAGCACCGGCCACCCCCTTGGCCGGAAACCTGCACAGGAGGAGACGGCAAGCATGATCAGTGGCACCCCGCCGGGCCACGTACCGGCGATCGAGCTGCGCGGCGCGAGCAAGGTGTTCCGTACGCCGTCGGGCGCCTCGCACACCGCCGTACGGGATCTCGGCCTGACCGTGGAGCAGGGCGAGTTCGTGGCGGTCGTCGGCCCGACCGGCTGCGGGAAGTCCACCACGCTCACCCTGGTCAGCGGCCTGGAGGAGCCGACCGAGGGCGAGGTGCTGGTCGGCGGCGAGCCGGTGACCGGAATCCGGCCGGAAGTCGGCTTCGTCTTCCAGCAGGACGCCGTCTTCCCCTGGCGGACGGTGCTGTCCAACGTGACGGCCGGGCCGCGCTTCCGCGGCGTGCCCAGGGCCGAGGCGCGGGAGCGGGCGCGCGACTGGCTCGGCCGGGTAGGGCTCGCGTCCTTCGCCGACCGCTATCCGCACCAGCTCTCCGGCGGCCAGCGCAAGCGCGTCGCGCTCGCCCAGACCTTCGTGTGCGACCCGGCGATCCTCCTGATGGACGAGCCCTTCTCGGCGCTCGACGTACAGACGCGGGCCCTGATGTCGGACGAGCTGCTGGAGCTGTGGGGCGGCTCCCACGGTGGACCGGCCGCTTCCGTCGTCTTCGTCACCCACGACCTCGAGGAGGCGATCGCCCTCGCCGACAAGGTCGTCGTGATGACCGCCGGACCGGCGACCGTCAAGCAGGTCTTCCCCGTACGGCTGCCGCGCCCGCGCAAGGTCGAAGCCATCCGCCTGGAGCCCGAGTTCGTGGAGATCTACCGCGAGATCTGGTCCTCCCTCGGCGAAGAGGTCCGCATCACCCGTGAGAGGGGTGCCTCCCGTGTCGCTTGAGTCCGTCGAATCCGTCGGCGCCCCCATCGCCCCCACGGCTCCGGCCGTCGGCCGGGCTTCGGCCCGCGCGAAGGCCGCGCGTCAGCGCAGGCTCACCGTGTACGCGGCGCGGGTGCTCGTGCTCGTCGTCGTGCTGGTCGCGTGGGAGCTGATGGCCCGCAACGGCGTCATCGATCCGTTCTACTTCTCGATGCCGACGAGGATCTGGGACCAGATCGTCCAGTGGACGCTCCACGGCACTCCGCAGGGCTCGCTCGGCGAGCAGATCTGGTACACGCTCTACGAGGCCCTGCTCGGCTGGGTGTTCGGCGTGGCCGGCGGCGTGGTGCTCGGGATCGGGCTCGGCCGGGTGCGCTTCCTGGCCGACGTCTTCAGTCCGTACATCAAGGTCCTCAACGCGCTGCCGAGGATCGCCCTCGTGCCGATCTTCCTGATCCTCTTCGGGCTGGGGCCTGCCTCCAAGGTCGCGTCGGCGGTCGTCCTGGTCTTCTTCCCCGTGTTCTTCAACGCTTTCCAGGGCGCCCGCGAGGTCGACCGCAATCTGGTGGCCAACGCCCGCATCCTGGGCGCGAGCAACCGCCGGGTGACGCTGCAGGTCGTCATCCCCTCGGCGACTTCCTGGATCTTCACCAGCCTGCACGTGAGCTTCGGCTTCGCGCTCATCGGCGCGATCGTCGGCGAGTACCTCGGTGCGGCGAAGGGGATCGGGTTGCTGGTCTCCATGTCGCAGAACACGTTCAACACGGCGGGCGTGTACGCCGCCATGGTCATCCTCGCCGTCGTCGCGCTGCTCGCGGAGGGGCTGCTGACCTTCGCCGAGAAGCGGCTCTTCCGCTGGAAGCCGGGCGATTCCGGGTCGGGGGAGTAGCGGCACGCCGCCGCCCCGTCCCGCCCCACTGCCCCCCCACCGCATCCCCACACCCCCCAGCACGTCCTGCACGTCCTGTTCGTCCCCCGCGAACCACCGACCGTAAGGAACAGCGATGCGTACGTTCAGCAAGACCGCCGGAGCCCGCGTGGGCGCCGTCGCGGCGGTGATGTGCCTGACCCTGGCCGGGTGTGCCGACGAGTCGTCGACGAACAAGCCGAACCCGGCGCTCGAAGCGGCGAAGGGTGACATCGTCAAGATCATGGTCGGCGGCCTGGACAAGGTCATCTACCTGCCGGCGGTCCTCACCCAGCGGCTCGGCTACTTCCAGGAGGAGGGCGTCACCGTCGACCTGCTCACCGAGCCCGCGGGCGTCCAGGCCACCACCGCCCTCGTCTCCGGTGAGGTCCAGGGTGTGGTCGGCTTCTACGACCACACGCTCGACCTGCAGGTGAAGGGCAAGCAGGTGGAGTCCGTGGTCCAGCTCGCACAGACGCCGGGGGAGGTCGAGGTCGTCTCGAAGAAGGCCGCGGGCGAACTGGCCTCGCCCAAGGACTTCAAGGGGAAGAAGCTCGGCGTCACCGGGCTCGGCTCCTCCACCGACTTCCTGACGAAGTACCTGGCGGTGAAGAACGGAGTGAAGGTCAGCGACTTCACGCCGGTGGCCGTCGGCGCGGGGCAGACCTTCATCTCCGCACTCCAGCAGGGCTCCATCGACGGCGGGATGACCACCGACCCGACGGTCGCGCAGATCCTCGCCAAGGACGCCGGCAAGGTGCTCGTCGACATGCGCACCCCCGAGGGGTCGCGGGCGGCGCTCGGCGGCCTCTACCCGGCGTCCAGCCTCTACATGAACACCAGCTGGGTCAACGACCACAAGGAGGTGGTGCAGAAGCTCGCCAACGCCTTCGTGAAGACCCTCGGATGGATGTCCGAGCACACCCCGGAGGAGATCGCGGCCAAGATGCCCGACGACTACGCGAAGGCCGGCAAGGACCTCTACGTCCAGGCGATCAAGAACACCCTGCCGATGTTCACCAAGGACGGAGTGATGCCCGAGGACGGGCCCCGGACGGTCCACGAGGTGCTCAAGTCGTTCAACCCCGACCTCAAGGGCGCCAAGGTGGACCTGCAGAAGACCTACACCACGGAGTTCGTCAAGAACGCGGGCTGAAGGTACCCGGGCGGGAAGGGCGCGGACCGATCAGCGCCTCCGCGGGGACGTCCGTACGGAGGGGAGTGACGGATATGACGTCCATCCGTGCGGGCGTGCCGGGAGCACGTCCGCAGCTCTCCGGCCGGGCGGGCTCCGCGGCGCCCTGTTCGACGGCCACCCGCCAGGCCCGGCCGTCGGTGTGGGCGACGGTCACCGACCAGTGCGGCGCCGCGCCCTCGGTGCGCGTCACGTCGAAGGCGTCCGCGTCCTCCTCGCCGGTCAGTTCGCGCACCGCCAGCTCGGCCGCCTGGGCCGGGCGCTCCCAGGCCGAGCGGCCGCGGCAGTCGCCGGTGACGATCCGGCGGTCGCGCACCGCCTCCAGGACGTCCTTGACGCCGTGGGCGGTGACCCGGCCGTACGCGTAGCCGTACGGGAGGACGAAGAGCGTCGGGGAGAAGCGGTGGCCGCCGATGTGGGTGACCTCCCACGCCTCCGCCCCGGACGCGGCCAGCTCGGCGGCGAGGGGACGGCCCAGCAGGGCGCAGCAGCGGTCGCGCTTGCCGTTGGTGCACACGAACACCAGCGGGTCGCCGTCGTAGGCCTCCCACAGGCCGCCGTGCTCGCCCGCGCCGAGTGCGGCGAGGTCCAGCCGGGTCAGCTCCGCGGGGTCGGGGATCGCGGCGGTGCGGATCCAGGAGCGGCCCGGGGCGGTGTGGGCGGCGAACACCCGGTGGGTGCCGGGCTGGTGGCAGTCGGCGTGCCGGCCGGGGCGGCGGATCAGCGCGATGCGGACGCCTGTGCCTTCCGCGGCCGCGTCCAGCGCCTGCCCGACGGCGGGGTCGAGGTGGCTCGCGGTCAGTGCGTCCGCACCCCAGGGCCCGGGCTGCTCGACGAGCAGCCACGTCCGCGCGGTGGCGGCGGTGCCGGCCAGGGGCTCGGCGAGCTGGCGGGAGGCGGTCGCGCACGTACTCACGAAGGTAAGCCTAACCTGAGTTTCCGGTGTTCGTGTGACGGGACGGCCGGGACGGCTGAAGTCCGTGGGGTGGCCTGAAAGAGTTCCTTGGGGAGGCGTCAGGGCAGGGGCTGGGGCGGCGTGGGGCCGGCGTACTCGCCCGAAGGCCGCATCCGCATGGGGCGCTCCGCGTACTCCTCCAGGGCGTGCGCGATCCAGCCGGCCGTACGGGCCACCGCGAAGACGGTCTCCCCGGCCTCGGGCGGCATCTGCGAGGAGACGGACAGCACGGCCAGGGCGAGGTCCACGTTGGCGTGCAGGGGTACGTGCCGGGCCGTCGTCGCCTCGACCTCCCGTGCCGCCGCGAGGGCTCCGGCTGCGGCCGGCACGGCCTCCAGGCGGGCGAAGAGGGCCGTGGCGCGGGGGTCGGGCCCCTTGTAGAGCCGGTGGCCGAGGCCGGGCACGCGGCGCCCGCCGCGCAGGTGGTCGGCCACGACCGCGCCCGCGCTGCCCCGCTCCAGCACCTCCGTCAGCATCCGGTGCGCCAGCCCGCTCGCGGCGCCGTGCAGCGGGCTCTCCACGACGCCGAGGCCGGCCGTGACGACCGCGTAGGGGTGGGAACGGGCCGAGGCGGCGACCCGCACCGCGAGCGTGGACGCGGCCAGGTCGTGGTCGATGAGCAGCACGAGAGCCGCCTCCAGGGCGCGCAGTGACGCCTCGTCGGGTGCCTGCGCGGTCAGCCGTGACCACAGCCGGCGGGGCAGCGGCCCGCCGCCGTCCTCCCGGGGCAGCGGCCCGGCGGCCGGCAGGGCGTCGACCAGCGTGGGGATCAGGCCGCGCGCGGTGCCGAGCACGGCCTGCGGCGAGAGGTCGAAGCGCAGCGGGTCGGCGGCGGCCGCCGCGATCGCGGCCACCCGCAGCCGGTCGGCGGGCCCGCCGTGCGCGGGCAGGGAGCCCACGGCGCGGAGCGCCGCGATCAGCGCGTCGTGCGGGGCGGTGAACCGCGTGCCGCGCCGCAGCCGGCCCGTCCACAGCCAGTCCGCGACCTCTTCGTACGTGTACCGCTCCGCCAGGGCGGTGGCGTCCACCCCCCGGTAGTAGTACCGGTCCTTGTCGATGAGGGTGATGCCCGTACGGATCGCCGTCTCGCCGCCGAACGCCGTCTCGCGCCTGCTGCGCCGCAGGAGGGCGTCCACCTCGCGCGCGTCGAAGGTGCTGCTGCGCCCGCCGGGGCCGCGGCGGCTGCTGAGCTGGCCGCGGCTGACGTACGCGTAGACCGTCTCCGGCTTCACGCCGAGCCGCTCGGCGACCTCGCGCGTGGTCAGCCGCCGGTCTTCCGCTCCGGCGTGCGTCTCGCCGCCGTCCGTTCTGTGGTCCGCCATGGGGCACACGCTATCCACCCCTCTACATTGATTCGAATCAACATTGACAAGTATTGAGTTAAACATGGACAGTCGCATCAAGATTTGATCGATCGCCTGCTGAGGAGGCAGCCATGCCGATCACTGATGTGCCCCGTGGACTGGCCGGCGTCGTCGTCACCGACACCGCTCTCGGTGACGTCCGAGGCCAGGAGGGCTTCTACCACTACCGCCAGTACTCGGCCGTCGAACTCGCGCAGAAGCGCTCCTTCGAGGACGTCTGGCACCTGATGGTCCGCGGGACCCTGCCGGACGCGCAGCAGCGCGCCCGCTTCGCCGCCGAGACCGCCGCCCTGCGCCACCTGCCGCAGGACGTGCGCGAGGCCCTGCCGGGCATCGCCCGCGCCGGCGCCCGCTCGGGCCCCCTCGCCGGGCTGCGCACCGCACTGTCCCTGCTCGGCGCCTCCGCCGGCCTCCGGCCCCTCTACGACACCGCCCCCGCCCGGCGCGAGGCCGACGCGCTCGCCGCCTGCGCCGCCGTGCCCACCCTGCTCACCGCCCTGTACCGGCTCGGGCAGGGCCTGGAGCCCGTGGAGCCGCGCGACGACCTGCCCCACGCGGCCAACTACCTCTACATGCTGACCGGGACCGAGCCCGGTGCCCGGCGGGCCCGCGCCGTCGAGCAGTACCTCGTCTCCACCATCGACCACGGCTTCAACGCCTCGACGTTCACCGCCCGCGTCATCGCCTCCACCGGCGCGGACCTCGCCGCCTGCCTGTGCGGCGCGATCGGCGCCCTGTCCGGCCCCCTGCACGGCGGCGCCCCGAGCCGGGCCCTGGACACCCTCGACGCCATCGGCACGCCGGACCGCATCGACGGGTGGATCCGCGCCCGCGTCCTCGCCGGGGAACGGATCATGGGCTTCGGGCACCCCGTCTACCGCACCGAGGACCCCCGCTCCCGGATGCTCCGCGGCATCGCCCAGGAGTTCGGCGGCAGCCTCGTGGACTTCGCCGTCGAGGTCGAGGCGCGCGTGGAGGAGATCCTCGCCGAACTGAAGCCCGGCCGGGAGCTCCACACCAACGTCGAGTTCTACGCCGGCGTCGTCATGGAGCTGTGCGGGCTGCCGCGCGAGATGTTCACCCCCACCTTCTGCGCGGCCCGCGTGGTCGGCTGGAGCGCCAATATCCTGGAGCAGGCGGACGACTCGAAGATCATCCGCCCGGCGGCCCGGTACACGGGCCCGCCCCCGCCCCAGCCGGTCCCCGCCGCGCTCGACTGATGATGGAGGCGCCCCCCGTGGCCAAGCGACAGATCCCGGTCATCGTGCTGGCAGGATTCCTGGGATCGGGCAAGACCACCCTCCTCAACCACCTCCTGGGGAGGAGCGGGGGCACCCGCATCGGGGCCGTCGTCAACGACTTCGGCAGCATCGAGATCGACGCCATGAGCGTCGCCGGCCAGGTCGACTCGATGGTGTCGCTGGGCAACGGCTGCCTGTGCTGCGCCGTCGACACCAGCGAGCTCGACGGATTCCTGGAGAAGCTCTCCCGCCCCGCGGCCCGCATCGACGTCATCGTGATCGAGGCGAGCGGACTGGCCGAGCCGCAGGAGCTCATCCGGATGATCCTCGCCAGCGACAACAAGGACATCGTCTACGGAGGGCTCGTCGAGGTCGTCGACGCGGCGGAGTTCGCCGCCACCCGCGCCCGGCACCCCGAGCTCGACCGGCACGTCGCGATCGCCGACCTCGTCGTCCTCAACAAGGCCGACAGGATCGGCGACGAGGCCCGCCGGGACCTCCTGGGCGTCCTGGCGGAGCTCAGCCCCGGCACGCCCGTCGTACCGGCCTCCTACGGGCGCATCGACCCGGAGCTGCTCTTCGACCGCAAGCCGCGCGAGGAGGACACGGCGGCGGTGCGGCAGCTGTCCTTCGAGGACCTGCACGCCGGCGACGAGGACGACGGCCACGGCCACGACTGCCACGACGGCTGCAACCACAGCGGGCACCTGCACGCCGCCTACGAGAGCGTCGAGTTCGTCTCCCCGGAGCCCGTAGACCCGCGGCGGCTGATGGAGTTCCTCGACAGCCGGCCGGGGGGCCTGTACCGCATCAAGGGCTTCGTGTACTTCGGCATAGCCGGGCACAAGCACAAGTTCGCCGTGCACGCCGTGGGCGACTTCCTGCGCTTCTACCGCTCCTCCTGGGCCCGCGCCGAGGAACGGCTCACCCAGCTCGTACTGATCGGCAGGGGAGTCGACGCCGGGGCACTGCGGGCCGGCCTGGAGCGCTGCCGCGTGACAGAGGGAGAGCCCCTCGCCGAGGAGCACACCATGTGGGGAGTCCTGCGGTACGCGCAGGCCTGACGGTACGCGCAGGCCTGACGGTACGCACAGGCCTGACGGGGGCGCCATTCGCGCCCCCGTCAGCCCACTTTCACACCGGCTTTTACACCGGGCCCGCGATCACGCTCACCGGCTTCGCCAGGGGCGTGCCCGAGCCGTCACGGCGCGGGTCGGTCTCCGGCAGCTCCACCGGAGCGCCCTTCGCGTCCGCGGCGCGCGCCGGGGCCGCTCCCGCCCAGGCCATGACCAGGCAGTCCTCGCCCTTGAGGAAGCGCTGGCAGCGCACGCCGCCCGTCGCCCGCCCCTTGCGCGGGTACTGGTCGAACGGCGTCAGCTTCGCCGAGCCCTCCGTGGCACCGCCCATGCCGCCCCGCGCCCCGGCCCGGGTGAAGACCACCGCGTCCGCCGCCGGGTCGATGGCTGTGAAGGAGATCACCTTCGCGCCCGCGGACAGCTTGATGCCCGCCATGCCGCCCGCCGGGCGGCCCTGCGGACGCACCTGCGAGGCCTGGTAGCGCAGCAGCTGGGCGTCGTCCGTGACGAAGACCAGGTCCTCCTCGCCCGTTCGCAGCTCGGCCGCGCCGACGATCCGGTCGCCGTCCTTGAGGGAGATGACCTCCAGCTCGTCCTTGTTGGCCGGATAGTCAGGGACCACGCGCTTGACGACGCCCTGCTCCGTACCGATCGCGAGCCCCGGCGAGGACTCGTCCAGCGTGGTGAGGCAGACGACCGTCTCGCCGTCCGCCAGCGGCAGGAACTCCGGCACCGGCGCGCCGCCCGACAGGCTGGGCGCCGCCGCCGTCTCCGGAAGCTGCGGAAGGTCGATCACCCGCAGCCGCAGCAGCCGCCCGGCCGAGGTCACCGCCCCCACCTCGCCCATGGCCGTCGCCGGCACCGCCGAGACGATCACGTCGTGCTTGACGCGCTTGGCCTCGCCCGCGGCCGGCGGGAACGGCTCGCCCGTGGCCGTACGGGCCAGCAGGCCGGTGGAGGACATCAGGACGCGGCACGGGTCGTCGGCGACCTGCAGGGGCACCGCCGACGCCGGGGCGCCCGCCGACTCCAGCAGGACCGTACGGCGGTCGGTGCCGAACTTCTTCGCTACCTCGGCCAGTTCGCCGGAGACCAGCTTGCGCAGCTCCGCGTCGGACTCCAGGATCCGCGTCAGCTGCTCGATCTCCTCGTTCAGCCGGTCGCGCTCGGACTCCAGCTCGATGCGGTCGAACTTCGTCAGCCGGCGCAGCGGGGTGTCGAGGATGTACTGCGTCTGCACCTCGGAGAGGGAGAAGTGGGCGATCAGGGCCTGCTTGGCCTGCGCCGCGTTCTCACTCGATCGAATGATCCTGATGACCTCGTCGATGTCGAGCAGCGCCACCAGCAGGCCCTCGACCAGGTGCAGCCGGTCGCGCCGCTTGCCGCGCCGGAACTCGCTGCGCCGCCGCACCACCTCGAAGCGGTGGTCGACGTAGACCTCCAGGAGCTCCTTGAGCCCCAGGGTCAGCGGCTGGCCGTCGACCAGCGCCACGTTGTTGATGCCGAAGGACTCCTCCATCGGCGTGAGCTTGTAGAGCTGCTCCAGGACGGCCTCGGGGTTGAAGCCGTTCTTCACCTCGATGACCAGGCGCAGGCCGTGGGCGCGGTCGGTGAGGTCCTTGACGTCGGCGATGCCCTGGAGCTTCTTCGAGCCGACCAGGTCCTTGATCTTGGAGATGACCTTCTCGGGGCCGACCGTGAAGGGCAGCTCGGTGACCACCAGGCCCTTGCGGCGGGCCGTCACGTTCTCCACGGAGACGGTGGCGCGGATCTTGAAGGTGCCGCGGCCGTTCTCGTAGGCGTCGCGGACGCCGCTCAGGCCGACGATCCGGCCGCCCGTGGGCAGGTCCGGGCCGGGGATGAACTTCATCAGCGTGTCGAGATCGGCGCCCGGGTGCTTGATCAGGTGCCGGGCGGCGGCGACGACCTCGCCCAGGTTGTGCGGCGGCATGTTCGTCGCCATGCCGACCGCGATCCCGGACGAGCCGTTGACCAGCAGGTTCGGATAGGCGGCGGGCAGGCTGACGGGCTCCCGCTCGCTGCCGTCGTAGTTCGGCGTGAAATCGACCGTGTCCTCGTCGATGGACTCCGTCATCAGCGATGTCGGCGCCGCCATCCGGGCCTCGGTGTAGCGCATGGCCGCGGGCGGGTCGTCATTGCCGAGCGAGCCGAAGTTGCCGTGGCCGTCCACCAGGGGCAGCCGCATGGAGAACGGCTGCGCCATGCGCACCAGGGCGTCGTAGATCGAGGCGTCGCCGTGCGGGTGCAGCTTTCCCATCACCTCGCCGACGACCCGGGCGCACTTCACGTGGCCCCGGTCGGGCCGCAGGCCCATCTCGTTCATCTGGAAGAGGATGCGGCGCTGGACCGGCTTGAGGCCGTCGCGCGCGTCGGGCAGGGCCCGGGAGTAGATGACGGAGTAGGCGTACTCGAGGAAGGAACCCTGCATCTCGTCGACGACGTCGATGTCGAGGATGCGCTCCTCGAAGTTCTCCGGCGGCGGGGTCTTCGTGCTGCGGCGGGCCATCGCGGCTGCGGCTCCTTCGATCGATTGCCGAGGCAGGGTGCTGACGCGGACCATTGTGGACCGCGCCACTGACAACACCGGACACGACCCGTCCGTAAGGGGGCACCGCGCCGGGAACTTCGCCGGATGTCAGCGCGCTTGCATACAGTGACAGCACTGTTCATCACGCGAGCCAACGCGCACGAGTCGTCGCGCACGGGCGCGAGATCTCAAGCGATCGAAGGGACGTACATGCCCATGGGTCACACGGCCACGCAACAGGCCGGTACCGGCGGCCTCACAGCGACCGAGCACCGCCTGGCCAACGGCCTGCGGGTGGTGCTCTCCGAAGACCACCTGACCCCGGTCGCCGCCGTCTGCCTCTGGTACGACGTCGGCTCGCGCCACGAGGTCAAGGGCCGCACGGGCCTCGCCCACCTCTTTGAGCACCTTATGTTCCAGGGCTCGGCCCAGGTCAAGGGGAACGGCCATTTCGAGCTGGTGCAGGGCGCCGGCGGCTCCCTCAACGGCACCACCAGCTTCGAGCGCACCAACTACTTCGAGACCATGCCGGCCCACCAGCTGGAGCTGGCCCTGTGGCTCGAGGCAGACCGGATGGGCTCCCTGCTCACCGCCCTCGACGACGAGTCGATGGAGAACCAGCGCGACGTCGTCAAGAACGAGCGCCGCCAGCGCTACGACAACGTCCCCTACGGCACCGCCTTCGAGCGGCTGACGGCCATGGTCTTCCCCGACGGCCACCCGTACCACCACACCCCGATCGGCTCCATGGCCGACCTGGACGCGGCCTCCCTGGAGGACGCCCGCGCCTTCTTCCGCACGTACTACGCGCCGGGCAACGCCGTCCTGTCGGTCGTCGGCGACATCGACCCCGAGCAGACGCTCGCCTGGATCGAGAAGTACTTCGGCTCCATCCCCGCGCACGACGGCAAGCAGCCCCCGCGCGACGGCGGCCTCCCCGACACCATCGGCGAGCAGCTCCGCCAGGTCGTCCGCGAAGAGGTCCCGGCGCGCGCCATGATGGCCGCCTACCGCCTCCCGCAGGACGGCTCCCGCGAGGCCGACGCCGCCGACCTGGCCGTCACCGTCCTCGGCGGCGGCGAGTCCTCCCGGCTCCACAACCGCCTCGTCCGCCACGACCGCACCGCCGTCGCCGCCGGCTTCGGCCTGCTGCGGCTCGCCGGTGCCCCCTCGCTGGGCTGGCTGGACGTCAAGGCCTCCGGCGGCGCCGAGATCCCCGACATCGAGGTCGCGGTCGACGAGGAGCTGGCCCGCTTCGCCGCCGAGGGCCCGACCCCCGCGGAGATGGAGCGCGCCCAGGCCCAGCTGGAGCGCGAGTGGCTGGACCGGCTCTCCACGGTCAGCGGCCGCGCCGACGAACTGTGCCGCTTCGCGGTGCTGTTCGGCGACCCCCAGCTCGCCCTCACCGCCGTGCAGCGCGTCCTGGACATCACTCCCGAAGAGGTGCAGCGGGTGGCCCAGGCCCGCCTGCGCCCCGACAACCGCGCCGTGCTGGTGTACGAGCCCACCGAGAGCGCAGCCCCCGCCGACGAGAACGCCGACGCAGAAGAGGAGACGGCCAAGTGAGCGACGCCGTGGCCGCTGACCCCGCCCACCCCTCCATGGACTTCCACCCGCGGCCCCAGGCCGGGCCCGCGGCCCCCTGGGCCTTCCCCGCCCCCGAGCGCGGCACGCTCCCCAACGGCCTGACGGTGCTGCGCTGCCACCGCCCCGGCCAGCAGGTCGTCGCCGTGGACATCAACGTCGTGGCCCCCCTGACCGCCGAGCCCGAGGGCCTCGACGGCGTCGCCACCATCATGGCGCGCGCCCTGTCCGAGGGCACCGACAAGCACACCGCCGAGGAGTTCACGGCCGAGCTGGAGCGCTGCGGCGCCACCCTCGACGCCCACGCCGACCACCCCGGCGTGCGCCTCTCTCTGGAGGTGCCGGCCTCCCGGCTCGCCAAGGCCCTCGGCCTCGTCGCCGACGCCCTGCGCGCCCCGGCCTTCCCGGACAACGAGGTCGAGCGCCTCGTGGGCAACCGCCTGGACGAGATCCCGCACGAGCTGGCCAACCCCTCCCGCCGGGCCGCCATGGCGCTCTCCAAGGAGCTCTTCCCGGCCGGCTCGCGGATGTCCCGCCCCCGCCAGGGCACCGAGGAGACCGTCGCCCGCATCGACGCCGCCTCCGTCCGCGCCTTCTACGAGGCCCACGTCCGGCCCGCCACCACGACCGCCGTGGTCGTCGGCGACTTCACCGGCATCGACCTCGACACGGCCCTCGCCGACTCGCTCGGCGCCTGGACGGGCTCCCCGGCCGAGCCGCACCCGCTCCCGCCGGTCACCGCCGACGACACCGGCCGCGTCGTCATCGTGGACCGCCCCGGCGCGGTCCAGACGCAGCTCCTCATCGGCCGCACCGGCGCCGACCGGCACGACGCGGTGTGGCCCGCCCAGTCCGTCGGCACGTACTGCCTCGGCGGCACCCTCACCTCCCGCCTGGACCGCGTCCTGCGCGAGGAGAAGGGCTACACCTACGGCGTCCGGGCCTTCGGCCAGGTGCTGCTGTCCTCCCCGGAGGGCACCGGCGCGGCCATGCTGGCCATCAGCGGCTCGGTGGACACCGCCTCCACCGGCCCCGCGCTGCAGGACCTGTGGACGGTGCTGCGCACCCTTGCCGCCGAGGGCCTGACGGACGAGGAGCGCGACTCCGCCGTGCAGAACCTCGTCGGCGTCGCCCCGCTCAAGTACGAGACGGCGGCGGCCGTCGCCGGGACGCTGGCCGACCAGGTCGAGCAGCACCTCCCGGACGACTTCCAGGCGCGGCTGTACGAGCGCCTCGCCGGGACGGGCACGGTGGAGGCCACGGCCGCCGTCGTCAACGCCTTCCCGGTCGACCGGCTGGTGACGGTGCTCGTCGGTGACGCCGCGCAGATCGAGGAGCCCGTCCGGGCCCTCGGCATCGGCGACGTGACGGTGATCACGGGCTGAGCCCCGGCGGCGGGCCGCTCCGCCGACCCGCCGTCAACCGGCAGGCACGCGCGCCCCAGCGGCGCGCGTGCCTGCCAAATGTCCGGTTTAGTGGAGTGGTTGCACGTCTGCACTGTGGCGTGGGACACAAAACACTGCTTCTGTTTGCCGATCGAAAGTGACGGCGTCTAGCGTCGAAGCGTCTGTCCGTCAGATGTGCGTCGCATCCGCGGCCCGGGCAGACATCGCCGAGTCCCCGTACGGCGCGAGCCAGGGGAGCCGGGGACCCAAGTGTCCCTGGGGTGAATCGGGCCCCTTTCCGGAGGGATCCGTAGGAGACCTTCCTGCTCCGAACCCGTCAGCTAACCCGGTAGGCGAGAGGGAAGGAAAGGACCAGCCTCACCTATGGCGTTCACTCGTGCCACCGGGAAGCACCGCAAGCCGAGCCGCGCCGTTCGCGTCAGCGCGAACGCGGCAGGCATAGCCACCCTCGCCGCCACTGGTGTCGTCGCGGGCTTCGCCGCCCCGGCGCTGGCCGCCACCCCCGACGACGTCCACCGTCCCACCGAGGACACCGGCCTGACCCAGGCTGTCGTCATCGGCGAGGACACCGCGGGCCGCATCGGCGAGCAGGCCCAGGTCCAGAGCAGCTCCGCGGCCGAGTCCTCCGCCGTCCGCGAGGCCGAGACCGCCGCCAAGCAGCAGGCCGCCGACGTCAAGAAGGCGGACGACGAGGCCAAGCGCAAGGCCGAGGCCGAGCGCAAGGAGCAGGAGCGCATCGCCCGCGAGCAGGAGCGCAAGCGCCTCAACACCTTCGTCTCGCCGATCGCCGGCTCGTACGTCTCCACGTCCTACAAGGCCTCCAGCGGCCTGTGGTCCTCCGGCAGCCACACCGGCGTCGACTTCCACGCCGAGTCCGGCACCTCGGTCCAGGCCGTGGGCGCCGGCACCATCGTCGAGGCCGGCTGGGGCGGCGCGTACGGCAACAACGTCGTCATCAAGCACAACGACGGCACGTACACGCAGTACGGCCACCTGTCCTCCATCGACGTCTCCGTCGGCCAGAGCGTCACCGCCGGCCAGCAGATCGGCCTCTCCGGCGCCACGGGCAACGTCACCGGCCCGCACCTGCACTTCGAGGCCCGCACGGGCGCCGTCTACGGCACCGACATCGACCCCGTCGCGTACCTCGCCGAGCACGGCGTCTCGGTCTGACGCACCGCGGACAGCGGCGCCCCGCGCGCCCGATCGTCTGACGAAGGCCCCGGCCCACCGGCCGGGGCCTTCGCCGTGCCCGGACCGCCCCGCGCCGTGGCTGTCACCCGCCCCGTGTTGGCCAAAACATATCGATGACTTCCCGCGCGCCGTCGGAAATCGCGGGCCGCTGCAATAGAGTCGCTGAACAAACGTCAATCGGCCGCGTTTCGCGGGGGTTATCCGGAGGTTCACCCATGCGGGGCCGTACGTGAACGGTGAGGGGACAGCGGCTCAGGAGAGCCGTCGCATTTCCGCGCATGCCGTGTGCACGGCGATTCGTGACGACATTGTTTCCGGCACGTTTCCGCCCGGCAGCCGGCTCACCGAGGAGGTCCTCGCGCGCCGCTACGGGGTCTCCCGCGTGCCCGTGCGCGAGGCGCTGCGCACCCTCGCCTCGGAGGGCTTCGTGACCACCCGGCGGCACGCCGGCGCGTGCGTCGCCGAGCCCACCGAGCAGGAGGCCGCGGATCTGCTGGAGGTGCGCGCCCTGCTGGAGCCGCTGGGCGCCGCGCGCGCCGCTCAGCGCCGCACGGAGGCGCACCTGAAGGTGCTGCGCGGGCTGGTCAGGCTGGGCCAGGAGCGGGCCCGCGGCGGCCGTACGGGCGAGCTGCGGCCGCTGGGCGACTGGTTCGACGAGACGCTCGCCCAGGCCTCCGGCAGCCCCAGCATCGCGGGGCTGCTCACCCAGCTGCGGCTCAAGATCGCCTGGGTGTACGCGGCGGAGCCGCCGGTGCGGCCCGTCGACACGTGGGAGCTGCTCGGCGCCCTCGTGGACGCTGTGGCCCGCGGCGACGCCGAGCGGGCCCGGGCGATCGCCGCGGCCCGTGCGGACCGGGCGCCGGGGGAATTCCGGCTGCGGCGCTCCGTGCCGGCGGCGCGGACGGGGACCGCCCGGAATAGGGAGTCCGCCGGGAGAACAGTGATCGCCGGTTCTTGAAGTGCGCCCGCTCTTGAAGTGCGCCCGCGCATTTTGCGCCCGGAGTTCCGGAGTTACCGAAGGAAATGTTCTTCAGCTGAACTCGTGCCTATGGAATGGCATGCCGGCGCGGCAGGAATGCCATGGATTTCACTCGGGAACGATAACGGGGCCGCGGCGGCCTCCATCGGCCGCCGCGGCCCCGCCGCGCGGGATTCCGTCGGATCAGACGGTCTCCGGGAGCTCCTCGAGACCCTCGGCGACCAGCTTCGCCAGGCGGTCCAGAGCGGCCTCGGCACCCTCGGCGTCGCTCGCCAGAACGATCTCCTCGCCACCCTGGGCGCCCAGGCCCAGCACGGCCAGCATGGAGCCGGCGTTGACCGGGGTGCCGTCGGCCTTGGCGATCGTCATGGGGACGCCGGCGGCAGTCGCCGCACGGACGAAGATCGACGCGGGACGGGCGTGCAGGCCCTCGGCCCAGCCGACGGTGACGCGGCGCTCAGCCATGGTGTTGCCCTTCAGGTCGTAGGGGTTGTCTAGACCAGTGTCGCACGGTGCCGGGAGTGCTCCGGCGCCGCGCCCTCGTTGTCGGTGCCCGGCCTTACGCTGGCCCCATGCAGACGACGCCGGCGCAGTCCGGGCACGAGCACGCGTACCCCGCCCACTGGGAAGCCGACGTCGTCCTGCGCGACGGCGGCACCGCCCACCTGCGCCCCATCGCACCGGACGACGCGCAGCGGCTGGTGAGCTTCTACGAGCAGGTCTCGGACGAGTCGAAGTACTACCGCTTCTTCGCCCCCTACCCCCGCCTCTCCGACCGGGACGTGCACCGCTTCACCCATCACGACTACGTGGACCGGGTCGGCCTCGCCGCCACCGTCGGCGGCGAGTTCATCGCCACCGTCCGCTACGACCGCGTCGACGGCCGCGGCCTGCCGGCGTCCGGGCCCGCCGACGAGGCCGAGGTCGCCTTCCTCGTGCAGGACGCCCACCAGGGCCGCGGCGTCGCCTCCGCCCTTCTGGAGCACATCGCGGCCGTGGCCCGCGAGCGCGGCATCCGGCGCTTCACCGCCGAGGTGCTGCCCGCCAACACCAAGATGATCAAGGTGTTCACGGACGCGGGCTACACCCAGAAGCGCAGCTTCGAGGACGGCGTCGTCCGCCTCCAGCTGGATCTGGAGCCCACCGACCGTTCCCTCGCCGTCCAGCGGGCCCGCGAGCAGCGCGCCGAGGCCCGCTCGGTCCAGCGGCTGATCGCGCCCGGCTCCGTCGCCGTCATCGGCACCGGCCGGGCCCCCGGCGGCATGGGGCGCACCGTCCTGCGCAACCTTCTGGCCGGCGGCTTCACCGGGCGGGTGCACGCGGTCAACCACGCCTTCCCCGAGGAGGCCGCCCGGCTCGAACCCGAGGGCGTGCCGGCCCACCGCTCCGTCCTCGGCATCCCCGGGCCCGTCGACCTCGCCGTCGTCGCCGTGCCCGCCGAGCAGGTGCCCTCCGTCGTCGCCGAGTGCGGTGAGCACGGCGTCCAGGGGCTCGTCGTCCTCTCCGCCGGGTACGGCGAGAGCGGCGCCGACGGGCGCCACCGGCAGCGCGAGCTGGTGCGCCAGGCCCGCTCGTACGGGATGCGCATCATCGGGCCCAACGCCTTCGGGCTCATCAACACCGCCGCCGGCGTCCGCCTGAACGCCTCCCTGTCGCCCGAGCTGCCCGCCGCCGGGCGCATAGGGCTCTTCAGCCAGTCCGGAGCCATCGGCATCGCCCTGCTGTCCGGGCTGCACCGGCGCGCCGCCGGGCTCGTCGGCATCTCCTCCTTCGTCTCCGCCGGCAACCGCGCGGACGTCTCCGGCAACGACTTCCTGCAGTACTGGCACGACGACCCCGACACCGACCTCGTGCTCATGTACCTGGAGTCCATCGGCAATCCCCGCAAGTTCACACGGCTCGCGCGGCGCACGGCCGCCCGCAAGCCGGTCGTCGTCGTCAAAGGCGCCCGGCACGGCGGCGCCGCGCCCACCGGGCACGCCGTCCCCAGCACCCGGATCCCCGACGCCACCGTCTCCGACCTGCTCCGGCAGGCCGGCGTCATCCGCGTCGACACGGTCACCGAGCTCGCCGATACGGGGCTGCTCCTCGCCTCCCAGCCGCTGCCCGCGGGCCCGCGCGTCGCCATCCTCGGCAACTCCGAGTCCCTCGCCCTGCTCACCTACGACGCCTGCCTCACGGACGGGCTGCGGCCCCAGCCGCCGTACGACCTGACCACCGGCGCCCAGCCCGCCGACTTCCGCCGGGCGCTCGCCGGGGCCCTCGCGGACGAGGAGTGCGACGCCGTCGTCGTCACCGCCATCCCGTGGGTCGGGGACGCCTCCGCGGCGGACCTCGCCGGGGCGCTCCGGGAGGCCGTCGCGGCCTCGCCCGCCGCGAAGCCGGTCACCGTCGTGCACCTGGAGATCCCCGGGCTCGCGGAGGCCCTCGCGGCGGCGCCGGGCGCGGATGCGGATGCGGACGCCGGGGGAGCGGCGGTGCGGATCCCCGCATACCCCGCCGCCGAGCGGGCCGTCCGGGCCCTCGCCGAGGCCGCGCGGTACGCACGCTGGCGGCGGCTGGCGGCCGAGCCGGGGCGGGTGCCGGAGTACGACGACATCGACGAGGCGGGCGCCGCCGCGGACATCGAGGTCCTCCTGGAGGCCCACGGGGCCGTCCTGGCACCGCCGCCCGAGGGGCCCCGTGCGGTCACCCTCTCCGCGCCCGACACGCAGCGGCTCCTCGCCCGGTACGGGATCGCCGTGATGCCCGCCCTGCCGGCGCCCGACCCCGACAGCGCGGTCCGCGCGGCCGGGCGGCTCGGCTTCCCCGTCGCCCTCAAGCCCACCGCCCCGCACCTGCGCCACCGCGCCGACCTCGGAGGCGTCCGGCTCGACCTCGGCGGCGAGACGGAACTGCGCCGCGCGTACGCCGAGTTGTCCGAGCTCCTCGGCAAGCCCGAGGAGACCCGGCTCGTCGTCCAGTCCATGGCGCCGCGCGGCGTCGACACGGTCGTCCGGGCGGCGATCGATCCGGCGGCGGGCGCGGTCCTCTCCTTCGGGCTCGCGGGGGCGCCGTCGCTGCTGCTCGGCGACACCGCGCACCGGCTCGTCCCCGTGACCGACCGGGACGCCGCCGAGCAGATCCGCTCGATCCGCACCGCGCCGCTGCTGTTCGGCTGGCGCGGGGCGACTCCGGTGGACACGCGGGCGCTGGAGGAGCTCCTGCTACGGGTCTCCCGGCTGGTCGACGACCACCCGGAGGTCGTCGGCGCCGACCTGGAACCGGTGATCGTCGCGCCTCATGGCGTCCACGTCCTCGGCGCCACGATCCGCCTCTCGCCGGCGCCGGCGCGCACGGATCTGGGGCCGCGCAGCCTGCCGGTGGTCTGACAGCAACAGACCACCGGGCTGCACCCGGCGTGCCGGCGCCCGGCACCGCGGGGGTTCCTCGCCGTGGCGGCGGGAGTGGGGGCGAGCCCCGTCTGTAGTGGCCGCGGCGCTCGTCCCCGCCGCAGTGGTGCTCAGCCACGACGGCGCGATTCGGCGGTGCCGTCCCGCCTCCGGTGTGGTGGCCCGGCCCCGCTCGCGGTCGGTTCGGCCCCGCCGGTCCGCGCCGCGGGGGTTTCTCGCCGTGGCGGCGGGAGGGAGAGGCGGGGCTCTCAGGCGACCGGTCGGGGCGGAACGGAGGGCTCCGTGTGATGCCTGTCCCATCGGGGGTGCGCGGCCGGGGCCGGGGCGGGCGCATCGGGCGGCCGGGGCCCGTGGGCCCCTTAGGATGGGCTTATGGCGAAGACCGGTACGACGACCCAAGGGCTGCGCGCGGCGATCGAGCGCAGCGGCTACTACCCGGCCCTCGTGGCCGAGGCGGTGGAGGCCGCAGTGGGCGGGGAGCCGGTCGTGTCGTACCTGGTGCACCAGGAGACGACGTTCGACTCCAACGAGGTGCGCCGCCACGTCACGGTCCTCGTCCTCACCGGCACCCGCTTCATCGTCAGCCACACCGACGAGCAGGCCGCCGACGGCACGTCGCCGTCCCCGTACGCCACCACCTCCACGGAGTCCGTGAAGCTGGAGCGGATCTCCTCGGTCGTGCTGAGCCGCGTCGTCGCCAACCCCGAGTCGTACACGCCGGGCACCCTGCCCCGCGAGGTCGTGCTGAACATCGGCTGGGGCGCGGTGTCCCGGATCGACCTGGAGCCCGCGGCCTGCGGCGACCCCAACTGCGACGCCGACCACGGCTACACCGGCTCCTCCACGGCCGACGACCTGAGCCTGCGCGTCAGCGAGGCCGGCGACGGCCCGGACACCGTCCGCCAGACCCTGGCCTTCGCCCAGGCGCTCTCCGAAGCCACTGCGGCGACCGCGGCGACCGCCCGCTGATGTCCCATCCGATGACGGCGGGCTCCGCCTGGCACGAGCCCGCCCCTCTCGACCCCCGCTCGGCCCCGCTGCCCCGCTACGGCACGGGCTCGCTGGCCGATCTGCTGCCGGCCGCCGTGGCGGGCATGGGGGTCCCGGGCTTCTCCACGGGCCTGGAGCTCACCCCGGCCGACCGCGTGTGCGTGTTCCTGATCGACGGTCTCGGCTGGGAGCTGCTGCGCGCCCATCCCGACGAGGCGCCGTTCCTGCACTCGCTGACGACCGGCTCGAACCCGCTGACCGCGGGCTTCCCGTCCACCACGGCCACCTCCCTGGCCTCGGTGGGCACGGGCCTGCCGCCGGGCGCCCACGGCCTGCCCGGCTACACGGTGGCCGA
The DNA here is from genome assembly GCF_000719265.1 of Streptomyces roseoverticillatus. GTDB lineage: Bacteria > Actinomycetota > Actinomycetes > Streptomycetales > Streptomycetaceae > Streptomyces > Streptomyces roseoverticillatus. Next base: position 12,621 of record NZ_JOFL01000021.1, on the reverse strand, counting down.
CCCGGCCACGGGGCAGCTGATGAACCAGCTGCGCTGGCGCCCCTGGACCGATCCGCACGCCTGGCAGCCGTACCCCACGGTCTTCCAGCTCGCGGACGCGGCCGGCGTGCACACCTGCCAGGTCTCCGCCCCGGACTTCCAGCACACCCCGCTGACGAAGATCGCGCTGAGCGGCGGCACCTTCCACGGCCGGCTCTCCGGGGAGGAGCGGATGGACCTCGCCGCCGACCGGCTCGGCGCCGCGGACCGCTCGCTCGTCTACACGTACTACAGCGACGTCGACGGCAAGGGGCACCGCTTCGGCGTCGACTCCGACGAGTGGCGCGGCCAGTTGATGTACGTCGACCGCCTCGCCCAGCGCCTCGCCGAGCAGCTGCCGCCCCGCTCCGCCCTGTACGTCACCGCCGACCACGGCATGATCGACATCCCGTTCGACCCGGAGTCGCGCATCGACTTCGACGAGGACTGGGAGCTCCGCGCGGGCGTCGCCCTGCTCGGCGGCGAGGCGCGCGCCCGCCACGTCTACGCCGTGCCCGGCGCCGCCGCCGACGTCCTCGCCGTGTGGCGGGAGGTGCTGGGCGAGCAGATGTGGATCGCGAGCCGCGACGAGGCGATCGAGGCCGGCTGGTTCGGCCGGCCCGGCGAGGGCGTCGACGACCGCGTCTACGGCCGGATCGGTGACGTGGTCGCCGCCGCCCGCGACGACATCGCGATCGTCGCCACCGAGACCGAGCCGAACGAGTCCGCGATGGTGGGGCTGCACGGCTCCATGACGCCCGTGGAGCAGCTCGTGCCGCTCCTCGAAGTGCGACCCTGAACGTCCGTACGCCCCACCACCCCCCACAACGCCCCGACCTATGAAAGGCATTGGCTTCCCCATGCCCGAGCTGGTGTTCTTCTCCGGAACGATGGACTGCGGAAAGAGCACCCTCGCTCTGCAGATCGAGCACAACCGCTCGGCCCGCGGCCTGCAAGGGATGATCTACACCCGCAACGACCGCGCCGGCACGGGCAAGCTGTCCTCGCGGCTCGGTCTGGTCACCGACTCCGTCGAGGCGGGCGAGGGGTTCGACTTCTACGCGCACATCGTCGCCCACCTCTCCGCGGGCGGCCGCGCCGACTACGTCATAGCCGACGAGGCGCAGTTCCTCGACCCCGGCCAGGTCGACCAGCTCGCGAGGATCGTCGACGACCTCGAACTCGACGTCTTCGCCTTCGGCATCACCACCGACTTCCGCACCAAGCTCTTCCCCGGCTCCCAGCGCCTGGTCGAACTCGCCGACCGCATCGAGGTGCTGCAGGTCGAGGCGCTGTGCTGGTGCGGCGCGCGGGCCACGCACAACGCCCGCACGGTGGGCGGCCAGATGGTGGTCGAGGGCGCGCAGGTGGTCGTCGGCGACGTCAACCAGCCCGAGACCGTGGTCGGTTACGAAGTGCTGTGCCGGCGCCACCACCGCCGCAGGCTGACGGCCGCCGCGGCCCGCGCCGCGGCGCTCTCGCCCGACGTGCTGCCCGTGGACCCCGACTCCGTGGGCGACCCCGTCAGCGGACTGTCCGCAGCAGAGTGAAGACCGCCCCTTCCGGGTCGGCGACCGTGGCCACCTGCCCGGCCGGCCCCTCGTGCGGCGGCCGCAGCACCTGACCCCCCAGCTCCACCACGCGCAGCGCCGCGGCGTCGGTGTCCGCGACCTCGAAGTACGTCATCCAGTGCGGGCCCTGCAGACGGGGCCCGGCCCCGCGGATCGCCGCGACCGGCCGGTCGCCGAGCTGCAGCGTCAGATAGTCGCTGGTCTCCGCGTCCGCCGGCTTGACGTCGTACCCGAACAGGGCCCGGTAGAAGCCGACGACGGCGGATGCCCGGCGGGTCACCAGCTCGTGCCACGCGGGCGTGCCCGGCACGCCCGTCAGCTGCGCGCCGGTCAGCTCCTGGCCCTGCCACACGCCGAACGGCGCCCCCGCCGGGTCGCTGGCGAGCACCAGCCGCCCCGCGTCCTCCGCGGACAGCGGGCCCACCCCGACCGTGCCGCCGAGACAGCGGATCCACTCCGCGGCCTCGTCGGCGTCGTCGCTGGCGAGGTACGTGGTCCAGGCGGTCGCCAGCCGCACGCCGGGCGCGAGCTCCCCGAGGCCGGCCACGTCCCGGCCGTCGACCGTGGCGCGGACGTAGGGCCCCAGCTGGCGCGGTCCGGGGCTGTAGAAGGACCAGCCGAACAGACCACCGTAGAAGTCCTGGATCGACTCCAGGTCGTGCGCCAGGAGACTCGTCCAGCACGGGGTGCCCGGCGCGCGCCGGCCCTCACGTGCTCCTGGCCGGGGGGAGCCCCAAACCTCGGTCATGTCACTCTCTCCTCGGACCATCGTGGTGGCCGCGCGTCCCGCGCCGGGCTCGCGGCGCGCGGGGGTGGTACGGGACGGGGCACGACCAGATGGTTGCACCACCTGCCGTCACGCGCCCCCCGGCCGCGCCGGGATTCCCGGGTTCCCGCAGGAGAATGCCCGCAATCGCGGGGCAGTACCGTTCCGGCGCCCGCACGGGCCGCGGCGGGCAGGCGCGCCCAGTATCGATCAGGTGTACGCGACCTCGCCAGAGGCCCGTTGACCGCACGTCCGACTACGTCAGGATGGGGTCCATGAATGCCATCATCAGCGCAGTCGAACTCATGGACGCCTCGGCGAGCGGGCAGCCGCCGGTCCTGCTGGACGTCCGCTATCAGCTCGGGGGCCCGCCCGGGCGGCCGGAGTACGAGGCGGGGCATATCCCCGGCGCGGTCTACGTGGACCTGGAGGGCGAGCTCGCCGGGCCCGCGGGGAAGGAGGGCCGGCACCCGCTGCCGGACCTCGCGGTCTTCGGCGCGGCGATGCGCGCGGCCGGCGTCGGATCCGGCGGCGACGTCGTCGTCTACGACGGGGGCCAGGGCTGGGCGGCCGCGCGGGCGTGGTGGATGCTGCGCTGGGCCGGGCACCCGTCCGTACGGGTCCTCGACGGCGGACTCGCCGCCTGGCGGGCGCGGGGCGGGCCGGTCACGGACGAGCGGACGGCCGTCCGCGAGGGCGACTTCGTCCCGGCGCCGGGGGCGCTGCCGCTGCTCGACGCGGACGGCGCGGCGGCGCTGGCCCGCCGCGGGCTGCTGCTGGACGCCCGGGCGGGGGAGCGCTACCGGGGCGAGGTGGAGCCGATCGACGCCGTCGCGGGCCACATTCCGGGCGCGGTCTCCGCCCCCACCGCGGAGAACGTGGCCGCCGACGGGCGGCTGCGCCCCGCCGCCGAACTGGCGGCCCGCTTCACCGCGCTGGGGGCCGTGGAGGGCACCGAGGTGGGCGTCTACTGCGGCTCGGGCGTCTCCGCGGCGCAGGAGCTGCTGGCGCTGGCCGTGGCGGGTGTTCCGGCGGCGCTGTACGTCGGCTCGTGGAGCGAGTGGTCGTCTATCCGCATCCGCCCTGTGCTGTGGCTCGGAGGGCCTGCGGCGTGGGAAGGCCGCGCCGCAGGCGCCATCGCGGCCCGGTGCCGTTGCGGCGGGGACGTGGTGCCGGGCGCACGGGTTTCCTTCCGCGGCGGTGGTGAGGAATCTATCCGCATCCGCCCTGTGCTGTGGCTCGGAGGGCCTGCGGCGTGGGAAGGCCGCGCCGCAGGCGCCATCGCGGCCCGGTGCCGTTGCGGCGGGGACATGGTGCCGGGCGCCCGGATTTTCTTCCGCCGCGACGGCGAGGAACCCCCGTGGCGCGGACCGGCGGTGCCTAGCCGGCCGCGCGTACGGTCTTCCGGCCGGGCTCCGGCTCGGGCGCGCTGCCGTCGGCGCCCCCGGGCGGGCCCGGGAGCCTGACGGGGAGTCACTGCCGTAGCGATTACTCCTGTTTCTTGCGGCGGGTGCCGAAGACGATCTCGTCCCAGCTGGGGACCGCCGCACGCCGGCCCGGCCGGACCCCGTCCGCCTCGGCCTGACGGTCCGTCGTGCCGACCAGCCGGTCGCGGTGACCGGCCACGGACCGCGGCATGAGGACGTCCGCGTACGCGGCACCCGCACTCGCGGCCGGTGCCGGCGGCTCGACGGCCTCCGGCACCTCGGACGGTTCGTCAGCGGCCTGCGCGGCCGAGGCCGTTTCGGGCACGACCATGTCACCGCGGAAACTGGGCACCGCTTCGAGCAGGCTCGTCAGCGAATCCCGCTCTTTTCCGGGCTCCTCTGCGGGCTCGGCCTCCGGCTCCGGCGGGGCCGGCGGGCCGGACGACGCCTGCTGCCGGTCCAGCGACCGGTCGAGGGGCCGGTCCCGGGGCAGCCGCGCGATCCGGGGCACGAACGGGAAGCTCGGCTCGGGCGTGTCGTCGGTCTCGCCGATGAGCGCGCGGGCCTCGTCGTCCATCGCTTGAACGATCCGCCTCGGCGGGTCGTACGACCAGCTCGCCGCGTGGGGCTCACCTGCCGCCCGGTAGACGAGCAGGACCTCCCACGTGCCGTCGTCCCGGCGCCAGGAGTCCCACTGCGCGGTGTCCTTCTCGGCCCCGCGCAGCATGAGCCGCTCGGCCACCGTCTCGCCGAGGAGCGGGCCGGTGTTCTCGCCGGGGCGGCGCACGGCCGTCTTGCGGGCGCGCTCGGCCATGAACGCGCGCTCGGCCAGCACCGGGCCCTCGAACCTGCGCACCCGCTCGACGGGGATCCCCGCGAGCTGCGCCACCTCCTCCGCGGAGGCCCCTGCACGTATCCGCGCCTGGATGTCGCGGGGGCGGAGATGGCTCTCCACCTCGATCTCGATCTGCCCCAGGCGAGCACGGTCGTTGCGCACCGCGGCGCGCAGCCGTTCGTCGATGGGAAGGGTGTACTCCGTGCTGTCCGCAGCCTTGAGCACCAGCCGTGTGCCGTCGTTGGAGACGGCCACGACACGCAGTTCGGGCATGGGGACCTCCCGGGTGGTGCCTGCCGACGTCACGTGCGTCGCTGCTTCCGCTAGTCGAGTGTGGCCTGCCCGGGTGCAGCCTGCCACAACATTGCCGAGTTGACGGGGGTGAGAGCCGCTGGGGCCCCGCCCGTTGGGTCCGGGCAGCCGGACGGGACACCGGGGCCAGGGCTCGCCACAGTACTCCATTCGGGCCACTGGGGGTGGAATGGCGCGCCATCGAAGTTCACGCGAGAGAAGGGAGTTGATCGTACCTATCGGGCGCGGCGCCGGTTGCGCGGGTGTCGAGGTTCACACAATCGCCGGAATCGGAACTGTTCGTTACGCTCGAATGTCTCTTCTACCTGCAAGACGGACCCAAGGGCTACACAGAGGCAGGAGATGGACGACAAAGGCGAAAGCGAGGCAAAAACGAAGAACAAGCGTCTGGACCTGAGCCTCGCGCAGGTCGCCGGCAGCGCCCTCGCGGCGGTGGTGGCCGCACTGCTCGCGGGCAAGCTCGGGGTGTACGGCACGGTCATCGGCGCCGGTGTCGTGAGCGTCGTGGCCACCTCCGGTGGCACGATCTTCCAGCACTTGTTCAAGCGGACCGGGGAGCAGCTCCGCGAGGCGACCGCGCAGTCGGCGAAGCCGAAAATGCGGCAGGTGCCCGTGCGGGACGCGGGCCGTGCGGTCAGCCGTGCGGCTTCGGCCGCGGCCGCGCAGGGTACCGGGCCCGCCGGCCGGGGCGCCGCGGACGACGACGCGACCCGCGCGCTCCCGCAGGCCGACGCGACGCAGCTGCTGCCCGCCGCGGACGGCGACGCGGCGACACGGCTGGTGCACACGGTGCGACAGACGCCGGAGCCCGGCGGCGCGTACGCGGGCGCGCATCCTGGGGCGCGCGCTGACGAACACCCCTTTGCGTACGGCGACGCGCACGCCGACGCGCACACGGGCCCGTACACCGACCCATACACCCCGGCCACGACCCACGGCACCCGGGTGCGCGGCTGGAAGCGCCCTCTGATCGCGGCCGGCGCGGTCTTCGTGCTCGCCATGGGCACGGTCACCGCGGTCGAGCTGGTCAAGGGTTCGAGCGCGGACGGCGGCGGCTCGACCACGGTCGGTCAGATTTTCGACGGCGGGAAGTCCCGGAAGAAGCAGGATCCGGCGCCCGAGCGGAACCCGGGTCCCGGCCGTTCCCACGACGGCGACAGCAGCGAGCGGCACCGCACCGGCGGGGACACCGGCTCCACGCCGGACCCGGACGCGTCCCGCGAGGGCGGCGGCGATACGGGCAAGCAGTCGCCGGAGCCGTCGACGTCCCCGTCCTCGGGCGGCTCCACGCCGTCCACCAAGCCGGATCCCTCGCCGAATCCGTCCACGTCCCCGGACGGCGGTACGGGTGGCGACGGCAAGGGTGGCAGTACGAGCGGGGCCGGGACCACTGGTGGTCAGACGACGCCCAAGCCGCCGGCTCAGGGCCAGAACGCGGCGGCCGGCCCGGCCTCGGCCGGCACGGTCTCGTAGGGCACGGCCCGGCCGGGTGCTCCCCGGCTGCAGGCCGTGCGCGGCTGGTCGCGCCCGCGCGGCGGAGCCGCAGGTCGATACCGCCCCGCGCCCCTTACGGGGCGTGGTGCGCACCGGCACCGGCATCTGCACCAGTACGCACCCCGTGCCGGCCGCAGGCCCCTACGCCCCCAGCACCCGCCGCAGATAGTCGTTGCCGAAGACGCGCTGCGGGTCCAGCCGGTCCCGTATCGCGGTGAATTCCTCGAACCGCGGGTACGCCGCCGCGAGGTGCCCCGCGTCGCGGCTGTGCAGCTTGCCCCAGTGGGGGCGTCCGCCGTGGGCCGTCATGATCTGCTCGGCGGCCCGGAAGTACGCCTGATAGGGGACACCCCTGTACATGTGTACGGCTATATAGGCGGTGTCCCGGCCGTAGGCCGTGGACAGGGGTATGTCGTCGGCCGGGGCCGTGCGGACCTCGACCGGGAAGGCCACGCGCAGCCGCGAGCGCTCGATCGCGGCCCGCAGCTCGCGCAGCGCCGGGATCGCGGCCTCCCGCGGCAGCGCGTACTCCATCTCCAGGAAGCGGACCCGGCGCGGGCTGGTGAAGACCTTGTACGGGACGTCCGTGTAGGCGCGGGCGGACAGGGCGCGTCCGGCGATGCGGGCGATGCCCGGTATCGCGGCGGGGACGGCGCTGCCCACGGCGCACAGGGCGCCGAAGAGGCCGTTCGACAGCAGCTCGTCCTCGACGAAGGCGCCGATCCGGCCGGGCGGGGCGGCGGGGCCCGCGCTGCGGTTGTTGCGCTTGGTGACGCAGCGGGTGGTGTGCGGGAACCAATAGAACTCGAAGTGCTCGTTCTCGGCGACCAGCTGGTCGAACTCTGCCGTGACCCGGTCGAGCGGCATCGGCTCCTCGCGGGCCCGGAGCAGGAACTCCGGTTCGACGGCGAAGGTGAGCGCGGTGATCACGCCGAGCGCGCCGAGCCCGAGCCGGGCGGCGGCGAAGACCTCCGGATTCTCGTCCGCGGAGCAGGACAGCACCGAGCCGTCCGCGGTGACCAGCTCCAGGCCGCGGACCTGGGCCGAGAGGGAGGCCGAGGCGCGGCCGGTGCCGTGGGTGCCGGTGCTGACGGCGCCGGAGACGGTCTGCTCCATGATGTCGCCCATGTTGGCCAGCGACAGGCCGTGCGCGGACAGCGTCTCGTTCAGCTGCCGGAGCGTGGTGCCGGCCCCCACCGTCACGGTGCCCGCCGCGCGGTCGATCGCGCGCAGGCCCGCCAGGCGCTCGGGGCGCAGCAGCAGACCGTCGGTGGCGGCCGCGGCGGTGAAGGAGTGGCCGGTGCCGGCCGCCTTCACCTTGAGGCCGTCCGACGCGGCCCGGGCGACCGCCGCCGCGACCTCTCCCGCGGTCGCCGGGGCCACGGTGCGCGCGGGGCGGGCGGTGACGTTCCCCGCCCAGTTGCGCCAGGCGGGTGACCCGGTCGCCCTAGGCGACGACGCCCTTGCTGCGCCCGCCCCGCTCTTCGTGCCGCCCGTCGTTCCGGTCGTCTCCGTCATGCGCGTCAGACCCTCCCCTTGCCTGCGGCACAGGTGCCCCCGGCCGCTGCTCTGCCTGCGTGCGGAGCCGGCGGTACCCCAGGAGCGCGACCGCCGCTGCGAGCGCCCCCGCCACCCCGGACACCGCGTACCCCGCGGCGGCGCCGCGGGCGTCGACCACCCAGCCGGCGGCCGACGACCCCAGCGCCACGCCGACCGCGAGACCCGTGCTCGTCCAGGTCATGCCCTCGGTCAGCTGCGCGCGCGGTACGTGCTGTTCGACCAGGGCCATCGTCGTCACCATGGTCGGCGCGATCGACAGCCCCGAGACAAAGAGCGCCACGGCCAGGAACGGCAGGCTCCCGACCAGTTGGAGGGGGATCATACTCACGGCCATCGCACACACGCCCACGAGCCAGCGGCGGGCCATCTCCCCCTTGAGCGGCAGGAGTCCGAAAACCACTCCCGCCGCGCAGGAGCCCAGCGCGTACGTCGCGAGCACCAGGCTCGCCATGCTCTTGTGGCCCTGCTCCTCGGCGAAGGCGACGGTCACCACGTCACAGGTGCCGAAGATCATGCCCGTCGCGACGAACGTGGCCACGAGGACCTGCAGGCCGCGCGAGCGCAGCGCCCCGCCGCGCGCCCGCTGCTCCTGCGGGTGCGGCTCGGGCTCGGTGCCGTGCTGCGCGGTCAGCCAGAACACCCCGGCCGCCAGGAAGCAGGAGGCCAGCAGCGGACCCGCCTCGGGGAACCACTGCGTGCAGAGCCCGATCGACAGGATCGGGCCGAAGATGAAGCACACCTCGTCGACGACGGACTCGAAGGCGTACGCGGTGTGGAGCTGCGGGCTGCCGCCGTAGATGGCCGCCCAGCGGGCCCGGACCATGGAGCCCACGTTCGGCACGCACCCGGCGCACGCCGAGAAGACGAACAGCGTCCAGTCCGGCCAGCGCTGCTGCGCGCTCAGCAGCAGCCCCGCGGCGGCGACCAGGGTCAGGAGCGTCGCCGGGCGCAGCACCCGGCGCTGCCCGTGCCGGTCGACGAGCCTGGATATCTGCGGTCCGAGCACGGCGGCCGAGATGGCCAGGGTCGCCGAGAGGGCGCCCGCCAGGCCGTAGCGACCGGTGATCTGGGAGACCATCGTGACCACGCCGATGCCGAACATGGACAGCGGCATGCGGCCCAGCAGGCCGGCGGCCGAGAAGCTCTTGGTGCCGGGGGCGGCGAAGATCGCGCGGTACGGACTGGGCAAGGACGGCTCCCAGGGAGGTCGGGTGCGGGACGGATCGAGGGTGCCGTAAGGGACGTACGTGGCCGATACAGCTTACGTGGGCACGTTCGTGCGACGCACCGCCATTTCCTGCCTGTCAGTGACGAGTGGCAGGATCGGACCCATGTCGGATCAGCCAGCGCACGCCCCCTACGACGCCCTGCTGTTGCTCTCCTTCGGCGGCCCCGAGGGCCCGGACGACGTCGTCCCCTTCCTGGAGAACGTCACGCGCGGGCGCGGCATCCCCCGCGAGCGCCTCAAGGAGGTCGGGCAGCACTACTTCCTCTTCGGCGGCGTCAGCCCGATCAATGACCAGAACAGGGCGCTGCTCGGCGCCCTGCGCAAGGAGTTCGCCGAGCACGGCACCGACCTCCCGGTCTACTGGGGCAACCGCAACTGGGCGCCGTACCTGACCGACACCCTGCGCGAGATCGCCGCCGACGGCCGGCGCCGCGTGCTCACCCTCGCCACCAGCGCCTACGCCTCGTACTCGGGCTGCCGCCAGTACCGCGAGAACCTGGCCGACGCGCTCGCCGCCCTGGAGGCCGAGGGCGTCACCCCGCCCCGCGTCGACAAGCTGCGGCACTACTTCAACCACCCGGGCTTCGTCCGCCCCATGGCCGACGCCGTCCTCGCGGCCCTCGCCGAGCTGCCCGAGGCCGTCCGCGACGGCGCCCGCCTCGCCTTCACCACCCACTCCATCCCCACGGCCGCCGCGGACGCCTCCGGCCCGGCGGACGGCCACGGCGACGGCGGCGCCTACGTCGCCCAGCACCTCGACGTGGCGCGCACGATCGCGGAGGCGGTCCGCGAGGAGACCGGCCGGGAGCACCCCTGGCAGCTCGTCTACCAGTCCCGCAGCGGCGCCCCGCACATCCCCTGGCTCGAACCCGACATCTGCGACCACCTGGAGGCCGCCCACGCCGCCGGCGTCCCCGCCGTCGTCATGGTCCCCATCGGCTTCGTCTCGGACCACATGGAGGTCAAGTACGACCTCGACACCGAGGCCGCCGCCAAGGCCGCGGAGCTCGGCCTGCCGGTCGCCCGCGCGGCGACCGTCGGCGCCGACCCCCGCTTCGCCGCCGCCGTCCGCGAGCTCGTCCTGGAGCGCGCCGCGACCGAGCGCGGCGAGCACCCCGAGCGGTGCGCCCTGGGCGCCCTCGGCCCCTCGCACGACCTCTGCCCCGTCGGCTGCTGCCCGGCCAGGGCCCCGCGCCCCGCCGCCGCCGGAGCCGACAGCCCGTACGCCTGACCCTTCCACCCTGATCCCTCCGGTTCAGACCTGTTCCGTCCTATTCCGTCCAAGGAGCACCAGCATCGTGAGCGACACTCTGAAGGCAGAACTCCTGGCCGTGGCCCTCGAGGCCGCCGACCGCGCCGGGGCGCTGCTCCGCGACGGGCGCCCGGCGGACCTGGGGGTCGCCGCGACGAAGACCAGCCCGATCGACGTCGTCACCGAGATGGACATCGCCGCCGAGAAGCTGATCACCGGCTTCCTCGCCGAGCGCCGCCCCGGCGACGGCCTGCTGGGGGAGGAGGGCGCCAGCAGCGAGGGCAGCACCGGCGTCCGGTGGGTCATCGACCCGATCGACGGCACCGTGAACTACCTCTACGGCCTGCCGTCCTGGTGCGTGTCGATAGCGGCCGAGCTCGACGGCGAGGCCGTCGTCGGCGTCGTGGCCGCCCCGATGCGCGGCGAGACCTATCACGCCGTGCTCGGCGAGGGCGCGTACCTGGGCGAGCGGCGGCTGGCCGTACGGCCGGCGCCCGGCCTCGACCAGGCCCTGATCGGCACCGGCTTCGGCTACCTCGCCTCGCGCCGCGCCGCCCAGGCGGAGGTCCTGCGCTCCCTGCTGCCGCAGGTGCGCGACATCCGGCGCGGCGGGTCGGCCGCGATCGACCTGTGCGACGTGGCCTGCGGCCGGCTCGACGGCTACTACGAGCGCGGCCTCAACCCCTGGGACTACGCGGCGGGCGCGCTGATCGCCCGCGAGGCCGGGGCGCTGACGGGCGGCCGCCCGGGCGAGCCCGCCTCCACGGAGCTCACGGTGGCGGCCCCGCCCGCCCTCTTCGAGGGGCTGCAGGGGCGGCTGGAGGAGCTGGGAGCCTGGCAGGGCTGAGCACCGCCACCGCGGCCCTCAGCGGCCTTCCTGCGGGCATGACGACGCCCCGGCCCCTCGCGGGTGCCGGGGCGTCGCCGCCGGGTCCGGATCAGGCAGCGGAGACCTTGACGCCGTGCTCGGCGGCCAGGCGGTGGAGGTCGTCCAGGGCGGACTGCTCCACCTCGGCCGTGTACTCGTCGCCCAGCCTGCGGGCATGGTCCCGGTCGCTGCGGGTGGTCTCTATGCGCTGCAGAATGCCAGCGGTGAACGCGTCCATGGTGCTGCGCCCCCTCGTCGTGGGTCGATGGCACGGGGGTGTGCCGACGGCGAATCGATCGCGCCCCTGCCCTGGCGCGGGCGGGCGTGCCGTAGTGGCGTGCCGCCACTGGGCGTGATCGCGGGTGTGCAGACGTCTTCCCCAGCCCCGTCCGCGGGGAAACCTCCCGTCCGGAACCAATCCCCGACCGGACCGGAAACCGCTCAGGGCCGCTGCCCGGCGTCGATCCGGAACGACCGGCCGGCCGGTCGCCCCCGGCGCCCCTTACAGCCGGTTTACCGAGGTTCGAGGCAACATGGAGGCACCCACAAGGGGTATCTCCAGCCTGCCCGCCCGGGCTCAAAGGGAAGGATCAACGCCGTGCGCGTACTCGTCGTCGAGGACGAGCAACTGCTCGCCGATGCCGTCGCCACCGGACTGCGCCGGGAGGCCATGGCGGTCGACGTCGTGTACGACGGTGCCGCCGCCCTCGAGCGCATCGCCGTCAACGACTACGACGTGATCGTCCTCGACCGGGACCTGCCCCTCGTCCACGGCGACGACGTCTGCCGCAAGGTCGTCGAGCTCGGCATCCCCACCCGAGTCCTGATGCTCACCGCCTCCGGCGACGTCAGCGACCGCGTGGAGGGCCTGGAGATCGGTGCCGACGACTACCTGCCCAAGCCCTTCGCCTTCAGCGAGCTCACCGCCCGCGTGCGGGCCCTCGGCCGCCGCACGACCGTGGCCCTGCCGCCCGTCCTGGAGCGCGCCGGCATCAAGCTCGACCCCAACCGCCGCGAGGTCTTCCGCGACGGCCGGGAGGTCCAGCTCGCCCCCAAGGAGTTCGCCGTCCTGGAGGTCCTCATGCGCAGCGAGGGCGCGGTCGTCTCGGCCGAGCAGCTCCTGGAGAAGGCCTGGGACGAGAACACCGACCCCTTCACCAACGTGGTCCGGGTCACCGTGATGACCCTGCGCCGCAAGCTCGGCGAGCCCCCGGTGATCGTCACCGTGCCGGGCTCCGGATACCGGATCTGACCCTGATGTCCCCCACCCCCACCCCCGCGCCCGCACCC
>NZ_JOFL01000020.1 GCF_000719265.1 Streptomyces roseoverticillatus | reverse complement strand
TCCGCGGCTTTCGACCCCGACAAGCTCAACGTGGCCATCAACGGCGTCTGGGTCTGCCGCAACGGCTCCGTCGGCGACGACCGCGACCTCGTCGACATGAGCCCCCGCGAAGTGCACATCGTCGCCGACCTCGCGGCCGGCACCCGGACGGCGACCGTCCGGACCAACGACCTCACCGCCGACTACGTCCACGAGAACAGCGCGTACTCCTCATGAACAGCAAAGCCCGTACCGTCATCGAAGCGCTGCCCTGGCTCCGGCGCTTCCACGGCAAGACCGTCGTCATCAAGTTCGGCGGCAACGCCATGGTCGACGAGGACCTCAAGGCCGCCTTCGCCCAGGACGTCGTCTCCCTGCGGTACGCGGGGCTGCGCCCCGTGGTCGTGCACGGCGGCGGCCCGCAGATCAGTGCCCAGCTGGACCGGCTGGGTATCGCGTCGGAGTTCAAGGCCGGCCTGCGCGTCACCACGCCCGAGGCCATGGACGTCGTCCGCATGGTCCTCGCCGGGCAGGTGCAGCGCGAACTCGTGGGCCTGATCAACCGTCACGGGCCGTTCGCCGTCGGGCTGACGGGCGAGGACGCCCACACCATGACCGCCGTGCGGAGGATGGCCGAGGTGGACGGCGAGCCCGTGGACATCGGGCTGGTCGGCGACATCGTGGCGGTGGATCCGGAGACCGTGGAGGCGCTGCTCGGCTGCGGCCGCATCCCCGTCGTCTCGCCCGTCGCGCGCGGTGCCGGCGGCGAGATCTACAACATCAACGCCGACCTGGCCGCGGCCGCCCTCGCCGAGGCGTTGCGCGCCGAGAAGCTGATCGTCCTCACCGACGTCGAGGGTCTGTACGCGGACTGGCCGCACAGCACGGACGTCATCCACAGTCTGACCGTAAGTCAGCTGCAGGCGCTGCTGCCGGGTCTGGCGAGCGGCATGGTGCCGAAGATGGAGGGCTGCCTGCGGGCGGTCCGCGCGGGCGTGGGAACGGCGCACGTCCTGGACGGGCGGGTCCCCCACTCCCTGCTGCTGGAGGTCTTCACGGGCGGGGGCGTCGGCACGGCCGTCGTCCCGGACCCGGCCGTGGTCCCGGAGCGGGTGCCCGCATGAGCGCACGACAGGACCCGGCACCGGCCGGACGCGGCGGCGTCGCGCTGAGGGAACGCTGGCGGGGCGCGCTGATGGACACGTACGGCACGCCTCCGCTGGCGCTGGTGCGCGGCGAAGGGGCGACGGTCCAGGACGCGGACGGCCGGACGTACCTCGACCTCGTCGGCGGCATCGCCGTCAACGCCCTCGGCCACGGGCACCCCGCGGTCGTCCGGGCGGTCTCGGAGCAGATCGCCGCCCTCGGGCACGTGTCCAACCTCTACGCGGCCGAGCCGCCCGTACGGCTGGCCGAGCGGCTGCTGGAACTGTCCGGCCGCGACGGGCGGGTGTTCTTCTCCAACTCGGGCGCGGAGGCCGTCGAAGCGGCCTTCAAGATCGCGCGACGGACCGGGCGCACCCGGATGGTGGCCGCGGCCGGCGGGTTCCACGGCCGCACGATGGGGGCGCTGGCCCTCACCGGCCAGCCCGCCAAGCAGGACCCCTTCCTGCCCCTGCCCGGCGAGGTGACGCACGTGCCGTACGGGGACGTGGCGGCGCTGCGGGCCGCGGTGGACGAGCGGACGGCCGCGGTCGTCCTGGAACCCGTACAGGGCGAGAACGGCGTGGTGCCCGCGCCACCGGGCTATCTGCGGGCGGCCCGGGAGATCACCGGAGCCGCCGGGGCTCTGCTCGTTCTGGACGAGGTCCAGACGGGCATCGGGAGGACCGGGCACTGGTTCGCCCACCAGGCCGCGGGGGTGGAACCGGACGTCGTGACCCTCGCGAAGGGGCTCGGCGGCGGACTGCCCATCGGGGCCACGGTGGCCTTCGGGCGCGCCGCCGGGCTGCTGACGCCGGGTCAGCACGGCTCCACGTTCGGGGGCAACCCGGTGGCGTGCGCGGCGGCCCTGGCCGTCCTCGCGACGATCGAGGCCGACGGCCTGCTGGGGCACGTCCTGCGCGTGGGGGAGCGGCTGCGGGCCGGCATCGGGGCCACGGGCCATCCGCTGCTGCGCGAGGTGCGGGGAGCGGGGCTGCTGCTGGGCGTGGTCCTCACCGCGCCGGTGGCCGCGCGTGCGCAGCAAGCCGCGCTGGAGGCGGGCTTCCTGGTGAACGCGGCGGCCCCGGACGTGCTGCGGCTCGCTCCTCCGCTCATTCTGAGCGAGGAGCAAGTCGACGCGTTCGCGGGGGAGTTGCCGCGCATCCTGGACGCCGCCGGAACTGACGGAACTTGACAGTCCACCTGGCTGAAAAGTTAGGTTAGGCTAACCTAAGCATTCACGTTCTTGGGCTGTCCGCAGCCACGAAAGGATGAGCATGTCGGTACGGCGCGGGGACTCCGCACACACGGGGTGCGGCCCCATCGAGGACCTGGTCGGCATAGGCTTCGGCCCCGCCAACCTGGCCCTCGCCATCGCGATCGACGACCACAACCGCCGTAACCCCGGCAGCGGGATCCACGCGGGATTCCTGGAGCGCCAGGAGAGCTTCGGCTGGCACCGCGGCATGCTCATCGAGGGCGCCACCATGCAGGTGTCCTTCCTCAAGGACCTCGTCACCATGCGGGACCCCGGCAGCCGCTTCTCCTTCCTGCACTACCTGCAGGAGCACGGCCGGCTCGCCGACTTCATCAACCAGAAGACGTTCTTCCCCACGCGGGTCGAGTTCCACGACTACTTCGACTGGTGCGCCGCCGAGTTCGCCTCCGCCGTGGACTACGGCCGGGCCGCCGTCGCCCTGCACCCCGTACGGGACGACGACGGGGTCACGGAGTACCTGGACGTCGTCTCCCGCGCCGTGCACGACGTCGCCGACGAGAGCGTCCGCCGCACGCGCAACGTCGTCCTCGGCACCGGCCTGACCCCGCGCCTCCCCGACGGCGTCACCGCCGGCCCGCACGTGTGGCACAACCGCGACCTGCTCTTCCGCGCGGCCGGGCTCACCGGCACGCCGCACCGCCGCTTCGTCGTCGTCGGCGCCGGCCAGTCCGCCGCCGAGAGCGCCGAATACCTCCACCGCACCTTCCCCGGCGCCGAGGTCTGCGCCGTCTTCTCGCGCTACGGCTACAGCCCCGCCGACGACAGCCCCTACGCCAACCGCATCTTCGACCCCGCCGCCGTCGACCACTTCTACGACGCGCCCGAGGACGTCAAGCAGGCCCTCCTCGGCTACCACGCCAACACCAACTACTCCGTGGTCGACGGAGAACTGATCGAACAGCTCTACCGCACCGCGTACCAGGAGAAGGTCCAGGGCCGCGAGCGGCTGCGCATCCTCAACACCAGCCGGCTCACCGCCGTCGAGGACATCCCTGGTGGGGCCCGGGCCGTGATCCGCTCCCTCGCCACGGGCGAGGACCTCACCCTCGACTGCGACGCCGTCGTCCTCGCCACCGGCTACCGGCCCGCCGACCCGGGCGAACTCCTCGGCGACCTCGCCGGAGAATGCCTGACGGACGGTCAAGGGCGGCTCCGCATCGACCGCGACCACCGCGTCCTGACCACCGGGCGCGTCCGCGCCGGCATCTACCTCCAGGGCGGCGGCACCGAGCACACGCACGGCATCACCTCGACCCTGCTGTCCACGCTCGCGGTCCGCTCGGGGCAGATCTGCGACTCGCTGGTCCTGGGCCGCACCGAGCGGGACGTCCTCGCGGACGGCGGTGCGGGGGTCCTGGCGGACGGCGGTGCCGGTGTCCCGGCGGACGAGGGTTCCCGGGCGGCCGGGGCGTCCGCCGACGAATTGGCAGTCCAAGTCGGCTGAGGCGCGGGACCGGAGCGGCTCGTGGGGGGGCGGCCCGGCATGGCGGGGCCGTCCCCCATCCGGCCCCGCCGATCCGGGCGGCCCGGCCGCGGCATCCGCCTCCGCCGCAACGGTGATCAGCCTGTGCGGCGCGGACCGGCGGTGCCGGACAGGCCAGTGCGGGTCGGAAACCGCCGGGATCCGCCGTCGTGGTCGCGCGCCGCTGCGACGGAGGGACCGCCGGGGCGGCGCCGAAGCACCTGCCCGCCCGCCTGCGCCCGGGGTCGGCCCGGAGCTCCGGGCGCCGACCACGGCCGCCGCCACGACCGCCCCGCCCATCCGCGCTGAACCGGCTCGCGCCACCCCGACCGCCCTAGGCCCTGCCCGACCCGTACCCCCTCCGCGAAGCCGCCCGTACGCCCGCCGTCCCTCTTCCTGTCTTCCTGTCTCTCCCGAAGGGATCCCCATGCCCTCCCCGTCCCTCTCCCTCGACTCCGTTCGTCTCGACGTCGCCGCCGTGCTCGGCGAGGAGCCCGCCGACGTGTCCGTCGACGAGAACCTGCAGGACCTCGGCCTCGACTCCATCCGCGTCATGACCCTCGTCGAGCGGTGGCGCGCCGCCGGCAACCGCGTCGAGTTCGCCGAACTCATCGAGGCGACCCCCACCATCCGCGGCTGGCACGCGCACCTGACCGCCGCCTGAACCACACCCACCCGCCCCCTTCACCCACCGCACCACCCCCGAGGAGAGCCATGAACACCCGTGCCGCCCGCGGCCGTACCGCCGCCGCACTCGCCGGCGCCACCGCACTGCTGACCCTGACCGCGTGCGGCGGGAACGGCTCGGGCGGCTCCGAGGCCGCGGGCGGCAAGGGCGCCGGGGGCCGGGTGATCGAGGCGAGCAACGGCAAGGTCACCGTGCCCGCCGGCGCCAAGCGCATCGTCAGCATCTCCTACGCCACGGGCGCGCTCCTCGACCTCGGCGTCGAGCCCGTCGGCACCAGCGCCATCGACGAGAACAACCCCATGGAGCTGCTGCCCTCGCAGACCGAGCGGGCCAAGAAGATCACCTCGATCGGCTCGGGCATCGAGACCAACATCGAGAAGGTCGCCTCCCTCAAGCCCGACCTGATCGTCGTCGAGGGCGCCGCCGCCTTCGACTGGAACGTCAAGAAGCTCGAAGGCATCGCGCCCACGCTCTACTTCGGCATCAAGACCCCCGTCGACCTGCTCAACGCACAGGAGAAGATCGCCCGGGCCGTCGGCAAGGAGGACGTCTTCACCAAGCTGAAGACCGACTACCGGCAGAAGGCCGACCAGATCAAGAACACGTACAAGGACAAGCTCAAGAACGTGAACTGGGCCGTCGCCTCCTCCTACGGCAACGGCGAGTTCATCGTCGACACCCGCACGTCGTGGGTGGGCCGCGTCCTCGCCGATGCCGGCGCCAAGTTCGCCAAGGCGTCCGACGACGGCAAGGAGCACGAGGTGACGTACTCCCAGGAGAAGACCGATGTCCTGTCGGACGCCGACGTGATCCTCGTGCCGCGCATGTTCGCCACCGGTGAGGTGCCCAAGGAGGTCAAGGAGCTCCAGGACAAGCCCTCCTGGAAGCTGCTGAAGGCATCCAAGGACAACCACGTCCTGCCGGTCACCTACGCCACCACCGACCGCTACGGCACGTCCCTCGACGTCCTCGGCCAGATCGAGAAGATCCTCAAGGGCCTGTAGCCCGGCCGTCCGCAGCCACTCCCACCGCACTCCCTCCCCGTACCACGAACGACCCGGAAGGCCCGGCATGTCAGAGGTGACCAGCGACGCAGGACGGATCCTGGAGCTCACGCGAGCCCAGGAGGGAGTGCTGGCGGCGCAGCGGATCGACCCCGGCAACCCCAGTTACAACGTCGGCCAGTACGTGGAACTCCGGGGCGCGGTGGACGCCGACGCCCTGGAGGAAGCCCTGCGGCGCACCCTCGCCGAGGCCGACGGCCTGCACGTCCGGCTCGCCGGGCACGACGGCCGCACCGTGCTCCGCCCGGTCCCCTTCGACGCCGCGGCCTGGCACCTGCCCCGCCTCGACACCACCGGAGCCGCGTCGCCGGTCGACGCGGCCGTCGCCCTCGTCCGCGACCAGCTCGCCTGCCCGCCGCGCCTGGAGCCCACCGAAGGCTCCGGCGCGGCCCCGGCCCTGACCGGCTCCCTGCTGGTCACCGTTGCCCCCGGCCACCACCTGTGGTTCCAGTACTTCCACCACCTCGTCGTCGACGGCTACAGCGTCGCCCTCTTCACCCGCCGCGTCGCCGCCGTCTACACCGCCCTCGTCCGCGGCGAGGACGTGCCCGCCTCGCCGTTCGAGCCCGCGGCCCGGCTGGCCGACGCCGACGCCGCGTACCTCGCCTCCGGCAAGCCCGGCACGGACCGCGCCTACTGGACCGAACGGCACACCGGCCGCCCCCGCGGCACCGGCCTGACCGAGCAGACCGCGCAGGCCTCCCGGACCTCCCTGCGCTACCGCACGAGCCTCGGCGCCGAGCGCTCCGCCGCCGTCCTGGCCTGCGCGTCCGCCGTCCGCGGCACCTGGGCCGAGGCCGCCACCGCCGCCGTGGCCGGCTACCTGCACCGCATGACCGGCACCACCGACGCCGTCCTCGGCATGCACTTCATGGCCCGCAGCGCGCCCGGCACCATGCGCGTCCCCGGCATGGCCGTCAACGTGCTGCCCGTCCGCCTCTCCGTCCAGGGCACGGACACCTTCCCGGACCTGATCCGGCGTGCCGCGGGCGAGCTCAAGGACGCCCGCCGCCACCAGCACTACCGCGGCGAGGACATCCGGCGCGACCTCGGCCTCGTCGGCAGCGACGACCGGCTCCACGGGCCGATGCTCAACCTCAAGCCCTTCGACCTCGACCTCGACTTCGCCGGCGTCCCCGGGCACACCGTCAACCTCGCCTCCGGGCCCGTCGAGGACCTGTCCGTGTCGGTCAGCAAGAGCCCCGACGACGTCCTCCACCTCGAATTCGACGCCAACCCCGCCCTGTACGACGCCGCCGCGCTCGCCGCGCACGCCGAGCGGTGCACCGACCTCATGGGCCGGCTCGCCGCCGACCCGGAGCTCACCCTCGGCCAGGCGCAGCTCCTCGCCGACGGCGAGCGCGAGGACGTCCTGCGCACCTGGAACGCCACCGGCCGCGACGTCGCCCCCGCCACCCTGCCCGGCCTCATCGCCGAACGGGCCGCGGCCACGCCCGATGCCACCGCCGTCGTCTTCGAGGACGAGCACCTCACCTACCGCGAACTCGACGCGCGGGCCGGCGCGCTGGCCCGTAGGCTCACCGCCGCCGGCGCGGGCCGGGACACCGTCGTCGCCGTCGCCGTGCCGCGCTCCGCCGGGCTCATGGTCGCCCTCCTCGGCGTCCTCAAGTCCGGCTCCGCCTACCTGCCGCTGGACACCGGCTACCCGGCCGAGCGGCTCGCCACCATGGTCGAGGACGCGGCCCCGGTGCGGGTCGTCACCGTGCCCGCCGTGCTCGGCAGCCTGCCGCAGGCCGCCCGGGACGCGGCGCTCCTGCTGGACGACGCGAGCGGTGACGTCGCCGGCGCCGAGGCCACCGCCCCCGCCCCCGACGACCCCGCCTACGTCATCTTCACCTCCGGCTCCACCGGCCGCCCCAAGGGCGTCGTCGTCACCCACCGCGCCATCGTCAACCGCCTCGCCTGGATGCAGCACGCCCACCGGCTGCGCCCGGACGACCGCGTCCTGCAGAAGACGCCCGCCAGCTTCGACGTCTCCGTCTGGGAGTTCTTCTGGGCGCTGTGCGAGGGCGCCACCGTCGTCCTCGCCCGCCCCGAAGGCCACAAAGACGCCGCCTACCTGGCCCGCCTCGTCGCCGAACAGCGCGTCACCACCCTCCACTTCGTGCCGTCCATGCTCCGCGCCTTCCTGGAGGAGCCCACGGTCGCCGAGGCCTGCGCCGGGCTGCGGCGGGTCTTCTGTTCCGGCGAGGCCCTGCCCGGCGATGTCGTCGACCGCTGGTACGCGGCGCTGCCGGCCGTGCCCCTGCACAACCTGTACGGGCCGACCGAGGCCGCCGTCGACGTCACGTACCACCGGACCGAGGCCGGCTCCGGCGTCGTACCGATCGGGCGGCCGGTGTGGAACACGCGCCTGTACGTGCTGGACGCGGCGCTGCGGCCCGTGCCGGTGGGCGTGCCGGGCGAGCTGTACCTGGCCGGTGACCAGCTCGCCCGCGGCTACCTCGGCCGCCCCGGCCTGACCGCCTCCCGCTTCGTCGCCAGCCCCCACGACGGCGACGGCGCGCGCATGTACCGCACCGGCGACCTCGTCCGGTGGGCCCCCGGCGGCGTCGTCGAATACCTGGGCCGCACCGACGACCAGGTCAAGGTGCGGGGCTTCCGCATCGAACTCGGCGAGATCGAGGCCGCGCTGGAGGCCCTGCCCGGCGTCGCCCAGGCCGCCGTCACCGCCCGCGAGACCACGCCCGGCGGGCCGCGCCGCCTCGTCGGCTACGCCGTTCCCGCCGCGGGCGCCGCCCCCGACGCCGAGGAGCTGCGCACCGGGCTGGCCGCGACGCTGCCCGAGCACATGGTCCCGCCCGTGGTCGTCCTCCTGGACGCCCTGCCGCTGAGCCTCAACGGCAAGCTCGACCGCAAGGCCCTGCCCGAGCCCGCCCCCGCGGCCGCCACGGCCTCGCGGGCGCCGCGCACGGAGGCCGAGCGGGTGCTCGCCGCGCTCGTCGCCGACATCCTCGGCCTGGACGCCGCCGGCCCCGACGACAACTTCTTCTCCCTCGGCGGCGACAGCATCTCCGCCATCCAGCTCGGCAGCCGCGCCCGCCAGGCCGGCTGGGGCATCACGCCCCGCGTGGTCTTCGAGCGCAAGACGATCGCCGCGGTGGCGGCGGTCGCCGAACGCCTCGGTGGCGGTGCCGCCGCCGACCTCCGCGAGGACGCGGAGGGCATGCTGCCGCCCACGCCCATCACGGAGTGGCTCCGCGAACGCGGCGGCCCGATCCGCGGCTTCGCCCAGACCACGGCCGTCACGGTCCCGGCCGACCTCGACCCGGACCGCCTCGCGGCGGCCCTCGCCGCCCTGACACGGCATCATGACGCGCTCCGGCTGCGGCTGATACCGGGCGGCGCCCAGGGCACCGAAGGGGCGCAGGAGGCCCGCGATACCCGTGGCCCGGGCGCACCGGCCACCGTCGGCGGCGGTCCGGCGTCGACCGACGGCCGGTCCGGTGCCGGTACGGAGCCCGCCTCCGCGGGCGATGCCGCCGCACTCCGCGGTCCGGCGCCGGAGCCGTCCGCTGCCGCCCACCCCGGCACAGGCCCCTTCGGCGGCATCCGTGACGGAGTTGCCGCCGGGCCGGAATCCGCCGCACGCGGTGACCTCACCTGGGCGCCGCCCGGTGCTGATCGCGCGCATGCCGGCTCCTCCGGGGGCCGCCGTGGCCGGGCCGTCGCCGACCCGCAGCCCGCCCCGTTCGCTGCCGACCGCACCGGCTCCGGTGGCTACGGCGGCTTCGACGGCGCCTCGGACGCCGGGGACTGGGCCGCCGAGATCTTCCCCGCTGCCTCCGTGCCGCAGCCTGCCCCATTCGCTGCCGATCGCACCGACTCCGGCGGCTACGGCGGCTTCGACCGCGCCCCCGGTGACGCCACGCGCCGCGCCGGCCTTGTCGGCGCGCCCGCCGCGGGCCTCCCCGCGGCAGCCGGTCGTGAGTACGACGCTGCCGACGGGTTCCAGCCCGTCGCCCCCGGCACGGGTTCCCGCGGCTTCGGCGGCGCCCCCGGCGCCGGCGACTGGGCCACCGAGATCCTCCCCGCCGGCGCCCGCCCCGCCGTCACCCTCCACCGCGCCGACCTCACCCGTACGGCCGTCGGCGGCATCGACGCCGCCGTCGACCGCGAGCGCCGCGCCGCCGCCGGCCGGCTCGACCCCGCCGCCGGGGCCGTCCTCGCCGCCACCTGGTGCGACCTGGGCCCCGGCACCCCCGGGCGGCTCGTGCTCGCCGTGCACCACCTCGCCGTCGACGGCGTCTCGTGGCGCATCCTGCTGCCCGACCTGCGCGCCGCCTACGAAGGCCGCGAGCTCGCCCCCGCCGGCACCCCGCTGCGCCGCTGGGCCCGCGGTCTGAACGCCGCCGCCACCAGCGACGCCGTCCGCGCCCAGCTGCCGCTCTGGCGGGAGATCCTCGCCCCGGGGGCGGGGCCCCTGCTCGGGGAGCGGGCCGTCGACCCGGCCCGGGACACCGCCGCCACGAGCCGCACCCTCCGCCTCACCCTGCCCGCCGAGCGCACCGCGCCGCTCCTCGACCGCGTGCCCGCCACCCGGCGCGCGGGCGTCGACCACGTGCTGCTCACCGGGCTCGCCCTCGCCTTCGCGGGCCGCCGGCGCGACCTGCTGATCCGCATGGAGGGCCACGGCCGCCAGGACCACCTGGTGCCCGGCGCCGACACCGCCCGCACCGTCGGCTGGCTCACCAGCGAGTTCCCCGTACGCCTGGACCTCGACGGCATCGGCGAGGATCCGGTCCGGGCCCTCGCCCGCGTCAAGGAGCAGCTGCGGTCGCTGCCCGACGACGGCACCGGCTACGGCCTGCTGCGCCACCTCGACCCCGAGGCGCGCGCCGGGCTCGCGGGCGCCCCCGCCCCGCAGCTGCTCTTCAACTATCTCGGCCGGTTCACGTCCGACGACAGCCTCTGGAGCGCCGCCGGTGACGCCATCGCGGCGACCGCGGACCCCGCCATGCCCGCCCTCCACGCCCTGGAGATCGGCGCGTTCGTCCACGACCGGCCCGCGGGCCCCGAGCTCACCGCCGTCCTGACCTGGCCGGAGGGCGTCCTCACCGAAGACGCCGTGCGCGACGTCGCGGACCGCTGGTTCCGCGCCCTCGACAACCTGACCGCCCACGCCGCGCGCCCCGGCGCCGGCGGGCTCACCCCTTCCGACGTGCCGCTCGCCGGCCTCGGCCAGGACGCCCTCGACCGCCTCCAGGCCGCGCGCCCCGGCACTGAGGACGCCCTGCCGCTCTCCCCGCTCCAGGACGGGCTCCTCTTCCACTCCCTCTACGAGACCGCCGCCGACGACCTGTACACCTCCGTCACCGGCCTGGACCTCACCGGCCCGCTCGACGAGGCCGCCCTGCGCCGCGCCGTCGACGCCGTCGTGGCCCGCCACCCCGCCCTGCGCGCCGGCTTCGACCACACGAGCGCCGACCGCCCCCTGCAGACGATCGCCGGCCGGGCCGGCGTCCCCTGGACCGTGCACGACCTCACCGGCACCCCGGCCGACGCCCTCGACGCGGCCGTCGACGCCGCCGAGACTGCCGAGGCCACCGCGCCCTTCGACCTCACCCGGCCGCCCCTCCTGCGCTGCGCCCTGCTGCGCCTGGGCGACGAGCGGCACCGCCTCGTCCTGACCCGCCATCACATCGTGATGGACGGCTGGTCCACGCCCGTCGTGCTGCGCGAGATCATCAGCGCGTACGCGGCCGGCGGCGACGCCTCCGCCCTGCCGCCCGCCGCCTCGTACGCCGACCACCTCGCCTGGCTGGCCCGCCAGGACGAGACGGCGCACGCCGCCGCCTGGGCCGGAGCCCTGGACGGCCTGACGGCGCCCACCCTGCTCGCCGGGACCCTGGCCCACGAGGCCACGGCCGGGACGGGCGCCCGCGCCGGCGAGGTGGACCTGCCGCTGCCCGCGGACACCGTCACCGCCCTCACCGGGCTCGCCCGCAGCCACGGCCTGACCCTCAACACCCTCGTGCAGGGCGCCTGGGCCGTCCTGCTGAGCCGCCTCACCGGCCGCACGGACGTCGTCTTCGGCGCAACCGTCTCCGGCCGCCCCGCCGACGTGCCCGGCGTCGAGTCGATCGTCGGCCTGTTCAGCAACACCGTCCCCGTCCGCTTCACCCTGGACGAGGACGAGACCGTAGCCGCCGCACTGGCCCGCCTCCAGGAACAGCAGGCGCGGCTCCTCGACCACCAGTACGCGGGCCTCGCCGGCATCCAGGCCCGGGCCGGGCTCGGCACGCTCTTCGACACCCTCCTCGTCTTCGAGAACTACCCCGTCGACCCCGACGAGCTCACCGCCCCCGACCCCGCGGGCCGCCCCGGCCGCCTGCGCGTCACCGGCATCGGCAACCGCGGCGCCACCCACTACCCGCTGACCGTCCTCACCCTCCCCGGCGACGCGCCGCGCATCACCGTCGAGTACCGCCCGGACACCTTCACCGCCGACCGGGCCGCCGACCTCGGCCACCGCCTGCTGCGCCTGCTCGCCGCCATGGCCGCCCGCCCCGAGGCCGGCATCGGCTCCCTCGACATCCTGGACCCGGCCGAGCGCCGCACCCTCCTGCACACCTGGAACGCCACCGCACGCGACGTGCCCGAAGGCACCGTTGTCGACGCCTTCGAAGCCCGGGCGGCCGCGACCCCCGGCGACACCGCCGTCGTCTGCGGCGCCACGCGCTGGAGCTACGCCGAACTCGACGCCCGCGCCGACGTGTTCGCACGCCGCCTCGCCGCCCTCGGCGCGGGCCCGGACACGGTCGTGGCCCTGGCCCTGCCCCGCTCGGCCGACCTCGTCGCCGCCGTCCTCGGCACCCTGAAGGCAGGCGCCGCCTACCTGCCCGTGGACCTCGACCACCCCGCCGAGCGCGTCGCCCTCATGCTGGAGGACGCCGCCCCCCTCGCCGTCCTGACGACCCGTCCGGCCGCCGGGCTCCTGCCGGCCCTGACCGGCGACGGCCTCACGACGCTGTACGCGGAGGACGCCGCGGACGACACGGCGGACGTCACGCCGGCGCGGCCCGCCCCCGGCGACCTCGCCTACGTCATCTTCACCTCCGGCTCCACCGGCCGCCCCAAGGGCGTCCAGGTGCCCCACCGCGGCCTGGTCAACATGCTCGACCACCACCGCTCCACCGTCTTCGCCCGCGCCGTCGAGGCCGCCGGCGGCCGCCGCCTGCGCGCCGCGCACACCGCCTCGTTCTCCTTCGACTCCTCCTGGGAACAGCTCCTGTGGCTCATCTGCGGCCACGAACTCCACGTCTACGACGAGGAGCTGCGCCGCGACCCGCAGGCCCTGGCCGCCCGGCTGCGCGCCGACCGCATCGACACCCTCGACGTCACCCCGTCCTTCGGCCGGCAACTCGTCGAATGCGGCCTGCTGGACGACAGCGGCGACGGCCACCGCCCCATCCTCTTCCTCCTCGGCGGCGAAGCCGTCGACGACGCCCTCTGGACGCGGATCCGCGAGACCGAAGGCGTCATCGGCCACAACTTCTACGGCCCCACCGAGTACACCGTCGACACCCTCGGCGCGGCCCTCGACGACAGCCCCTCCCCGTCCGTGGGCCGGCCCATCGCCAACACCCGCGTCCACGTCCTCGACGCCCGCCTGCGGCCCGTACCCGCCGGCGTGCCCGGCGAACTGTACATCGCCGGCCCCGGCCTGGCCCGCGGCTACGGCAACCGGCCCGCGCTGACCGCCTCCCGCTTCGTCGCCGACCCGTTCTCCGGCAGCGGCGAGCGCATGTACCGCACCGGCGACGTCGTCCGGTGGCGCGCCGACGGCACCCTGGACTACCTCGGCCGCGACGACGACCAGGTCAAGATCCGCGGCTTCCGCGTCGAGGCCGGCGAGGTCGAGGCGGCCCTCACCGCCCTGGAGACCGTCTCCGCCGCCGCCGTCCTGGCCGGCGCGACCGACACGGGCGTCAAGCGCCTCGTCGCCTACGTCGTCCCCGCGCCCGGCGCCGTCGCCGACCCCGCCGCGCTGCGGGCCGCGCTCGCCGCGCACCTGCCCGAGTACATGGTCCCGTCCGCCGTCGTCGTCCTCGCCGCCCTGCCCCTCAACGTCAACGGCAAGCTCGACCGGCAGGCCCTCCCCGAGCCCGGCGCCGCCGACTTCGCCGGCACCGGCGGACGCGCCCCGCGCGACGAGCGCGAGGCCCTGGTGTGCGGCGCCTTCGCCGGCGTCCTCGGCCTGCCGGCCGTCGGCGCCGACGACGACTTCTTCGCTCTCGGCGGCCACTCCCTGCTCGCCACCCGCCTCGCCGGCCGCATCCGCACCGCCCTGCAGGCCGACGTCACGGTCCGCGACCTGTTCGAGGCCCGCACCCCGGCCGCCCTCGCACGACGGCTGCAGGACACCGGCCCCGGCCGCTCCGGCCCCGCCGCCCGCCCGCGCCCGCAGTCCCCGCAGGAGCTGCCGCTGTCGCCCGCCCAGGCCCGGCTGTGGTTCCTCCACCAGCTCGAAGGCCCCTCCATCGCCTACACCATCCCCTGCTCGCTGCGCATCGACGGCACCCTCGACACCGAGGCCCTCCGCTCGGCCTTCGCCGACGTCGTCGCCCGCCACGAGGCCCTACGCACGGTCTTCCCCGACACCGACGGCCGCCCGTACCAGAAGATCCTCGCCCCCGAAGACGTCCATGTCCCCTTCTCCGTAAGGGATGTGACGCCGGAGCAGCTGGACGACGCCGTCGCCGGGGCCGGCGCGTACGCCTTCGACCTCGCCGCCGAACCGCCCGTCCGCGCCACGCTCCTGAGCAGCGGCTCCGGCACCCACGTCCTGTGCGTCGCCCTCCACCACATCGCCGGCGACGAATGGTCCGAAGGCGTACTGCTGCGCGATCTCGACACCGCCTACGCGGCCCGCCGCCGCGGCGAGGCGCCCGCATGGGCCCCGCTGCCCCTGCAGTTCGCCGACCACACCCTCTGGCAGCGCCACATGCTCGCCGACCCCGCCGGCGGCGACCGCCTCACCGCGTACTGGACCGAGCGCCTCGCCGGCCTGCCCGACGAGCTGCGCCTGCCCGCCGACCGGCCCCGCCCGGCCGAGCCGAGCGGCCGCGGCGGCGCCGTCCGCCTGCGCCTGCCCGGCACCCTGCACGAGGCCCTGCGCGGCTACGCGCACCGCACCGGCGCCACCCCCTTCATGATCACCCAGGCGGCCAGTGCCCTCCTGCTCGGCGCCCTCGCCGCCACGGACGACGTGGCCCTCGGCACGCCGGTCGCCGGCCGCTCCGACGAGGCCGTCGAGAACGTCGTCGGCTTCTTCGTCAACACCCTGGTCGTGCGCCATGACCTGCGCGCTCCCGAGGGCGGCGCCGCGCTCACCTTCGACCGGCTGGTGGAGCGGGCCCGGGAGACCGTGCTCGGCGCGCTCGCCCACCAGGACCTGCCATTCGACCGCCTGGTCGAGATCGTGAGCCCCGAGCGCTCGCTCGGCCGCCACCCCCTGTTCCAGGTCATGGTCCAGCACCGCAAGGAGGCCGCAGGCCTGGACCGCCTCCTCGGAGCCCGCACCGGGCTCCTGCCCGACCCGCTGCACGCCGCCCGCTTCGACCTCGCCTTCACCTTCGTGGAGTCCGCCGACGGCACGCACACCGACCTGACGGTCATTCACGCCCAGGACCTGTACGACCGCGAGACCGCTGGCCTGCTCGGCGACCGCCTCCTGCACGTCCTCGGCCAGGCCCTCGCCGCACCCGGCCGGCCCGTGGACCGCATCGAGGTGATGAGCCCGGGCGAGAGCCGGGCCTTGGCGGGGGAGTGGAACGCCACCGGGCGCGCGGTGCCGGCCGGCACGCTCGTCACCCGCTTCGCCGACCGCCTGGCCGCCGCGCCCGAGGCCACCGCCGTCGTCTATGAGGGCCGTGCCCTCACCTACCGCGAACTCGACGCCCTCGCCGGGCGCCTGGCGCGCACGCTGGCCGCCGCCGGCGCGGGACCGGACCGCGTCGTGGCCGTCGCCGTGCCGCGCTCGGCCGAGCTGATGGTGTCCCTGCTGGCCGTGCTGAAGTCCGGCGCGGCTTACCTGCCGCTGGATCTCGACTACCCGGCCGAGCGGCTCGCGTACATGATCGAGGACGCGGCGCCGGTGTGCGTGGTCACGGTCACGGCCGAGGCGGGACGCCTCCCGGCGACGGGTGGAGTCCCGGTGGTCCTCGTGAACGAGGTGGCGGATCCCGCCTCGCAGGCCCCTGCTCCGCTGCCTGCGGCCGGAGCTGACAGCGACGCGTTCGCGGCCGGGGACCCCGGTGCGCAGGGCGCCCGGCAGGGCACCGCGCCGCTGCCTGCAGCCGGGTCCGACAGCGCCACGTGCTTCGTGGGCGAATCCGGCGGGCAGCAGGGTGCCCTGGCCGCCGCTGCCCCGCTGCCCGCAGCCGGATCCGGCCACGCCGCGTACGTCATCTACACCTCGGGTTCCACGGGCCGTCCGAAGGGCGTGGTGGTCACGCATGAGGCGGTCGTCAACCGTCTGGACTGGATGCGGGAGACGTACGGCATCGACGCGGGCGATCGGATCCTGCAGAAGACTCCGGCGAGTTTCGATGTCTCGGTGTGGGAGTTCTTCCTGCCGTTGGTCAGTGGCGCGGCTGTGGTGCTGGCTCGGCCGGGTGGTCACCGTGAGCCGGACCATCTCGCGGATCTGGCCGCTCGCTCGGGCATTACGACCGCGCATTTCGTGCCGTCGATGTTGACCGCGTTCTCGGCGGCTGCCGAGGAGGACGAGGCTATCCGTACGGGTTTCGCCGGTGTCCGTCGTGTCTTCTGCTCCGGCGAGGCGCTTCCCGCCGCGGCTGTGGACCGGTTCGCCGCGCTCTGGCCGCACATCGAGCTGCACAACCTCTACGGGCCGACCGAAGCCGCCGTCGACGTCACGTACCACCGGACGGAGCCCGGCGCGGACATCGTCCCCATCGGCCGACCGGTGTGGAACACCCGCCTGCACGTGCTGGACGCGGCCCTGCGCCCCGTACCCGTGGGCGTGCCGGGCGAGCTCTACCTCGCCGGTGTTCAGCTGGCCCGCGGTTACCTGAATCGCCCGGGGCTGACCGCCTCCCGCTTCGTGGCCGATCCGTTCTCCGGCAGTGGTGCGCGCATGTACCGCACCGGTGACCTCGTGCGCCGCCGCGCGGACGGTGCCGTGGAATACCTCGGCCGCACCGACGACCAGGTCAAGGTCCGCGGGTTCCGCATCGAACTCGGCGAGATCGAGGCCGTGCTGACCGCCCTGCCCGGCGTGGCTCAGGCCGCCGTCACCGCCCGCCCGCTCGTGCCCGGCGGTGTCCCGCAGCTCGTCGCCTACGCCGTCCCCGCCCCGGGCGCCGCCCCCGGCCCGCAGGAGCTGCGCGAGGCCCTGGCCGGGCGGCTGCCCGGGCACATGGTGCCCGCCGCCGTCACCCTGCTGGACGCGCTGCCGCTGAGCGTCAACGGCAAGCTCGACCGCAAGGCGCTCCCCGAACCGGCCCGCGCCGCCGCCCGCCCCGCCGCACCCGCCCCGGACCGCCGGGACAGCCCGGCCGCGGCCATGGCCGCGGTGTTCGCCGAGATCCTCGGCCTCCCGGACGTCGGCGAGGACGACAACTTCTTCGCCCTCGGCGGCGACAGCATTGTCTCCATCCAGCTCGTCAGCACCGCCCGCAAGGCCGGCTTCACCATCGCCGCCAAGGACGTCTTCCAGCACCCCACACCGGCCGCCCTGGCCGCCGCGGGCCGCCGAGAAGACCAGGAACCCGCCGAGGCCCCGGCGGCTCCCGCGGCCGTCGAGGACGGCGAGCTGCCGCCGCTGCCCGTCGTGCACTGGCTGCGCGAACGCGGCGGCCCCGTCGACCGGTTCAACCAGTCGGTCCTCCTCACCGTCCCCGCCGGACTGCGGCCCGAGCCGCTCCGGGAGGCCCTCGCCGACCTCGCCCGCAACCACCCCGCCCTGCGGCTCCGCCTGGACCGGACCGGCGGCCTGTGGACCCAGGAGATCCTGCCCTCCGCCGAGGCGCCCGCCGTCACCGACCCGGCGACCCTGCGCCGCGCCGACATCACCGGCCTGGACGCGACCGCCCTGCACGACCTGCTCACCAAGGAGGCCGACGCCTCCGCCGCCGCCCTCGCCCCGGACCGCGGCATCGTCCTGCGCGCCCTGTGGTGCGACGCGGGCCCCGGCGCCGGCGGAAGGCTGCTGCTCACCGTCCATCACCTGGCCGTCGACGGCGTCTCCTGGCGCATCCTCGTCCCGGAGCTCGCCGACGCCTACGCCGCCCGCGCCGCGGGCCGCGCACCCGCCCTCGAACCCGAGATGACCGGGCTGCGCGCCTGGGCATCGCAGCTGCTGCAGCACGCCCACACCCGTGCCCGTACCGCCGAAGCCGCCTACTGGCGCACCGCGCTCGCCGGGCCGCAGGCCCCGCTCTCCCGCACCGCCGCCGACCCGCGCCGCGATTCCACGGCGACCCTGCGCACCCTGCGGATGACCCTGCCCGCCGACCGCACCGAGCCCCTGCTGTCCGCCGTGCCGCAGGCCTACTCCGCCGGCGTCGACGACGTCCTGCTGGCCGGGCTGGCCCTGGCCGCCGCCGACGTCCGCAGCACCGCCGACCCCGCCCTGCCCGCCGCGCACACCGGCGCCCTGCAGATCGACCTGGAGGGCCACGGGCGCGGCGGCAGCGACACGGGCGGCCTCGCGCCGGACCTGTCGCGCACCGTCGGCTGGTTCACCACCGTCCACCCCGTCCGCCTGGACGTCAGCGGCGTGGACCTCGCCGACGCCCTGGCCGGCGGCCGGGAGGCCGGGGCCGCCCTCAAGCAGGTCAAGGAACAGCTACGGGCCGCCCCCGACCGCGGCCTCGGGTACGGGCTCCTGCGCCACCTCAACGCGCAGACGGCGCCCGCCCTGGCCGCCCTCCCCGGCTCGCAGCTGCTGTTCAACTACCGCGGCCGCACCGACCACGGCGCCGCGGCCGGGTCCCGCGCCTGGGCCCTCGCCCCGGACGCGGAACGGGCCGCGGTTGCCGAGGGCGCCGCCCCCGACGCCGCCATGCCCGTCCCGTACCCGCTGGAGATCGACGCCGTCGTCCGCTCCGGCGCGGCCGGGCGGCCCGAGCTGGCCGTCGAATGGAGCTGGCCGCAGGCCCTGTTCACCGAGGAGCAGGTCGCCGCCCTGGCCACGCGCTGGTTCGACGCCCTCGACGCGCTCGCCCGGCACGCGGCCGCGCCCGACGCGGGCGGCATCACGCCCTCGGACGTACGCCTCGTCTCCCTCGACCAGGCCCGCATCGACCGCCTGGAATCCCGTCTGCGGAGGCGGCGGTGACTGCCCACGACCTGGCCGGCGGCGGTCCGGACCAAGAGGGCCTGGTCCGTGACCGCTCGGCCGACGACCATCCGGCCGACGACCGCCCGGCCGGGGGCCGCGCCGCCTGCGACGGTCCGGTCCTGGGGCGTCCAGGCCGCGACGGCCGTGCCCAGGACGGCCCGGCCGGCCAGGCACCGGTTCACGACTGCCCGGCCCAGGGCCATGCCGTCTACGACGGTCGTGCTCAGGACTGCCTGGCTGACGGTGCCCGGCCGACGACCGCCCGGCCGAGGGCCGCGCCGCCAACGACAGTCCGGCCCGCGGCCGCTCCGGCCACCACGGCCCTCCCCAGGACCGGCCGCCGACGAGGCACCGGCCCACCCGCCTCCCCGCCCATCACTCCTCGACCGAGAGCCGAGAGCGCCACCATGACTGACGTAACCGACCTGACCCCGGCAGACGACCCCGGCGCCGGATCCGCGCTCGAGGACGTCTACCCCCTGTCCTCCCTCCAGGAGGGCCTGCTCTTCCACGCCGTCTACGACGACGGCTCCCGCGACGTCTACGTCGTCCAGTCCCACCTCGACCTCACCGGCCCCCTCGCCACGGCCGACCTCGCCGCCGCGGCCGACGCCCTGCTGCGCCGGCACGCCAACCTGCGCGCCGGCTTCTGGTACGACGACGGCGAGGACCCCGTCCAGTTCGTGCAGCGCCAGGTCGGCACCCCCCTGCGCGAACTCGACCTCACATCGCTCGCCGCCGACCCGGCGGCCCGCGACGAGGCCGTCCGTGCCGCCATGGACGAGGACTGGCACCACCGCTTCGACCTCGCCGAACCGCCGCTCCTGCGGCTGACCCTGCTGCGTCTCGGCCCGGACACCGCCCGGCTCGTCGTCACCTGTCACCACCTGCTCCTCGACGGCTGGTCCATGCCGATCCTCGTGCGGGAGCTGCTCACCCTCGTCGGTTCCCGCGGCGACCTCGCCGTGCTGCCGCCCGTCCGCCCCTACCGCGACCACCTCGAACTGCTCGCGGGCCGGAACGCCGACGCCGCACGGCGCGCCTGGGCCGCCGCCCTCGACGGCATCACCGAGGCCCACCCCGTCGCCCCGGGGGCAGCCCTCGGCACCGCGGCCGAACCGGCGGACGCCGAGGCCGAGGCCGGCCCGGAGCTGACGGCCGCCCTCACCGCCGCGGCCCGCGCCCGGGGCCTGACGCTCGGCAACGTCCTGCACACGCTGTGGGGCGTCCTCGTGGGCTCCCTCACCGGCGCCTCCGACGTCGTCAGCGGCACCACCGTCTCGGGCCGCCCCGCGGACCTGCCCGGCGCCGACACCATGGTCGGCCTGTTCATCAACACCCTCCCGGTCCGCGTCCGCCTGGCACCCGGCGCGACGCTCGCCGCCACCGCCGCGGCCGTCCAGGCCGAGCAGGCCGCCCTGATGGACCACCAGCACCTCGGCCTGGGCGCCGTCCAGCGCCTGACCCCCGTCGAAGGGCCCCTCTTCGACACCCTGCTGGTCGTGGAGAACTACGCCGGCAGCGACGACGTCTCCGGCACCCTCGGCGCGGCCGCGGCCACCGGCGGCCTGCAGGTCACCGGCCTCGGCGCCCGCGACGCCACCCAC
The DNA here is from genome assembly GCF_000719265.1 of Streptomyces roseoverticillatus. Lineage (GTDB taxonomy): Bacteria > Actinomycetota > Actinomycetes > Streptomycetales > Streptomycetaceae > Streptomyces > Streptomyces roseoverticillatus. Next base: position 81,143 of record NZ_JOFL01000020.1, on the reverse strand, counting down.
TACCCGCTGACCATGCGCGTCCTGCCCGGCGGCGACACCCTGCGCCTGGAGCTCGGCTACCGCACGGACGTCTTCGACCGCGCGGCCGCCGAGCGCATCACCCACCGCTTCCTGCACCTCCTCACCCTCTTCGCCGAGGCACCCGAGACCCCGCTGGCCCGCCTCGGCCTGCTGCTCCCGGACGAGAGCCGGGCGCTGGCGGGCGAGTGGAACGCCACGGAACGGGCCGTGCCCGGTGGCACGCTCGTCACGCGGTTCGCGGAGCGGCTGGCAGCCACGCCGGACGCGACGGCGGTGGTCTACGAGAACCATGAGCTCACGTACCGTCAACTCGACGAGCTGTCGGACGCCCTCGCCGGCGAGCTGGCCGCCGCCGGTGCCGGCCCGGACCGGATCGTCGCCGTGGCCGTGCCCCGCTCGGCCGAGCTGATGGTCTCCCTGCTGGCCGTGCTCAAGTCCGGCGCCGCCTACCTGCCGCTGGACCTCGACCACCCCGCCGAGCGCCTCTCCGGGATGGCCGCCGACGCCGCACCCGTGTGCGTGGTGACCGTGGAGGCCGAGCGGGACCGGCTCTCCTGGCTCCCGGACGTGCCCGTCCTCCTCGCTGACGCCCCCCGCGCCGCCGACGCGCCGCCCGTACCGGCAGCCGCTGGCCCGCAGCACGCCGCCTACGTCATTTACACCTCCGGCTCCACCGGCCGCCCGAAGGGCGTCGTCGTCACCCACGAGGCGGTCGTCAACCGTCTGGACTGGATGCGGGAGGCGTACGGCTTCGGGCCGGCGGACCGGATCTTGCAGAAGACCCCGGCGAGCTTCGATGTGTCTGTCTGGGAGTTCTTCCTGCCGCTGGTCAGCGGTGCCGCCGTGGTCCTCGCCCGGCCGGGCGGCCACCGTGAGCCCGACCACCTGGCGGAGCTGACCGTGCGTTCGGGCATCACCGCCGCGCACTTTGTGCCGTCCATGCTCACGGCGTTCACCGCGGCGGCTGAGCAGGACGAGGCGATCCGTACAGGCTTCGGCGGCGTCCGTCGTGTCTTCTGCTCCGGTGAGGCGCTTCCCGCTGCGGCTGTGGACCGGTTCGCCGCGCTCTGGCCGCACATCGAGCTGCACAACCTGTACGGGCCGACCGAAGCCGCCGTCGACGTCACGTACCACCGGACGGAGCCCGGCGCGGACATCGTCCCCATCGGCCGGCCGGTGTGGAACACCCGCCTGCACGTGCTGGACGCGGCCCTGCGCCCCGTACCCGTGGGCGTGCCGGGCGAGCTCTACCTCGCCGGCGTCCAGCTGGCCCGCGGTTACCTGAACCGCCCGGGGCTGACCGCCTCCCGCTTCGTGGCCGACCCGTACGGTCCCGCCGGCACGCGGATCTACCGCACCGGCGACCTCGTGCGCCGCCGCGCGGACGGTGCCGTGGAATACCTCGGCCGTACCGACGACCAGGTCAAGGTCCGCGGGTTCCGCATCGAACTCGGCGAGATCGAGGCCGTCCTCGCCGCCCACCCGGCCGTCGGGCACACCGCCGTCCTGGTCCGCACCACCCCCGCCGGCGCCCAGCACGTCGTCGCCTACGTCGTCCCCGCCCCCGGCGCCGCCGCGGACCCCGAGGCGCTGCGCGCCGCGTGCGCGGCCCGCCTGCCCGACTACATGGTCCCGTCCGCCTTCGTGACCCTCGACGCCCTCCCCCTCGGCGTCAACGGCAAGCTTGACCGCGCCTCCCTGCCCGACGACCTCCCGGACGCCGCCGCGCCCGCCGCCGGCCGCGAACCGGCCACCCCGGCCGAGGCGGCGCTGTGCGCCCTCTTCGCCGAGGTCCTCGGACTCCCCGGCGCCGGCGTCCACGACGACTTCTTCCGGCTCGGCGGCGACAGCATCGTCTCCATCCGCCTCGTCGGCGCCGCACGCACCGCGGGCCTCGCCCTCAGCCCGCGCGACGTCTTCGAAGCACGCACTCCCGCCGCCCTGGCCGAGCGCGCCGGCCGCGCGCCCGCCGGCGACACCACCGGCCCCGTGGCCGCAGCCGAACTGCCCGCGCCCACCGAACAGGACCTGGCGGCCGTCCGCGCCGCCGCCCCCGAAACCACCGCGGTCTGGCCGCTCTCCCCGCTCCAGCAGGGCCTGCTCTTCGAAGCCCTCTACGACGAGGACGCCCTCGACGTCCACACCTCCCGCGACGTCGTCACCCTGCGCCGCCCCGTCCCCGCGGACACCCTGCGCACCGCGGTCACCGCCGTCCTCGACCGTCACCCCAACCTGCGCGCCGGCTTCCTCCACGAAGGACTCGACCGCCCCGTCCAGTTCATCCCGGCCACCACGAAGGTCCCCGTCACCGAGACCGACCTGCGCGCCCTCACGCCCGAGGCCGCCGGCGCCGAACTGCGCCGCCTGCAGGACGCCGAGGCCCGCACCCGCTTCGACCTCGCCGCCCCGCCCCTGGTGCGCCTGGCCTCCGTCCTCACCCCCGACGGCCGCCAGCACGTCCTCGTCACCCACCACATGCTGCTGTGGGACGGCTGGTCCACCGGCCTGTTCCTCCAGGAGCTCCTGGCCTGCTGCCACGCCCTGGCGACCACCGGCACCCCGCCGCGGCCGGGACCGGACGAGAAGCGGCCCCTGGCCTACCGCGACTTCCTCGCCTGGCTCCACACCCAGGACACCGCCGCCGGCGAAGACGCCTGGCGCTCGGCCCTGGCGGGCGTCGACGAGCCCACGCTCATCGCCCCGCAGGCCCGCGAGCGGGCCGCCCTGCTGCCCGAGCAGCACGTCACCGAGCTGACCGCCGGCCTGACTTCCCGCCTCACCGGCTACGCGAGGACCCACGGCCTGACGCTCAACACCGTCCTCTCGGGCGTCTGGAGCCTGCTCCTCGCCGGCCTGACGGGCCGCCAGGACGTCGTCTTCGGCACCACCGTCTCCGGCCGCCCGGCGGAGCTGACGGGCATCGACCGGACCATCGGCATGTTCCTCAACACCGTTCCCGTCCGGGCCCGGCTCGACCGGAACGAGACGGTCGTCGCGTACCTGACCCGCCTCCAGGACGAGCAGGCGGCGCTCCTGCCGCACCACCAGCTCAGCCTGGGCGCCATCCAGCGCGCCGCCGGGGCGGGCCGCCTCTTCGACACGCTCCAGGTCCTGCGCAACACGCCCGTCGACCAGGACGAGCGCGACCGCATCGGGCAGGCCCTCGGCGTGGACGACGTCACCGACGTGGACGCCACCCATTTCCCGCTGATCTTCGCGGCCAACCCGGGCGAACGCATCGGCTTCGAATGGAAGTTCCGCCCCGACGCCTTCGACCGCGCGACGGTCGAGGAGCACGCGGGCCGCCTCGTCGCCCTCCTGGAACAGATCACCGCCGACCCCGGCGTCCTCGTCCGCCGCCTCGACGTGCTGACGGAGCCGGAGCGCGGCGCGGTGCTGGGGGAGTGGGCGGAGACGGCGCGCGAGCTGCCGGACGCCTCGGTCGCCGACCTGCTGGCGGAGCGGGCGGCGTCCGTGCCGGACGCGGTGGCGCTGGTGGCGGGCGAGCGCACGTGGACGTTCGCCGAACTGGACGCCCAGGTGAACCGCCTGGCCCGGCTGTTCCTCGCCCGCGGCGCCGGACCGGACCGGGTGGTGGCGCTGGGCCTGCCGCGCTCGCTGGACATGGTGGCCGCGCTCTTCGCCGTCCTGCGGGCCGGGGCCGCTTATCTGCCGCTGGAGCTGGACTATCCGGTGGACCGGCTGGCTTACATGGTCGAGGAGACCGCTCCGGTCGTCCTCATCACGGACTCCTCCGTACGCGACCGCATGCCGGACGTCGACGGCGTTCCCCGCGTGGAGCTGGACGACCCCGCGGTCGCCGCCGAGCTGGCCGGGCTGTCCGGCGGGCCGGTGGACGCGCGCGTCGACCTCGACGCCGCCGCGTACGTGATCTTCACGTCCGGCTCGACGGGCCGCCCCAAGGGTGTCGTCACGCCCTACCGAGGCCTGACCAACATGCAGCTCAACCACCGAGAGGCGATCTTTAACCCGGTAGTGGAGGCGGCCGGTGGCCGTCGGCTGCGGATCGCGCACACGGTCTCGTTCTCCTTCGACATGTCGTGGGAGGAGCTGCTGTGGCTGGTGGAAGGACATGAGGTCCACGTCCTGGACGAGTCGTTGCGCCGGGATGCCGAGGGACTGGCGGCGTACTGCGCCGAGCAGGCGGTCGACGTCATCAACGTGACGCCGTCGTACGCCCAGGCACTCGTCGAGTGCGGCCTGCTCGACGAGGGACGGCACCGCCCGGTGCTCGTGCTGCTCGGCGGCGAGGCCGTCCCCGAGGCTCTGTGGACGCGCCTGAAGGAGACGCCGGGCCTCATGGGCTACAACCTCTACGGTCCGACCGAGTACACCATCAACACCCTTGGTGGCGGCACGCTCGACAGCGACACCGCGACCGTCGGCCGCCCCATCTGGAACACCCGGGCGCACGTCCTGGACGCGTGGCTGCGCCCGGTCCCGGTCGGCGTCCCGGGCGAGCTGTACGTGTCCGGTGTCGGCTTGGCGCGCGGCTATCTGAACCGGCCGGGCCTGTCGGCGGGCCGCTTCGTCGCGGACCCGTTCGGCGAGCCCGGCGCCCGCATGTACCGCACGGGCGACGTCGTGCGGTGGCGCCGGGACGGGCTGCTGGACTTCCTGGGCCGGGCCGACGACCAGGTGAAGATCCGTGGTTACCGCGTCGAGCCGGGTGAGATCGAGGACGCGCTGACGGGGCATTCGTCGGTCGCCCAGGCCGCGGTGGTGGTCCGCGAGGACGCCCCGGGCGTCAAGCGCCTCGCCGCCTACCTCGTACCCGCAGGCGCGGGCGGCATCGATACAGCCGCTGTCCGCCGCTCGCTGGCGGGGACGCTGCCCGAGTACATGGTCCCGTCGGCCTTCGTCGTCCTGGACGCACTGCCGCTGACCGTCAACGGCAAGCTCGACCGCAAGGCCCTCCCCGCACCGGACCCCGCCGGCACGGGAGGCGGCCGCGCGCCCGCGACCCCCCGGGAAGAGCAGCTGTGCGCCCTGTTCGGCGAGGTGCTCGGAACCGGCCCCGTAGGCCCCGACGACCACTTCCTCGACCTCGGCGGCCACTCGCTGCTGGCCACCCGCCTCGTCAGCCGCATCCGCACGGCCCTCGGCACCGGCCTCGCCGTCCGTGACCTCTTCGAGGCCCCGACCCCGGCCGCGCTCGCCGAGCGCACCGCGGGCGAGGTGCACGAACGGCCCGCGCTCGTACGCCGCGAGCGCCCCGCCGAGCTGCCGCTCTCGCATGCCCAGCGCCGCATGTGGTTCCTGCAGAACCTCGACGGTTCGGGCGCCACCTACAACGTCCCCCTCGTCGTCCGCGTGAGCGGCGCGCTCGACCTGGACGCGCTGCGGCACGCCGTGGCCGACGTGACCGGCCGCCACGAGAGCCTGCGCACCGTCGTGGCCGAGCACGAGGGCCGCGTCGTCCAGCGCGTCCTCGACGCGCCGGACCCCGCCGCCGCGCTGCACGTCGCCGCCACCACGGAGGCGACGCTGCAGGCCGACGTGGAGGGCGCCGTCCGCCACGGCTTCGATCTCTCGTGCGAACTGCCCCTGCGCGTCACCGTGCTGGAGATCGGCCCCGGGGACCACGTCCTGGTGCTGCTCTTCCACCACATCGCCGGCGACGAGTGGTCGATGCTGCCGTTCGTCGACGACATCACCACGGCGTACACCCGCCGTGCGGAAGGCGCTGCCCCCGACTGGCAGCCGCTGCCCGTGCAGTACGCGGACTACGCGCTGTGGCAGCGCGACCTGCTGGGCGACCCCGCGGACGAGCACAGCCTGCACAGCCGCCAGGCGGCGTACTGGAAGCAGGCGCTGGCGGGCCTCCCGGAGGAGCTCGCCCTGCCCACCGACCGCCCACGGACACCGGCGACCGGGACCGGGCTGCGGGGCGCCACCGTACGGGCCCAGGTGCCGCCGGCCGTCTACCGCGGGCTGCGCGACGCCGCCGCGGCCACGGGCACGACCACGTTCATGGTCCTGCAGGCGGCCGTCGCCACCCTGCTGCACCGGCTCGGCGCGGGCGACGACATCCCCCTCGGCGCGCCGGTCGCGGGCCGCGCGGACGCCGCCCTCGACGGGCTCGTCGGGTTCTTCGTCAACACCCTCGTGCTGCGCAACGACCTGTCGGGCGACCCCGCGTTCACCGAGCTCCTCGGCCGGGTCCGGGAGCACGACCTGGCGGCCTTCGCCCACCAGGACCTGCCCTTCGACAGCCTCGTCGAGGCCGTCAACCCGCCGCGCGTCCCCGGCCGCCACCCGCTGTTCCAGGTGATGCTCGGGTACCGCAACAGCGACGGCGAGGCCCGCCGGCTCCTCGGGCTGGAGAGCCGCGTCCTCCCCTTCGAGCTGGGCGCCGTGAAGTTCGAGCTCGACTTCAACTTCGAGGAGACCCCCTCCGCCGACGAGCTCGACATCGCCTTCGAGTACGCGGCCGACCTGTACGACCGCTCCACCGCCGAGTCCCTCGTCGAGCGCCTCCTCTCCCTCCTCGCCCAGGTGGCCGAGGACCCGGCCCGCCGCATCGGCTCCCTCGACGTGCTCACGCGGGAGGAGCGGGGCGCGGTGCTGGGGGAGTGGGCGGAGACGGCGCGCGAGCTGCCGGACGCCTCGGTCGCCGGCCTGCTGGCCGAACAGGCCGCCCGTACGCCGGAGGCGGTGGCGCTGGTGGCGGGAGACCGGGTGTGGTCGTTCGCCGAGCTGGACGCACGGGTGAATCGTTTCGCCCGGCTGCTGCTGGCCCGCGGCGCCGGCCCGGAGCGCGTGGTGGCCCTCGGACTGCCGCGCTCGCTGGACATGGTGGCCGCCCTCTTCGCCGTCCTGCGCACCGGGGCCGCTTATCTGCCGCTGGAGCTGGACTACCCGGTGGACCGGCTGGCCTACATGGTCGAGGAGACCCGGCCGGTCGTCCTGCTCACGGACTCCACGGCCCGCGACCGCATGCCGGACGTCGACGGCGTCCCGCGCGTGGAGCTCGACGATCCCGCGGTCGCCGCCGAACTGGCCGGCCTGCCCGACGGCCCGGCGGGCGCGCGGGTGGAGCTCGACGCCGCCGCGTACGTCATCTTCACGTCCGGTTCCACGGGCCGCCCCAAGGGCGTGGTCACGCCCTACCGCGGCCTGACCAACATGCTCCTGAACCACCGCGAGGCGATCTTCAACCCCGTCGTGGAATCCGCCGGTGGCCGTCGGCTGCGGATCGCGCACACGGTGTCGTTCTCCTTCGACATGTCGTGGGAGGAGCTGCTGTGGCTGGTGGAAGGACATGAGGTGCATGTCCTGGACGAGTCGCTGCGGCGCGACGCGGAGGGCCTGGCGGCGTACTGCGCCGAACAGGCCGTGGACGTCATCAACGTGACGCCGTCGTACGCCCAGGCGCTCGTCGAGTGCGGCCTGCTGGACGAGAACCGTCACCGTCCCGTACTGGTCCTCCTCGGTGGCGAGGCCGTCCCCGAGTCACTCTGGACGCGGCTCCGCGAGACGCCGGGCCTCATGGGCTACAACCTCTACGGTCCGACCGAGTACACCATCAACACCCTGGGCGGCGGCACGCTCGACAGCGACACCGCGACCGTCGGCCGCCCCATCTGGAACACCCGGGCCTACGTGCTCGACGCGCGGCTGTGCCCGGTGCCCGTCGGGGTCCCCGGCGAGCTGTACGTGTCCGGTGTCGGCCTGGCGCGCGGCTACCTCGACCGTCCGGGCCTGACCGCGGGCCGCTTCCTCGCCGACCCCTTCGGCGCGGCATTCGGCGAGCCCGGCGCCCGCATGTACCGCACGGGCGATGTCGTGCGGTGGCGCCGGGACGGCCTGCTGGACTTCCTGGGCCGGGCCGACGACCAGGTGAAGATCCGCGGCTACCGCGTCGAGCCGGGCGAGATCGAGGACGCCCTGACTGCCCTGCCCCCGGTCGCCCAGGCCACCGTCGTGGTCCGCGAGGACACCCCCGGCGTCAAGCGCCTCGCCGCCTACCTCGTACCCGCGTCCGCGGGCGGCATTGATACAGCCGCCGTACGGCGTTCACTGGCCACGTCCTTGCCCGAATACATGATCCCGTCGGCGTTCGTCGTCCTGGACGCGCTGCCGCTGACCGTCAACGGCAAGCTCGACCGCAAGGCCCTCCCCGCACCGACCGCGGCCGACATGGCCGCCGGCGGCACGGGCCGCGCCCCGCGCGACGTGGCGGAGAAGACGCTCTGCGACGTCTTCGCCGACGTGCTCGGACTGCCCGAGGTCACGGTCGACGACGGCTTCTTCGAACTCGGCGGCCACTCGCTGCTGGCGATGACCCTCGTGCTGCGCATCCGCGAGGCCTTCGGCACCGGCGAGGCCGGCCCGGGCATCGCCGACCTGCTGGCGGGGCCGACCGTCGCGGAACTCGCGGCCCGCCTCCGGGCATCCGCACCCGAAGCTTCCTGACCCACCATCAATTCACCGCAAAAGGAGCACATCACCATGAGCAACACCACCAACCCCTTCGAGGACAACGACGCCCGCTACTTCGTCCTCCTCAACGCCGAGAACCAGCACTCGCTGTGGCCCGCCTTCGCCGAAGTCCCCGACGGCTGGACCACCGTCCACGGCGAGGACTCCCTGCAGGGCTGCACCGACTACGTCGACGCCCACTGGACCGACATGCGGCCGGCGAGCCTCGTCGCCCGGTCCTGACCGGACCCCTCCCGAACACCCGCCGCCGCGGGCCCGGACCGGGCACCCGCCCGGTCCGCCCCGCGCGGCCGAGCCGACCTGCTGAGAGCGGATACCTGACGTCGTGAGCACCCAACACGCCAAGCCGGAGCACCACCCCGGCCCCGACGACGGGCCCCCGGGCCCGCCGCCCGCCGAGGACATCCTGGAGGAAGCCGGGGCCGAGGACGCCGCGGAGGCGGCGGAGCCGGGCCCGCGGGATCTCTCGCCCGAGCGGCGCGCGCGGGCCCGCGCCCTGCTGCGCGGCGCCCTGCGGCCGCACTGGGCGACGGTCGGCGCGGCCATGGCCGCCGCCGGCGTCCGGCAGGTCGCCTTCCTCGCCGTGCCGTGGTGCATCCAGAAGGCGCTGGACGACGGCGTCACGGCCAAGGACGGCCACGCGCTGCTGGGGTGGGCGGCCGCCGCGCTCGTCGCCGCCGCCGTCCAGTTCGCCGGGCTGTACGGCTGGCAGTACTGGGCCGGTTCCGCCGACGCCAAGGTGGGCGCTGACCTGCGCTCCCGGCTGCTGCGGCACCTGGCCGGCCTGGACCGCGCCGCGCTCGCCTCACGCGGCCACGGCGACCTGGCCATGCGCGCCGGCCGGGACACCGACCTGGTGCGCGAGTGGGTGCACGGCCTGGCCATCTGGGTCGTGCTGGGCACCACCTTCGTAGGCGTCCTGACCGGCATGGGCGTGCTCGACCTGTCGCTGCTGCTGGTGACGCTGGGGATGCTGCCGTTCCTGGTCTGGGTCAACCTGTACTTCCCGCGCCGCTTCGGCGCGGCCAGCGGCGCGCTGGCCGAGGCGCACGGCGTCCGCGCCGAGGCCGTCGCGGACCTGCTCCAGCTCGGCACCGGCCTCCGCGGCACGGGTGGCCACCGGCCGCTGGTGGACCGGCACGCCGCGGCCAGCGCCGTCGTCACCGACCGGACGGTCAAGGCGGCCCGGATCGAGGCGTCCTGGGCGTCCGTCGCGCCGTTCGTGCCGCGCATGGCCGTGGCGATCGGCGTGGGCGCCGGCGGGCTCGCGGTCCTCGACGGCCGGCTGACCGTCGGCGGCCTGGTCGCCTTCACGTCCTGGATGGCGAGCATCACCCTCGCCACCCGCGTCCTGGTCGACCGGCTCCTCGCCCGCGGGCAGGCCGACGTGGCCGCCGCCCGCATCGACGAGGCGCTGTCCATCGAGGCCGCCGTCACCGACCCCGCCGAGCCGGTCGCCCTCACCGCGGGCGGCGACCTGGAGCTGTCGGGCGTGAGCGCGGTGCGCGACGGCGTGACCGTCCTCGCGCCGCTCGACCTGACCGTCCGTGCGGGCGAGTTCGTCGCGGTCGACGGTGCCACCGGCTCCGGCAAGAGCACGCTGCTGCGGCTGCCCGTCCGGCTCGACGACCCGGACACGGGCACCGTCCGCTACGGCGGCACCGACCTGCGCGACGCCGCCCTCGACGACATCCGCCGGCGGATCGCCTACGTCGCCCAGCGGCCGATGCTGCTGTCCGGAACCGTCGCCGAGAACCTGCGGCTCGGCCGCGACCTGCCCGACGAGGCCCTGCGCGAGGCCTGCCGGACGGCCGGCATCCACGAGCAGATCGCCGCCATGCCCGACGGCTACGACACCGAGCTCGGCGAGAGCGGTACCGCCCTGTCGGGCGGTCAGGTCCAGCGGCTCGCCATCGCCCGGGCGTTGCTCGGCGACCCGGAGGTGCTGATCCTGGACGACTCGACGTCCGCCCTGGACACCACGACGGAGCGGGCGGTCCTGGACCGCCTGCGCACGTGGGCCGCGGGCCGCACGATTGTCTTCGCCACGCACCGCACGGCGGTACTGGAAGCGGCGGACCGCGTGGTGACACTGACGGCCGCGGGGCGCGGGGGTGACACCGGCGATGCCGGCGTCACCGGCAAGGACACCGCCCCGGCCGACGCCGGCTCCGCCGTCTCCGAGGCCGGAGCCGCGCCCGCCCCCGCCCCTGTATCTATCCCCGCTCCCACCCCGGAGGGCCCCCGTGGCTGAGCCGGTCCTGCTCAACGAGCAGCCCGATGAGCGGCGCGTGTTGCGCCGGGCCGCTCCCTACCTGCGCCCGCACCGGCGGGCCCTCGTCGTCGCCGTCGTGGTCGGGCTGGCCGACTCCGCCGCGCTCGTGGCCGTCGCCCCGCTGATCGGGCGGGCGACGGACGCGCTGCTGGCCGACGACCGCGGCGGGCTGCTGGCCGCCGCCGCGGTCCTCGTCCTCCTGGCCGTCCTCCAGCTGGGCCTGGCCCGCGCCGGTGAGCTGCTGCTGGCGAAGGCCGGCGAGAACGTGGTGCGCGGCCTGCGCGAGAAGTGCGTGGAGAACCTGGCGTCGGCGCCGCTGCGGTTCCTGGAGTCGCACCGCACGGGCGACCTGCTGCGCCGTACGACGGGCGAGGTGGCCGCGCTGGCCTCGTTCGTGCGCATGCACCTGCGCAACCTGGTGTCGGCGACGGCGACGCTCCTGTTCACGCTCGTCGTGCTCTTCGGCTACTCGTGGCAGCTCGCGCTGGTGCAGCTCGCCGTGTTCGTGCCGCTGACGCTGCTGGTGATGCGCTGGTTCCAGCGGTCCGCGCCGCGCGCGTTCGGCGGGAAGGCGGCGGCGGAGGCGACGGTCGCGGCGACGTTCACCGAGACGCTGAACGTGCGGGAGGCGCTGCAGAGCGCCCGCGGCCTGCCCGGGTGGCTGCGCCGCTTCGACCGGGAGAACACCGCGGCCGTGGGCGCGGCGCGGCGGGCGGTCCGGGTGGAGAACCGCATCGACCTGGTGGGCCTGATCGAGGGGTTGGCGCTGGTCGTGCTGCTGCTGGTGGGCGGCTGGTCCGTCTCGCGCGGGGCGATGGGCGTCGGCACGGTCGTGGTGTTCGTCCTGGCGAGCCGTAACCTCTTCGACTCGTTCGCGGACATCTCGCAGCTCGTCGGCGAGGTGCAGACGGCGCGTACGGGCCTGGCCCGGCTGCTGGACCTGCTGGCGGCCACCGACCGGGCGGCGGACGAGGAGCCCCGGAAGGGGGGCCCCGCCACAGAGTTGCCCCTGCGCGGAGAACTCGGCTGCGAAGGTCTCGGCTACGCCTACCGCGACGGTACGGAGGTGCTGCGCGGCGTCTCGCTGAGCTTCCCGGTGGGTGACCGCAGCGGCGTGGTCGGCGAGACCGGCTCGGGCAAAACGACGCTGTCGAAGCTGCTGTGCGGCCTCTACGCGCCGGACCGGGGCGTGGTGCGGTTCGCGGGCGTCGACCTGCGGGACATCCCGGAGGCGGAGCTGCGCCGGCGCGTGGTGCTGGTGCCGCAGGAGGTCCGCATGGTGACCGGCACGGTGGCGGCCAACCTGGAGCTGGTGCACAGCGCTCCGGGCCGTGCCGCCATGGAGCGGGCCGTCGCCGAACTGGGCCTGGAGGACTGGCTCCGCGACCTCGGCGGCCTCGACGCCGAGGTGGGCGTGCGCGGCTCCCGGCTGTCGGCGGGGGAGCGGCAGATCGTCGGGCTGCTGCGGGCCGCGCTGGCCGATCCCGCGGTGCTCGTCCTGGACGAGGCGACCGCGGACATCGACCCGGTGACGGCGGGCCGGCTGGAGCACGCGCTGGACGGGATGCGCGGCGACCGCACGATCGTCGTGGTCGCGCACCGGCCGGCGACCATCGCCCGGCTGCCGCGGGTGATCGCGCTGGACGGGGGCCGGGTGGCCGGAACGATGGCCAATACACAATGAGTTAGGTTAGGGTTGCCTAAGTTCGGTTCGGGGCGTGTTCTCCGGCCGTCCACGTGAAGCCCGGTGGCCCCCGCGCGCCCGCGCGGGGGCCACCGCGACGCGGTGCCGGTCCCGCGGCACGCCCCGGCCAGATTGGGATGATCGATGACCATTGAGACGCTCCCGCCGCGCATGCGCATCGTCCGCCACCCCCTCAAATACCGCCTGCTGGAGGTGCGCAGGGTCGACCGCATCACCCCCTCCACGGTCCGGGTGACGTTCGCCGGCCCGGCGCTGGAGGGGTTCTGCGAACAGGCGCCGACCGACCACGTGAAGCTCTGCTTCGCCGAGTCCGGTGCCGAGCTGCCCGTCGAGCCGGTCATCCGCGACGACACCTGGATGGACGCCCCCGTGGAGCCCATCACCCGTGACTACACCGTCCGTCACTACCGCCCCGAAGCGCAGGAGCTGGACGTCGACATGGTCCTGCACGGCGACGGCGTGGGCTCCGCGTGGGCCGCGCGCGCGGAGCCGGGCATGCGGCTGGGCGTCCTCGGCCCGCGCGGCTCCGAGATCCTCCCGATGGTCCACGACTGGTACCTGCTGGCCGCCGAGGAGACCGCCCTGCCCGCGCTCGGCCGCTGGCTGGAGATGCTGCCCGCCGGCGCCCGCGTCCTCGCCTTCGCCGAAGTGCCCGGCCCGGAGGACGAGCAGGAGTTCACCACCGCCGCCGACTGCACCCTGACCTGGCTGCACCGCGGGGACACCCCGCCCGGCACGAGCGACCTGCTGGAGCGGGCCGTCCGCGCCGCCGGACTGCCCGCCGGCGGGCTCGGCTACGCCTGGATCGCCGGCGAGGCCACCACCCTCAAGCCCATCCGCCGCTACCTGCGCCGCGACCTCGGCATGGCCAAGGAGCAGGTGGACATCGACGGTTACTGGAAGCGCGGCGTGGAGAACCACGACCACCACTCGGACGAAGAGCACGCGTGAGCACCACTGCCGCTCCCACCACCACCGACGGCCCCCGCCCCGTGCAGAACGCCGGAGGCGAGGGGCCGCCCCCGGCCCGCCGCGCTCAGCACGCGCGGCGGGCCGCCGGGCTGCTCGCCTGCACCGCCCTCGTCGCCGTCCTCGCCGTGCTGAGCACCGGCATCGGCGCCAAGACGATCCCGCCCGGCGACGTCCTGCACGCCCTCCTGCACCACGACCCCGGCAACGACGACTGGATCGTCGTCCGCACCTCCCGGCTGCCGCGCAGCCTCCTGGCCATCGGCGTCGGCATCGCCCTCGGCCTGTCCGGCGCCCTCATGCAGGCCCTCACGCGCAACCCGCTCGCCGACCCCGGCCTGCTCGGCGTCAACGCCGGCGCCGCGGCCGCCGTCGCGGGCGCCACGGCCCTCCTCGACCTCGGCAGCTTCAACGCCTACGTGTGGTGCGCGCTGCTGGGCGCGGCCGTCGCCGCGGCGGCCGTCCACCTGCTCGGCACCCGCGGCCGGTCCCGGGCCACGCCCGTACGGCTCGCGCTCGCGGGCACGGCCGTCACCGCCGTCCTCACCGCGGTCGTCAACGGCCTGATCCTGCTCGACCCGCTCGCCCTCAACCGCTTCCGGTTCTGGCAGATCGGCACCCTCGGCGCCGCCGACGGCGCCCTCGCCCGCCAGGTGCTGCCGTTCCTGGCCGCCGGCGCCCTGCTGGCCGCCCTGCTGGCCCGGCCGCTCAACGCCCTGGCCCTCGGCGACGACACCGCCCGCGCGCTCGGCGCCCACCCGGGCCGCACGCAGTTCGCGACCATGGCGGCGATCACCCTGCTGTGCGGGGCCGCCACCGCCGCCGTCGGCCCGATCGCCTTCGTCGGCCTGGCCGTTCCGCACGTGGCCCGCCTGATCGCCGGCCCCGACCAGCGGTGGGTCCTGCCCTACAGCGCCGTCCTCGCGGCCGCCCTGCTGCTGGCCTCCGACATCCTCGGCCGCGTCGTGCTGCGCCCGCAGGAGCTGGAGGCCGGCGTCGTCACCGCGTTCCTCGGAGCGCCCCTGTTCATCGCACTCGTCCGCCGCAAGAGGATCAGCGAACTGTGACCAGCCGTACCCCCCTTGCGCGCCCCGGCCGGGCGGAGCGGCCGGCCGGGCCCCCGCGGGCCACGCGCCTGCGCACCCTGCGCCTCGCCCTGCCCGGCCGCCCCGGCCGTCCCGCGCTTTCCCTGCGCTGGGACCCGCGCGCCGCCGCCGTCTGCGCCGCCCTGCTCCTGGCCGCGGCCGCGACCGGCGTGTGGACGCTGACCACCGGCGACTTCCGCATCCCCGCCCCCGACGTCCTGCGCGTCCTCGCCGGCGACGGCAACCCCGCGTACACGTACATCGTCGAAGAGCTGCGGCTGCCCCGGCTGCTGACGGCCCTGCTGACGGGCGCCGCGCTCGGCCTGTCCGGGGCGCTCTTCCAGAGCGTCGCCCGCAACCCCCTCGGCAGCCCCGACGTCATCGGCTTCACCGTCGGCTCCGCCACCGGCGCCCTCGTCGCCGTCCTCGTGCTGAGCGCGGGCGCGGTCTCGGTCGCCGCCGGGTCGGTCGTCGGCTGCGCGGTCACCAGCGCCGCCGTCTATCTGCTCGCGTGGCGGCGCGGCGCATCCGCGTTCCGGCTCGTCCTCGTCGGCATCGGGGTGAGCGCCCTGCTCTCCTCGGCGAACGCCTACCTGATCGCCAAGGCGTCGTTCACCGACGCGCAGAGCGCGCAGGTCTGGCTCACCGGCAGCCTCAACGGCCGCGGCTGGGAGCACGTGTCGACGATGACGGCGGCGCTCGCGGTCCTCGGCCCCGCCGCCCTGTTCCTCGCCCGGCCGCTGCGCATGCTGGAGATGGGCGAGGACACGGCGTCGGCGCTGGGCGTACGGGTCGAGCGGGCCAAGGCCTGGGCGCTCGTCACGGGCGTGGGACTGACCGCGCTCGCCACCGCGGTCGCGGGCCCCGTCCCGTTCGTGGCCCTCGTGGCCCCGCAGGTCGCGCGCCGGCTCACCCGCTCCCCGGGTCCGGGCCTCCTGCCGTCCGCCGCGCTGGGCGCCTTGGTGCTCGCGGTCAGCGACATCACCGCGCAGCGGATGCTGGCCCCCACGCAGCTTCCCGTGGGGGTCCTGACCGGGGTCGTGGGCGGCTGCTACCTGGTGTATGTGCTCGCGCGGCAGTGGCGCGCAGGCCAGGGCTGAACGGGGGCGCTCCCCTCGGAGAGCGCCGCCCCGGGCAGGGGGCGGGCGAAGACGCGGGAGCCGCGGGAGGGATCCAGGGCCGCCACCCACGTGCGCGGTGCCCGCGAGGAGTCGGTCTCGCGGAAGCCGCTGCGGAGGAAGGCCTCGCCGTCGCCGGTCGTCGCCGCGAACACCTCGGTCACCGACCGGTCGGAGGCGTGGAGGAGCAGCGCCGTCAGCAGCCGCGAGCCGACGCCGCGGCGCTGGCGGTCGGGCCGCACGCAGAAGTTGTGCAGCACGCCCGCCGTCCCGGTGGCCGACAGGCGGTCGCCGGGGAAGGCCCGCAGGGCCACGCACCCTTCGAGGGTTCCGTGGGCGTCCTCCGCCACGAAGAACTCGGCGAACCGGGCCGCGTAGACGTGCGGTGTGCGGCGGCGCAGCGCACCGGTCCGCATGAAGGGTTCCGACAGGGCGTGGAGCCCGGGCGCGTCGGCGGCCCGTGCTCTTCGTACGCCGCCCGGCGCCGGGAGGACCGGACGGCCCTCTCCCGTACGGACCGTCAGCGGACCCAGCCTCATAGAGGGCTCCCGGTTCTCACGTTCACCTGCAGAAAGTGAGGTAAGCCTAACCTAACTAAATCTTGGTTTCGGGGGAGGGTGTGGCTGGTTTAGCCGGGAGAAGTCCGGGCACCCGACGGGTTCCAGCCACTCCGACCCTCAGGAGGCACGAACGATGGACCGGGGAAGCAGCAAGCACGGCGCCAAGCGGGACGACGAGCTGAAGAAGGAAGTGGAAGAGCTGACCCGCTCGGGCCGGCCCACCCGGACCGAGGAGTGGCGCGACGCGGAACCCCTGACGCCCGAGGAGCCGGCGGAGGAGCCCGGCACGCAGACGCGCCGGGAGCGCCCGTAGGCGCCACAGGACCTCGGTCACCGCGCAAGCACCG
Organism: Streptomyces roseoverticillatus; assembly: GCF_000719265.1. Lineage (GTDB taxonomy): Bacteria > Actinomycetota > Actinomycetes > Streptomycetales > Streptomycetaceae > Streptomyces > Streptomyces roseoverticillatus. Next base: position 64,597 of record NZ_JOFL01000020.1, on the reverse strand, counting down.
CCCGGCGCGCCGGTCACGAGAACCGGGCGACGTACTCCGCGTACGGCTCGATGCCGGCCTCCGCGCGCAGCTCGTCCACGCGCCCGGGCTCCCGGCAGGGCCACGGCACGGGCGCGCCGTCCTTCACCCCGGCGATCTGCGTGCCGCAGACCTGCTCGTACCCGTCGTTGACCAGCACGCGGTCGCGCAGGAACGCCAGCTCGCGCGCCCCGGCCGCACCCCGCGCCACCGCCTCCTCCAGCAGGCCCAGCGCCCGCCGCTGCACGTCGAGCTGCCGGTCGGCGTGCTGGGCGACCAGCCAGGCGGCGCGGGCCGCGTCCTCGCCGACGAGCTCCGCCGCCGGCCAGCCGAACTCGTCCATGATCCGGGCCAGCCGGTCGCCGTGCCGGGCCGTCAGGCGCCGCCAGGCCAGCTGCTCGGCCGGGTCCTCGCTGTGCGCGCCGGGCGCGGCGCGGTGATCCGCTTCCGCCATGCCGGTGAGCTCCGCCGCCAGTGCGTCCAGAGTTTCCCGCGCGGGCCTGCCGTCGTGTGTCACGTCCACTCCCAAGGTGATGGTGCCGGGGTCCCCACCACCGTAGGGGCGCGGATCGAGACGAAGATCATCCCGGCGGATGGTGACAGGCCCGCCCGGGTACAGGGATACTGAATACACCCCCTGAATCCCGGCCCCGTGCGGCCCGACCGGCCATACTCGTGCCCTGGAGCGGCCCGCACGGCCGCGGCGGCCGAGCCGGTTGCGGAGGGACGGTGGGCGCGTGAGCGACGGGCCGGGACTGACGGCCGCTCCGGGCGCGCGCCCCGAACGCCGCCGCATCCGGTACGAACTCCTCGAATGCGCCCTGCACGGCCACCGCCTGGTCGGCACGGACGCCGCGGCCGTACGCCCCGCCGACGCCCTGCTCGTGCGCGAGGACGCCGGCGGCCTGCGCTGGCACCGGTGCCTGCGCTGCGACGCCTGGCTGGCTCTGCCGCCGCCCGCCCGGCCCGCGCGGGACACGCCCCCGGAGCGTGCGGCCGTCGAGCTGCCCCTGCGCGGCCGCCCGTTGCGCGACCGCTACGTCCTGCGCCTGATCGCCCTCGACCGCATGCTGCACTGCGTGGTCCTGGCCGTGCTCGCCGTCGCCGTCTTCGTCTTCGCCCGCGAGCGGGAGCGGCTCAGGGGCCCCTTCTACCGCTTCGCCGACGCCCTGCAGAACGGCGTCGGCGGCCCCACCGGCGCCCACGGCCGCGGCCTGCTCGGCGAAGCCGAACGGGCCTTCGCCGCCCACGGCCGCACCCTGTGGGTCATCGGCGCCGTCGTCGCCGCGTACGCGGTCCTCGAAGGCGTGGAGGCCGTCGGCCTGTGGCGGGCGCGCCGGTGGGCCGAGTACCTCACCTTCGTCGCGACGTCCGTGCTCCTCGTCCCCGAGGTCTACGAACTCACCGGCCACGTCAGCGCCTTGAAGGTCCTCACCCTCGTCATCAACCTCGCCGTCGTGGTGTACCTGCTCGTCGCCAAGCGCCTGTTCGGGCTGCGCGGGGGCGGCCGGGCCGAGGCCGACGTCCGCGCGCACGACAGCGGCTGGGAGGCCCTGGAACGGGTCCACCCCGGCCCCGGCGGCGGCAGCGCTCCGGCGCCGGACCGTACCGTGGCCCCATGAGTACCCTGAGCTTCGACCGCTGCTGCGCCGAAATCACCGCGCAGACCGATCTGTTGAGGTCGCACGTCAAGGGCGCCGACATGCGGGCCCGCGTGCCCTCCTGCCCCGGCTGGAACCTCGGCCAGCTGCTGCGCCACATCGGCGGCACCCACCGCTGGGCCGAGGAGACCGTCCGCACCAGGGCCACCGGGCCCGTCGCCGACGACCCCGTCAGCGACGCCGCCCTCGCCCGTTACACCGACGAGGACGGCGCCTTCCTCGACGCGTGGCTCGCCGAGGGTGCCGCCCGGCTGTCCGGGACGCTGCGCGCGGCCGGCCCCGGTGCGGAGGTCTGGTCGCCCTCCGAGGAGCGCTCAGCGGCCTTCTGGGCCCGCCGCATGACGCACGAGACGGCCGTCCACCGGGCCGACGCCGCGCTGACCGCCCGCGCGGACTACCGGCTGGACGAGGAGGTCGCCCTCGACGCGCTCGACGAATGGATGACGTTCGCCTCGTACGCCGAGGCCGCCGAGACCCCGCCGGGCGGCCCCGCCCTGCTCGGGCCCGGCCGCACGCTCCACTTCCACGCCACCGGCCCCGCGGGCACGACCGCGGGGGAGTGGCTGGTCGACCTCACCGGCGACACCGCTCGCTGGAGCCGCGCCCACGCCAAGGCCTCCGTCGCCGTGTGCGGCTCGCCGACCGACCTCGTGCTGTTCGTCTACCGGCGCCCCACGCCCAGCGGCACCGGCGGCGTCGAGATCCTCGGCGACGAGCCCCTGCTCGACCTGTGGCTGGAGCGCTCGGGGTTCTGGCTGAAGTGAGGGGCTCCGTACGGGCGGGGGCCGGACGGCGGCACCGCCTGTACTGCGCGCGGGTCCGGCTCTGCGGTTGCGGGCCCGGGGCACCGGCCGGAGGGTGGATTCCGGCAGAACCCCCTTTATCGCACACGCAAGGGAGTCCCCGACATGGGCAAGGGCAAAGCGAAGGCGAAGCAGGTCAAGGGCAAGCTCAAGGAGACCGCCGGCAGGGCGGCCGACGACAAGCGGTTGGAGGCGGAGGGCCGGGCCGAGAAGCTGACGGGCAAGGTGCAGGAGTCCGCCGAGAAGGCCAAGAAGTCGCTGGGCGGGCGATAGCCCCCCCTCGCGCCAGGCCGGCGCCGGGCCCCGTGCAGGGGCCCGGCGCCGGCCTCGCTGCGTCCGCGGGCGCAGCCCTCGGCGCGCGCAACATCCAACTCGCCCCAGGCCTACGGAACTTGGGTTCACCGCATTCCCCGATCGGCTGAACCCGGCCCCCCGCCGCGCATGCCCCGCCCGCCGGGGGTAGTCACGACGCCATGTGGAAGCGATTCTGTGTCCGTGTGTCCGGCGTCGTGGCCGGAGTGTTCCTCGCCTTCTTCCCCGCGGGGACGGCCCACCCGGTCGAACCCGCCCGGGCCGGCCTGTTCCCGCCGCATCACGGCAACGGCTGTTCCGCCCAGATGACCTTGCCCTCCGGGGTGTACCGCGTGCCCCACCGCTCCGCCAGCTGAGCGACGAGGAACAGGCCCCGGCCGCCCTCGTCCTCCGCCGCGGCGTAGCGCAGGTGCGGCGACGTGCTGCTGCCGTCGGCGACCTCGCAGATCAGGGCGCGGTCGCGCAGCAGGCGGACGCGGACCGGCCCCGAGGCGTGGCGGATGGCGTTGGTGATGAGCTCGCTGAGGATCAGCTCGGTGGTGAACGCGGCCTCGTCCATGCCCCAGTCGGACAGCTGCTGCGTGACGTCGGCGCGGGCGCGCGAGACGACCGCGGGGTCGGAGGGCAGCTCCCACTCGGCCGACCGGTCGGCCGGGAGGCGGCAGGTGCGGGCGACGAGGAGGGCGATGTCGTCCCGCTGCCGGGCCGGCAGCAGCGCGCTGATCACCGCGTCGCAGGTCTCCTCGGGCGTCCGGCCGGGACGGGCCAGCGTGTCGCGGAGGATCGCGAGGCCGGCGTCGATGTCCCGCTTGCGGTCCTCGACGAGGCCGTCGGTGTAGAGCGCGAGGCTGCTGCCCTCGGCCAGCTGCAGTTCCCCGGCCTCGAAGGGCAGCCCGCCGAGGCCGAGCGGCGGCCCGGCGGGGAGCTCGGGGAACTCGACCGAGCCGTCGGGGTGCACGAGCGCCGGCAGGGGGTGCCCGGCCCGGGCCATGGCGCACACGCCCGTGGCCGGGTCGTAGATCGCGTACAGGCAGGTGGCGCCGGCGATCGGGGCCTCCTCGTCCAGGCCCGCGGATTCCTGGTCGATGCGGCCGACGAGCTCGTCGAGGTGCCCGAGGAGCTCGTCCGGCGGCAGGTCCAGGGAGGAGAAGTTCTGCACGGCCGTACGGAGCCGGCCCATCGTGGCGGCGGCGTGCAGGCCGTGGCCGACGACGTCGCCGACGACCATGGCGACGCGCGCCCCGGGCAGCGGGATGACGTCGAACCAGTCGCCGCCCACCCCCGCCTGGGCCGGCAGGTAGCGGTAGGCGATGTCGAGGGCGTTCTGCTCGGGCAGGCCGCGCGGCAGCAGGCTGTGCTGCAGCGTGACCGCCATGGCGTGCTCGCGCGTGAAGCGCCGGGCGTTGTCGATGCACACCGCGGCCCGCGCCGCCAGCTCCTCGGCCAGGGACAGGTCGTCCTCCTCGAAGGTGTCGCTGCTCTGCGCCCGCCAGAAGTTGGCGATGCCCATCAGCACGCCGCGCGCCTTGAGCGGCACGGTGATCAGGGAGTGGAAGCCGTAGTCCAGTATTTCCTGCGTCCGCTCGACGTCCTGGGTGCGCCAGCCCGCGGACGCCGCGAGGTCCGGCACGAGGATGGCCTTCCCGCTGACGAAGCCGGTGGCCTGGGGCGTGGGCGCGGCGAACCGGTGCACCTCGCCCGCCCGGTACAGCGGGTGGTCGTCGGGGGTGCCGCTGAGTGCCACGCGGCGCAGCTCGGGCGCCTCGCTGCCCGCCCCCAGCATGCGGGGCTCGTCGCCGCGCAGGACGGGCTCGGCGAGGTCGACGGTGGCGTAGTCGGCGAACCGGGGGGAGGACACCTGGGTGAGCTCCTCGGCGGTGCGCTGGACGTCGAGCGTCGTGCCGATGGCCACGCTCGCGTCGTACAGCAGCTTGAGCCGTTCGCGGGCCGCCTCGGCCCGTCCCGCGAGCGCGCGCAGTTCGGTGGAGTCGCGCAGGGTGGCCACGCTGCCGGGCGGGCCGCCCCGGCGGTCCGTGGGCCGGTTGTTCACCGCGAGCAGCCGGTCCCCGACGGGCAGCACCTCGTCGTTGGCGACGCGCCGGGACGCCAGCAGCTCCGCCATCCGGGGGTCGATGCCGAGCCCGGTGACCGGCCGCCCCTCCACGTCCGGCGGCAGGTCCAGGAGCCGGCGCGCCTCGTCGTTGGCGAGCAGGACCCGGCCGTCGCCGCCGACGATGACGACGCCCTCCCGCACCGCGTGCAGGACCGCGTCGTGGTGTTCGTACATCCGGGTCATCTCGGACGGGCCGAGGCCGTGCGTCTGGCGGCGCAGCCGCCTGCTGACGAGGGCCGCGCCGCCCGTGGCCAGGGCGAGCGCGGCACCGCCGGCGGCGAGGACGAGCGGCAGCTGCCGGTCGACGGCGCTGCTCACCGAGCTGACCTTCAGCCCGGACGAGACGAGGCCGACGACGTTGCCGTGGTCGTCCTCCACGGGGACCACGGCCTGCACCTCCTCGCCGAGGGGGCCGTGGACGCTCTCGATGGTGACGTGCCCGGCCTGCGAGGGCGCGATGGTGCCGATGAACTGCTTGCCGATGAGCTCGGGCCGGGGGTGGGTGTACCGCACCCCGTTCCGGTCGGTCACGACGATGAAGTCGACGCCCGCCTCCTTGCGGGCGGCCTCCGTCAGCGGCTGGAGCACCTTGCTGGGGTCCGGGCCGCGCAGCGTGTCGACCAGGCCGGGGCTGTGGGCGAACGTCTGTGCGGCGGCGAGCGATCGGTCGCGCGCCGCCTGGAACCTGTCACTCCGCGCCTGGAGCACCAGCGTGACCACCGCGGCGACGACGAGCAGCAGGACGATCAGCAGCTGCAGCAGGAACATCTGACCGGCGACACTGCGGCTGCGCGCCATCGACCGGAGACCTCCGGCCGACGGCACCCGTGAGCCGTGGTGCGACTGCTCCGGCTCACGCCTGCTGTCTCGGCGCCGACCGGTGAACCTGCGGCCCGAGGGCCCCGAGGAGCGGTCCCGGATTCGGGCCATATCCCATGTCTACCCCGCCCTCTTCCGCGGCGCGAACGGGAAGCACCCGCCGTCACGCTCGGTAGCGGCGCTGCGCCCGGTGATCCGCGGGCCGCACACGTGTCCTTGTCCGGCCCGCCCGGAGCGGCATACAGTGTCCGGGCTCCACCAGGGGTCCGAGTCCCAGGCCTGTGCCCGACGTCCCGTTGGTGAGGTCCTCGTGAGCAGCCGACCGCCCTTACGCCGCAGGTCCGTCACCGCCGTCACCCTGGTCGGGGCGTTCATGGCGTTCCTCGACGCGACGATCGTCAACATCGCGGTCCCCGACATGGAGACCTCCTTCCCGCGCAACTCCCTGGGCGACCTCTCCTGGGTCCTCAACGGCTACAACATCGCCTTCGCCGCCTTCCTCGTCCCCTTCGGGCGGCTCGCCGACCGCTGGGGCCGCAAGCGCTCCTTCCTGCTCGGCCTCGTCCTGTTCACCGCGGCCTCGGGGCTGTGCGCCCTCGCCGGGAACGTGCCGCTGCTCGTGGCGGCGCGGGTCCTGCAGGCGACGGGCGGCGCCCTGCTCGTCCCGACGTCGCTGGCGCTGCTCCTGGAGGTCTTCCCCGCGGCCCGCCGGGCCGCCGCCGTCGCCGCGTACGGGGCGGCCTCGGCGGTCGCCGCCGGGATCGGCCCGTCCGTGGGCGGGGTGCTCGTCGCCCTCCGGGGCTGGGAGCTGGTGTTCCTGGTCAACCTGCCGCTGGGCGTCGTGACGGCCGTGGCCGGATGGCGGGTGCTGACCGAGAGCCGCGAGCCCCGCGGCCTGCCGCTGCCCGACCTGCCCGGGGCCGGCCTCCTCGGCGTCGCCGTCGGGGCCCTGGCCCTCGCCGCGGTCAAGGGCCAGGACTGGGGCTGGGGGACGCGCGCCACACTCGGCACCCTGGCGCTGGCCGCCGCGGCGCTGCTCGCGGTGGCCCTGCGCTCCGCGCGCCACGCCGCCCCGGTCGTCGACCCGGCACTGCTGCGGCTGCGGTCCTTCTCCGTGGCCAACGCGGCGTCCCTGATCTTCGCTATCGCGTTCTTCGCGACGCTGCTGTGCAACGTCCTCTACCTGACGGCGGTGTGGGACTACTCCACGCTGCGGGCAGGCCTCGCCGTCACGCCCGCGCCGATCGCCGCGTCCCTGGTGGCCCTGCCCGCCGAGCGGCTGGCCCGCCGCTTCGGGGCCCGTGCCGTGTGCGTCGCCGGGATGCTGGTGTTCGCGGCCGGCGCCTGCCTGTACGGGACATGGATCGGGCCGCACCCCGACTTCGCCGGCGCGTGGCTGCCCGTCAGCGCGCTCACCGGGATCGGGGCCGGGGCGAGCCTGCCCGGCCTGGGCGCGGCGGCGCTCGCCGACGTCCCTCCGGCCCGGTTCGCCGTGGGCACCGCCGCCAACTCGGCGGCCCGCCAGACCGGCGCCGTGCTCGGGGTCGCGCTGCTGGTCGCGGCCGTCGGCACGCCCGCACCGGACGCCCTGGGCCACGCCCTGCAGCGGGGCTGGCTCCTCGCCGCCGCGTGCACGGTGCCGGCGATCCTCCTGACCCTCTGCCTCCCGGGCGGCACCGGCCGGGCCGGCCGCGCTCCCGCCGCCGCGGGGGAGGAGGTCAGCGCCCCTGGAAGCGCGGCCACTCTCCGTCGAGCAGAGCCGTGATCCCGTGCCGCATGTCCTGCGAGGCGACGCCCTCCGCGAAGTCCCTCCGCTCCAGCTCCAGATGCTCGGCCAGCCCCGTCGACAGGCTCCGGTCGAGCAGCCGTTTGGCGCTGCGGACGGCGTGCGGCGCGGCGTCCGCCAGCTGCCGCAGGCGCGCCAGCCCCGCCCCGAGAAGCTCCTCCGGCTCCACCACCGCACTCACGACGCCCTCGCGCTGCGCCCGGGCGGCCCGTAGCACCGGCTGCTCCAGCAGGAGCTCCAGTGCGCGCGGATAGCCGACCACCCGGGGCAGGAACCACGCCATTCCCGCGTCGGTGGACGCGCCGATCGCCCCGTACGCGAAGTGGAACGACGCGCGCCGCGAGGCCAGCCGGAGGTCGCAGGCGAGGGCGAGCGAGAAACCGGCCCCCGCCGCCTGGCCGTTCACGGCGGCCAGCACGGGGCAGCCGATGGACCGTACGGTGAGCACGACCTCCGAGAGCAGCGACGTCAGACGATCGCCGTAGGCGGCGGCGTCGAAGGAGTCGCCCGACAGGGCCCGGTGGTACGCGCGGACGTCCCCGCCGAGCGAGAACGCCTTACCGGCTCCGGTGATCAGCACCCCGCGCAGTGCGGTTTGCGCCGCCAACTCGCGCAATGCGGAACGCAGGTCCGTGAGCAGCTCGGCATTCATGGAATTACCCGTCGCGGGGCGGTTCAGGGTCAGCAGGGCGATCCCGTCCTGCGTTTGCACTTGCACGCAGGGCGGTTCCACTCGTCCGGTACATGTCGAATCCACCGGCTCGGCGGCCGAATTCTCCTTCATGGAGGCGAGGTTAGACACGACACCTGTAACCGACAACCAGTCAAGAACGACTAGTGACTTTCCAAGATCACCGTTCTAAGGTCCGGACAAGCAGCGACCGCGAGGTCCCGGCGAACAGCGCTGCCCGCTACGGGGGAAATGCATGTCGCGCAACGCTCAGCCCTGTCCGGAAACACCGACCGAGCACCACCCCGCCTCCCGCCCCGCCGGCTCGGCCTTGGTGACGGGGGCCTCCCGCGGCATCGGCGCCGCGATCGCCCGCACCCTGGCCGCCGACGGCTGGCCGGTCACCCTCTGCTACCGGCAGGACCGGGCGGCGGCCGAGGAGGTCGTGGCGGCGATCGAGCAGGCGGGCGGCACGGCCCTCGCCGTCCGCGCCGACGTCACCGACCCCGACGCCGTCGAAGCGCTGTTCACGGCGGCCGAGGCCCGCCACGGCCCGGTCCTCGTCCTCGTCAACAACGCCGGCATCCGCGCCGACCAGGTCTTCGCGGCCATGGAGGAGGCCGACTGGCAGCCGGTGCTGGACACCAACCTCGGCGCCGTCTACCGCACCACGCGCCGGGCCCTGCCCGGCATGACGAGGGCGCGCTTCGGGCGCATCGTCAACATCGGCTCCGTGCTCGGCCGGCAGTCCCTGCCCGGCGTGGCCAACTACGCCGCCGCCAAGGCGGGGCTCGAAGGGCTCACCCGGTCCGTCGCGATCGAGACCGCACGGCGCGGCATCACCGTCAACGCCGTCGCACCGGGCCTCGTCGACACCGGGCTCGTCCGCGACGTCGAGTACCTCAGACGCTCCGCGCGCACCGCGATCCCCCTGCGCAGGGCCGCCCGCCCCGCCGAAATCGCGGCCTGCGTCCGCTTCCTGGCCTCACCCGAGGCCGGATACGTCACCGGCACCACCCTGACGGCCGACGGCGGGCTCTCTGCGGCGGCGTTCGTCCCGCAACCGCCCCACGGCTGATTCCAGCGTTCCGTTCCCCGCGTTCCGTTCCGTTCTCCTTTCCCGCCACCCTTTCTCCCCACCCCTTTTCCTTTACCCGACCGGCCTACTTGCCCGCGCGACAGCGAATCGGAGAGTTCCGCATGACCACTGTGCCCGACCGCGCTTCCCTGACGGCATTCGTCACCGAGTCACTGGCCGATTTCGGCGCGGAAGCGGACCTCATCACACCGGACGCCACTTTCGAGGATCTGGAGATCGACTCCCTCGACCTCGTGGAACTCGGCCAGGCCGTGAAACGGCGTTTCGGCATACAGGTGCGCCCCAAGGACATGGACGGCGTCAAGACCGTCGGAGAAGCCCTCGACGTCATCTGCCGCACCGCGGGGATCTGATGGCCGCTCGCGCTGTGGCCGTCACCGGTGCGGGCGCGGTCACCTCCCTCGGCACCGGCACCGGCCCGCTCCACCGGCGGGCCGTGGCCGGCGAGAGCGCGTTCACCCGAGGCGAGGGCCGCTGCACGGACTTCGACCCGGCGCCCGCGCTCTCCCGGCGCGAGGCGCGCCGGACCGACCGGTTCTGCCAGTTCGCCCTGGTCGCCGCCGCGGAAGCGCTGGCCGGGGCCGGCTGGGACGGCCGTCTCCCGTACGAGCCCGAGCGCGTGGCCTGCCTCGTCGGCTCGGGCGTCGGCGGCCTCGCCACCTTCGAGACGCAAGCGACCGTCCTGGCCGCCGACGGCCCCGAGGCCGTCTCCCCGCTCATGGTCCCGATGATGATGGCCAACGCGGCGGCCGCCCAGATCGCCCTGCGCCACGGCCTGCGCGGCGAGAGCCACTGCGTGATCTCCGCCTGCTCCGCCGGCGCCCAGGCCATCGGCGCGGGGCTGCGCCTGATCCGGTCCGGCGAGGCGGACGCGGCCGTGGTGGGCGGCGCCGAGGCCGCCACTTCGCCCATCGTCCGCGCCGCGTTCCTCAACGCCGGCGCCCTCTCGCCGACCGGCACCTCCGTGCCCTTCGACCGCGACCGCGACGGCTTCCGGCTGGGCGAAGGCGCCGGCATCCTCGTCCTGGAGGACGCCGAGGCGGCCCGCGAGCGCGGCGCACCGGTCCTCGCCGAACTCGCCGGCTACGCGGCCGGCACCGACGCCCACCACCTCACGGCACCCGACCCGGCCGGCGAGAGCGCCGCACGGGCCGTCCGCCGCGCCCTCGCCGACGCCGGCATCACCCCCGCGGACCTGCACTACATCAACGCGCACGGCACCGGCACCGTCCTCAACGACCGCGCGGAGGCGGTGGCCCTCCGACGGAGCCTCGGCGACGCCCTCGCGAGCATTCCGCTCTCCTCCACCAAGTCGTCCGTCGGCCACCTGCTGGGCGCGGCCGGCGCCGTGGAGGCGGTCGCCACCGTCATGGCCCTGCACCACCGGACCGCACCACCGACCGTCGGCCTGCGCGACCCCGACCCGGAGCTCGGCGCACTCGACCACGTCACCACCGCCCGCCCCCTCACGGCGAACGGGCGGGGCCCGCTCACCGCGCTGTCCACCTCCTTCGGCTTCGGCGGCCACAACGCCGTCCTCGTCCTGCGGGCGGCCCCCGACGGGAGGGCCGCGTGATACAGCTCTCCGGCCGGCGCTACGTGGTCACGGGCGTCCTCACCGGCGACTCCATCGCCTGGCACATCGCCAGGGAACTCCAGCTGGCCGGCGCCGACGTGCTGCTGACGGGCCACGGACGCAGCCGCCGGATCACCGAACTCGCCGCCGCCGACCTGCCCGAGCCGGCCGAGGTCCTGGAGCTCGACGCGACACGGCCCGGCGACTTCACCGCCCTCGCCGCGGCGGTGGAGGAGCGCTGGCCCGCGCTCGACGGCGCCGTCCACGCCATCGCGGCCGCCCCGCCCGGCGCGCTCGGCGGCGCCTTCCTCACCACCCCGCCCGAGAGCGCCGAACTGGCCTTCCGCACCAGCGCGGTCTCCCTCCACGCCCTGGTCACCGCACTGGCCCCGCTCCTGCGGCGCGGGGCCGGGGGCGGCAGCGTCGTCGGCCTCGACTTCGACGGCTCCCGCGCCTGGCCCGGCTACGACTGGATGGGCGTGGCCAAGGCCGCCCTGGAGTCCGTGTGCCGCTACCTCGCCCTCTACCTCGGCGAGCAGGGAACCCGCGTCAACCTCGTGGCGACCGGGCCCGCCGACACCGTCTCCGGGCGCGGCGTCGCCACCTTCGACGCACTCGACGCCCACTGGTCCCGCAACGCGCCCCTGGGCTGGGACAGCGCCACGGCCGCGGCCGAAGTGGTGCCGGGCCCGGTGCTCTTCCTGCTCTCCGGGCTGGCCCGCGGCATCACCGGCGAAGTGCTCCACGCCGACGGCGGGATGCGGGCCGCCGGGACGGGCCTGCCGGCCACGGCGGGCGGGGCGGTCGCCGACGGGCTGAGGGGAGGCGAGAAAAGGTGAACTCCAGGACGGTGAACTCCGGCGCGGCGGGCGCCGGCCCGGCGGTCTCCAGCACGGTGGGAGCCGGCATGGCGGACTCCGGCGCGGCGGACCCCGGCACGGCCGGCGCCTTCGACGCCGATGCGGCCGGTCCCCGTACCGCCGACGCCGCGAGCGCCCGCACCGGCGCCCCGTACGACACCGCCCCCGCCCTGACCGCCGACCGGACCGTCCACCGCCGCCTCGTCCACAAGCGCGCCGTCGAACAGGTCCTGACCACGGCCGTCGCAAAGACCGGCGGGCGGCTCCTCGGCACGGCCCAGTTGCCCCGGCTGCACCGCCACTACAACGACACCTGTGCCCCGTACTACGACCTCCTCCTCATCGGTGAGGCGGCACGCCAGACGGTCGAGGCCATCGTCCACGAACTCCTCGGCGTGCCCCTCGACGCCCGGTTCGTGATCAGTGATCTGGGGATCGCCCTCACCGGCCTGGACGCGGTGCGCACCGGACCTGCCCCTGCCGACCTGCACGTGGAGCTGGAGCCCGGCCGGTTGCGCCGCCGCCGCGACGGCTCCGTACGCAGCCTGCGCGGCAGCGCGGCCTGCCGCATCGGCAGCCGGGAGGCGGCCCGCTTCACCGGCACGCTGCTCTTCCTCGCGGGGGAGTCCTACGAGGACTTGCGCGCGGGCAGCGCCACCTCGCCGCCCGCGGACGCCCGGACCGCGCCGCCGCGCTGCCACCCCTCCGCCGTGGGCCGCACCGACCCCCGCAACGTCGTCATCGGCGGCCTGCGCACCGAACGGCTCGAAGGCGGCGAGAAGCCCGGAGAGAGCGAAACCGTCGCCGACATCGTGGCCGACCCGCAGGACCCCGTCTTCTACGACCACGCACTCGACCACTTGCCCGGCATGCTGCTGATGGAGGCGGCCCGGCAGACCGCCCTGGCCGCCTGGGCGCGCACCCGTGCCGTACCGGCCGGCGCCCTCCTCGCGACCGCCTGCCGCGCACGCTTCCTGGCCTTCGCCGAGCAGTCCGCATCCGTCCGCTGCCGGGCCCGCCCCACCGGGACCGCCGTCACGGGAACGGTCGCCGTCACGGTGGAACAGCGCGGAGAACCCGTAGCCGAACTGGAGATCACGGTCGAGTCCGTACCGGAGGCGGACCGTCCCGGCCGCGAGGCCCGCGCGCCCACGCCCACCGCGCCGCCCGGGGGTGCACGATGACCACCGCCACGATCGCCGGCGTCGGCGCGGCCCTTCCCGCCACCGTCCTCGGCAACGACCACTTCACCCCCCTCGGCACCTCGCACGAGTGGATCGTCAAACGCACCGGCATCCACACCCGCCACTGGCTGGGCCCGGGCGAATCGCTGGCCGGCCTCGCCGAGCAGGCCTGCCGGGAGGCGCTCGCCGACGCCGGACGCGACGCCCGCGAGGTCGACCACGTGGTGGTCTCCACCGTCACCCCCGACCGCATCACCCCGGGCATCGCCCCCGGACTCGCCACCCGGCTCGGCGCCCCCCACCCGCCCGCGATGGACCTCAACGCCGCCTGCGCCGGCTTCCTCTACGCCCTCGACCACGCCTGCGCGCAGATCGAGTCCGGCCGGGCCCGCTGCGTCCTGGTGTGCGCGGCCGAGGCGCTCTCCCGCATCACCGACACCACCGACCGCTCCACCGCCGTCCTCTTCGGCGACGCCGCGGGCGCCGTCGTCGTCACCCCCGCCGGGCCGGGCGACGGCGAGCGGCCCAGCTTCCGGCTCGGCTCGGACGGCCGCCACGAGGACCTGCTGTACGCCGACCTGACCGACCGCCTGCTGCGCATGAGCGGCCGCGAGGTCTACGAGTTCGCCGTCGCCACCATGGTCGAGCAGACCCGCGCCGTACTCACCGGCTGCGGCCTCTCCCTCGCCGACGTCGGGCTCTTCATCGGCCACCAGGCGAACGCACGGATCCTGCGGGCCGTCGCCGCGGAACTCGGCGTCCCCCCGTCCCGCACCGAGATCAGCATCGAGAACGTGGGCAACACCTCGTCGGCGTCCATCCCCTTCGCCCTGCGGCAGGCCAGGAACCGCGGCCGGCTGCGCCCCGGCGACCGGATCGTGATGGCGGCGTTCGGCGCCGGCTTCGTCTGGGGAGCGGGCGTCATCCGCTGGCAGGCGGCGACCCGAGCACACCCCGAGCACGCACTCCACGAGCAGGAGGAACCATGTCACCGGTGACCGCGCACCCGGAGCCGTACTACCTGGGGGAGCGCCCCTCGCGGCCCGTCCCCTTCGACGGCGTCATGACCGTCTCGCACTACATCATGCCGAACTTCGCCACGATGGACTGGCACCAGGTCCCCCGCGAGAAGGTCGTCGAGAACATCCGCAGCCTGAACGACCCGGGCGGCAACCTGAACGACCGGATCATGATGTACATCCACGTGCCCTACTGCAAGTCGTTCTGCCACTACTGCAACTTCAACCGCTACCACTACCCGAAGCAGGACTCCGAGCGGCTGGAGCGCTACACCGACTACCTCATCAAGGAGATCGACTGGTACATGCGCCGGCCGTACGTGCAGGCGCGCGAGTTCACCGCGATCTACATAGGCGGCGGCAGCCCCTCTACCCTCCCGGTCTCCGCCGTCGAGCGGCTGAGCGCCCACCTCCGCAAGGTCGTCCCGAACTTCGACACCATCGAGAAGTCCTTCACCGGCGAGCCCCGCACCCTGCGCCGCCCCGGGCTCCTCGACGTCCTCAAGGACCACGGCTGGGACCGCATCACCTTCGGCATCGAGACCCTCGACGCCAAGATCCACCGCAAGATCGGCCGCCTGGACACCCGCGACGACGTCGACGCCGTCTTCAACCGCATGCGCGACCTCGGCTACCGGGCCGACACCTGCGTCGACATGATGTACGACCTGCCCGGCCAGAGCCTGGAGGGCTTCCAGAGCGAGCTCGCCGAGCTCCTCGACTGCTACGACCCCGCCGAGATCGACCTGTTCACCACCATCTACCTGCCCTACCGCCCCCTGCACAAGCTCATCATGGACGGCAGGGTCGAACAGCCCGGCAGCCCCTGGCAGCTGCTCGCCATGCGCGAGCACCTCTACGACACGCTCAGCGCCGCCGGCTACCACAACACCATCGCCGAGACCTGGTCCAAGAGCCCCGAACGCTCCCAGTACCAGACCGCGCACTGCGCCCGGCAGGACATCATCGGCGTCGGCTGCGCCGCCCGCGGCAACCTCCGGGACATGGTGTCGATCAACCCCGAGAAGGTCGACCAGTGGCAGGCCAACGTCGACGAACAGGGCGCCTCCACCGAGACCCTGCAGTCCATCGGCCACGACGGCGTCCTCGACCGGATCATGGTGATGTTCCCCCGCTACAAGTCCCTCGACAAGGCACTGCTCAGCAGCCACGCCGAACGGGTCGGCGAAGCCGCCTTCGCCCGCGTGCGGAACGTCATCGACGGACACCTGGCGGCCGGCGTCATCGACGAGCACGATGACCGGTACACCGTCAACAAGCTCGGCGTCATCTGGCACGGCAACCTCCAGACCGACTATCTGCGCCACACCCTGAACACCAAGGGCGAGGTGCTGATGAACCACCTCACCGAGGCCCGCGCGGACTTCGACAACGAGGACCGCTTCGAGGCGACGCCCGAGACCGTCTACATCAAGGAACACGACGCCGAGTACCCGAGGCTGATGAAGTAGTGCCCATGACACAGCCCCCCGAGCCACCGCCGGTCCTCGCCCGGATCGAGCCCGCGGAGGGCGTCACCCTCGTCGCCCGCGTCCTGCGACGCCCGGAACCGGGCCGGCCGGTGGCCGTGGTCCTGCCCGCCATGGGCGCCGCCGCCCGCTTCTACCTGCCGTTCGCCCGCGCCCTGCACAAGGAGGGCCTCACGGTGGTCACGACCGACCTGCGCGGGCAGGGCGAGGCGACCCCGGCGGTGGCCCGGGGCGCGCGGTTCGGCTACCGCGAGCTGGCCGAGGAGGACCTGCCGGCCCTCGTCGCGGCCGTCCGCGCAGCCCTCCCGGGCCGCCCCCTCGTCCTCGTCGGCCACAGCCTCGGCGGGCAGCTGGCCCTGCTGTACGCGGCGGCCGGACGCGAACCCGTCGACGCGGTCGTCCTGGTCGCCGCCGGATCCGTCTGGTACCGCAGCTTCGGCGGCCTGCGCGGGCTGCGCAACCTCGCCGCCGGCCAGCTGTTCGCCGCCCTGGCCACCGCCCTCGGCTACTGGCCCGGCGAGCGGTTCGGCTTCGGCGGCACACAAGCCACCGGCGTCATGCGCGACTGGGCCCGGCAGGGCCGCACCGGCCGCTACCGCATCACCGGCAGCACCACCGACTACGAACAGGCGCTCGGCCGGCTCGGGCTGCCGCTGCTCGCCATCGGCGTGGACAACGACACCCTCGCCCCGCCCGGCTCGCGCGAACACCTGCTGTCCAAGGCCCCGCGCGCCGCACTCGACCGCTGGCAGTACACGACGGACGCCGCCGGCGGGAAGCACATCGACCACTTCCGCTGGGTCCGCCACAACGCGGCACTGTGCGCACACCTCGCCCAGTGGGTGCTGAAGGCCACCGCCGCACCACCGGAAAAGGACGGGCCGCACGATGCCTGACGAAAGGAGCGCCCCCATGCCCGCAGAGCCCGGCTCCCCCCGCGTGATCGTCGTGGGCGGCGGCTGGTCGGGCATCGCCGCCGCCTGGAACCTGCACCGCGCCGGCGCCCGCCCCCTCCTCCTCGACGAACAGCCCGTCCTGGGCGGCCGCTCCGCAGCGGCCCCGCTCGGCTCCCGCAGCGTGACCCTCGGCGGCAAGAACATCGGCCGCAAGTACGCCTCCTTCCGCGCGTTCGCCGCCGCGATGGGCGCCCGCGACGCCGACTGGGAGCACTTCGGCATCAACTCCTCCCGGATCGAGAACGGCCGCGTCCGCACCGTCGACAGCACCAGCCGGGCCGCGAGCCTGGCCGGGCTGCTGTCCGGCGTCCCCCTCCGCGACCTGGCCAGGATCCTGCGCCTCGCCCGCTACGTCCGCAGCGACCGCGCCAACGCCTTCCTCGCCGGCCCCGAGTTCGAACGCCTGGCCGCCCGCACCGGCGACCCCGCCCTCTCGGCGTACTTCGGACCCGTCCTGCAGGAGAGGCTGCTGCGCCCCGCCGTCGTCCGCATGAACGGCGCCGAGCCCGACGAGACCCATCTGGGCACCTTCGGCACCAACCTCGGCATGCTCCTCGACAGCTTCGACCAGCTCACCGGCGGCTTCGACGGCATCCTCGGCCGCTTCGCCGACACCGTGGAGACCCGCACCCGCACCCGCGTCACCGCACTCGCCGTCGAGGACGGCCGCGTCACCGGCGTCCGCACCGCCACCGGCGGCGAGCCCCCGGAACTCGCCGCCGACGCGGTCGTCCTCGCGCTGCCCGCCCCCGCGGCCGCGGCGCTGCTGCACCCGCACCACCGGCAGCTCGCCCGGCTGCTGGGCCGCGTACGGTACTTCCCCGTCACCGTCGTCGTCGCCGCGTACGACCGGCCGGTCTTCGACGAGCGCGTCCGCGCCCTGACCTTCCCGCCCGGCAGCCCCCTGAGCAACGCGGGCGCGTACGGGGTGGGGGACCGGCACCTCGTCCGGTACACCTTCAGCGGCCGGGCGGCCCGCGCCCTGCCTCACGACGAGGACGGTCTGACCGACCGCGCAGAGAAGGAGCTCGGCGCCCACGTCGACCTCTCCGCGCCACGCCGCACGGCCGCCGTCTCCGCCCGCTGGGAGCACGGCCTGTGCGCCTACTCCGCGTTCCACGCAACGACGCTCACGGCCGTCGCCGAACTCGCGAAGGACCTGCGGGGACTGGCCCTGACCGGCGACTACGTACGGGGCGCGTCCGTCGAAGCGTGCTTCCGGGGCGCGTACGCGTGCACGGACGACCTCGTCCGCACGCTCATGCCCCTCCCGCGGCCCCCGGCCTGATGTCCACGCGGGCGGCGGGCGCCCTGCAGGCCACCGCCGCCCGGTAGCCGTCCGGCGCCTCCAGATCGCGCACCGTCCACAGCCCCACCGGGCCCAGCGCGGCGGGCAGCGCCAGGACCGCCGGCTCGCCGGGCCGTGCTCCCGGGCCGGTCACGACCTCGGCGAGAGAGCCCGGGAAACCACGCCCCCAGGCCTTCAGCACGGCCTCCTTACGGGTCCACAGCCGGGCGAACTCATCCGCCTCCCGCCCCGGCTCCGTGCCGCTCCAGGAGGCGGACTCCGAGGGCGCCAGGCACTCCTCGGCGAGCTCCCGCAGATGCGGCCGGGGGACGACGCGCTCCACGTCGACGCCCACCGGGCCGCCCGCGCACACGGCCAGCACCACCACGCCGCCCGAGTGGCTGTAACTCACGTACAGGCCGGGGTCGTGGGCGAGCCGCGGCTTCCCGGCCCGGCTCCGCTCCCACCGCACCCGCGCGGGAGGGGCCTGGAGCCGCTCGGCGAGCCGGCCGCGGACCCACGCCCGGGCCTCGGCGCGCAGCTGCCGCTTGCCGGCCGTGTCCCGGGGGACGTCCGCGCCGGCGCGTAGGCCCACGGCCCACACCGTGACGAGCACACCGCGCGACTCCACCCCGCCCCTTCCTTGTCCTCCTACGCCACGCGGATCGCGGGGTCGCTCACCCCGGTCCCGCCGGTCTCGACGTGCCCGGCGAAGCGGCGCAGGAACGTGCCGTCCGTGTCGGACACGACGGTCAGGTCGTACCAGCGCTTGCTGCGGCGCAGGTCCACAGCATGGACCAGCCGCCCGCCCGCGGGCACCCGGAACGTCTCCTTCTTCCCGCCGTAGGCGTCGGTGACGGTCAGGTTGCAGGTGCTGCCGCCCGCGTTCGTCATCGTCAGCGTGATCCCGCCGGTGCGGGCGTCGTGACGGGCGGTCACCTCCGGACCCGCCGCCTTGCCCGGCCCGCGGAAGGTGCGCAGGAAGCCGTTCGGGCCGAACACGGACAGGTCGTACGTGCCCTTGGAGTAGGCGGTGTTCCACGTGTCCGAGAGCTGCTTGCCGGCCCCGGTCGTGTACGTCCACGGGCCGTCCGTCCGGTTGCCGGAGGTGACGGTGAAGCACACGCCCGCCCGGTCACCGCCGCCGAAGGTGAGCGTGAAGCGCCCGGTGGAGGGGGTCGCGGAGCCGTCCACCAGCGGCGCGTACGGCAGCGGGCGGGTGGGCCGCGAGCCCTTCTCCTGCGCGGGCAGGGAGGGGCCCGCGGGCGGCTTCGGCACGTAGTCGGGGTGCCGCTTGCGGTCCGGCGGCTCGTAGGCCGCGGTGTCCGGCAGGGAGGCCGGGTGCGTGTCGCGGAGCCCGAAGTCGAAGGCCGAGGTGAGGTCGCCGCAGATCGCACGGCGCCACGGCGAGATGTTGGGCTCGCTCACCCCGAAGCGCCGCTCCATGAAGCGGATGACCGAGGTGTGGTCGAAGACCTCCGAGCACACGAAGCCGCCGGTGCTCCACGGGGAGACCACGAGCATGGGCACGCGCTGCCCCAGCCCGTAGGGGCCCGCGCCGTAGCGGGCGTTGCCGCCGAAGACGTCGAGCGAGGCGTCGGCGGTGGAGAGGCCCCGGCCGGCGTCGGCGGGCGGGAACGGCGGCAGGACGTGGTCGAAGTAGCCGTCGTTCTCGTCGTACGTGATGAACAGGGCGGTCCTGCTCCACACCTCGGGGTTCGAGGTGAGGGCGTCCAGGACCTGCGCGATGTACCAGGCTCCGTAGTTGACCGGCCAGTTCGGGTGCTCGGAGAAGGCCTCCGGGGCGGCGATCCAGGAGACCTGCGGCAGCTTGCCGGCCTTGACGTCCGCCTTGAGGAGGTCGAAGTAGCCGCCGCCCTTCTTCACGTTCGTGCCGGTGCGCGCCTTCTCGTAGAGGGGCTCACCGGGCTTGGCGTTGCGGAAGTTGTTGAAGTAGAGGAGCGAGTTGTCGCCGTAGTTGCCGCGGTACGCGTCCTCGATCCAGCCCCAGGAGCCCGCCTTGTCCAGGCCGTCGCCCTCGTCCTGGTAGATCTTCCACGAGACGCCGGCCTTCTCCAGCCGCTCCGGGTACGTGGCCCAGTCGTAGCCCGCCTCCTCGTTGCCGAGGACGGGGCCGCCGCCCTTGCCGTCGTTGCCGGTGTGCCCCGTCCACAGGTAGTAGCGGTTGGGGTCGGTGGCGCCGATGAACGAGCAGTGGTAGGCGTCGCACACGGTGAACGCGTCGGCGAGCGCGTAGTGGAACGGGATGTCCTTGCGCGTCAGGTAGGCCATCGTCCCGGTGCCCTTGGCGGGCAGCCACTGGTCGTACCGGCCCTGGTTCCAGGCCTTGTGGCCGCCCTGCCAGTCGTGGTTGAGGCCCGCGATGAACTGCATGCCGAGGTTCTCGGCGTCCGGGTGGTAGGGGAGCACCTCCTTGGACCCGTCCGACTGGTGCCACACCGGCTTGCCGCTGGGCAGGGACACCGGGCGCGGGTCGCCGAAGCCGCGCACGCCCTTCAGCGTGCCGAAGTAGTGGTCGAAGGAACGGTTCTCCTGCATCAGGACGACGATGTGCTCGACGTCCTGGATCGTGCCCGCACGGCGGCGGGCGGGGATGGCCGCGGCGCGGTCGATGCTGCTCGACAGGGCCGCGTAGCCCGCGGTCGCGCCGGCGATCTGGAGGAACCGCCGCCGGTTGAGTTCAGGCATGGGTGTGAGGACCTCTTGGGAGTCGGGGACTGGAGCCGGGTGCTCCAAGAGCAGCGAGTGCCGGGGACGGGGCCGTGTCGTCGGTGTGACGGAGGGCGGTACGCGAGGCGAACGTAGCGGACGGGCCGTGAGAAGGGGAGCCCCGGGGCCTACCGGCCCGGGTCCGGAGAGGGGGAGCCCTTGGGACGTACGGCTCGGGCGCGGAGAAGGGGTGCGCCTCTCGGGGTGTGCCGGCCCGGGTCCGGAGAGGGGGAGCCCTCGGGATGTACGGCTCGGGCGCGGAGAAGGGGTGCGCCTCTCGGGGTGTGCCGGCCCGGGTCCGGAGACGGGGAGCCCTTGGGACGTACGGCTCGGGCGCGGAGAAGGGGTGCGCCTCTCGGGGTGTGCCGGCCCGGGCCTGGAGAAGGGTCGGCCCTCGGGGCGTATCGGCCCGGTCGCGTCCGTCGGCTGCCGTCCGGCCCGGCCGGACCTGCGCACCGGGGTGACGACTGGCCGCCGTGACGGCTCGTCACCACGACGGTGAAGGTCCGGCGGAATCCGCGGACGGCCGGTACACGCACCGGCACCCGGACCGGCGTTGTCGTGTGCCGGGCGGCCTCAGAGCCGGCGGTTGCCCGTCGGCTACCGTCCGACCTGGTCGGACTGGCGCCACGGCGGTGACGTAGGAGGGCGCTGCCGGCGGCGGAAGCAGCCGCTCTGCCGGGCCCGTACGGGGCCGGTCCGGGGGCGGCTCGCCGCTATGCCTCCGGCGGCCGGCTCCACTCCACCACGAGGCGGCCGTCCGCCTCCGTCACCTCCGTGCCGAAGGCGGCGCAGGCCCGGCGGAACCTGTGGGCGATCCACGCGGCCTCCGCCGCGTCCGCGAGCCGTGTGCGGCAGAAGTCGAGCGCCAGCGGCACGGCCTCCACGCGGGCGGGGCGGGTGCCGTCGAAAGTGACGAGGAAGAGCAGGCCCAGGTCGTTGCGGAGGTCGTCGTCCGTCGCGTAGTCGTCGACGAAGTCACCGAGGTCGTAGAGCACCCGGTCCGCGACGCCGTGGAAGACGTGCGCGGAGTGCCCCGCGACGAGCGTGGCGCCCGCGGCCAGGAACTCCTGCGCGGCCCGGCGGATGTACGCGGCGGGCCCGCGGGTCATGTTCGGGCCCCAGTGCGGGGTGACGAGCGTGACGTCCGTGGCGAGGCCCGTGACGGTCCGCAGCAGCCAGACCGGGGCGCCGGCCTCCAGGTCCGCGTGGGCGACGCCCGGCCGGTCCGGGCCCGCGGCGAAGTCGCGCGGGTGGTCGGTGACCCCGATGACGCCCAGCCGCAGGCCGCCGCGCTCGACGACCGCCGGCTGCCGCGCGGCCTCCTCGTCCCGGCCGGCCCCCGTCCAGGCGATCCCGGCGTCGGCCAGATGGCGGACGGTGTCGAGCAGGGCCTCGGGGCCGTAGTCCAGGGCGTGGTTGTTGGCCAGGTTCACACAGGTCACGCCGAGGTGCTGCAGGGCGCGCACGGCCACGGGCGGCGCCCGGAAGAAGAACGGCTTGAACGGGTCCCGCCGGCGCTCGCCGCGCGCGGAGACCGCGCACTCCAGGTTGAGGACGAAGGCGTCGGCCTCGTGCGCGACGGCCACCACGCCGTCGGCGAACAGGCTCTCGGGCGGGTCGGTGGCCAGCCTCCCGGCGACCTCCCGGCCCAGCATGGTGTCTCCCGCGAGTGCGAGTTTCATGGTTCAACCACCTCCCCCGCGCGGGTTCTGTCCTGCTCCATCTCTCATTGTAGGAATGGTGGGATTTCCTGAGGAATGTGTGGAGTGTGGTCCCACGGGGAACAGCAGTCCCATGGCCCGGCCCAACGAAGAGGTCGAGGCGCTGCTGCAGGAGTACGCCGACCTCGTCACCATCAGCGGCGGCGACGCCTACAAGGCGCGCGCCTACGAGAAGGCCGCCCGCGCGATCGGCGGCCACCACGCCGACGTCTCCCGCCTCGACCTCAAGGGCCTCCTCGCCATCCCGGGCGTCGGCAAGTCGATCGCCGAGAAGGTCCTCGAATACCTGCGGACCGGCCACCTCGCCATGGTCGAGGAGGCCCGGGCGGTCATCCCCGCCGGCGTGCGCGAACTGATCGCCATCCCCATGCTCGGCCCCAAGAAGGCCATGCTCCTCCACGAGGAACTGCACATCTCCTCCGTCGACCAGCTCCTCGACGCCGTCCACGACCACAGGCTCCGCGACCTCAAGGGCTTCGGCGCCCGCACCGAGGAGAACATCCTGCACGGCATCGCCCTGCTGCAGCAGGCCGGCGGCCGCATCCTGATCGACGCCGCCATGGACGTCGCCGAACAGATCACCGGCGAGCTCTCCGGCGTGGCCGGGTGCGAGCGGTGCGCGTACGCGGGCTCGCTGCGCCGGATGCGCGAGACGATCGGCGACGTCGACATCCTCGTCGCCGCCGGTCGCTCCGCCCCGCTGATGGAGGCCTTCACCGAGCTGCCGGTCACCGCCGAGGTCATCGCCCACGGCGAGAAGAAGACCTCCATCCGCACGACCAAGGGCCTGCAGGTCGACCTGCGCGTCCTGCCGCCGGACGCCTGGGGGGCGGGCCTGCTGTACTTCACCGGCTCCAAGGCCCACAACATCCGCGTCCGGGAGCTCGCCGTCCGCCACAAGTACAAGCTCTCCGAGTACGGCCTCTTCCACGTCAAGAGCGGCAAGAAGATCGTCTCGGCGACCGAGGAGGAGGTCTACGCCCGTCTGGGCCTGCCCTGGATCCCGCCCACCCTGCGGGAGGACCGCGGCGAGATCGCGGCCGGGCTGCGCGACGAGCTGCCCGAGCTGGTGACCGAGGACGACATCCGCGGCGACCTGCACACCCATACCGACCTCACCGACGGCGTCGCACCGCTGGAGGCCATGGTGGCCGCGGCCGCCGGGCGCGGGTACTCCTACTACGCCGTCACGGACCACGCCCCGAACCTGTACATGCAGCGCATGACGGACGCCAAGGTCCTCGCCCAGCGGGAGCAGGTCAGGGCCCTGGACGGCAAGCACCGGCGGATGCGGCTGCTGCACGGCACGGAGCTGAACATCGGCCCCGGCGGCGACCTGGACTGGCCGGACGAGTTCCTGGCCGGCTTCGACCTGTGCGTGGCGTCGGTGCACTCGCACTTCAACCAGAGCCGCGACGAGCTGACCCGCCGGCTGATCCGCGCCTGCGAGAACCCGCACGTGGCGATCATCGGCCACCCCACGACCCGTCAGATCGGCAAGCGCCCCGGCATCGACGCCGACTTCGACGCGGTCTTCGGGGCCTGCGCCCGCACCGGCACGGCCCTGGAGATCAACTCCCACCCGCAGCGGCTGGACCTGTGCGACGAGGACGTCCTGCGGGCCAAGCGGTACGGCGTGAAGTTCGCGGTCAGCACGGACGCCCACTCGGTGACCCACCTGCCGTACATGCGCTACGGCGTGGGCACGGCCCAGCGCGGCTGGCTGACCAAGGACGACGTCATCAACACCTGGCCCCTGCAGAAGCTCCGGCGCTTCCTGCGGCCCGCAGGCGCGAAGGGCGGATGACCCTCGCGGTGACGATCAGGGTGCGGCGACCGCGAGCGCCGTGACGCTCCGCCCGATCACGTCCGGCTCCAGCGCATTCCCGGTTCGCCCGCGTTTCCTCGGCTGCGCCCGCTCGTTGATCCCACATTGAGCCATCCCGGGGGCATGCGAACGGAGAGCACCGTGCGAATGACCGACATCCAGCGATGCGAGGTCCGGCCCGGCCGGCTCGTGGAGTGGACGCTGCACCGGACGGCCGTCGAGGCCGCGCTGGAGCTGCCGGACGACAGCCGTCCGCCCGCGTACGTGCAGGAGTCCCACGTGCGGACGGCGCGATCGGTACGCCAGGACGGCCTGTTCGTGCCGACCTGGCTCGGCACGGCCTTCGACATCCCGGGCGACGTCGATCTCGACGTCCTCCAAGTCGCGCTGCGGGCCTGGACACTTCGCCACGAGACGCTGCGCAGCGGCTTCCGCTGGGCCGGCGACGAGATGCGGCGCTTCACGCTGGACGCCGGCGCCGTCGTGCTGCACCGCGAGGACGTCGGCCACTTCTCCGACGCGGAGACGCTGACGCGGTACCTGCAGGATCGCTTCGACACCGCGGCCGACGCGCTCAGCTGGCCGAACTTCATCTTCGCGGCCGTCGTCCGGGACGACGGCACCAGCGTCTACATGGCCTTCGACCACAGCAACGTCGACTCGTACTCGATCCAGCGCATCACCGCCGAGATCCACGAGCTCTACGCCGCCGCCCTCGCGGGGCGGGCCGTGGACGCGGCGCCGGCCGCCAGCTACGTCGACTTCTGCGCGACCGAGCGCACGGACGCCGACCGGATCGACGACACGCACGCGGTCGTGGCCCGCTGGCGGGAGTTCATCGCCCGGTGCGACGGGAAGCTGCCGAACTTCCCCGTCGACCTCGGCCTCGACCCCGAAGGGCCGCTGCCGACCCAGAAGTTCCTGCGCGAGATGCTCGTGGACGACGCGGACGCGGCCGCCTTCGAGGCGTACTGCCGTCCGTACGGCGGAAGCCTGGTGGGCGTCCTCGCGGCCGTCGGCCTCATCGTGCGCGAGATCGGGGGAGTGCAGGTGTACCGCACGGTCGTGCCGTTCCACACCAGGGTGAAGTCCCAGTGGTCGGACTCGGTGGGCTGGTACGTGGGCGGCGCGCCGATCGAGGTTCCCGTGGCGCGGGCGGCGGACTTCGACGGCGCGCTGGAGATGGTCCGTGCCGCGCTGCGGGAGAACAGGCTGCTGGCGCGGATGCCCATCGCCCGCGTCCTGCACCTGCTGGGCTCCGACTTCCGGCCCACGTCCCCGGACCTGTACTCGATCGTGTCGTTCGTCGACGCGCGCGGCATCCCGGGGTCGGAGCGGTGGCAGGACCTCAAGGCGTACGGGCTGATCCGGGTGTCTTACGGTGACCAGGTCTGCGCGTGGATCACCAGGCTCCACGAGGGCCTGCAGTTCGCCGCCCGCTATCCGGACACCGAGGTCGCCTACAAGAACATGCGGCTGTGCGTCGAGCGGTTGCGGGAGTTCATCGTCGCCGTGGCACGGCAGGAACTGGTCACCTGTGCCCCGGCCACCGGAGCGCAGGCCCCGTGACGCGTCCCCGGACGCCCGGCCGCACCACGGCCGTCGTCGCGCTGGCCGCGGCCCTGACCCCTGCCGCGGCCCTGCCGGCCCGTGCCGGCGGCGACGGCCTCCCGCGCAGCTGCCTCGCGTCGTGGTACGGCGCACCGGAGGAGCAGCTCGACGGCTGGCCCACGGCCAGCGGCGAGCCGTTCGACCCGGAGGCGATGACGGCCGCGAGCCGCGACCTGCCGTTCGGCACCCGCGTGCGCGTCACGAACGCCGGGACGGGCGATTCGGTCATGGTGCGGATCAACGACAGGGGGCCGCGTGACGCGCGCCGCTGCATCGATCTGACCCGGGGCGCGTTCGGTGAGATCGCCGCCCTCGACGCGGGACTCGTACGGGTGAATCTGACTCCGTCACTCGTACGGTAGTATTTCTTTTGCGCCGCTAGCTCAGTTGGTTAGAGCGGCTGACTCTTAATCAGCAGGTCCGGGGTTCGAGTCCCTGGTGGCGCACTGGAGGAAGAGGCCCCCGCCGTCCGGCGGGGGCCTCTTCCGCTGTCCGGGCGCACCGGTCAGCTCGTCTGCGCCTGCTCGTAGAGGGCCTTGGCCTCGTCGCCGAAGTACGGACCGAACATCGTGTTCGGCAGGAACGTGTACCCGAAGCTGTTCACCGACGCCTGCAGGCCGGTGCCGGTGGCCTCGTCGAACGACGCGAACCAGGGCCCGCCGCTGGAGCCGCCGGTCATGTTGCAGCTCAGCCCGTGGTCCTTGGTGAGCAGGAAGTCCTTGGTGGAGTTCCCGCTGCAGTGGATGAGCTTCGTGCCGTCGTACGGGGACGCCGCGGGGAACCCGAAGGCGTACATGGGCTTGTTGTAGTCGCCGTTGAACTGCAGGCCCTGACCGCCCACGGCCTCGCCGAGCCGCTTGCCGCCGAGCGGGGCGACGACCGCGGCGCCGATGTCGTAGTTCATGTCCTCACTGGCCGTCCACTGGGGCGTGGCGAGCGTCTTGGCGGCCGTCCAGGTGCCGTAGGGCGTCTGCCCGTCGTGGTAGCCGGGGACGAAGGTCCAGTTGGTGTGCCAGTTCCCCTGGTACTTGACGCAGTGCCCGGCCGTGATCACGGTGCTGCCGTTGCTGCTGGTGACGGCGTCGCCCGAGCAGGAGGCGTTGCGGCCCTGCATCGTGAAGAACACCCGGCCCGAGGTCTTCGTGACGGCGCCTCCGCCGGTCCACGGCCCGCCCTGCTGGGGGAAGGACGCGAGGGCGCCGGCTGCCGGGGCGGTGGCGGCGACCGTGCGGACCTCGCCCCGGGCGGCCGGAGCGGAGAGCGCGCCGGGGGTCACGGCGGGCAGGTCGAGCGGCGCGGCCGCGCGCATCCGCTCGGGGGTCCAGTAGTCGCTGACGGCCTGCCGGTCGGCCGGCGCGGCGGCCGCGGTGTGCACGGCGGGCGCCGCGGCCCGGCCCGGGGCGGTTCCGGCCGCCGCGGCCTGCGTGCCCGCGGTGACCAGGGCGCAGGCGGCCAGCAGCACACCTGCGGTCGTGCGTCGGGATCGTCTCACGCGTACTCCTTCCACGCGTCCTTCCTTCTGTGCGCACTCCTGCACGCACGTCCTTCTGTGGTGCGGACACGGCGAGTCGGTGGCGAGCGGGCTGAGCGGGGGTGCGTGGGGCAGGGTGCCACGAGAGCCCAACTATTGACAGGGGCGCGTCAAGGGTGGGGTGTTCGCTTGACGTGACGGCCAGTCAGAAGGGCCACGTTCGAGTGGAATAAGGGTGTTCACCCGTATCGCGTCCACGCCATGCGTCATCGTGCAGACGATCACCGTCCGGAACCAGCCGTCACTACCCGCAACCAGGGGGATTCACGTTGTCCGCCGAGACCACCGAGACCACCGAGGTACACGAGGAATTACGCTTCCGCTCCCCGACCCTGACCGCCTTCCAGAAGAGCCCGCTCACCGCCCGCGCGATGGGCCGGCGCCTGCCCCGGCTCGTCCGCAAGGCGCTGGGCCTCGCCTGGCGCGTGGACAGACGCGCCGTCCTCACCCTCCTCGCCTGCCAGCTGCTCTCCGGCGCCTTCGAGGCCTTCGGCCTCCTCGCCACCAGCAGCACCATCACCGCCCTCATCACCTCGGGCCACATGCAGGACCGGCTCGTGGACGCCCTGCCCTCCATCGGCCTCCTCGCCGGCGCCGCCGGAACCCGGGCCCTGCTCGCCATCGCCGTCAGCAACATCTCCAGCCGGCTCGCCCCCCGGATCTCCCGCGAGGCCGAGCTGCAGATGCTGGACGCGGCGATCAACGCCGAGCTCGCGGCCTACGACCACCCCGGCTTCAACGACAAGCGCGAGGCCGCGGACCGCGGCGCCGACGTCGCCCAGGACCTGCTGACCGAGTCCCAGGACCTCATGGCCTGCCTCGCCTCGCTCGTCGCCGCGGCCGGCGTGGTCACGCTCCTGCACCCGCTCCTGCTGCCGCTCCTGCTGCTGGCCACCCTCCCGCAAGGCATCGCGAGCGTGAAGGCCGCCCGGGTCCACTACCAGACCTCCCGCGCCCTCAGCGCGGACCGCCGGGTGCTCAGCCACCTGCGCTGGCACGTCACCGACAAGGTCTTCGCCGACCAGCTGCGCTCGGGCACCATGGCCGGATTCCTCCTCGGCCGCTACCGCTCGATCGGCGACCGCATCCACACCGCCACCGACCGGGCCGTCCACCAGGGCGCCCGGTACGCCCTCGCCGGCGCCGTGGCCGGCGGGATCGCCTCCGGCCTGGTGTGGGCGGCGCTCGCCCTCCTGCTCGGCACGGGCCGCATGTCGCTCGCCTCGGCCGGCACCGCGGTCTTCGCCCTGCGCTCGGTCGGCTCGTCCCTGCGGGGCATGGTCGGCTACGGCGCGCGCCTCTTCCGCACCGGCCTCTACCTCGACGACTGGGCCGAGTTCATCGACGAGGCCGGCGGCCACCGGATGCAGCGCGGCGCCCTCGCCCCCGCGGCGCCCCGGGCCGTCCGGGCCGAGTCCCTCACCTTCTGCTACCCCGGCTCGGACCGCCCGGCGCTGCAGGACGTCAGCCTGGAAGTGCGGCGCGGCGAGGTCCTGGCCCTGGTGGGGGAGAACGGCTCGGGCAAGACCACCCTCAGCAAGCTCCTGACCGGGCTCTACCTGCCCACCGGCGGCAAAGTCACCTGGGACGGCACCGGCACGGGCGAGTTCGACCCGCAGGCCCTGTGGCGGCAGACCGCCGTCGTCCCGCAGGACTTCGCCCACTGGCCCCTGTCCGCCCGCGACAACATCACCCTCGGGCAGGCGCACGAAGGGGACGGCGTCGTCCTCGAAGCGGCCGCGCACGCCGGTGCCGACGAAGTCGTCAAGGAGCTCCGCAGCGGGCTCGACACCCTCCTCGCCCGCGAGTGGTTCGGCGGGGTGGAGCTCTCCGGCGGCCAGTGGCAGCGCATCGCCATCGCCCGCGCCTTCTACCGCCCCGCCGGCCTGCTCGTCATGGACGAGCCCACCAGCGCCCTGGACGCCCGGGCCGAGCACCGCATCTTCGCGGGGCTGCGCAAGGTCGCCCAGGAGCGGGCCGTCGTCCTCGTCACCCACCGCCTGGCCAACGTGGCCGTCGCCGACCGCATCGTGGTCCTCGACCGCGGACGGGTCATCCAGCAGGGCACCTTCGCCGAGCTGGTCGAGGCCCCCGGCCTCTTCCGGGAGCTGTGGTCCCTGCAGTCCGACCGCGGCGTCCCCGCGGCCCACGAGAAGGCGGGCCCCGCCGTGTGCTGACCGCCCCGCACCGCTTCCGTACCCGCACCGGAATCTGCCGACCCCGTACAGGGAGGGCTGTCATGACGAAGCGTCCGCCGAGGAGGGTCCGTGCGGCGAGAGCCGCACTGGCCGCGCTGCTGACCGCCGCCGCGATGGCAGGGGCCGCGCTGGCGACTCCCGCTCCGGCAGGCGCCGCCATCCATGCCCTCCCCTCCGGGCCTGCCGCGCCCGGCGGCGGGCACGAGCGCACCCGGGCCGCCATGGACGCCGCCGTCAAGGCGGGCGTTCCCGGCGTCATCGCCCTCGCCCGCGGCCCGCACGGCACCTGGCACGGCACCGCCGGCGTCGCCGACCTGCACACCAAGCGCCCCAGGCTGCCCGGGGAGCACTTCCGCGCCGGCAGCATCGTCAAGCCCTTCGTCTCGACCGTCCTCCTCCAACTGGAGGCCGAGCACCGGCTCACGCTCGACGACACCGTCGAGAAGTGGCTGCCGGGCCTGGTCCGCGGGCACGGCAACGACGGCCGCAGGATCACCCTGCGCCAGCTCCTCAACCACACCAGCGGGCTCCACGACTACACCGGAGACCCCGAAGTCCTGCGGAACCTCACCACCACCGCGTTCCTGCAGCATCGCTACGACAGCTGGACGCCCGAGCAGATCGTGCGGACCGCGACGGCCCACGCCCCGGACTTCCCGCCCGGCACCCGCTACTCCTACAGTCCCACCGGCTACGTCCTCGCCGCCCTCGTGATGGAGAAGGCGACCGGCCGGTCCTACGAGGAGGAGGTGGAGCGCCGCATCATCGCGCCGCTCGGCCTGCGCTCCACCCGCCTGCCGCGCCACGAGCGCACGCTCCCGGCCCCCGCCGGACGCAGCTACAGCTGGTTCTCCGACGACCCGGACCGCAGGATGCACGACGTCACCGACCTCGACCCGTCGCTGATCCGGGGCACCGGCGACCTGATCACCACCCCCGCCGACCTCGACCGCTTCCTCACCGCCCTGCTGCGGGGCAGGCTGCTGCCGCCGGCCCAGCAGCGAGAGCTCAAGACGACCGTCCCCGACGGCGAGGAGCCGGGCGTGGCATACGGGCTCGGGCTGTTCCACTTCACGCTCTGCGGCACGGAACTGTGGGGCCACACCGGCTTCTTCACCGGCACCCAGAGCGTCGCTTACGTCACAGCGGACACCCGGCGTAGCCTCGTCTACAACTTCAACACCGACACCCTGGGCGACACCAGCGCAGCCGGTGACGTGATCAAGGCGGAGTTCTGCCCGGCCGCGAAGTAGCCGGGCAGGACTCCTGGATCCGGGCAGAACCCAGGGTCACGCGCCGCCCATCACCGCGGCGAACGTCCCCGGATCCGCGTCGAACCCCCGGACGGCGCGGTGGCACTCCCACACGCCCCTGCTGTCGCGCACGAACTCCACCACCGTCGCCGCCGTGGCCCCGGCGACACCGGCGAAGTCGTCCACGACCAGCTCGGTGTACCCCTCCACGACCCGCACCCCGGTGTTCGGCACGTCCCCGAAGGTCTTGTGCCCGCCGTTCTGCTGGATGGCCACCCCCACGACGACGCGGACGTACGAGGACGAGAGCCGGTCGAGCTCCAGCGTCATCACCTCGTCGGCGCCGAAGCCCTCGCCGGTGCGGCTGTCGCGGTTGAGGTTGATGGTGCCGTCGGGCGACAGCCGGCGGTCGAAGTGCACGAGATAGGCGGCCTTTCCGCGCGGATCCTCCGCGCTGTAGGTCCCGGCGATGATGTCGAGGTCGTTGTCGGGCATGCCCCGTGGGCTCGGATCCCACTTCAGCGACACCTGCACCTTGCCCAGCCCCTTGCTGAGGCTGCCGCTCGTCTCCTTGTTGAGTCCGCTCACCGGACGTCCCCTCCCGTTCCTTCGTCCTCGTGCCCCTCCACCTTGCCGCCGGAACGGTCCGTGCCGCTACCCCGGGTGAGGAGGCGCCGCGGTCAGGGGAGTTCGCCGTCGGGGGAGGCGCCGACGGCGCGGACGCCGGAAGGCGACGGCTCCGGCCGTACGGCGCGCGCGCCGCGCCGGGGCAGGGCCGGCAGCCACCAGTTGGCGCGGCCGGCCAGCCGCATCACGGCGGGCACGAGGAGCGGGCGGATCGCCACCGTGTCCAGGACGACCGACAGGGCGGTCGTGACGGCGAGGAGCTTCACGAGGGCGACCTCGGCCGTGGCCAGGGCGAGCAGGACGACCAGGACGAGGGCGGCGGAGGCGGTGAACAGCGGGCCCGCCGCCTGGAGACCCGCGGCCGTGGCCCGTACGGTGTCGCCGGTGCGGGCGTGGGCCTCGCTGATCCGGGCCAGCAGCAGGATCTCGTAGTCCAGGGACAGCCCGAAGGCGAGGCAGAACGTGATCACGGGTACGACGACGCTGATCGTGCCCGTGGTGGTGAAGTCGCCGACCAGCCACTTCAGGTGGCCCTGCTGGAAGACGAACACCATGGCGCCGAACGTCGCCGTCAGGCTGAGGAGGTTGACCACGAGCGCCTTCAGTGGCAGGAACACGCTCCGGGTGAACGCGAGGAGCAGCAGGAACGTGGCGGCGGCCATCGCTCCGAGGGCCCACGGCAGCCGCTGCGCGAGCACGTCGCGGGCGTCCTGGAACTGTGCCGTCGGCCCCCCGGCGAGCACCGGGGCGGGTGCCCGGGCCGCCTTCAGCCGGTCGACGAGCGCGGCGGACTCCGGGGCGTAGGGGCCGGTCGAGCCGCTGACCGCGAGCCAGGTGCCGGCGGGCGAGGTGAAGGTGCGCAAGGCCGGGCAGCCCGGCAGGGCGCCGGGCGCGGGGGCCGCCTCGGCCGCGCAGGCGAGCGGGATGTCCTGTCCCCGGACGTACGAGCCGGTCGCGGTCCGCACGGCCAGGACGCCCGGGAGGTCCGACAGCCGCCGGGCGTACGCGTCGAGCTCCGTGACCCGGCCGCGGCCGTCGGGCCGCCATCCCGGCAGGACCACCTCGACGGGGTTGCGCAGTTGCGGGAAGCCGTCGCGCAGCTCCTGGGTGGCCAGGACCTCGGGGGCGCCGCGGGGCAGCACCCGGTCGTCGCTGAAGCCGAAGGCGACCTGGCGGAAGGGGAGCGCGAGGACGAGCAGGGCCCCGGTGGTGACGGCCGTGACCAGGAGCGGACGGCGCATCACCCGCAGGGCCAGCCGCCGCCAGCCGTTCCGTGCCCGGCCGGGCGGGCGGCGCCACCGCGCGAACAGGTCGCCCCGGCCGATCGCCCGGGGGAAGCAGGACAGCGCGGCCGGGACGAGCAGCAGGGCCGCGGCGGCCGCGAGCAGCACCACACTGGCCCCGGCGCAGGCCATCGAGCGCAGGATGTACAGCGGGAACAGCAGGAGGCCGAGCAGGCAGAGCGCCACGGCCGCGGCCGAGACGACCACGATCCGCCCGGCCGTGCGGACCGCGGCCCGCACGGCCTCCTCCGGGGGCCGCCCCGCGGCGATCTCCTCGCGGTAGCGCGCCACCAGATAGAGGCTGTAGTCGATGGCGAGCGCGAGACCCACCGCGGCCGTGATGTTCAGCGCGAACGTCGACACCTCCGTCACGGCGGTCAGGACGCGCAGCACGGCCAGCGTGCCGGCCACCGCGACCGCGCCCACGGCGAGCGGCAGGCAGGCCGCGGCGGCGCTCCCGAAGACGAACAGCAGGAGCAGCAAGGTGGCGGGGACGGCGAGGAGTTCGGTCCGCAGCAGGTCGCGTTCGCTGTAGTGCTCCAGCGCCCGGTCGAGGACGGCGTGCCCGGTGACCTGCACCCGCAGGGGAGGGCGGGGTGCGGTGGCGGCCGGCAGCAGGTGCTCGACGGCCGCCCGTGTGCTCCGCCCGCCGCCCTCCAGGCGCACCGACACGAGCGCGGTGCGGGCGTCGGCCGAGCGCAGCGCGACGTCGTCCACACTGCTGCCGCCGGCTCCTGGCGTACGGCACGCGCCGCGCGTGACGGGCCCGGTCCAGTAGGAGTCCACGCCGGTGACCCCGGGCTCGCGGCACAGGCGGCCGACGAGGGCGAGGCCCGCCGCGCGGGCGCCGGGCGCGTCGACCGAGTCCGGGGCGCGGGCCAGCAGGACGACGTCGGGCGCGCCCGCGTGGAACCGGCCGGTCAGCAGGGCCTCGGCGCGGGCCGAGGGCGAGCCGGGCGCCGTCCAGCCGCCGCCCGCCAGCCGGGCCGCGACTCCTTGGCCGAGCAGCCCGCAGGCCACGGCGGCCAGCGCGGCCAGGACGAGGACCGTGCGGCACCGGCGCGCGGCGAAGCGGGCCAGGGACGTCAGCACGGCGGTGCCTGTTCCGCCGGGTCCGCGGCGGGACCGGGCTGCGCGGGGACCTCCGGGAGGGACGTGGCAGGACCGGCCGCCGGGGGCTGCGGGCCGGCGGCGCCCGCGCCGGGGCCCAGCCGCAGGTGGACGACGCGCGCGATGTCGGCGGCCGTGCCGCCGCCGCGCATCAGCTCCATGGGCGGCACCCGGACGTCGAAGCGCCGGTGCAGCGTGGCGAGGAACTCGGCGGCCATGAGGGAGTCCACGCCGTACTCCTCGATGCGCCGGCCCGGGTCGATCCGCGCCGGGTCGAGGTGGAGGACGTCGGCGAGGATCCGCACCAGCTGGCCGGTGATCGTGCGCAGCGCGTCCGCGGGCGGCATCGCCGCCAGGGCCTGGACGATCTCCGCATGAGTGCGGCCCGTCTCCTCGTCGGGCTCGGGCACGAGCTGCTCGTACCGGGGCGTGGCGAGCGCCGGCAGACAGGCGCGCAGCCGCGCCCAGTTGTACCGGCCCACGCCCGCGACCTCCGTGCCGTCGCTCAGCAGCACGCCGGCCGCGTCGAACACCTCGCGCGGGGAGAGCGCCTCCAGGCCGCCGCTCTCCATGGCGGGGGCGAGGCCGTGGCGGGCCACGTAGCCGGTGCCGCCGAGGGCCCCCCAGCCCACGGCCAGGCCCGGCTCGCCGTCCCGCCGGCGCCGGCGGACCAGCGCTTCGAGGAACAGGTTGCCCGCGGCGTAGGGGGCCTGGGTGACCTGCCCGACGCGTGCGGCGACGGAGGAGAACACCAGGAACAGCTCCAGGTCCTCCCGGCCGCGCGTGAGCGCGTCGAGCACGGCACCGCCGGCGGCCTTGGGGGCCAGGACGGCACGGAAGCGGTCGTCGGTGAGCTCGTCCAGCGGGGCGTCGTCGAGGTGCATCGCGCAGTGCACCACGCCGCGCAGCCGGTGCCCGCCCGCGTCGATCTCTTCCACGACCCGCCGCATGGACGGCAGGTCGGCGACGTCCGCCGCGTGGGGCGCGGCGTGCACGCCGCGCTGTTCCAGCTCCGCGAGCAGCGCCTCGCAGCCCGGGGTCCGCGCCCCCCTGCGCCCGACGAGGGCCAGCCGGCGCGCGCCGTGGTCGGCGAGCCAGTGCGCGGTGGCCGCGCCGTAGCCGCCGAGGCCTCCGGTGACGAGGTACGTGGCGTCGGGGTCGAAGCGCGGGGCACGGGGCCGGGGTTCGACCAGGACGGGCTCGTCGAGCGGGTCGAAGGAGACGACGACCTTGCCGGTGTGCCGGGAGTGCTGGAGGAGCCGGAAGGCGTCCTCGGCGCGGGCGGCGGGGAAGGCCGTGTGCGGCAGCGGCCGGTAGTCCCCCGCCCGGATGCGCTCCCCGACCTCGGCGAACAGCCGGGCCGCCCGCTGCGGGTCGGCCAGCAGGGCGAGGAGATTGACGCCGAAGAACGCGAGGTCGCGCTCGAAGGGGCGCAGCAGCAGCCGGTTGTTCTCCAGGATGTCGCGCTTGCCGAGCTCGACGAAGCGGCCGCCCGGCCGGAGCAGCTCCAGGCTGCGGGAGACGGCCTCGCCCGCGAGGGAGTTGAGGACGACGTCGACGCCGCGCCCGCCGGTGAGCTCTCGCACCCGGGACGCGAAGGCGAGGCTGCGCGAGTCCAGGACGTGCTCGACGCCCAGGGCGCGCAGCAGGTCGCGTTTGGCGGGGCTGCCGGCGGTGGCGATGACCTGTGCCCCCCGCAGGCGCGCGTACTGCAGCGCCGCGAGGCCCACGCCCCCCGCTCCGCCGTGCACGAGCACGGTCTCCCCGGCCGACAGCCCGGCCTGCCACCCCAGGCCGTAGTGGACGGTCAGGAACACCGCGGGCAGGGTGGCCGCCTCGGCGAAGCCCATCGTGCCGGGCATCCGGGCCACGGCGTCCGCGGCGGTGACCACGTGCGAGGCCAGGCAGCCCGAGCCGCTGGCGAACACCCGCTCGCCCACGGCGAATCCCCTGACGCCCGGTCCGACGGCCGCGACCGTCCCCGCGCACTCCAGCCCGTACACCGCCTCGAAGCGCCCGTCGGCGGAGTCCTCGCCGGCCATGGCCCCGGTGGCCAGGACCACGTCGCGGTAGTTCAGCCCCGCCGCCCGCACGGCGACCAGGACCTGCCCGGGGCCCGGTGCCGGCCGCTGCGCCTCCACCCAGGCCGGCCGGAAGGACAGCCCCGGTTCGCGGACCTCCAGGGCGAACGCGCCGACCGCGGAGGAGGGCACGAGGGGCCGGGGGAAGTCCCGGTCGCGCGGGACGAACCGGCCGCCGCAGCGCGTCAGGACGACCTCGGTCTCCTCCGACGGGGCGAGGAGCTCCCGGGCGAGGCGGTCGGCGTCGGCCGCGTTGTCACCGCTGCGCTCCAGGGACACCCGGCGCGTCGTCAGCGCCGCCTGCTCGTTGCCCAGGCACTGCGCCACGCCCCACGCGGCGGCATCGGCAGGACTAAGGAGATCGGCCCCGGGGGATACGGGCTCCGGCAGGGCCCCGCAGGGCCGCGTCACGAGCCACAGCGAGACGCTCCCGCCGCCCGTCAGCCGCCCGCACGCCACGGCCAGGGCGCGCAGCACGGCGCTGCGGCGTGTCGTCCGTTCCACCACGTCGCCGGTGCCGGCAGGGGCGAGTACCAGCACGATCACCGTCTCCCGGGACAGCAGCGCGGCCCACGCGGCGGGTTCCTCACCGGCGACGGTGGTGTGCACCTCCGCGGCGTCGGCCGCGTGCAGCAGGCCCGCCGTAGCCCCCACCAGCCCGTTCTCCTCCGGGGTCTCGGCCGCCAGGACCCAGTCGGTGCCGATGCCCGCCGCGGGCAGCGCCGGGGCCCGCACCGGCAGGTCGGCGCGGGCGGCCAGGAGCACCGAGAAGTCCTCCCGGGCCGGCTCGGCGTCGTCACCGGTCCGCACGGCGCCCGTGAAGCCGCACCGTTCCAGCAGCGCGGTCCACTCCTCGCGGCCGAGCAGCGGGGAGCGGGGCCGCAGCCCGGTGTCCGTGCGGTTCCAGAAGCTCTCCAGCGTGCCGAAGAACGGCAGCAGGAGCAGCGGGTCGTGGCTCTCCAGCACCAGCAGCCGGCCGCCCGGGGCGGTCAGCGACGCCACCCGGTGCACGGCCGCCTCCAGATCCCGGCTCGCGTGCAGGGAGTTCGCCGCGACCACCAGGTCGAAACCGCCGGCGGGCAGGTCCTGTCCCGCCGGGTCGGCGTCGGCGTCGAAGGTGCGGTAGTCCACGAAGTCGTACGGGGCGAAGCGCTGCCGGGCCCGCGCGAAGAACGACGGCGACACGTCCGTGAAGACGTAGCGGGTGCGGTCGGCCGGCAGCAGCGGCAGCAGGGCCGCGGTGAAACCGCCGGTTCCCGCGCCGACCTCCAGCACCCGCAGCGGCCTGTCGGCCGGCAGCGCGGCCACGATCTCCTGCACCAGCGCCTGCGCGACGCGGTTGTGGAAGCGCAGCACCGGCGCCACGTCGTAGAACCGTTCCAGGGGCGAGGCGGCGCCCTCGGCCCCCAGCAGGTCCAGCGGGTCGCGCGCCCCTCTCAGGACCTCGCCGAGGTGCAGGAACTGGCGTACGAGCAGGCTCAGTTCGGTGGAGTACGCGGGCTGCTCCCGCAGCGCCTCGCGCAGCATGCCGATCGCGCACCGGGGCTCTTCCTGCCGCAGCCAGCGGCCGTCCGGCTCCTGCCGCGCCAGCCCGTACTCCGTCATCGCGGCCAGCATCAGCTCCATCGCCTGCCGGTGCCTCGGCAGCATCCCGCCCGCGACCAGGTCGCCCACCGTGAACGAGCCGGACCCCTCCGGCAGGAGACCGCCGAGCGCGGCGGCGTAGGCGTGGGCCGCCGCCTCCTGCACCCCGGCGGCGAAGCGCGGGTAGCCGGCCGAGCGCCAGTCGCGGCGCAGGGCCAGGATCCGGCCCGCCGCCCGCTCGGCGAGCTGCCGCGGCGCCGGCCCGGGAAGGGGCTCCTGCGGGCCGCCGGGCCGCGGGGCGGCGCGCAGCACCGTCTCCTGGCGGGTCACCGGCGTGCGCCGCACCCCGGCCAGGCGCCGCATGCGGCACCCCCGGAGCTCCACGGCGACCGTGCCGTCCGTGTCGGTGAGGGCGATGTCCCAGCACACCTCCGTCGCCGTCCGGCCGCGCTCGCGCACATGGACCGCGCCCTCGGCCGCCGGAGCGCGCCAGACGCGGACCGCGTCCATCGCCGCCGGCAGGTACGTGTGCCCCGCGAGGATCTCGTCGTCCAGCAGCGGCGCTCCGGCCTGCACCGCCCCGTCGAGCAGGGCCGGGCTGAGCTCCAGCCCCTCCAGGGGGCCGTGGTCGCCGTAGGCCGCGACGACCTCGCCCTCGCCCACCCACAGCTCCGTCAGCACCCGGAACGACGGCCCGTAGCC
Source organism: Streptomyces roseoverticillatus (assembly GCF_000719265.1). Classification (GTDB taxonomy): domain Bacteria; phylum Actinomycetota; class Actinomycetes; order Streptomycetales; family Streptomycetaceae; genus Streptomyces; species Streptomyces roseoverticillatus. The sequence goes on along the minus strand of NZ_JOFL01000020.1, from coordinate 26,681 downwards.
GAGCCCGGCCTCACCGACCCGCTGGTAGTGCTCCTCACCGCTCACCCGGCGGCCGCAGCGGGCCCGCGCACCGGCCAGGTCCGCCGGCGCCGGGGGCCGGCCCCACCGGGCCCGCACACGCCCGCGCGCGTGCCGGCTCTGCCCCGTGGTCTGGTCGTCCGTGCTGCTGATCAGCACCACCCCGTCCTCGGGGTCGAACGACACCTGCGTGTGCACCGTGCCCGGCTCCCCCCACGGTACGAACAGCGGGCGCACGAACTCCAGGTGGTCGGCCTCCACCGCGGTGTCCAGCACCCGGCGGCCCGCCGCCAGCGCCATCTCCACGTACGCCGTAGCGGGCATCACCACGGACCCGCCGAGCCGGTGGTCGGCGGCCCACGGCAGCCGGGCCGGCTCGACCGCGCCGTGCCACACGGGCAGCGGGGCCGGCATGCGCTCACCCAGCAGCGGGTGCTCCGTGCGGCCGTCCCCGCTGCTGCGCACCCACGACTCCGGCCCGCCGCTCCAGTGCCGTTCGCGCTGCCAGGGGTAGGCCGGCAGGGACGCCACCCTGCCCGGACGCGGGAAGAGCGCGTCCCAGTCGGCCCGGGCCCCGGCCGCGAGCAGTCCGGCCACCGCGGTGCGCATCGCCCGCACGCCGTCGTCGCCCTTGCGCAGCGTACGTGCCACCGCCCGCGGCCCGGGTGCCGGATGACCGGCGGTGATGCGGCGCAGGTAGCTTTGCAGGACCGGCTGCGGGCCGATCTCCAGGAAGATGTCGGCGCCCTGCTCCAGGGCCCCCTCGACGGCGTCGGAGAACAGCACCGGCTCGCGGACGTTGCGCCACCAGTAGTCCGCGTCCAGCTCGGGCCCCTCCAGCGGCTTGCCCGTGACGGTGGACAGCAGCGGCACCAGCACGGGGGAGGGGCTCAGCCCGTCGAGGGCGGCGTGCAGAGGAGCGCGCAGCGGGTCCATGGCCGCGCTGTGGAACGCGTGGTCCAGGTCGAGCTCCGCGCACACCACGCCCCGCCCCGCCAGGTCGCCCAGCAGCCGGTACAACTGCTTCTGCGGCCCCGCGACCGTCACGTCCCGGCGGGAGTTGACCCCCGCCACCTCCAGCCCCGGATACCCGGCCAGCAACTCCCCGGCCTGCTCGCGGGACATGCCCACGGCCGCCATCCGCCCACAGCCCGCCAGCGGCGCCTGCGCACGGCTGCGCTCGGCGATCACCCAGGCCGCCTCGGCGAGCCCGAGCGCCCCGGCCGCGTGCGCGGCCGCCACCTCGCCGACGCTGTGGCCCAGCACGGCCGACGGCGTGATGCCGTGGGCGCGGAGCACGGCCACCAGACCGGTCTGCAGCGCGAACAGCAGCGGCTGGGCCACTTCCGTGGCCCGCAGGCGCTCGGGCGACGCCTCGGCGAGCTCCTTGACCACCGACCACCCCACGTGCGGCGCGAGCTCCTCGTCCACGGCCTCGACCGCCGACCGGAAGACGGGATCCGCCAGCAGGTCGGCCCCCATGCCCGCCCACTGGGCCCCGTTGCCGCAGAAAGCGAACGCGATCCGGCCGTGCCGGACCGCCTCCCCGGTGACGGCTTCCACGGCCGGCACCGCCGCCGGTGACTGAGGGGGCAGCGCGGCGCGCGGGGCGAGCCGCGCCAGCGCCTGCGCGGCCTCCCGCGGGCCGCCCGCCAGCACCGCCGCGCGCAACGGGTGCATCCCGCGGCGCGCGCAACTGGTGTGCGCGAGATCGTAGAAGTCGTCCGGCCTCGCCCGCGCCAGCTGCTCCGCGGCCCGCGCCGCCGCCTGCGCCAGCGCCTCGGGCGTCCGCGCGGAGACCAGGAACGGCAGCGTCCGCGCACGGGTCCCCGCCCGCCGGGCGCGCGGCGGGGGCGGCGGCGCGGCCGCGACCACCGCGTGGGCGTTCGTGCCCCCGAACCCGAACGAGTTGACGCCCACCACCGGCCGCCCCGCGTCGCCGTCGACCGGCCGCGCCTCCGTGGCCGGAGCCAGCCCCAGGCCCGCGAAGTCGATGGCAGGACTGAGCGGCAGGGCGTGCAGCGTGGCCGGGATCCTGCGGTGCCGCAGCACCAGGAGCGCCTTGAACAGCCCGGCCATCCCCGAAGCCGGCTCCAGGTGACCCAGGTTGGACTTGACCGACCCCACCGGCAGCGCCCCCCGCCGGCGCCGCGTCCCCAGCGCCCGGCCGACGGCCTCGCACTCGGCCGGGTCCCCGGCGGAGGTCCCGGTCCCGTGCGCCTCCAGGTAGACCACCTCGTCGGGGTCCACGCCCGCCTGCGCGTACACCGACGTCAACAGGGCTTCCTGGGCCTGCGGGTTCGGCAGCGAAAGCCCCGCCGTCCGGCCGTCGCTGCCCACCGCCGTCGCCAGGATCACCCCGTGGATCCGGTCCCCGTCGGCCAGGGCGTCCCGCAGCAGCTTCAGGACCACGACCCCGCCGCCCTCCGCCCGCACGTAGCCGTCGGCCGCCGCCGAGAACGCCGCGCACCTCCCGCGCGGCGACAGCATCGACGCCTGGGAGAACCCGACGAACGGGTAAGGGCTGAGCAGGACGTTGACGCCCGCCGACACGGCCGTGCGGCTGGTGCCCTCGCGCAGCGTGCGGCAGGCCCGGTCCAGCGCCACCAGCGCCGAGGAGCACGCGGTGTCGACGGCCATGCTCGGGCCGCGCAGGTCGAAGGCGTACGAGACCCGGTTCGCCGCGATCGACGCCGCGCCGCCCGCCATGGTGTAGGCGTCGACGCCCTCGATCCGCAGCATCTGCTGCGCGCCGTAGGAGGTGTCGGAGATCCCCACGAACACGGCGGTGTCCGAACCGGCCAGCGCCGCCGGGTCGATCGCGGCGTCGTCGAGGGCCTCGGCCGTCAGCTCCAGCAACAGCCGCTGCTGGGGGTCCATCTGCGCCGCTTCCCTGGGCGAGATGCCGAAGTAGCCGGCGTCGAAGCCCGCGATGTCGTCCAGGAACCCGCCCGCCGCCGTACGGCTCTTGCCGGGGCGCGGCGCCGACGGGTCCACGAAGCGGGCCGTCTCGAACCGGTCCTCCGGCACCCGCGTGATCAGGTCCCGGCCCTGCTCCAGGGCCTCCCACAGCGCCGCCAGGTCGCCGATGCCGCCGGGCAGCCGGCAGGCCGCCCCGACGACGGCCACGGCCCGGTCGTTCTCCGCCGAGTCCTCTGAGCCCTCCGGATGCACGCGTACGACCTTTCCTGGCGGACCGGGTTCCTGGGGCGAACCCGCACGGTTGGTGACGCACCGCATCTTGTCGGTGACGCATGGTGCGTGCAAGCGGCCCGCCGGGCCGAGGTCGAATGGGTGACAAGCCGGAACATTTACGGCATCGGGGAGTTAGTCACTGCGCGTTCCCCAGGGAACCGCGGACCCATGGAAAGGTACTGGAGTGCTCAAGAAGGTGATGGCCGCAACGGCCTTGACGGCCTCCGCCGCCGGCGTGATCGCCGGTCCCGCCGCGGCCGCCGGCGACGGCCGCGGCGTGGCCAACGCCAACGGTGCGGTGACCAACTCCGGCGCGACGCTCACCGGCGGCCGCATGAGCCCGCAGATGACCGCGGTCCAGGACACGCTCAACGACCTGTGCATCGGCGTCGGCAAGCTCGGCGTGCAGTCGCTCCTGCTGCTCATCAACGTCGGCGTCCAGGACCTTCCGGTGCTCACGTCGCAGGAACAGCAGCAGTGCACCAGAGGATCGGTCACCGGCAACGGCAACAACCCGCTGTCGCACCTCGCGGAGCGCATCTCCCTGCTGGACCACAACGGGAGCGGCAACCACCGTTAGCCGGAGGTCAGACCTCCAGTTCCGTCTCTATCCGCTTCAGCTGGTGGCGCGCCATCGCAAGGTTGGCGCGCCGCGAGTCCAGCACCAGGTAGAGGAAGAGGCCGCTGCCGCCGCGGCCGGTCAGCAGCCGGATCAGGTGGTACTGCCCGCCCAGGGTGATGAGGATGTCCTCGATGGCGTCCTGGATGTTCAGCATCTCCATCGTCCGCAGCTTCGCCCGGACCACGTCCGTGTTGCCCGCCGCGGCCACGTTGAGGTCGAGCGTCTGGGACCCGCCGAGCGTGCCCAGCGCCATGCCGCTGCCGTAGTCGACGAGCGCCACGCCGAGGGCACCCTCGATCGAGCCCATCGCGTCCTTGAGGGCGGTTTCGGTGTTCGTCATGAAGAGGCTCCGTTGTCGTTGTTGTTGCCGGGTCGGTGACCGGGACGTGAGGGCAGGGGCGCCCGGGAGGGCGGAGGCGGGGGCGGGACGGGGGCCCGTTCCCGGCGGTCGGCGGGCCCGCCGGTCAGCGGGGCGATCCGCGCCCCGGCCCGGCGGGCCTCCAGGTTCAGCCGGCCGACGTTGGCGTCGGCCGTGGCCAGGAGCGTGAGCACGCACGAGGGCCCGGCCGCGTACGTCGCGACGTAGCCGTGCTCGCCGCTGACGAGCAGTTCGCGGAAGCCGCCGTGGCCCACGGCGTCCGTCAGCCGCGCGCCGACCCCGAGCGCCGCCGCGGTCAGCGCGGCCACGCCGTCCGGCTCCATGCCGGCGACCAGGTGCGCGATCACCAGCCCGTCCGTGCTGGCCACCATCGCCCCGGTCAGGTGCGGAACCCGGGCCCGTAACCCCTGGAGCTCGGCGAGCACCTCGGGTGCGGCGGTCATCGGCTGTCTCCTTCCGGCGAACGGTCTGAAAGCGCGCCTCACCGTCACAGGGCCTCCAGGGCGTCGCGGATCCGGTAGAGCAGGGAGAGCTCCAAAGCCGCGGGAGGCGGCGGCCCGGGAGCGGCCGGGGCGTCCGCACAGGGCGTGCGGACGAGGCCGGCGGCGGCCAGCCGCCGCACGTCGAAGAGGGTCGCGAAGGCCGAACGCCCGAGGGCCCGCGCGATCTGCACGGGGGTGCGGACGCCGTCGGCGGCCGCCAGCACCGCCCGCCGCCCGCCCGCCCCGGCCGGGCCGGCCCGCTCACCGCCGCAGGTGCGCACCACGGGCGCGGCGTCCACCTCCGGCCGCGGCCAGGCCCGCTCCAGCAGCCGCCGCCTGCGGACGACCTCCCGCCGCAGCAGCGGTACGGGGACGGGGCGGATGGGGCCCAGCCAGTGCCGGGCCTCGCCGAGGAAGCGGTCGGGGGCGCGCTGGGCCGGGTCGAGTGGGGAGAGGACGAAGTAGGCCGCGTCGAACAGGGCGCTCAGGTGGCACAGTTCCAGCTCGCCGCGGCTCAGCCGGCCGCGCTCGACGAGGAGGCTGCCCGCCCGGTAGCCGGGCCCGCCCTCGGCGACCGCCTCCTCCCACGCCTGCGGCGACAGCCGCCCCCGGGCGGTCAGCCGCCGGCCCAGGTCGGGCACGGCGGGGCTCTCGGCGTGCACCACGGCGCCGTCGGCGAGGTAGAGCGCGCCGGCGCAGCCGTGCAGGGCGCCGGTGGCCCGCTCGGAGGCGAGCCGGTCCAGAGTGCGTCCGGCCGTCTCCGCCGGGGCGGCGGGGGACGCGGCGGGGGATATCGGGCCGGCCGGGCCGGGGGCCGTCATGCCAGGACCAGCCTCTCCGTGAGGCCCTTGAGCCGGAACAGGGCGACGGCCAGATTCGCCTCGGCGCGGTCCAGCCACAGATAGAGGAAGACGCTGCTGTCGAAGTCCGTCTCCACGAAACGGACGAGGTGGTAGCTGCCGCGCGCGGTGACGATCAGGTCCTCGACGGGGCCGGTCCGCGCCGTGGCCCCGGTGAACGCGCTGTTCTCGAAGGCGAGCCGGGCCAGCTCCGCGGTGTCGGCGGCCGCGCTCTCGTGGTCGCGCCCGGGGCCCTCGCCCGCCTCGCCCAGCGCGAGCCCGCTCGTCCAGTCCACGAGGCTCGCGCCCCGCGCCCCCGGGATGGTCATGGCCTCGGCCAGGCACCCGTCGATACCGGTCACACGATCCTCTCCAGCCCCCCGTGCCCGATTACCAGCGGCGTGTCCGCTGCGACGGAAGGTAATCGAAGACAGAGCTGTGGGGGGAGAGTTTTGGCATTTTCTCTCGGCACATGTGAGGGCCGGTGTATGGCGGGATCCGGACGGTGCGCGGGGGCGGTCCGGGGACGCCGGGGGGCCCGCCCCCTGTGGAGGTGGGGGCGGGCCCGGGAGGGCATCCGGGGATGCCGGTCTACTTGACGTTCACGGCGCTCCAGGCCGCTCCGACCGCCTTGTACTCGGTGCTCGTGGTGCCGTACAGGGCGCCCGCGGCCGACAGCGTCGCGGTGCGCGCGGCCTTGTAGTTGGTGTTGGACGTCATGTACGTGGAGAGGGCCTTGTACCAGATCTTGACGGCCTTGTCCCGGCCGATTCCGGTGACCTTGGAGCCGTCGGCCGTCGGGCTGTCGTACTGCACGCCGTTGATCGTCTTCTTGCCGCTGCCCTCGGACAGCAGGTAGAAGAAGTGGTTGGCGACGCCCGAGGAGTAGTGGACGTCCTTGCCGCCCACGCCGCTGGACCAGTTGTCGGCGGAGTTGCCGTCCTTCGACGGCTTGTCCATGTAGCGCAGCGGCTTGCCGGTGCCGAAGATGTCGATCTTCTCGCCGATGAGGTAGTCGCCGACGTCGGAGGAGTTATTGGCGTAGAACTCCACCGCGGTGCCGAAGATGTCCGACGTGGCCTCGTTGAGGCCGCCCGACTCGCCGCTGTAGACCAGCTTCGCGGTCGCGGCGGTGACGCCGTGGCTCATCTCGTGGCCCGCGACGTCGATGGCCGTGAGCGGCTTGCGGTTGCCCTGCCCGTCGCCGTAGGTCATGCAGAAGCACGAGTCGTTCCAGAACGCGTTGACGTAGCTGTTGCCGTAGTGGGCGCGGGAGTAGGCGCCCTTGCCGTCGTTGCGGATGCCGTTGCGGCCGAGGAAGTTCTTGTAGAAGTCCCAGGTGACGGCCGCGCCGTAGTGCGCGTCGACGCCGGCGGTCTGGCGGCCGCCGCCCCACTTGTCGGTCGCGTTGGTGAAGAGCGTGCCCGTGCCGGACGTGCCCTGGTTGAGGTCGTACGTCTTGTGGCCGCCGCGCGCGCCGTCGTTGAGCTGGTAGCTGCTGCCGCTCTTGGTCGTGGTGAGCGGCACGGTGCCGCTGTACTGGCTGGTGCCGGTGCCCGTCTCGATCGCCTCGTAGCGGTAGAGCTCGGCGCCGGTGGCGGCGTCGGTGACGACGTGCAGCTCGCTCGGCGTGCCGTCGGGCTGGAAGCCCTCGACCACGGTCTCGTAGGCGAGGACGGGTGTGCCGGAGGCGGCCCAGACGACCTTGCGCGGGGTGCCGGCGGAGGGCTGCGCGGTGTGCGCCGAGGAGGCGGCCGACAGCGCGGTCTTCGCCGCGGCCGCCGCGGGCTGCCGCGCGTCGGTCGAGGCGACGGCGACGGTCGCCTCGGTGGCCTTGGTGACGGTGGTGCGGCCGGCCTGGTCCCGGTGGACGACGAGGTCGCCGCCGAGGACCGGGAGGCCGTCGTAGGTGCGTTCGTAGCGGGTGTGGACGGTGCCGTCCGCGTCCTTGATCACGTCACGGACGACCAGCTTCTCCTTGGCGCCGAGGCCGATGCGCCCGGCAGTGGCGCCCGCCTGGTCCTGAGCGGCGCGTATCTCGGAGGCCCGCTGGTCGGGGCTGAGCTGGACCGCCGTGGCGTCCGGGCCGCGCTCGGCCTGGGCACCGGCCACGCCGGTCTGCACGGCGACGGCGCACAGGGCGGCGGAGGCGAGGAGGGCGGTGGTGCGTACGGTGTGGCTGCGGGGGGTGGTGAAGCGTCTCAACTCTGTCTCCTAGCAGGGACGCCGGGCCGCGGCCCGGCGAGGGATCGGACATCCCAGGGCGGACTGCCCGTTGATGCAGGAGTGAATCGAGAGGATGGTGCCAGCTCCCGCCAAAAGTTGACAGGTGCGCAACAAGAATCTGGCGCGGAGTTTTCCGACGATGTCCGGTTCGGAGCTGTCGGTGCCTCCGGTGCCGGAGGTAGGCCGGAGGCACCCGCTCCGGGAAGGGTCAGCCCTTTCTGCCGCTCCCGTTGCTCGTGTCGCCTCCGTCGCATCTGTCGCTCCAGGCGAGTTGTATGGACTCCAGGATGCGTACGTTGTAGCGGGCCGGGTCGTCGCTGAAGCCCTCCAGCCCGATCACCAGGTCCCGGACCTCCGGGAACTCGACGGAGAGCGGCTTGCGGTGCGGGTGCTTCGCGGCGAGTTGCGCCGCTATCTGCTGGATGTCAGTCCATCGCATGGGCCCGAGTGTGTCCTACACCGTTCGAACGGTCCAGAGCGTCGGCGGAGGCGAACGCGGCCTCCCGGGGCGACGCGGCGGCCAGCAGCGCGAGGGCCGACCCGAAGCACAAGAAGAGGATCCAGCCCGGCAGTTCGTCCAGGAACAGCCCGGTCAGCGACGAGCCCAGCGGGGGAGTGGCCATGAACAGCAGCCCGATCGCGCTGTTCGTCCTGCCCTGCAGCCGGGCCGGCGTGCGCAGCAGCCGCGCGACCGTCAGCACGGAACCGGCGACGGCCACGGCCAGCGCGCACCCCGCCAGCAGGACGGCCAGCACCAGCGCGCTCGCCGTCAGCGCCATCGCACCGACGAGCAGCGCGCACAGCACGCCGGTCACGAGCAGCACCCCGGACGGGGAGAGCAGCCTGCCCGCGCGCGGCGCGAGGACCACCCCGGCCATCGCCCCCACCGCCGACATCGCGGTGAGCATCCCGACCGAGCCGCCCGACGCCCCCTCGCGCGCGGCGGTCACCACGATCGCCAGGTACACCCCGTCGAAGACGAAGTTCTGCGCCGAGGCGATCAACGTCAGCCTGCGCAGCACGCGCTCGCCCCACAGGAAGGCGATCCCCGTGGTGAACGACCGCCACCAGCCCTCGCCTCCCGCCCCGTCCGGCAGGTGCGTGCGCGTCCGGGTACGGAGCGCTCGGACGCACGCGGCGGAGACCGCGTAGGACGCGCTGTCCAGCCAGAACGGCCAGCTCGGCGACGCCTCGAACAGCACGCCCCCGACGACCGGCCCGAGCAGGAACGCGAGCTGGCCCCGCACCTGGTTGACGGCCAGCGCGGTGGCCAGCCTGCTCTCCGGCACGACCTCCCGGACCGCCGGCAGCACCGCCGCGTTGAACGGCGCCGCGAGGAAGCCCAGCACGACGCCCGCGGCCAGGAGCACCGGCAGCGCCGCGAAGCCGGCGAGGACCGCGGCGGCCAGGGCCGCGCTCGCCGCCGCCCTGCCGGTCTCGCACACCAGCAGGACCCTGCGGCGGTCGAAGCGGTCGGCGACCGGGCCCGCCGGAAGGCACGCGAGCGCCAGCGCCCCCGTCCAGACCGCCTCCACCAGCCCTACGCGCAGCGGCGAGTGCGTGATCTGCAGGACGAGCAGGGGGAGCGCGACGGCCGAGGCGCCCGAGCCCAGCAGGGAGAGGCCCTGGCCGGCGCACAGGAGCTGGAAGTCCCGGTTCCGGCGGAGGCTGCCGGGCGGGGCCGCGCGCCTGCGGGACCCGTGCTTCACGGCAGCGCTCACGGCGAAGCCGGCGGCGAGGACGGTGACAGGAAGGGCAGCGGCGCGTGCGGCATCCCGGCCGGGCCGCCGCGGAGCGCGGTGTGCACCGCCAGCAGCACCCCCGCACCGCCGGTCGCGAGGTCCATGGAGAGCCGCAGCAGCCCGTCCGTCGCGAAGGCCCGCCGGCCCTTGAACCGTACGCAGTGGAGGCCCAGGCCCCGCAGGTGTGCAGCCGGTGCGGGACCTGGGCCGGCCAGGTGGGCGAGGCCGTACAGCAGCCCCGCCTGTCCGTCCAGGAGTCCGGGGGAGAGCAGGAGTTCGGTGCCGAGGCTGTCGCGCATCCGGTCGCGCAGCAGCGCGAAGTGGGCGTCCTCGCGGTGCCGCACGTACGCGTCGAGGGCGAGGGCGATCCCGGCGCTGCCGCGGTCGAGCGTCGACAGCCACCGCTGCCCGTCCTTGACGTGGAGCCGCCCCTCCCCGGGCGCTCCGCACCGGCCGAGGTCCCTGGCCAGCGCGGTCTCCGCGTGCCGCAGCCAGGAGGCCTCGCCCGTCGCCGCGTACAGCCGCGTGAAGAGCAGCGCGGGCCCCGACCAGCCGTGCGTGAGCCCGACGGCGTCCGCCTTGCCGGCGAGCCGCTCCGTACCGGCGAGCGCGTCCGCCAGCCGGCCGGCGAGCCGCTCGGCTGTGGCTGCGTCCCCGAAGTGCAGCCGGGCCAGGCCGATTCCGGCCAGCCCGCCGAACAGCCCGGCGCCGCAGCCCCGCAGGTCGATGCCGTCGAGGCGGGCGAGCGCCTCGCGCGCCTCTTCGGGCCGGCCCAGTTCGTCCAGGACGTACGCGATGCCGGCGAGCCCGTCGTACAGCCCGGGGCGCGGCCAGGGCGTCCGCCCGGCGGCCCGCACCAGCCACTCGACGTGGTCGCCGAACTCCTCGTAGCCCGCGCGCCCGGTGACGTACAGGGCGTGCAGCACGCCGGCCGCGCCGAACGCCAGGGACGCGCCCTGCCCGTCGAATTGCCGCACGTCCCCCGGGAACAGCCGGTCCGGCCGCTCCGGCGTCGCGCTGAGCAGGATCCCCTCGCAGAGGGAGTCCAGCGCGGCCCGTCCGTCGGCCGTGCACTCCTCCGGCCAGCGGGAGCCGTCCGGCGGGTCGTCCGCGGCGGATCCGCCCGCGGGCGGCGCGAGTCCGGCGCGCAGGCGCGCGGCGTAGCCGGGCGGGAGGGGGAACCGCCGCTCCGCCCACCCGGCCAGCTGGACGTGCTTCTCCCGGTCGAAGCGCAGGAGCGGCGTCAGCGGGCAGAACAGCGCGAGGGCCACGGCGGCGAGGGCGTACGTGTCGACCGCGGTACCCGACCGGGCCCACGCGGCGGTGAAGCCCGGCGTCCCCAGGGCGGGCCGGGACTCCCCGTCGCCCTCGGGGAACGCCGTCTCGAAGTCGACCAGGCAGACGCTGCCGTCGGGGCGCACGATGACGTTGCCCGGCTGCAGGTCCCCGAAGACGACGCCCCGCAGGTGCAGTTCGGCCACGGCCTTCTCGATCCGCCCGAGGATCTCGCAGGCCCAGCGCGCGTAGGCGGCGACCTCGTCCTCGCCCGGCCCGTGCCGGAAGAGCGGGTGGCGCCGCCCGACCGCCTCCTGCAGGGGCTCGCCCTCGACCAGCTCCTCGACGAGGAAGTGGTGCTCCCAGTGGCGCGTCCGCGCGTACACCCGGGGCACGCAGCCGAGGCCGGCCAGCCGCTGCAGCACCGCGTGCTCGCGGTCCAGGCGGGCGACGGCGTCCGCGCCGCTGTCGTCCAGGCCGGCGTGCGGCCGGGCCTCGCGGAGCACGACGCGCCGCCCGGAGCTCTTGTCCGTGGCGCGGTACACCCCGCCGCCGTTGGAGAAGTGCAGGGCCTTCTCCACCCGGTAGGGGAAGCCGCCGGGCGTGCCGGCCTTGGCCGCCCGGATGCGGGCGGCGATGAAGGCGGGCACCTCCACCCACGGCGGCACCCGGAAGGAGGTGCCCCGCACATCGGGCACGAGCCCGCCGCCGGGCCCCTCGACCGCCGGCACGTACTCGCCCTCGGGCGAGAAGCAGTACGCCAGGCTGAAGCCGCCGTGCCGCACGTACAGCGGGCCGTCGTCCCAGCGCAGGTCGCTCAGGATGTACGGGCCCTCCACGCCGCGCAGCAGCGCCGACAGATCCGTCAGGGTCCGCTCCAGCTCCCGCTCGTCCGCGGGATAGACGGTGACCAGCTTCCCGCCGGCGGAGCGCGGCCCCTGCTTGCTGTCGACCTGCTTGTGGACGGCGGGGCTGCGCAGGAACTTGAAGCAGATGCCGCGTTCGGTGCAGTGGTCCCAGACGGTGTCGATCACGTGCTCCGCGCGGGCGGGCGTCGCGGAGGCGTGGATCTTCCAGCCCTGCCGCGGCAGGACGGCGTCCGGGCGGTGGAAGCCGACCCAGCCGCCGCGCTCGGACCGCAGCCACCCCGGGGGCGGCGGCCCGTCCGCACGCGCGAAGCGCTCCCCGGCGTCGTCGATGCGGTCGAGCGTGTCCGCGAAGCAGGGATCCGCGGCGAGATGACCCTGAGCGAGCATGCGACCTTCTCCTCCCGGTGGGCCCTGGTTCGTGTGGTGTGCCGGTGCCTTCTCCCGCCTGCCGGCCGCGGGCAGCCCGCGGCCGGCAGTCCTTACGGGCGAGCGCTGCTGTCAGCGGTGCGTCAGGCGGCGCCGCGGGCGCTCTCGTAGCTGTTGGCGCAGGGCCACACGGAAGGGGTCTCCTCCTCCAGCTCCTGCAGCTCCAGGATCTCCGACATGTTCTTCACCTCCTCCCGGCGGGGTTTCCGGCCACGGCCGGGCGTCCGCACGGCCCGTCAGGCCATGCCGAGCGTGCTGTGCGAGCTGTTGGCGCAGGGCCACAGGGCAGGGCTCTCCTCCTCCAGCTCCTGCAGGTCCAGGATCTCCGCCATCTGAAATCACCTCCGCTCTTCGGCTCGTCGGGGCAACGGCCGCGGGTCGAGGTACGGCAGGACGGGACCCCGCCCCGCCGCGGCGTCCCCCTCGAACGCGGAGCCCAGGGCCAGGAGCACGCCCGCCGACCCGGTGGCCAGGTCCGCCGACAGGCGCAGCATCCGGAAGCCCGGGAACGCGAGGTGCCCGCGGTAGGAGTGCGCGTACCAGGCCAGGCGGCGGACCTGGGTGCGGACGGCCGCACCGGGCCGGCCCCCGTGACCGTCCAGTGCGGCCAGCGTGGCGATCGCACCCGCCCGCCCCCGCAGCAGCCCGGCGTTGCGCACGTACAGTGCCCGGCACGTGTCCCGGACGGCGGCGAGCGTCGCCGCCCCGGCGCCCCCGGGCCGGTGCCGCAGCAGGCCTTGCAGCGGGAACGCGAGCCCGCTGCTCCCGCCGTGCAGGTACGGCAGGTGGTGCGTGCCGTCGAACAGGGTGAGGGCGCCGTCCTTCCCGACGGTGCACCGGTCGATGTCGTGCCCCACCGCGCGGTCGGCGAGATCGAGCCAGCGGGCCTCGCCCGTCTCCTCGTACAGGTGCAGGAAGAGCAGGGCGATGCCGGCGGCCCCGTGCAGCAGCCCGCAGGGCGGGGGCACGCCGGGCCGGGCGGTGAGCGGCCCGGTCGTGACGAGCGCGGCGAGTTCGCCGGCGGTGCGCAGCGCGTCCTCGTGGAGCGCGGCGTCCCCGGTGATCCGCGCGAACCGCAGCAGGTTCAGGGCGATGCCCGCCTTGCCGCCGGCGAGGTCCGGGCGGATCACGCGGGCCTCGGCGGGGCGGCAGCGGGCGAGGACGGCGAGGGCCTCGTCCCGGCGGCCGAGCAGGTCGAGGACCAGCGCGACGCCGTGCAGCCCGTCGTACAGGCCCGGCCGCGCATCGGTGTCGCGTGCCGCGGCTGCCACCAGCCACGCGACGTAGGCGTCCGGCACGCCGGCCCCCACGCGGTGCAGGGCGTAGAGGACCCCGGCCGCGCCGTGGCCGAACGCGTGGCCGCCGAGGGAGTCCGGGCCGGCCGGCGTGGCGGGGAAGAGCCGGTCCTCGCGCTCCGGGGTGGCCATGGCGTGGATGCCGGCGACCAGGGAGTCCCGGACGGCGGGCCAGTCGAGGTCCTCCGCGGCGAGCATCGCGGCGTGGTCCTCCTCCCGGGCCGCCCCGTACGCCGCGGGCTTGGGCAGCAGGCCCGCGAGCCGCCTGCCGCCGAAGCCCGCGGGCAGCGGGTACAGCTCCTCGGCGGTCGCGGTGAGGACGCGCAGGGTCGCCGGGCTGCGGTGCGGGACGGGCAGGAGCAGCCACAGGCGCAGGGCGTCGAGCAGGTACGCGGTGGCGTCCGCGCCCCGGAGGCCGGGCGGTGCCGTGAAGCCCTCCTCGCCCAGGGCCGGGGCCCGGTCGTCCTCCAGGTCCGTGGCCGTCGCAAGAGCGGTCAGGGCGACGCGCCCGTCGGGGCGCAGGAGCACGTCGTCCGGGTTGAGCTCGCCGAGGCGCACGCCCCGGGCGTGGAGTTCGCGGAGCGCGCCGGCGATCCGGGCCACGACGGCCAGGGACCGGTCCGCGTACGAGGCGGCCTCCTCGGCCGCCCGCGCCTCGGAGGTCAGCGGGAAGGCGGCGGCCGCGGCTTCGGCCAGGCTGCGGCCCTCGAAGTGCTCCAGGACGAGGAAGTGGTGCCCGGCCCGCACGTGGTGGCCGAGGACGCGCGGCACGCAGTCCAGCCCGGCCAGCCGGCCGAGGACCGCGCGCTCCCGGTCCAGGCGGGTGACGGCGTCGTCGCCGCGTTGGTCGAGGCCGGTGTGGGGGCGGGCCTCGCGCAGGACGACGCGGGTGCCGGTGGCGCGGTCCTCGGCCAGGTAGGTGCCGCCGCCGGTGGTGGCCTTCAGCGCCCGCCGCACGCGGCAGGGGAGCGGCTCGTCCGGAACGGCGTGCAGCGCCTCCAGGTCCGGGCGCAGGAACTCCGGCAGGGCGACCCAGTCCGGGCAGCGGAAGACCGGGCGGCGGTTCTCGGGGACGAGCGTGCCGTCGGGGCGCTCCAGCGCGGGCACCAGGCGCGGCTCGTCCCCGGCCCCGTACGCGGCGGGCCGCTCGGGACACCGCAGCGCGCCGGAGGAGCCGTACCGCACGTACAGCGGCCCGGCCCGGTGGCGCAGACCGCCCGGGACGTACGGGCCCGGGAGCCCGTCCAGCAGCGCGCCGAGTTCGTTGAGCGTCTGCGCGAGCTGCGTCTCGCCGGCGGGGTGGAGCGTCATCAGGTCGCCGCACGTGAGCCGGTCGGCGTGCTCGCCGGCCAGCGCACGGGCCGCGTCGAGGCTGCGGACGACGTCGAAGGGGACGCCCCGCGGGACGCAGAAGCCCCGGACGATCTCCGCGGCGCGTGCCACGTACGGGAGTGCCACGGAGACGTGGATCCGCCAGCCCTGCGCGGGCACGCGCACCGTTCGCGGCCGCAGCGCGACCCACCAGCCGCGGTCCGTACGGTCCCAGCCCGCCGGCGGTTCGCCGAGGGCCGCGGAAAGCCTTCCGGCCGTGTCGGCGAGCCGCTCGGGGAATTCGAAGAAGTCCGGGTCGGCCCGGTAGAAACGGTCGTAGTCCTTGAGCGTCATCAAGACGGGCCCCTCCTTTCGGGACTTCGAGGCTTCGGGACTTCGGGATGTCGGGGCTTCGGAAGTCTTAGGTCTCTCCGGGGTCTGCGGAATGCGGCCCGGAATTCAGCCGGCCACGGAATCGGTCGCTTCGGCGAATTCCGGGGGATTCGTACGGACCGAGCGCCGGCCGATCCTCAGCAGGTCTTCCGGGGAGGCGAAGCGGAGGTCCATGCGCCGGACCGCCTCCGCCCAGGTCCGCATGGAGCGCACCGAGGACAGGGTCTCCACGACGAACGGGTCGCGGAGCCGTTCCAGGGTGCGCTCCCACAGCAGCGCCGCGGGCTCCTCCAGCAGGCTGCCGACCGTTCCCTCGTAGACGGGGATCCCGCGCACCCTGCCGTCCGGCTCCACCTGCATCACCAGGGTGTCGGCGCGGCGCGCCACCCGCTCGGGGTGCATGACGAGGTTGAAGTTGTCCGTGGTGAAGACGGAGACGGACGGGGGAGCGAGCTCGCGCAGCCGGGCCCGCAGCCCGTCGCTGGTCAGTTGCTCCACCTGGGCGTCGCCGAGGAGTTCGCGGCGGCAGAATTCCGGGCGGCTGGCGAGCCCTTCGGGAACGGCGGAATTGAAGGCGAGGGTGTTCAGATGAGGAAAGCGGTGCGCGATGCCGGCGGCGAAGTCCTCCAGCTGCCCGAAATTACTGCGGATCACCACGCAGTCGATGCCGAAGCGCAGCCGCCCCCGGCCGGCGGCCGCGCGCTCCCCGGCCACCTCGTCCAGCAGGGCCAGCGCGGCCATCACCCGGCGGAAGGAGCCGGCCCGGCCCCGGATGCGGTCGTGCACCTCGGGCGTCGCGCCGTCGAGGCTGACGATCACCTCGTCGAAGTGGCCCGCGAGCCGTTCGGCGAGGGGCCGGTTCATCACCCAGCCGCTGGTGTTGACGGACGTCCTCACGCCGGCGTCACGGAGCCGCGCCGCGACCTCGAAGAGTCCCCGGACGACGAGCGGTTCGCCGCCGGACAGGGCGACGACCCGCGGTCCCAGGGAGATCAGGGCGTCGGCCACGCGGAGCAGGTCCGGCGGGCCGAGCTGCCGGGACGGGCGCCGCCCCGACTCCGAGTAGCAGTGCGAGCAGCGCAGGGGACAGGCGTAGGTGGTGTCCCAGACGATCACTTCTGGACCGGAGGAAGGACTCATGGCAGCCACCGTCCCGTTCTCGGAGATCCCGCGGAGGAACCCGCCGATTCCCGGACGGGCCCGTTCGAATTCCCTGATGCGATGTCACGAGTCTGCTGCCCGGCGGCTTTCCGGGGCACCCGGCCGCCCCCCAATCCGCATGGAGGTTCTCCGCCATGCACGACGGTGGATTTCCTCTCTGGACGTCTCCGGCGGCGGCCCGGGACAATGTCCCCTATGGCAGCGGCCAGAAACCGGGGGATGCACATCGTCGCGGTGTGCGGCGGAGTGTGCATGCTCTGGGCGACACTCATCGGCACCACCCAGTTGCAGAACAGGTATACGCTGCCGTGGATCCTGGGTTCCGTTCTCCCGTGCTATTTCGCGGGTTTGTTCACATGGTGGCACGCGCCGACAAGTCCGGTCGCAAAACGACTTCTGCTGATCGGCACCTGGCTCTCGGTGTCCATTGCGATCCGCTACAGCACCACTTTGCTGATCCGGGCCTTCGACTGGAACCTCCGCCCCACGCCCCACGCCCTGCAGCTGCCCGCGGAGTACGGCCTCCAGGTCCTCAGCCAGATCTGCGACCTGACGGTCGGCATCCTGGTCGTCCGGCTGCTCGCCCTGCTGCCCGACGGCAGGTACGCCTTCCCGTGGGAGCGCCGCGTCCTCGGCGCCCTCTGGGGCCTGCTGGCCCTGCCCGCCCTGCTGCCGCTGACCGGGATGACCCAGCTCACCGTCCACTACGTTGTCTTCTACTACCCCGAGGCGTGGCTGCCCGGTCTCGGCGCCGTCCTCCTCGTGCTGCGCTGCCTGCGCGCCCCCGCGGCCGGCCGCCGCGACATCGCCGCCCTCCTGCCCTTCGCCGTCCCCGGCGCGCTCCTCCTCCTGGCCCGGGCCGCCTCCCGGCTCTTCCGCACCTGGCAGGGCGAGCAGGGCGTGCTCTACTTCGCCGGCGCCGTCCTGGGTGCCCTGCCCTACGTGGTGATCTCCCTGGCCATCGTCTACGCCGCCTTCCGTCACCGGCTCCTCGGCGTCGACCTCGTCATCCGCCGCTCGGCCGTCTACGGCTCCCTGTGGCTCATCATCAACAGCTGGTACCTCGGGATGGCGCTGACGCTCGGGCTCACCGCCGGGCAGTACCTCCCGGTGGGCCTGTCCCTGCTCGTCGCCGTCGTCGCCACGGCCCTCTTCCAGCCACTGCGCGCCCGGCTCAACGCCCTCGCCGAGCGCCGCGTCTTCGGCAAGCGCCTCAGCCGGTTCGAGCTCCTCGTCCAGTTCGGCACCACCCTGGAGCACGCCTACGACCTCGACCGGCTCGCGCCCCGGCTCGCGACCGGCCTGCACGAGGGCCTGAACCTGCAGTGGGTACGCGTCCGGCTCGGCGGCGACGGCCTGCCCGTCTCCCTGGGGGAGGCCGGGGCACGGCCCCCCGGCGCCGGCGGGCGGCCCGGCCCGCCCCTCGGGGAATTCCCCCTCCTCTACGGCGAGGACGTGCTGGGCATCATCGAGTACGGCCCGAAGGCCGAGGGCCGCTGCACCCCCGAGGACCACGACATCGGCGAGACCCTGGCCCGCTCGGCCGCCCTCGCCGTGCACAATGTCCGTCTCGCCGCCGAGCTCTGCGCCCGCGTCGAGGAGGTCCAGCGCCAGGCGGCCGAGCTCGACGCCTCCCGCGCCCGCATCGTCCACGCCCAGGACACCGAGCGCCGCCGCATCGAACGCCGCCTCCACGACGGCATCCAGCAGGAGCTCGTCGCCCTCGTCGCCAAACTGGCCCTCGCCCGCAGCTGCCTGCGCCGCGGCGGCGACATCGACGCCGCCCTGACCGAGATGCAGGACGACGCCTACCGCGTCATCGACGAGCTGCGCGAGCTCGCCCACGGCATCCACCCGCCGATCCTCACCGACCAGGGCCTCGTGGCCGCCGTGACCTCCTGCGCCCGCCGCATGCCCATCCCCGTCACCGTCCACAGCGAGGAGACCCTCGGCGGGGTGCGGTTCGCCCTCGACGTCGAAGAGTCCGCCTTCTACCTGGTCTCCGAGGCCCTCACCAACGTGCTCAAGCACGCCGCGGCCACGCACGTCACCATCCGCATGGCCCGCGGCGGCGGCCGGCTCCTGGTGGAGGTCCGCGACGACGGCGCCGGATTCCCCACCGAGACCACCCGCGGCTCCGGCCTCACCGGCATGCGCGACCGCATCGAGGCGGTGGGCGGCGAGCTCGCCATCGTCAGCGGCCCCGGCACCGGCACCGTCATCCGCGCCCGGCTCCTGGAGCGAGTGAGGGAGGAGACCCGTGCCTGACCCCCTGCGCGTCGTCATCGCCGAGGACCACTACCTGGTCCGCGAGGGCACCCGCCGGCTGCTGGAGGACACCGGCCAGGCCGACGTCGTCGCGGCGGTCGGGACGGCCGGCGAGCTCCTCGACGCCGTCGGCCGGCTCCGCCCCGACGTCGTCATCGCCGACATCCGCATGCCGCCCGGCCACCACACCGAGGGCATCGCGGCCGCCCACGCCATCCGCGCCGGCCACCCCGGCATCGGCGTCGTCGTGCTCTCGCAGCACGCCAACGAGAACTACGCCTTCGACCTCTTCCGGCGCGGCACCGACGGCCTCGCCTACCTCCTCAAGGAGCGCATCGGCGAGGTCGACGAACTGCTGCGCGCCCTGCGCGAGGTGGCCGCCGGCCGCTCCGTCGTCGACCCGCGCATCGTGGAGGTGCTGATGGGCAGCCACGCCCGCGCCGCCGACGCCCCGCTGTCCCGGCTCACCCGCAGGGAGCTCGACGTCCTGCGGCACATGGCGGAGGGCAAGACCAACCGCGCGATCGCGGAGTCGCTGCGGCTGTCCGAGTCGACCATCGAGAAGCACGTCAACTCCACCTTCGCCAAGCTCGGGCTCGCCGAGATACCGCAACTGCACCGGCGGGTGAGCGCCGTGCTGGCGTACCTGCGGCACGCGCCGGACGGGACCTGACGGGACCTGACGGGACCTGACGGGCAGGTTGTCGGGATCCTGACAAGCGGGCCATTCCGGTGGCACCCTCGTTCCTGCCCCACGGTTCCGCGTCCGTACGGCAAGGACTGCCCGCCGCCGCAGCCGAAGAAGGTGCCGCCGCCATGCCTCGCACACCCCGGAAGCCGTTCGCCCTCGCCGTGTCCGCCGCCGTCCTCGTCCTCGCCGGGCTGCAGGCCGGCCCCGCGCACGCCCGCCCCGCCGGCGAGCCCGCCACCGGCAAGGGCTGCGGCGGCAGCACCGTCGGCGAGGTCACCCTCGACACCACGCACAACACCACCACCGGCCGGTACGAGCTCGACGACGCCGAGCGCGGCCATCACCGGACGTACGACGCGAACGGCTCGACCACCGGCAACGGCAGCCTCTTCACCGACGCCGACAACGACTGGTGCGACGGCGGCAGACAGACCGACGGCGTCGCGGCCCACTACATCGCCGCCGTCGTCCGGGACTACTACCTGAACACCCACGGCCGCAAGGGCATCTACGGCGACGGCCGCGGGTCCTGCAGCCGCGTCCACTACGGCAACCACTACGCCAACGCCTTCTGGGACGCCGTCAGCGGCTGCATGACGTACGGCGACGGAGCGGGCGGCGGGCGGCCGGTCGTCACCATCGAGACCGGCGCGCACGAGATGACCCACGGCGTCACCTCGGCCACCGCGGGCCTGGAGTACAGCGGCGAGGCGGGCGGCCTCAACGAGGCGACCAGCACGATCTTCGCCGCGGCCGCCGAGTTCTCCGCCCGCAACCCGCTCGACCCCGGCGACTATCTCACCGGCGAGCGGACCGACATCAACGGCACCACCGCCCGCGGCTGGATGGACAAGCCCTCCAAGGACGGCGCCTCCAAGGACTACTGGTACCCGGGCATCGGCAACGTCGACGTCCACTACTCCAGCGGCCCCGCAAACCACTTCTTCTACCTGCTCGCCGAGGGCAGCGGCGCCAAGGACATCAACGGCGTCCGCTACGACAGCCCCACCTACGACGGCACGCCCGTCAAGGGCATCGGCCTGTCCGCCGCCGAGAAGATCTGGTACCGCGCCCTGACGGTCCACATGACCGCGCGCACGAACTACGCGGCGGCGCGCGCAGCGACCCTGCGCGCGGCGGGGGACCTGTACGGGGCCGGCAGCGGCCAGTACGCGGCGGTCGCGGCCGCGTGGGCGGCTGTCAACGTCAAGTAAAGGGTGAGGGTTGAGGAAGAAAGACGGGGGAGACGGGCCGTCCCGACCCCTCGCCATCCCTTTGAGTTATATGATCATCACTCTACGTCCGGGGGTGGCGGAGGGGGGCGCGCATGGGCGCGGGGGGATCGGCGTGGAAGCGGGCGCAGGAGGCCCGGCAGTACGAGCGTGAACTGCGCGAACAGCTCAGGGCGGCCCAGTGGGAAGTCCGCAACTGGGAAGCCGCGAGCGAAGGCGAACGCCAGGTCGCCGCAAAGCTCCAGGTGCTCACCCGGCGCGGCTGGCGGCTGCTCCTCGACCGCCGCTGGCCCGGCACCCGCGCGGCCAACGTCGACATGCTGCTCGTCGGCCCCGGCGGCGTCTTCGTCATCGACGTCAAGAACTGGCGGCACGCCCCCGGGACGGCCGGCGGTCACCTCACGGCCGGCGGGCGCACCCACGACGGCGAGATCGGCAAACTGCTCCGGATGACGCGCACCGCCGAGAACGCCGTCACCGCCCTGAACCTGTCACCCGTGGCCGTCCAGCCGCTGATGGTCTTCGCCGGCCGGTCCGTGAACGCCGCGCTCGGCACCGTACGGCTGCTGGGGGAGCGCGAGGTGACCCCGGCCCTCGTCGCCGAGCGGACCCGCCTCCGCCCGGCCGACGTGCGGGCCGTCGCCGACCACCTGGAACGCGCCTTCCCCGCCTACGAGAGCACCGCCGCGCCCGCCCGGCCCGCACCCGCACAGCCCCCGGCCCCGGCCGCGCCCGACGACGCGCTCTTCGACGCCGAGGGCATCCGGAACGCGGCCCTGGAAGCCGCCCGCAGCGCCCCGATCGAGCAGTGGATGACGTTCCTCCACCCCGGCCAGCTCGCCCTCGTCCGCCGCAACTGGTCCGGCCCGGCCCGCGTCAGCGGCCCCGCGGGCACCGGCAAGACGGTCGTGGCCCTGCACCGCGCCGCCCACCTCGCCCAGCGCACCTCGGGGCGGATCCTCTACGTCACCTTCGCCAACAACCTGCCCCGCGTGCAGGGCACGTTCCTGAAGACCATGGCCCCGGCCGTCGCCGACCGGGTCGAGTTCAGCAGCCTGCACGCGTGGGCCGGGCAGTTCCTCCGCGGCCGGGGCATCGCGAGCCGGCTCGACGGCGGCAAAGCGGAGGACGCCTTCAGCCGGGCCTGGACCCACCACGGCCGCGACACGGTGCTCGCCGCCCTCGACCCGGCCCCCGGCTACTGGCGCGAGGAGATCGACTACGTCGTCAAGGGCCGGGGCATCACGGACTTCGAGGAGTACGCGACGCTGCGCCGCGTGCGCCGCCGCACCCACCTGCGCCGCCCGCACCGGCAAGCGGTGTGGGCGCTGTACGAGGAGTATGAGCGCAACCTCGCCGCGAAGGGCGTGCACGACTTCAACGACATCCTCGCCCTCGCGCTCGACGAGGCCCTCGCCCACCCCGGCAGCAGCCCGTACACCTCGGTCGTCGTCGACGAGGTGCAGGACCTCACCCTCGTCGGCGTCCGCCTGCTGCACGCCCTCGTCGGCGACGCGGACAACGGCCTGCTGCTCGTCGGGGACGGCCAGCAGACCGTCTACCCGGGCGGCTTCCGGCTCTCCGACGCGGGCGTCGACGTGCGCGGCGACCGCGGGCAGGTGCTGCGCACGAACTACCGCAACGCCAAGGCCGTCCTGGAGGCCGCCCTCGCCGTGGTCGCCCAGGACTCCTTCGACGACATCGACGGCACCCCCACGGCAGGGCGCCGCGACGTCGACCTCACCTGCGGCGACGGCCGCGTCACCAAGGTCGCCGCGGCGACCCTCGCCGAGCACGACGCGGCCCTCCTCGCCGCCCTGCACGCCCTGGGCCCCGGCGCGTGGCCCGACACGGCGGTGCTTTGCCGCACCGGCACGGAGCGGGAACGCTACCGGAGACTGCTCACCCGTGCCGGCATACCCGCGATCACCCTGGAGCAGTACGACGGCCGCCCGGTGCCCGGCGTGAAGCTCGGCAGCTACCACCGGGCCAAGGGGCTGGAGTTCAAGCACGTACACCTGCCCGACCACGACGCCCCGGCCGCGGCCGGACAGGGCGACGGCACCGACGACGGCGTCGCCCGCGAGCGCCGCGAACTCCACCGCAGTCAGCTCTTCGTCGCCATGACCCGGGCGCGCGACACGCTGTGGCTGGGGACGGTGAGCCGCCCGTAAGGGGGCTGGCCCGAGGCGGTCAACGGCCCCAGCGCAGGCCCGGCGTCTGCACCGGAGCGTCCCACAGCCGCAGGATCTCCTCGTCCGCCCCGCACAGGGTCACCGAGGCGCCCGCCATGTCGAGGGAGGTCACGTAATTGCCCACGAGCGTCCGCGCGACCGGCACGCCCCGCTCGCGCAGCACCCGGTGCACCTCGGCCGTGAACCCGTACAGCTCCAGCAACGGCGTCCCGCCCGCGCCGTTGACCAGCAGCAGCACCGGCCCGCCCGGCCGCAGGTCCGCCAGGACCGCGTCCACGGCGAAGTCCGCGATCTCGCCGGACGTCATCATCGCCCGCCGCTCCCGGCCCGGCTCCCCGTGGATGCCCACGCCCAGCTCCAGCTCCCCGGCGGGCAGGTCGAACGTCGGGCTGCCCTTGGCGGGCGTGGTGCACGCGGCGAGCGCCACGCCGAAGCTCCGCGACGCCTCGTTCACCCGGCGCGCGAGCGCCTCCACCCGCTCCAGCGGCGCCCCCTCCTCGGCCGCCGCACCCGCGATCTTCTCCACGAACAGCGTGGCACCGGTGCCGCGCCGGCCCGCCGTGAAGGTGCTGTCGGTCACCGCGACGTCGTCGTTGACCAGCACGCTGGCCACCTGGACGCCCTCGTCCTCGGCGAGCTCCGCGGCCATGTTGAAGTTGAGGACGTCACCCGTGTAGTTCTTCACGACGAACAGCACGCCCTTGCCGCTGTCCACGGCGGCCGCGGCTCGCACCATCTGATCCGGCACGGGAGAGGTGAACACCTCGCCGGGACACGCGGCGTCGAGCATCCCGTACCCCACGAACCCCCCGTGCAACGGCTCGTGCCCCGACCCGCCCCCGGACACGAGCCCCACCTTCCCGGCCACCGGCGCGTCCCGCCGCACGACGACGCGGTGCTCCACATCGACATTGAGCTCCGGATGCGCCGCGGCCATCCCGCGCAGGGCATCGGGGACGACGGACTCGGGAACGTTGATCAACATTTTCATGCGGGTCTCCTCGGAAGTTGCGAGAACGGGGCCGATGACTGCGGTTTTCGCAGGTCGTCGGTGGTGGACAAGCAATCGGTCTTGGCGGTCTCCAGCGGCCTCGGACGGACTCCGGCGGTACTGATACTGATCAAATGCTGACTGTACTGACGAGGCATAAGTTTCTGTCGGCTCTCGGGTCCGGGAACGATATCGAGGCAGGTGGCGGCCGGAAGCGGAGGTCTTCCTCGGCGGGGTGCGAGGGTGATTCCGCTACGTCATCTGTCGTAGCTTCCTCCGTTTGCATGCGCGTACCCCGCGGGAGTGGTTGGCTGAAGGGTCGCATTCCCGATGAGAGGGGCAAACCGGGCATGGTTTCAGGTCCGTTGGCACCCGGAGTGTTCATCAAGGAGCGTTCAAGCGGAGTTCGGACCATCGTCGGGGTGGGGACGTCCACCCCCGCATTCCTCGGCTACACCGTGCGCGGCCCACAGACGCCCACGCCGCCGGTACGGATCAACAGCTGGTCCGAGTTCGTGGACACGTTCCACTTCCGCTCCCCGATGGGGGCGGAGGAGTTGGGGCGGGAGCTGGACAGGCTGTCCGGGGCCGTCGCCGAGGGCACTGCGGAGCTCGAGCGCCTGGAAGCGGACCTCGAGGAGAAGGCCACCACGGGTGATACCCCCGTCCTCACCCAGGAAGAAATCACCGTCCTCGCCCGGGTACAGGCCGCCGACTGGGCCGGCGATGCCGTCAGCGGGGAGGAGAGGCAAGCGGCCGAAGCCGCGGCGGAGAAGGTCACGGAAGCAGAAGAGCTTGCCGGGCCGTACGGGCTCTGGATCGCGGCCGGGAACGAACTGGCGAGCCTCAAGCGGCGTGAGGGCGAGCTGACTGTCCTCGCCGGATACTTCGAGCAGTCCGGAAAGATCCAGCTGCCCGAAGCGGTCTACGGTTTCTTCGCCAACGGAGGAACATCCTGCTACGTCCTCCGGCTCGACCCCGACAAGCCCCTCGCAGGCGAAGTCGACGGCAACGCCGACCAACGCACCGGCCTGGCCGGACTCAAGACGGTACCGGACGTGACCATGGTCGCCGTCCCGGACGTATGGCGCGAGGACATGACGCCGGAGACCGCCGCCGCCATCATGGGCAAGGTGGTCGGCCACTGCGTGACCATGCGCAACCGGCTCGCCCTCCTCGAACCACCGCCCGGCACCGCACCAGCCGGTGTGCCGCAATTCCTCGAGAAACTGGCGGGCCCGGACGGAGACGACGCGGCGTTCACAGCGCTGTACTACCCCTGGGTCAACGTGCCCGGCGTGGACGGCATCCCGCGCGGGTGCGCTGCTCGGTCGTACGCCCGACGAGGCTTTCTATGTGATCTGTGACCGTACGAACAACACCTCGTCGACGATCGACGCCGGTCAGGTGATCTGCGACATCGGTGTCGCGCCGGTGCGTCCCGCCGAGTTCGTCCACTTCACCATCACCCAGATCGCCGGCCAGCCCGGCGCCGACAGCTGACGCCCGGAATCCAGGAGGCAACGCACGTGTTGACCGGTGACACCTTCAGCAGCAGCACCTTCGCCATCGAACTGGGCAAGTTCCAGGTCGAGACGGTCCAGGACGTGTCCGGACTGACCCTGGAACAGGACGTCGTCGAAGTCCGGCAGGTGTCCGCGACAGGCGAGTTGATCGTGCGCAAACAGCCGGGTGCGCGCAAGACCGGTGAGATCACGATCACCCGGGGCATGGACAAGAGCACCGCGTTCACCGACTGGATCAAGGCCACCTTGGTCAACGCCGACCTCGACAGCGCCCGGCAGAACATCACCATCGCCCTGAAGGACGCACAGAAGCAGACCGTCCGCCGCATCCACCTCTCCAACGCCTGGGCATCCCGCTGGGAAGGCCCCCAGCTCGGTGCGGCCAACTCCGGGCACGCGACGGAACAAGTGACGATCACCTACGAGGACATCACCGTCGAATAGCCCGGATCCGAAACAGCCGAGAGGGGATCGACAGCGATGACGACGAAGCCTCCGGGTGTCTACGTCACGGAGAAGTCCAGCGGCGTACGCATGATCGTCGGAGTGGGCACCTCCACCCCGGCCTTCCTCGGATACACCA
This sequence comes from Streptomyces roseoverticillatus, assembly GCF_000719265.1. Taxonomy (GTDB): domain Bacteria; phylum Actinomycetota; class Actinomycetes; order Streptomycetales; family Streptomycetaceae; genus Streptomyces; species Streptomyces roseoverticillatus. The sequence goes on along the minus strand of NZ_JOFL01000020.1, from coordinate 962 downwards.
CCACACCGACCGACACGCCCACTGAGACGGGGACCCCTCCGTTCACACCGGACGAACGCAAGATCCCCCAGCCGATCCGCGGCTGGCAGGAGTTCGCCGACCGCTACAGCATTGCAGCGCTGGGGAAGGAGCTGGCGGCTCTCCTGAAGAAGGAAACGCAGGCGGCCGGGGACCTCAAGAGGATCCAGGTACTCCAGCGATGCTTCATCCTCGCGGAGGCGGTCTACGGGTTCTTCGCCAATGGCGGCACGTCCTGTTATGTCGTCGGTTTCCTGAATCCGGACGCGCCCGTGGCGGAGTCCGGCCTCGGCGGAGACGCGGAGGCCCGCACGGGACTCGGCGGCCTGGAGACGGTGCCGGAAGTGACCATGGTCGCCGTGCCCAGTCTCTGGGACATGACCGTCGCGGCCACCGACACCAAGGAGCCGCCGGACCCGAATCTGCCGAACGGAAAGTCGCTCATCGGCAAGGTCGTCGCCCACTGCACCGCCCAGCGCAACCGTCTGGCGGTGGTCGACGCGCCGCCCAAGCTGCTCGTGGAGCCACTCAAGGCGTTCGTCGGCGACTCGTCGGACTCGGACGACGCCGCGTTCACGGCCCTGTACTACCCCTGGGTGAAGGTGCCCGGTGTGGACGGTGTTCCGCGCACGGTGCCGCCGTCCGGCCATCTGGCCGGTGTGTGGGCCCGTACGGATGCCGAGCGCGGCGTCTTCAAGGCCCCGGCCAACCAGAACCTGCGTGGCGTGCTCGACCTCCCCGTCCTGCTGAGCGACGACCAGAACGGCGAACTGAACGACAGGGGCGTCAACTGCCTGCGGGTCTTCCCCGGCCGGGGTCTGCTGGTGTGGGGTGCTCGTACGCGGTCCAGTAGTCGTGACTGGCGTTATCTCAATGTGCGTCGTCTGGTGTCGTTCCTGTCGGATTCCATCCGTCAGTCCTCGACCTGGGCTGTCTTCGAGCCC
>NZ_JOFL01000019.1 GCF_000719265.1 Streptomyces roseoverticillatus | reverse complement strand
CATGGGGGACCGTGTGGGAGAGTAGGACGCCGCCGAACAATTTTTAGAGAAAGCCCTGGTGGGAACCTTGAGTTCCCGCCAGGGCTTTTTCGCGTTTACTCACTCCTATAGCGTGGCCCCCATGAGCGGCCGTGCGCAGTTGATGTGGGACGAGGCGGTAACGGGCTACGACTTCGGGCCCGGTCACCCCATGGATCCCGTACGGCTCGCCCTGACCATGCGTCTGGTCGAGGCCCTCGGCTTGGACCGGGCGCTCCGCGTCACCGCCGCCCGGCCCGCCGGCGAATCCACGCTGCGGCTGGTGCACCGCGAGGACTACATCGCCGCCGTCCGTGCCGCTTCTGCCGACCCGGCCTCCGCCGACGGCTCGTACGGGATCGGGACGGCCGACGTCCCGGCCTTCCCCGCAATGCACGAGGCATCGGCCCTCATCGCCGGACAGTCGGTGGCCGCCGCCGAAGCCGTATGGAGCGGTGAGGTCCAGCACGCGGTGAACTTCGCCGGCGGGCTGCACCACGCGATGTCCGGCGCGGCCTCCGGGTTCTGCGTCTACAACGACGCCGCCCTCGCTGTCGCCCGGCTCCTGGAGCTCGGCGCCGAGCGGGTCGTGTACGTGGACGTGGACGTGCACCACGGCGACGGCGTCCAGGCGGCGTTCTGGGAGGACCCGCGCGTCCTCACGATCTCCCTGCACGAGCACCCCAGCACCCTCTTCCCGCAGACCGGCTGGCCCGATGAGACCGGGGCCCCGTCCGCGGAGGGCAGCGCCGTCAATGTGGCCCTGCCGGCGGGCACGGGCGATGCGGGCTGGCTGCGGGCCTTCCACGCTGTGGTGCCCGAGCTGGTGGCGGCCTTCCGGCCGCAGGTGCTCGTGACCCAGCACGGTGCGGACACCCACTTCGAGGACCCGCTGGCCCACCTCGCCGTCTCGCTCGACGCCCAGCGCCTGATCGCCGACTCCTGTCACTCCCTGGCACACGAGCACGCGGACGGGCGCTGGGTCGCCCTGGGCGGCGGCGGGTACGCCGTCGTGGACGTCGTGCCGCGCTCCTGGGCCCACCTGGTGGCGATCGCTGCTGGGGCGCCCGTGGCCTCTGAGACGGCTGTGCCGGAGGAATGGCGGGCCGAAGTGTACCGGCGCACCCGGCAGTTGGGGCCGCACCGGATGACGGACGGAGTCCGGCCCGAGTGGAAGGACTTCGTGGATTCCGGTTACGACCCGGCGGACCGGCTGGACCAGGCGATCCTCGCCACCCGGCGGGCGGTCTTCCCGGCCCACGGCCTCCTGCCGTGACCTGCGCGAGCCGTGTCCGGGCAGCCCCCCGGCTCCGGTCCCGCAGTTCCCGCGTAGCGCCGGCAGCTCCCTCGTACTCCTCGAGACGTCATTAGGCCGACTGTGGGATCCCTGAGCGAACCCGCCCCGCCCCACGCCGACTTCCGTCAGCATCGGAAGCGTGCTGCCGACCCGGCCGAGTGCTTCGTGTTCCACCGTCCCCACCACCTCCACCGTCCCCACCACCTCCACCGTCCCCACCACCTCCACCGTCCCCACCACCTCCGCGGTCCCCACCACCTCCGCGGTCCCCACCACCTCCGCGGTCCCCACCACCTCCACCGATCCCACGGGCACCCCGACCCCCGCTTCCCTCCGCACCCACCTCCTCCGCTCCGGTCTCGCCGGCGTCGTATCCACCACCCGGGAACGGAGTCTGAGCCGGTATCGGATGTTCGTGGCCGGGGATCCCCGGGCGCTGCTCGGTCTGGAGCCCGAACGGTGCTGGCGGCTGGGGGACTTGTTGCAGCTGATGGCCCGCAAGTGCGGGGTTTCGGCCGATCCCGCCCACACCTCGGGGCAGGATGTCATCGACCCCGACCGTACGATCGTGGCACTGGATGCCTTTGCTGACCGGCTGTCAGCAGTGGCCGAAGCCGGTGCTCCGGTGCTCATCGGGACCGGTCATCCGCACCGGCTCCTGGACTTCTACGCCTCCTTGGCCGCCGCCCTTTCGGCGGCGGGATGTCCTGTCCTCAGCCCGGCGCAGGGTCGAAGTGTCGACATAACGACCCGGTTCGGGGTACGTACCTACAACCTGGACTACGTTCGAGGCGTCGCGCTGGTGCGTGAACCCGGCGCGCGTGGGTGCGCAAGTGAGCCGGGCGTACATACGCATTCTCCGCTCCCGCTTCGGGTGGCCCTGGGGGCGGCGATGGACGGTGACGGACCGCTGCCGGCGATGGTCATCGGAGACCACGGTTGGCTCTGCGGGGCAGGTCAGCTGGGTGTTGAGGCCATCGGCCCGGCCGACGCGGACGACCCCGCGCCGTTCGTCGGACAGGCGGAGGGACGGGTGTCCGTCGCCGTTCCGCTTGATGACACTGTGCGGTCTGATTACTACCGACCGCTTACTCGCTATGTACTCAATCGAGCGTGTCTGTCACAGTAGGCGGCCGATGGCTGCTCCTCTTCCCCACTCGCATCACCCGCCCCTAACCTGGGGAGTGAGCGCGCAGCGACGAGGAGTCACCGGAGGGGAAGCCGGTGCGCGTCATGTGCGGAAGGTTCAGGTGTGTCATGGCTGCTGACCAGAGGCCTCTCAACGAGGTCGTGTTCCTGACCGTGGCGGAAGTCGCCGCGGTGATGCGAGTGTCCAAGATGACCGTGTACCGGCTGGTGCACAGCGGTCATCTGCCGGCGATCAGGGTGGGCAGGTCGTTCCGGGTCCCGGAGCAAGCGGTGCACGAGTACCTCCGAGAGTCCTACGTGGGGGTGGAAACAGCCTGACGGGGGCCCTGGATTACGCTGATCGCCCGGTGCCGGGTAGGCTGGCCCGATGTAGGTCGTGTGGGCTCGGACGCCCCGCACCGAGTGAATCGATGTAAGCGAGGGTAGTCGTGGGCTCTGTTATCAAGAAGCGGCGTAAGCGGATGGCCAAGAAGAAGCACCGCAAGCTGCTCAAGCGCACGCGCGTTCAGCGTCGCAACAAGAAGTAAGCGGCACGCCGCTGTGTTCGTCCCGCAGCCCTTCCACCGATCATGGTGGGAGGGCTGCGGTGCATTGTGGGCGCGCGTGGACGCGTTGCGGTGAGTAAAGCTTCGGCTACGGCTTGAAATGTAGCTCCGCGCATCGGCTGGTCATCACAGCGCAACAACGACCCGCTACGGTGGCCGCGGCAGCACCACTCATGGGTCGGGTCCTGGGCTGATCGTGGGCAATCGTGGGCAGAGGAAGGCGCTGATCTTGGGCAAGGTCGTGCTCGTCACCGGAGTCGCACGGCAGCTGGGAGGCCGGTTCGTCCGCCGTGTCCAGCGCGAGCCCGATGTGGACCGGGTGATCGGGGTGGACGCGGTGCCACCCGGGCACCATCTCGGCGGGGCCGATTTCATACGGGCGGACATCCGCCATCCCAGGATCGCGCGGGTTCTGGCCGAACACGGTGTGGACACGGTGGTCCACATGGATGTGAACGGCACCCCGCTGGGCAAGCGCGGCAGCCGGGCCACGGTCAAGGAGACCAACGTCATCGGCACGATGCAGCTGCTCGGTGCCTGCCAGAAGACGCCGTCGGTGAAGCGGCTGGTGGTCAAGTCCAGCACGAATGTCTACGGGTCCGCGCCACGCGATCCGGCGATCTTCACCGAGACCACGCCGCCCAAGTCGCTGCCCAGCGGTGGCTTCGCCAAGGACGTGGTCGAGGTCGAGGGCTACGTGCGCGGCTTCGCCCGCCGCCGGCCCGACGTGGCGGTGTGCGTGCTGCGCTTCGCGAACATCCTCGGGCCGTGCGCCGACTCGCCGCTCGCGGAGTACTTCGCGCTGCCCGTGCTGCCCACGGTCCTCGGCTTCGACCCGCGGCTGCAGTTCGTCCACGAGGACGACGTCATCGAGGTGCTGCGGATCGCCTCCGGCGAGCCGCGCAGGGGCACGCTCAACAGCGGCACGTTCAACGTCGCGGGCGACGGGGTGCTGCTGCTCTCCCAGGCGGCGCGCCGCCTCGGGCGCCCCACCCTCCCCTTCTTCCTGCCGACCGTCACCTGGGTCGGCTCCGCACTGCGTTCGGTCGGCGTGACGGACTTCTCGCCCGAGCAGATCCGGCTCCTCACCCATGGGCGGGTCGTCCGGACCACCCAGATGCGCGAGACCCTCGGCTTCGACCCGCGCTACACCACGGCGGGCGCCTTCGAGGACTACGCGCGCAGCCGGGGCCCCGGGCTGCTGCCGCCCGAGACCTTGGCCCGTACCGTCGACCGGATCGCCGCGGCACTGCCTGCCGGCCGCGGCCAGAAGTGAGGAGCGCACCCACCATGGCGGACGCGAAGGTCATCCCGTTCGGCGGCGAGGAGCCGCGGTCCAAGCGCGGCAAGGGCAAGCGGCCGGGGCGGGCCCGTACGAGCCGGATGTCGTCCTCCCTCGCGCCCGTGCCGCCGCAGCGGTACCTGGACCGGGCCGAGGACGCCCAGGGCGCGTCCGAGGAGCACGCGGCCGCGGTGGCGGGCACGGACGGGCAGGCGGCGGAGGCGGCGCGGTCCGGCGGCTGGGACCGGAAGCTGGCGCACGGGCTGAGCTTCCTGCGGCGGCGGATCACCGGCGAGTACGAGGTCGACGAGTTCGGTTACGACGAGGAGCTCACGGACCAGGTCCTGATGTCCGCGCTGCGGCCCTTCTACGAGAAGTACTTCCGGGTCGAGGTGAAGGGCATCGAGAACATCCCGGACAAGGGCGCGGCCCTGGTCGTCGCCAACCACTCCGGCACGCTGCCGGTGGACGGGCTGATGCTGCAGGTCGCGGTCCACGACCACCACCCGGCGGCCCGGCACATCCGGATGCTCGCCGCGGACCTGGTCTTCATGCTGCCGGGCGTCAACGAGATCTCCCGGAAGCTCGGGCACACGCTCGCCTGCGCGGAGGACGCCCAGCAGCTGCTGGAGCGGGGCGAGGTGGTCGGCGTGATGCCGGAGGGGTTCAAGGGGATCGGGAAGCCGTTCTCGGAGCGGTACAAGCTGCAGCGGTTCGGCCGGGGCGGCTTTGTGTCGACGGCACTGCGTGCCGGGGCGCCGATCGTGCCGTGCTCGATCGTGGGGGCCGAGGAGATCTATCCGATGCTCGGCAACTCTCGGACGATGGCCCGGCTGCTGGGGATCCCGTACTTTCCGCTGACGCCGTCGTGGCCCTGGCTGGGGCCGCTGGGGCTGGTGCCGCTGCCGACGAAGTGGACGATCCAGTTCGGAGAGCCGATCCCGACGGACGGGTATCCGGCGGAGGCGGCGGACGACCCGATGCTGATGTTCAACCTGACCGACCAGGTACGAGAAACGATTCAGCACACGCTCTACAAGCAGCTCGTGCAGAGGCGATCCGTGTTCTTCTGACCGGCCCACGGCCGACTTTCCTCTGACCGGCCCCCGGCCGCCTTCTTCTGACCGGCCCCCGGCCGACGGATGGAGTCCGGCGCAGGCATAGGGCCAAGCAGCTCGTGCAGCGGCGGCCGGTGTTTCTTCTGATCCCGGAATCACCGGATGATCCCGGAATCACCGGAAGTCTCAGAAGAAACACCGACCGCCTCGGTCCTACTTCGGGTCCTCGCCGCCTTGGATCCCCAGCCCGGGGATGATCTGCGGCAGCACCGGCGGGATGTCGATGCTCGGCTGCTTGGCCGGCTTGCTGTCCTTGCTGCGGGGCGTGCCTCCCGGGGTGGCGCTGCCGGGGGGCGACGGGGGCTTGAGCAGCCCCGTGCCGCCGAGGAGGCCCTCGTGCTCCTCATGGGCGCCCGGGGACGCCGGCTGCTGCTTGCTGCCGCCCGCGTGCTTGCCGCCGCCGCTGGCCGAGGCGGACGGCTGCGGGGAGTGGCGCGCGGTGTGCCCGGACGTGCCGGCCCGGTCCGTCTCGGACTGGGCGGGGGAGCCGTGCTTGCCGTGGTGCGCGGGGGGCAGCAGGGACCGCAGCGAGCCGACCTCATCGTCTATGGCCGAGAGGACCGAGCTCACTTCGGCGCCCACATCGGCCAGTTGGACCGGGAGCTTCCCGCGGAGCTGGTCCCAGCTCTCGCGGTGCGAGGACGCGAAGCTGGAGAGCCGCTGGATGGGCCCGATCGAGCGGTCGTGCTTGTAGGCGGTGTGGAGCAGGCGGTGGCCCTCGGAGGCGTCCTGGCGCATGCCGGAGAGGGTCCTGCGGATCTCGCCGAGGACCTCGTGGTCCAGGTGGCCGCCCAGCTTGCCGCGCTCCATCAGGCGGCGGGCCTCCTGCAGGCGGGTCGAGGCCCGGTCGAGCAGCAGGCTGCCGCGGTCGGAGTCGTCGTCGGCCATGCCGAGACGGAGATCCTCCATGCCGCGCTTGAGCGGGTAGAGCGAATCGCCGGGCAGGGCATTGGAGCTGGCCGCTGCCACGCCGCCGAACGCGCCCGCCGCCACGCCCACGGTCAGGCCGCCCGCCGCGAGCCCCTTGGACCAGCGGGAGCGCGGCCGGAGCCGACCCAGGGCACGGTGGGCGCCGCGGCCCGAGCGGCGGGTCTTCTGCTCGGGGATCGCCGCGGAGTCACCCCCGGCGAACTGGGTCTCCATGGCAGCGATGAGCTGCGCCCGCTGCACGACCCTGGTCTCGGGGTCGAGACCGGGCCGGGGTAGTTCTCCGAGCCGGCCCGTCAGGGCCAGCAGCCTGCCCTGCTCGCCGCCTTCGGCCGGCGGATCGGGCTCTGTGGCCGCCGTGCCCTGGACTTCCTGATGCTCCAGGGACTGGGCGAAGGCGTTCGCCCGCCGGTGCGCCGATACGTTCGCGATCACAGGCGGCACCTCCTCTCGTCATGACGGTCGACTCCTCTGAACACCTGGAGGGTTGCACGCCGTGATGAGCATCCACTCGATCGAGTGAGTGGCTGCGGGCATGGCGTGACCGCAGGGAGTCTGCATCCCGCACAACGACGGGCGCATCGGGCGGGTTACGCGTCCCGGACGATGTGACCGCTGGTGAGTGAACGCTTGCAAATGGTTAACGCGCGTCGTCGGGCAGGAGGCGGGCCAGGGTGCGGACCGCCCGGTACTGGAGGGTCTTGATGGCGCCCTCGTTCTTGCCCATGACGCGGGCGGTCTCGGCGACGGAGAGCCCCTGCAGGAAGCGCAGGGTGACGCACTCCTGCTGCTGGGGATTGAGCTTGCGCACCGCCTCCAGCAGCGCGGCGTTGGACAGGGACTCGAGGACGGAGTCCTCCGGGCTGCGCTCGACCTCATTGGCGTCGAGCATCTCGCCGGTGGTCACCTCGAGCCGGAACCTTGACGACTTGAAGTGGTCGGCGACCAGATTGCGGGCGATCGTCACGAGCCAGGCGCCGAAGTCGCGCCCCTGCCAGGTGAAGGTGCCGATGCGGCGCAGGGCGCGCAGGAACGTCTCGCTGGTGAGGTCCTCCGCGGTGGCCCGGCCGCCGACCCGGTAGTAGATATAGCGGTAGACCGTATCGGCGTACTGGTCGTAGAGGCGGCCGAAGGCCTCGGCCTCCCCGGCCTGGGCGCGCTCGACCAGGTCGAGCATGCGGGCGCTGTCGCTGTCCGCACTGGGGCGGCGCGTTGACGTGGCGGAGCCGGAGGACGCGGCGGACGGCGCGGTGGCCGCACCGCCGCGGCGGGCGGCCCGTCTGCCCACCGCCGCGCTGCTTTCGGCGAGGGCGTAGCAGGGGCCGGCGTGACCGGCGCGGCCGCCTCCTGCGGCAGGGGCGAGCGTGGCGAGGGCGGGGACGGCATACGCGGTGGGGACGAAGCCGCGCAGGCGGTCGAGGACCGTAGCGCGAAGCGTAGCCAGGCCCGAGGCGTCAACCCCGACGTGTGGGTACACGGGACTCCCAGAGGCAGAGCTTCCATCACGTGCAGTACGGAACCGTTCACTCGTCGTAGGGACAAGGGGGTACCGGTTTGCGTCTGAGGAGAATAACGCTTCGTACAGGCAGCACTACACCGAGTTGCTCAAATCATCGTTTCCGTTCGATCTCTTACCGGTTCGAGATCGATCAAATATCGAACTATGAAAGGAGGTTGAACAGATTTGGTCATGGTGTGGCCGAATGGGCGGCGTGTTGTGGCAATCCGGGCGCGGAAGGACTGGGGAGAAGGATGTGAGGGTATGAAGACAGGATTGCCTGAGAGTGACGGTCGGCTACGCGCTGTTGCCGAACCCTTGTGGTGACCGCGCGAGTGGTGGCGCGAAGTGGACGGCGTGCCGCCGTGACAGAGCCGCCCCGGAGTCGCTAAAGCGCCGCCCCGGTGTCGCTGGGACGCGGCAGCCGGGGCGGAGGAGCGGGTGCGGGAGGGGTGCGGGAGCGCCTCAGCGCCTGCGCCGGTGCAGGGCGATCGCCGCGGCCGCGCCGCCCGCCAGGGCGCCCACGCCGGCCGCCGCCGGGATGCCGACCTTGGCCGCCTTGCGGCCCGTACGGTAGTCGCGCAGGCGCCAGCCGTGCTCGCGGGCGTGCTTGCGCAGCCGGCCGTCGGGGTTGACGGCGTAGGGGTGTCCCACGAGGGACAGCATCGGGATGTCGTTGGCGGAGTCGCTGTACGCGGCGCAGCGGTCCAGCTCCAGGCCCTCGGCCGCGGCCAGGGCGCGGACGGCCTCGGCCTTCGCCGGGCCGTGCAGGGGCTCGCCGACGAGCTTGCCGGTGTAGACGCCGCCGATCGACTCGGCGACGGTGCCGAGCGCGCCGGTCAGGCCGAGGCGCCGGGCGATGATCGTCGCGGCCTCGACGGGCGCGGCGGTGACGAGCCAGACCTTCTGGCCCGCGTCGAGGTGGGCCTGGGCGAGGGCGCGGGTGCCGGGCCAGATCCGCTCGGCCATGTACTCGTCGTAGATCTCCTCGCCGATGGTCATCAGCTCGGAGACGCGGTGGCCCTTGACGATGGACAGGGCGCTGTCGCGGGCGTCCTGCATGTGCTCGGCGTCCTCGCCGGCCAGCCGGAACCACACCTGCTGCCAGGCGAAGCGGGCGAGCTCGCGCTTCTGGAAGAAGCGCCGCTTGTACAGGCCGCGCCCGAAGTGGAAGAGGGAGGCGCCCTGCATGACGGTGTTGTCGAGGTCGAAGAAGGCGGCGGCCTGCACATCGCCGACGACCGGGAAGTCCGGCTGAATCGGCTCAGCCGGCTCCTGCGCGCCTTCCAGGGCGCTCTCGGCGGCGCTCTCCTGAGCGGTTTTGCGGGCTGCCTCCGCCGCGGCCTCGCCTGCCAGCACGCTGCGTGCCGTGGCAGAGCGCCTGCGCGGAGTGATCCATCCCAGTGCGGCCATGGCCCGAGCATAGCCAGTATGTTCGGGGTAACCGGAGTCGGGATGATTCCGGGGCGTGAACTTCCCCTGACGCTCCGGTTACGCCCGGCGGGGCGGCGTGCGGCGGGGCCGGGGGAGGGGTCGCTCCGAGGGGCGGGTGCCGGTCAGCCCGTCAGGGCCTTGCGCAGCCGGTCGGGGTCCACGCGCCAGAAGTCGTGCTGGGCGCCGTCGACGAGGATCACGGGGATCTGCTCCCAGTACTTGCGGTGGAGCTCCTCGTCCTGGGTGATGTCCTTCTTCTCCCAGCGGGCACCCAGTTCGCCGCAGACGTCGGCGATGACGGTCTCGGCGGCGTCGCACAGGTGGCAGCCGGGCTTGCCGATCAGAGTGACCGTGCTGTCGGCGGGGTTCTTGCGGGGGCGGCGGCGCAGCAGGGGGGTCATGTCCGCCATTGTGCCCGCACCCCGTGTGCCTCTGTGTGCTTCTGTGCGCGCCTGTATGCAATGACGTGCTCCCGGCTCGCTCAAACGTGCGGGATGGGTGCCTGAGTCGACTACCATCATGTGGCGATTTGTTGGCGTCCGGGGTTTTTTCTGGCCCGGGGGCCCCGGGCCGGGGGTTACCCCCGGGAAGTAGTAGTGAGTCAGGAGTGAGCGCCGTGTCCGCGTCGACGCTCCCCTGGGTCGCGCGTGACGGGAGTGGCTGCTGTGGCAGTCCGGCCGGCCGTCCCCGGAAGGGGCCGAATGGTTCCCGCTCAGGGCCGAAAGGCCGCGTGACACCGGTCACTTTGACCGGGCAAAACGGACACCATCTTTGTGCACGCGTTCACAAAGGCATAGCCTGCGTTCGACGGGGCGGTCCTGGGACGAGGCGCCGCCCGCAGCCCCGCTCTACCCGCAGGAGCACCGTGGCAACTGGCCGAACTCACCGACCGGCGACCCGAAGCCGAGGGATTCCCGAGGCCACCGTCGCCCGGCTTCCGCTGTACCTGCGCGCGCTGACCGCGCTCTCCGAGCGCTCGGTGCCCACGGTCTCCTCCGAGGAGCTCGCGACCGCGGCGGGCGTCAATTCCGCCAAGCTCCGCAAGGACTTCAGCTACCTCGGCTCGTACGGCACCCGCGGGGTCGGCTACGACGTCGAGTACCTCGTCTACCAGATCTCCCGCGAGCTCGGCCTGACCCAGGACTGGCCGGTCGTCATCGTCGGCATCGGCAACCTCGGCGCGGCCCTCGCCAACTACGGCGGCTTCGCCTCCCGCGGCTTCCGCGTCGCGGCCCTGATCGACGCGGACCCCGCGATGGCCGGCAAGCCGGTCGCCGGGCTGCCCGTGCGCCACACCGACGAGCTCGAATCGATCATCACCGACAACGGCGTCTCCATCGGCGTCATCGCCACCCCGGCCGGCGCGGCCCAGCAGGTCTGCGACCGCCTCGTGGCCGCCGGTGTCACCTCGATCCTCAACTTCGCGCCGACCGTGCTCTCCGTGCCCGAGGGCGTGGACGTCCGCAAGGTCGACCTGTCGATCGAGCTGCAGATCCTCGCCTTCCACGAGCAGCGCAAGGCCGGCGAGGAGACCACCTCCGCGCAGGAGCCCGCCGCCGCGGCGCAGCCCCGCTCCGGCGCGGCCGTGCGCACGCCCGCGGGCGGCCGGGCGGCCGGAAAGGGACCGGACGGGGACGTCCCCGCCGTGATGCCGGCATGAGCCTCCTCGTCGTCGGACTGAGCCACCGCAGCGCGCCGGTGAGCGTGCTGGAGCGCGCCGCCCTCGCGCGCGAGGCGCAGGCGAAGCTGCTGCAGGACACCCTCGCGGCCGAGCCCGCCACCGAAGCGGCAGTGCTCGCCACGTGCAACCGCATCGAGCTCTACGCCGACGTGGACAAGTTCCACGCCGGTGTGGCCGAGCTGTCCACGCTCCTCGCCCAGCACACGGGCGTCGGACTGGACGAGCTCACTCCGTACCTCTACGTGCACTACGAGGACCGGGCCGTCCACCACCTCTTCTCGGTGGCGTGCGGGCTGGACTCGATGGTCGTCGGCGAGGGCCAGATCCTCGGCCAGATCAAGGACGCCCTCGCCCTCGGCCAGGAGCTGCACACCGCCGGCCGGCTGCTGAACGACCTGTTCCAGCAGGCCCTGCGGGTCGGCAAGCGCGCCCACAGCGAGACCGGCATCGATCGCGCGGGCCAGTCCCTGGTCACCTTCGGCCTGGAGCGCCTCGCCGACGGCGCGCCGCTCGGCGACTGGGCCGGCGGCAAGCGGGCCCTCGTCATCGGCGCCGGCTCGATGTCCTCCCTCGCCGCGGCGACGCTCGCGCGCGCGGGCGTGGCCCACGTGGCCGTCGCCAACCGCACGCTCGCCCGCGCGGAGCGCCTCGTGGAGATCCTCCAGGAGCCGGGCGGCCGCTCCGCCGCCGGCTTCACGGCCTCGGCCGTGGAGATGGCCGCCGTGCCGGCAGAGCTCGCGCTCGCGGACGTCGTGGTCAGCTGCACCGGCGCCATGGGCGTCGTCCTGACGGCCGAGGCCATACGCGCTGCGCTGGCGTCCCGTACGGACGCGCCGGCCGGCCCCGCGGCCGCGGGCAGCGTGGACCAGGACCGTACGGACAGCGGCTGTCCGCTCGACTCCGCCTGCGGCGACGCCGCCCGGACGGACGTCCGCCTCGCCCTCCTCGACCTCGCCATGCCGCGCGACATCGACGCCGCCGTGCACCGCCTGGACGGCGCCCGGCTCGTCGACATCGAGTCGCTCGCCGAGGCCTCCGCCGACGCGCCCATGGCCGCCGACGTCGACCAGGTGCGCACCATCGTCTCCGACGAGGTCGCCGCCTTCGGCGCCGCCCAGCGCGCCGCCCACATCACCCCCACCGTGGTCGCCCTGCGCACCATGGCCGCGGACGTCGTCGCGAGCGAGATCGCCCGGCTCGACGGCCGCCTGCCCGACCTGGACGACAAGCAGCGCGCGGAGATCACCCAGACCGTGCGCCGCGTCGTCGACAAGCTCCTCCACGCGCCGACCGTGCGCGTCAAGGAGCTGGCCTCCACCCCCGGCGGCGCCGGCTACGCCGACGCGCTGCGAGAGCTCTTCGACCTCGACCCGCAGGCGGTCGCCGCCGTCAGCCGGGCCGACTCGCAGGCCGGTACGCACAAGACGGCACGGGAGCCGGCATGAACGACAACTCTTCGTGGCCGCTGCGCCTCGGCACGCGCCGCAGCAAGCTCGCCATGGCCCAGTCCGGGCAGGTGGCGGAGGCCGTGCGGCAGCTGACCGGCCGCCCGGTCGAACTGGTGGAGATCACCACCTACGGCGACGTCTCGCGCGAGTCCCTCGCGCAGATCGGCGGCACCGGCGTCTTCGTCTCCGCGCTGCGCGACGCGCTGCTCGCGGGTGAGATCGACTTCGCCGTGCACTCCCTCAAGGACCTGCCGACCACGCAGCCCGACGACCTGGCCCTCGCGGCGATCCCGCCGCGCGAGGACCCGCGCGACGTGCTGATCGCCCGCGACGGCCTGACCTTCCAGGAGCTCGCAGCGCTGTCTTCCGGGAAGGTTGCCAGGATCGGCACCGGCTCCCCGCGCCGCATGGCCCAGCTCAACGCCTGGGCCCGCGACCTCGGCCTGGAGATCGAGACCGTGCCCATCCGCGGCAACATCGACACCCGGATCGGCTACGTCACCGACGGCGAGCTCGATGCCGTGGTGCTCGCCGCCGCGGGCCTCGCGCGGATCGGCCGCAGCGATGAGGTCACGCAGTTCCTGGAGACCGACGCAGTTTTGCCCGCCCCCGGCCAGGGGGCCCTGGCGATCGAGTGCGCCATGACCAACGCACCCCTCGCCGCGACGCTCGCCGAGCTCGACGACCCGTACACCCGGGCCGCCGTGACCGCCGAGCGTTCCCTGCTCGCCGCCCTGGAGGCCGGCTGCTCCGCACCTGTGGGTGCGTTGGCCGACCTTTCCCCAAGCTCTCGACTTCGCTCGAGCAGGGGATACCCCAATGTTGATGAGCAGGTTGTCACCGAAATGCGCCTGCGGGGCGTCGTCGGCACGACCGACGGCAAGACGCTGGTGCAGCTGTCCACCACCGGCCCCGTGCCGTCGTCCTGCGAAGAAGCCGTGGCCATGGGCCGCGAGCTCGCCGCTGCGATGCTCGACAAGGGTGCGGCCGGTCTTATGGGGGAGCGAGCACTTTGAACCCCACCGCCCCGAACCACCCCGTGCACGGGCACGTCACCTTTCTGGGTGCCGGCCCCGGAGACCCGGGACTGCTGACGCTCCGCGCCGTGGAGGCGCTCGCGGCCGCGGACGTCCTGATCGCCGATCCGCAGGTGCTCGACGTGGTGCGTGCGCATACGCGCGCCCATGTGGACATGCCTGCCCAGACGGTTACTGACGAGGCATCAAAAACCGCGGACATCCCTGTCCTTAGGGACACCGCCAATCTTGTCATGACGGCCGCGCGCAGCGGCAAGCGGGTCGTCCGTGCCGTCCTCGGCGACCCCGGCCTCGACGGCGACGCCGCCGACGAGATGCTCGCCTGCGCCGCCGAGGGCATCACCTTCGAGGTGGTCCCCGGCGTCGCCACGGCCGTCGGCGTGCCCGCCTACGCCGGTGTGCCGCTGCGCGACGGCAAGGGCGCCGACGTGCGCTTCATCGACGCCCGCACCGCCTCGGCCACCTGCTGGTCCGAGGTCGGCGCGAGCGCGGTCACCGCGGTCGTCTCCACGACCCTCGACTCCGTCGTCTCCGCCGCCGGCGAACTGGTCTCCGCCGGCCGCGGCCCCGACACCCCGATGACCGTCACGGTCGCCGGCACCACCACCCGCCAGCGCACCTGGACCGCCACCCTCGGCAGCGTCGCCCAGGTGCTCAAGGCCGCCAAGGTGCTGCCCTCCGCCGACGGCGCCCAGCCCGTCATAGCCGTGGTCGGCGAGCGCAGCGCTGCCGAGCAGCGCGACCGGCTCTCCTGGTTCGAGTCCAAGCCGCTCTTCGGCTGGAACGTCCTCGTGCCGCGCACCAAGGAGCAGTCCGCCTCGCTCTCCGACCAGCTCCGGTCCTACGGCGCCGTGCCGAGCGAGGTCCCGACCATCGCCGTCGAGCCGCCGCGCACCCCGCAGCAGATGGAGCGCGCGGTCAAGGGCCTGGTCACCGGCCGCTACGAGTGGATCGCCTTCACGTCCGTGAACGCCGTCAAGGCGGTGCGCGAGAAGTTCGAGGAGTACGGGCTCGACGCGCGCGCCTTCGCCGGCATCAAGGTCGCGGCCGTCGGCGAGCAGACCGCCAAGTCGCTGATCGAGTTCGGCGTGAAGCCCGACCTCGTGCCGTCCGGCGAGCAGTCCGCCGCCGGCCTGCTGGAGGACTGGCCGCCCTACGACCCGGTCTTCGACCCGATCGACCGCGTCTTCCTGCCGCGCGCCGACATCGCCACCGAGACCCTGGTCGCCGGCCTGATCGACCTGGGCTGGGAGGTCGACGACGTCACCGCGTACCGCACCGTACGGGCCTCGCCGCCGCCGGCCGAGACCCGCGAGGCGATCAAGGGCGGCGGCTTCGACGCCGTGCTCTTCACCTCGTCGAGCACGGTCCGCAACCTCGTCGGCATCGCCGGCAAGCCCCACAATGTCACCGTCATCGCCTGCATCGGCCCGGCCACCGCGAAGACCGCGGAGGAGCACGGCCTGCGGGTGGACGTGCTGTCGCCCGAGCCCTCGGTGCTCAAGCTCGCCGAGGCGCTCGCGGAGTTCGGCGCGGCCCGCCGCGACGCCGCCCTGGAGGCCGGCGACCCGGTGACCCGCCCGAGCGAGCGACGTCCCGGATCGCGTAGAAGGGCACGGAGTTGAGCACCACGTACGGCACGTTCCCGGGGTCCCGGCCCCGGCGACTGCGCACCACCCCGGCCATGCGCCGCATGGTCGCCGAGACCCGGCTGCAGCCGGCCGACCTGATCCTCCCCGCCTTCGTGCGGGAGGGCATCAGCACCCCGGTGCCGATCTCCGCCATGCCGGGGGTCGTCCAGCACACCCGCGACACCCTGCGGAAGGCGGCCGTCGAGGCGCTGGAGGCCGGCGTCTCCGGGATCATGCTCTTCGGCGTGCCCGAGGAGGCCAAGAAGGACGCCGCCGGCACCGCCGGCACCGACCCGGACGGCATCCTCCAGGTCGCCATCCGCGACGTGAAGGCCGAGGTCGGCGACGAGCTCGTCATCATGTCCGACCTGTGCCTGGACGAGTTCACCGACCACGGCCACTGCGGCGTCCTCGACGCCTCCGGCCGGGTCGACAACGACGCCACTCTTGAGCGCTACGCCGAGATGGCGCAGGTCCAGGCCGACGCGGGCGTCCACGTCGTGGGCCCCAGCGGCATGATGGACGGCCAGGTCGGCGTCATCCGCGACGCCCTCGACCAGACCGGCCACGAGGACGTCTCCATCCTGGCCTACACCGCCAAGTACGCCTCCGCGTTCTACGGCCCCTTCCGCGAGGCCGTCGGCTCCTCGTTGCAGGGCGACCGCAAGACCTACCAGCAGGATGCGGCCAACGCCCGCGAGTCGTTGCGCGAGCTCGCGCTCGACCTCGCCGAGGGCGCGGACATGGTCATGGTCAAGCCGGCCCTGCCGTACCTGGACATCCTCGCCAAGGTCGCGGAGGCCGTCGACGTGCCGGTCGCCGCGTACCAGATCAGCGGCGAGTACGCGATGGTCGAGGCCGCCGCCGCCAACGGCTGGATCGACCGCGACCGCGCGATCATGGAGACCCTCACCGGCATCAAGCGCGCCGGCGCCCAGATGATCCTCACCTACTGGGCGACCGAGGTCGCACGCCGGCTCTGACGGCACCGTCCGAGACCGTCAAAGGGCCGGTGCCCGGGGGGAATTCCACGGAAACAGTGGAAAGCCCCCGGGCACCGGCCCTAGCTTGTGGCGCACACCGCCCCCTCCGCGGAGACGCGCCCATGAGCACCGACCCAGGGCTCCCCGACAGCTGGGAATACACCCTCCAGGTCCCCTCCGACCCGCTCGCGCCCTGCATCGCCCGCCGCACCCTCCGCACGATCTTCGAGGAGCACGGCTTCGCGCGCGTGGCCGAGACCGCCGAACTGCTCACCTCGGAGCTGGTCACCAACTCCTACCGGCACTCCGACGGGCCCGCCTCCGTACGCGTCCGGCGCGAGGGCAAGGGCAGCGCGGTGCGCGTGACCGTATGGGACACCAACCCCGCACTGCCCGGCCTGCGGGCCACCGCACTGCCCCGCGAGGACGCCGAGGAAGGGCGCGGGCTCGCGCTCGTGATGCGTTGCGCCGACAGCTGGGGAGGATTCGCGCTGCGCCGGCAGCCCCAAGGGCTCACCGGCAAGCTCGTCTGGTTCGAACTGGGCGGGAACGAAGACAGGGGCGGGCCGGGCGGGGAAACCGCCTGACCCGCCCCCGCACACCAGGTGTTACAGGCGCTCGGGCGTCCGGATGCCCATCAGCCCCATGCCCTGCCGCAGCGTGCGGGCCGTCAGGTCGCACAGGAAGAGGCGGTTCTCCACCTGGGCCTCCTCCTCGGCCTTCAGCACCGGGCACTGGTCGTAGAACGTCGTGTACAGCGAGGCCAGCTGGTAGAGGTAACCGGCCAGCTTGTGCGGCGCGTACTCCCCGGCGGCCTCCGCCACCGTCGCCGCGAACTGGTCCAGGTGCAGACCCAGCGCCCGCTCGGCCGGAGCCAGCGCCAGCTCCGGGTGCGCGACCGGAGCGGCCTCCCCCGCCTTGCGCAGGATCGACTGGATGCGCGCGAACGCGTACTGGAGGTAGACCGACGTGTCGCCGTTGAGGGACACCATCTGGTCCAGGTCGAACTTGTAGTCGCGGGCCGCCGACGTCGACAGGTCCGCGTACTTCACGGCGCCGATGCCCACCTGGGCAGCACGCTCCGCGATCTCCTCCTCGTCAAGGTCCTGCGCCTTCTCGCGGACGATCGCCGCGGCGCGGTCGACGGCCTCGTCCAGCAGGTCCACCAGCCGGACCGTCTCGCCCTCACGCGTCTTGAACGGCTTGCCGTCCTTGCCCAGGACCGTGCCGAAGCCGAGCTGCACGGCCTTGACGTCGTCCGTCAGCCAGCCGGCCCGGCGGGCCGTCTCGAAGACCATCTTGAAGTGCAGGGACTGGCGGACGTCCACCACGTACACCAGGGTGTCGGCCTTCAGGTTGAAGACGCGGTCGCGGATCGCGGAGAGGTCGGTGGCCGCGTAGCCGAAGCCGCCGTCCGACTTCTGCACGATCAGCGGGACCGGATTGCCGTCCGGGCCCTTCACGTCGTCGAAGAACACGCACAGCGCACCCTCGGAGCGCACCGCGACACCGGACTCCTCCAGCATCCGGCACGTCTCCGCCAGCATGTCGTTGTAGCCGGACTCGCCGACGATGTCCTCGTCGCGGATCTCGACGTCCAGCTTGTCGAACACCGAGTAGAAGTAGATCTTCGACTCGTCGACGAACCGCTGCCAGAGCGCGAGGGTCTCCTCGTCGCCCGCCTGCAGGTTCACCACCCGGCGCCGGGCGCGCGCCTTGAACTCCTCGTCCGCGTCGAAGAGCGTGCGGGACGCCTTGTACAGACGGTTGAGGTTCGACATGGCCTCCTCGCCGGAGACCTCCCCGCCGGCCTTGTGGTCCAGCTCGTGCGGGTGCTCGATCAGGTACTGGATGAGCATGCCGAACTGGGTGCCCCAGTCGCCGATGTGATGGCGGCTGATCACCTTCTCGCCCGTGAACTCCAGGAGCCGGACGACCGAATCGCCGATCACCGAGTTGCGCAGGTGGCCGACGTGCATCTCCTTGGCCACGTTCGGCTGGGCCCAGTCGATGACGGTCGTGCCGGGCCGCTCCGCGAGCGGCGCGCCGAGCCGCTCGTCCGCGGCGCGCGCGGCGAGGGTCTTCGTGATCGCCTCGTCCGTGATCGTGATGTTCAGGAAGCCGGGGCCCGAGACCTCGACGTCCTTGATCAGATCACCGGCCGGCAGGCCTTCGACGACCTTGCCCGCCAGCTCGCGCGGGTTGCCCCCCAGCTTCTTGGCCAGTGCCAGCATCCCGTTGGCCTGGAAGTCGGCCCGGTCGCTTCGGCGCAGCAGCGGATCGGCGGCACCGGCCTCCGGCAGGGCTGCCGAGAGGGCGTCCGCGATGCGCTGGTGGAGCGAAGAAGCGAGGGAGGGAACCGAAGCCATGGGATGGGTGCCATTCCGGTAGACGGCATAGAACGAGTCCCGCCGATTATCCCATGCGCCTACCACGGTCCCCGCGGTAATTTCACCGGAGCCGGGCAACCCCGGAGCCACCCCTCCCGTCTGGGACAATGGTCATGCCAGGACCGTAAGGAAGGAAGTGCCGTGGCTCAGGCTCAGAGCACCGAGGCCGATTGGGTCTCCCGTTTCGCCGACGAGGTCATTGCCGAAGCGGAGCGCCGGGCCCCCGGCAAACCGATCGTCGTCGCCTCGGGCCTGTCGCCCTCCGGCCCGATCCACCTCGGCAATCTCCGCGAGGTCATGACGCCGCACCTCGTCGCCGACGAGATCCGCCGCCACGGCCACGAGGTCCGGCACCTGATCTCCTGGGACGACTACGACCGCTACCGCAAGGTGCCGAACGGCGTCCCCGGCATCGACGAGTCGTGGGCCGAGCACATCGGCAAGCCGCTGACCTCCGTCCCGGCCCCCGCCGGCTCGGCGTACCCGAACTGGGCGGAGCACTTCAAGGCCGCCATGGTCGACGCGCTCGCCGAGCTCGGCATCGAGTACGACCCGATCAGCCAGACCGAGCAGTACACCTCGGGCGTCTACCGCGAGCAGATCCTGCACGCGATGAAGCACCGCGGCGACATCGACGCGATCCTCGACCAGTACCGGACGAAGGACAAGGCGACCGGCCAGCCCAAGAAGCAGGGCCAGAAGCAGCAGCAGAAGCCCGTCGACGAGGCCGAGCTGGAGGCCGCCGAGGGCTCCGGCGCCGCCGCCGAGGACGACGGCAGCGGCTCCGGCGCGGGCTACTTCCCGTACAAGCCGTACTGCGGCGCCTGCGAGCGCGACCTGACGACCGTCACCGCGTACGACGACGAGACCACCGAGCTCGCCTACACCTGCGTGTGCGGCCACACCGAGACCGTCCTGCTCAGCGAGTTCAACCGCGGCAAGCTGGTCTGGAAGGTCGACTGGCCGATGCGCTGGGCCTACGAAGGCGTGATCTTCGAGCCCTCGGGCGTGGACCACTCCTCCCCGGGCTCCTCCTTCGTCGTCGGCGGCCAGATCGTCCGCAAGGTCTTCGGCGGCGAGCAGCCGATCGGCCCGATGTACGCCTTCGTCGGCATCAGCGGCATGGCCAAGATGTCCTCCTCCAAGGGCGGCGTGCCCACCCCGGGCGACGCCCTGAAGATCATGGAGGCGCCGCTGCTGCGCTGGCTGTACGCCCGCCGCAAGCCCAACCAGTCCTTCAAGATCGCCTTCGACCAGGAGATCCAGCGGCTCTACGACGAGTGGGACAAGCTGGAGGCCAAGGTCGCCGACGGCACCGCCCTGCCCGCCGACGCCGCAGCCCACAGCCGCGCCGCCCGCACGGCCGCCGGCGAGCTGCCCCGCACGCCGCGCCCGCTGCCGTACCGCACGCTCGCCTCCGTCGTCGACATCACCGCCGGCCACGACGAGCAGACGATCCGCATCCTCAGCGACCTCGACCCGGCCAACCCCGTCGCCGACCTCGACGAGGTCCGCCCGCGGCTGGACCGGGCCGAGCACTGGATCAACACCCAGGTCCCCGCCGAGTCCCGCACCATCGTCCGCTCCGAGCCCGACACCGAGCTCCTCGGCTCGCTCGACGAGCAGGGCCGCGAGTCACTGCGGCTGCTCCTGGAGGGCCTGGACGACCACTGGTCGCTCGACGGCCTCACCACGCTCGTCTACGGCGTGCCCAAGGTCCAGGCCGGCCTCACGCCCGACGCCAAGCCGACCCCGGAGCTGAAGGTCGCCCAGCGGTCCTTCTTCGCGCTGCTCTACCACCTGCTGGTGAGCCGCGACACCGGCCCGCGCCTGCCCACGCTGCTCCTCGCGGTGGGGGCGGACCGGGTCCGCAAGCTGCTGGGCTCGTAGCGTCTGACCGCACGAAGACGCCGGGCCGGCCCGATGAGAATCGGGCCGGCCCGGCGTCTTTGCGTACGGGCACCATGCCGGGGCCGGCCCGGAGCTACCGGACCGGTACGCGCCGGCGTCAGCCCTTGTTCGCCGCGGCGACCGCCGCCACCGCCTCCTTGGCCGCGTCCTGCGCGCCCTTGGCGATGTCGTCCGCGGCCGGGTTCTTCGCGCCCTGGAAACCGGCACCGCTGTACTTCACGGTGACGACGACATTGCCCGTACGGGCCACGACCGTCGCGTTGCGGTAGTCGTCGTCGTCCTTCTTGGTGTCCGTGGCCACCACGTTCGCGCCGTCGCCGATGCCCTCGGCCTTGTCGGTCTTCGCGTCCTTCGCGCCGTCCGCCGTGGTCGCCTTCGTCACCTGCTGCTCGGCGAACTTCTCGGCGCGCTTCTCGCCCGAGCCGAGCGTCGGGTCGGAGGCCAGCCGCTTGTACGAGACCGTCAGCGAACGGAACTGCAGGTCCTTGACATCCTCGTCGTTCAGGCCGTTCCAGAAGCAGCTCGCCGAGTCGTTGGCGTCGCTGGTGGGGAGGGCCTCGCCCTCCTTCTTCTTCGCCTTCGGCACCAGCGAGTCGATCGTCTTCTCGGCGATCGTCTTGCAGACCTCCGGCGGCAGCTTGGCGAACGTGGCCGCCTTGACCGAGGGCGAGGCGCTCGGAGCCGACGCCGGGGCGGAGGCGGAGGGCGACTTCTTCTTGGCGCCGCCGTCGTCGTCCGAGCAGCCGGTGGCGACGAGCATCACCGGTACTGCGGCGCAGGCGAGGAGTCGGGCGAGTCGCGGGGCTGTTCGGTGCATGGGTCCTTCGCTCGTTCGGTGTCGAGGGGCGGGGCGCCTGGGGCGGCCCGCCCGGTCTGGTCGGCCTGTCGGTCGGCCTGTCTGCTCGGCACGGTACGCGGCCGAGGCGGGCCGGTGGCCGTATTGGGGCGTTACCCGGCGGGCCGGGTCGGGCTCGATCGCCGAGAACACCGGGAACGCCGGGAAGCTACGAGTGGTCAATTGCCGAAGTGCCCCGCTTCGAGCTCGCGGGCCAGGGACTGGGCCTTGCCCTGGAGGTCCTCGCTGGCGGGGACGTGCAGCTTGTCGACAGACCACTGGTCGTAGGCGATGGTGACGATCACGTTCGCCGCCCGGAAGACGATGTTGATGTCCCGGTGCACGCCGGAGCCCGAGTTGATCAGCTTGTCGTCGATGAAGGCGTCGTCGCCGAGGTCGTCGAGGACGCGCGGCGCGAGCGAGGCACCGCCGGCCGGGGAGCCGGAGGCGGACGGCGCGCCCGTACGGGAGGCGGACGGCGACGGCGAACCGCTCGCCGCGCCGCCCTGCGGGTGCGGGCCCGAGCTCGCGCCCTGCGACGCCCCGGCGGAGGCCGCGGAAGACGAGCCGGACGCCGAGGGGGAGGCCGAGGAGACCGGGATGTGCGCGGCGGCCGCCTGCCGGCCGTAGAGCTGCTCCGCGCGCTGCTCGTCGCTGACGCCGGGCTGGTACGACACGACGCGCTCGAAGTCCACGGCCAGGTGCCGGGTGCCCTGCGGGGTCTCCAGCTTCCAGCGGCAGCCGACGCGGCGGTCGGTGTCGTAGGTGATCGCGGCCTGGCCCTTGTAGAGCTTCGCGGTGTCGCGGCCGTCCTCGTCGTCGCCCGTGGCGGGCAGGAGGCGGCGCAGGGTGTCGCGGTTCACGTAGCCGCAGGGCTCGGGGAGGCTGTGGTACTTGCCCGGCTGCGCGGCCGGTGCGGTGGAGCCGGCGTGGCCGGGCTTGGAGTCGTCGCCGCCGGCGGCGCCGGCCCCGCCGCTGCAGGCGGTGAGCACCGCGGCGAGGAGGGTGGCGGCCAGTGCGGCGGCCGGTGCGTGAGCCCTTCGCTGCACTGTCCGTGGCTCCTTCCACCGGCTGCGGGCCGCATCCCGTGCCGGAAAACGTGTTGCCGCCGCGGAGGCGGCGGCTGGACAGTATGTCTACCGCAAGCGCCGCCGCGTCTGCCGGTTCGCTGTCGCGAATCATGAGATATGTCCGGCTTTTGCGTTATCTTGCTTTTACGGGGTTATGAGGAAAATCATGTCCTACACCGAGGTGCCCGGCGCCCGGGTGCCGATCCGCATGTGGACCGATCCGGCCACGGTCGAGGACGTTGCCATGCAGCAACTGCGCAACGTCTCCACCCTGCCATGGATCAAGGGACTCGCGGTCATGCCGGACGTCCACTTCGGCAAGGGCGCCACGGTCGGCTCGGTGATCGCCATGCAGGGCGCGGTGTGCCCGGCGGCGGTCGGCGTCGACATCGGCTGCGGGATGTCCGCGGTGAAGACGTCCCTGACGGCCAACGACCTGCCCGGTGATCTCTCCCGGCTGCGGTCGAAGATCGAGGAGGCCATTCCGGTCGGCTTCTCGATGCACGACGACCCGGTCGACCCGCGCCGGCTGCACGGGCTGCCGACGGCGGGGTGGGACGACTTCTGGGGGCGGTTCGACGGGGTTGCGGAGGCGGTCAAGTTCCGTCGGGGTCGGGCGCTGAAGCAAATGGGAACCCTTGGCCAAGGCAACCACTTTGTTGAATTTTGCATTGATATGTCCGGTTCGGTGTGGCTCATGCTCCACTCCGGCTCCCGCAACATCGGCAAGGAGCTCGCCGAGTATCACATCGGCGAGGCGCGGAAGCTGTCGCACAACCAGGGCCTGGTCGACCGTGACCTCGCCGTCTTCCTTGCGGACACCCCGCAGATGGCCGCCTACCGGCACGACCTGTTCTGGGCCCAGGAGTACGCACGGCACAACCGCGAGATCATGATGGCGCTCTTTAAGGACGTGGTCCGCAAGGAGTTCAAGAAGGCCAAGCCCATGTTCGAGCAGACGATCTCCTGCCACCACAACTACGTGGCGGAGGAGCAGTACGAGGGCATGGACCTGCTGGTCACCCGCAAGGGCGCGATCCGCGCCGGCGGTGGCGAGTACGGCATCATCCCCGGCTCGATGGGCACCGGCTCGTACATCGTGCGTGGTCTGGGCAACGAGGACTCGTTCAATTCCGCCTCGCACGGCGCCGGCCGCCGGATGAGCCGCAACCAGGCGAAGAAGCGATTCTCCGAGCGGGACCTCGCGGATCAGACGCGCGGCGTCGAGTGCCGCAAGGACCGCGGAGTGGTCGACGAGATCCCGGCCGCGTACAAGCCGATCGAGCAGGTCATGGACCAGCAGCGGGATCTCGTCGAGGTCGTGGCGAAGCTCAAGCAGATCGTGTGTGTGAAGGGCTGACCGCCCTTCCCCGGACCGCCTTGCCGCGCTCCGGCCGACGCCCGTAGCGGTACTGGATCCAGGCCTCGGTGGCGATCAGGTTGATCACGAGGCCGAGCCAGGCGCTTGCGCTGGCGATGTCGTGGGCGGCGGCCAGGGGGTCGCCGCCGTAGGAGAGCGGGTCCTGCGCCTGGGCCGCGACGGCGTGCTCGATGAACGGCTGGATGATCCGTGAGCTGATCGCGACGAACGTCATGGAGAAGTTGCGGATCATCCACAGCCGGTGATCCGCGTAGCGCCGCTGCAGCGCGGCCCGGTACGCGGACACGCCCGTGACGGCCCAGAGCACGTCCAGGGTGCCGAGCGCGGCCTGGTTCGAGAAGCCCACCGGGGTGAACCAGACGACGGGGATCGCGAAGAGGATCGAGGGGAAGACGCCCGCGAAGAAGTAGGCGCGCCCCGTCCAGCGGTGCAGGCGCGGGCGGCGGGCCCGCAGGCGGGGCCAGAACTGCAAGGGGCCGAGGAGCGCAGCCACGGCGGCCGTGAAGATGTGGCAGACCAGCAGCGCGTAGTGCAGGTCGCTGCGCGGCGGGACCCGGCTGGTGGCCATGTCGGGCGGCAGGTAGACCCGTATCGCCAGGGCCGTCACGACGAGGCTCAGCCCGGCCATCGTGATCAGCCAGCCGGTGCTGATGCCCCGTCGTTGTCGTCCGGTCATCGTGGACATGGTCGCCCGCCCTCCCCGTCGGTCCCACTGCGGTGGGATCCACTCTGGCGGGCAGCGGCGGGCGGCGCGCTGGGGTCAGGCCCCGGACCGGGGTGTCGCCAGGCCCCCTAGGCGCGCACGTCCTGCGGGTACCAGCGCAGCTCCACCGTGTTGCCGTCCGGGTCGAGGACGTAGAGCGACTCGGCGCTGCCGCGGGCGCCGAAGCGTTGGCCGGGGCCGTCGACGACGGTGAAGACGCCGGAGTCGATCACGGTCTGCCAGTCGAGGGGCTCGACCACGAGGCAGATGTGGTCGACGTTGGAGCCGGCCGCGTCGCCGCGGTCGCGCTCCACCAGGTCGATGATCGTGGTGGGGGAGACGCGCACGGACGGGAAGGGCGCCCGGCCCGCGCGCCACTCGTCGACGCGGACGGGGTCGAGGCCCAGCGGGCCGGTGTAGAAGGCGAGGGACCGCTCGACGTCGGAGACGTTGATGACGAGGTGGTCGAAGGCGATGACGCGCATGGACGTGTTCCTCAGTTCTCTCGGTGGATCTTAGTTCTCTCGGTGGACCTTGTAGTTGCTGGCCTGCGCGCGGGGACGTACGACGAGCAGGTCGATGTTCACGTGCGGGGGCCGGGTGACGGCCCAGCCGATGGTGTCGGCGACGTCCTCGGCGGTGAGGGGCTCGGCGACGCCCGCGTAGACGGCGTCGGCCTTGGCCCGGTCGCCGCGGAAGCGGGTGAGGGCGAACTCGTCGGTGCGCACCATGCCGGGGGCGATCTCGATGACGCGGACGGGCTGTCCGCACAGCTCCAGGCGGAGGGTTTCGGCGACGGCGTGGGCGCCGTGCTTGGCGGCGGCGTAACCGCTGCCGCCTTCGTAGGTGCCGAGGGCCGCGGTGGAGGAGAGGATCAGGACGGTGCCGTCGCCGCTCGCGGTGAGGGCGGGGAGCAGGGCCTGGGTCATGTGGAGCACGCCGAGGACGTTGACCTCGTACATGGTGCGCCAGTCGGCGGGGTCGGCGGTGGCGACGGGGTCGGCGCCGTGGGCGCCGCCGGCGTTGTTGATCAGGACGTCCACGCGGTCGAGGGTCGCGGCGAAGGCGTCGACGGCGGCGCGGTCGGTGACGTCGAGGGCATGGGCCCGGGCGCCGGGGAGCTCCTTGGCGAGGGCCTCGATGAGGTCGGCGCGGCGGGCGGTGAGGACGACGCGGTAGCCCTCGGCGGCGAGCCGGCGGGCGGTGGCGGCGCCGATGCCGCTGCTCGCGCCGGTGATGACGGCGGTGCGGGTGCTCATGGTGGTGGTGCCTCCTGGGCTCGGCGCGAGCGACCTCGTGGTCGTCCCGGGGCAGGATATTCAGCGGCCGCGTGGCACGTACATGATGATCGCCACGCCGATGAGGCAGATCAGCGCGCCGAGGACGTCGTAGCGGTCGGGCCGGTAGCCGTCGGCGACCATGCCCCAGGCGAGGGAGCCGGCGACGAAGATCCCGCCGTAGGCGGCGAGGATGCGGCCGAAGTGGGCGTCGGGCTGGAGGGTGGCGACGAAGCCGTAGGCCCCGAGGGCGGCGATGCCGGCGCCGATCCAGACCCAGCCGGGTGACCGGTGCTCGCGCACGCCCTGCCAGACGAGCCAGGCGCCGCCGATCTCCAGGAGCGCGGCGAGGAGGAAGAGGGCGACGGAGCGGGCGATCAGCATGATCGCAGCGTACGGCCGTGAGGGGGCGGGCCCGGGAGGGGCCGATCCGGCCGGTGTCCCACCCTCCCCTGGCGGGAGCACCGGCCGGTCTGTCTGCGACCACGGGGCGACCGGCGGGGCGGGAGGCGTCCGGCGCGTCCGAGGGAGACAGCGGCCGGGGGCCGGGGCCACGGCTGCACCATAGGGCGCCTGCGGGCTCTCCGGAAGGTGGTGGAGGCACATCTTCCGGGGAGGCGTGGGTTCTCGGCCAGGGGCGGCGGGGTGGCTATAGACCCTCGGAATTGAAGCACTGGCCAGGACCTTCCCGGGCCGGTTCCGGCTGATTTCCAGCATTTCAGTGGGGAGATGCCTGCCTGCCGGTGGTGATGCCCGCGGTAGACGTAGGTTCAGGATTGCTGCCCTGGACCTCGGTGGCGACGGTACGGGGACGCGAGCCCTCCGCACCGTCCACACCAGCCGAGCAGGGGGATCAGCCGTGGCGGAGTCGGAGTACGAGACCCGGATCCGGGTCGAGGGCCGGTGGGGCATGCTGGAGCTCGCCGGTGAGCTCGATATCGCGGCCGTGCCGGCGGTGGAGGAGCTGCTGTTGCAGCTGGTGGCGCTGGGTACCCCCGTCGTCGTGATCGACCTGCGCGACGTGACGTTCTTCGACTGCTCCGTTCTGGGGGCGATGTACCGGGCCCGGGCCGGGGTGCTCGCGTCCGGGGGGTGTTTCGCGGTGCTGTGCGTCCGGCCGTGGGCGCTGAAAATCATGCACATGGCGGAGCTGCTGGACGTCTTCCGGCCGGTGGCGACGCTGGTGGATCTGGCCGACCTCGACTCCCTCGATAATGGTCGCCGGAGGGGTGCCCGGGCGTAGGGTGAAGCCGACGGGCCGTTCGCCTCATGAGGGGCGTCGGAGGATCGGCCCCGGGAAGCGGGTGTCAGCGGTGGCGACCAGCTCGGGCATGGCCCGGCTGCTGCGCGATCTCTCGTCGCGGTCGGGTCCCGGCCTGATCACCGGGGATCCCCTGGAGTGCGCGCGGATCCTGGGCGTGGACGGGGTGGCGGTCTCCCTCAGCACGGACGGGGCCTTGGGCGAGGTCGTGTGGTCCTCCCCAGGCGTCAGCGAGCGCCTTGAGGACGAGCAGTTCATGCTCGGCGAGGGCCCGGGGGTGGAGTCCACCGTCTCCTGCGAGGTGATCGTCGAGCCGGATCTGAAGCTGATCCGGCCGGGCCGGTGGCCGGTGCTGATGCCGACGCTGGCCGGAATGGGCGTGGGCGCCCTCTTCTGTTTCCCGCTGCGGATCGGCGGAGTCTGCCTGGGCGTGCTGACCGCACAGCGGGCGCTCGCCGGCCCGCTGGCGCCCGCCGCGATGGACGACGCCTTGATCCTGGCGGCGGCGGTGACCGCGGTGGTGCTGGACGGCGGGCAGGGGGCGGAGCAGTTCGCCGCGGGCGAGGGCACCGCCCATCTGCACCGGGCGGTGGTCCACCAGGCCGGCGGGATGATCAGTGTTCAGGCGGGGGTGACGGTGGCCCAGGCGCTGGTGCTGCTGCGCGCCCATGCCTACCGGTACGAGCTTGCGTTGCTGCAGGTCGCGGAGGATGTCGTTACCCGGCGCCTGCGCTTCGACCACATTGGTGACGGGCTGGGCCCGTCGTTCGAAAGAAGGGGATGATGGCCATGGCTAGCCAGCAACGCACGCTGGAGATCCTGGTCGAGGCCGTGGATTCACTGATTGACGACTTCGATCTGATCGACTTCCTGCACCGGCTCACCGCTCGTTGCGTGGAACTGCTCGACATCGACGCCGCCGGCGTGATGATCATCGACCCGTGCGGCGAGTTGCAGGTCATCGCCGCCTCGGACGAGCACACCCGGCTGCTGGAGCTGTTCGCGCTCCAGCACGCGCAGGGCCCCTGTGTGGAGTGCTACCGGACCGGGCGCCCGCAGCTGGACATCGACCTGGCATCGGCGGAGGCCACGCGGGCGTTCGGGGCCTTCGCGACCCGTGCCCGGAGGGCCGGTTTCCGTACGACGCACGCGATTCCCATGCGGCTGCGCCACCAGGTCATCGGCGCGGTGAACCTCTTCCACTCCGGGCCCGGCAGGATGTCCGAGTCCGACATCCGGCTGGCGCAGGCGCTGGCGGACGTGGCCACGATCGCGATCCTCCAGCAGCGCACCATCGAGCAGGGCAACATCGACAAGGCCCAGCTCCAGGCCGCTTTGCACAGCCGGGTGGTCATCGAGCAGGCCAAGGGTGTGCTGGCGGAGCGGTGGCAGGTCAGCCTGGACGAGGCGTTCGAGAGCCTGCGGAACTACGCCCGCCCGCGGCAGATGCGGCTGGCGGACCTGGCCCGCCAGGTGGTGCAGGGCACCGTGGACACCGCCGAGCTCCAGCAGAGCTGACGCGCGGGCCCGCGGGCCGCTCACGGCCAGACGAGGCAGTACGGCTGGTGGCCGTTCTCGTGGAGGCGGTGGGAGAAGTCCTGCCACTCGCGCAGGAGCTGGTAGACGCCGAAGGCGTCGCGGGGGCCGCCGCGGTCGGGGACGGTGGACCAGATGAAGGCGGCGGCGCCGACAGACTCCTCGCCGATGCCGCGCAGCGGGTCGACGACGGTCATGGGCAGTTTGACGACGGCGTAGTCGGGGTGGAGGACGACCAGTTCGAGCGGGGGGACCTTGTGCAGGGGTATGCCCTCGATGCCGGTGAGCACCATGGCGGCCACGGTCTCCGGCTTGATGCGGGTGAACATGCCGCCCATGCCGAGCTCGTCGCCGCCGAGCTCCTCGGGGCGCATGGAGATGGGGACGTTCGCCGCGGCCGCGCTGTTGGGTGCCCCGAAGTACTTGTAGGTCACCCCCACGCGGCCGCTCCTGTTTCCCGTGCTGTTCGTGTTGCTCGTGCTGCCTGTACTGCTCGTGTTGTCCGCGCCGCCCGTGCTCCCCGGGAGCTGCTCCTCGCGCCGGTCGCGCCGGCCCCTGTGGCGCCCCCTGCGGGACTGCCGGGCGCGCTCGGGGCCCAGGTCACCGGTGCCCTCACCCAGTCCGCCACCGCGCTGCATATCTCCACCTGACCGCTTTTTCCTACGCAGCACTGCCCCCGCCGCGCAACCCGATCATCGTCTCAGAGACCTCCCCCGTGAAGAGCGTGCGAAACGCCCGGAGCGGACTCGTCGCGAGGCTCTGAGACCATGGCTAGCGTGAGCTACCCATACCCCATGCATGCGCCAGTCTCGCAGACACTCTTCGACCGCGCCGCTGTCGTGACGCCCGGCGGCGTGAACTCCCCGGTCCGGGCCTTCCGGGCCGTGGGTGGTACGCCCCGGTTCATGGTGTCCGGCACCGGTCCGTACCTCACCGACGCCGACGGCCGGGAGTACGTCGACCTCGTGTGCTCGTGGGGGCCGATGATCCTCGGGCACGCGCATCCCGAGGTGATCGCGGCCGTCCAGGAGGCGGTGGCCCGGGGGACGTCCTTCGGTACGCCGGGTGAGGGAGAGGTCGCGCTCGCCGAGGAGATCGTCGCGCGCGTCGAGCCCGTGGAGCAGGTGCGCCTGGTGTCGTCGGGCACCGAGGCGACGATGTCGGCGATCCGGCTGGCGCGCGGGTTCACCGGCCGCGCCAAGGTGATCAAGTTCGCGGGCTGCTACCACGGCCACGTGGACGCGCTGCTGGCCGCGGCGGGCTCGGGCGTGGCGACGTTCGGGCTGCCGGACACGCCCGGCGTGACCGGTGCGTCGGCCGCCGACACGATCGTGCTGCCGTACAACGACCTGGAGGCCGTGCACGAGGCCTTCCACGCCTACCCGGGTGAGATCGCCTGTGTGATCACGGAGGCGTCGCCGGGCAACATGGGCGTGGTGCCGCCGCTGCCGGGCTTCAACCAGGGGCTGAAGGACGCGTGCGCCAAGAACGGCGCGCTGTTCATCTCCGATGAGGTGATGACGGGCTTCCGCACGTCGAAGGCGGGCTGGTACGGCGTCGACGGCGTGAAGCCGGATCTGATGACGTTCGGCAAGGTGATGGGCGGCGGCTTCCCGGCGGCGGCGTTCGGCGGCCGGGCCGACGTGATGGCGCACCTGGCTCCGGCGGGCCCGGTCTACCAGGCGGGCACGCTGTCGGGTAACCCGGTGGCGACGGCGGCGGGTCTCGCGCAGCTGCGGCTGCTGGACGACGCGGCGTACGAGAAGGTCGACGCGGTGTCCGCGGAGATCAGCGGCCTGGTGAGCGAGGCGCTGACCAAGCAGGGCGTGGTGCACCGCCTGCAGACGGCGAGCAACATGTTCTCGGTGTTCTTCACCGGGCGCGAGGTGCGGGACTACGACGACGCCCGGGCGCAGGAGTCGTTCCGCTTCAACGCCTTCTTCCACTCGATGCTGTCGCAGGGCGTGTACCTGCCGCCGTCGGCGTTCGAATCGTGGTTCGTCTCGACGGCGCACGACGAGGCGGCGGTGGAGCGGATCGCGGCGGCGCTGCCGGCGGCGGCGCGCGCGGCGGCCGAGGCGACCGAGGAGGGGGCCAAGTGAGCCCGGCGAAGGGCGCGGCGCGGGGGCGGGACGACATCACCGTCGTGCACCTGATGCGCCACGGTGAGGTGCATAACCCGGAGGGCGTGCTCTACGGGCGGCGGGCCGGCTATCACCTGTCGGACCTGGGCCGCCGGATGGCGGACCGGGTGGCGGAGCACCTGGCGGGGCGGGACGTCACCCATGTGGTGGCCTCGCCGCTGGAGCGGGCGCAGGAGACGGCCTCGCCGATCGCCAAGACGCACGGGCTGGACCTGGCGACGGACGAGCGGCTGATCGAGGCGGCGAACGTCTTCGAGGGCAAGACGTTCGGGGTCGGTGACGGCGCGCTGAAGAAGCCGGCGAACTGGAAGTACCTGACGAATCCTTTCCGCCCGTCGTGGGGCGAGCCGTACGTCGAGCAGGTCGTGCGGATGATGAGCGCGCTGGACGCGGCGAAGGACGCGGCGCGCGGTCACGAGGCGGTGTGCGTGAGCCACCAGCTGCCGATCTGGATCGTGCGGAGCTTCGTGGAGCGGCGGCGGCTGTGGCACGACCCGCGGAAGCGGGAGTGCACCCTGGCGAGCCTGACGACGTTCACCTATAGGGGGGACAGGATCGTCTCGGTGGGGTACAGCGAACCGGCCCGGGATCTGGTGCCGGCGCATCTCCTCGCGGGGGCCAAGCCGGTGAAGGGCGGGTCCAAGGCGTTCGGCGCCTGAAACCCTTTCGGCGGAGTACGGGTTGCTCCGTAAGACGGCTCCGGCTGCGTAAATGCGGGGCAACTCCGTAAAGACGGGGGAAACTGCGCAACCGCCGTACTCGACGCGCCCTCTCACGCAATGTCGTTTTATATGGACGACAACGGCGTGGGGCACGGCGAGTACGGACGGAGTCGACATGCGCGACATCAGCCGACGGGGTCTCCTCGGGTGGGGTGCGGGAGCGGCCGCGGCGCTGGGCGGCGTGGCCGGCTGCTCCTCCACGGCGGTCCCGGAACGACGCAGCGGTCCGGCGGCGAAGGCCGTGGAGCGGGCCAAGGCCAAGCTGATCGGTGACGGTTCGACCGCCGACGCGGGGCCGCAGCCCAACCAGCCGCCGGAGCCCGAGCGGCTGGAGCCGGGGCAGAAGCCGCCGCAGTTCGTGATCTTCTCGTGGGACGGGGCGGGCGAGGTCGGCAACGGGCTCTTCCCGCGCTTCAGGAAGCTGGCGCAGGATCACAACGCGCGGATGACGTTCTTCCTGTCCGGGCTGTACCTGCTGCCCGAGTCGAAGCGGCACCACTACAAGCCGCCGAACAACCCGGTCGGCGCCTCCGATATCGGCTACCTCACCGACGACCACGTCCGGGCGACCCTGGAAAACGTGCGGGAGGCGTGGCTGGAGGGGCACGAGATCGGCACCCACTTCAACGGCCACTTCTGTTCCGGCGAGGGGTCGGTCGGCAAGTGGGAGGGGGAGGACTGGGAGTCGGAGATCGAGCAGGCGGTCTCCTTCGTCACGGAGTGGCGGACGAACACCGGGTTCGGCGATCTGGAGCCGCTGCCGTTCGATTACCGCAAGGAGCTCGTGGGCGCCCGGACGCCGTGTCTGCTGGGGCAGGACAATCTGCTGCCGACGGCGGCGAAGCTCGGCTGGCGCTACGACGCGAGTTCTCCGGGCGGGACGCAGGTGTGGCCGTCGAAGAAGCACGGCCTGTGGGATCTCCCGCTGCAGCAGATTCCCTTTCCCGGGCATTCGTTCGAAGTCCTGTCGATGGACTACAACATCCTCGCCAACCAGTCGAAGAACACCACGCGCGGCCCTTCGGTGCACTATCCGGAATGGCGGCAGCAGGCCACGGACTCCTATCTCGCCGGATTCGAGCGGGCGTACGAGACGAATCGCGCGCCGTTCTTCATCGGGAACCACTTCGAGGAGTGGAACGGCGGCATTTATATGGATGCGGTGGAGGAAGCTCTGAAACGCATCGCCGACGATCAGTACAAGGACGTGCGGCTGGTCTCCTTCCGCCAGTTCGTGGACTGGCTGGACGTCCAGGACCCGGCCGTGCTGAGCGCCCTGCGCCGGCTGGAGGTCGGCGAGAAGTGGCACGCCAGGGTGGCCGCCTGACCGCCCGCGCGGCCGTGTCCCGGGGCACTGCCGGGCGCCGGCCCGCGTCACAGGGGGGCGCGGAAGATCCCTAAACGGACCATGCGAAACTTTTCACATGAGTGCCTGCCGCGCCTTTCGACGCCCCGGACCACGCCGGCGTATCACCATGCCGGCCATCCTCGCCGCCGCCGCGGCCCTGTCCCTGACCGCCTGCGGCTCGGGCGACAACCCCAAGAGCGGCGGCCAGACCCAGTTCGTGCAGGGCACGGGCGGCGTGAGCGTCGTCAGCGACAAGGGCGGGCGGCAGGACGCGCCCGACCTCTCCGGCAAGACGCTGGAGGGCAAGGAACTCGACATCGCGAAGGACTACAAGGGCAAGATCGTCGTCCTTAACGTGTGGGGCTCGTGGTGCTCCCCGTGCCGCGCCGAGGCCAAGAACCTCGTCAACGTCGCGGGCGACTACAAGGACAAGGGCGTCCAGTTCGTCGGGCTCAACACCCGCGACTCCGACCCCGCCCCGGCGATCAAGTTCGAGAAGGAGTTCGAGGTCCCGTACCCGAGCCTCTACGACTCGGCCGGCAAGCTCCTGCTGCGCTTCCCCGCGGGCAGCCTCAACCCGCAGTCCATCCCCTCCACCGTCTTCATCGACCGCGACGGGAAGATCGCCGCGCGGGCGATCAAGGCGCTGACCGAGGAAGAGCTGCGCAAGACGCTCGACCCGCTGGTCGCGGAGAAGTGACCCGGTGACCCCCGCCACCGCCGCCGTCACGGTCGCTGTCGGCGAGATGAACCAGACGGTGCTCTCCGGGGCGCTGCTGCTGGCCCTGCCCGTCGCCCTGTTCGGCGGGCTGGTCTCGTTCTTCTCGCCGTGCGTGCTGCCGCTCGTCCCCGGCTACCTCTCCTACGTGACGGGAGTCGGCGGAGCGGATCTGGCCGAGTCCCGCAAGGGCCGGATGCTCGCCGGGTCCACCCTCTTCGTTCTCGGCTTCACCTTCGTCTTCGTCTCCATGGGCACGCTCTTCGGCTGGGTCGGCCGGGCGCTGCTGGTCCACCAGGAGACGATCACGAAGGTGATGGGGGTCCTCACCATCGCGATGGGCCTCGCCTTCATGGGTCTGCTGAACAGATTCGGGCAGCGCGAGTTCCGCTTCCACACCCGGCCCACCATGGGCCTGGTGGGGGCGCCGCTGCTGGGCGCGCTCTTCGGGCTCGGCTGGGCGCCGTGCATCGGCCCGACGCTCGCCTCCGTCCTCTCCCTCTCCTCCACCCAGGCCAGCGCCGGGCGCGGCGCGCTGCTGACCGTCGCCTACTGCCTCGGCCTGGGCCTGCCGTTCATCCTCAGCGCGGTGGCCTTCCGGCGCGCGCTGGGCGCGTTCGGCTGGGTCAAGCGGCACTATGCATGGGTCATGCGCGCCGGCGGGCTGATGCTGGTCGCGGTCGGCGTGCTCCTCGTCACGGGGGTGTGGGACAGCATGATCCGCGAACTGCAGACGTGGTCCAGCTCTTTCTCCCCCGAGGTCTGATGTAAATGGGCACGACAGAGACACCCCCCGCCGCCGACGGCGCGGCCGACGAGAGCGACGTCGCTGCCGGCTCGCAGCTGTCCACGGCCCCCGAGGAGGAGCGCGGCCAGGCCGTGCCCGGTTCCTTCGGCGGCGTCCGCAAGCCTGGAGCGCTCGGGTACGCGGCCTGGACCGCGCGCGAGACGATCGGCTGGGCCCGCTGGTTCTGGCGGCAGCTGACCTCCATGCGGGTCGCCCTGATCCTGCTGTTCCTGCTCTCGCTGGCGACCATCCCCGGCTCGCTCGTCCCGCAGACCAGCGTGGACGCGGTCAAGGCCGAGGGGTGGCGCAAGGCCCACGAGACGCTCGGGCCGCTCTACGACAAGCTCGGCCTCTTCCACGTCTACAGCTCGGTGTGGTTCTCCGCGATCTACATCCTGCTGTTCACGTCCCTCGTCGGCTGCATCATCCCGCGCACCTGGCAGTTCGTCGGCCAGCTCCGCGGCCGCCCGCCGGCCGCCCCCCGCAACCTCAAGCGGCTGCCGGCCCACACCACGTGGCGCACGGACGCCGAGCCCGAGCAGGTCCTGGCCGCGGCCCGCACGCTCCTGAAGAAGCGCCGCTTCCGCACCCAGCCGGGCAGTGACTCCGTGGCCTCCGAGAAGGGCTACCTGCGCGAGGCCGGCAACCTTGTCTTCCACATCGCGCTCATCGTGCTGCTCATCGCCTTCGCCTCCGGGCAGCTGTGGAAGTCCGAGGGCCAGAAGCTGATCGTCGAGGGCGACGGATTCGCCAACACGCTCGTCCAGTACGACGACTTCAAGTCCGGCTCGCTGTTCACGGCCGACGACCTCAGGCCCTTCAGCTTCTACCTCGACGACTTCGAGGCGACGTACGAGCGCACCGGCCCGCAGCGCGGCACCCCGCGCACCTACGAGGCCCACGTCACCTACCACGAGGGCGCCGACGGGCCCGGCCGCAAGGCCACGGTCAAGGTCAACGAGCCGCTGGAGACCTCCGGCTCGAAGGTCTACCTGATCGGCCACGGCTACGCGCCCGTCGTCACCGTCCGCGACGGCCAGGGCGATGTCTCCTTCCGCGGCGGCATCCCGTCCCTGCCGATCGACAACAACATCACCGAGTCGACCGTCCTCAAGGTCGGCGACTACCGCACGAAGGACGGCGGGAAGGACCAGATCGGCTTCAAGGGCAACTTCGTGCCCACCATGGACCTGAAGACCGGCACCATGCTGTCCCAGTTCCCCGGCCTGGACAATCCGCGCCTCGTCCTCACCGCCTACCACGGCAGCCTCGGCACTGACAGCGGCACGCCGCAGAACGTCTACCAGCTCGACGTGTCCAAGATGGAGCAGTTCAAGGACAAGGACGGCAAGCCCTTCGCGCAGGCCCTCAAGGTCGGCGACACGATGAAGCTGCCCGACGGCGGCACCCTGAAGTTCGAGGGCATCAAGCCCTGGGCCACCTTCCAGATCTCCCAGCAGCCCGGCAACGCCACCGCCCTCGCCGGCGCGGTCGCGGCCCTCCTCGGCGTCGCCGGCTCCCTGTTCATCCAGCGCCGCCGCGTCTGGGTGCGGGCCGTCCGCGGCAAGGACGGGCACACCGTCGTCGAGCTGGCCGGCCTCGGCCGCAGCGAGTCCGCGAAGCTCCCCGAGGAGCTCGCCGACCTCGCCGGCGCCCTGCAGGCCGACGCCCCGCCCGTGACCGCCACGGACGCCCCCGACCCCGCGGAGTCCGCCGAGTCCGCGGATTCCTCCGCAGCATCCGAAGGAGCGCGCGCGTGATCCCCCTCGCTGCCGCAGCCAACGAGAACCTGGCCCACATCAGTAACGTACTGATCTATTCGGCCATGGCCGTCTACACCCTGGCCTTCCTCGCCCACATCGCCGAGTGGGTGTTCGGCAGCCGGAGCGCCGTCGGCCGCACCGCCGCCGCGATCACCACCGAGGCCGGGGCCGCCCGCGCCGCCGCGGGCGCGAGCGCCCGGGGCTCTCAAGGGGGCAGCGGCACGGCCGTCCTGGAGCGCCCCAAGGTCGTCACCCGCGCCGCCACCGGCAGCCGCGACGTCCCCGACGGCCCCGGCGCCGCCGGCACCAGCGAGAAGGGCGACGTCTACGGCCGCATCGCCGTCTCGCTGACCGTGCTGTCCTTCCTGCTGCACGCGGGCTCGGTGCTCACCCGGGCGCTGTCCGTGCAGCGGGCCCCCTGGGGCAACATGTACGAGTTCTCCACGACCTTCGGCATGACGGTCGTCGGCGTCTACCTCGGCCTGCTGGTCTTCAAGAAGAACGTGCGCTGGCTCGGCCTGCCGCTGACCACCACGATCCTCCTCGACCTCGGCCTCGCCGTCTCCGTGCTCTACACCGAGAGCGACCAGCTCGTCCCGGCCCTCCACTCGTACTGGCTGTGGATCCACGTCTCCACCGCGATCCTGTGCGGTGCCGCGTTCTGGGTCGGCGCCTGCTCCACCCTGCTCTACCTCTTCCGCGACGGCTACGAGGCGCGCCTCGTCGAGGGCCGCACCGGCGCCGGCCTGCGCCGCTACCTGGACGAGCTGCCGCAGGACCGCCGTTACGCCCGCTTCAAGGCCAAGCTCGCGCTGCGCACCGACAACCCCATGTCGCGCCTGCCCGCCGCCGCCACCCTCGACAAGCTGGGCTACCGCATCAACGCGACGGTCTTCCCGCTGTGGACCTTCACGATCATCGCCGGCGCCATCTGGGCCGAGGCCGCCTGGGGCCGCTACTGGGGCTGGGACCCCAAGGAGGTCTGGTCCTTCATCACCTGGGTCGCCTACGCCTGCTTCCTGCACGCCCGCGCCACCGCCGGCTGGAAGGGCCGCAAGGCCGCCTACATCGCCCTGGCCGCCTTCGGCTGCTACATCTTCAACTACTACGGCGTGAACATCTTCGTCACCGGCAAGCACTCGTACGCCGGAGTCTGACCCGGCGCGCATCCCCTCGTACGGCCCGTTTCCCGCGCTTCCCGGAGCGCGGGAGGCGGGCCGCGGTGGTAGAGCTGGGGGTATGGAGATCCCCTCCCTCTACGGGAAGTCCGAGCCGCGGGGTGAGGACAGCCACCTCCTGCGCTACGAGCTGTCGCTGCCCTACCCCGTGCCCGAGGTGTGGATGGCCGTCGCCACCCCCGAGGGCCTGCCGACGTGGCTGGCCGCGGCCGAGCCGTTCGACCAGCGGGAGGGCGGGGCCATCACCCTGCGCTGGCAGAACACTGACGCCGCCGGGCACGCCACCGTCGCGCCCGGCCGCGTCACCGCCTGGCAGCCGCAGCGGCTGGCCGAGTACACCGTTGAGATCCACGGCCGGATCCGCTTCGAGCTGGAGGAGGCCCCGGCCGGCGTCGGCGGCACGCTGCTGCACTTCACCAACGAGTTCACCGGCCCCGACACCGTCCGCCTGGACTGCCTGGCGGGCTGGCACCACCACTTCGAGTACCTGCTGGAGGCGCTGGCGGGCCGCCCGGCGGACTGGACGGGGTGGACCCTCGAACGGTGGCGGAAACTCCGCGCGGAGTACGAGCTGCGCGGCAGCGGCGACCCCGGCGAACCACCGGAGGGCTGACGTTCGTCAGCGCCGCGGCCGCTTGCCCTTCTCCTGCTCCGGCGGGGTCTGGCGGGCGCCCGGCAGCGTGGGCTTGGGCAGGTGGGTCACGTCCCACTTCGCCTGCTCCAGCTGCTGCGCGGTGTCCGCGGGCAGCCGCGGCGGGCGCTTGGCCCGGTCCGTGAAGCCGAACGCCGAGGTCAGGTCGCCGAAGGCGCGGCGCCGCCAGGCGCTGATGTTCGGCTCCCGCACCCCCGTCCACACCTCCAGGAAGCGCAGTACCGAGGTGTGGTCGAAGGCGTCGCCCGCGGCCCAGCCGCCCACCGTCCACGGCGACACGATCAGGCACGGCACCCGGAAGCCGCCGCCGATCGGCAGCTTCCCCACGAACTCGTCCGCCGTGCCCGCCGGCGGCACCGGCGGCGGCACGTGGTCGAAGAGGCCGTCGTTCTCGTCGTAGTTCAGGATGAAGACCGTCTTCGCCCACACCTCGGGATTGTCCGCGATGGCCTCGATCTTCCGCGCCACGTAGTCCGCGCCCGCGGCCGGCAGGTAGCGCGGGTGCTCCGA
Source organism: Streptomyces roseoverticillatus (assembly GCF_000719265.1). Lineage (GTDB taxonomy): Bacteria > Actinomycetota > Actinomycetes > Streptomycetales > Streptomycetaceae > Streptomyces > Streptomyces roseoverticillatus. Next base: position 246,488 of record NZ_JOFL01000019.1, on the reverse strand, counting down.
CTGCGCCGCGGTCGGGATGATCCAGGAGACGGCCGGCAGCTTCCCGTCGCGGGCGTCCCTCTCGAAGGCGTCCGCGGGCAGCTTGCGCATGCCCCGCTCGTACAGCGGATCGCCCGGCTTCGCGTCCTTGAACTGCTGGAACTGCTCCAGCAGGTTGCAGCCGTAGTTGTCCTCCTCCTGGTACACGCGCCAGCTGACCCCCGCCGCCTGCAGCCGCTCCGCGTATGTCGTCCAGCGGTACGGCTCGGGGGCGGTGTTGTCGATGACGGGGCCGCCGCGGGTGCCGGCCGGGTCGATGGTGCCCGTCATCCAGTACAGCCGGTTGGGCCAGGTGGGCCCCATGACGGAGCAGAAGTAGTTGTCGCAGAGGGTGAACGCCTCGGCCAGGGCGAACTGGAAGGGGATGTCCTCGCGCGTGTGGTAGCCCATCACGTACGGGCCGTTCGCGCCGTCCGCCTTGCGGTGCGCCGGCATCCAGCGGTCCATCTTCCCGCCGTTCCACGCCTCGTGCTGGACGGACCAGGCGTGGCTGGTGGACGGGATGACCTGGGCGCTCGACTTGTGCGTGTCGAGCCGGAAGGGCAGCAGGTGGCCCGCGGGGTTCTTCTCGTCGGGCTGGTGGAAGACGTCCTTGCCGTCCGGCAGCTTGATGGCGTCCGGGTCGCCGAAGCCCCGCACGCCCTTGAGGGTGCCGAAGTAGTGGTCGAACGACCGGTTCTCCTGCATGAGCAGGACCACGTGCTCGATGTCGCGCAGCGAGCCGCGCCGGGCCGGGCCGGTGGCGACGGCCCGCTGCACGCTCGGCGGCAGCAGCGACAGTGCGGCGGCGCCGCCGACGGCACTCGCGGCGGAGCCGAGGAGTCTGCGTCGGGTCATGTCGGGCATGGCGTGTGCCCCTCTCCCTGGAGTCGCGTGAGGCCTCAGTGTGGCCTCTCGGACTCTCCCGGCACGGGTGCGTCAAGGGCAGGAGAGGGTGTGTGAACGGGGTGCCAAATGGCGGTGAAGAGGAGCGAGTTGGTCCGGAGGGCGGTGTGCGGGGGTCGGAATCTGCTTTTCTTATGACCCGATCGGGGGATGACCTGCTACGCCGTACGGCGGGTGACGTGCGGGAGGCCGGGTGACGGCCGGTCGGGCGAATCGTCTGACGAGGCGTCAGCGGACTGCCGGCCCGGCCGGGGCGGGCTCAGCTCGCGGGCGGCGGATCGCCCTGGTCGCGCCGGAGCGACTTCAGGAACTCGGGGTTGTCGTCGGGCGCGACCCACTGCCGCTCGCCGCCGCGCGCCGCGGCCGCGGCCCGCGGGCGCCCCGCGATCAGCCAGGCGACCGGCCCGATCAGCACCTCGCCGAAGAGCAGGATGACGATCACCCAGGCGAGCTTCGGCAGGCCGCGGACCTCGTTCTCCGGGGTGTTCAGGCAGTCGACGAAGGCGTAGATCCACAGCGCCAGGATCAGCAGGAACGGCAGATACCTGAGCATGTCGGACGGCTCCCCGGAGACGACGGTACGGGCCGCGCGGCGGCCCCGATACATAGCCAGCGTAGTGCGTGCTTGATACTGGAACGCATGGCTTACGACGACCTTCGCTCGTTCCTCCGGGCGCTGGAGCGCGACGGCGACCTCAAGCGCATTACGGCGGAAGTCGATCCGTACCTGGAAATCGGCGAGATCACGGACCGGGTGAACAAGGCGGGCGGCCCCGCCCTCCTCTTCGAGAACGTCAAGGGCTCGGCCATGCCGCTGGCCATGAACGTCTTCGGCACCGACCGGCGGCTGCTCAAGGCGCTCGGCCTCGCGTCCTACGACGAGATCAGCGAGAAGATCGGCGGCCTGCTCAAACCCGAGCTGCCGCAGGGCTTCACCGGAATGCGCGAGGCGTTCGGCAAGCTCGGCGCGATGGCGCACGTGCCGCCGCGCAAGATCAAGGACGCTCCGGTCCAGGAGGTCGTCCTCACCGGCGACGACGTCGACCTCGACCAGCTGCCGGCGCTCTTCACCTGGCCCGAGGACGGCGGCTCCTTCTTCAACCTGGGCCTCACCCACACCAAGCACCCGGAGACGGGCGTACGGAACCTGGGCCTCTACCGCCTGCAGCGCCACGACAAGCGCACCATCGGCATGCACTGGCAGATTCACAAGGACAGCCGCAACCACTACCAGGTCGCCGCCAAGCGCGGCGAGCGGCTGCCGGTGGCCATCGCCTTCGGCTGCCCGCCGGCCGTGACCTACGCCTCCACGGCGCCGCTGCCCGGCGACATCGACGAGTACCTGTTCGCGGGCTTCGTCTCCGGCAAGCGCGTGGAGATGGTCGACTGCAAGACCGTCCCGCTGCAGGTCCCGGCCAACGCCGAGGTCGTCATCGAGGGCTGGCTGGAGCCGGGCGAGATGCTCCCCGAGGGCCCCTTCGGCGACCACACCGGCTTCTACACGCCGCAGGAGCCGTTCCCGGCGCTGACAATCGACTGCGTGACCATGCGGAAGCGGCCGCTGCTGCAGTCCATCGTCGTCGGCCGCCCCCCGACGGAGGACGGCCCGCTGGGCCGGGCCACGGAGCGGTTCTTCCTGCCCCTGCTGAAGATCATCATTCCGGACATCGTGGACTACCACCTGCCGGAGTCCGGCGGCTTCCACAACTGCGCGATCGTCTCGATCGACAAGAAGTACCCCAAGCACGCGCAGAAGGTCATGCACGCCGTCTGGGGCGCGCACATGATGTCGCTGACCAAGCTGATCATCGTGGTGGACGCGGACTGCGACGTGCACGACCTGCACGAGGTGTCCTGGCGGGCGCTGGGCAACACCGACTACGCGCGCGACCTGACGGTCGTCGAGGGCCCGGTCGACCACCTCGACCACGCGTCGTACCAGCAGTTCTGGGGCGGCAAGGCGGGCATCGACGCGACGGCGAAGTGGCCCGAGGAGGGCTACACGCGCGACGGGGGCTGGCCGCAGATGGTCGAGTCCGATCCGGAGACGGCGGCGAAGGTCGACCGCCGGTGGAAGGAGTACGGGCTGTGACGTCCGCTGCCGAGGGGGTCCTCAACCCGGGCCCGGCGCCGTCGAGCGGCAAGGTGAAGGCCTTCCTGCGGCTCGTGATGATCGAGCACTCCGTCTTCGCGCTGCCCTTCGCCTACATCGCCACCCTCACCGCGATGTTCAGGACCTACGGCAACGTCCACTGGACGCGGCTGCTGCTGGTCACCGTCGCGATGGTCGGGCTGCGCACGTTCGCGATGGCCTGCAACCGCATCATCGACCGCGAGATCGACGCCCGGAACCCGCGCACCGCGAACCGCGAGATCGTCACCGGCGCGGTGTCCGTGCGCTCGGCGTGGACCGGCGCCGGCATCGCCGTCTTCTTCTTCCTGGGCGCGGCGGCGCTGCTGAACCCGCTGTGTCTGGCGCTGGCCCCGATCGCGGTCGTCCCGATGGTGGTCTATCCGTACGGGAAACGATTCACCGACTTCCCGCACGCGATCCTGGGCCTGGCCCAGGCGATGGGCCCGGTGGGCGCGTGGCTCGCGGTGACAGGGGAGTGGTCGTGGGAGGCGGTGATCCTGGGCCTCGCGGTGGGCGTGTGGATCGGCGGCTTCGACCTGATCTTCGCCTGCCAGGACGTGATGGCGGACCGGGCGCACGGCGTGAAGTCGACCCCGGCGCGCTTCGGCGTCCCGGCGGCGCTGCACGGCGCCCGCGTCTGCCACGTGATCACGACGGGCCTGCTGGTCTGGTACGGGGCGGCCACGGACGCGGGGGCGTTCTTCTGGGTGGGTCTGGCCGTGGTGGCCGGTGCCTTCCTCTACGAGCACACGATCGTCAAGCCGCACGACCTGTCCCGCCTGAACAGGGCATTCTTCACCGTCAACGGATTCATCGGCATTGCGCTTTTCGTGTGTGCGCTGCTCGATCTGGTGGCGCGCGGGCTCGGCGTCTAGCCGGTACCGCCTCGCGCGGGCGGTCGCGGGCCTGCGGCTAGGCTCAAGGGCGTGGAGCCGTACGAACGTGGAGCGCAGCGCCAGGAGCGCCGGCCGTGGGTGGTCGGCGTGTCCGGGGCGTCGGGTACGCCGTATGCCGCCGCCGTGGTGCGGGGGCTGCTGGCGGCCGGTGAGGCAGTCGACCTGGTGGTGAGCCGCGCGTCGCGGCTGACGCTGCTGGACGAGACCGGGATCAAGTTCCGTGACGCCCACTGGCAGGAGGACCTGCGCGAGTGGCTGGCGCTGGGTGCCGACGGGAAGCCGCACTTCCCGGCCGCCCCTCTGGAGGACGTCCGGTACTGGCCCGCGGGCGATCTCGCCGCGGGGCCGTCGTCCGGCTCGTATCCGGCGAAGGGGATGCTGATCGTCCCGGCGAGCACGGCCTGTGTGGCCGGGGTGGCGCTGGGGCTGTCGAAGGACCTGCTGCAGCGGGTGGCGAGCGTGACGCTCAAGGAGCGGCGGCCGCTGGTGGTCGCCGTGCGGGAGACGCCGCTGAGCGGGCAGTCGCTGAAGCAGCTGGTGGCGCTGGACGAGGCGGGCGCAGTGGTGCTGCCCGCCTCTCCGGCGTTCTACGCGGGTGCGACGCACATCCAGGATCTGGTGGACTTCGTCGCGGGGCGGGTGCTGGATGCGGCGGGTGTGCCGCACCGGCTGTACCGCCGGTGGAAGGGAGAGCTGGGTGAAGCGCGCTCCCGGGAGGGGGACTAGCGCTTCTTCGCGCGCGCGGCCCGGCTGGTGGCGCGCTCGGCCTTGGCCTCGGCGCGGCGCTCGGCGGTCTGGTGGGCACGCGAGCGGTTGGCCAGGTCCTGCATCTCACGCATGCGGGCGTAGGCCATCTCGATCGTGTACACGGTTACGTCACTCCTGAAGGATCGTCGTTGATCTAGCGAGTTGAGCGAAGATTTGCTGGGCCTGAAGCCCTGCATGCCTTAGATTCTACATGAAAAGCGGCGAGTTCGCCGATTATTGAAAGGTGCCAGGTTATGGACGCGGTGGACAGGCAGCTCATCCAGGCCCTCCGGGAGAACGGCCGGGCCTCGTACGCGGAGCTGGGCCGGCTGGTCGGCCTCTCCGGGCCGAGCGTCACCGACCGGATCAACCGCCTGGAGGCGGCCGGCGTCATCACGGGCTACCGCGCGACCGTGAACGCCGCGTCGCTCGGGCTGGGCGTCACCGCCCTGATCGGCCTTCAGCTCTCGGACTCCGCCGACCACGAGGACGTCGCCCGCCGGCTGCGCGACCTGGAGGAGATCGAGGACTGCTGGTTCATCGCCGGCGACGACTCGTACATGCTCAAGGTCCGCGTCGGCGACGTGGACGGCCTGGAGCGCACCATCCGCCGGCTCTCCGGCACCAAGGGCGTGGCCCGCACCCGTACCACGATCGTGCTGTCCACGAAGTGGGAGAACCGGGTCGGCGAACTGCCCGACGAGGCGTAGGGATACGCTCGGGAGGGTTCGTAAAGCGGAAGTATCGGAGAGGCGGACGTCATGGACGCGGGGCTCAAGCGCGAGCTGGAGGAGAAGGTCCTCGCCGGGGAGCGGCTGACCCGTGAGGACGGCATCGCCCTCTACGAGTCCGACGACCTGGCCTGGCTGGGCGGGCTCGCCCACCACGTGCGTACGCAGAAGAACGGCGACGTCGTCCACTTCAACGTCAACCGTCACCTGAACATGACGAACGTGTGCACGGCGTCGTGCGCGTACTGCTCGTTCCAGCGCAAGCCGGGCGAGAAGGACGCGTACACGATGCGCATCGAGGAGGCCGTCCGCCTCGCCAAGGCGATGGAGAGCGACAAGCTCACCGAGCTGCACATCGTCAACGGCCTCCACCCGACGCTGCCCTGGCGCTACTACCCGCGCTCGCTGAAGGCCCTCAAGGAGGCGCTGCCGAACGTCTCGCTGAAGGCCTTCACCGCCACCGAGATCCAGCACTTCGAGAAGATCTCCGGCCTGCCGGCCGACGAGATCCTCGACGAGCTGATCGACGCCGGCCTGGAGTCGCTGACCGGCGGCGGCGCGGAGATCTTCGACTGGGAGGTCCGCCAGCACATCGTCGACCACGACACCCACTGGGAGGACTGGTCGCGCATCCACCGCCTGGCGCACTCCAAGGGCCTCAAGGGCCCGGCGACGATGCTCTACGGCCACATCGAGGAGCCGCGCCACCGCGTCGACCACGTCCTGCGGCTGCGCGAGCTGCAGGACGAGACCGGCGGCTTCCACGTCTTCATCCCGCTGCGCTACCAGCACGACTTCGTGGACATGAAGGACGGCAAGATCCGCAACCGCCTCCAGGCGCGGACGACGATGGCGTCGGGCGCCGAGGCGCTGAAGACCTTCGCGGTCTCGCGGCTGCTGTTCGACAACGTCCCGCACGTCAAGGTGTTCTGGGTGATGCACGGCGTGCAGACCGCGCAGCTCGCGCTGCAGCACGGCGCGGACGACATGGACGGCTCGGTCGTCGAGTACAAGATCACGCACGACGCGGACAACTACGGCACGCCGAACAAGCTCACCCGTGACGACCTGCTGGAGCTGATCCGCGAGGCCGGCTTCCGCCCGGTCGAGCGCAACACCCGCTACGAGGTCATCCGCGAGTACCCGGGTCCGGACGCCGCGCTGCGCGAGTCGCCGCAGGCGATGCGCCTCTGAGATCCACTTCGGGCCGTGCTGTACTGGTTTGACTGAAGAACGTGCCCCTTTCGGTCGTCGTCGAGAAGAAGGTCCCGTCCGTGAGTAGCCAGAAGTACGCGTCGCTCCGCTACACCGCCCTGCGATTCGGCCTGCTCATCGGCTGCTTCGCCGTCGTCTACGTGCTCGCTTACGCGCACGTCATCCCGCTGGGCGTGGGCAGCTCGAACCTCATGTGGATGGTGCTGCTCTCGCTCGTCCTGTCCGCGCCGCTGAGCTGGGTGCTGCTGCGCAAGTCGCGCGACGCGATGTCCGTGCAGATCGTGGAGCGCGTGGACCGGGCCAAGGCGGCGATCAACGCCAACGCCGGTCAGGAGGACGGGGTGTAAGCCTCGTCACGTTTGCCCGATTTTTCGCCGGTGCCCCGGCGTGGAGCCACCCGCTCCACGCCGGGGCACCGGCGTTTTCGGCGGGGTTCCGGCGAGGTCGCGGCGTCCGGCGAACCCAAAGCAGACCTTTGGGCTCCTCAAAGTCCGAGTGTTAACGTATTGGACATGAAGACAGCAGCAGCGCACCAGTTCCCCACGGGCCCCGCGCTCGTGGCGCGCCTGCACGTCGATCTTTGCCGCTGTGTCTCCGCGGCCTGTTGTCGCCGCTGACGCATGTCCACCGCGGCCGGAGATCCTGCGCAAACGGATTTCCCCGGCGCCTCACGCCCTTTTTCTTCCGTCTGTAACCGGAGTTTCCGTTGTCATCGACACCCCCGTCCCCCACGGCGTCCATCCGCGGGCGCATACCCAAGGTCCCGTTCTGGGCCCAGATCCTGCTCGGTCTCGTCGTCGGCGCCCTGCTCGGCTGGGCCGCCAAGAGCGGTGACATCTCCTGGCTGTCCACCACGCTGGGCAAGATCGGCGACCTCTTCGTCCAGCTGCTGATGCTGGTCATCGCGCCGCTGGTGTTCTTCGCGATCCTCGTCTCGATCACCAATCTGCGGAACGTCTCCAACGCCGCCCGGCTGGCCACCCGCACCCTGATGTGGTTCATGATCACGTCGCTGATCGCGGTCGTGATCGGCCTGGGCATCGGCCTGCTCACCGACCCGGGCGCGGGCACCGGCCTGACCGCCGCCGACGGCGCCGAGCCCAAGAAGCACGGCTCCTGGCTGGACTTCCTCACCGGCATCATCCCGACCGACATCGTCACGCCCTTCACCCAGCTCAAGGTCTTGCAGATCGTCTTCATGGCCGTGGTCGTGGGCATCGCGATCCTGAAGACCGGCGAGAAGGCGAAGCCGGTCCTCACCCTCAGCCACTCCGTGCTGGAGCTGCTGCAGAAGGCCCTGTGGTGGGTCATCAAGCTCGCCCCGCTGGGCACGCTGGGCCTCGTCGGCACGGCCATCTCCACGTACGGCTGGAACCTGCTCAGCAAGTACGCGACGTTCACCGCGGACATCTACGTCGGCTGCGCCCTCGTCCTCTTCGTGGTCTACCCGCTGCTGCTGGCCGGCGTCGGCAAGGTCAACCCGCTGCAGTTCTTCCGGGGCGCCTGGCCCGCCATCCAGCTGGCCTTCGTCTCCCGCTCCTCCGTGGGCACGATGCCGCTGACGCAGAAGGTCACCGAGCGCCTGGGCGTGCCCAGGGAGTACGCGTCCTTCGCCGTGCCGTTCGGCTCGACGACCAAGATGGACGGCTGCGCCTCGATCTACCCGGCCATCGCCGCGATCTTCGTCGCGCAGGTCTTCGACGTGCCGCTGGAGGTCAAGGACTACATCCTGATCGCCTTCGTCTCGGTGATCGGCTCGGCCGCGACCGCCGGCCTGACCGGCGCGACGGTGATGCTGACCCTGACGCTGTCGACGCTGGGCCTGCCGATGGCGGGTGTGGGTCTGCTCCTGGCGATAGACCCGATCGTCGACATGATGCGTACGGCGACCAATGTCGCCGGCCAGTCGGTCGTCCCGATCCTGGTGGCCTCCCGCGAGGGGATCCTGGACCGCGAGGCGTACGCGACGGCCGACGGCTCCCGCCTGGAGGACGAGCCCCGCGTGGAGGCCGCGCCGCAGCCCGTGGCGGCCTGACGGACGGCGTGCGAGGGTCGCTGCTGACGGGATCTTGACTGACCCGTCCGTAGGGAAGGCCCGAACGGCCCTACCCCGCATCCCTCCGCCCCGTAACATTACCTGCCGGTAACGTGACGACGGGGGCGGAGGGATGTTTGTCGTGACTGCTGCTGCACAGACCAGGCCCAAGCGCATGCCGCGGGAGGTGCGCGAGCGCCAGATGCTCGACGCCGCCGTGGCCGTCTTCGCCCGGCGCGGGTACCGGGCCGCGTCGATGGACGAGATAGCCGAGCTCGCCGGGGCGTCGAAGCCCTTGGTCTATCTCTACCTGAACTCGAAGGAAGACCTCTTCAGCGCCTGCATCCGGCGCGAGGCCGCGGCGCTCATCGCGGCCGTGCGGGCCGCCGTGGACCCGGGGGCGCCCGCCGACCGGCGGCTGTGGAACGGGCTGCGCGGGTTCTTCGCCCACACGGCCGCGCACCCCGACGGCTGGGCCGTCCTGCACTGCCAGGCGCGCACCCACGGCGAACCGTTCGCCCTGGAAGTGGCCGCCCTGCGGCAGCAGCTCGTCGACGTGGTCACCCAGCTGATCACCGAGACGGCCGCGGACAGCGGCTGCACCGCGCCGCTGCCCGAGACCGAGGTCGCCGGCCTCGCCCACGCCCTGGTGGGCGCGGCCGAGTCGCTCGCCGGCTGGTCCAACGAACGCGACGGCGCCGCCGCTTGTGAGCGGGAGACGGCGGCGACGCTGATGAACTTCGCGTGGACCGGGCTGGAGAACCTGACGCACGGGCGGCGCTGGGCCCCCGTGGGCGCGTGACGCCGCGGGCGCCGTAGCGGGGGCGGCGCCTGGAGGCATGCGGCAATGCCGCCGGACTCCCGCCGTCGCGGTACATCGCCGCTGCGGCGGGAGTTCATTCGCGGCAACGGGCGAGCCTCGGCCGTGCTGCGAGCCTCGCGGGTAAGCCGCTGCCGCGGGCCGCCCTTTCCGCCGCGGCGGCGGGATGCCACGACGCAGCCGTCCGGCGGTGCCGAGCCGGGCCGCGAGCCCGGCGCAGGGGGACCCCTCGCTGCCGCGGCAGTTCCTTTCCGCCGCGGCGGCGGAACGCCACGGCGCAGTGGCCCGGCCGTGCCGGACCACGCCCGGCACGGCCGATACCGGCCGGGCCGGACCGGCGGCGGTCTGGAGCGTGTGGCTCCCGAGGCGTAGATTGCCGCCACTTACCGACTGGTAGCCCCCGTAGGGAGCCGCACGTGTCCATTCCGCGCACCGCAGCCCCACCCCGCGTCACCTTCGTCGACGGCGTCGTCCGCGAAGCGTCCCTCCCCCCGCTCGTCCCGCCCGTGGCGCGGGGCTCGCTCGGCGACCTGCCCTTCGACAACGCCGCCGAGGCCCCCGCCGACCCCGTCCTCAGCCGCAAGCAGCCCGACGGCACCTGGCGCGACGTCAGCGCCGCCACCTTCGCGGCCGAGGTGCTCGCCACCGCCAAGGGCCTGATCGCCCACGGGCTGCGGCCCGGCGACCGGCTCGCCATCATGGCCCGCACCCGCTACGAGTGGACGCTGCTGGACTTCGCCGCCTGGGCCGCCGGGCTGGTCACCGTCCCCGTCTACCCCACCTCCTCCGCCTCCCAGGTCCGCTGGATCCTGCAGGACTCCGGCGCCGCCGCCTGCGCCGTCGAGGACCCGGACCAGACGCGCCTGGTCGAGGGGGAGCGCGCCGCGCTCCCGGGCCTCGCCCACCTGTGGGAGTTCGACGCCGGCGCCGTCCCCCGCCTGGTCGCGGCAGGGCGCGGCCTGCCCGACGACGCCGTCACCGAGGCCCGCGCCGCCCGTGGCCCCGGCGATGTCGCCACCCTCATCTACACCTCGGGCACCACCGGCCGCCCCAAGGGCTGCGTCCTCACCCACGCCAACTTCTTCGCCGAGGCCGACAACTCCACCGAGCTGCTGCACCCCGTCTTCAAGGCGGTCAGCAAGGAGCCCGCCGCCACTCTCCTCTTCCTGCCGCTCTCGCACGTCTTCGGCCGGACCGTCGCCGTCGGCTGCATGCGCGCCCGCGTCCGCATGGGCCACGCCCCGTCCCTGCGCACCGAGGACCTGCTGGCGGACCTCGCCGGCTTCCGGCCCACGTTCCTGCTGGTTATCCCCTACGTGCTGGAGAAGGTCTACAACACCGGCCGCGCGAGCGCCGAGAAGCTGGGCCGCGCCGACTCCTTCGACCGCGCCGCCCGGACCGCCCGCCGCTACGGCGAGGCGGAGCTTGCCCGCCGGCACGGCAGCGGCCCCGGGCCCGGGCCCGGCCTGCGGATCGCCCGGGCGCTGTACGACCCGCTGGTCTACCGCCGGATCCGGGCCGCCCTCGGCGGCGGGGTCCGCTACGTGATCAGCGGCGGCTCCCCGCTCGGCGAGCGCCTCGCGGCCTTCTGCGTGGGCGCGGGCATCGACGTCTTCGAGGGCTACGGCCTCACCGAGACCACGGCCGCCGCGACCCTCACCCCGCCGCACCGCCCCCGCCTCGGCACCGTCGGCTGGCCGCTGCCGGGCGGCGCCGTGCGGATCGCGGAGGACGGCGAGGTGCTGCTGCGCGGCGGGCACGTCTTCGCCGGCTACTGGGACGGCGAGCGCGGGGAGGCGGTGCCCGCGGCGCCGGGGGAGTGGTTCCCCACCGGCGACCTGGGCGCGCTCGACGAGGACGGCTACCTCACCATCACCGGCCGCAAGAAGGAGCTGCTCGTCACCTCCGCCGGCAAGAACGTCGCCCCCGCGCCCCTGGAGGACCGGCTGCGCGCGCACCCGCTCGTCGGCCAGTGCATGGTCGTCGGCGACGACCGCCCGTACATCACGGCCTTGCTGACCCTGGAGCCCGACGGGATCGCCCACTGGGCGCGCATGCACCGCAAGGAGGGGCTGGCGCCGGAGGAGCTGGTGCGGGACGGGGAGTTGCTCGCGGAGCTGCAGACGGCGGTGGACGACGCGAACGCGTCGGTCTCGCGGGCGGAGTCGATACGCCGCTTCGCCGTCCTGACCGCCGACTTCACGGAGGACGCCGGCCACCTCACGCCGTCCCTGAAGCTCAAACGGGCGGTGATCGCCCGGGACTTCGCGGACGAGGTGGAGCGGCTGTACGAGCGCTGACCGAGGGCGGCTCAGCGCTCGCACGGAGGGCTCCGCCTTGGGAACACCTGCCGCCGCAACGGCGGATCACCACGCCGGCGGGGGCCGGTGGAATCCGAGGCCGCCGGTACGGGCCCGGACGCCTCGATCCGCCGGAGGGGCATCACGGGAGGGGCATCAGCAGTTGCCCGCCGCCGGTTTGCCGGCGAACCGGTCCGCCAGCCAGTTCGCCGCCGGCACCGATTCGGCCAGCAGGCTGGAGCCGTGCCCGCCCTGCGGCAGGGGTTTCCAGTCCACCACGGCGCCCTTCGCGCACCAGCCGGCGCGCAGCAGCGCGGCGCTGTCGTAGGGGACGAGCTCGTCCTGCGTCCCGTGGTAGAGGTGCACGGGACGGTCGGGGACGTGCGTGCCGAGGTCGGAGGAGCGCAGGACGCGCTGCCAGTCCGGCTGCTGCAGCGGGTTGCGGACGGTCACGTCGGAGATCCGGTTGAACAGGCCCGCGGCGGTGTCGGCCGCCACGCAGTGCTGGGTGAAGTAGGCGGTCCTGGCCCGGCCCTTGCCGTTGAGGTACGAGGCGAGGTCCAGCTCGGGGAAGGCGGCGTCCTGCCCGATCGCGGCCATGAGGACCAGGCCCGCGCCGATGCGGCCGTCGTTGAACTCGGCGGCCTTGATGAGGTCGGCGGGGACGCCGCCGGCCGCCGTCCCCTTGACGTTCAGCTCGGGCGCGTACGTGTCGTGCAGCTCGGCCGCCCAGCCGGCGGCCTGGCCGCCCTGCGAGTAGCCCATGATGCCGACGGGGCCGTCCACGGACAGTCCCGTGCCGGGCAGCCGTTGCGCGGCGCGGGCGGCGTCGAGGACGGCGTGGCCCTCGGACCGGCCGACGGTGTACGTGTGGGTGCCGGGCGTCCCGAGGCCCTCGTAGTCGGTGACGGCCACGGCCCAGCCGCGCAGGGTGAGCAGCTGGATGAGGTTGCCCTCCACGGTCGTCCCGCGCGGGAAGCCGGCCGAGGGGGCGCACTGGTCGGCCAGGCCCACGGTGCCGACGGCGTAGGTGACGAGCGGGCGCGGCCCGGTTCTGCCGTCCTGGGGGACGATCACGGTGCCGGAGACGACGTCCGGGGCGCCCCGGGCGGTGGTGGAGCGGTAGGTGATGTGCCACGCCTTGGTGCGGGTGGGCTGGCCCGGCAGGGGGTGGAAGGAGGTGGGGGCGGAGGTGACGATCTCGCCCGGGGCGGGTGCGGGCCCGGTGGCGCCCGCGGTGCCCGCGAGGCCGAGGGAGACGGCGAGCGTGCCGACGGCGGCCCACGTTTTTGTACGGAGCTGCTTCGTACGGAGCTGCCAACGCAGGTGCGTGCGCAAGTGCATGCGGCTCTCCTGACTGTTCAGTTGTGTCCGGTCACTCATGTCTCGTCGCGAAACCCTCGGACGAAACTCCGAAACGCCCGTACCTCCGTGATCGCCCGCGCGGCGATCGGAATCCCCGCCCGAGCGAAAGAAAACGAAAGAAACTGATCGATAAGAAGTCGCTAAGAGTTCATGAACGATCGGGAAAAGGCAGGAGCCCGGCTCCTCCGCCGAAGCGGAAGGCCGGGCTCCTTGGGTACAGCGCGTCGACCGCGATCGGTCAAGGCGTCACACCGGAGGGATCCGAAGATCAGACCGGGGTGACGTTCTCCGCCTGCGGGCCCTTCGGGCCCTGCGTGACGTCGAAGTTGACCTGCTGGTTCTCCTCGAGGGAGCGGAAGCCAGAGGCGTTGATCGCGGAGTAGTGAACGAAGACGTCGGGGCCCCCGCCGTCCTGGGCGATGAAGCCAAAGCCCTTTTCAGCGTTGAACCACTTCACGGTTCCGGTAGCCATAAAGCCCTCCTTGGGCCCAAAGGGTTGCCCTGCTCCAGAACCTGCGAGAAGTCTGAAAACTACAAAAGCCTGCGGGTCACATGCTCCGCAGGCTCTGTACTGCAAGGGAAACCAAACTGCAACTTGCGGCGAGCCTAGCACGCGAGGTTCTCCCGCGGAAGGAGTTGAAGATCACGCTGTCGGATGGTTTTCCCGGTGTTCCTGACGGAAAAGATCCCCGGTCGGGCACCCGGCCGGAGCACACCCCGGCCCCACCGGCCCGGCGGCCCGGGACTAGCCTCCCGATGTGGACATTTCAGCCTCGGCCGTAACGACCGACCCCGATGCCGGCTCTCCCGCAGGTACCCGTCAGCGCAGCCGTCCGCGCGTGGGGCACATCCAGTTCCTGAACTGCCTGCCGCTCTACTGGGGCCTCGCCCGCACGGGCAGCCTGCTGGACCTGGACCTGACCAAGGACACCCCGGAGAAGCTCAGCCGGCAGCTGATCGAGGGCGAGCTGGACATCGCCCCGGTCACCCTCGTCGAGTTCCTGCGCAACGCGGACGACCTGGTCGCCCTCAAGGACATCGCCGTGGGCTGCGACGGCCCGGTGATGTCCTGCGTGATCGTCTCGCAGGTGCCGCTGGGCGAGCTGGACGGCGCCCGCGTCGCGCTGGGGTCCACCTCCCGTACGTCCGTGCGCCTGGCGCAGCTCCTGCTGGCGGACCAGTACGGCGTACGCCCGGACTACTACACCTGCCCGCCGGACCTGGGCCTGATGATGCGCGAGGCGGACGCCGCCGTGCTGATCGGCGACGCCGCGCTGCGGGCCTCCCTGCACGACGCCCCGCGGCTGGGCCTGCAGGTTCACGACCTCGGGCAGATGTGGAAGGACTGGACGGGCCTGCCGTTCGTCTTCGCGGTGTGGGCCGTGCGCAAGGACTACCTGGCGCGCGAGCCGGAGATCGTCGCCAAGGTCCACGAGGCGTTCCTCGCCTCCCGGGACGTGTCCCTGGAGGAGGTCACGAAGGTGGCCGAGCAGGCGGCGCGCTGGGAGACCTTCGACGCCGGGCTGCTGGAGCGCTACTTCACGACGCTGGACTTCCGCTTCGGGCCGGAGCAGCTCGCGGGCGTGACCGAGTTCGCCCGCCGCACGGGCCCCACGACGGGCTTCCCGGCCGACGTGCGGGTGGAACTGCTGGAGCCCTGACCCCCGGGGAGGGGGTCAGGGCTCCGGGCTGGAACGAACCGCAGCGGGCTTACGGGGCGACGGGGCCGACCATCTGCTCGCTGATCCACTGCATGCTGCCCATGTCCATGCCCTGGATGTAGGTCACGGCGTTGTGCTTGCCGCCCTCGATCTTCTGCAGGCGGGTGTGGACGGGGCCCTTGTTGCCGTAGGTGGCGATGAACTTGTCCACGTGCGGGATGACGCTGGACTCCTTCGTCCCGTACTGGAACGCGAGGTAGACGTCGGTCCCGGGCTTGTTCGCGGCGATCAGCTGCTTGGCCAGCACCTCGGGGTTGTTCTCGGCCTTCTCCTTCTCGTGGCCGTTCCACAGCCGCGAGTCCGGGACGATGTCCGGGCCGGACGCGATCACGGCCTTGAACTTGTCCGGGTGCTTCAGGACGGCCTTCAGGCCCGCGAAGGCGCCGGAGGAGGAGCCCATGAACGCCCAGCCGTCGCGCGACTTCACCGTGCGGAAGTTGGCCTTGATCAGGTCCGGGACGTCCTCGGTCAGCCAGGTGCCCATCTTCGGCTGGCCCGGGATGTCACTGCCGTCCCAGTAGAGGCCGCCGGTGTCCGGCTGCGGGTTGAGGACCGGCATCGCCAGGATGAACGGCTTGCCCTTGCCCTCGTTGTACCACTTGGTGACGGACGACTCGAGGTGCAGGCCCCCGTCGTCCATCCAGTAGTTGTTCGGGAATCCGGGGCCGCCCGGGAGCGCGATCAGGACCGGGAAGCCGTGGTCCTTGAACTTCGGGTCCTTGTACGCCTTGGGCGCCCAGACCCACACCTTGCCCTTGAAGCCGGACTTCTTGCCGTCCAGGGTGGTCACGGCCACCTGGGTGCCGTCGGAGAGGGTGCTGGTGTTCTTGAACTCGGCCGCCGGGCCGGTCGGCATCAGGACCTTGGAGTCCGCCTTCTGCGCGCCGGACGAGCCGCCGGCCTGGCCGCCGCCGTTGCCCGGCTGCTCCTGGCCGAAGCTGACCGGCTTGCCCTTGTCCGAGAACGGGCCGATCTTGAAGTAGTTCAGGACGCCGGCGGCTATGAGGCCCACCACGGCTATGGACGCCACGATGATCGTCCATTTTTTGCCACGGGATCCGCGGCCGTGGCCGCAGGGGTGGCCGCAGGACTGGCAGGTCCCTGGTTGCTGGTACGTCATCGCGCCGCTCCGGACGTTGCTGCTGCCCCGAAGGACATGACGGTTTGTTCCGTCCAGGTGGATGGGGAAACCGCCCTGGGGGGTTCCTGAGGCACCCCGTGAAATGAGTCATAGGCCGATATCGGGGTCCGCAGGCCCCCGCCGGGGGAGGCGAAAGGCCCGATGGAGCCCTTGCAGGCGGAAGATCCGCAGGTCATCGGCGTGTACCGGCTGCTCGGGCGGCTGGGCGCGGGCGGTATGGGAAGGGTGTACCTGGGGCGCAGCGCCGGCGGTCGTACGGTGGCCGTCAAGGTGGTGCATCCCCATTTTGCCCTGGATGACCAATTTCGCGCGCGTTTTCGACGCGAGGTGGCGGCGGCCCGCCGCGTGGGCGGGGCGTGGACCGCGCCGGTCCTGGACGCCGACCCGGACGCCCCCGTGCCCTGGGTCGCCACGGGCTACGTGGCCGGCCCGTCCCTCACCGAGGCCGTCCTCGCCACCGGCCCCCAGCCGGAGCGGACCGTACGGGCCCTCGGAGCGGGGCTCGCGCAGGCCCTCGCGGCCGTCCACGCGCTCGGCCTCGTCCACCGCGACGTCAAGCCGTCCAACGTGCTGCTCGCCCTCGACGGGCCCCGGCTGATCGACTTCGGCATCGCCCGGGCCACGGAGGGCACGGCGTCACTGACCGCGACCGGCGTCTCCGTCGGCTCGCCCGGTTACATGGCCCCGGAACAGATCCTCGGGCATGCGGTGACGGGCGCCGCGGACGTCTTCTCCCTCGGGGCGGTGCTCGCCTACGCGGCGACGGGCGAGCCGCCGTTCCCCGGCGACAGCGCGGCGGTCCTGCTCTACAAGGTCGTCCACGAGGCGCCCGCCCTCGGGCCCGCCCTGGCGGGCGACCCGCGCTCCCTGGTGGAGTCCTGCCTGGCCAAGGACCCGGCGGCGCGGCCCGCCCCGCGGGAGATCGCCGCCGCCCTGGCCCCGGACGGCGCGGACGCCCTCGTCGGGGCGGGCTGGCTGCCGCGCGTGCTGGTGGAGCGCGTGAGCAGACGCGCGGTGGAGCTGCTGGACCTGGAGACGGGCGCGCCGACGGTCGCGGACCGGGCGGGGCCGCCTCCGGCGGGGCCCGTGGAGCCCGCGGCGGCCGCCGCTCCGGGCCCTGGGCAGGGCCTTGCCCAGGGCCTCGCTCCGGACCGCGGGCCGGGCCCGCAGGACGCCGTGACGACGGGTGCCGGGGTGCCCGGTGCCGCGGACCGCGCGGACGTGAGCCTCGCGAAGGACGGGTGCCCTCCGGCGGAATCCGGGCCTGCCCGGGCGGATTCCGGGCCTGCCCAGGCGGAAACCCGGCCCGCTCGGGCAACATCCCGGCCCGCTGGGGCCACATCTCAGCCCGTCCAGGCAACCTCTCAGCCCGTCCAGGCAACGTCCCAGCCCGCCCGGCGTTTGAGGGCGAAAGTCCTGGCCGCCACCGCCCTCCTGGCCGCAGTCGCCGTCACCACTGTCGTGCTGACCCTCCTGCCCGGCGAGGGCGGCAAGGGCGGCAAGGGCGGCGAGGGCGCCTCGAAGACGGAGACGGGGACGGTCCCCGGAAAATTCCTCGGCACGTGGACAGGACAGATCGTCCAGAACGACGGCACCCCCAACGGCACCATGACCGCGGTCATCAAGGACGGCGCCCCCGGCACGTACGTCGTCCGCACCACCTACTCCGCCCTCAACGTCCTGGAGTGCCACAGCAAGGGCAAGCTCCTCACCGCCAACCCCACCCGGCTCACCCTGGAGGAGGCCACCGACGGGGAGCCGTCGCTCGGCTGCACCGGCGAGACCGCGCGGATCACGTTCTCCCCGGCCCCGGACGGCAAGCTCGCGTACGCCTCCGAGGACACCAAGGGCGGCAAGCCGCACGCGACCCTCACCCGCCGGGGAGACTGAGGGCTGGCGTAGGCTGACGGTCGTGTCAAACCCCCTCCGAAGGGACGCCCCGGTGAGCGAGAAGGCCGAACTCACGCCCATGGATGTGACCGCGGTCCTCGACCGTGCCGCCGCCGGTGGCCGCATCACTCCGGAGGAGGCGCTCGACCTCTACCGGCACGCTCCGCTCCACGCCCTGGGCGCCGCCGCGGACGCCGCCCGGCGTCGCCGCTACGCGGGCATCGAGCACATCGCGACGTACATCATCGAGCGCAACATCAACTACACGAACTCGTGCGTCACGGCGTGCAAGTTCTGCGCCTTCTACGCCCCGCCGAAGAGCGACAAGGTCTGGACGCGCCCCCTCGACGACATCCTGCGCCGCTGCGCGGAGACCGTGGAGCTCGGCGGCACGCAGATCATGTTCCAGGGCGGCCACCACCCGGACTACGGCGTGGAGTACTACGAGGAGCACTTCTCGGCCATCAAGAAGGAGTTCCCGCAGCTGGTGATCCACTCCCTCGGCGCGTCCGAGGTGGAGCACATGTCGCGGATCTCCGGCGTGAGCGCCGAGGAGGCGATCCGCCGCATCCACGCCGCCGGCCTGGACTCCTTCGCGGGCGCCGGCGCCGAACTCCTGCCGGCCCGGCCGCGCAAGGCCATCGCGCCGCTGAAGGAGTCGGGCGAGCGCTGGCTGGAGATCATGGAGCTGGCGCACACCCTGGGGGTCGAGTCGACCTCCACCATGCTCATGGGCACCGGCGAGACGAACGCCGAGCGCATCGAGCACCTGCGCATGATCCGTGACGTGCAGGACCGTACGGGCGGCTTCCGCGCCTTCATCCCGTACACCTACCAGCCGCAGAACAACGTGCTGAAGGGCCGTACGCAGGCGACCGTCTTCGAGTACCTGCGGATGATCGCCGTCGCCCGGCTCTTCCTCGACAACGTCGCCCACATCCAGGGCTCCTGGCTGACCGTCGGCAAGGAGGCGGGCCAGCTGTCGCTGCACTACGGCGCGGACGACCTGGGCTCGGTGATGCTGGAGGAGAACGTCGTCTCCTCCGCCGGCGCCAAGCACCGCTCCAACCGCATGGAGCTCATCGACCTGATCCGCAAGGCGGGCCGGGTCCCGGCGCAGCGCGCCACGACGTACGAGCACCTGGTCGTGCACGACGATCCGGCGAACGACCCGGTCGACGACCGCGTCGTCTCGCACCTGTCGTCGACGGCGATCGAGGGCGGCACGGCGCATCCCGAGCTGAAGCTCATCGACGCGGGCTGACGCCGCCGTGCTGACGCTGCACGCGGCCGGCCTGCTGCTGACCGCCGCCCCGGGCGCGGCTCCCGTGCCCGGCGGCGCCGTGGTCGTGGACGGTGACACGGTCGCGGCGACCGGCCCGTACGAGGACGTGGCCGCGGCCTTCCCGCAGGCGCGCGTGCGGCGCTGGCCGGGGGTGCTGACGCCGGGGCTGCGGCAGTGGTACGCGAAATGGCTGCTGGAGCGGTGCTACCACCCCGATCCCCGGGAGTACGAGGAGCTGGGCGAGCAGCCGCTGACGGGCGAGCGCCTGGCGGCCCTGGAGATGAGCGAGGCCCGGCGGGCGGGCAGCGTGCGCCGGGGGATCCAGCAGATGCTCCGGCACGGCACCACGGCCGTGGCGGGCAGCTGCTTCGACGACCCCGTGACGGCCACCGCCCTCGCCCGCTCGGGGCTGAGGTTCGTCTCGGTGGCGTGGATGCCGGGGGTTCCGGTGGACGAGCCCGGCCTTGACCCCTTGCGGGGCGTCTCCGATCCGGCGGTTGCCTTCGCGGAGCCGCTGACGGCCGGCGGGCGCGCCGACTTCGCCGTCTTCGACGTACCGGACGAGGCCGCCCTGCTGAAGGCGGGCGCAGGAACGTGCGTCGCGACGGTGCTCGGCGGCCGGCTGGTGTACCGGCGCCGCTGAGCGGATGCCCGCGGGCATGTCGCCGGCCGGGCCCGCGCACGGGCGTCAACGAGCCGTATGGAGGGCGTTCCCGCACGTCAGAGGGCCGTCAATGCGGAGGGCCCCGGTCCGTTCCGCGGGGCAGGATGAGTGACGCGGGGACGGCCGCTACGGGCGTCCCGCGGTGTCACTGTGGAGGGCCCGGGCAACGGTTCCGTACGCCGGGCCGCAAGGGCGCGCGACGCCGGGCGGGGGGTCCGGCGGTCCCGGGGAGCGGGGGCTCCCGGGACGAGCGCAGTCGGCACCGCGGGACGGCCGGTCCTTCCCGGGCGCGCCGTCCCCGTCCAAACCCTGCGCGTCCCAACCCTCGCGTCCAAACCCTCCGCGTCCCAACCCTCTGCGTCCCCTCCCGCCCCGGGGGTGAACAATGGGGGCGTGACCCGAGCATCCCTGGACAAGCAGCCGCACGAAGTCGCCGCGATGTTCGACGACGTGGCGGCCAAATACGACCTCACCAACGACGTGCTGTCGGTCGGCCAGGCCCGTCAGTGGCGCAAGGCCGTCGCCCGGGCCGTCGACGCCCGCCCGGGGGAGAAGGTGCTGGACCTCGCGGCCGGCACGGGCACCTCGTCGCTGCCGTTCGTCGTCGACGGGGCGTACGTCGTCCCCTGCGACTTCTCCGTCGGCATGCTGCGCGAGGGCAAGAAGCGCAACCCCTGGATGCCGCTGACCGCCGGCGACGCGACGCGCCTGCCCTTCGCGGACGGCGTGTTCGACGCCGTCACGATCTCCTTCGGACTGCGCAACGTGCAGGACACCGGCGCGGCGCTGCGCGAGATGCTGCGGGTCACCCGCCCCGGCGGCCGCGTGGTGATCTGCGAGTTCTCGACGCCCACCTGGGCGCCGTTCCGCACGGTCTACACCGAGTACCTGATGCGCGCCCTGCCGCCCGTCGCGCGGGCCGTCAGCAGCAGCCCCGACGCGTACGTGTACCTCGCCGAGTCGATCCGCGCCTGGCCGGACCAGCCGGCGCTCGCCGGGCTGCTGCAGGAGGCGGGCTGGTCGAAGGTTGCGTGGCGCAACCTGACCGGCGGCGTCGTGGCCCTGCACCGGGGGACCAAGCCGGGGGCGTGAGCCCCGGCGTCGGACGGTTTGTCATGGGCAGGGCGTCAACGGTCGATACGATCAAGGTCCCCCGCCCTCCGTACGACCGTCCCGAGACCCGGAGCGCCTCATGACCGTCTGTTCTCACTGCGGTACCCCGTTCGTCCGGGAGGATGCGCACTTCTGCATGAAGTGCGGGCGGCCGCGGACGTATACGGGGGCCGCCCCCGGGCAGTTCGCGGCCTACGGCTTCCCCGCCGCCCCCCGCCGCCCCGGCGTGCTCAAGTGGGTCGGGGTCGGGCTGGCGGTCTGCGTGCTCGGCGGGGCCGTGGTGGGCGGCGTGCTGCTGACGCAGGGCAAGAAGGACGACAAGCAGCACACGCTCGGCATCGACGACGAGACGCCCGCCGCACAGGCCGCGCCCCCGGTGGCGCCGAGCGGCCCGGTCAGCCCGTCGCCCTCCGCGTCCGCGTCTCCGTCCGGGTCTCCGTCCGCGTCCGCGTCGGCCTCCGCCTCCCCGTCGCCGTCCGAGTCCATATCCGCCTCCCCGTCGGCGTCCGGCCCGGAGTCCGGTGAGCCCGTTCCCGGCGGCTACGAGAAGGTGACCGCCCCGGAGGGGTTCGCGCTCGCGGTGCCCAAGGGATGGCGCCGGGAGGACAAGGGGAGCGGCCAGGTCGACTACACGGGCAGCACGGGCCCCGAGCACCTGCGGATCGGCATCGTGCGCGACGCGAAGCAGTCGCCGTACGACCACTTCCAGGAGCTGGAGAAGGGCGGGGAGGGGCAGAACGGCTACCGGCGGGTGTCGATGACGCGGAACACCTTCCAGGGCCGGCCGGGCGCCCTGTGGGAGTGGACCTGGACCGAGAAGTCCACCGGCCGCACCATGCACGCCTACAACCAGGCGTACGTGGACGGCTCGGGCACCGAGTACGCCGTCATGTTCGCCGGCCGGGACGAAGGGGACGCCACGCGCAAGCCCTTCGACACCGCGCTCGGCTCCTGGCAGGCCGGTCCGCGGGCATCCGGCTGACGCTCCGCCGGGGCCGGCGAGGAGGAGCAGCCCCTGCCCGGGGCCGGGCGGGCGGCTCATAGACTCGGGTGACCAGTCCTCAGCCGAACCGGGAGAGCCGACCGTGACCGATACCGAACACTCCGCGGATGTGATCGTCGTCGGGGCCGGCCCGGCCGGGTCGACCACCGCGTACTACCTCGCCAAGGCCGGACTGGACGTCCTCCTGCTGGAGAAGACGGCGTTCCCGCGCGAGAAGGTGTGCGGCGACGGCCTGACCCCGCGCGCCACCAAGCAGCTCGTGTCGATGGGCATCGACATCTCCGAGGAGGCGGGCTGGCTGCGCAACAAGGGCCTGCGCATCATCGGCGGCGGCGTCCGGCTGCAGCTCGACTGGCCGGACCTCGCGTCCTTCCCGGACTACGGACTGGTCCGCAAGCGCGACGACTTCGACGAGCAGCTGGCCCGCAACGCGGTGAAGGCCGGCGCCCGGATGTACGAGCGCTGCAACGTGGGCGCCCCCGTCATCGACGACCGCACGGGCCGCATCGTGGGCGTCGAGGCGAAGCTCGGCGAGGAGAAGACCCCGGTCACCTTCCGCGCCCCGCTCGTCGTCGCCGCGGACGGCAACTCCTCCCGGCTGTCGCTGGGCATGGGCCTGCACCGCCGCGAGGACCGCCCGATGGGCGTCGCCGTGCGGACGTACTTCACCTCCCCGCGCCACGAGGACGACTACCTGGAGTCCTGGCTGGAGCTGTGGGACCGGCGCGGCCCGAAGGACCGGCTGCTGCCCGGCTACGGCTGGATCTTCGGCATGGGCGACGGCACGAGCAACGTCGGCCTCGGCGTCCTCAACACCTCCGAGTCCTTCAAGGAGCTGGACTGGCGCGAGGTCCTCAAGGCCTGGTGCGCCTCGATGCCCGAGGACTGGGGCTACACCCCGGAGAACATGACCGGCCCGATCCGCGGCGCCGCCCTCCCCATGGCCTTCAACCGCCAGCCGCACTACACGCGCGGCCTGCTGCTGGTCGGCGACGCGGGCGGGCTCGTGAACCCGTTCAACGGCGAGGGCATCGCGTACGCCATGGAGTCCGGGCAGATCGCCGCGGACGTCATCGTGCAGGCGCACGCGCGCGCCTCGTACGCGCAGCGCGAGCTGGCCCTGCAGCGCTACCCGAAGGTCCTCAAGGACACCTACGGCGGCTACTACACGCTCGGCAGGGCGTTCGTGAAGCTCATCGGCAACCCGAAGGTCATGAAGATCGGCGCCCAGCACGGCCTGACGCACCCGCTGCTGATGAAGTTCACCCTGAAGATGCTGGCGAACCTCACGGACCCCACGGGCGGCGACGCGATGGACCGCATCATCAACGGGCTGAGCCGGGTCGCGCCGAAGGCGTGACGATTGAAGCGACAGTAGGCCCCGGTCGTCCGCTCCGCAGCGGGTGCCCGGGGCCTCGGGGCCCGGCGCACTACAGCTTGGCGCGCCACTTCCCCCGGGCGAGGTACGTCGAGCCGTCGGGCTTGACGTAGACCCTGGCTCCGCGCACGGGCAGTTCGCCGTTGGTGAGCCAGTACGTACGGATGTCGTCGAGGGCGTCCCACAGACGGCGCGGGCCGCCCTGATGGACCCTGGGGGGCTCGTCGGTGCGAGCGGTCGCTCGTGCCCATGACCCGTCGGCATGCGCCATGACGGCGACGCGCTGTTCGTCGTCCTCACTGTATTCGTGCTCGATGCCGGGGACCATGATGTCCAGCATCGACGCCAGATCCCATGCTTCGGTCACATGAACGACCGGGTAACGACCGGTGCCGATCGCGTCGCCGTCATGCTCGCGGGCAGTGGCGAGCAGGGCGGCGAGGCGTGGCGGATAGTCGGCGCCGTGGCGGGTGTGCATGAAGCCGGCCCGGTCCCACTCGACGCGCCCTGTCGCCCCGCCCTCGTCGTTTTTTTCAGCGGTGATCAGGAGTGATGTTCCGGCGATCGTGGTCACCAGCCGGCCGCCGGGGTTCAGCGCGGCGAGCCAGCTCGCGGGGATCGGCCGGACGGCGACCGTAGCGACGATCCGGTCGAACATGTCGGGCAGACAGCCGGTTGCGTCCATGCTCACGACGGTGGGGTGCAGCCCCATCTCATCGAGGCGTGCGCGCGCGGCTTCGGCGAGGTACGGGTCGACGTCCACGGTGGTGACCTGTCTGTCCCCGAGGCGGTGACAGGCGAGGGCGTCGGCGTAGCCGGGGCCGGTGCCGATGTGCCCGAGGGTGTCGCCGTCGCCGAGCCTGGCGTGCTGAAGCATGCTGACGTTCAGGCTCGGCAGGGTCGAGGACGACGTCGGCAGGCCGGCCGGGCGGTCGTCAGTGGCGGCGCGGTCGGCGTGCAGCCCGCTCACCCGGGTCACGATGGTCTTGTCGCTGTATGCGGCGTCGAGCCATCGCGCCTCATCCGAGGGCCCGTCTCGAAGCGTCCAGCCGTCGGGGCTGCGCTCCCACCACCGTGGTGCGAGCTGATGCCGGGGCGTCCGCGCCACAGGAGCGCGCCACCGTGATGAGCGGTGGGTGACGCGCTCGGCGAGTGCCGCGGCGCGTGGTTCCCAGTTCATTCGGTCCGTCTCCTATGAGCCGTCGCCGTCGTCGTCGCCACCGGGGAAACCCGGCAGGCATGCCTCGGTGTTGGCGGGGTCGCAATCGCCGCTGTCGTCCGGGGTGCAGGCGTTGCGCCGGATGGGCACACTTTCAGTGATCTCTGCCCACTCAGGGCCGGTGAGCACCTTCGCGAGTCCGCCGGACTTCACGTTGCCGGCGACAAGGTGGCGCGACAGGATGCAGCCGTACACGTACCCGTCGGGCGAGATCGCGGCGCGTTGGCGGAAGCACCGGCCGCACAGCTCGCTCATGGCCGGTGTGGGCGTGTCCGGGGTCGCGGCGCGGCCGACTTTGCGGACGTGGTCGATGCGGGTGTGCTTCACGCCGAGGGCGCGCAGTTCGGCCTCGGCCTGCTGGACACGTTGGCCGTCGAGGATTTCGACCAGGCCGGCCCGTAGCGGGATGCCGAGTTCGAGTGCCTTGACGATGTTGGCGCGGG
This sequence comes from Streptomyces roseoverticillatus, assembly GCF_000719265.1. Taxonomy (GTDB): domain Bacteria; phylum Actinomycetota; class Actinomycetes; order Streptomycetales; family Streptomycetaceae; genus Streptomyces; species Streptomyces roseoverticillatus. The sequence goes on along the minus strand of NZ_JOFL01000019.1, from coordinate 221,464 downwards.
TGCGCGCGTGGCTTCCGGGGGACTCTGTGATCTTGTCGTGCTCGGCCGGATTGTCGCTGTAGTACGACGTGGCCAGGTGGACGCCCTTGCGGGTGAACAGCTTCCAAAGGCCGGGTCGGATGTGGGTGAGGTTCGAGTACACCTCGACGGCGAGGCGGCGGTCGAGGGCGTACTTGATCAGGGTGGGCAGGTGGGGGGATCGCGTCGGCTCACCGCCGATGAACTGCACGGTCGGGATGCCGAGGGCGTCGATGTCGTCGACGACGCGCTGCCAGTCGGCGAGGGTCATCGAGCCGTGCGACATGGTGGGGCCGGAGAGGGTGCAGTAGTGACCGCAACGCAAGTTGCAGACCTCGGTGAGCTCGCACTCGACCGACTGGACAACGGAGACGGTGGGAGATGGTGCCTGCATGACGGAGGGCATTGATGTGCCTCCTGCGGCTGATGGCCCGCCCTGATGGCTCGGCTGGGTGTGGTGGGACGTGCCTCCAGGCGGTCCCCCGCGACCGCCCGGTGCGGAGAAGATCAGGTCAGTACGGGAAGCTGCGCGTTGATCCGGAGTCCGTTACGGAGGTAGGGCGTGCCGGTGCCGCAGTTGAGGCTGGAGACGGCAGCCTCGAGACATCTCCGGTGGTAGCGGGCAATGCCCGGATGAAAGTACGTCGGGTCTACGAACGCGCAGGACTTCACGTCGTCGGGCAGCGTGACGTCGTTGAGAGAGCTGACCTCGGCGGGGGTCAGTGTGCCGCAGTGAAAGACCACGGTCAGAGTGTCTCCGGCGACGCCGAGGGGGAGCGCTTCCATGTGGTCGACGGCCAGAATGGGGCCGGGCTGCTTGGCCAGGCCGAGGCGGCGCAGATGGTAAGCGGCCGACCGCACTGCGGGCTCTTCCAGGATCGCTTCGCCACCGGGCAGTTCGAGCGCTCCGGTGGGGCGATTCACCATGAGCAGCTGCCCCGTTGCATTGGTGACCAGCGCCAGTCCAACGAGTCGCCGTGTCGAGATCTGCCCGAATCCCTGTGCCATGAGGTCTGTGCGCTCCTCGCGTGGGGGGAACTCCCGAACGCTCCGGTGTAGTACGGGAGTTACATCGTCCGCCGGACGCGGTCTCGCCTGTCATTCGCCCGGCGCGGTGGTGCAGGGCAGAACGTAGCGCTGCCATCTCGCCGGGTGCAAGGGTGGGGCAGGAGTCCGACCCTTGAGGTTCAAGTCCCTACGTTGGGCCCGCATATGCCAAAAGCCCCCCACCTGCATCGATGGGGGGCGTGCGCCGTGGCTGATCGCTAGATCAGGTCATCGAGGCGACCTGACTTGACGCCTCTGATCAGCGAGCGGAGGTGTGCCGCGGTCGTCATGATGATGTCGTTCGGGATGTCGCTTTCCCTGATCGCGATCAAGTGGGAAGCGTGCGCGACTTCGACGCAGGATTGGTTATTATCCCCACCAGAGAATGAGGACTTCTGCCATATGAGTTCGCCGGTCATAATTCTTCGCTCACAGTTCCTTTGTGATGCGTCGGATGAACTTGCTCGATTCGTCGGGGTCGAGCGCTATATCCGCCACGGAATTCAACAGGGCTCGGTAGCGTGACAGCTGAGCCTCTGCGTCCAGGAACCCGGCAGCAAACGCGCTATCGATCTGCACCGTGTCGAGCTGTGGAATCGGCCCGCCTGTGTACAGCAGTGAATGAACCGAGCTGGTGATCCGCTTCTCGAACGGGATCACGCGAACCGTGGCGGTCGGGAAATCCGACATGTCGCTCAGGAAGTCCAGCTGTTCCCGCATGGTCTCAGGCTCGCAGTAGCGCATGCGCAGTGCAGCCTCGTGGATGAACGCCTCAAACTTCGGCGGCGCCGGCCTGTCGAAGATTTCTCGACGCCTCAGTCGATGCGCAACCCTGGCGTTAAGCTCGGCTGCAGGCAGAGCGGGCATTGAAGAGATGCTATTCGACATCACCTCGCGCGCGTACTCGGCGGTCTGGAAGATTCCCGGGATGTGCAGCATCTGCACGTCCCGCAGGTACGTTGCGTGGTGCTCAAGCTCAGACAGGTAAAGGAATCCCGGCGACAGTATCCCCCGGTACTCCTCCCACCAACCCTTACTGCGCTCATCCGCCATGGCTGCGAGTGCGTCAATGAGGTGTTTGTCTGCTGCGGAGTAGTAGGCAGCCAAACGTCGGACTCTCTCCGCGCTGATGCCGTATCGGCCGGATTCGATGTGGCTCACCTGCGCACGCTCACCGCCCAGAAAAGCGGCGACCTTGCTGCCGGACATGCCCGCCTTTTCGCGCAGCTTGCGCAGCTCAGCCCCAAGTCGCCGCTGCCGCGCGGTTGGGTAACTCCTCGGCGGCATCGCCCCTCCCTCTCCCTCGTCGGTCCGAGTGTGCCGCCTACTGTGCCACGCTCCCAACTCTTGGGCCCGGCGTACCACTGTTGCGCCGTCCCACAGGTGGGCCCTATGGTCCTGACAGCACCGCGCAGCGCGTCGGGAAGACCCGAAGTGCAGCCGCCTGCATGCCTGTTGACGGGCACTCCGGGGGGCGGCCGAGCCACGGACGGCGTGAGGTGCGCGGCTACAACCGATGGGAGACGCCCCATGCGTACAGCCATGCTCAGCAGTCCCCGCACCACAACGGACGACCAGGGTGAGCTCTACCGCATCGCCGTGCCGGCCACCGAAACGGCGATCCGGGTCGCACGCGACGCTTTGCAAGCGATCCTGCGCGCTCACCCCGCAGTGATCGAGGACGCGCGCGTCTGTGTATCCGACGCCATCGCCTACGTCCTCGCCGAGACCCCCGGGCACCCGACGGTCACCGTGACTGTCCGCCTGCACCGTACGTACGTGGCCTTCGTGATCGAGGACAGCGACGGCCCTTCGCGCAACCTGTACCACTTGACGCCGAGGGACCTCGCCGCCGCGCCCCGGCTGGAGATCATCCGTCGGATGGCGCTCTACACCGGCGTTTCCCGCATGTGGGACGGCCGCCGACGAGCCACGAGCGTCTACCTCGCGCTGCCCATCCAGCGTCCGGTGCACGAACTCGCCGACTGCGTGGGCGTGCTCGCGTCGCCCGCCGACCCGCGGCGCATCCGTGCGCTGTGGCGCTTACGGCGGATCGCCGGGTGGCGTACCTTCCGGCGGAGGAACGGTCCGTCCTTCGGGTGACTTCCAGGAACGGGGCACCCGGGACACCAGGGGCAGGGCCCCTGGGGATAACTACGTCACTCCGTTCAGCAGCGCCAGCCCCAGCGGCGTCAGCGTGTGCCGCACGGACGGCCCCGTGCGGCGCGTGGTGAGGAGGCCCGCCTCCCGCAGGACGGTCGCGTGCTCGCTCGCCGAGGCCGGGGAGATCCCGGCGCGGCGGGCGAGCTGCGCGGTGCTGCCGCCGTCCGCGACCGCGTCCAGCACGCGGGCGCGGGTGCGCCCGAGCAGTGCGGTCAGCCGCACGAGGTCGCCGGTGCCGCGCCCGGCGGGGCCGGTGAGCACCGTCTGGTAGGCGGTGAGGTCGAGGGCGACGGGATAGCAGAGGTCGATGGGCGCCTCGTCGTCCGCGCTGTGGGCCCGCGCCGTGGGGTGCGGCCAGAAGAACGAGGGCGTGAGGGTCAGGCCCCGGCCCGCCAGGTGCACGTCGTGGAAGTCCCGGTGGAAGCCCTCGTTGTGCATGCAGGGCACGTGCAGCACGGGCGACTCCCAGTGCACCGTGGGGTGCAGGGTGGCCAGGAGGTGCTCGACGCCCTGCTCCGCGGCGGTGCGGATGCGGCGCGTGCGGTCGGCCTGCACGCAGGCGGTCACCTGCGACCAGTAGGGCGCGAGGGCCGTGTCGTAGTACGAGCGGAAGGCCTGGTCGACGGTGCGGGCGGCCGGCCGGTCGGCGGTGTGCAGGTCGCCGAACCACTGCGGCACGGGGCGGTGGTCCAGCGCGCACTCCAGCTCGGCCGTCCAGACCTTCTGCGGCAGGGCCCACACGGACTCCAGGCTCTCCCCGAGCGTGGTGGCGCCGTCCTCGGCGTGCAGGAACGCCTCCGGGAGGTACTCGCCCATGCCCGCCGGGGCGAGCTCCAGCAGGGGCCGCATGAGGGGGCTCAGGCCGCGCTGGGTGCGGTGCCGCCAGCCGTCGAGGGCGATCCCGCCCATCCAGCGGTTCTGCAGTACGGGCAGGCTCAGCGCCGCCTCCGCCAGGGGGTCCGGGCCGGGCGTGAGGCGCACCCTGCCGAGGTCGTCCGGGCCGAAGTGGATGCGGAGCACGACGACCGACGGTAGCGCGGGGGCACCTGCGCGGGGAACCTCCGCGCAGAGCTTCGCGCGGATTCGCTCAGGACCCCGCGCGCGTCCGGATTCGGCCCCCGCCGAAGGGCTTTGTCCCGCCGGTGACGGTGCTTGCAGACTTCACATACCGGGACGGGCGCTTCTCCAGCGGCTCGGAGCTCCCGTTCCGGTACGGGGGAGGCCGGGGTCGCGTCCTGTGGGCGACGGGGGTCGCAGGGCGTCCGGCCGGCAGCCGCGCCGCGGGCCGTGCGGGGGACACGGCCGCCGGCGGGCATGCCGAAGGGCCGCCGTCCCGAGCGGTGGGACGGCGGCCCTTCGTACGTCTGCGGAGCCCTGGGTTACAGGACGCGGACCGCGCCGGTGGGCGGGTCGTAGTTCATGTTGCGCTCGACGATGCCCGTGCTCGGGTTCTGCGCGCCGATGAACTTGCCGCCGCCGACGTACACGGCCACGTGGTACGCGCTGCCCGCGGAGCCCCAGTACAGGATGTCGCCGACCTGCAGGTTGCTCAGCGAGACCTGGGTGCCGGCCGTCGACTGGTCCTGCGAGACGCGCGGCAGGCTGATGCCGATCTGGTTGTAGGCCGCCTGGACCAGGCCGGAGCAGTCGTAGGAGGACGGGCCGGTGGAGCCCATCACGTACGCCTTGCCGAGCTGGGCCTCCAGGAAGGACACCAGGGTGGAGGTGGAGCCGGTGGCGCCCTTCGAGGAGGACGAGGCGGCCGTGGCCGCGTCCTCGGAGGTCTGGGCGGCGGACTTGGTGCTGAGGCTCTTGCGCTCGGTGGCACGGGAGGCGCGGTCGGCCTCCTCCTTCTCGCGCTTCTCCTTGGCGGCGGCGGCCTTGCGCTCCGCCTCCGCCTTGCGCTCGGCCTCGTCGGCGGCCTTCTTGGCGGCGGCCTCGACCTTGCTGGTCGCCTCGTCCTGCTGCGCGCGGTCCTGGAAGTCGAAGGACGTCTGCTGGGTGGCCGCCGCGCTCTGCGCGATGGACGTGGCCAGGGCCGCGTTGACCGCGGGCATCTCGACGGTCGCCTCGACGGGCTTCTCGGCGGCGGTGGCGGAACCGGCGCCGGCCACGGCCAGGGTGCTGAGGACGCCACCGGCAACACCAGTGCGGACGACCCACGACTGGGTGGCCGTACGACGGGGCTTCCGGTGGCTGGTTATGTGCGCGTTGGGGGACATGGGACAACGGACTATCAGTCCGCGCAGGTTGAGTTCAATAAAGGTGACGTGCGTCACAATTGACGTGCACGCGCCCAGAATTCGGGCATTTGATCACGGGAACATCACGGCGGCGGATCGCCCATGAACCCCTATCGGCCGCCTCAGCATGGGGTTTTGGCCACCGGTCATGATCGGCGATGGTCATATCACCATCACGGTTCACGTGTCGAGGCTACCCATGAAATCCGGCCCCCGAACCTCCTGTCGCGTGGCGCAGCTCACGTCCCGGCCACCCCCGTACGGGTCCTCGTGAACGAAGGCGCCGGCGGCGCGCCGCGGGCGACGCCGGGTCAGTGGGCGGCCGGTCCATATCAGTTGACGGCGGCACATACCAATTTGTGTGTGCGGCACACCCCTTGATAGTGAGCAGCCCCTCCGACCAGGCCTCGGGCGTCCGAATGTCACCCCTGGTGATCACTTGTGTGCTTCATGTATGAAGATCGCCGCTCATCCGACTTGATGATCGTTCGTCAGGTGGTGGAGATCACAAACGCGGGTGTGTACCCCGTGTCGCAGATCACAGACCGACGGGCATAGGATGCAATCGACCCGGGCTTGTGAACTGCCTCACATATCGGTGATCTTCGCGGTGATCTCCGGTGGCCCGCAGGGGCGGTCCGCCCGGCCGGGTTGGTTGAGCCGGCAGTCAGCGTCGACTGGAAGGAGCGAGGAGCGGTGAACGCCTACGCGCCCATCCTCGTACTGGGAGCCCTCGGGGCAGGCTTCGCGATCTTCTCCGTGGTCATGGCCTCGATCGTCGGGCCCAAGAGGTACAACCGCGCCAAGCTCGAGGCCTACGAGTGCGGTATCGAGCCCACCCCGCAGCCCGCGGGCGGCGGGCGCTTCCCGATCAAGTACTACCTGACGGCGATGCTCTTCATCGTCTTCGACATCGAGATCGTCTTCCTCTACCCCTGGGCCGTCACCTTCGACGCCCTGGGTCTGTTCGGGCTCGTGGAGATGCTGCTCTTCGTGCTCACCGTCTTCGTCGCCTACGCCTACGTCTGGCGCCGCGGCGGCCTGGAATGGGACTAGGGGGCACCACATGGGACTCGAGGAGAAGCTGCCCAGCGGCTTCGCGCTGACCACCGTCGAACAGGCCGCCGGCTGGGTCCGCAAGTCGTCCGTCTTCCCGGCGACCTTCGGCCTGGCCTGCTGCGCCATCGAGATGATGACCACCGGCGCCGGCCGCTACGACCTGGCCCGCTTCGGCATGGAGGTCTTCCGCGGCTCGCCCCGCCAGGCCGATCTGATGATCGTCGCCGGCCGGGTCAGCCAGAAGATGGCCCCCGTCCTGCGCCAGGTCTACGACCAGATGCCCAACCCCAAGTGGGTGATCTCCATGGGTGTCTGCGCCTCCAGCGGAGGCATGTTCAACAACTACGCGATCGTCCAGGGCGTCGACCACATCGTGCCGGTGGACATCTATCTGCCCGGCTGCCCGCCGCGCCCCGAGATGCTGATGGACGCGATCTTGAAGCTGCACAAGAAGATCCAGGGCGAGAAGCTCGGGCCGCACCGCGAGAAGGCCGAGCGCGAGGCGGAGGACGCCGCCCTGAAGGCCCTGCCTCTGATCGAGATGAAGGGGCTGCTGCGATGAGCGGACCCACGGCCGGCGGGGGCGAGCCGAACGCGGGCGGCGTGAACCCCGACAAGGACCTGAACGCCCAGAACCTCCCGGGCCAGCGGGGCGAGCACGGCGAGGCCATCCGCGTCCAGCGCGGCATGTTCGGCGCCCGCAACGGCGGCGACACCTCCGGCTACGGCGGCCTGGTGCGCACCGTCCGGCTGCCGGGCGAGGCCACCCGCCCCTACGGCGGGTACTTCGACGAGGTGGCGGACGAGCTGGAGGGCGCCCTGGAGGAACAGGGCCTCCTCCCGGAGAGCGTCATCGAGAAGACCGTCGTCGACCGCGGCGAGCTCACGTTCCACATCGCCCGCGAGCACCTCCCGCGCGTGGCCCGCACCCTCCGCGACGACCCCGCGCTCCGCTTCGAGCTGTGCACGGGCGTGAGCGGAGTGCACTTCCCCGGCACTGCATCTCTTCACGACGTGGGCCGCGAGCTGCACGCGGTCTACCACCTGCGCTCGATCACCCACAACCGGCTGATCCGGCTGGAGGTGAGCGTCCCCGACAGTGACCCGCACCTGCCGTCGATCGTGGACGTCTACCCCACCAACGACTGGCACGAGCGCGAGGCCTACGACTTCTTCGGCCTCGTCTTCGACGGCCACCCCGCGCTCACGCGGATCATGATGCCGGACGACTGGCAGGGCTTCCCGCAGCGCAAGGACTACCCCCTCGGCGGCATCCCCGTCGAGTACAAGGGCGCCCGGATCCCGGCTCCGGACGAGCGGAGGTCGTACAGCTGATGAGCGCATCACAGGCAAGCCCGCGCGAGACCACGGAAGGCACCGTCTACACCGTCACCGGCGGCGACTGGGACGAGGTGGCGGCAGCCGCGAAACAGGCCGACGACGAGCGCATCATCGTCAACATGGGCCCGCAGCACCCGTCCACCCACGGAGTGCTCCGCCTGATCCTGGAGATCGACGGCGAGACCGTCACCGAGGCCCGCTGCGGCATCGGCTACCTCCACACCGGCATCGAGAAGAACCTCGAATACCGGACGTGGACGCAGGGCACCACCTTCGTCACGCGCATGGACTACCTGACGCCGTTCTTCAACGAGACGGCGTACTGCCTGGGCGTGGAGAGGCTGCTGGGCATCGAGGAGCAGATCCCCGACCGCGCCACGGTCATCCGCGTCCTGCTGATGGAGCTGAACCGAATCTCCTCGCATCTGGTGGCCATCGCCACCGGCGGCATGGAGCTCGGCGCCACCACGATCATGATCTACGGCTTCCGGGACCGCGAGCTCGTCCTCGACGTCTACGAGCTGATCACCGGCCTGCGCATGAACCACGCCTACGTCCGCCCCGGCGGCCTCGCGCAGGACCTGCCGCCCGGCGCCGTCGACGCGGTGCGCGCCTTCGTGAAGAAGATGCGCAAGAACCTGCCGGAGTACGACAAGCTCGCCACCGGCAACCCCATCTTCAAAGGCCGCCTCCAGGGCATCGGCCACCTCGACCTGGCCGGCTGCATGGCCCTCGGCGCGACCGGCCCCATCCTGCGCGCCACCGGTCTCCCGCACGACCTGCGCAAGTCCCAGCCGTACTGCGGCTACGACACCTACGACTTCGAGGTGCCGACCGCCGACAGCTGCGACGCGTACGGGCGCTTCCTCATCCGCATCGAGGAGATGCACCAGTCCCTGCGGATCGTCGAGCAGTGCCTGGACCGGCTGGCGCCCGGCCCGGTCATGGTCGCGGACAAGAAGATCGCCTGGCCCGCGCAGCTGGCCCTCGGCCCCGACGGCCTCGGCAACTCCCTCGACCACATCAAGAAGATCATGGGCACCTCCATGGAGGCCCTGATCCACCACTTCAAGCTGGTCACGGAGGGCTTCCGGGTGCCACCCGGCCAGGTCTACGCCGCGGTCGAGTCGCCCAAGGGCGAGCTGGGCGTGCACGTCGTCAGCGACGGCGGCACCCGCCCGTACCGCGTCCACTTCCGCGATCCGTCCTTCACCAACCTGCAGTCCATGGCGGCGATGTGCGAGGGCGGCCAGGTGGCCGACGTGATCGTCGCGGTGGCGTCCATCGATCCCGTGATGGGAGGCGTCGATAGGTGAGCGTCGCACGCGCGGCCGCCGGGCCGCGGACGAAGACGAATCCCGCACCTCTGCGCCGCGCGGGCGGAGAAGCGACCAGGGAGGCGCCGTGACACATGACGTACAGCTGGGGATGCCTTCGCTCCCCGCGCCGGACTATCCCGCGGAGGTACGGGAACGGCTGGCGGCCGATGCCAAGGAGGTGATCGACCGCTATCCCGACAGCCGGAGCGCCCTGCTGCCGCTGCTCCACCTCGTCCAGGCCGAGGAGGGGCACGTCACCCGGACCGGCCTGCGCTTCTGCGCCGAGACGCTCGGCCTGACCATCGCCGAGGTCACGGCGGTCGCCACCTTCTACACGATGTACCGGCGCGAGCCGGGCGGCGAGTACCAGGTGGGGGTGTGCACCAACACCCTGTGCGCGGTCATGGGCGGCGACGCGATCTTCGAGGGCCTGCGCCGGCACCTCGGCGTCGACAACGGCGGCACCACCCCCGACGGCAAGATCACCCTTGAGCACGTCGAGTGCAACGCCGCCTGCGACTTCGCGCCCGTCGTGATGGTCAACTGGGAGTTCTTCGACAACCAGACCGTCGAGAGCGCCAAGGCCCTCGTCGACGACCTGCGCGCGGGCCGCCCCGCCGCGCCGACCCGCGGCGCCCCGCTCTGCACCTTCCGGGAGACCTCCCGGATCCTCGCCGGCTTCCCCGACTCCCGCCCGGGCGCGGTCGAGGCGAGCGGCGGTGCGGGCCCGGCCTCCCTGGCGGGGCTGCGGCTGGCCAAGGGCGAGCGGCCCGGCGCGGCGGCGCGGGTGGGGCCGCCGCGCGGTGCGCCCCCGGCCGACGGCGGGCCCGGACACCCCGGAGAGCACCTCAGCTCCCACGACGCGCCGCACGAGACGTCCGCCTCGGACCCCGACCACCCCGCGGGCCCGGTCAGCGAGGAGGGGGAGGGATGACCATGGCACCAACGATGGGGGAGACGAGCCCGGAGAAGCTGCTCGCCCCCGTGCTCTCCGCGTTCTGGGACGAGCCGCGCTCCTGGACGCTGGAGACCTACCTGCGCCACGACGGCTACCAGGGCGCGCGCAAGGCCCTCGCGATGGCCCCCGACGACGTGATCGCCTACGTGAAGGACTCGGGCCTGCGCGGCCGCGGCGGCGCGGGCTTCCCGACGGGCATGAAGTGGCAGTTCATCCCGCAGGGCGACGGCAAGCCGCACTACCTCGTGGTCAACGCGGACGAGTCCGAGCCGGGCGCCTGCAAGGACATCCCGCTGCTCTTCGCCGCGCCGCACACCCTCATCGAGGGCATCGTGATCGCCTGCCACGCGATCCGCTCGAACCGGGCCTTCATCTACCTGCGCGGCGAGGTCGTCCCCGTGCTGCGCCGGCTGCACGAGGCCGTGCGCGAGGCCTACGCCGCGGGCTACCTCGGCACGAACGTCCTCGGCTCCGGGCTGGACCTGGAGCTGACCGTGCACGCGGGCGCGGGCGCGTACATCTGCGGCGAGGAGACCGCCCTCCTCGACTCGCTCGAAGGCCGCCGCGGCCAGCCCCGGCTCCGGCCCCCCTTCCCCGCGGTCGCCGGCCTCTACGCCTGCCCCACTGTCGTGAACAACGTGGAGTCCATCGCGTCGGTTCCCGCGATCCTCCACCGGGGCAAGGAGTGGTTCCGCTCGATGGGCACCGACAAGTGCCCCGGCTTCACGCTCTATTCGCTCTCCGGGCACGTCGTGAACCCCGGCCAGTACGAGGGGCCCATGGGCATCACGCTGCGCCAGCTGCTCGACATGAGCGGCGGCATGCGGCCCGGCCACCGGCTGAAGTTCTGGACGCCGGGCGGCTCCTCCAGCCCCATGTTCACCGCCGAACACCTCGACGTGCCGCTGGACTTCGACAGCGTGGGCGCGGCCGGCTCGCTGCTGGGCACCAAGTCGCTGCAGTGCTTCGATGAGACGACGTGCGTGGTGCGCGCGGTCACCCGCTGGACGGAGTTCTACGCGCACGAGTCGTGCGGCAAGTGCACGCCCTGCCGCGAGGGCACGTACTGGCTCGTCCAGCTGCTGCGCGACATCGAGGCCGGCAAGGGCCGCAAGGCCGACCTCGACAAGCTCGCCGACATCTCCGACAACATCAACGGCAAGTCGTTCTGCGCCCTCGGCGACGGCGCCGCGGCGCCCATCCTCTCCTCGCTGCAGCACTTCCGCGCGGAGTACGAGCAGCACATCACGGGCAAGGGCTGCCCCTTCGACCCGTCGAAGTCGACCCTGTGGGCCGACGGCCCGCAGAACTTCCCCCTGGAGGTGAACGCGTGACGGTCACGACGTCTGCCCCCTCCGGAGGAGGGGGCGCGAAGCCGCCGCCGGAGGACCTCGTCTCCCTCACCATCGACGGCGCCGCGATCTCCGTCCCCAAGGGGACGCTGGTCATCCGCGCCGCGGAGCTGCTGGGCATCGAGATCCCCCGCTTCTGCGACCACCCGCTGCTCGATCCGGCCGGCGCCTGCCGGCAGTGCATCGTGGAGGTGGAGGGCCAGCGCAAGCCGATGGCGTCCTGCACCATCACCTGCACCGACGGCATGGTCGTCCGGACGCAGCTGACCTCGCCCGTCGCGGAGAAGGCGCAGCGCGGCGTGATGGAGCTGCTGCTGATCAACCACCCGCTGGACTGCCCGGTCTGCGACAAGGGCGGCGAGTGCCCCCTGCAGAACCAGGCGATGACGGCGGGGCAGGCGGACAGCCGCTTCGAGGGCCGCAAGCGGACCTTCGAGAAGCCGGTGCCGATCTCCCCGCAGGTGCTGCTGGACCGCGAGCGGTGCGTGCTGTGTGCGCGCTGCACTCGTTTCTCGCAGCAGATCGCGGGCGACCCGATGATCGAGCTGCTGGAGCGCGGCGCGCTGCAGCAGGTCGGCACAGGCGAGGGAGTGCCCTTCGAGTCGTACTTCTCGGGCAACACCATCCAGATCTGCCCGGTGGGGGCGCTGACGTCGGCGGCGTACCGCTTCCGCTCGCGCCCCTTCGACCTGGTGTCGTCGCCGACGGTGTGCGAGCACTGCGCGGGCGGCTGCGCGCTGCGCACGGACCACCGGCGCGGCAAGGTGATGCGCCGCATGGCCGCCGACGACCCCGAGGTCAACGAGGAATGGGTGTGCGACAAGGGCCGCTTCGCGTTCCGCTACGCGCAGCGGCCGGAGCGCTTCACCCACCCGCTGGTGCGGAACGCGGAGGGTGTGCTGGAGCCCGCGAGCTGGCCGGAGGCGCTGGAGGCCGCGGGGCGCGGGCTGGCGGCGGCGCGCGGCAGGGCGGGCGTCCTGACCGGCGGCCGGCTGACGGTCGAGGACGCGTACGCGTACGCCAAGTTCACGCGCGTGGCGCTCGACACGCACGACGTCGACTTCCGGGCCCGGGTGCACAGCGGTGAGGAGGCCGACTTCCTGGCCGCCCGCGTGGCGGGCAGGGGCCGGGATCTCGACGGCGGCGGGCTGACGTACGCGGCGCTGGAGAAGGCCCCGGCGGTGCTGCTGGTGGGCTTCGAGGCGGAGGAGGAGGCGCCCGGCGTCTTCCTGCGGCTGCGCAAGGCCTGGCGCAAGCACGGGCAGCGCGTCTTCGCGCTCGCCACGCACGCCACCCGCGGCCTGGAGAAGGCCGGGGGCACGCTGCTGCCGGCCGCGCCGGGCACCGAGACCATGTGGCTGCGGGCGCTGGCCGACGGCACGGGCCTGGACGACGGAGGGCAGGCCGCGGCCGAAGCCCTGCGCGCCGGCGGGTCGGTGATCGTCGTCGGTGAGCGGCTCGCGGGCGTGCCCGGTGCCCTGACGGCCGCCGTTGCCGCGGCTTCGGCGACCGGCGCGCAGCTGGTGTGGATCCCGCGCCGGGCCGGCGAGCGCGGCGCGGTCGAGGCGGGGGCCCTGCCGGGGCTGCTGCCCGGCGGCCGCCCGGCCACCGACCCGCGGGCGCGCGAGGAGACCGCGGCCGCCTGGGGCGTGTCCGGCCTGCCGCGCAGCCCGGGCCGGGACACCGGCCAGATCGTGGAGGCGGCCGCGCGGGGCGAGCTGGGTGCCCTGCTGGTGGGCGGCGTCGAGGTCGCGGACCTGCCCGACCCGGCCCGCGCGCGGGAGGCCCTGGACGCCGTCGGCTTTCTGGTCAGCCTGGAGCAGCGGCCGAGCGAGGTGTCGGACCGTGCGGACGTCGTCCTGCCGGTGGCGGCCGTCGCGGAGAAGGCGGGCACGTTCCTCAACTGGGAGGGCCGGGCCCGCCCGTTCGAGGTCGCGATCAAGCCCGACCAGCTGCCGCGCCGCCACGTGCCCGCGGACGCCCGCGTGCTGCACATGCTGGCCGACGCCATGGGCATCGGCCTCGGCCTGCCCGACACCGACGCCGTGCGCGCGGAGCTGCGCCGCCTCGGCCCCTGGGACGGGGAGCACGCCGCGGACCCGGCGGAGACCGCCGGGCCGCTGCCGCGGCCGGCCGCGGGCGAGGCGGTCCTCGCGGGCCACCGGATGCTGCTGGACCAGGGGCGCCTGCAGGACGGTGACGACGCCCTCGCCGGCACGCGGCACGCGGCGCTCGCCCGCCTGTCGCCCGCGACCGCCGCCGAGGCGGGCGTGCGCGACGGAGAGGTGCTGGCGGTGACGGGCCCGGCCGGAACGGTACGGCTGCCGCTGTGCGTGACGGCCATGCCGGACCGCGTGGTGTGGCTGCCGCTGAACTCGGCGGGCGGTGGTGTCGCCGGGGACACGGGGGCGCGCCCCGGCGAGCTCGTACGGATCGGGGCGGATTCCGGTGAGGGCACCGGGACCGGGACACCGGAGGCGCGGTAGTGAAGACTGTGGAGGCTTACAGCCTGAGCGAGCTGGCCGCCGGGGACCTGTCGGTGTTCGGCCGGGACCCGTGGTGGCTGATCGTCGTCAAGGCGGTCTTCTGCTTCGCGTTCGTCATGCTGACCGTGCTGTTCTCGATCGTCTGGGAGCGCAAGGTCGTCGCGTGGATGCAGCTGCGGATCGGCCCCAACCGGCACGGCCCGTGGGGCATGCTGCAGTCCCTCGCGGACGGCATCAAGCTGATGCTGAAAGAGGACGTGATCGTCAAGCGGGCGGACAAGGCGGTCTATCTGCTGGCCCCCGTCGTGGCGGCCGTCCCCGCGTTCATGGCGATCGCCGTGATCCCCTTCGGCCCCGCGGGCAATGAGATCTCCATCTTCGGGCACCGCACGACGATGCAGCTGACGGACCTGCCGATCGGCGTGCTCTACATCCTCGCCACGGCCTCGGTCGGCATCTACGGCATCGTGCTCGCGGGCTGGTCGTCCGGCTCGACGTACCCGCTGCTGGGCGGCCTGCGCTCGTGCGCGCAGATGATCTCCTACGAGATCGCGATGGGCGTCTCCTTCGCCGCCGTCTTCCTCTACTCCGGGTCGATGTCGACCTCGGCGATCGTGGAGGCCCAGCACGACCGCTGGTACGTGCTGCTGCTGCCGGTGTCCTTCCTCATCTACATCGTGGCGATGGTGGGGGAGACCAACCGGGCGCCGTTCGACCTGCCGGAGTCCGAGGGCGACCTGGTCGGCGGCTTCAACACCGAGTACTCCTCCATCAAGTTCGCGATGTTCATGCTGGCCGAGTACGTCAACATGGTCACCGTCTCGGCGGTGGCCGTGACGCTGTTCCTCGGCGGATGGCGGGCCCCGTACCCGGTCTCGGCGTTCTGGGAGGGCGCGAACCACGGCTGGTGGCCGCTCCTGTGGTTCGTGATCAAGCTGCAGCTGCTGCTGTTCTTCTTCATCTGGCTGCGCGGCACGCTGCCGCGGCTGCGCTACGACCAGTTCATGAAGCTGGGGTGGAAGGTCCTCATCCCGGTCTCGATGGTGTGGCTGATGCTCGTCGCCTCGGTGCGGGCGCTGCGGAACGAGAACTACGACTTCCAGCAGATCGTGCTGTACGTCGGCGGCGCCGTCGTCGCCGTCCTGCTGCTCTCCTTCGTCGCGGACATCTTCCGCAAGGGCGAGCGCGGCCAGGGGGACGGGGAGGCCGCGCCGGAGCGGGAGTTCGACCCGACGGGCGGCGGATTCCCCGTGCCGCCGCTGCCCGGGCAGACGCCGCCGCCGGTGCCGCGCCGCAGGCCGCGCCGCGACGGAGAGCTCATTGTCAGTGGTGGGCCCGATACTGTGCGTGACGGAAAGGAGGGCTGACGGCAGTGGCTACCGACCCTGCGGGCGACGCTTCGCGCGACACCCCCCGCAATCCCGTGGCCGGCTTCGGCGTGACCTTCAAGGCCATGTTCAAGAAGCGGCTGACCGAGCAGTACCCGGAGTACAAGAAGCCCACGGCCCCCCGCTTCCACGGCCGCCACCAGCTCAACCGGCACCCGGACGGCCTGGAGAAGTGCATCGGCTGCGAGCTGTGCGCCTGGGCCTGCCCCGCCGACGCCATCTACGTGGAGGGCGCGGACAACAAGGACCAGGAGCGCTATTCGCCGGGCGAGCGCTACGGCCGCGTCTACCAGATCAACTACCTCCGCTGCATCCTGTGCGGCCTGTGCGTCGAGGCGTGCCCCACCCGCGCCCTGACCATGACCAACGAGTACGAACTGGCCGACACCAGCCGCGAGTCGCTCATCTACACCAAGGAGGAGCTGCTCGCGGGCCTGGAGGAGGGCATGGTCGACGCGCCGCACGCGATCTTCCCCGGCATGACCGAACAGGACTACTACCGCGGGCTGGTGACGGAGGCCGCGCCCGGCACGGTCCGCCAGGTCGCCGTCTCCAAGGGAGAGAAGCCGGAAGAGGAAGGGGCGGACGCATGATCGCCCCTTCCCTGGCCGCCTCGGCCGCCTCCACCACCTCGACGGGTGAGGCGGTCCAGTTCTGGATCCTGGCCGTCGTCGCCGTCCTCGGGGCGCTCGGCGCCGTCCTGATGAGGAAGGCCGTGCACAGCGCCCTCTCGCTGGCCGGCACCATGATCGTCCTGGCGGTGTTCTACCTCGCCAACGGCGCCTATTTCCTGGGTGTCGTGCAGATCGTCGTCTACACCGGCGCGATCATGATGCTCTTCCTCTTCGTTGTCATGCTCGTGGGCGTCACCGCCGCCGACTCCCTCAAGGAGACCATCAAGGGCCAGCGGTGGCTGGCCGGGCTGTGCGTGCTCGGCTTCGGCATCCTGCTCATGGCCGGCATCTCCAACGCCTCCCTGAAGGAGTGGAACGGCGTCGGCCGGGCCAACGCCGGCGGCAATGTGGAGGGCCTCGCCTCCCTCATCTTCACCAAGTACGTGTTCGCGTTCGAGATCACCGGCGCCCTGCTGATCACCGCGGCCGTCGGCGCGATGGTGCTCACCCACCGCGAGCGCACCGAGCGCGCCGCCACCCAGCGCGAGCGCGCCGAACAGCGCGTCCGCGAGGGCAAGCAGGTCACCCCGCTCCCCGCCCCGGGCGTCTACGCCCGGCACAACGCCGTGGACATCCCGGGCCTCCTGCCCGACGGCACCGCCTCCGACCTGACCGTCAGCCCCACCCTGCGCGCCCGGGGCCAGGTCCGCGACGTCTCGGGCGAGGCCCTGCAGGACCTCAAGGCCCTGGAGCAGCGCTCCAGCGAATGGCTGGAGCGCGGCCGCAGCGAGGACGCAGACGCGAACGGGAAGGGGGCGGGCAAGTGAACCCGGTCAACTACCTCTACCTGGCGGCCCTGTTGTTCACCATCGGGGCGGCCGGCGTGCTCATCCGGCGGAACGCGATCGTCATCTTCATGTGCGTCGAGCTGATGCTGAACGCCTGCAACCTGGCGTTCGTCACCTTCGCCCGGCTGCACGGCAATCTCGACGGCCAGATCATCGCCTTCTTCACGATGGTCGTGGCCGCGGCCGAGGTCGTGGTGGGCCTCGCCATCATCGTGACGATCTTCCGCTCCCGGCACTCGGCCTCGGTGGACGACGCCGGCCTGCTGAAGCTGTAAGGGGACGCTGACGTGGAGAACCTCATCGGATTGCTCGTCCTTGCGCCCCTGCTGGGAGCGGGCGTGCTGCTGTGCGGCGGGCGCAGGCTCGACCGGAGCGGGCCCTGGCTGGGCACCCTGCTCGCGGCCGTGTCCTTCGCGCTCGGCGTGGTGCTCTTCGCCGACATGCTCGGCAAGGGCGGCGAGGAGCGCGCCCTGGACGTCACGGTCTTCCAGTGGGTGCCCGTCGGCGGTTTCCGCGCGGACGTCGGCTTCCACCTCGACCAGCTGTCGATGACCTTCGTCCTGCTGATCACGGGCGTGGGCTCGCTCATCCACCTGTACTCGGTGGGCTACATGGCCCACGACGAGCGCAAGCGGCGCTTCTTCGGCTATCTCAACCTCTTCCTCGCCGCGATGCTGCTGCTCGTCCTCGCCGACAACTACCTGCTCCTGTACGTGGGCTGGGAGGGCGTCGGCCTCGCCTCGTACCTGCTGATCGGCTTCTGGCAGCACAAGCCGAGCGCGGCCACCGCCGCCAAGAAGGCGTTCCTGGTCAACCGCGTCGGCGACATGGGGCTGTCGATCGCGATCATGCTGCTGTTCACCACGTTCGGCACCTTCGCCTTCGATCCCGTCCTGACGCGGGCGACCGACGCGGGGGAGGGCAAGCTGACGGCCGTGGCGCTGATGCTGCTGCTCGCCGCGTGCGGCAAGTCCGCCCAGGTGCCGCTGCAGTCCTGGCTCGGGGACGCGATGGAGGGCCCGACGCCGGTCTCGGCCCTCATCCACGCCGCGACGATGGTGACCGCCGGCGTCTATCTGATCACCCGTTCCGGCGCGGTCTTCGACGCGGCGCCGGACGCGCAGACGGCGGTCGTCACGGTCGGCGCGGTCACGCTCCTCTTCGGTGCGATCGTCGGTTGCGCCAAGGACGACATCAAGAAGGCCCTGGCCGGCTCCACCATGTCCCAGATCGGGTACATGATCCTGGCCGCCGGCCTGGGGCCGATCGGCTACGTCTTCGCGATCATGCACCTGGTGACCCACGGCTTCTTCAAGGCCGGGCTCTTCCTCGGCGCCGGGTCCGTCATGCACGGCATGAACGACGAGGTCGACATGCGCCGCTACGGCGGCCTGCGCACGTACATGCCGGTCACGTTCGTCACCTTCGGCCTCGGCTACCTCGCCATCATCGGCTTCCCGGGGCTGTCCGGCTTCTTCTCCAAGGACAAGATCATCGAGGCGGCCTTCGCCAAGGGCGGCACCGAGGGCTGGATCCTCGGCGGCGCGGCCCTGCTCGGCGCGGCCATCACCGCGTACTACATGACGCGGGTGATGCTGCTGACCTTCTTCGGGGAGAAGCGGTGGCAGCCCGACGCCGAGGGCGAGATGCCGCACCCCCACGAGTCGCCCCGCACCATGACGGTCCCGATGATCGTCCTGGCCTTCGGATCGGTCTTCGCCGGCGGCCTGTTCAGCATCAACGACACCTTCCTGAAGTGGCTGGAGCCGGTCACCGGGCACGAGGAGGGCCACTCGCCCGTCAGCGCCCTCACCGTCACCGCCGCCACCATGGTCGTGCTCGTGATCGGCGTGGCGATCGCCTGGGCGCAGTACGGGCGCCGGCCCGTCCCCGTCACGGCCCCCCGCGGCAGCCTCCTCACCCGGGCCGCCCGGCGGGACCTGCTGCAGGACGACTTCAACCACGTCGTGCTGGTCCGCGGCGGCGAGCACCTCACCCGCAGCCTGGTCTACGTCGACCACAGCCTGGTCGACGGCGTCGTCAACGGCACCGCCGCCTCGGTGGGCGGGCTGTCGGGCCGGATGCGCAAGCTGCAGAACGGCTACGCCCGTTCGTACGCGGTCTCGATGTTCGGCGGTGCGGCGGTGCTCATCGCCGCCACCCTGCTGATGAGGGCGGTTTGATTATGGCCTTTCCCCTGCTGACGCTCACGGCCGCGATCCCCGCGGTCGGCGCGGTCGCCACCGCGGCCGTGCCGGCCGGGCGGCGCACCGCCGCCAAGTGGCTCGCACTCGCCTTCTCGCTCGCCACGCTCGCCCTGGCGGCCGTGCAGCTCGTGCGCTTCGACCCTGGGGGTACCTCCCAGGCATCAAGCTCTGGGGGAGCGAAGGGTCCCTTCCAGCTCACCGAGTCGCACGCCTGGATCGCGGACTTCGGGGTCCGCTACGAACTGGGCGTGGACGGCATCGCGGTGGTCCTCATCGCCCTGGCCGCGCTGCTGATCCCCTTCATCATGCTGGCCGGCTGGCACGACGCCGACCCCCTGGAGACGCGTTCCTCGCGGTGGCGCCCCACCCAGGGCTTCTTCGCGCTGATCCTTATGGTCGAGGCCATGGTGGTGATCTCCTTCGAGGCCACCGACGTCTTCCTCTTCTACATCTTCTTCGAAGCCATGCTCATCCCGATGTACTTCCTCATCGGCGGCTTCGGGGACGGCGCGGCCGAGCACGGCGAGGCGGGCGCGGCGGCCCAGCGCTCGTACGCCGCCGTGAAGTTCCTCCTCTACAACCTCGTCGGCGGGCTGATCATGCTGGCCGCCGTCATCGGGCTGTACGCGGTCACCGCCGACCAGCTCGGCACGGGCACCTTTTCCCTCCAGGAGATCGTCCAGGCCCGCGCCGCCGGCAAGCTCGACATCGCGACCACCACCGAACGGGCCCTGTTCCTCGGCTTCTTCTTCGCCTTCGCCGTGAAGGCCCCGCTGTGGCCGCTGCACACCTGGCTGCCCAATGCCATGGGCGAGGCCACCGCCCCCGTCGCCGTGCTGATCACCGCCGTGGTCGACAAGGTCGGCACGTTCGCGATGCTCCGCTTCTGCCTCCAGCTCTTCCCGGAGGCCTCGAAGTGGGCCACCCCCGTCATCGTCGTCCTGTCGCTGATCAGCATCCTGTACGGGGCGCTGCTCGCGGTCGGGCAGCGGGACATCAAGCGGCTGGTCGCGTACGCCTCGATCTCGCACTTCGGCTTCATCGTGCTCGGCATCTTCGCGATGACCAGCCAGGGCCAGAGCGGCGCGACGCTCTACATGGTCAACCACGGCGTCTCCACGGCCGCGCTGATGCTCGTCGCCGGCTTCCTGATCTCCCGCCGCGGCTCGCGGCTCATCGCGGACTACGGCGGCGTGCAGAAGGTCGCTCCGGTCCTCGCCGGCACCTTCCTCGTCGGCGGCCTCGCGACGCTGTCGCTGCCCGGCCTCGCGCCGTTCGTCTCCGAATTCCTCGTCCTCGTCGGCACGTTCAGCCGCTATCCGGTCGCCGGCGGGATCGCCACGCTCGGCATCGTGCTCGCCGCGCTGTACGTCCTCGTGCTCTACCAGCGCACCATGACCGGGCCGGTGAAGGAGGAGGTGCGGGGCATGCCCGACCTCAGGGCGCGCGAGCTGGCAGTCGTGGCCCCGCTGATCGCCCTCCTGCTCTTCCTCGGCGTCTATCCGAAGCCGGTGACGGAGATCCTCGACCCGGCGGTCCGGCACACGATGTCGCAGGTGCACCAGGCCGACCCCAAGCCCGACGTGAACGATGTGGAGGCCGCGAAGTGAGCCACGCAGCATCCGTCCACAGCCTGTGGACGATGTCGGCGGACGCGCCGCAGAAGATCCCGGCACCGCACATCGAGTACGCCCAGCTGTCCCCGACGCTGATCGTGCTCGGCGCCGCGGTGCTCGGCATCCTCGTGGAGGCATTCCTCCCACGGCGCACCCGCCACCCCGTCCAGCTGCTGCTGACGTGCGTCGCGCTGGCCGCGGCCTTCGCCGCCGTCGTCGCCCTCGCGGCCGGCGGCTACGGCACGGGCAAGGCGCACGCCGCCGCGATGGGCGCCGTCGCCGTGGACGGCCCCGCGCTGTTCCTGCAGGGCACCATTCTCCTCGTCTCCCTCGTCGCGGTGTTCACCTTCGCCGAGCGGCGCCTGGACCCGGCGGCGCACGGCCGGCCCGTCGACTCCTTCGCCGCCCAGGGCGCCGCCGTGCCCGGCGGCCGGGCGGAGCAGGACGCGGTCAGGGCGGGCTTCACCACCACCGAGGTGTTCCCCCTCCTGCTCTTCGCGGTGGGCGGCATGCTCGTCTTCCCCGCCGCGGACGACCTGCTGACGCTCTTCGTCGCCCTGGAGGTCTTCTCCCTCCCGCTGTACGTGCTGTGCGCGCTGGCCCGCCGCAAGCGGCTCCTGTCGCAGGAGTCGGCGGTCAAGTACTTCCTGCTCGGCGCCTTCTCCTCGGCCTTCCTGCTCTTCGGCGTGGCCCTGCTCTACGGCTACGCGGGCACGGTCACGTACTCCGGCATCGCCGACGTCGTCAACGGCAACGTCCGGATGCTCGACCCGGCCCTCGCCGCCACCACCGGCAACGACGCCCTGCTGCTGATCGGCGGCGCGCTCGTCCTGATGGGCCTGCTCTTCAAGGTCGGCGCGGTGCCCTTCCACATGTGGACGCCGGACGTCTACCAGGGCGCCCCCACACCCGTCACCGGCTTCATGGCCGCCGCCACCAAGGTCGCCGGCTTCGGCGCGCTGCTGCGGCTGCTGTACGTGGTCCTGCCGGGGCTGCGCTGGGACTGGCGGCCGGTGATGTGGGGCGTCGCGATCGTCACCATGCTGGTGGGCGCCATCGTGGCCGTCACCCAGACCGACGTGAAGCGGCTGCTGGCCTACTCCTCCATCGCCCACGCCGGCTTCATCCTCGCCGGCGTTGTCGCGACGTCGCCCGACGGCGTGTCGTCCGTGCTGTTCTACCTGGGCGCGTACTCGTTCGTCACGCTCGGCGCGTTCTCGGTCGTGACGCTGGTGCGCGACGCGGGCGGGGAGGCCACGCACCTGTCCAAGTGGGCGGGGCTGGGCCGCCGTTCGCCGCTCACGGCGGCGACGTTCGCGGTGTTCCTGCTGGCCTTCGCGGGCATTCCGCTGACGAGCGGGTTCGCGGGGAAGTTCGCGGTGTTCAAGGCGGCGGCGCAGGGCGGGGCGGGGCCGCTGGTCATCGTCGGTGTCGTGTCCTCGGCGATCGCCGCGTTCTTCTACGTCCGGGTGATCGTGCTGATGTTCTTCAGCGAGCCGAAGGAGGACGGGCCGACGGTCGCCGTCCCGAGCCCGCTGACGTCCTCGGCGATCGCGATCGGGGTCGCGGTGACGCTGGCGCTGGGCGTGGCGCCGCAGTACTTCCTCGATCTGGCGGGCCGGGCGGGCGTTTTCGTGCGGTGACGCCGCCCGGCGGGGCCCTCCGTACGCGCGGAAGCCCGGACCCGTCTCGTGCACGCGCCGCTGCCCGGCAACCCTCCCCGGTTGCCGGGCAGCGGCACGCGTACGGGGCTCAGCTCTTCGGCATGGTGGGCAGGCCGCCCGCGATGCCGCCGGCGACGCCGGTCGGCTTGCCGTCGCTGCCGACGGCCTTGCTCATCTTGTCCTGCTTGCCGGAGGCCCAGACCACCGTGAAGGACTTGCCGTCGAAGTCCTTGATGGTGCCCGTGCTGTAGTCCGTGCTGCCGTCCTGGCAGCGCTTGATGGTGATCGTCGCCGGCTGCGAGGTGTCGACGAGCGTGCCCGAGCAGGCGGTCTTCCCGCTGACCATCACCGTGTTCTGGGCGAACGACAGGATGACGAGGCTCTTGTCGGTGAGCTTGCCGTTGTTCGACCAGCCGCCCGCGAGGCCGGCCGCCGTCGCGCGCTGCCCGGCGTCCGCGGCCGGCGAGGACGGCTGCTCCGCCGGGGCCTGGGAGGTCGGCGTGGCGCCGCCGACCGGCTTGTCGTCCTTCTTGCCGCCGTCGCTCGAACTGCTGCAACCGGTCATCAGCACAGCGGCGCAGAGCGCCGCCCCCGTGATCTGTACTGCCTTGCGCACGTCTCTCCTTAAAGCTGGTTCAGGGCATGACAAGTTAGCAGCCCCGGTCCGGCACTCCGAGTGACTCAGCCCGCGGCCCCGCCCCCGGCTGAATCCGCGCTGTCGCGCATCCGGTTCTTGTGCACGGCCCGCGCCACCCAGTCCGCGCGCATGAGCCGGTGCATCGCCTGCCGCTGGTGCCGGCGGCCCCAGCCGGGGCAGAGCGCCCCCGATATGCCGGTGGCGGACACCAGCGCGGCGAGCGCGCGGTCGCGCGGATCGGTGAAGCCCCCGCGCCGGGCCAGCTCGAAGCGCTCCCGTGCCGCCGTCGTCAGGTCCACCGGGCCCACGGAGTCGCGGCGGTACGGGATGACGCCGAGGAAGCGGCGGGTCTCCAGGCGTAGCGCACCCCTCTCCGCGAGCCGGGCCAGCCACGGCTCTTCGAGGTGCCGCGAGGCGCTCCGCACCCAGCCGGCCGTCCGCGGCCCGCCGGCGCCCTTGCCGGGCTGCTGCAGGCTCGCCATCGCCATGGCCAGCAGCGGGTCGGCCGGCGGCAGCGGGTTCGTGACCTGCACCCGGCCGCGCGCCTCCACGACCCTGCCGGCGAGCCGCAGTTCGGCCAGCACCGCCCCGGCCACGCCGTACCCCGAGGAGTGGCCGGCGCGCATCAGCTTGCGCCCGCTCACCGGGTCGAAGCAGAGCAGCACCAGCTCCTCGGGGAGTGTCAGGCGCGGGGCGGCGGCGGTCACGGCATCACGCGTCGCGGGCCGGGAGGACGCGGCCGGTGACCTCGCCGAGGCCGATCCGCGCCCCGCCGGGGCCGGGCGCCCAGGCCGTGATCGTGACCTCGTCGCCGTCCTCCAGCCACGGGCCCTTGCCCGCGGTCAGTTCGAGGAGGCAGCCCAGCTGGTCCGGCTCGGGGCCACTGACCGTGCCGGAGGCGTAGAAGTCGCCGGTGCGCAGGGTGGCGCCGTTGACCGTCATGTGCGCCAGCTGCTGCGCCGCTGTCCAGTACATGGCGGAGAACGGCGGCCGGGAGACCGTCTCGCCGTTGATCTTCACCTCGATGCGCAGGTCGAGGCCGCCCGGCTCGGCCGCGGAGTCGTCGAGGTAGGGCAGGAGCGGGTGGGTGCGCTCCGGCGGCGCCGTGCGGGCCTCGTCGAAGGCGTCGAGCGGGGTGATCCAGGCCGAGGCAGAGGTGGCGAAGGACTTGCCGAGGAACGGGCCGAGGGGCACGTACTCCCACGCCTGCAGGTCGCGCGCGGACCAGTCGTTGACGAGGCAGACGCCGAAGACGTGCTCGCGGAAGTCCGCGAGGCCCACGGGCGCGTCGGCGGGGGTGCCGACGACGAAGCCGACCTCGGCCTCGATGTCGAGGCGGCGCGAGGGTCCGAAGGAGGGACGGGCGTCGGCGGGGGCCTTGCGCTGGCCCTGGGGGCGCACGACGTCGGTGCCGCTGACGACGACGGTGCCGGCGCGGCCGTGGTAACCGATCGGCAGGTGCTTCCAGTTCGGCGTGAGCGGCTCGTCGTTCGGCCGGAAGATGCGGCCGACGTTGGTGGCGTGGTGCTCGCTGGAGTAGAAGTCGACGTAGTCGGCGACCTCGAACGGCAGGTGCAGCGTCACCTCGGAGAGCGGGTGGAAGGGCCCGTCGGCCAGCCAGGAGCGGACCTCGGCGCGTACGGCACGCCAGACGGGCCGGCCGGCGGCCAGCAGGGGGTTCAGCGTCGGGGCCTCCAGCAGGGCGGCGTGCGCGGAGCCGTGCGCGGCCGCCGCGGCCCCCGCGTCGAGGACGGATTCGCCGTAGCGGACGCCGATGCGGGGCCGGTCCGGGGCGTCGGCGGTGGTGAAGACGCCGTACGGGAGGGTGTCCGCGCCGAAGGGGTCGCCTTCGGGCAGCTCGCGGGGGCTGTGCTGGGGCATGGAACGCTGCCTCGCTCTCTCCTGGACGCTCCGGGAAGCCGGTGGGCCCGGGTGGGGCCCGCGGCCCACATTACGTGCTGATGGCCGCCAGACAAGGGGTGTCCGGAGGGTCCCTGCGCGGGGGGCCGGGGACGTCCCCGCGAGGCGCCCCGAACGGCTGCCCGCAGCCCACGCGGACCGGCCTCCGAACCGCTGTCCGAACCACCGCCCGACCTTCGACTAAAGAGCGCGCAATATCCGGTAATTCCTTGCTGGAAGCGGCGATTCCGAAGTAGCGTCCTTAATCGGGCCAAGCACAGTGGGGGGCCGCTGCGGCTGAGGGGCCGAGGGGGATGCTGGTGGCGAGCAGGAGCACGCCCATCGCGGCGGACCGGTCCGTTCCAGGGCTGATCGTGAAGATCGGTGACTATCCCCTGCACCACGGCGGGGTGGGCGCGATCCGCAGCCTCGGCAGACTCGGCGTGCCCATGTACGCGATCACGGAGGACCGCTGGACGCCGGCCGCCGTCTCCCGCTATCTCCGCGGCGGATTCGTCTGGCGGACGACGGGCACCGAGCAGCCCGCCGAGCTGGTCGATGGCCTGCTGCGGATCGGCCGCGAGATCGGCCGGCCGGCCGTCCTGATCCCCACCGACGAAGAGGCCGCGGTGCTCGTCGCCGAGCACTCCGCGGAGTTGTCCGGCAGCTTCCTCTTCCCGCGGGTGGAGCGGGAGTTGCCGCGACGGCTGGCGAGCAAGCAGGGGCTGCACGAGCTTTGCGTGGAGCACGGCGTGCCGTCGCCGGAGGCCCTGTTCCCGGCGTCGTACGAGGAGATCGAGGAGTTCGCGGAGCGCGCCCGGTTCCCCCTCGTCGCCAAGAACCGGGAGGCCTTCGAGCGCCGCCGCAAGCCCGCCGTGCACGGCACCACCCGGATCCACGGGCCGCGCGAGCTGCTGCGGCTGGCGCAGGGCTGGGGTCCGGCGCCCGGCGTGATCCTCCAGGAGTACCTGCCCCGCGAGCAGGCGGAGGACTGGATCGTCCACGCGTACTTCGACGCCGAGAGCACGCCGCTGGCGATGTTCACGGGCGTGAAGGTGCGCTCCTGGCCGCCGCACGCCGGCATGACCGCCAACGCCTACGTCGTGGACAATCCCGAACTGGCGGACATGACGGCCCAGTTCATCAAGCAGATCGGCTTCAGCGGCATCGTCGACCTGGACTGGCGTTTCGACCGCCGCGACGGGCGGTACAAGCTGCTGGACTTCAACCCCCGGATGGGCGCGCAGTTCCGGCTCTTCGAGAGCGAGACGGGCGTGGACGTCGTCCGGGCGCAGCACCTCGACCTGACCGGGCGCAGGGTCCCGGAGGGCGAGCAGCCGGCGGGGCGGCGGTTCGTCGTGGAGAACATCGACCTGCCCGCGCTCGCCGCGTACCGCCGCAGCGGCTACACCACCCCGCACGCGCCCGCGCGCCCCAGCAGCACGGAGCTGGCCTGGGTCGCGCGGGACGACATGAAGCCGTTCTTCACCATGCTCGCCCGGTTCGTGCGGCCGGGCGTGCGGCATCTGTGGCAGATGTGGCGCTCCAGGCGGGCCGCCGCGTCCGTCGCGGAGCGGGCCGGGCACGTCGGGTGAGCCGGGCGGACCCAGCAGTCCGGGGATCCGGGCGAGGGCCCTTGCCGACCAGTGAGCAGCGCGCAACGAGCAACGAGTGAACGAGCGAACGAGCACGAGCAGTCAGCAGTGAGGAACGCCCTGGGAGGGGACTCGTGACACTTCCCGTAGCAGTCATCGGGGCCGGCCCGTACGGCCTGTCGACCGCCGCCCATCTGCGGGCCCGCGGGATAGGGACCCGCGTCTTCGGCTCGCCGATGGTGAGCTGGCGAGAGAACATGCCCGCCGGGATGATTCTCAAATCCACCCCCTCGGCCTCCAGCATCGACGCCCCGCAACCCGGGCACACCTTGCTCGACTTCTGCCGGGAGACCGGCGAGCGGCGCTTCGAATCTGACTGGGACACCATCCCGGTCGAGACCTTCTCGCGCTACGGCCTGTGGTTCCAGGAGCGCCTGGTGCCGGAGCTGGAGCAGGTGCGCGTGGTGTCCGTGGACCGGCGGGCCGCGGACTTCGAGCTGAAGCTCGACTCCGGCGAGCAGTTCACCGCCCGGGCGGTGGTGATCGCCAGCGGTCTCAGCGGGCTGGCCCAGCTCCCGCCCGAGCTGGCCGCGGCCGTCCCGGACGGCCCGTCCGCCGTGGGCCCCGTCTCGCACAGCTCGCAGCACCGGGACCTGGCGCCGTTCGCGGGGCGCGAGGTCGTCGTCGTCGGCGCCGGGCAGTCGGCGCTGGAGACGGCCGTGCTGCTGGCCGATGCGGGGGCCGCGTCGGTACGGGTGGTCGCCCGCCGGAAGGGTGCGGTCCGTTTTGGTGCGGCGCCGGACGGGCAGTCGCGGCTGAAGCCGGACACGCCGTTCGGCCGGGCCTGGTCGCTCTACGCGTTCTCGTACCACGCCGACGGATTCCGCCATCTTCCGGCGCCGGCCCGCCGGTTCCTGGTGGGGCGCGTGCTCGGGCCCCTCGGCGCCTGGTGGCTGCGGGACCGCTTCATCGGCCGGGTGCACGTCTCGGAGGGCACGCGGATCGGCTCGGCCCGGGTCGAACAGGGCCGCCCCGTCCTCGACCTCATCGGCCCGGACGGCGCGAGCGCGGGCGAGCTCGCCGCCGACCACGTCATCGCGGCGACCGGCTACCGCGTCGACCTCGCGGCCATGGACTTCCTCGGCCACGGCCTGCGCACCCGGCTCGCCGTCGGCGCGGGCGGTCCCCGGCTCGGCCCCGGCTACCGCGCCTCGGTACCGGGGCTGTTCTTCACGGGCCTGCCGGCCGCGGCCAGCTACGGCCCGGTCATGCGGTTCGTCTGCGGCACGGAGTACGCCTCGCCGCGGCTGGCGCGGGCGGTCGCGGCTGGGCATGCCCGGTGGTGCCGGACCCGTCTGAGCCCGGGTTCGGCACCGCCGGGTGCCTTGTGGGTGGTTGCGCGCCGTGGCGGCGGGCTTTTGTTGCCTGGGGCAAGGCGTGGGGTCTGGGCATGCCCGGTGGTGCCGGACCCGTCTGAGCCCGGGTTCGGCACCGCCGGGTGCCTTGTGGGTGGTTGCGCGCCGTGGCGGCGGGCTTTTGTTGCCCGGGGCAAGGCGTGGGGCCGGCCCTGCGCGCCGCTGCGGCGGGCATCCGTTCCGGCTGCTTGCCGCAGGGTGAGCGATCCCCGCCGCAACGGCGATTGACCCCCCACGGACGTGGTCGGCGGTGCCGGAACCGTCCCGCCCGGCCCCGGCCGCCCGCGGATGGCCGAATTCCACGGCCCCGAGCCTGCCCGTCAGGGCCCCCCGTGGGGTGACCAAGGCCCCCGCGGGGCACACGTCTGGTCGCACCCGCGTCGTACGCCGGCTCGCGCATAAGGTCGGCGCAACGGGCCGCGAGGGCCCCGCACACCGGCCGGGACGGGGGCCCGGGCAGGGTCCTCGGCAGCGCAACCCGGACGGGTGGCCACGGTGATCCACAGCCGACCGGATACGCTGACTTTCGGTGGAGACAGCGACACATCGACAAACCTCGTGTTCGCAGGCAGACAGGAGTACCCCTCGTGACCGTCGTCGGGCCTTTCGGGCTGAGCGTGCGGGACCAGGCTCTTGAAGCCGATGTCCAGGCGGGACTGGCCGCTGTCGAGGAGGGCCTCCTGGAGGCCACCAAGAGCGACGTGCCCTTCATCACCGAGGCCGCGCAGCACCTCGTGCGCGCCGGGGGGAAGCGTTTCCGGCCACTCCTGGTGATGCTCGCCGCCCAGTTCGGTGACCCCTACACCCCCGGCGTCGTGCCGTCCGCCGTCGTCGTCGAGCTCACGCACCTGGCCACGCTGTACCACGACGACGTCATGGACGAGGCCGAGAAGCGGCGCGGCGTCGACAGCGCCAACGCCCGCTGGGGCAACTCCGTGGCGGTCCTCACCGGCGACTTCCTCTTCGCCCGCGCCTCGCACATACTGGCCGACCTCGGCCCCGAGGCCGTCCGCATCCAGGCCGAGGCCTTCGAGCGGCTGGTCACCGGCCAGATCCTGGAGACCGCGGGCCCCCGCGACGGCCGCGACCCCATCGAGCACTACCTGGACGTCCTCGCCGGCAAGACCGGCTCGCTGGTCGCCGTCTCCGGGCGGTACGGCGCGATGATGTCCGGCGCCGACGAGCGCACGGTCGACATCCTCACCCACTACGGGGAGCGCCTCGGCATCGCCTTCCAGCTCGCCGACGACGTCCTCGACATCGCCAGCGACTCCCACGAGTCCGGCAAGACGCCCGGCACCGACCTGCGCGAGGGCATCGCCACCCTGCCGGTCCTGCACCTGCGCGCCCAGGCCGCCGCGACCGGCTCGGCCGCCGACCTCGAACTGTGCGAGATGCTCGACGGCGACCTCACCGACGACGCCCTCCACGCCGAGGTGCTGCGCCGGCTGCGCGCCCACCCCGCGCTGGAGCAGGCCCGACGCGACACCGTGCGGTACGCGGAGGAGGCGCGGGCCACGCTGGCCCCGCTGCCGGACTGCTACGCGAAGGCCGCCCTGGAGAACCTCTGCGACGCGGTGGTCCACCGGGCGGGCTAGCGCCGGGCTTGTGCCGTGCGTGGTGGTTCCGGCCGCCTTGTATTCCGCCGGGCCCTCGCCGTGGGGGCCGGGCGCCGTGGCGGCGGGCATCTTTTCCGTGGCTTCGCCGCGGGGATCAGGGCCGGTCGGCGTGGTACTTCGGCCGGAAGCCGGGCCGGCCCCGCCGGCAGTCGGGGCCGCTCCATCCAAAAGCCGGGCCGCTCCACCCAAAAGTTGGTGTCCCCGTAGGGGATGTCCTACCCAAGAGGTACGCGGACTTGATCCCGTCGTCTGATGACCTGACAGACGGGGTCTGGTGGAATCGAAGTGTCTCGAGGCAGGGGAATTCCTCCGGATTCCCCGCTCCACCACAGAGCGGCCGGGCTCACAATGAGCCGTGGGGGGTGGCGAGTGCACGACAGGTCGAGACCGCCGCCGACGACGGAGGTAGAGGACATGGCACGCATCGAACCGACCCACGGCACCGACGGGGCGCCCGACGCCGGGGAAGGCACCCGGCGGGCGCACGGCCGCCGCAAGGCCGTCCGCTACGCCGTCCCGGTCGCGGTGGCCGGCGTCGCCGCGGCGTCGATCGGCATCGGCACCGCGCTCGCGAGCAGCGGTGACCCGGATCTTCCGAAGATCAGCGCGCAGGACCTGATAGCCAAGATGGCGGAGTCGGACACGCAGCAGCTGTCCGGCACCGTCAAGGTCACCACCGACCTGGGCCTGCCCTCGCTGCCGTCCGGGCTCTCCCTGGGCGACGCCCCGGCCGGCGGCAAGGCGGGCCACGGCTCCGCCGGCAAGGAGGCGGGGGCGGACACCTCCCCGCAGGCCAAGCTCACCGAGCTCGCCTCCGGTACGCACACGCTGCGCGTGGCCGCCGACGGCCCGGACAAGCAGCGGCTGTCGATCGTGGAGCGCGCCGCGGAGTACAGCGTGATCCGCAACGGCGACCAGGTCTGGGCGTACGACAGCAAGAGCAACACCGTCCATCGCTCCACGGCCCCCAAGGGCATGCACGGCGGCAAGGAGGCCCCGCAGGAGCTGCGCGGTGCCTCGCCGCAGGAGCTCGCCAAGAAGACGCTCGCCGCGGTCGACGACTCCACGTCGGTGACGGTCGACGGCACGGTCAAGGTCGCCGGCCGCGACGCCTACCAGCTGGTCCTGAAGCCCAAGGCGGCCGAGACGACGGTCGGCGCGGTGCGCATCGCGGTGGACGCGAAGAACGGCGTGCCGCTGAAGTTCACGCTCAGCCCGAAGAACGGCGGCAAGGCCGTCGTGGACGCGGCGTTCACCAAGGTCGGCTTCGGGAAGCCGGCCGCGGACACCTTCGACTTCAAGCCGCCGAAGGGCGCGAAGGTCATCGAGGACAAGGCGGACGGCAAGGCCGGCAAGGAGCACAAGGCCGGCCCGGGCAAGGACGCGGGCGCGCCCGACCTCTCCGGCATGAACGTGCTGGGCAAGGGCTGGACGTCGATCGCCGAGCTCAAGGCGCCCGGCGGCGTGGGTTCGGGCGCGGGCGCGAAGGGCGCCAAGGACGCCGGCCCGGCCGGTGCCCTGCTCGACAGCCTCGGCAGCAAGGTCTCGGGCTCCTTCGGCTCGGGCCACGTCTTCAGCACCCGCCTGGTCAACGTCCTGGTCACGGACGACGGCAAGGTGTACGCGGGCGCCGTCACCAAGGACGCGCTGATCAAGGCCGCGTCGAAGTAGCACGCGAAGCACACGGCAAGGGAAAGCACACCGCAAGGGGAGGCCCGATGGAGGAGCTGTCCGCCGCCGGGGAACCGGCGATAGTCACCCACGCGCTCACCAAGCGCTACCGGGGCGGGCAGCTCGCCGTCGACCGGCTCGACCTCGTCGTGCCGCGCGGCAGCGTCTTCGGCTTCCTCGGCCCCAACGGCTCCGGCAAGACCACGACGATCCGCATGCTCATGGGGCTGATCGAGCCGACCTCCGGCACCGTCCGCGTCCTCGGCGAGGAGATGCCGCGGGCCGGGCGGCGCGTGCTGCCCCGGGTGGGCGCCCTGATCGAGGGGCCCGCCCTCTACGGCTTCCTCACCGGCCGCGACAACCTCCTGCGGTTCGACGCGGCCGACCCGGCGGCCGACCCGCGCACCCGGCGGGCCCGGGTGGACGCCGCCCTGGACCGGGTGGGGCTGGTCGCCGCGGCGGGCAAGAAGGCCCGCGCGTACTCCCTCGGCATGAAGCAGCGCCTGGGCCTGGCCGCGGCCCTCCTGCAGCCCCGCGAGCTGCTCGTCCTCGACGAGCCCACCAACGGCCTCGACCCGCAGGGCATGCGGGAGATCCGTGCCCTGGTGCGCGGCCTCGCCTCCGAGGGCACCACGGTCTTCCTCTCCTCGCACCTGCTCGACGAGATCGAGCAGGTCTGCACGCACGCCGCCGTGATGGCCCAGGGCCGCCTCCTGACCCAGGGCACGGTGGCCGGGCTGGCCTCCTCCGCCCGCGGCAGGCTGGCCGTCACCACCCCCGACACGGCGGAGGCCGTCCGCGTGCTCAAGGAGCACGGCGTGAACGACCTCACCGTCGAGGACGACCGCGTCAGCGGCGAACTGCCCGCCGCGGTCCGCGAGCTCGCCGACCTCAACGCCGCCCTCGTGCGGGCCGGGGTCCGCGTCCGCTCCTTCGGCACCGCCCGCGCCTCCCTGGAGGACGCCTTCGTCGCACTCACCGGAGAGGGATTCGATGTCGCAGGCTGAGGTCACCACGGCAGCCGCTGCGCGGTCCGCTCCGAGCCCGCTGTGGGCCCTCTCGCTCTTCCGCAGCGAAGTCGGCACGGTCTTCCGCCGGTGGCGCACGATCGCGCTGCTGGGCGTCCTGGCGGCCGTTCCCGTCCTCGTCGGGATCGCCGTGAAGATGGAGACGGGCGACGGCGGCACGGCCGGGCGCGGGGGAGCGGGGCCGGCGTTTATCAGCCAGGTCACCAACAACGGCCTCTTCCTGGTCTTCACCTCCCTCGCCGCGACCCTGCCCTTCTTCCTCCCGATGGCCGTCGGCGTGGTCGCGGGTGACTCGGTGGCGGGCGAGGCGAGCTCCGGCACGCTGCGCTACCTCCTCGTCGCCCCCGCGGGCCGCACCCGGCTGCTGCTCGCCAAGTTCACGGCGACGCTCGCGTTCTGCTGCGCGGCGACCCTGACGGTCGCGGCCTCCGCGCTCGCCGTCGGCGCGCTCCTCTTCCCGCTCGGCGACGTGACCCTGATCAGCGGGGTGACGGTCTCCTTCGGGGAGGGGCTGCTGCGGGCGCTGGCGGTCGCGGGGGCGGTGGCGCTGTCGCTGGTGGGCATCGCGGCGCTCGGGCTGTTCGTCTCCACGCTCACCAACAGCGGGATCGCGGCGATGGCCACCACGGTGGGGCTGCTGATCACGGCGCAGATCGTCGACCAGTTCCCGCAGCTGCACGCGGTCCAGCCGTATCTCTTCCCGCACTACTGGCTGAGCTTCGCCGACCTGCTGCGCGCCCCGGTCTACTGGGACCAGCTGCTGGACAACCTGGGCCTGCAGGCGCTGTACGCGGCGGTGTTCGGCTCGGCGGCGTGGGCGCGGTTCACGGCGAAGGACGTTACGGCCTGAGGGGCCGGCGTACGGGAAAAGGGTGCGGGCCCGGGAGGCCGGTCACGGCCTCCCGGGCCCGCTGCGGGGTTGTGCCCTCAGTGGTCCGGAACGTGCTCGAAAACGTGAGGTCTAGAACGTGAGGTCTAGAACGTGAGCTTCCAGCTGTTGATCTGACCCGTGTCCTGCGCGGCGATGTCCTGGACGCGGAGCTTCCACGTCCCGTTCGCGGTCTCCGCGGAGGCGTCCACGGTGTACGTGGCGACGACGTCGTCCGCGGCGTCGCTGCCGCTGGAGTCCTTCAGGCGGTAGGCGCGGGCGCTCGGCCCGACGAGGTCGACGACCAGGTCACCGCGGTAGGTGTGCTTGATGTCGACGGAGGCCTTGAGGGCGGACGGGGCGTTGCCCGTCAGCCCGGAGACCGTCACGGGCGACTCGACGGCCGCCCCCGCGTCGGGGATCGGCAGCCGGCTCTTGCTCTCGAAGACCTTCCCCTGCGGCGGGTTGGTCGTGCCGCCGCTCAGTGTCCACACCGCGCTCGCGATGGCGTCGGTGTTGGTGTCGAGCGCCTTGTCGTCGATGTTCGCCGACGTGTCGCACGAGGAGTGGTAGCAGCGGTCGAACGGCTGGCCCGCGGTGCCGCCCCACTTCTGGGCCTGGGCCGCGGTCTTGCGGTAGTCGGCGCCGCTGAAGAGGCCGCCGACGGGGATGCCGGCGTTCTGGAAGGGCGCGTGGTCGGAGCGGCCGTCGCCCTCGGTGTCGATCTCGGTGGCGATGTTCTTCGCGGCGAACCAGTTCTCGAAGAGGGCCTTGAGGTTCTGGTCGTAGCCGTAGACGAAGTAGCCGGGGTTCGGCGAGCCGGTCATGTCGAAGTTCAGATACGCGTCGATCTTGCTGCGCTCGCCGGCGGGCAGCTGGTTCACGTAGTAGTTCGACCCGCGCATGCCGAGCTCTTCCGCGCCCCACCAGCCGAACCGCAGGTGCTTGGCGGGCTTGTAGCCCTCGCGGGCGACGGTGAGCGCGGTTTCGAGGACGCCGGCCGAGCCGGAGCCGTTGTCGTTGATGCCCGGCCCGGCGGAGACGGAGTCCAGGTGGGCCCCGGCGAAGACGACGTGGTCCGCGTCGCCGCCGGGCCAGTCGGCGACGAGGTTGTAGCCGGTGGCGCCGCCGGTGGTGAACTGCTGCACGGTGGTGGTGAACCCGGCGGCGTCGAGCTTGCCCTTCACGTAGTCGATCGAGGCCTTGTAGCCGCTGCGGCCGTGCGCGCGGTTGCCGCCGTTGGCGGTGGCTATCGACTGCAGCTGGGCGAGGTGGGCCTTGACGTTGGCGACGGGGATGTCGGGTCCGGCGGCGGCGACGGGCCTGGCCGTGGCGGTGGTGGGGACCGCCAGGGCCGGGCCGGCGGCGACGCCGAGCAGGGTGGCCGCGAGCGCGGCGCCGGTGGCCAGCAGGCCGGCCGGCCGGGCGCGGCCCGGGGATCTCGGTGGGTGGGTGGGCAGGGTTGGTCCGTTGAGTTCAGGCATGGGGGGCTCCCAACTCCTTTTGACGTGGCCATGATGTTGGGGGCGGCCTGAAAGAGCGTCAAGGGCGGATTCCGGACACGGGACGCCGGTTTCCGGATATCGGGCGGCTGGTTACTGCCCCTGAGCTGTGACTTCTGGTGTCTCTGAGGCTGATGTGACTTCTGTGTTAAGACTCTTGCCCGTGGTCGTGCCCCCGGCCGTGGCACCGGACGTACGGGCCCGGGCCTCCGCCTCCCGCAGCGCCACCCGCCCGCGCCGTGCCGTCCGCAGGGCGTCCCACGTCAGCAGCGCCAGGGCGAGCCACACCAGCGCGAAGCCGGCCCAGCGCTCCGGCGGCATCCCCTCGCGGAACACCAGCAGACCCAGCACGAACTGGAACGTCGGCGCCAGGTACTGCACCATGCCCACCACCGACAGCGGCAGCCGCACCGCGGCCGCGCCGAAGAGGATGAGCGGCAGCGCGGTGATCGCCCCCGAGCACATCAGCAGCGCCGTGTGCCCCGCGCCCGCGGACAGGAACGTGCTGCGCCCCGTCGTCCCCAGGAACACCAGGAACCCCGCGGCGGGGAGGAACTGCACGGCCGTCTCCGCCGCCATCGACTCCAGCCCGTCCAGCCCCACCTGCTTCTTGACCAGGCTGTACGTGCCGAACGACGCCGCGAGCACCAGCGCGATCCACGGCAGCCGCCCGTACGCCAGCGACAGCACGATCACGGCGGCCGCGCCGACGCCGACCGCCGTCCACTGCACGGGCCGCAGCCGCTCCCGCAGGACGGCCACGCCGAGCGCGATGCTCACCAGGGGGTTGATGAAATATCCCAGCGACGTCTCCACGACGTGCCCGGAATTGACGCCCCAGATGTAGACCCCCCAGTTCACCGAGATCGTGGCGGCGCACAGGACGATCAGGCCGAGGCGCTTGGGCTGCCGGAGCAGCGGGCGTATCCACGCCCAGCGGCGGGTCACGGCGAGCACGGCCAGCACGGCGACCAGGGACCACACCATGCGGTGGGCGAGGATCTCGGCGGGGCCGGCGGGGTCGAGCAGCGGCCAGTAGAGGGGGAAGAGGCCCCACAGCCCGTAGGCGGCGAAGGCGCAGAGCAGGCCCTTGCGGGTCTCGCTGCGCGAGGGCGGTGCGGGTGGTGTGGTCATGTCCCCTCCAAGGTGGTGGCGTCCTTGTGAAGGTAGCCGAGGTGGCGGAGGCGGGTCCGGCGGTGCCGGACCGTGTGCGGCCCGCACGTCATGGCTGACGCGCCCGCAGCCTCTCCATCGCCGCCCTCACATCGAACGGCACCACCGTCACCGCCACGTTCGGCAGCCGCTGCAGGGTCTTCGCGAGCTCGTCGCCCGAGTCCGTGTGGAGGAGCGCGGCGTACGTGCGGGCGTACGTGCGGCGGGGGACGAGGAGCGTCAGGGCCGTCGTCCCGTCGGCCGTGACGCGCGAGGCGAGCCCGGCGACCGCGTGCCGCAGCCGCCGGTCCGGGCACTCCACGAGCTCCAGCGGCACGTTCGTGCCCGGCAGCTCCTCCCACCGCGCCGCGAGCCGCCGCGCCCGCGTCTCGTCGATGACGAAGTGCACGGCCCGCACCTCGTCCGGCCGCAGCTCGTGCGCGTACCGCAGGGCCTTGACCGTGGCGAGGTCGAGGACGTCGACCATGACGTACACGAGATGCCGCCGCCACCGCGGCTCGTCGTCGGTGAACGGCGTCATCTCCTCCAGCGCCGCGGCCTCCTCCCGGTACTCGCGGTTGATGCGGATGAGCGCCCACACCCCGAGCGGGAAGACCACGACGACCAGCCACGCGCCCTCGGTGAACTTGGTGATCGCGAAGATCACGACGACAAGGGCCGACACCACGGCGGCCGCCAGGTTCACCCCGGTCTTCCAGGCGCTCTCGCGCCGCCGCCAGTAGTGGGCCGCCATCCCGGCGGCGGCCATCGTGAAGCCGGTGAAGACGCCGATCGCGTAGAGGGCGACGAGCTTGTCGACGTTCGCGCCCGTGACGAGGAGCAGGGCGAGCGCGACGACGGTGAGCGAGACGATGCCGCTGGAGAAGGCGAGCCGGTGCCCGCGCCGCATCAGCTTGCGGGGCAGGAAGCGGTCCTCGGCGACGAAGCTGGCGAGGAAGGGGAAGCCGGTGAAGGGCGTGTTCGCGCCGGTGTAGAGGATGAGCGCGGTCGCGAGCTGGACGTACACGAGCCCGGCCGTGCCCATCCAGCCGCCGCCGAAGACGATGTCGGCCTCCTGGGCGATGACGGTCGGGTTGCCGTCCGCGTACGGGACGGCGTGCGTGAAGTGGGCGAGGGCGGAGACGCCCAGCACCATGGTGCCGAGGATGCAGCTCATGGCGGTCAGGGTCCGCCGCGCGTTGACGCCCTGGGGGCTGCGGAAGACGGAGACGCTGTTGGAGATGGCCTCCAGGCCGGTCAGCGAGGAGCCGCCGTTGGCGAAGGCGCGCAGCACCATGAAGAGCGAGGCGCCGTAGAGCCAGCCGCTGTGCGCGTGGCCGAGCGGTACGACCCCGGCGGCGTGCAGGTCGGCGTGCGGCAGCCCGCCGTCGAGGGCCCGGACGAGGCCGACGACGAGCATCAGCGCGACGGCGAGCACGAACAGGTACGCGGGCGCCGCGAACGCCCGCCCCGCCTCGCGGATCCCGCGCAGATTCCCGTACATCAGCAGCACCACGACCCCGGTGGTGATGGGGAGCTTGAGGTGGTCGATGCCGGTGTAGCCCTCGCCCGTGAGGTGGGCCAGGGAGATCAGCGCGTCCGTGCCGGCCGCGGTCTGCACGGCGACGGTGACGATGTAGTCGACGAGCAGCGCGACGGCGGCGATCTGGGCGATGCGCGGCCCGAAGTTCTCGCGGGCGACGACGTACGAGCCGCCCGCGCGCGTGTACACGGACACCACATCGCGGTACGAGAGCGTCAGGAGCAGCAGGACGAGCAGGATCGCGCCGGTGACGGGCATGAGCAGGGTGAAGGCGGCGGCCCCGACGACGGGCACGAGGATGCGCAGCATCTCCTCGCTGCCGTACGCGGTGGAGGAGATGCAGTCGGAGGCCAGCACCCCGAGCGCCAGGGGGTTGCCGAGCTTCTCGTGGGAGAGCTGCTCGGTGACGAGCGGCGGCCCGAGCAGCCGGCACTTCACGCGGTAGGCGAGCCGGTCGCGGACGGCGGGCGGGGGCGTGACTTCGGGGTCGGCCATACCCATATGAGAGCGGTTGCCCCGGCGTCCGGGGGTGAGACGCCCCGGGCCCGGGGGGCGCAAAACGCCGGACGGGCTGAATCGTCAGCCCGTCCGGCGTGCGGTGAAGTGTGCGCGGCGCGGCTAGCCGGCCACCGTCCAGGTGTCGTTGCCGGCGAGGAGGGCGCCGAGGTCGCCCTTGCCCTTCTGCTCGACGGCGGCTTCGAGCTGGTCGGCCATCTGGGTGTCGTAGACGGGCCGGTCGACGCTGCGGAAGACGCCGATGGGGGTCTGGTGCAGGGTGTCGGGGTCGGCGAGGCGGGAGAGCGCGAAGGCGGTGGTCGGCGACGCGGCGTGCGCGTCGTGGACGAGGATGTCGCCCTCGTTCTCGGGGGTGACGGCGACGACCTTCAGGTCGCCCGTGGCCCGGTCGCGGACGACGCCCTTGTCGTTCTCCGCGCCGAAGCGGATGGGCTGCCCGTGCTCGAGGCGGATGACCGCCTCCTTGGCCTGGTCGCGGTCCTTGAGGGGCTCGAAGGCGCCGTCGTTGAAGATGTTGCAGTTCTGGTAGATCTCCACGAGGGCCGTGCCGGGGTGCTGGGCGGCCTGCCGCAGGACCTCGGTCAGGTGCTTGCGGTCGGAGTCCACCGTCCGCGCCACGAAGGACGCTTCGGCGCCGATGGCGAGCGAGACGGGGTTGAAGGGCGCGTCCAGGGAGCCCATGGGCGTGGACTTGGTGATCTTGCCCGTCTCGGACGTGGGCGAGTACTGACCCTTGGTGAGGCCGTAGATCCGGTTGTTGAACAGCAGGATCTTGAGGTTCACGTTGCGGCGGAGGGCGTGGATGAGGTGGTTGCCGCCGATGGACAGGGCGTCGCCGTCACCGGTGACGACCCACACCGACAGGTCGCGCCGGCTGGTGGCCAGGCCGGTGGCGATGGCGGGGGCGCGGCCGTGGATGGAGTGCATCCCGTAGGTGTTCATGTAGTACGGGAAGCGGGAGGAGCAGCCGATGCCGGAGACGAAGACGATGTTCTCCTTGGCCAGGCCGAGTTCGGGCATGAAACCCTGGACGGCGGCCAGGATGGCGTAGTCGCCGCAGCCGGGGCACCAGCGCACTTCCTGGTCGGACTTGAAGTCCTTCATCGTCTGCTGGGCTTCGGCCTTGGGCACCAGCTTCAGCGCCTCAGTCATCGATGGCCTCCTTGAGCACGTCTGCGAGCTGGGCCGCCTTGAAGGGCATGCCGCTGACCTGGGTGTGGGAGCGGACGTCGACCAGATAGCGGGCCCGCAGGAGGGTGGCGAGCTGGCCGAGGTTCATCTCCGGCACCACGACCTTCTCGTAGCGCCCCAGCACCTCGCCGAGGTCGGCGGGGAAGGGGTTGAGGTGGCGCAGGTGGGCCTGGGCGATCTCGTCGCCCGCGGCGCGGACGCGGCGGACCGCGGCGGTGATCGGCCCGTAGGTCGACCCCCAGCCCAGGACGAGGGTGCGGGCCTTGCCCGACGGGTCGTCGACCTCCATGGCCGGCACGGTCACGCCGTCGGTCTTGGCCTGGCGGGTGCGGACCATGAAGTCGTGGTTGGCCGGGTCGTAGGAGATGTTGCCCGTGCCGTCCTGCTTCTCGATGCCGCCGATGCGGTGCTCCAGCCCCGGCGTGCCCGGCACGGCCCACGGCCGGGCCAGGGTCTGAGGGTCGCGCTTGTAGGGCCAGAACACCTCGGTGCCGTCGGCCAGGGTGTGGTTCGGGCCGGTGGCGAACTGGGTGCGCAGGTCGGGCAGTTCGTCCGGCTCGGGGACCCGCCACGGCTCGGAGCCGTTGGCCAGGTAGCCGTCGGACAGCAGGAACACCGGCGTGCGGTAGGTCAGCGCGATCCGCGCCGCGTCCAGCGCCGCGTCGAAGCAGTCCGCGGGCGTCTTCGGGGCCACGATCGGCACCGGCGCCTCGCCGTTGCGCCCGTACATCGCCTGCAGCAGGTCCGCCTGCTCGGTCTTCGTCGGCAGGCCGGTGGACGGGCCGCCGCGCTGGATGTCGACGATCAGCAGCGGCAGCTCCAGCGACACCGCGAGACCGATGGTCTCCGACTTCAGCGCCACGCCGGGGCCGGAGGTCGTGGTGACGGCCAGCGCACCGCCGAACGCCGCGCCCAGCGCCGCGCCGATGCCGGCGATCTCGTCCTCGGCCTGGAACGTGCGCACGCCGAAGTTCTTGTGCTTCGACAGCTCGTGCAGGATGTCGGAGGCCGGCGTGATCGGGTACGAACCGAGGTAGAGCGGCAGGTCCGCCTGCCGGGCGGCGGCGATCAGCCCGTACGACAGGGCCAGGTTCCCCGAGATGTTCCGGTACGTGCCCGCCGGGAACGCCGACGTCGCCGGGGCGACCTCGTAGGAGACGGCGAAGTCCTCCGTCGTCTCACCGAAGTTCCATCCTGCCCGGAACGCCGCCACGTTCGCTTCGGCGATCTCCGGCTTCTTCGCGAACTTCCTCCGCAGGAAGTCCTCGGTGTTCTGCGTCGGGCGGTGGTACATCCACGACAGCAGGCCCAGCGCGAACATGTTCTTGCTGCGCTCGGACTCCTTGCGGGAGAGCCCGAAGTCCTTCAGTGCCTCGATCGTCAGCGTGGTCAGCGGCACGGGGTGGACGTTGTAGGCGTCCAGGGTGCCGTCCTCCAGCGGGCTGGTGGCGTAGCCGACCTTGGCCATGGCCCGCTTGGCGAACTCGTCGGTGTTGACGATGATCTCGCCGCCGCGGGGGACGTCCGCGAGGTTCGCCTTCAGCGCGGCCGGGTTCATCGCCACCAGCACGTCGGGCGCGTCGCCCGGGGTGAGGATGTCGTGGTCGGCGAAGTGCAGCTGGAAGGACGAGACGCCCGGGAGGGTGCCGGCGGGGGCGCGGATCTCGGCGGGGAAGTTCGGCAGCGTCGACAGGTCGTTGCCGAACGAGGCGGTTTCCGAAGTGAAACGGTCACCCGTCAGCTGCATGCCGTCCCCGGAGTCACCCGCGAACCGGATGATCACCCTGTCCAGCCGCCGCACCTCCTTCGCCGACGGCGGACCGGAGTCCACGGGCGACGGGGCCGCGGCCCCGCTCGGCTGCTCGGCTGGTACGGCCTGTTCGGCCGGGCTGCTGACCTGGCTGGTCACTGCTTCGGACCTCCCTCTGGCGGCGGCGCGCACTCGGTGGTGCCCGACCGGCTTACCCTCG
This sequence comes from Streptomyces roseoverticillatus, assembly GCF_000719265.1. Lineage (GTDB taxonomy): Bacteria > Actinomycetota > Actinomycetes > Streptomycetales > Streptomycetaceae > Streptomyces > Streptomyces roseoverticillatus. The sequence goes on along the minus strand of NZ_JOFL01000019.1, from coordinate 180,535 downwards.
CCATCGTACGTGGGTAAGGCCTGCCTACCTGGGATGGATCACAAGAAGAAGCGGAGGGTGAGGCTTCCACTTGTCCTGGTACGGACGGGTTTGGCCGATCCCGTGAACGCGGCCCCGCGGGCCCGCCCGCTCTAGGTCTTTCGTGCTAGGTCTCCCGGCGGCCGACCCCCTCCCACCAGGGCGGCTACCCGGCAATGACGCGGCGTCAGTTGATCAGGAGCGGAGGTAGGTCAGCACCGCCAGCACCCGCCGGTGATCCCCGTCACTAGGGGAAAGCCCAAGTTTCATGAAGATGTTGCTGACGTGCTTCTCGACCGCTCCGTCGCTCACCACCAGCTGCTTGGCGACGGCCGAGTTCGTCCGCCCCTCGGCCATCAGCCCGAGCACCTCGCGCTCGCGCGGAGTGAGCCCCGCGAGGACGTCCTGCTTCCGGCTGCGGCCCAGCAGCTGGGCGACGACCTCGGGGTCCAGCGCGGTGCCGCCGCGCGCCACCCGCACCACCGCGTCCACGAACTCGCGGACCTCCGCCACCCGGTCCTTGAGCAGGTAGCCCACGCCCGTGCTGCTGCCGGCCAGCAGCTCCGTCGCGTACTGCTCCTCCACGTACTGCGACAGGACCAGCACGCCCAGCCCCGGATGACGGCGGCGCAGCTCCACCGCGGCGCGCACGCCCTCGTCCGTATGGGTGGGCGGCATGCGGACGTCCGCCACCACCACGTCCGGCAGCGCGCCCTCGTCCGCGAGCTCGCGGACGGCCTTGATCAGCGCCTGGCCGTCGCCGACGCCGGCCACGACGTCGTGGCCCCGGTCGGTCAGCAGCCGGGTCAGGCCCTCCCGGAGGAGCACCGAATCCTCGGCGATGACGATGCGTACCCTGTCCTCCACGGCTTGCGGCTCCCCCGTCCGGCGGCATTTCGACGGGCCCAGCATGTCACGCGGGGGGCCGTCGCCGGCGGTCCCGGCGCCGTGACGCCGCAGCCGGTACGGCACCGCCGGACCGCGCCGCGGTGGTTGCTCGCCGCGGCGGCGGTCTTGAGAGGCCGGGCCTCTCGATCCGGTCTACGGGAGTGTGCCGGTGTGAAGAGGCCGGGCCTCTCGATCTACGGGAGCAACGCTTCGATCTACGGGAGCAGCGCTCCAAGAAGATGGCCGCCGCAACGGCGGGGCACCACCGCGGTGAGGGTCCGGCGGAATGGGCGACCAGAGGCCGTCACTATCCCCGCCACGGCAATTCCGCCGTCACCGTCGTCGGCCCGCCCTCCGGGGACCGGACCACCAGCAGGCCGTCCACCGAGCCCAGCCGCTCCGCGAGCCCGGCCAGCCCGCTGCCGCCGGCCGTCGACGCGCCGCCCTTGCCGTCGTCCCACACCTGCAGCATCAGCCGGTCCGCCGAGCGCCACACGTCCACCCGCGCGCTCCGCGCCTCGCTGTGCTTGCTGATGTTCTGCAGCAGCTCGGAGACCGTGAAGTACGCGATGCCCTCGATCGCCGCCGCCGGGCGGGCCGGCAGGTCCACCTCGGCCTGCACCGGGACGGTGCAGCGGGCGGCCAGCGCGGACAGGGCCGGGCCGAGGCCCCGGTCGGTGAGGATCGCCGGGTGGATGCCGCGGGCCAGGTCGCGCAGCTCCTGCAGGGCGAGCTTCACCTCGCCGTGCGCCTCGTCGACCATCCGCGCGGCCGCCTCCGGGTCCTCCTCCAGCTTCTCCTTGGCCAGGCCGAGGTCCATGGCGAGGGCGACGAGGCGGGCCTGGGCGCCGTCGTGCAGGTCGCGCTCGATGCGGCGCAGGTCGGCGGCCGCCGTGTCCACGACCACGCCGCGGTCCTCCTCCAGCTCCCACACCCGCTCCGCGAGCCGCGAGGGGCCGAGCAGCCCGGCCACCAGCAGCCGGTCGCCGTACGCGAGGCCGCGGATCACCCACGGGGTGGCCAGCACCACGAGCAGGCCGGCGGCGCAGGTCACACCGATCTCGAACGGGTTGTCGACGTAGATGCCCGCGCCGTGCTCGGAGTCGCCGCCGAGCTGCATGCCGGGCTGGCCCCACCACTCCGGGTACATCCACGAGTAGGCCGGGTAGAGGAACAGCATCCAGCCGACGGACCACGTCACGAGCGAGACGGTGAACGTCACCACGGCCCACGGCAGGTGCAGCACCGCGTAGAGCATGTGCCGCCACGACACGCCGCTCTTGAGCAGCGCCCCGGTCCACGGCACGAGCCCGCGCCGCCCGTCCCGCGCGCGCACGGGCTCCGGCTCGCTGATCTCCATGCCGAGCAGGGCCCGGGCGCGGGCCCGCTCGATCGCCCCCAGCGCCCGCACGCCGACGAGCGCCGCGGCCAGCACCGGCACGCCCACGAAGGTGATCAGCATGCCGACGCCGGCGGTCGTCATCGTCACCGCGAAGGAGAAGGCGACGACCGCGATCGGCAGGCTGAGCAGGTGGTGGAGGAACTCGCGCCAGGTGCGGGCCTCCAGGGGCGCGCGCAGCACGGCGGGCACGCGATGGGGCCGGCGTGCGTCGTGATGCGCCGCCCGCCCGTAGTCCATGGCCATGACGGTGGTCTCTCCCTGATCGCTGGTGGGCTGGTCGCGGTGGTTTCCGTACCTCAAGGCTCGCGGAGCGGACGGGCCCGGACCATGGTGGGAGTCGGTGTCCAGGAGGTGGGGTTGTCCCTACCCCGGCCGCCGGGCAGGGGGTAGAGGCGATTCCGCGCGGCGGGGGGCCGGCGGCCGCCTAGCCGGCAGCCCGGTCGCGCCACGGCAGCTCCGCCGTGACGACCGTCGGCCCGCCGGCCGGGGACTCCACCGCGAAGAGGCCGTCCACCGAGCCCAGCCGCTCCGCGAGCCCGGCCAGCCCGCTGCCCGAGGCCGTCGACGCGCCGCCCCGGCCGTCGTCGCGCACCTGGATGAGCAGCCGTCCGCCCTTGCGCCACAGCTCGACCTCGGCCGTCCGCGCCCGGCTGTGCTTGCTGACGTTCTGCAGCAGCTCGGAGACCGTGAAGTACGCGATGCCCTCGATCGCCGGCGCCGGGCGCTCGCCCAGGTCGACCGAGACCGACACCGGGACGGTGCAGCGCGCCGCGACCGACGACAGGGCGGCGTCCAGGCCGCGGTCCGTCAGCACCGCCGGGTGGATGCCGCGGGCCAGGTCGCGCAGCTCCTGCAGGGCGAGCTTCACCTCGCCGTGCGCCTCGTCGACCATCCGCGCCGCCGCCTCCGGGTCCTCCAGGACCTTCTCCTTCGCCAGACCCAGCCCCATCGCCAGGGCGACGAGGCGGGCCTGGGCGCCGTCGTGCAGGTCGCGCTCGATGCGGCGCAGGTCGGCGGCCGCCGTGTCCACGACCACGCCGCGGTCCTGCTCCAGCTCCGCGATCCGCCGCTCCAGCTCGCTGGAGGGGCTGAGCAGGCCGCGCACCATGGCGCGGTCCAGGTTCGTCATGCCACGCGCGGCGAAACCGAGGAACGGCCAGCCGACGAAGAACAGGCACAGCGTGAGCGCGAAGGTCAGGACGCCCCAGGGCAGCCGGATGAAGCCGTAGAGGGTGGTGCGCCAGGCGACCGGGTCCTTCAGCGCCGACCACATCCAGGGGAAGAAGCCGTGGCTGCGCCGCTGCCGCGAGAGCCGGCTCGGCTCCTCGACGTGCAGGCCCAGCAGCGCCCGCGCCCGCCGCCGCTCGACGCGGCCCAGCGCCCGCGCGCCCGTCAGGCCGAGCGCCAGCAGCGGCAGGCCGATGACCGTGACGGACGTCAGGACGCCGGCGTAGAGCCACAGCGACACGTAAAGGAAGCCGAGGAGCGCCTCCGGCAGGTTCAGCAGGAGGTGCGCGACCTCCTTCCACGTCCGGGCGCCGAAGGCGAAGCGGGCCGGGGGGAGGGGACCGTCGCAGCCGTCGGAATCATCCGTGTAAGAGGTGTTTGTATACTTTTCATCACCTCTGATGGTTCCGGTGTTGCTCGACGTGCTTTTCGCGGCACTGCTGGCGGTCATACCCCCAAGCCTGCACGGCCGGTACGGGCCGCCGCCATGGGGACCGTGGGTGGGGAAGGGTGGGGATAACCCCACCAGGGCCTAGACTCCCGTGCGTACAGAACGTCGAACACGCGGGACAGGGAGCGAGGGCGGACGTGACCGCGGACTACTTCCAGAGCTATTCCGTGGTAGGGCTGCTCGCCGTGGTCGGCGTGCTCTTCGTCGCCGTGGCCTTCGGAGCCGGGCGGCTGCTGCGGCCCGTCGTGCCGACGCCCGAGAAGCTGCTGACGTACGAGTGCGGCGTCGACCCCGTCGGCGAGGGCTGGGCCCACACCCAGGTCCGCTACTACGTCTACGCCTTCCTGTACGTGATCTTCGCCGTGGACTCGATCTTCCTGTTCCCCTGGGCGACGGTGTTCGCGGCGCCGGGCTTCGGCGGGGCCACGCTCGTGGAGATGTTCATCTTCCTCGGCTTCCTCGCCGTGGGCCTGTTGTACGCATGGAAGAAGGGCGTCCTGGAGTGGACGTGACACCCGTGGACCTCCCCGAGCCCCGCCGCCTCGGCCCCCTCGCCAGGCTGGCCCCGGAGCCGATGAAGGTCGTCCTGAACTGGGGACGCCGCTACAGCCTGTGGGTCTTCAACTTCGGGCTCGCCTGCTGCGCGATCGAGTTCATCGCGGCGTCCATGGCGCGGCACGACTTCATCCGGCTCGGCGTCATCCCCTTCGCGCCCGGGCCCCGGCAGGCCGACCTCATGATCGTCTCCGGCACGGTGACGGACAAGATGGCGCCCGCCGTGAAGCGGCTCTACGAGCAGATGCCCGAGCCGAAGTACGTGATCTCCTTCGGCGCCTGCTCGAACTGCGGCGGCCCGTACTGGGACTCGTACGCGGTCACCAAGGGCGTCGACCAGATCATTCCCGTCGACGTGTACGTGCCCGGCTGCCCGCCGCGGCCGGAAGCGCTGCTCCAGGGCATCTTGAAGCTGCAGGAGAAGATCGCGCGGGAGTCGCTCGGCGAGCGGTACGGGTCCGCCGGGGGTGCGGGGGCCTCCGCCGCCGCCCTGCGCAGCGGGCTGGTGACGCCGCCGCCGGCGCCGTCGGCCACGCCGGAGGAGACGGACCGATGAGCGAGCCGACGCAAGAGCCTCCTGTCTCCGAATCCGTTGGGTCCGCTCCCGAGACCTCGGTCGGCTGGCTGCCGGGCGGGACAGTCGCACTCTTCGGCGAGGGCGCGACGGCGGAGGAGACGTACGACCTGCTCACCGTCGACGTCCCGGCCGAGCGGTGGATCACCGCGCTCGAAACCGCCCGGGACCGGCTGGGCTGCACCTTCTTCGACTGGCTGAGCGCCGTGGACGAGCCCGGTACGGGCTTCCGCGTCTGCGCGCACCTGGCCGCGCTGCCGGGCGGGGGAGCGGGCACGCGCCGGCTGCTGCTGCGCACGACGGTGCCGCACGAGGCGCCGGCGCTGCCCACCGCCGTGGGCGTCTACGCGGGTGCCGCCTGGCACGAGCGCGAGACCCACGAAATGTTCGGCATCGACTTCCCGGGCCACCCGCACCTGGCCCCGCTCCTCCTCCCCGACGCCTTCGAGGGCCACCCGCTGCGCAAGGACTTCGTCCTGGCGGCACGGGTCGCCAAGGCGTGGCCGGGCGCGAAGGAGCCGGGCGAGGCGGCGGACGGCGGCCCCAAGCGCCGCCAGATGCTGCCCCCGGGCGTCCCCGACCCCAACGAATGGGGCCCCCTCAAGGGCCAGCTCCCCCCGGCCCCGGCCCGCCCCGCCCGCGCACCCCGCGCGGCGGGCGACCGCCCGGTCCGCCGCACGCGCAGCGTCGCGGAGGGCTCGGCGAGCCAGCCGGAGGCCGCGGGGCCGCCGCGGCGTGCGCGCAGCGCGAGCGAGGGCTCGGCGAGTCAGGTGGAGGACGGTGCGCCTCCGCGCCGTACCCGCAGCGCGTCCGAGGGCTCGGCGAGTCAGCCGGAAGGCGCCGCTGCCCCGGCCCGTCGTACGCGCAGTGCGGCGGACGGTTCTGCCAGTCAGGCGGAGGGCGCGGCTCCGGCTCGCCGTACCCGCAGCGCGTCCGAGGGCTCGGCCAGCCAGCCGGAAGGCGCCGCCCCGGCCCGTCGTGCCCGCAGTGCGGCGGACGGTTCTGCGAGCCAGGCAACCGAAGGCACGGCCCCGGCCCCGGCCCGCAGCGCGTCGGACGGTTCTGCCGGCCAGGCGGGGGAGGCCGCGCCGAGGCGTACCCGCCCGGCGGCCGCCGGCTCCTCCGACGCCCCGTGGCACCACGCCCGCCCGGCCTTCGAAGAAGAGCCCGGCAAGCCCGCGGCCCCGGAAGACTCGTCCGAGCCGCCCGCTTCCCCCCGCCGCGACGGCGCCCAGCCCGAGCGGCGGAGCCCGGCGGTGCCGGAGTCACCGTCCGGTGAGGCGGAGGCGTCCGGAGCCCCGGAAGACTCAACCGAGCCGCAAAGCTCTCCCCGCCGCGACGGCGCCCAGCCCGAGCGGCGGAGCCCGGCGGTGCCGGAGTCACCGTCCGGTGGGGCTCCCGGCGCCGAGCCGGCTCCGGCTCCGGCCCCGGCCGAGCCGGACACCGACGCCCCCGGCGGAGCCGGAAACGCGACCGGAGACGGCGAACCCCAGAACGACACGAACCCCGCCGGAGGCGACCCCGCATGAGCGACACTCTCGACGTCGTCCTGCGCCTCCTCGCCGTCTTCGTCGTCTTCCTCGTGCTGCCCCTGGTCATCGGCCAGACCGAGCACAAGGTGATGGCCCACATGCAGGGCCGCCTCGGCCCCATGTACGCCGGTGGTTTCCACGGCTGGGCCCAGCTCGTCGCGGACGGCGTGAAGTTCGCGCAGAAAGAGGACATCGTCCCGGCGGGCGCGGACCGCCGCGTGTTCCAGCTCGCACCGGCCGTGGCCCTCCTCCCGTACCTCCTCGTGCTGGTCGCGATCCCGGTCGGCCCGGGCAACGAGGTGGGTCAGGCCGTCGACGCGGGCATCTTCTTCGTCCTCGCCGTGATGGGCGTCGGAGTCCTCGGCTCGCTGATGGCGGGCTGGGCGTCGGCGAACAAGTTCTCGCTGCTGGGCGGCCTGCGCACGGCCGCGCAGCTCATGGCGTACGAGCTGCCGATGGTGCTGGCCGCGGCGAGCGTCGCGATGGCGGCGGGCACGGTCTCGCTGCCGGGGATCGTGGACGCCTTCCACTGGTGGTGGGTGCCGTGGCAGCTGGTCGGCGCGGTGGTCTTCTTCGTCGCGGGCCTGGCCGAGCTGCAGCGCCCCCCGTTCGACATGCCGGTCGCCGACTCGGAGATCATCTTCGGCGCGTACACCGAGTACACGGGCCTGCGCTTCGCGCTGTTCCTGCTGTCGGAGTACGCGGGCATCGTCGTGCTGTGCGGTCTGACCACGGTCCTTTTCCTCGGCGGCTGGCACGGCCCGTTCGGCGCGGACGGCCTGGGCTGGGTGTGGACGCTGCTGAAGGCAGCGGTCCTCGCCTTCGTCGTGATCTGGCTGCGGGTGACCTACCCGCGCCTGCGCGAGGACCAGCTGCAGAAGCTGGCCTGGACCGTTCTCATCCCCCTCGCCCTGGCGCAGATCGCGCTGACGGGCGTCGTCAAGGTGGTGACCCAGTAATGGGCATTCCCGGCTCCGGCCTCGCCAAGGGCCTCGCCGTCACGCTCCGCACGATGACGCGCCGCGCGCACACCGCGCAGTACCCGGACGTCCAGCCCGAGCTGCCGCCCCGTACGCGCGGCGTGATCGGCCTGTTCGAGGAGAACTGCACGGTCTGCATGCTGTGCGCCCGGGAGTGCCCGGACTGGTGCATCTACATCGACTCCCACAAGGAGACGGTGCCCGCGGCCGTCCCGGGCGGCCGCGAGCGCAGCCGCAACGTCCTCGACCGCTTCGCGATCGACTTCTCGCTGTGCATGTACTGCGGGATCTGCATCGAGGTGTGTCCCTTCGACGCGCTGTTCTGGTCGCCGGAGTTCGAGTACGCCGAGACCGACATCCAGGACCTGGTCCACGAGCGGGACAAGCTCCGCGACTGGATGTGGACCGTGCCGGAGCCGCCGGCGCTCGACCCGGCGGCCGAGGAGCCGAAGGAGATCGCGGCGGCCCGCAAGGCGGCCGAGAAGACGGCGGAGAAACTGAAGGCCCAGCAGGAGGGAGAGGCATGACCGGCACCGGCACCACCGTGCTCGCCGCACAGGCGCACGGCTTCCTCTCCCCGACCGGCGTCGAGGTCGTCTTCCTCCTCGTCGGCCTGGTCACCCTCGGCGCGGCCGTCGTGACCGTCACGACCAAGCAGCTCGTGCACGCCGCGCTCTGGCTGGTCGTCGCCCTCGGCGGGCTCGCCGTGGAGTACCTGCTGCTGACGGCGGAGTTCATCGCCTGGGTCCAGGTCCTGATCTACGTCGGCTCCGTGGTCGTCCTGCTCCTCTTCGGGCTCATGCTCACCAAGGCCCCCATCGGCCGCTCCCCGGACGCCGACTCCGGCAACCGCTGGGCCGCCCTCGGGGTCGCCGTGGCCGCGGCCGCCGCCCTCGTGTGGGTGGTCGCGGACGCCTTCCGCACGACCTGGATCGGCCTGGACGGCGACGCCCCCCAGGGCACGACGAAGGTCTCCGGAGAGATCCTCTTCCGGCACTGGGTGCTGCCCTTCGAGGCGCTGTCCGTGCTGCTGCTCGCCGCGCTCGTCGGCGCGATCGTCCTCTCCCGCAAGAGAGGCAAGGAGGAGAAGCGCTGATGCACCTCGTCTACCCGGCCGTCCTCGCGGCCCTCCTCTTCTGCACGGGCCTGTACGGCGTCCTGGCCCGGCGCAACGCGATCCTGGTCCTGATGTCCGTCGAGCTGATGCTCAACGCCGTCAACCTCAACCTCGTCGCCTTCGACGTCTGGTTGCGCGACGAGCTGCACGCGGGCCAGGCCCTCACCCTCTTCACCATCGCCATCGCCGCCGCCGAGATCGGCATCGGCCTGGCGATCGTGCTGCAGGTCCACCGCAACCGCGGCACCGCCGACGTCGACCGCCTGCGCGACCTGCGCGACGACGCCCCCGACGCCGGCTCCGACACCGAACGCGCAGACCGCGAGGAGAAGGCCGAGGCCGCCGCGTGAGCACCACGACCACCGCCGTCCTCGTCCCCCTGCTGCCGTTCCTCGGCGCCCTCGCGGGCCTCCTGACGGGCCGCCGCGCACCCGGCTTCGTACGGCCCCTCGCCGTCCTGCCGACGCTCGCCGCGGCCGTGCTCGCCGCCGTCGTCGCCTGGCGGCAGGGCGGCGGGGACGCCCTCGACGCCGCCACCCGGCTCACCCCGACCGGCTCCGTGCCGATCGACCTCGCCCTGCACCTCGACGGCTTCGCCGTCCTCGTCGCGCTCCTCGTCGGCGTCGTCGCCACCTGCGTCCAGCTCTACTCGACCGCGTACCTGCGCGACGACCCCCGCTACCCCTCCTACGCCGCCCTCGTCTCCCTCTTCACCGCGGCCATGCTGCTCGTCGTCTACTCGGGCGACCTCATGGTGCTGCTGGTCGGCTGGGAGATCATGGGCATCTGCTCGTACTTCCTGGTCGGCCACTACTGGGAGACCGAGGCCGCGCGCAGCGCCTCCCTCAAGGCCTTCCTGGTCACCAAGCTCGGCGACGTCCCCTTCCTGATCGGCATCCTCGCGCTGGCCGCCGACGCCGGGACGTTCCGGATCAACGGCATCCTCACCGCCGTCACCTCCGGCGGCATCGACCACCCCACGCTGATCGCGCTGCTGCTCCTGGCGGGCGTCGCGGGCAAGTCGGCGCAGTTCCCGCTGCACACGTGGCTGCCCGACGCGATGGCCGGCCCCACGCCGGTCTCCGCGCTGATCCACGCCGCGACGATGGTCGCGGCCGGCGTCTACTTCGTCGCCCGGCTCCTCCCCCTCTTCGCGGCCTCCACGGCCGCGCTCGTCGTGCTCGCCGTGATGGCCGCCGTCACCATGGTCGGCTCGGGCCTCGCGGCCCTCGCCCAGGACGACATCAAGCGCGTCCTCGCCTACTCGACCGTCGGCCAGCTCGGCTACATGACCGGCGCCCTCGCCGTCGGCGACCGCAGCGCGGCCGTCTTCCACCTCATCTCGCACGGCGCGTTCAAGGCCCTCCTCTTCCTCGGGGCAGGCGTGATCATCCACGCGGCCGGCACGAACTCGCTGGCCGCGATGGCCCGCACGGGCGGCCTCGCCAAGCGCATCCCCGACGCCTACTGGACGATGACCGTCGCCCTCCTCGCGCTCGCCGCGATCCCTCCGTTCAGCGGCTTCTTCTCCAAGGAAGCCGTCCTCGGCGCGGCCGAGCACGCCGCCTCCGGCGACGCCGAGGGCATCCCCGGCGCGGCCGGCTGGCTCGTCCTCGCCGCGGGGCTCCTCACGGCGCTCCTCACGGCCGCCTACGCCACCCGCCTGTGGCTGATGGCCTTCCGCGGCACGGGCCCCGAGGCCGCCGACCACGGCAAGCAGCCCGCCGCGATGAACACCGTCCTGTGGATCCTGTTCGTCCCCACGCTCGCGCTCGGCCTCGCCGCCTGGAAGCTCCCCGACTGGTTCGACGGCGGGTCGCTCACCCCGACGCTCACCACCTCCGTCCTCTCTACCGGCTGCGCCCTCGCCGGCGCGATCGTGATGTACGCGGCCTGGCGCCGCACCGCCGCGCTCGCCGCCCGCACCCCCCTCGGCGCCGTCGCCGCCGACCCGGACGCGCCCCCGTACGTCTCCGAGGAGGAGAGCATCGCCACCCACGAGGCCGCCTACGGCGACATCGCGGCGGCACCCGACCCGGCCGACCCCGGCCGGGCCCTCCTCGGCCCCCTGCACCGCCACGCCGCGGCCGGCTTCCACCTGGACGCCGTCTACTCCGCCCTGTTCGTCCGGCCCACGCGCGCCGCCGCCCGCCTCGCCGGGTTCCTCGACCGCGAGGTCGTCGAGACCTACGTGCGCGGCGCGGCCGGCGCACCCCGCCTGCTCGGCGAGGCCGTACGCCGCGCCCAGACCGGCAACGTACAGACGTACCTGAGCGCCCTGTTCGCCGGCGCCGTCGTCCTGGCCGTAGCGGCCGTGCTCGTAGCCAACGGAGCCTGACCGTGAGTCACACCGCCCTGCAGTACCTCCTCGCTGCGATCGTCGTCCTCCCCCTCGTCGGCGCCGTCGCCTCCCTGCTGCCGGCCCCGCCCGGCCTCAAGGGGAAGAGCCCCGAGCAGGCCGTCCTCCGCCACGGCGTCACCGTCACCGGCGCCGTCCTCGCGCTGAGCATCGCCCTCGCCGCCGGCTTCGACCACGACAGCCCGGCCCGCATGCAGGCGACCACCGACATCAGCTGGATCCCGGCCCTGAACATCCGGATCCACCTGGGCGTGGACGGCGTCTCGCTCCCCCTCCTCGTCCTGACCGCGCTGCTGACCTTCCTCTGCGCGCTCTACTCGTACTTCAAAATGCCTGCGGGCCCGTCTCCCAAGGCATTCGTCGCACTGCTCCTCGTCCTGGAGTCCGGCACCCTCGCGACCTTCGCCGTCCTCGACCTGATGCTGTTCTTCCTGGCCTTCGAGATGGTGCTCATCCCGATGTACTTCCTCATCGCCCGCTGGGGCGGCGAAGGCAGGGAGCGCGCCGCCTGGCGCTTCATCCTCTACACGCTGCTCGGCTCCGTCGTGATGCTGCTCGGCCTCCTCCTCGTCGGGATCAAGGGCGGCACCTTCGACATGGTGGCACTCGCCACTGACAACGGCTCGAAGCTGAGCCACACCACCCAGCTCATCGCCGTCCTCGCCATCGGCACCGGACTGGCCGTCAAGGCCCCCATGTGGCCCCTGCACAGCTGGCTGCCCGACGCGCACACCGCCGCCCCGACCGTCGGCTCGGTCCTCCTCGCGGGCGTGCTGCTGAAGATGGGCACGTACGGGTTCGTCCGCATCGTCCTGCCCGTCGCCCCGGACGGCGCGCACACCTTCGCGCCCTACCTCGCCGCCTTCGCGGCCGTCGGCATCATCTACGGCTCGCTGGTGTGCCTGAACCTGGCACGCAAGGGCGCCAAGGGTGACTTGAAGCGCCTCATCGCGTACTCCTCCGTCGGGCACATGGGCTTCGTCCTGCTCGGCATCGCGACGCTCACCCCCACCGGGGTCAACGGCGCCCTCTTCGCCAACATCGCCCACGGCCTCATCACCGGCCTCCTCTTCTTCCTCGTCGGCGCGGTCAAGGACCGCTACGGCACCAGCGACCTCGACGCCCTCTCCGGCCGCACCGGCGCCGCCCTCTACGGCAAGGCCCCCCGCCTCGGCGGGCTCCTCGCCTTCGGCGCGATCGCCTCCCTCGGCCTGCCCGGCCTCGCCGGCTTCTGGGGCGAGATGCTCGCGATGTTCGGCGCCTTCCGGCCCGCCGACGGGCTCAGCCGCCCGGCGTTCCTGACGTTCATGGCCCTGGCCGGTCTCGGCACGCTCCTGACGGCCGCCTACATGCTCGTCGTCGTCCGCCGCGTGTGCATGGGCGGCGACGGGGGCAGCACCCGGCCGCAGACCGCCGGCACCGCGCAGGACGCACCCGCCGACGTCCGGTCCTACGAGTTCGCCGCCTGGACCCCCCTCGTCGCCCTCACCGTCCTCGCCGGACTCTGGCCCGCGGCCCTCCTCGGCCTCACCGACCCGGCCGTTCAGCAGCTCCTCCGAGGAGGCAACTGATGGGCTCCCTGATCCAGTCCGTCGACTGGCTCGCCATCGCGCCGCCCACCGTCACGGCCGTCGTCGCGCTCGTCGTCCTGGTCGCCGACCTCTTCCTCCCCGAGGGCCGCAAGCCGCTCCTCGGCCGGCTCTCCGTCGCCGGACTGCTGCTCGCGGGCCTCTCCCTGCTGCCGCTCCTCGACGGCGACCGTTCCACGTTCTGCCTCACCGGGGTCTCCGACCGCGACGCCTGCAGTTACGCCGCCGACCACTTCACGCTCGTCATCCAGCTCCTGGTCCTCGGCGGCGCCCTCCTGACGGCCCTGCTGTCCATGAGCGCCGTCCGCGACCAGCGACTCCCCGAAGGGGAGTTCTGGTTCCTGCTGTTGTCCTCCGCCGCGGGCGCCGCCCTGCTGCCCGCCTCCCGGGACCTCGCGACCCTCGTCGTCGCCCTCGAAGTGGCCTCCCTGCCGGCCTTCGCCCTCGTCGGCCTGCGCCGCGGCGAACGCCGCTCCTCCGAGGCGGCCCTGAAGTTCTTCCTGTCCTCGGTCACCGCGACCGCCGTCACCCTCCTGGGCGTCAGCTTCGTCTACGCGGCCACCGGCACGCTGCACCTCACCGAGATCGCGGAGAAGCTCGGCCACGTCGACCCGCGGCTCGGCACGCTCGCCCAGGCCGGCGTCGCCCTCACCCTCGTCGGCTTCGCCTTCAAGACCGCGGCCGTGCCCTTCCACTTCTGGGTGCCCGACACCTACGTGGGCGCGCCGCTGCCCGTCGCCGCGTACCTGTCGGTGATCGGCAAGGCGGTCGGCTTCACCGGCCTCATCCTCGTGACGGTCGTCGCCTTCCCCTCGTACGCGTCGGTGTGGGCACCGGCCCTCGCCGTCCTCGCCGCGCTGACCATGACCGCCGGCAACGTCGCCGCGCTCCGCCAGCGCCCGGAGCGCGCCCACAGCGCCGTGCGCCTGCTGGCCTGGTCCTCCGTCGGCCAGGCGGGCTACCTGCTCGTGCCCATCGCCGCCGCGGGCTACGCCGACGACCCCGCGCACGCCATCGGCTCCACCGTCGCGTACGCCCTGATGTACGCCGCCGTGAACCTCGGCGCGTTCGCCGTCGCCGCCCTGGTGGCCCGTACGAGCCCGCAGAACCGCATCACCGACTACCGGGGCCTCTACGCCCGCCGGCCCCTCGCCGCGCTCGCCATGGGCTTCTTCCTGCTCTGCCTCGCGGGCCTGCCGCCCGGCATCATCGGCCTCTTCGCGAAGGTCACGGTCTTCACCGCGGCCGTCGACGCGGGGCTGGGCTGGCTGGCGATCGTCATGGCCCTCAACGTCGTGATCGCGCTGTACTACTACCTGCAGTGGACGGCGACCCTCTTCCGCCCGGCGGAGGAGGCGGAGACGGCGGCACCGGCGCGCGTCCCGGCCCCCCTGAGCGCGGCGATCGCCCTCGCCGCAGTGACCGGCATCGCCCTCTCGGGCGCCCCCCAGTTGGTCCTCCGCTTCGCCTCGCAGGCCCTGCTCTAGGGACCGGGGCCGGCGGGCACCGCCGCTCTCCGCCGCGTTGGCTGGTAGCCGTCGCGGCGGAAAGAGAGCCCGTGGCCGGTACCCGGCCCGCCCGGGCGATGGCCGCGCCGGCCCGGGCGGTTCGGGGAACCGCCCGCAAGAACGATCCGCGGCCTGTGACCGGCCCACCCGGCGACAGCCGCCGTGGGCTGCGGCCGTCCTGGAACCGCCCGCAAGCACGATCCGCCGCGACGGCGGGAAACTCCCGCGGCGAGGGTCCGGCGGTATACGCAACGGCCGGAACCAGCGCCCACGCCATGATCCGCAGGCCCGGCGGGCACCGCCGTTCTGCGCCGCGTTGGCTGGTAGCCGTCGCGGCGGAAGGAGAGCCCGTGGCCTGTGCCCGGCCCGCCCGGGCGATGGCCGCGCCGGCCTGGGCGGTTCGGGGAACCGCCCGCAAGAACGATCCGTGGCCTGTGTCCGGCCCACCCGGCGACAGCCGCCGTGGGCTGCGGCCGTCCTGGAACCGCCCGCAAGCACGATCCGCCGCGACGGCGGGGAGCCCCCGCGGCGGGGGTCCGGCGGTATACGCAACCGCCGGAACCAGCGCGCACTGAGCGAACCCGCCCGCAGCCGCAGCCGCAGTCGCCGGATCCGGCGCGTACGCCATGATCCGCCGGACAGGCGGCCGGCGCGTACCCGGCGAACCCGCCCGGAGGGCGCCCGTCACCCGGACGGACCGGCGGCGCCCCCGCGCGTAAGGGAACCCGGGGCCTTCGTCTCGCGTTGACCGGGCAAGAAGGTTCCACTGGAGACTCCACCGCGAGTGGACGCACGACAGCGCAAAGGGTTCCCCTGCCGCACCACTTGGAGGGCGTACCGTGCACCGCCGGCACAACGGGCTCAGGACCGCAGTCCTCCTCGGGGGGCTGTCCGCACTCATCATCGTCATCGGCAGCCTCTTCGGGCGGGCGGGCCTGATCGTCGCCGTCCTGGTGGCGCTGGGCACGAACGCCTACGCCTACTGGAACAGCGACAAGCTGGCCCTGCGGGCCATGCGCGCCCGCCCGGTCAGCGAGTTCGAGGCCCCGGCGCTCTACCGCATGGTCCGCGAGCTCTCGACGGCCGCCCGCCAGCCCATGCCCCGGCTCTACATCTCGCCGACGGACGCCCCCAACGCCTTCGCGACCGGCCGCAACCCCCGCAACGCCGCCGTCTGCTGCACGGACGGCATCCTGCGCCTCCTGGACGAGCGCGAGCTGCGCGGCGTCATCGGCCACGAGCTCAGCCACGTCTACAACCGCGACATCCTCATCTCCTCGATCGCGGGCGCGCTCGCCTCGGTGGTGATGTTCCTGGTGAACTTCGCGTGGCTGGTCCCCTTCGGCAGATCGGACGACGACGAGGGCCCGGGCATCGTCGGCATGATCATGATCATGCTGCTGGGCCCGGTCGCGGCGTCCCTCATCCAGCTCGCCGTCAGCCGCTCCCGCGAGTACGAGGCCGACGCCTCCGGGGCCCGTCTCACGGGCGACCCCCTGGCCCTGGCTTCGGCGCTCCGCAAGCTGGAGGCGGGCACGCAGCGCCTGCCCCTGCCCCCCGAGCCGCGCATCGAGACCGCGAGCCACATGATGATCGCGAACCCGTTCCGCGCGGGCGAGGGCATGACCAAGCTGTTCTCCACGCACCCGCCGATGGGGGAGCGCATCGCCCGCCTGGAGCAGATGGCGGGCCACGGCGGCCGCTAGCCGGCCCGTCCATCAGCCGGCCCGTCCGCCTGTCAGCCCGCTCGCCCGTCAGCCGGCGGGCGTGTCGTCGGCATCGCTGATGGGCCTGCCGTCGTATGTCCCTCCCTGGCACACCAGCACGGGCCCGAAATCGTCCCCGACCGTCACGTCGATCGTCCCGCCCCCGCCGAGGCACTGCGTGAGGGACACCTCCGTGGGCGGAGGCGGGGGGTCACCGGCCCGGGCGACCCCCGCGCCGAGCGTTCCGGCGAGCACCACGGCGGAAACCGCGGCGCCGAGGGCTTGTCGCGTACGTATGCGCATGGGAGGCTCCTCCCGCTCGTTGCGTGTCCGCCGGAGGGCAGACGCGGCGGCACGCCCACGATGACGGCGGAGCCGGCCCGCGGCACGCGGCGCTAGGCCGTTCGGGGGACGGACAGGTCATCTTCGGATCCTGGCAACCGCAGGTCAGAGGCCCTGCGTCCCACTCGCTGAGGGCTACGACGCGTGGGAGGCTGTTTTCATGAGGTTCATCCTGAACATCATCTGGTTGATCTTGTGCGGGTTCTGGATGGCGATCGGCTACGTGGTCGCCGGCCTGATCTGCTGCGTACTGATCATCACCATTCCATTTGGTATCGCTTCGTTCCGCATCGCCAGCTATGCCCTGTGGCCGTTCGGCCGGACGACCGTCGAGCGGCGGGACGCCGGTGCCGGGTCGCTGATCGGCAATGTGATCTGGTTTGTCTTCGCCGGCTGGTGGCTGGCGCTCGGCCACATCGTCACGGGCGTCGCGCTGTGCTGCACGATCATCGGAATCCCGCTGGGCATCGCGAACTTCAAGCTGATCCCGGTCTCGCTCTTCCCGCTGGGCCGCGAAATCGTCCCGACGGACCAGGCGTTCGCCGGCTACCGCTGAACCGGCGGCAGGCGAAGGCGACTTACCGCGACCGTGACTACAGCGATCGCAAGGCCTCCTCGGCCGCAGGGGTGAGGACGAGGGGGCCTTCGCCGTGCGTCCACACCACGCGGATGTCGAGGCACCGGAAGCGCCAGCCCCCGGGGGTGCGCACGACCTCGCCCGCGAAGGTGCCGCCGACGGTGAAGTGGTCCCCCGGGCCGGATCCGCGGGCCTCGCGGGTGGAGGCCAGGTGGACGTGGGTCATCAGGGCGTTCCAGCGCACCGTGGCGCGGTCCCCGGTGATGTCCAGCACGTAGTTGGTGCCGATGTGCTGCGTGCGCTCGAACTTGGCCAGGGTGGCCGCCTGCCACGCGGCCAGTCCGCCGATGCCCTCGTGCTCGCCGACCGGCGAGGTGATCCGTACGTCCGGGGTGAACAGGCCGCGGGCCCAGGCGTTGTCGAACCGGCGGGCGTCGAGGCTCAGCAGGTAGCGGTCGATGAGGTCGGTGACGGCGGCGCGGTCGGTGAGGGCGTCGATGAGGGCCTGCGGTGCGGCGGTCGCCAGGGTGGATTCCGGGGCTGTCTCCGGGGCGAACTCCGGTGCGGTGAGGGTCATGGCGGCGCTCCCTGGGTCGGTGGACGGGCCCGCTCCGGGCGGGCCGGCCGTACACCTGGACGCTAAAACCTCGACATAGCTTGAGGTCAAGACCGCCGGGCGGGCATGGTCCGGGAACGCCGAAGGCGCGCCGGAAGGGATCCCTTCCGGCGCGCCTTCGATGTGACTGCCGTCAGCCGTCGTTCCCGGGTCAGCGGTAGTTGACGAACTGGATCGCGAAGTCCAGGTCCTTGCCCTTGAGGAGGGCCTGGACGGCCTGGAGGTCGTCACGGCTCTTGGAGCTGACGCGCAGCTCGTCGCCCTGGACCTGGGCCTTGACGCCCTTGGGGCCCTCATCGCGGATGATCTTGGCGACCTTCTTGGCGTTCTCCTGGGAGATGCCCTCCTCGATCGAGGCGAAGATCTTGTACTCCTTGCCGGAGGCCTGCGGCTCGCCCGCGTCGAGGGACTTCAGCGAGATGCCGCG
Source organism: Streptomyces roseoverticillatus (assembly GCF_000719265.1). Classification (GTDB taxonomy): domain Bacteria; phylum Actinomycetota; class Actinomycetes; order Streptomycetales; family Streptomycetaceae; genus Streptomyces; species Streptomyces roseoverticillatus. The sequence continues at coordinate 162,667 of NZ_JOFL01000019.1, read as the reverse complement.
CTTGACCAGCTTGGTCTCGAAGATGTCGAGAACCGCCTTCACGCGCTCCTCGGCGTTGGCGCGCATCTCGATCTTCTCGCCGGACCAGGCGATCGAGGCGCCCACGCCCTTGAAGTCGTAGCGCTGCGAGATCTCCTTGGCGGCCTGGTTGAGGGCGTTGTCGACCTCCTGCCGCTCGACCTTCGAGACGATGTCGAAACTGGAGTCGGCCATATTGAGTTGGCTCCTCGTGCGTAGATCCATCGGGGGGTGCGGTCCGGGCTGCCACCGGCCCCGGGCCGGCGGCGGACCGCCCCGTCAGCCTAGCCACCCCGGGCCCGTTCTCACGGGCGATGAACCGAGTGGCGGACCACCCCAGGTCATCGGGTATGGTTTACGTCGTTGCCCCGGCGCGAATCGAAAGAGAGCCCGAGGTGACACCCCATGGCGGTGTGCCCGAGTGGCCAATGGGAGCGGACTGTAAATCCGTCGGCTTAGCCTACCCAGGTTCGAATCCTGGCGCCGCCACGGAATGGAGCCCCTGACCTGAAAAGGTCAGGGGCTTCTTTCGTTTTCCGGCCCTCAGCCGCTGCCCTCAGCCGCTGCCTTCAGCCGCTCGCCGCGGATTTCACCGCTTCCGCCACCGGCGTGTCCCCGCCGGTCAGCTCCAGCGTCCGCCCCGCCGTCCCCGGCTCGTCCAGCAGCGCCGCGAGGACCGCCGCGACGTCGTCCCGGGTCACGTCGCCCCGCCCCGTGGCCTCCCCGAGCGCCACCCGGCCCGTACCGGGCTCGTCCGTGAGCCGCCCCGGCCGCAGGATCGTCCAGTCCAGGCCGGCCCGGGCCTGTACGTCCGCGTCCGCCGCGCCCTTCGCGCGCAGGTACGCGGCGAAGACCGGATCGGTGCCCTCCGGGGGCTCGCGGTCGGCGCCCATGGAGGAGACCACGAGGAAGCGGCGGACGCCGGCCGCCTCGGCCGCGTCGGCGAAGAGGGCGGCCGCCCCGCGGTCCACGGAGTCCTTGCGGGCGATGCCGCTGCCCGGCCCCGCGCCGGCCGCGAAGACGGCGGCGTCGGCGGACTCCAGGTGCTTCACCAGATCCCCCACGGAGGCCGACTCCAGGTCGCACACGACCGGTTCGGCTCCGGCCGCCAGGAGGGCGCCGGCCTGCTCGGGCCTGCGGACGATGCCCGCGATCTCGTCTCCGCGCGCGTGCAGCAGCCGCTCCAGCCGCAGCGCGATCTGACCATGTCCACCAGCAATGACAATGCGCATGATCCGACCGTACGCCGATCACCGGAATCCGACAGAGGGCCTCGCCGGACCCCGCCCCGACCCCGCGTCAGGACGGCTCGCCCCCGCCGCGCGAGGACTGCCGGGGCAGGTCCAGGGCCGCGGCGGCCGAGCCGTCGCAGTACTCCCGCACCGCGCTCGTACGGGCCACCACGCGGCCCTGATGCACCACGAGGCGGCTGTAGGCCATCGAGAGCACGCCCTCGACGCGCTCGCCCCGCACGGCCAGCAGCTCGGCCGGAAAGCCCGCCTCCACCCGCACCCGCGGCAGCCCCATGGCCGCCCGGGCCCACCCACTGACCGCCTCGTACGCCTCCTCGGGCCGCAGCTCGCCGTGCGAGGCCAGCAGGAACGCGGCCTCCAGGGGATCGCCGCGCCCGACCGGATTGGCCGCGTCGCGCAGGGCGCCGCTGCCGGCCGCCACCCGCACCCCCGCCGCCCGCAGCAGGCGCACCGGGGCGCAGCGCGAGACGCGGGCGCCGCGCTGCTCCAGCGTCCCGCAGTCGCCCTGCGGCAGGCAGACGACGGTCACCCCGGCCGCGGACAGCTGCTCGGCGGCGCGCACGGCCAGGTCGCGGGGGAGGCGGGCGAGGCCGCCGCAGGGCCCGAGGGTGACGCCGGGGCGCAGCCCGCCGGCCATGGCGACCAGCCGGGCGAGCCGGGCCGGGTCGGAGCCGTCGGTGTGCAGGTCGACGGGGCAGCCGTACGCGGCGGCGAGGTCGAGGGCGGTCTCGGCGAAGCCGGTGGGGTCGGGGTCGAGGTCGGGGCAGCCGCCGACGGCCGCGCCCATCTTCACCGCGTCCCGCAGCAGGGCCAGTCCCTCGGCTCCGGCGGCGCCGGTGAGCAGCCGGGGCACGGCGACGGCGGTGAGGTCGGTGAGCCCGCGCAGGGCCCGCCGGGCCTGCAGGACGGCCTCCAGCGAGCGCAGCCCCTGCACGTCGCCGATCCGCACGTGGCAGCGCAGGGCGGTGGCCCCGTGCCCCAGTTGGAGCAGTGCGGCCTCGGTCGCGCGCCGCTGGACGTCCTCCGCGGCGTACGAGACGGGCCCGTCGGCCTCGGCGGTGAGCGCGGTGGCGCCGTGCGCGTGCGGTTCGGCGGGCGCGGGCAGCAGCAGATAGCCGCTGAGGTCCACGCGCGGGCCGGGCGCCAGGCTGCCGGCGGTGCCCACCGCTTCGATGCGCCCGCCGCTCAGCCGCACGTCCACGACGCGGCCGTCGGCGAGCCGGGCGCCGCCGAGCACGAGGGCGCCGTCGCCGGGCACGACGGCGGGAGGGGTGGCATCGCCGCCGGGGTTCGCCGGGGGCTGCGGCTGGCTGTCGGGCATCGCGCTCCTCCGGGTGCCGGGGCGTGCATGATCACGCAGCAGGTCCGAGCGTAGGGCGCGGCAGGAACGGCTTCGAGCAAGCGACGAATAGTCGTACTGGTGTGGTGCGGGAAGGCTTCCGTGACGCGGTTGCGGGCGTCCTCCGGATACGGATTTCACCTTCGGCGGCCAACCGTGTAATGTCTTCCTCGCTCGCCCCAATAGCTCAGTCGGCAGAGCGTCTCCATGGTAAGGAGAAGGTCAACGGTTCGATTCCGTTTTGGGGCTCTGGTGTGAGAGGTTTCCTCGCCTTCGGGCGAGGGTCCCTCCCGCATCAAAGCGGTGTAGCTCAGTCGGTAGAGCAAGCGGCTCATAATCGCTGTGTCACCGGTTCAAGTCCGGTCACCGCTACACGCAGTAGCCGATTGTGGGGTCGGTCCTCCGGTCGGCTACTCTTGTTTGCGTTCATCCGTCCATTCCGTCAAGGAGCACTCACGTGGCTGCCACCGACGTCCGCCCGAAGATCACGCTGGCCTGCGTGGAGTGCAAGGAGCGGAACTACATCACCAAGAAGAACCGGCGCAACGACCCGGACCGTCTTGAGATGAAGAAGCACTGCCCCCGTTGCAACTCGCACACTGCGCACCGCGAGACGCGATAACAACAGGCTCGTTCACGAGGCCGTCCCCATTCACCGGGGGCGGCCTCGTGGCGTATCCGCCACCGTTCACCACTGCTGCAGGAGGTACCGGGCCATGGCGCTCGACCAGTCCTTCGTAGGGCGGACCTATCCGGCCACCGAACCGTACGAGGTCGGCCGGGAGAAGATCCGCGAATTCGCCGAGGCCATCGGCGACACCAATCCGGCGTACACCGACCCGGACGCCGCCAAGGCGCTGGGCCACCCGGATGTGATCGCCCCGCCGACCTTCGTCTTCTCCGTCACGTACCGGGCAGCCGGCGCGGTCGTGAACGACCCGCAGCTGGGCCTGGACTACTCGCGCGTCGTGCACGGCGACCAGAAGTTCGCCTACGCCCGCCCCGTGCGGGCCGGTGACCGCCTGACGGTCGTCTCCACGATCGAGTCGATCAAGTCCCTGGCGGGCAACGACGTCCTGTCGATCCGCGGCGACGTCCAGGACGAGCACGGCGAGCACGTGGTGACCGCGCACACGACCCTGGTGGCCCGCGCGGCCGAGGAGGCGTAGATGACTGCCCGGATCTCCTACGACGAGGTCGAGGTCGGCACGGAGCTGCCGGTCCGCTCCTTCCCGGTGACGCGCGCGGACCTGGTCCGCTACGCGGGCGCCTCCGGCGACTTCAACCCGATCCACTGGAACGAGAAGTTCGCCAAGGAGGTCGGCCTGCCGGACGTGATCGCGCACGGCATGTTCACCATGGCCGAGGCGGCGCGCGTGGTCACGGACTGGGCCGGCGACCCGGGCGCCGTCGCCGAGTACGGCGTGCGCTTCACCCGCCCGGTCGTCGTGCCCAACGACGACGAGGGGGCGGTCATCGAGGTCGGCGGCAAGGTCGCGGCCAAGGACGACGAGCGCCGCACGGTCCGGGTGGACCTGGTGGTCAAGAGCGCGGGCCAGAAGGTCCTGGGGATGTCGCGAGCGGTCGTACGTCTCGCCTGACGAGGAGGGCGCCGCGCGCAACAAGCGGCGCCCTCCCCCTTTGACATGCAAAGTAAGTGACCACTAACTTACGTTCATGGTCAGGATGAGCGCGGAGGAGCGCCGCGAGAGTGTGATCCGCGCCGCAATCACGGAATTCGCGCGTGCCGGCTACAAGGGCACGTCCACGGAGGCGATCGCGCGCCGCGTGGGCGTCTCGCAGCCGTATCTGTTCCGGCTCTTCCCCACCAAGGAAGCGATCTTCCTGGCGGCGGCCCACCGCTGCCTGGAGGAGACCCGGGAGGTCTTCGCGAAGGTCGTCGAGGGCGCGCCGCCCCGCGGGGCGCCGCAGGCCATGGCCGCCGCCTACGACCACCTCATCGCCGAGGACCCCGAGAAGCTGCAGATGCAGATGCAGATCTACGTCGCGGTGGCCTCGGCCGAGGCGGCGGGGGACCACGAGTTCGGGAGCACGATCCGGGCGGCGTGGCTGGAGCTGTGGGACGGGGCGCACCTGGCGCTCGGCGGGGACGTGAAGGAGACGACGGGGTTCCTGGCCAAGGGGATGCTGATCAACACGCTGATGTCCCTGGGCTTCCCGCCGGACCACCGGGTGTGGAGCGGTTTCTAGGAACGCAGGAGACCCCCGTCTCCGCATACCTATCAAAGTTAGTGACTGATTACTAAGTAAGCAGGGGGAAGCATGCAGCCCAAAGCAATCTGGGCCCTGATCATCACCGGCGTGGCCGGCTTCATGGCGGCCCTGGACAACCTGGTCGTCACCACAGCCCTCCCGTCGATCCGCAAGGACCTCGGCGGGGCGCTGGAGGACCTCGAATGGACCGTCAACGCCTACACGCTGACCTTCGCGGTCCTGCTCATGTTCGGCGCGGCCCTGGGCGACCGCTTCGGCCGCCGCAAGCTCTTCGTCACCGGCCTGGTGATCTTCACGGCCGCCTCCGCCGCGGCCGCCCTCGCGCCCGGAATCGAGGCCCTGATCGCCGCCCGGGCCGTCCAGGGCGTGGGCGCCGCGATCACCATGCCGCTGACGCTCACCCTGCTCACCGCGGCCGTCCCCGCCGAGCGCCGGGGCCTGGCGTACGGCATCAAGGGAGCCGTGGACGGGCTGGCCGTCGCCGGCGGCCCGCTCATCGGCGGCGCGCTCACCGAGCACATCTCGTGGCAGTGGATCTTCTGGCTCAACGTCCCGCTGGGCCTGGCCCTCATCCCGCTGGCCCGCCTCCGCCTGGACGAGTCGCGCGCCGAGAACGCCCGCCTGGACCTCCCGGGCACGCTCCTCGTCAGCGGCGGCCTCTTCGGCGTCGTCTACGGCCTGGTCAACGCCAACGCGCACGGCTGGACGAGCCCCCAGGTCCTGACAGCCCTCATCGCGGGCAGCGTCCTCATAGGAGGCTTCATCGGCCACGGCCTGCGCGCGGAGCGGCCCATGCTGCCCATGCGCCTCTTCAAGGACCGCGCCTTCGCGGGCGTGAACGCCGCGAGCGTCTTCATGTTCCTGGGCATGTTCGGCTCGATCTTCCTGCTCAGCCAGTTCCTCCAGAACGCCCTCGGCTACTCGCCCACCGAGGCCGGGCTGCGCATGCTCCCCTGGACCGGAATGCCCATGATCGCGGCGCCGCTCTCCGGCTACCTCGCCGACCGCATCGGCAGCCGCCCCGTCGTCGTCACCGCCCTGGCCCTCCAGGCCCTCGGCCTCGCCCACTTCGCCCTGGTCATGAGCCCGGACGTCTCCTACGCGGCCCAGCTCCCCGGACTGATCGTCAGCGGCATCGGCATGGGCCTGTTCTTCGCCCCCGCCGCGAAGCTCGTCATGTCCAGCGTCCGCCCGGCGGAGCAGGGCATGGCCTCCGGTGCGAACAACGCTCTGCGGGAGGTGGGCGGGGCGCTGGGCATCGCCGTCCTCGCCTCGCTGTTCTCCGCCCAGGGCGGCTACGGGACGCCGCAGCGCTTCCTGGACGGCCTCGTCCCCGCCCTCTGGGCGGGCGCGGCCGCGGTGGCGCTCGGGGCGCTGGCGGCGACCCTGATCCCCTCGCGGCGCGGCACCGCCGCCCGGGCCGCCGCACCCGCCGCCCGGGCCGCCGCACCCGCCGCCCGGGCCGCCGCACCCGCCGCCCGCCCGGCCGGGGCGCCCTGACGGGCGGCGTGGCACCGCCCACGGGGCCGGGGCCCGGCACCGCCGGAGCCCCCGGCCCCCGGCCCCGGACCACCGCGCCCGACCCACCCGTACCCTGGTCTGGTGCAGGAACGACACGACGCCCCCCTCGCCCCCCTGACCACCTTCAGGCTCGGCGGCCCCGCCCGCCGCCTGATCACGGCAACCACCGACACCGAGGTGATCGCCGCTGTCCGCGAGGCGGACGAGACCGCCACCCCGCTGCTGATCATCGGCGGCGGCAGCAACCTCGTCATCTCCGACAAGGGCTTCGACGGCACGGCCCTGCGCATCGCGACGACCGGCTTCGAGCTGCGCGGCACGACGCTGGAGCTGGCGGCGGGCGAGAACTGGTCCGAGGCCGTGGCCCGCACCGTCGAAGCCGGCCTCGCCGGCGTCGAGTGCCTCGCCGGCATCCCCGGCTCCGCCGGCGCCACCCCCATCCAGAACGTCGGCGCCTACGGCCAGGACGTCGCCCAGACGATCACCGAAGTCGTCGCGTACGACCGCCGCACCGGCGAGACGGTGACCCTCACCAACGCCGAGTGCGCGTTCTCCTACCGGCACAGCCGCTTCAAGCAGGACCCGAGCCGCTACGTCGTCCTCCGCGTCCGCTTCGAGCTGGAGGACGCGGACGGCCTGTCGGCGCCCATCCGCTACCCCGAGACGGCCCGCGCCCTCGGCGTCGAGGCGGGCGACCGCGTGCCCGCGGAGCAGGCCCGCGAGACGGTCCTCAAGCTGCGCGCCGGCAAGGGCATGGTCCTCGACCCCGAGGACCACGACACGTGGTCGGCCGGGTCGTTCTTCTGCAACCCGATCCTCACCACCGCGGAGCACGCGGCGTTCCTGGCCCGCGCGGCAGAGCGGCTCGGGCCTGACGTGACGCCTCCCGCCTACCCGGCGGGGGAGGGCTTCATGAAGACCTCCGCGGCCTGGCTGATTGACAAGGCGGGCTTCACGAAGGGGTACGGGGCGGGCCCGGCGCGCATCAGCACGAAGCACACCCTCGCCCTGACGAACCGGGGAGAGGCCACGACGGAGGACCTCCTCGCCCTCGCACGCGAGGTCCGGGCCGGCGTCCACGAGGCGTTCGGAGTGACCCTGGTGAACGAGCCGGTCACGGTCGGCGTGGCGCTGTAAGAGCGGTCTGTCCCCACCCCGCCCAATGAGCGGCGGGGGCCGGGAGGGCGGGCAGGGCCGGGAAGCCCGGATGGCGAGCCGCCTCAGGCGGCCGCCAGCCACCCCTCGATCCCCGCCAGCAACCCCGCCCGCACAGGCTCCGGCGCGGCCGACCCCCGTACCGACTGCCGCGCCAGCTCCGCCAGCTCCGCGTCCGTGAAGCCGTGGTGCTCCCGCACCAGCTCGTACTGCGCGGCGAGCCGCGAGCCGAAGAGCAGCGGGTCGTCCGCGCCGAGCGCTATCGGCACGCCGGCGTCCCACAGGGCCCGCAGCGGCACGTCGCCGGGCTTCTCGTAGACGCCGAGGGCGACGTTGGACGACGGGCACACCTCGCACGTCACCCCCCGCTCCGCGAGCTTCCGCAGGAGCCGCGGGTCCTCGGCGGCCCGCACCCCGTGCCCGACGCGCGACGCGTACAGGTCGTCCATGCAGTCCCGGACGCTGCCGGGCCCGGACAGCTCGCCGCCGTGCGGCGCGGCCAGCAGCCCGCCTTCCCGCGCGATCTCGAACGCGCGGTCGAAGTCGCGCGCGAGCCCGCGCCGCTCGTCGTTGGAGAGGCCGAAGCCCACCACGCCCCGGTCGGCGTACCGCACGGCCAGCCGCGCCAGCGTGCGCGCGTCCAGCGGGTGCTTCATGCGGTTCGCGGCGACGAGCACCCGCATCCCCAGCCCGGTCTCCCGGGAAGCGCTCTCGACCGCGTCCAGGATGATCTCCAGCGCGGGGATGAGCCCGCCCAGCCGAGGGGCGTAGGACGTCGGGTCGACCTGGATCTCCAGCCACCCGGACCCGTCCCGGACGTCCTCCTCCGCGGCCTCGCGCACCAGCCGCTGGATGTCCTCCGGCGAGCGCAGGCACGAGCGCGCGATGTCGTAGAGCCGCTGGAACCGGAACCAGCCCCGCTCGTCCGTGGCCCGCAACTTCGGCGGCTCGCCGCTGCTCAGCGCTTCGGGGAGGTGCACCCCGTACTTGTCGGCAAGCTCAAGCAGGGTGGAAGACCGCATCGACCCGGTGAAGTGCAGGTGCAGATGGGCTTTGGGCAGCAGACGGACGTCACGAACACTCTCCATTCGCAGATCCTGCCGCATGTACCGGCCGACCGGAAGGCACTTTCCCTTAACGGGCGCCGCACCGAAAACGAAACCGAAAACGAATACGGGCCCCCGGCAAAGCCGGGAGCCCGTACGAGGTCGGCGCGAGGCTTACGCCTTCGCCTCCGCCAGCAGCTTCTGGATCCGCGAGACGCCCTCGACCAGATCCTCGTCACCCAGCGCGTAGGACAGCCGCAGGTACCCCGGCGTGCCGAACGCCTCACCCGGCACCACCGCGACCTCGACCTCCTCCAGGATCAGCGCGGCGAGCTCCACGGACGTGGCGGGCCGCTTGCCGCGGATCTCCTTGCCCAGCAGCTCCTTGACCGACGGGTAGGCGTAGAACGCACCCTCCGGCTCCGGGCAGAGCACGCCGTCGATCTCGTTGAGCATGCGCACGATCGTCTGCCGCCGCCGGTCGAAGGCGGTCTTCATCTCGTCGACGGCGGACAGGTCGCCGGAAACGGCCGCGATCGCCGCCCGCTGTGCGACGTTGGACACATTCGACGTGGCGTGCGACTGCAGGTTCGTCGCGGCCTTGATCACATCCTGCGGGGCGATGACCCACCCGACGCGCCAACCGGTCATCGCGTACGTCTTGGCGACGCCGTTGACGACGATGCACTTGTCACGGAGCTCCGGCACGACCACCGGCAGCGAGGAGAACTCGGCGTCGCCGTAGACCAGGTGCTCGTAGATCTCGTCCGTCAGCACCCACAGCCCGTGCTCGGCGGCCCAGCGGCCCACCGCCTCGACCTGCTCGCGCGAGTACACCGCACCGGTCGGGTTCGACGGCGAGACGAAGAGCAGCACCTTCGTCCGCTCGGTGCGGGCGGCCTCCAGCTGCTCGACCGACACCCGGTACCCGGTGGTCTCGTCGGCCACGACCTCGACGGGGACGCCGCCGGCCAGCCGGATCGACTCCGGGTAGGTGGTCCAGTACGGGGCGGGGACGATGACCTCGTCGCCCGGGTCGAGGATCGCGGCGAAGGCCTCGTAGATGGCCTGCTTGCCGCCGTTGGTGACCAGCACCTGCGAGGCCTCGACCTGGTAGCCGGAGTCGCGCAGCGTCTTCGCGGCGATCGCGGCCTTCAGCTCGGGGAGGCCGCCGGCGGGCGTGTAGCGGTGGTTCTTCGGGTCGCGGCAGGCCTCCATCGCGGCCTCGACGATGTAGCCGGGGGTGGGGAAGTCGGGCTCGCCGGCACCGAAGCCGATCACCGGGCGCCCGGCGGCCTTGAGGGCCTTTGCCTTGGCGTCGACGGCGAGGGTCGCGGACTCGGAGATCGATCCGACACGGGTCGACACCCGGCGCTCGGTGGGGGACTGGACGTTGGGCTCGGAAGGAGTCGCAGCGGTCATGGGGGCATCGTTGCAGACGGGGGACGAAGCGGGCACACCCGTTTCACGGACGGTTCGCGCGAGTCCGGATCGAGGCCTGATCGAGCCCTGACAGAGCCCCGGCAATCCCCCGGAATGCGACGTTCCGGCCCCGCTCCGGACCCGTCGCGACACAAGCTGTTCGACGCACGCCCCAGGAGCACGTACACTCATCCACCGTTGGCCCTCACCGGCCGCGATCCGGCTCCGCACACACCGTGCGCATGGTCGGATGCGGTACGTTGGGGAAACCACAAAGGGTCGTAGCTCAATTGGTAGAGCACTGGTCTCCAAAACCAGCGGTTGGGGGTTCAAGTCCCTTCGGCCCTGCTACACGCATCGTCACCAGGGTGCGTGCGTGCGTACGTACTGAAATGCACCGCCGTGCGGCTCAACCGGGCGCGGCACGGCTCACGACCCGGATTCAGGTGAGGACGTAGTGACGGAAGCCCTTGGCTCCACCGCGACGCCTGAGAGCGGTCGTCCCGAGGACGAGGTGGCCGCCAAGAAGGGCCGCCGTGGCGGGAAGCGCGGGAAGAAGGGCCCCTTCGGCCGCCTCGCGCTCTTCTACCGTCAGATCGTCGCAGAGCTCCGCAAGGTCGTCTGGCCCACCCGGGGTCAGCTGTCGACGTACACCACCGTGGTGATCGTCTTTGTCGTCATCGTCATTGGCCTGGTCACCGTGATTGACTATGGGTTCACCAACGCCGTCAAGTACGTCTTCGGCTGAATCCGCGGGTAGGGCGGCTGCCGTGAGGCGAGCCGCCCCTTTCGCACGTTCCACCCCTTGTAGCCAGGAAGAAGCAGCCACGTGTCTGACCCGAACCTGAACGACGCCGCCGAGAAGGCCGCTGAGGCGGCAGAGGCCGACGTGGATGCCACTGTCTCGGCCGAGGTCGAGGGCGACGACACCGCGCAGGAGATCGTCGAGGGCGCCGACGCCGCCGACGAGCTCGACGCCGAGGAAGCCGCTGCCGGCGAGCCGGCCGAGGAGGCCGCCCTCCACGTCGAGTCCGGCGAGGACGAGGCCGCCGAGGCCGCCGAGGAAGCCGCCGAGGCCGCCGAGGAAGCCGCCGAGGAGGCCGAGGAGGCCGCCGCGGAGGAGCCCGCCGCCGACCCGATCGCCGCCCTCCGCGAGGAGCTCCGCGGCCTGCCCGGCGAGTGGTATGTCATCCACACCTACGCCGGTTACGAGAACCGCGTGAAGACCAACCTCGAGCAGCGCGCCGTCTCGCTCAACGTCGAGGACTACATCTTCCAGGCCGAGGTGCCGCAGGAGGAGGTCGTCCAGATCAAGAACGGCGACCGCCGCACCGTCCGCCAGAACAAGCTCCCGGGCTACGTCCTGGTGCGCATGGACCTGACGAACGAGTCCTGGGGCGTCGTCCGCAACACCCCGGGCGTCACCGGCTTCGTCGGCAACGCCTACGACCCGTACCCGCTGACGCTGGACGAGATCGTCAAGATGCTCGCCCCGGAGGCCGAGGAGAAGGCCGCCCGCGAGGCCGCCGAGGCCGAGGGCAAGCCGGTGCCGCAGCGCAAGGTCGAGGTCCAGGTCCTGGACTTCGAGGTCGGCGACTCGGTCACCGTCACCGACGGCCCGTTCGCCACCCTGCAGGCCACGATCAACGAGATCAACGCCGACTCGAAGAAGGTCAAGGGCCTCGTCGAGATCTTCGGCCGCGAGACCCCGGTCGAGCTCAGCTTCGACCAGATCCAGAAGAACTGACACCTTCTGGCACTCAAGCCACCGAACAGGTCAGACCCGCTCGTACAGGGGTCTGACCTCTCGGTTTTTGGCCCGGCCACGTTACCCGTTATCGTGGTGCGGTATGCCTGCGCGCACTGTGCGCATGGCAAAAAAACTCTCACTAGGACCCGGAGAGAGCAATGCCTCCCAAGAAGAAGAAGGTCACGGGGCTTATCAAGCTCCAGATCAGCGCCGGTGCCGCGAACCCGGCTCCGCCGGTCGGCCCCGCGCTGGGCCAGCACGGCGTCAACATCATGGAGTTCTGCAAGGCCTACAACGCCGCGACCGAGTCGCAGCGTGGCATGGTCGTGCCGGTGGAGATCACGGTCTACGAGGACCGTTCCTTCACCTTCGTGACCAAGACTCCGCCGGCCGCGAAGCTGATCCTCAAGGCCGCGGGCGTGGAGAAGGGCTCCGGCGAGCCGCACAAGACCAAGGTCGCCAAGATCACCGAGGCGCAGGTCCGCGAGATCGCCACCACCAAGATGCCCGACCTGAACGCCAACGACCTGGACGCCGCCGCGAAGATCATCGCCGGCACCGCCCGTTCCATGGGCATCACGGTCGAAGGCTGATCAGCCACCCCCTTGCAGTACCCGTGGAAGGGCCGGCGCGGCCCGCACCACGACTCCAATCCTGAGGAGAAGCAGTGAAGCGCAGCAAGACTCTTCGCAACGTGGACGCGAAGATCGACCGGGAGCGTCTGTACGCCCCGCTCGAGGCCGTCCGCCTGGCGAAGCAGACGTCCTCCGTGAAGTTCGACGCGACCGTCGAGGTTGCCATGCGCCTGGGTGTCGACCCGCGCAAGGCCGACCAGATGGTCCGCGGCACCGTGAACCTTCCGCACGGCACCGGTAAGACCGCCCGGGTCCTGGTCTTCGCGACCGGCGACCGTGCCGAGGCCGCGCGTGCCGCGGGCGCCGACATCGTCGGCGCCGACGAGCTCATCGACGAGGTCGCGAAGGGCCGCCTGGACTTCGACGCCGTCGTCGCCACCCCGGACCTCATGGGCAAGGTCGGCCGCCTCGGCCGCGTGCTCGGTCCGCGTGGTCTGATGCCGAACCCGAAGACCGGCACCGTCACCCCGGACACGGCCAAGGCCGTGACCGACATCAAGGGCGGCAAGATCGAGTTCCGCGTCGACAAGCACTCGAACCTGCACTTCATCATCGGCAAGGTCTCCTTCGACGAGACCAAGCTGGTGGAGAACTACGCCGCTGCGCTTGAGGAGATCACCCGCCTCAAGCCGTCCGCCGCGAAGGGCCGCTACATCAAGAAGGCGACCCTGACCACGACCATGGGCGCCGGCATCCCGCTGGACAGCAACCGCACCCGCAACCTCCTGGTGGAGGACGAGACCGTCTGATCCTGACCGGATCACGACGCCTCGGCGCGTAAGCGAACGAGCAGGCCCCGCATCTCCTGGTGAGATGCGGGGCCTGCTCGCTTTTGCTCGTGAACTAACGTTCACATTGATCGCTTTTGAGCAGGAGAGAAGCAGTAGGCGTAGTAGAGGCAGTAGAGGGGGCAAGGACATGCACGAGTCCACCTGGAAGCGCCTGAGCGTGTCGGTGACGGCCGTGGCCCTGCTGGCGGGCGTTGCGGCCTGCGGGGGCGGCGAGAAGGGCGACAAGGCCGCCTCAGGGGCGTCCGCGAAGTCGGAGAAGCAGCCGGCGGCCGGGGTGTCGGCCGAGGTCATCAACGCGGCCTTCAAGAAGACGCAGGCGGCGAAGTCGGCCAGGTTCGAGATGACCATGAAGCTGCCGGGTCTCGGCGATCAGCCGCTGACCCTGCGGTCCTCCGGCGTCATGGGCTGGGACCCCACCGTCGTGGACCAGCGCATGACCGGGCTGCCCGGCAAGGACGGCGCCTCCGGCGAGACCCGGTCCCTCACGATCGGCACCGCCACGTACACCGACATGGGTGCGGAGGGCGCCGCCAAGAACGACGGCAAGCGCTGGATGAAGCTCGACCTCGCCGCCATGGCGAAGGAGTCCGGCGGCGACTCCAAGGGGCTCCAGCAGCTCCTGGGAGGCGGGCAGGGCCAGAGCCAGGACCCGGCCAAGCAGATGGCGCTCCTCAAGGCCTCGCCGAACGTCAAGCTGGTCGGCGAGGAGACGGTCGACGGCAAGAAGGCCCAGCACTACAAGGGCACGCTCTCCGCCGACGAGGCCGTGAAGTCCAACAAGAGCCTCGAAGGGCTCAGCGAGAAGGACCGGCAGGAGCTGCTGGACACCATCAAGCAGGCCGGCATCACGCAGTACGACATGGACGTCTGGCTCGACTCCGGCGACCTCCCCGTGAAGCTGGTCATGAACATGGACAGCGGCAAGGGCCGGATGGAGATCAGCGAGACCCTGACCGACTACGGCACGCCCGTCGACGTCCAGGCGCCGCCCGCGGACCAGACCGTTGATCTGCTGGAGAAGCTCAAGAAGATGAAGGAGAGCGGCGACACCCCGTCGCTGTCCTCCTGACCTGCGGGGATGCGGGCGCCCGGGGGTCGATTTGCTTCCGGGCGCCCCGTTCACGTACCTTCTTCCAGAAGCCAAAGACCGCTGGTCGTTACTGTGCCTCCGTCCGGAGGTGTGGTGGCCGAAGGATCCGCTAGCTGCGGGCGACCTGCGCAGGTGATTTGAGGAAGCACTCCCGCGACGACTTCGGGTCGAAGCGGTCGAGTTACGCCCCGAGCGCCTGCGCCGGGGCGTTTCGTTTTGCCCAGGTCCCTTCGCGTAGCGGTCCCGAATCACCCGGAAGGAGGCCGAGGCTCATGGCGACGTCCGCCAAGGCTGCTGCGGTTGCCGAGCTGACGGACAAGTTCCGTAGCTCGAATGCCGCTGTGCTGACCGAGTACCGCGGTCTCACCGTGGCGCAGCTCAAGACGCTGCGCCGTTCGCTCGGTGAGAACGCCCAGTACGCCGTGGTGAAGAACACGCTGACCCAGATCGCGGCCCGTGAGGCCGGGATCACGCTGGAGGACCAGCTCTTCGCTGGCCCGACGGCCGTTGCCTTCGTCACCGGTGACCCGGTGGCGTCGGCGAAGGGTCTTCGTGACTTCGCCAAGGAGAACCCGAACCTCATCATCAAGGGCGGTGTCCTTGATGGTAAGGCGCTCTCCGCTGATGAGATCAAGAAGCTTGCGGACCTCGAGTCCCGCGAGGTTCTGCTCAGCAAGCTGGCCGGTGCCATGAAGGGCAAGCAGTCCCAGGCTGCCTCGCTCTTCCAGGCGCTGCCGACGAAGCTCGTCCGCACTGCGGACGCGCTGCGCGCCAAGCTCGCCGAGCAGGGCGGTGCCGAGTAATTCGGCTCGCGCATTGACCGGCGCCACCCGGCACCGGTCGCAGCGGGCCGTACGCCCGCCGACATGTACATCCCGGCACCTGCCGATTTAGTGGAAGGACCGCCATCATGGCGAAGCTGACCCAGGACGAGCTGCTCGCGCAGTTCGAGGAGATGACCCTCATCGAGCTCGCGGCCTTCGTGTCCGCGTTCGAGGAGAAGTTCGACGTCACCGCCGCCGCTGCCGCGCCGGTCGTCATGGCCGGCGGCGTCGCCGGTGGCGCCGCTGAGGCCGTCGAGGAGAAGGACGAGTTCGACGTCATCCTCACCGCCGCCGGTGACAAGAAGATCCAGGTCATCAAGGTCGTCCGTGAGCTGACCTCCCTCGGCCTGAAGGAGGCCAAGGACCTCGTCGACGGCACCCCGAAGCCGGTCCTCGAGAAGGTCGCCAAGGACGCCGCGGAGAAGGCCGCCGAGGCCCTCAAGGGCGCCGGCGCCTCCGTCGAGGTCAAGTAAGACCTTGCGAGTCGTCTGACTCTTTCCGCCGGCGGCTGCCGGTAGCCAACGGGCGATCACCCATGCGGGTGGTCGCCCGTCGGCGTTTCCCCGGACGGCTGCGCGGAGCACGTCCCGGGGGCGAGTATGGTGATCTTCGTTGCCCTCCCGGACGGGCCGTGGGCCTTGACGAACGCGACGGGGCGCGCAATTCTCAGGACGCGTCGCTACATCGGTCCACCGTCCGAGGCATGGATCGAAGACGAAGAGGGAAGTCTTGCGTCAGGCGATGCCTGCAGGCGTCCGCCGCACGGCGAGGGACAACAGGATCCCGGAGGGAGAGATTGGTATCGCACCGGTCTCCGCACATCCGCTCTGGACATCAGTGGGCCAAGTGGCTACACTGACCCTTTGCGCTGCCTGTTAGCTGCTCCCTGCCCGTCACCAGGGGCATGCCCACTATCGAGCACTGCTGATGGAACCCCGCTGACCTGGGATTTCTTATCGATGCACGGTGTGGGGCCGGTACGCGCGTAGTGAGTCCGAGCCCTCGGAAGGACCCCCTCTTGGCCGCCTCGCGCAACGCCTCGACTGCCAATACGAACAACGGCGCCAGCACCGCCCCGCTGCGCATCTCTTTTGCGAAGATCAAGGAGCCCCTCGAGGTTCCGAACCTCCTCGCGCTGCAGACCGAGAGCTTCGACTGGCTGCTCGGCAATGCCGCCTGGAAGGCTCGCGTCGAGGCTGCGCTGGAGTCCGGTCAGGACGTCCCCACCAAGTCCGGTCTGGAGGAGATCTTCGAGGAGATCTCCCCGATCGAGGACTTCTCCGGGTCGATGTCGCTGACCTTCCGCGACCACCGTTTCGAGCCCCCGAAGAACTCGATCGACGAGTGCAAGGAGCGCGACTTCACGTACGCGGCCCCGCTCTTCGTCACGGCCGAGTTCACCAACAACGAGACCGGTGAGATCAAGTCTCAGACGGTCTTCATGGGCGACTTCCCGCTCATGACCAACAAGGGCACCTTCTGCATCAACGGCACCGAGCGTGTCGTCGTCTCGCAGCTGGTCCGCTCGCCCGGCGTCTACTTCGACTCCTCCATCGACAAGACGTCCGACAAGGACATCTTCACGGCCAAGATCATCCCGTCCCGGGGTGCCTGGCTGGAGATGGAGGTCGACAAGCGCGACATGGTCGGCGTCCGCATCGACCGCAAGCGCAAGCAGTCCGTCACCGTCCTCCTGAAGGCTCTCGGCTGGACCACCGAGCAGATCCTCGAGGAGTTCGGCGAGTACGAGTCCATGCGCGCCACCCTGGAGAAGGACCACACCCAGGGCCAGGACGACGCGCTGCTCGACATCTACCGCAAGCTGCGCCCGGGCGAGCCGCCGACCCGCGAGGCCGCGCAGACGCTGCTCGAGAACCTCTACTTCAACCCGAAGCGCTACGACCTCGCGAAGGTCGGCCGCTACAAGGTGAACAAGAAGCTCGGCGCGGACGCCCCCCTCGACGCCGGTGTGCTGACCACGGACGACGTCATCGCGACGATCAAGTACCTGGTCAAGCTGCACGCGGGTGAGCTGGAGACGGTCGGCGAGAACGGCACCTCGATCGTCGTCGAGACCGACGACATCGACCACTTCGGCAACCGTCGTCTGCGCAACGTCGGCGAGCTCATCCAGAACCAGGTCCGCACGGGTCTGGCTCGTATGGAGCGCGTCGTCCGCGAGCGGATGACCACCCAGGACGTCGAGGCGATCACGCCGCAGACCCTGATCAACATCCGGCCGGTCGTCGCCTCCATCAAGGAGTTCTTCGGCACCAGCCAGCTGTCCCAGTTCATGGACCAGACCAACCCGCTGTCGGGTCTGACCCACAAGCGTCGTCTGTCGGCGCTGGGTCCGGGCGGTCTCTCCCGTGAGCGGGCCGGCTTCGAGGTCCGAGACGTTCACCCGTCGCACTACGGCCGCATGTGCCCGATCGAGACGCCCGAAGGCCCGAACATCGGTCTGATCGGCTCGCTCGCCTCCTACGGCCGCGTCAACGCGTTCGGCTTCGTGGAGACCCCGTACCGCAAGGTCGTGGGCGGCGTCGTCACCGACGAGGTCGACTACCTGACTGCTGACGAGGAAGACCGCTTCGTCATCGCCCAGGCGAACGCCCCCCTCACCGAGGACATGCGCTACGCCGAGGCCCGCGTGCTGGTCCGCCGCCGTGGTGGCGAGATCGACTACATCGCCGGCGACGACGTCGACTACATGGACGTCTCCCCGCGCCAGATGGTGTCGGTCGCGACCGCCATGATCCCGTTCCTCGAGCACGACGACGCCAACCGCGCGCTCATGGGATCGAACATGATGCGCCAGGCCGTTCCGCTGATCAAGGCGGAGGCCCCGCTGGTCGGCACCGGCATGGAGTACCGCTGTGCGGTCGACGCCGGTGACGTCATCAAGGCGGAGAAGGACGGTGTGGTCCAGGAGGTCTCCGCGGACTACGTCACCGTCGCCAACGACGACGGCACGTACAACACGTACCGGGTCGCCAAGTTCTCCCGCTCCAACCAGGGCACGTCCTTCAACCAGAAGGTCGTCGTGGACGAGGGCGCCCGCGTGGTCGCCGGCCAGGTGCTCGCCGACGGTCCGTCCACGGACGAGGGCGAGATGGCCCTCGGCAAGAACCTGCTCGTGGCGTTCATGCCGTGGGAGGGTCACAACTACGAGGACGCGATCATCCTGTCGCAGCGCCTCGTCCAGGACGACGTCCTCTCCTCGATCCACATCGAGGAGCACGAGGTCGACGCCCGTGACACCAAGCTCGGCCCGGAGGAGATCACCCGGGACATCCCGAACGTCTCCGAGGAGGTCCTCGCCGACCTCGACGAGCGCGGCATCATCCGCATCGGTGCCGAGGTCGTCGCCGGCGACATCCTGGTCGGCAAGGTCACCCCGAAGGGTGAGACCGAGCTGACCCCGGAGGAGCGCCTGCTCCGCGCGATCTTCGGTGAGAAGGCCCGTGAGGTCCGTGACACCTCGCTGAAGGTCCCGCACGGCGAGATCGGCAAGGTCATCGGCGTCCGCGTCTTCGACCGCGAGGAGGGCGACGAGCTTCCCCCGGGCGTGAACCAGCTGGTCCGCGTCTACGTCGCTCAGAAGCGCAAGATCACCGACGGTGACAAGCTCGCCGGCCGTCACGGCAACAAGGGTGTTATCTCCAAGATCCTCCCGGTCGAGGACATGCCGTTCCTCGAGGACGGCACCCCGGTCGACATCATCCTCAACCCGCTCGGTGTCCCGTCCCGAATGAACCCGGGACAGGTCCTCGAGATCCACCTCGGCTGGCTCGCCAGCCGCGGCTGGAAGGTCGAGGGCGACGAGGACTGGATGAAGCGCCTGCAGGCCATCGGCGCCGACGACGTCGCGCCGGGCACCAACGTCGCGACCCCGGTCTTCGACGGCGCCCGCGAGGACGAGATCGCCGGCCTCTTCGAGTCCACGATCCCGAACCGCGACGGCGAGCGCATGGTGCTCCCCTCCGGCAAGGCCCGGATGTTCGACGGCCGCTCCGGCGAGCCGTTCCCGGACCCGATCTCCGTCGGGTACATGTACATCCTCAAGCTGCACCACCTGGTCGACGACAAGCTGCACGCCCGTTCGACCGGCCCGTACTCCATGATCACCCAGCAGCCGCTGGGTGGTAAGGCTCAGTTCGGTGGCCAGCGCTTCGGTGAGATGGAGGTGTGGGCGCTGGAGGCATACGGCGCCGCGTACGCCCTCCAGGAGCTGCTGACCATCAAGTCCGACGACGTGACCGGCCGCGTGAAGGTCTACGAGGCCATCGTCAAGGGCGAGAACATCCCCGAGCCCGGCATTCCCGAGTCCTTCAAGGTGCTCATCAAGGAAATGCAGTCCCTGTGCCTCAACGTGGAGGTGCTGTCCTCGGACGGCATGTCCATCGAGATGCGCGACACGGACGAGGACGTCTTCCGCGCTGCGGAAGAGCTCGGTATCGACCTGTCCCGGCGCGAGCCGAGCAGCGTCGAAGAGGTCTGACGGGTCTGACGGGGGGCTCGGCAAGAGCCCCCCGTCGTCCCCGGACCCCCTCAGACCACTGATGAAGACACGACCCTGAAAGAGGGATTGACGAACAGTGCTCGACGTCAACTTCTTCGACGAGCTGCGGATCGGCCTGGCGACCGCGGACGACATCCGAACCTGGTCCCACGGCGAGGTCAAGAAGCCGGAGACCATCAACTACCGCACCCTGAAGCCCGAAAAGGACGGACTCTTCTGCGAGAAGATCTTCGGTCCGACCCGGGACTGGGAGTGCTACTGCGGCAAGTACAAGCGTGTCCGCTTCAAGGGCATCATCTGTGAGCGCTGTGGCGTCGAGGTCACCCGCGCCAAGGTGCGCCGTGAGCGGATGGGCCACATCGAGCTTGCCGCTCCCGTCACCCACATCTGGTACTTCAAGGGCGTCCCGTCGCGTCTGGGCTACCTGCTCGACCTCGCCCCGAAGGACCTCGAGAAGGTCATCTACTTCGCCGCCTACATGATCACGTGGGTGGACGAGGAGCGCCGCACGCGCGACCTGCCCTCGCTGGAGGCCCACGTCTCCGTCGAGCGCCAGCAGATCGAGCAGCGCCGCGACGCCGACCTGGAGGCTCGCGCCAAGAAGCTCGAGGCCGACCTGGCCGAGCTCGAGGCCGAGGGTGCCAAGGCCGACGTGCGCCGCAAGGTGCGCGAGGGCGCCGAGCGTGAGATGAAGCAGCTGCGCGACCGCGCGCAGCGCGAGATCGACCGTCTCGACGAGGTCTGGAACCGCTTCAAGAACCTCAAGGTCCAGGACCTTGAGGGCGACGAGCTGCTCTACCGCGAGCTGCGCGACCGCTTCGGCACCTACTTCATGGGTGCGATGGGCGCCGCCGCGCTGCAGAAGCGCCTGGAGTCCTTCGACCTCGACGAGGAGGCCGAGCGCCTCCGCGAGATCATCCGGACCGGCAAGGGCCAGAAGAAGACCCGTGCGCTCAAGCGCCTCAAGGTCGTCTCCGCCTTCCTGCAGACCCGCAACAGCCCCAGCGGCATGGTGCTGGACTGCATCCCCGTGATCCCGCCGGACCTGCGTCCGATGGTGCAGCTGGACGGTGGCCGCTTCGCGACCTCCGACCTGAACGACCTGTACCGCCGTGTGATCAACCGCAACAACCGTCTGAAGCGTCTGCTCGACCTCGGTGCCCCCGAGATCATCGTGAACAACGAGAAGCGGATGCTCCAGGAGGCGGTCGACGCCCTCTTCGACAACGGCCGTCGTGGTCGCCCGGTCACGGGCCCCGGCAACCGTCCGCTGAAGTCCCTCAGCGACATGCTGAAGGGTAAGCAGGGTCGATTCCGTCAGAACCTGCTCGGTAAGCGCGTCGACTACTCGGCCCGTTCCGTCATCGTCGTCGGTCCGCAGCTGAAGCTGCACCAGTGTGGTCTGCCCAAGGCCATGGCGCTGGAGCTCTTCAAGCCGTTCGTGATGAAGCGCCTGGTCGACCTGAACCACGCGCAGAACATCAAGTCGGCCAAGCGCATGGTCGAGCGCGGCCGCACCGTCGTGTACGACGTCCTCGAAGAGGTCATCGCCGAGCACCCGGTGCTGCTGAACCGTGCGCCCACGCTGCACCGCCTCGGCATCCAGGCCTTCGAGCCGCAGCTGGTCGAGGGCAAGGCCATCCAGATCCACCCGCTCGTCTGCACCGCGTTCAACGCGGACTTCGACGGTGACCAGATGGCCGTCCACCTGCCGCTCTCCGCGGAGGCGCAGGCCGAGGCCCGCATCCTGATGCTGTCCTCGAACAACATCCTCAAGCCGGCCGACGGCCGTCCGGTCACCATGCCCACCCAGGACATGGTGCTCGGTCTGTTCTTCCTCACCACCGACGAGGAGGAGCGCAAGGTCATCGGCGAGGGCCGGTCCTTCGGCTCGGTCGCCGAGGCGATCATGGCGTTCGACGCCCGTGAGCTCTCGCTCCAGGCGAAGGTCGACATCCGCTTCCCGATCGGCACCGTTCCCCCGCGCGGCTGGGTTCCCCCGGTTGAAGAGGGGAATGACGACGGCGTCGGGGCTGCAGAGTGGCAGCAGGGTGACTCGTTCCGCCTGCGCACCACCCTGGGCCGCGCGCTCTTCAACGAGCTGCTGCCCGAGGACTACCCGTTCGTCGACTACTCGGTGGGCAAGAAGCAGCTCTCCGAGATCGTCAACGACCTGGCCGAGCGCTACCCCAAGGTCATCGTGGCGGCGACGCTCGACAACCTGAAGGCGGCCGGCTTCCACTGGGCCACTCGCTCCGGCGTCACCGTCGCCGTCTCCGACATCGTCGTGCCGGAGGCCAAGAAGGAGATCGTCAAGGGCTACGAGGCCCAGGACGAGAAGGTCCAGAAGCAGTACGAGCGCGGTCTGATCACCAAGGACGAGCGCACGCAGGAGCTCATCGCGATCTGGACCAAGGCGACCAACGAGGTTGCCGAGGCGATGAACGCGAACTTCCCCAAGACGAACCCCATCTTCATGATGGTTGACTCGGGTGCCCGAGGAAACATGATGCAGATGCGGCAGATCGCCGGTATGCGTGGTCTGGTGTCGAACGCGAAGAACGAGACCATTCCGCGACCCATTAAGGCGTCGTTCCGTGAGGGTCTCTCCGTGCTGGAGTACTTCATCTCCACCCACGGTGCCCGTAAGGGTCTCGCGGACACCGCCCTGCGTACCGCCGACTCGGGTTACCTGACCCGTCGTCTGGTGGACGTCTCGCAGGACGTCATCATCCGCGAGGAGGACTGCGGCACCGAGCGCGGCCTCAAGCTGCAGATCGCATCCCGCGGCGCCGACGGCGTGCTGCGCAAGGCCGACGACGTCGAGACCAGCGTCTACGCCCGCATGCTGGCCGAGGACGTCGTCATCGACGGCAAGGTCATCGCGCCGGCCAACGTCGACCTCGGTGACGTGCTCATCGACCAGCTCGTCGCCAACGGCGTCGAGACGGTCAAGACCCGTTCGGTCCTCACCTGTGAGTCCGCGGTCGGCACCTGTGCCTTCTGCTACGGCCGCTCGCTGGCGACCGGCAAGCTGGTGGACATCGGTGAGGCGGTCGGCATCATCGCCGCCCAGTCCATCGGTGAGCCCGGTACCCAGCTGACGATGCGTACCTTCCACACCGGTGGTGTGGCCGGTGACGACATCACCCAGGGTCTGCCCCGTGTCGTCGAGCTCTTCGAGGCCCGTACGCCCAAGGGTGTCGCCCCGATCTCGGAGGCGGCCGGCCGCATCCGCATCGAGGAGACCGAGAAGACCAAGAAGCTCGTCGTCACCCCGGACGACGGCAGCGAGGAGACGGCGTTCCCGATCTCCAAGCGTGCCCGTCTCCTGGTCAGCGAGGGCGAGCACGTCGAGGTGGGCCAGAAGCTCACCGTGGGTGCCACCAACCCGCACGACGTGCTGCGCATCCTGGGTCAGCGTGCCGTCCAGGTCCACCTGGTCGGCGAGGTCCAGAAGGTCTACAACTCGCAGGGCGTGTCGATCCACGACAAGCACATCGAGATCATCATCCGGCAGATGCTGCGCCGCGTGACGATCATCGAGTCCGGCGACGCGGAGCTGCTGCCGGGCGAGCTCGTGGAGCGCTCGCGCTTCGAGGGCGAGAACCGTCGTGTGGTCACCGAGGGCGGTCACCCTGCCTCCGGCCGTCCGCAGCTGATGGGTATCACCAAGGCCTCGCTGGCGACGGAGTCCTGGCTGTCGGCCGCCTCCTTCCAGGAGACGACCCGAGTGCTGACGGACGCGGCGATCAACGCCAAGTCCGACTCGCTCATCGGCCTCAAGGAGAACGTCATCATCGGTAAGCTCATCCCGGCCGGTACGGGCCTGTCCCGCTACCGCAACATCCGGGTGGAGCCCACCGAGGAGGCCAAGGCCGCGATGTACTCGGCCGTCGGTTACGACGACATCGACTACTCGCCCTTCGGCACCGGCTCCGGCCAGGCGGTCCCGCTGGAGGACTACGACTACGGTCCGTACAACCAGTAAGTCGCAAGCGGTACGTCCGCAGGGCGGTCACCCCACCGGGGTGGCCGCCCTGCGGCGTATCCGGGGGAGCGGTGGGCGGGCCGAGTGATTTCACCCATACGCGCGACGCGAACCTCCCGCAGAACCGGGAAACCACCACATATGCAGCACATCGGGGTGTCCTCCGCGTGTGCATTTGTTTTGACCGCAGCCCATGCGCTAGGTAGGCTCTGACCTTGTGCCTGGGGTGTCCCTGGGCTCTCGTGCGTGCCCACAGTCCGTGCGGGAGACCGGACCTCTCGGATCTTCTCGGTCCGAAGCGGTCGTAGACACCGAATTCTGCGCCCTTTCCACCATCGGCAGGGGTCTGCAGCTTTCGACACGCCCGACCGCGTGGGTCGGCGGGTTCCAGGTTAGTTTTATCGAGATCACAGAAACCGGAGAAACGGTGCCTACGATCCAGCAGCTGGTCCGGAAGGGCCGGCAGGACAAGGTCGAGAAGAACAAGACGCCCGCACTTGAGGGTTCCCCTCAGCGCCGCGGCGTCTGCACGCGTGTTTTCACGACCACCCCGAAGAAGCCGAACTCGGCGCTCCGTAAGGTCGCGCGTGTGCGCCTGACCTCCGGCATCGAGGTCACCGCTTACATTCCGGGTGAGGGCCACAACCTGCAGGAGCACTCCATCGTGCTCGTCCGCGGTGGCCGTGTGAAGGACCTGCCGGGTGTTCGCTACAAGATCATCCGCGGCTCCCTCGACACGCAGGGCGTCAAGAACCGTAAGCAGGCTCGCAGCCGCTACGGCGCCAAGAAGGAGAAGTAAGAATGCCTCGTAAGGGCCCCGCCCCGAAGCGCCCGGTCATCATCGACCCGGTTTACGGCTCCCCTCTGGTGACGTCGCTGATCAACAAGATCCTCCTGCACGGCAAGCGCTCCACCGCCGAGCGCATCGTGTACGGCGCCATGGAGGGTCTGCGCGAGAAGACCGGTAACGACCCGGTCATCACCCTCAAGCGCGCTCTCGAGAACGTGAAGCCGGCTCTCGAGGTCAAGTCCCGCCGCGTCGGTGGCGCCACCTACCAGGTGCCGGTCGAGGTCCGTCCGGGCCGCGCCTCCACCCTGGCGCTCCGCTGGGTCGTGGGTTACTCCCGCGCCCGTCGCGAGAAGACCATGACCGAGCGCCTCATGAACGAGCTCCTGGACGCCTCCAACGGTCTGGGCGCAGCGGTCAAGAAGCGCGAGGACACCCACAAGATGGCCGAGTCCAACAAGGCCTTCGCGCACTACCGCTGGTAGTCGCTACCCCCATCGAGATCCGAGAGAAGACTGAGCCATATGGCCACCACTTCGCTTGACCTGGCCAAGGTCCGCAACATCGGGATCATGGCCCACATCGACGCGGGCAAGACGACCACCACCGAGCGGATCCTGTTCTACACCGGTGTCTCGTACAAGATCGGTGAGGTCCACGACGGCGCCGCCACGATGGACTGGATGGAGCAGGAGCAGGAGCGTGGCATCACGATCACGTCTGCTGCCACCACCTGCCACTGGCCGCTCGAGAACGTCGACCACACCATCAACATCATCGACACCCCGGGTCACGTCGACTTCACCGTCGAGGTGGAGCGCTCCCTGCGCGTGCTCGACGGTGCCGTGACGGTGTTCGACGGCGTTGCCGGTGTCGAGCCCCAGTCCGAGACCGTTTGGCGTCAGGCGGACCGCTACGGCGTGCCGCGCATCTGCTTCGTCAACAAGCTCGACCGCACGGGTGCCGAGTTCCACCGCTGCGTCGACATGATCGTCGACCGCCTGGGTGCGGTTCCGCTGGTCATGCAGCTGCCGATCGGCACCGAGGCCGACTTCAAGGGCGTGGTTGACCTCGTCCAGATGAAGGCGCTGGTCTGGTCCGCCGAGGCCGCCAAGGGCGAGATGTACGACGTCGTCGACATCCCGGACACCCACATCGAGGCTGCCGAGGAATGGCGCGGCAAGCTCCTCGAGGGCGTTGCCGAGAACGACGAAGAGATGATGGAGCTCTTCCTCGAGGGCGTCGAGCCCACCGAGGAGCAGCTGATGGCGGCCATCCGCCGCATCACCCTCGCGTCGAAGGGCGGCGGCGACTCCGTCACCGTCACCCCGGTGTTCTGTGGTACCGCGTTCAAGAACAAGGGCGTGCAGCCCCTGCTCGACGCCGTGGTCCGCTACCTGCCGTCGCCGCTGGACATCGAGGCCGTTGAGGGCCACGCGGTCAACAACGCCGACGAGATCGTGAAGCGCAAGCCGTCCGACGACGAGCCGTTCGCCGGCCTTGCCTTCAAGATCATGAGCGACCCGCACCTCGGCAAGCTCACCTTCGTCCGGGTTTACTCGGGCCGCATGGAGGCCGGCACTCAGGTGCAGAACTCCGTGAAGGGCAAGAAGGAGCGCATCGGCAAGATCTACCGGATGCACGCGAACAAGCGTGAGGAGATCGACTCGGTGGGTGCCGGTGACATCGTCGCCGTCATGGGTCTGAAGCAGACCACCACCGGTGAGACCCTCTGCTCCGCGTCCGACCCGGTGATCCTCGAGTCGATGGACTTCCCGGCCCCGGTCATCCAGGTCGCCATTGAGCCCAAGTCCAAGGGCGACCAGGAGAAGCTGGGTGTCGCCATCCAGCGCCTCGCCGAGGAGGACCCGTCCTTCCAGGTCCACACGGACGAGGAGACGGGCCAGACCATCATCGCGGGTATGGGCGAGCTGCACCTCGACGTGCTGGTCGACCGTATGAAGCGTGAGTTCAAGGTCGAGGCCAACGTCGGCAAGCCGCAGGTCGCGTACCGCGAGACGATCCGCAAGGCCGTCGAGCGTATCGACTACACGCACAAGAAGCAGACTGGTGGTTCCGGCCAGTTCGCGAAGGTGCAGATGGCGATCGAGCCCCTCGAGGGCGATGGCTACGAGTTCGAGAACAAGGTCACCGGTGGCCGTATCCCGCGGGAGTACATCCCGTCCGTGGACGCGGGTTGCCAGGAGGCCATGGAGTTCGGTGTTCTGGCCGGCTACCCGCTGACCGGCGTCAAGGTGACGCTGCTCGACGGTGCCTACCACGACGTCGACTCCTCCGAGCTCGCGTTCAAGATCGCCGGTTCCATGGCGTTCAAGGAGGGTGCTCGCAAGGCGTCGCCGGCTCTGCTGGAGCCGATGATGTCGGTCGAGGTCACCACCCCCGAGGACTACATGGGTGACGTCATCGGTGACATCAACTCCCGCCGTGGCCAGATCCAGGCCATGGAGGACCGTCACGGCGCCAAGCTCGTCAAGGGCCTGGTTCCGCTGTCGGAGATGTTCGGCTACGTCGGCGACCTCCGCAGCAAGACTTCGGGTCGCGCAAGCTACTCGATGCAGTTCGACTCCTACGCCGAGGTTCCGCGGAACGTCGCCGAGGAGATCATCGCGAAGGCCAAGGGCGAGTAACGAGCTCCGTCTCCACAGACGAGGCTCACGCCTTAGGCTTGACACCGGCTGTCGGGGCATATCACCGCAAATCGTGGCGGTGTGTCCCGGCGGGCGGCTCCCCAGCAAAGATCCCTGGCGCCGACCCAATCCAGGCGTACAGAACCACTCCACAGGAGGACCCCAGTGGCGAAGGCGAAGTTCGAGCGGACTAAGCCGCACGTCAACATCGGCACCATCGGTCACGTCGACCACGGTAAGACCACTCTTACCGCGGCGATCACCAAGGTGCTGCACGACGCGTACCCGGAGCTGAACCCCTTCACGCCGTTCGACGAGATCGACAAGGCGCCCGAAGAGCGTCAGCGTGGTATCACCATCTCGATCGCGCACGTCGAGTACCAGACCGAGTCGCGTCACTACGCCCACGTCGACTGCCCGGGTCACGCGGACTACATCAAGAACATGATCACCGGTGCCGCCCAGATGGACGGCGCGATCCTCGTGGTCGCCGCGACCGACGGTCCGATGCCGCAGACCAAGGAGCACGTGCTCCTGGCCCGCCAGTCCGGCGTTCCGTACATCGTTGTCGCCCTGAACAAGGCCGACATGGTGGACGACGAGGAGATCCTGGAGCTCGTTGAGCTCGAGGTCCGTGAGCTCCTCTCCGAGTACGAGTTCGACGGCGACAACGCTCCGGTCGTCCGCGTCTCCGCGCTGAAGGCGCTGGAGGGCGACAAGGAGTGGGGCGAGAAGCTCCTCGGCCTGATGAAGGCTGTCGACGAGAACATCCCGCAGCCCGAGCGTGACGTCGACAAGCCGTTCCTGATGCCGATCGAGGACGTCTTCACGATCACCGGTCGTGGCACCGTCGTCACCGGTCGTATCGAGCGTGGTGTCCTGAAGGTCAACGAGACCGTCGACATCATCGGCATCAAGACCGAGAAGACCACCACCACGGTCACCGGTATCGAGATGTTCCGCAAGCTGCTCGACGAGGGCCAGGCCGGTGAGAACGTCGGTCTGCTCCTCCGTGGCATCAAGCGCGAGGACGTCGAGCGCGGCCAGTGCATCATCAAGCCGGGTTCGGTCACCCCGCACACCGAGTTCGAGGCCACGGCCTACATCCTGTCGAAGGACGAGGGTGGCCGTCACACCCCGTTCTTCAACAACTACCGTCCGCAGTTCTACTTCCGTACGACTGACGTGACCGGTGTTGTGACCCTCAAGGAGGGCACGGAGATGGTCATGCCCGGCGACAACGCCGAGATGACCGTCAACCTGATCCAGCCCGTCGCGATGGAGGAGGGCCTGCGCTTCACCATCCGTGAGGGTGGCCGCACCGTCGGCGCCGGCCAGGTCACCAAGATCAACAAGTAAGCTCCCGCTTGCTTGAGGGTCCGAAAGACCTGAGAAGGCCCGCACATCTTCGGATGTGCGGGCCTTCTCGCGTTTCACCCGGACGGGTGAGTGGGCGTACCTCAGGTATGAGGGATCTCCGGGCGCCGGAGCCACGGGCGCGCGTCCGGGCTCATCCCGACCACGCACAGCTGGTGGCCGGCGTCGGTGGTCATGGCGGAGGTGCCCACCGGCACGAGCCCGGCGTCCGAGCGGACCGTCTCGGAGTCCCCTGAGGCGTCGGTGAGCTGTACCTCGCCGTTCATCGCCCGCCCGAGCGCCATGACGGCGTCCTTGCCGCCCCGGGCGGCCAGGGTGAGGGCGGCGAGCGGCCCGTAGCCGGCGAAGTCCTGCAGCTCGGTGGTGCGGACCTCCCCCGTGCCGTCGGACCCCGGCGTGAAGGTGCCGACCGTCGGCTGGACGGCCGCGGGGGAGCGGTAGGCGAGGGTCAGGGCGCCCTCGGGGCCGAGCGCCGCGCCGGGGAGCCCGCCCGGCTGCGGCAGCCCCTTCAGGGGCGCGTAGTGGACCGGCTTGCCGGGCTCGTCCTGCGTCCAGTGGTGGACGGTGTCGCGGCCGGTGCCGAAGACGTGGACGCGCTTGTCCCCGTCGAGGACGGCGACCAGGCCGTCCTGGATCTCCTGGCCGTGCAGGCTCTGCCACTTCCCCCACGTGCCGTCGGCCTCGCGCACCCGGCTGGAGACGCCCTTGCCCGCGTTGCGGACGAAGAGGTGGACGCGCCCGTCGGGGGCGGCGACGGCGGCGGGCATGCCGACGCGGCGGCCGCGGTCGGGGCGGTGCTCGGGGTTGCCGAGGCCCTGCCAGGCCTTGAAGGTGCCGCCGGGGGAGCGCTCCTCCAGGACGACGATCTCGCGCGTGTCGGGGCGGCCCTGGCCCGCGAGGGCGGAGAACCGCAGGGCGAACAGCAGCCGGCGCCCCTGGGAGTCCTGGACGGACGCCAGGGCGGGCGCGAGCGGGCCGCCGCCCAGGTTCTGCGGGTCGCTCCAGCGGCCGCTGCCGGGCCGCGTCTCCTGCCAGCGCACGGCCTGCGTGCCCAGCACGCCGAAGGCCTCCAGCCGGCCGTCCTTGCCGGTGCCGGGAGGCCCGGGGGAGACGACCGGGCCCTCATAGCGGTAGTGGGTGGAGCGGATCCAGCCCTTGCGGTTCTTCATCGGGCGATCGCCGCCCTGGCCGTAGTCGCCGCAGCCGCCGGGGTTGCCGCACTCCCACGAGGGGTCGCCGCCGTACGCCTCGACCAGCCGGTGCTTCTGCTCGATCACCTCGGGCGGCAGATTGTGCGGCCAGCGCTGGTTGTAGTAGCCGCGGAAGGCCGTGGTCACGAAGCGGGGCGGGTGGCCCTCGCGCTTGGTGGCGTCGGCCACCCACTGCGAGAGCGCCTTCCAGGTGAAGAGCGCGGTCGGGGTGTGGTCGCGGTGGTCGGAGCAGGCCCCGTAGTCGTTGTCCTTGGGGTGGGTGGCGTCGTGGACCTGGTAGTCGGGGTCCGGGTCCATGGTGTGGATCACCGTGGGCCGGAACCGGTCCATGATCGCGGCCAGGGTGTCCACCAGCGTGCCGTGCCGGTAGGTGCTGGAGGTCGTGCACGGCGAGCCGGTGGCGACGAGCGACTGCATCTCGCCCTCCGGCTGTTCCCAGAGCAGGGGCAGGCGCATCTCGCCGGCCGAGAGCATGGCGATGTTGAGGAAGACCAGCTGGGCCCTGCGGTTGCCGTTGGTGAGCTCGTTGGTCTCGGCCTTGACGCCGTTGCCCAGGTCCAGGACGGACTTCTTCCAGCCCGTGAACCGGTCCAGGCCGATCATCTCGGCGTACGCCTGGCGCAGGCCCTGGTGGCGCGCGGAGGAGTAGGCGGCCTTGTCGGGCTTGCTCTTGGGCATGCCCTCGATCCAGTTCTGCCCGACGGCCTCGCCGGCCGTGACGTAGACCGAGACGACGGGGACCCCGGCCCGCACGATGTGCTCGGCGTCCGGGTTCATGAAGTACAGGTCGTCGTCGGGGTGCGCCATGACCTGCAGCAGCAGGGCGTCGCCGGCGTTGCTGAACGACTGCGTGGCGCTGGGGTCCACCGCTCTTATGGGGTTGGGGGAGGCCTTGGGCTTCTTCTTGCCGCCCTCCCCGCTGCACCCCGCCGCGAGGGCCGCGGTCGTGGCGGCCAGGCCGGCGAGGGCGGTCCGGCGGGATATCACCATGTGCTGTGAGATGTTCAACTACATGACTCCGTCCCGTTGTGCAGCACGCGGGTCCCTGCCCCTGCTGCCCCAGCGTGATAGGGGACGATCGAGGGGGCGCGGCGGTTGCCCAGCCCTCGGCAAACCCCGCCAAAAGCCCGATTTCCCGGCCCTGCGGCGGCCTGCACCGGGTGAGCCGGGGGACCGAAGCGGCGGTCGAGGTGTAAGAGCCATAGTGTCCCGTATGTCGGCGGGGTGGTTTGACAACTGAGCCGCCCGGGGTACGGTCATTGGCTTCGATTGGCGCCCCCTCGGCCGCATATGGCACACTGTTCAGGTTGCTCGGTTGAGTGCCGATGCTGCGCGCCTCCCGCCGGGAGGACTGGAAGCGAGTCCCGCAGTACTCGTCGCCCCATGCTGTACATCGAGAGGTGTAGGGGCGGAAGTACGGGAATCTTCCGGGAAGTGTCAGCGGGGCCCCAGCCAGGCGCTCGGTGGGTGTCTTTCCCCCACAACCCCCTTCATCAGGGATTTTCCTTCGGGAAAGCTGCTGGAAGGGGCGCGACACGCCCGACCGCGTGGGTCGGAGGTGGAGTGGGGAGAGACCGCGTTCGGAAGCGATGAAGTTGCTTCTGAGCGCAGCCGGCCGAGTCCCAGAGCGTTACGAGAGACAGGACTACTGAGTAGCCATGGCGGGACAGAAGATCCGCATCCGGCTCAAGGCCTACGACCACGAGGTCATCGACTCCTCGGCGAAGAAGATCGTCGAGACGGTGACGCGCACTGGTGCGTCGGTCGCGGGCCCGGTGCCGCTGCCCACTGAGAAGAACGTGTACTGCGTCATCAAGTCGCCGCACAAGTACAAGGACTCGCGCGAGCACTTCGAGATGCGCACGCACAAGCGCCTCATCGACATCCTCGACCCCACGCCGAAGACGGTTGACTCGCTCATGCGTCTCGACCTGCCGGCGGGCGTCGACATCGAGATCAAGCTCTGAGGTGACGCGCGAGATGGCTAAGAACATTAAGGGCGTCCTGGGCGAGAAGCTCGGCATGACCCAGGTCTGGGACGAGAACAACCGGGTCGTCCCGGTGACCGTCGTCAAGGCCGGGCCCTGCGTCGTCACCCAGGTCCGCACCAACGACAGCGACGGCTACGAGTCGGTCCAGATCGCCTTCGGCGAGATCGACCCGCGCAAGGTGAACAAGCCCCTCAAGGGTCACTTCGCCAAGGCCGACGTCACCCCGCGCCGCCACCTGGTGGAGCTGCGTACCGCTGACGCCAGCGAGTACACGCTCGGCCAGGAGATCACCGCTGCCGTGTTCGAGTCGGGCGTCAAGGTTGACGTCACCGGCAAGAGCAAGGGCAAGGGCTTCGCCGGTGTCATGAAGCGTCACAACTTCCGTGGCCTCGGCGCCGGGCACGGCACCCAGCGCAAGCACCGCTCCCCCGGTTCCATCGGTGGCTGCGCCACCCCGGGCCGTGTGTTCAAGGGCCTCCGCATGGCGGGCCGTATGGGCAACGAGCGGGTCACCACCCAGAACCTGACCGTCCACGCCGTTGACGCGGAGAAGGGCCTGCTCCTCATCAAGGGCGCGGTTCCTGGTCCGAACGGCGGCCTCGTCCTGGTCCGTACCGCGGCCAAGGGGGCCTGAGGTAACGATGAGCACCATTGACATCCTTTCGCCGGCAGGCGACAAGGCCGGGACCGTCGAGCTCCCCTCGGAGATCTTCGACGCGAAGGTCAGCGTTCCGCTGATCCACCAGGTCGTCGTCGCGCAGCTGGCCGCTGCCCGTCAGGGCACGCACAAGACCAAGACCCGTGGCGAGGTCCGCGGCGGTGGCAAGAAGCCGTACCGCCAGAAGGGCACCGGTCGCGCCCGTCAGGGTTCGACCCGCGCGCCGCAGTTCGCCGGTGGTGGCGTCGTGCACGGTCCCGTGCCGCGTGACTACTCGCAGCGCACCCCGAAGAAGATGAAGGCCGCCGCCCTGCGCGGTGCCCTCTCGGACCGCGCGCGTCACTCCCGTATCCACGTCGTCTCCGACGTGGTCGAGGGTGCGGCGTCCACCAAGGCCGCCAAGAGCCTGTTCGGCAAGATCTCGGAGCGCAAGAACCTGCTCCTGGTCGTCGAGCGCGCCAACGAGGCCGCGTGGCTGTCCGCCCGCAACCTGCCCCAGGTTCACATCCTGGAGCCGGGCCAGCTGAACACGTATGACGTGCTCGTCTCCGACGACGTGGTCTTCACCCAGGCCGCCTTCGAGTCCTTCGTGTCTGGCGCCCCCACTGGCCGGAACGTTGAGACCGAAGGGAGCGAGGCCTGATGACTGAGGCCGTCGTCACCAGCAAGACGTTCTCGGACCCGCGCGACCTCCTGGTCAAGCCGGTCGTCTCCGAGAAGAGCTACGCGCTGCTGGACGAGAACAAGTACACGTTCATCGTCGACCCGCGCGCCAACAAGACCCAGATCAAGCAGGCCGTCGAGGCGGTCTTCTCGGTCAAGGTCACCGGGGTCAACACGATCAACCGTCAGGGTAAGCGCAAGCGCACCAAGACCGGTTTCGGCAAGCGCGCCAACACCAAGCGCGCCATCGTGACCCTCGCCGAGGGCGACCGTATCGACATCTTCGGCGGTCCGACCGCCTAAGGGCGGTCTGGATCGTCCGGAATCGGACGAGGACTGAGAAATGGGTATCCGCAAGTACAAGCCGACGACCCCGGGCCGTCGTGGCTCCAGCGTCGCCGACTTTGTCGAGATCACGCGGTCCACGCCGGAGAAGTCGCTGGTCCGCCCCCTGCACAGCAAGGGCGGCCGTAACAACACCGGTCGTGTGACCGTCCGTCACCAGGGCGGTGGCCACAAGCGCGCCTACCGTGTGATCGACTTCCGTCGTCACGACAAGGACGGCGTGCCGGCCAAGGTCGCTCACATCGAGTACGACCCGAACCGCACCGCGCGCATCGCGCTGCTGCACTACGCAGACGGCGAGAAGCGCTACATCATCGCCCCGGCCAAGCTGAGCCAGGGCGACCGGATTGAGAACGGCCCTGGCGCCGACATCAAGCCGGGCAACAACCTCCCGCTCCGCAACATCCCGGTCGGTACCACGATCCACGCGATCGAGCTCCGTCCCGGTGGTGGCGCCAAGTTCGCCCGCTCTGCCGGTTCCTCCGTGCAGCTGCTGGCGAAGGAGGGCCAGTACGCCCACCTGCGCATGCCGTCCGGCGAGGTCCGCCTGGTCGACGTCCGCTGCCGCGCCACGGTCGGCGAGGTCGGCAACGCCGAGCAGTCGAACATCAACTGGGGCAAGGCCGGCCGCATGCGCTGGAAGGGCGTTCGCCCGACCGTCCGCGGTGTCGCGATGAACCCGGTTGACCACCCGCACGGTGGTGGTGAGGGCAAGACCTCCGGTGGTCGTCACCCGGTCTCCCCGTGGGGTCAGAAGGAGGGTCGTACTCGTTCTCCCAAGAAGGCGAGCAACAAGTACATCGTCCGCCGCCGCAAGACGAACAAGAAGCGCTAGGAGCGGGTTTAGATGCCGCGTAGTCTCAAGAAGGGACCCTTCGTCGACGACCACCTCATCAAGAAGGTGGACGCTCAGAACGAAGCCGGTACCAAGAACGTCATCAAGACCTGGTCCCGTCGCTCCATGATCGTGCCGGCCATGCTCGGCCACACGCTCGCGGTGCACAACGGCAAGACGCACGTCCCGGTGTTCGTCACCGAGTCGATGGTCGGCCACAAGCTCGGCGAGTTCTCGCCGACCCGCACCTTCCGCGGCCACGTCAAGGACGACCGCAAGTCGAAGCGCCGCTAGGCGGGGTGTGAACGACTATGACTGACACCGAAGGGACAACCATGGAAGCCAGGGCCCAGGCGCGGTACATCCGCGTCACGCCCATGAAGGCCCGCCGCGTGGTGGACCTCATCCGTGGCATGGATGCCACGGAGGCTCAGGCGGTCCTGCGTTTCGCCCCGCAGGCCGCGAGCGTGCCGGTGGGCAAGGTGCTGGACAGCGCCATTGCCAACGCCGCGCACAACTACGACCACACGGACGCTTCGTCGCTGTACATCAGCGAGGCGTTCGTGGACGAGGGCCCGACCCTGAAGCGGTTCCGTCCGCGTGCCCAGGGTCGTGCCTACCGGATCCGCAAGCGGACCAGCCACATCACCGTGGTCGTCAGCAGCAAGGAAGGAACCCGGTAATGGGCCAGAAGGTTAACCCGCACGGGTTCCGGCTCGGCATCACCACGGACTTCAAGTCCCGGTGGTACGCCGACAAGCTGTACAAGGACTACGTCAAGGAAGACGTTGCCATTCGTCGCATGATGACGAAGGGCATGGAGCGCGCCGGTATCTCGAAGGTTGAGATCGAGCGCACCCGCGACCGCGTCCGCGTTGACATCCACACCGCTCGTCCGGGCATCGTCATCGGCCGCCGCGGCGCCGAGGCCGACCGCATCCGCGGCGAGCTGGAGAAGCTGACCGGCAAGCAGGTCCAGCTGAACATCCTCGAGGTCAAGAACCCCGAGGTTGACGCTCAGCTGGTGGCCCAGGCCGTCGCCGAGCAGCTGTCCTCCCGCGTCTCCTTCCGTCGCGCCATGCGTAAGAGCATGCAGTCGACGATGAAGGCCGGCGCCAAGGGCATCAAGATCCAGTGTGGCGGTCGTCTCGGCGGCGCCGAGATGTCCCGCTCGGAGTTCTACCGCGAGGGCCGTGTGCCCCTGCACACGCTCCGCGCGAACGTCGACTACGGCTTCTTCGAGGCCAAGACGACCTTCGGTCGTATTGGCGTCAAGGTCTGGATCTACAAGGGCGACGTCAAGAACATCGCCGAGGTCCGCGCCGAGAACGCTGCCGCTCGTGCGGGCAACCGCCCGTCGCGTGGTGGCGCCCAGGACCGCCCGGCCCGTGGTGGCCGTGGTGGCGAGCGTGGCGGCCGCGGCCGCAAGCCGCAGCAGAGCGCCGCTGCCGAGGCCCCCAAGGCCGAGGCCGCTGCCGCTGCTCCGGCTGAGTCCACCGGAACGGAGGCCTGACCGACATGCTGATCCCTCGCAGGGTCAAGCACCGCAAGCAGCACCACCCCAAGCGGAACGGCATGGCCAAGGGTGGCACCGAGCTCGCGTTCGGTGAGTACGGCATCCAGGCCCTGACCCCGGCCTACGTGACGAACCGTCAGATCGAGTCCGCTCGTATCGCCATGACGCGTCACATCAAGCGTGGCGGCAAGGTGTGGATCAACATCTACCCGGACCGTCCGCTGACCAAGAAGCCGGCCGAAACCCGCATGGGTTCCGGTAAGGGTTCCCCGGAGTGGTGGATCGCGAACGTCAAGCCCGGTCGGGTGATGTTCGAGCTGTCTTTCCCGAACGAAAAGGTTGCTAAGGAGGCGCTCACCCGCGCCGCCCACAAGCTTCCGATGAAGTGCCGCATTGTTCGGCGCGAGGCAGGTGAGTCGTGATGGCCGCTGGTATCAAGGCGACCGAGCTGCGTGAGCTGAACGACGAGGACCTCGTCGCGAAGCTCCGTGAGGCCAAGGAAGAGCTGTTCAACCTCCGCTTCCAGGCGGCGACCGGGCAGCTTGAGAACCACGGTCGGCTCAAGTCCGTCCGTAAGGACATCGCCCGGATCTACACCCTGATGCGCGAGCGCGAGCTGGGCATCGAGACGGTGGAGAGCGCCTGATGAGCGAGAAGAATGTGACTGAGACGAACGACCGCGGTTTCCGCAAGACCCGTGAGGGTCTCGTCGTCAGCGACAAGATGGACAAGACCGTCGTCGTCGCCGTCGAGGACCGCGTCAAGCACGCGCTGTACGGCAAGGTCATCCGCCGTACGAACAAGCTCAAGGCGCACGACGAGCAGAACGCTGCCGT
Source organism: Streptomyces roseoverticillatus (assembly GCF_000719265.1). Taxonomy (GTDB): domain Bacteria; phylum Actinomycetota; class Actinomycetes; order Streptomycetales; family Streptomycetaceae; genus Streptomyces; species Streptomyces roseoverticillatus. The sequence goes on along the minus strand of NZ_JOFL01000019.1, from coordinate 126,208 downwards.
CCTCACCTCGGTGAGGCCCCCCGCCGGGAACCGGCAGACGATCAGGAGATAGACGTGATCCAGCAGGAGTCGCGACTTCGGGTCGCCGACAACACTGGTGCCAAGGAGATCCTTTGCATCCGTGTTCTCGGTGGTTCGGGTCGCCGCTACGCGGGCATCGGTGACGTCATCGTCGCCACCGTCAAGGACGCGATCCCCGGTGGCAACGTGAAGAAGGGTGACGTCATCAAGGCCGTCATCGTTCGCACCGTCAAGGAGCGCCGCCGTCCGGATGGCTCGTACATCCGTTTCGACGAGAACGCCGCTGTCGTTCTCAAGAACGACGGTGACCCCCGCGGCACCCGTATCTTCGGCCCCGTGGGCCGAGAGCTGCGCGAGAAGAAGTTCATGAAGATCGTCTCGCTCGCGCCGGAGGTGCTGTAACCGATGAAGATCAAGAAGGGCGACCTGGTCCAGGTCATCACCGGTAAGGACAAGGGCAAGCAGGGCAAGGTCATCGTGGCCATGCCCAGCGAGAACCGCGTCCTCGTCGAGGGTGTCAACCGGGTCAAGAAGCACACCAAGGCCGGCCAGACCGCTCGTGGTTCGCAGACCGGCGGCATTGTCACGACCGAGGCCCCCATCCACGTGAGCAACGTTCAGCTCGTCGTGGAGAAGGACGGCAAGAAGGTCGTCACGCGTGTCGGTTACCGCTTCGACGAGAACGGCAACAAGATCCGCGTTGCCAAGCGCACCGGTGAGGACATCTGATGACTGCCACCACCAACGCGCCGCGTCTCAAGCTGCGCTACCGCGAAGAGATCGTCGGCAAGCTGCGTGAGGAGTTCTCCTACGAGAACGTCATGCAGGTTCCCGGCCTCACCAAGATCGTGGTCAACATGGGTGTGGGCGACGCCGCCCGCGACTCCAAGCTGATCGAGGGCGCCATCCGCGACCTCACCACGATCACGGGCCAGAAGCCCGCCGTCACCAAGGCTCGCAAGTCCATCGCGCAGTTCAAGCTGCGTGAGGGCCAGCCGATCGGCGCCCACGTCACCCTCCGTGGTGACCGCATGTGGGAGTTCCTGGACCGCACCCTGTCGCTCGCGCTGCCGCGCATCCGCGACTTCCGTGGTCTGTCCCCGAAGCAGTTCGACGGTCGGGGCAACTACACCTTCGGCCTCACGGAGCAGGTCATGTTCCACGAGATCGACCAGGACAAGATCGACCGCGTCCGGGGTATGGACATCACCGTGGTGACCACGGCGACCAACGACGACGAGGGCCGCGCCCTCCTTCGTCACCTCGGCTTCCCGTTCAAGGAGGCGTAAGCGAGATGGCGAAGAAGTCTCTTATTGCCAAGGCTGCTCGCAAGCCCAAGTTCGGTGTGCGCGCGTACACCCGCTGCCAGCGCTGCGGCCGCCCGCACTCCGTTTACCGCAAGTTCGGCCTCTGCCGCGTGTGCCTTCGTGAGATGGCTCACCGTGGCGAGCTGCCGGGCGTGACCAAGAGCTCCTGGTAACACCCACCCGTCGCCCAACCACCGCCCCTCAAGGGCGTTCTGGCGAACGGCGGCATTTTCGGTGGGTTAACCAGGGCTCTCGGTAAGCATCAAGGACGGTGGGGCCCGGCCCGGCACTCGCGTAGAGTTGCAGGGTTGGGTGCCCGCCGCCCATGACCGTCTTACTACGCCGTAGGTCCCCGCACCGCACCCGCCCCGACACAGTTCGGGGAGAGGGATGGCGCACATAGGAAACCCCGGCGAGAGAGGCCGAAGGCCAAACATGACCATGACCGATCCGATCGCAGACATGCTGACCCGTCTGCGGAACGCGAACTCGGCTTACCACGACACCGTGGCCATGCCCCACAGCAAGATCAAGGCGCACATCGCCGAGATCCTGCAGCAGGAGGGCTACATCGCCGGCTGGAAGGTCGAGGACGCCGAGGTTGGCAAGAGCCTCGTCATCGACCTGAAGTTCGGTCCGAACCGCGAGCGCTCCATTGCGGGCATCAAGCGGATCTCGAAGCCGGGCCTGCGTGTCTACGCAAAGTCCACCAACCTGCCGAAGGTCCTCGGCGGCCTGGGCGTGGCGATCATCTCCACGTCCCACGGTCTCCTGACCGGCCAGCAGGCCAGCAAGAAGGGCGTGGGTGGGGAAGTCCTCGCCTACGTCTGGTAACCAGGGAACGGAGGAAAAGCCAATGTCGCGTATTGGACGGCTGCCCATCCAGGTTCCCGCTGGTGTGGACGTCACCATCGATGGCCGTACGGTGCACGTGAAGGGCCCCAAGGGTTCCCTCACGCACGCCGTTGCCGCGCCCATCGAGATCGCTAAGGCCGAGGACGGCACCCTTGTCGTCTCTCGTCCGAACGACGAGCGTCAGAACAAGGCCCTGCACGGCCTGTCCCGCACGCTGGTGGCGAACATGATCACCGGCGTGACCGCGGGCTACAGCAAGGCTCTCGAGATCAGCGGTGTCGGTTACCGCGTCCAGGCGAAGGGCTCCAACCTGGAGTTCTCGCTGGGCTACAGCCACCCGATCCTGATCGAGGCGCCCGAGGGCATCACCTTCAAGGTCGAGTCGCCCACCAAGCTCAGCGTCGAGGGCATCGACAAGCAGAAGGTCGGCGAGGTCGCGGCGAACATCCGCAAGCTGCGGAAGCCCGACCCGTACAAGGCCAAGGGCGTCAAGTACGCCGGCGAGGTCATCCGCCGCAAGGTCGGAAAGGCTGGTAAGTAAGCCATGGCATACGGTGTGAAGATCGCCAAGGGCGACGCTTACAAGCGTGCCGCCAAGGCCCGCCGCCATGTCCGCATTCGCAAGAACGTGTCGGGTACGGCGGAGCGTCCGCGCCTCGTCGTGACCCGCTCGAACCGCGGCATCACCGCTCAGGTCATCGACGACCTCAAGGGTCACACCCTGGCGTCGGCGTCGAACCTGGACGCTTCGATCCGTGGTGGCGAGGGCGACAAGTCCGCGCAGGCCAAGCAGGTCGGTGCCCTGGTCGCCGAGCGTGCGAAGGCCGCCGGTGTCGAGGCCGTCGTGTTCGACCGTGGTGGCAACAGGTACGCCGGGCGCATTGCCGCTCTGGCTGACGCCGCCCGCGAAGCCGGGCTGAAGTTCTAAGCCCCGGTTCCGGAGCTAGCGGACGTAACAGAGAGAGGTAAATCCAATGGCTGGACCCCAGCGCCGCGGAAGCGGTGCCGGTGGCGGCGAGCGGCGGGACCGGAAGGGTCGCGACGGTGGCGCTGCCGCCGAGAAGACCGCGTACGTTGAGCGCGTAGTCGCGATCAACCGCGTCGCCAAGGTTGTCAAGGGTGGTCGTCGCTTCAGCTTCACCGCGCTCGTCGTGGTGGGTGACGGTGACGGCACCGTGGGTGTCGGTTACGGCAAGGCCAAGGAAGTTCCGGCTGCCATCGCCAAGGGCGTGGAAGAGGCCAAGAAGAACTTCTTCAAGGTCCCCCGTATCCAGGGCACCATCCCGCACCCGATCCAGGGCGAGAAGGCCGCGGGCGTCGTCCTGCTCAAGCCGGCTTCCCCCGGTACCGGTGTTATCGCCGGTGGCCCGGTGCGTGCCGTGCTCGAGTGCGCCGGCGTTCACGACATCCTGTCGAAGTCGCTCGGTTCTTCGAACCCGATCAACATCGTGCACGCCACGGTGACGGCCCTCCAGGGACTCTCCCGTCCCGAGGAGATCGCCGCCCGTCGTGGCCTGCCGCTGGAGGACGTTGCTCCCGCCGCTCTGCTGCGGGCGCGTGCAGGGGCGGGTGCGTAATGGCTCGCCTCAAGGTCACGCAGGTTAAGTCCTACATCGGTAGCAAGCAGAACCACCGCGACACCCTTCGTTCGCTTGGTCTCAAGCGCATGAACGATGTGGTTGTCAAGGAGGACCGCCCCGAGATCCGCGGCATGGTGCAGACCGTCCGCCACCTCGTGACGGTCGAGGAGGTCGACTGACATGGCGGAGCAGAACCCGCTGAAGGTCCACAACCTCCGTCCCGCCCCCGGCGCCAAGACCGCCAAGACCCGTGTCGGTCGTGGTGAGGCGTCGAAGGGTAAGACGGCCGGTCGTGGTACCAAGGGCACGAAGGCTCGTTACCAGGTTCCGCAGCGCTTCGAGGGTGGGCAGATGCCCCTCCACATGCGCCTGCCGAAGCTCAAGGGCTTCAAGAACCCGTTCCGTACCGAGTTCCAGGTCGTGAACCTGGACAAGCTGGCCGCGCTCTACCCGCAGGGTGGCGAGGTCACGGTGGCCGACCTGGTCGCCAAGGGTGCGGTTCGCAAGAACCAGCTCGTCAAGGTCCTGGGCCAGGGCGAGATCTCCGTGGCGCTGCAGGTGACGGTCGACGCCGTCTCCGGCTCCGCCAAGGAGAAGATTGCCGCTGCCGGCGGCACCGTCACCGAGCTCGTCTGAGCTCGTTGAACTGACAACCGGGGATGTCCCAAAAGGGGCATCCCCGGTTGGTCGTTCCAAGGGGGGCACGGTCGCCGGTAAGGTGGCGTGCACTGTTAACCTCCGCGCGGCCTGTGTCCGCGCGGATTTTGACTGATAAGTATTCGTCGATCCTCAAGACCGTCACCTCTCGCGTGGCAACGCGAGAGGCGCAGGAGGCACCGTGCTCACCGCGTTCGCCCGGGCGTTCAAGACGCCCGACCTGCGCAAGAAGCTGCTGTTCACGCTGGGCATCATGGTGCTCTTCCGGCTCGGTGCGCATGTACCGGTGCCGGGAGTCGACTACCGCAATGTCCAGATGTGCATGGACCAGACCAAGAGCGGTCAGGGCCTCTTCGGCCTCGTGAACATGTTCAGTGGTGGCGCGCTGCTGCAGATCACGATCTTTGCGCTCGGGATCATGCCGTACATCACGGCGAGCATCATCCTGCAGCTCCTGACCGTCGTCATTCCACGGCTGGAAGCCCTCAAGAAGGAGGGTCAGTCGGGGCAGGCAAAGATCACGCAGTACACGCGTTATCTGACCGTGGCTCTTGCCGTCCTCCAGGGCACCGGCCTCGTGGCCACTGCCCGCAGCGGTGCCTTGTTCGGGGGCTGCACCGTCGGGAACCAGATCGTTCCCAACCAGTCGATCTTCACCACCGTCGTCATGGTCGTCACCATGACCGCCGGCACCTGTCTGATCATGTGGCTCGGTGAGCTCATCACCGACCGCGGCATCGGCAACGGCATGTCGATCCTGATGTTCACCTCCATCGCCGCCGGCTTCCCGACCGCCCTCTGGGCGATCAAGCTGCAGGGCACCCTGATGGGCGGCTGGCTGGAGTTCTCTCTGGTCATCCTCTGCGGCCTGGCCATGGTCGCGCTCGTGGTGTTCGTCGAGCAGGCCCAGCGCCGGATCCCCGTGCAGTACGCCAAGCGCATGATCGGCCGCCGTTCCTACGGCGGCACGTCCACCTACATCCCGCTCAAGGTGAACCAGGCGGGTGTGATTCCCGTCATCTTCGCCTCGTCGCTGCTCTACATCCCGGCGCTGCTCGTGCAGTTCACCGGGTCGAAGGCGGACTGGGCGGAGTGGATCCAGCGCAATCTGGTCAAGGGTGACCACCCGATCTACATGGTCACGTACTTCCTGCTGATCGTTTTCTTCGCGTTCTTCTACGTCGCCATCTCCTTCAACCCCGAAGAAGTTGCCGACAACATGAAGAAGTATGGTGGGTTCATCCCGGGCATCCGGGCGGGTCGTCCCACCGCGGAGTACCTGAGCTACGTGCTGAACCGCATCACGTGGCCCGGCTCTCTCTACCTGGGCCTGATCGCCCTGGTGCCCACGGTGGCGCTGGTCACACTCAACGCAAACCAGAACTTCCCGTTCGGGGGAACCAGCATCCTGATCATCGTGGGTGTCGGTCTGGAGACTGTGAAGCAGATCGAGAGCCAGCTTCAGCAGCGCAACTACGAAGGGTTCCTCCGCTGATGCGAATCGTCCTCGTCGGGCCGCCCGGCGCCGGCAAGGGTACGCAGGCCGCGTACCTCGCCAAGAACCTCGCGATCCCGCACATCTCGACGGGCGACCTCTTCCGGGCGAACATCAGCCAGGGCACGCCCCTGGGCCAGAAGGCCCAGGAGTACATGCGGGCCGGCCAGCTCGTGCCGGACGAGGTCACCATCGGCATGGCCAAGGACCGCATGGACCAGGCGGACGCCGCCGGCGGCTTCCTGCTCGACGGCTTCCCGCGCAACCTGGCCCAGGCCGAGGCGCTGGACGCCATCCTCAAGGCCGACGACCTCAAGCTGGACGCCGTCCTGGACCTGGAGGTCCCGGAGGACGAGGTCGTCAAGCGGATCGCCGGTCGCCGGATGTGCCGCAAGGACAGCTCGCACATCTTCCACGCGATCTACAACCCGCCGGCCGTGGAGGGTGTCTGCGACACCTGCGGCGGCGAGCTGTACCAGCGCGAGGACGACAGCGAGGAGACCGTCCGCCGCCGGCTGGAGGTCTACCACAGCGAGACCGAGCCGATCATCGACTACTACAAGGCCCAGGGCCTCGTGGTGACGATCTCGGCCCTCGGCAAGGTCACCGAGGTCACGGAGCGCGCGATGGCGGCTCTGTCGCGCGACTGAGCTCTCGCGGAGGTGGTTGCGCGCCGCCGCGGTTCCTCAATTGATGATTGCTGTACTACGGCCGCGGTGCCCCTAGGGGCACCGCGGCCGTAGTGTTATTCGAGTCGGACCGTAGTCCCAGAAAGGCACCACCCATGGTCGAGATCAAGACCGCCGAGCAGATCGCGAAGATGCGCGAGGCGGGGCTGGTCGTCGCCGCCATCCACGCGGCCACCCGGGAGGCGGCCGTGCCGGGTGCCACGACCAAGGACCTGGACGAGGTCGCCCGCAAGGTGATCGCCGAGCACGGCGCGAAGTCGAATTTCCTCGGGTACGGCGGCTTCCCCGCCACCATCTGCACCTCGGTGAACGAGGTCGTCGTCCACGGCATCCCGGACGAGAAGACGGTCCTCAAGGACGGCGACATCATCTCGATCGACGCCGGCGCCATCGTGGGCGGCTGGCACGGCGACGCGGCCTTCACGGCCTTCGTGGGCACCGGTCACGCTCCGGAGCTGATCGAGCTCTCCCGGGTGACCGAGGAATCCATGTGGGCCGGCATCGCCGCCGTGAAGAACGGCAACCGCCTGGTGGACATCTCCAAGGCCATCGAGGGCTACATCCGCCGCCAGCCCCGCCCGGCCACCGGCAAGTACGGGATCATCGAGGACTACGGCGGCCACGGCATCGGCTCCGAGATGCACATGGACCCGCACCTGCTGAACTACGTCTCCCGCAAGCGCGGCAAGGGCCCCAAGCTCGTCCCGGGCTTCTGCATCGCCATCGAGCCCATGGTGAGCCTCGGCACGGCCCGTACGCACGTCCTGGAGGACGACTGGACGGTCCTCACGGACGACATGTCCTGGTCCTCCCACTGGGAGCACTCCGTCGCCCTGACGGAGGAAGGGCCGCTGGTCCTGACGGCGGTCGACGGCGGCAAGGCGAAGCTGGCGGAATACGGCGTCACGGCGGCCCCGGATCCCCTGGCGTGAGCACCGCTTAAGGATCACTGCGGCGGGGCAGTCACCCCTGGATTAGTCTTTCGGGTTGCCCTGACGTAGACTGACGCGTCGGCTCTCGTGTATCCGCATGCCTTCGTGCCGATGGCACGCACATACGAGAGTTGATCAAGGTAGCCGATTCGAAAGGCGAAGCGTGGCCAAGAAGCAAGGTGCCATCGAGATCGAGGGCACCGTGATCGAGTCTCTGCCGAACGCAATGTTCAAGGTGGAGCTCCAGAACGGTCACAAGGTCCTCGCGCACATCAGCGGCAAGATGCGTATGCACTACATCCGCATCCTTCCGGATGACCGGGTCGTCGTGGAGCTCTCTCCGTACGACCTGACGCGTGGCCGGATCGTCTACCGCTACAAGTAGATCTTGTCGACGCCCCATGTCCGTGGGGTGACGGCACTGACCCGGAGAACCTCACACCCATGAAGGTCAAGCCGAGCGTCAAGAAGATCTGCGACAAGTGCAAGGTGATCCGCCGCCACGGCCGGGTCATGGTCATCTGCGACAACCTGCGCCACAAGCAGCGCCAGGGCTGACGCAGAACCTGCACTCCGCAGTTTCTTCGCGCGACGCGAGCAAAAAACGTACATACGCAGAGCCCGTCCGGTGTTCGATCACCGGCGACACCTCCGGCGGGGGCCGGGGACCCGGAACGTACCTAGTACGGCGGCCGGGATCGGTTCTGTGTCAGACCCCCGAGAACATCTGGAGCCATTGAATGGCACGCGTTTCCGGTGTTGACATCCCGCGCGACAAGCGCGTGGAGGTTGCACTCACCTACGTCTTCGGTATCGGCCGCACCCAGTCGCAGGCGACTCTCGCCGCCACCGGTGTGAACCCGAACACCCGCGTTCGTGACCTTCCCGAAGAGGACCTGGTCAAGATCCGCGAGTACGTGGACGCCAACCTCAAGACCGAGGGTGACCTCCGTCGCGAGATCCAGGCCGACATCCGCCGCAAGGTCGAGATCGGCTGCTACCAGGGTCTGCGTCACCGCCGTGGCCTGCCCGTTCACGGTCAGCGCACCAGCACGAACGCCCGTACCCGCAAGGGCCCGCGTCGCGCCATCGCCGGCAAGAAGAAGCCGGGCAAGAAGTAGTCCGCAGCGGACGCCGCGGGTATTCGGGGGTCTTCCCCCGGAACCCCCGCAATCCAGCGGTCTTCGCTGTAGGACCGACCACCTCCCTCCATTCAGGAGTAAGACATGCCCCCCAAGGGTCGTCAGGGCGCTGCCAAGAAGGTGCGCCGCAAGGAAAAGAAGAACGTCGCTCACGGCCACGCGCACATCAAGAGCACGTTCAACAACACCATCGTTTCGATCACCGACCCCACGGGCAACGTGATCTCCTGGGCCTCCGCCGGCCACGTCGGCTTCAAGGGCTCGCGCAAGTCCACCCCGTTCGCCGCGCAGATGGCTGCCGAGTCGGCCGCCCGTCGCGCGCAGGAGCACGGCATGCGCAAGGTTGACGTCTTCGTCAAGGGCCCGGGCTCCGGTCGTGAGACCGCCATCCGTTCGCTCCAGGCGACCGGTCTCGAGGTCGGCTCCATCCAGGACGTCACCCCGACGCCGCACAACGGCTGCCGTCCCCCGAAGCGTCGCCGCGTCTGATCCGTCGGGCCGCGAGGCCCGCTGATCATCATCGCGCCGCTTCGTACGGCACACGGGCGGTACGGCTCCTCGGGGCCGTATCGCCCGTACCCTTGTAGTACCTCAGGGCATCAAATAGTGGGTGCCCATGACTGAAGGATTCATCGCATGCTGATCGCTCAGCGTCCCTCGCTGACCGAAGAGGTCGTCGACGAGTTCCGCTCGCGGTTCGTGATCGAGCCGCTCGAGCCGGGCTTTGGCTACACCCTCGGCAACTCCCTGCGTCGTACGCTCCTCTCCTCGATCCCGGGTGCGGCGGTCACGTCCATCCGCATCGACGGTGTCCTGCACGAGTTCACCACCGTGCCGGGCGTCAAGGAGGACGTCACCGACCTCATCCTGAACATCAAGCAGCTGGTCGTCTCCTCGGAGCACGACGAGCCGGTCGTGATGTACCTGCGCAAGCAGGGCCCGGGTCTGGTCACCGCCGCCGACATCGCCCCGCCGGCCGGTGTCGAGGTGCACAACCCCGACCTGGTCCTGGCGACCCTGAACGCCAAGGGCAAGCTGGAGATGGAGCTGACCGTCGAGCGCGGTCGCGGCTACGTCTCCGCCGTCCAGAACAAGCAGGTGGGCCAGGAGATCGGCCGTATCCCGGTCGACTCCATCTACTCGCCGGTTCTCAAGGTCACCTACAAGGTCGAGGCGACCCGTGTCGAGCAGCGCACCGACTTCGACAAGCTGATCGTCGACGTCGAGACCAAGCAGGCCATGCGCCCGCGCGACGCCATGGCGTCCGCAGGTAAGACCCTGGTCGAGCTGTTCGGTCTGGCCCGCGAGCTCAACATCGACGCCGAGGGCATCGACATGGGCCCGTCCCCGACGGACGCCGCCCTGGCCGCCGACCTGGCGCTGCCGATCGAGGAGCTCGAGCTCACCGTTCGGTCCTACAACTGCCTCAAGCGCGAGGGCATCCACTCCGTGGGTGAGCTCGTCGCCCGCTCCGAGGCCGACCTGCTCGACATCCGCAACTTCGGTGCGAAGTCGATCGACGAGGTCAAGGCGAAGCTGGCCGGCATGGGCCTGGCCCTCAAGGACAGCCCGCCCGGATTCGACCCGACCGCCGCGGCGGATGCCTTCGGCGCCGACGACGACGCGGATGCCGGGTTCGTCGAGACCGAGCAGTACTAAGAGCTCGGGCCTGGTGGCCTGATCTTGGCTGCGGCCCGGCTTCGGCTGGGCGCGCAGTTCCCCGCGCCCCTTACGGGGCGCGGACCCTCCGGGGCGCAGCCCCGGATCTCCGACAGGCAACCGCCTGCTCGGATACTGACCTCGGTACCTGATACGGCCGGGGCAGACTAAAGGAGAAACACCATGCCGCGTCCCACCAAGGGTGCCCGTCTGGGCGGCGGTGCCGCGCACGAGAAGCTGATGCTGGCGAACCTCGCCAAGTCGCTCTTCGAGCACGGCCGCATCACGACGACCGAGGCCAAGGCCCGCCGCCTGCGTCCGGTCGCCGAGCGCCTGATCACCAAGGCGAAGAAGGGCGACATCCACAACCGTCGCCAGGTGCTGCAGACGATCACGGACAAGGGCATCGTGCACGTGCTCTTCACCGAGATCGCTCCGCGCTTCGCCGAGCGTCCGGGTGGCTACACCCGCATCACCAAGATCGGCAACCGTCGTGGCGACAACGCCCCGATGGCCGTGATCGAGCTCGTCGAGGGCGAGATCGCCAAGAAGGCGACCGTCGCCGAGGCCGAGGCCGCCACCAAGCGTGCGGTCAAGGAGTCCGAGGCTGCTGCCGAGGCTCCGGCCGAGGAGTCGAAGGACGCCTGACGACTCCCTCCTGGCGCCGCCTTCGGCGCAGGAGGGGCCCACCTGGGCCGTCCGGACGGGCCCGCTCCCACGGGGGGCGGGCCCGTCCCGCATTTCTTGAGAGGAACTCTCGGTGAGTGACGAGGTGGCACCCGGTTTCGTGCGGGTGCGGCTGGACCTGTCGTACGACGGCAAGGACTTCTCCGGCTGGGCCAAGCAGCGCGAGGGCCAGCGCACGGTGCAGGGTGAGATCGAGGCCGCGATCCGGACCGTGACGCGGTCCAAGGAGACGTACGAGCTGACGGTCGCGGGCCGTACCGACGCGGGGGTGCACGCGCGGGGCCAGGTCGCGCACGTCGACCTGCCGGCCGAGGTGTGGGCCGAGCACGAGGAGAAGCTGCTGCGGCGGCTCGCCGGCCGGCTGTCCCACGACGTACGGGTGTGGAAGGTCGCCGAAGCGCCGACCGGGTTCAACGCGCGCTTCTCCGCCATCTGGCGGCGGTACGCCTACCGGGTGACGGACCATCACGGCGGCGTCGACCCGCTGCTGCGGGGTCATGTGCTGTGGCACGACTGGCCGTTGGACGTCGATGCCATGAACGCGGCCTCGAAGGCGCTGATCGGCGAGCACGACTTCGCCGCCTACTGCAAGCGTCGCGAAGGCGCGACGACCATCCGCACGCTGCAGCAGCTGAGTTGGGAGCGGGACGCCTCCGGCGTCATCACGGCGACCGTGCGGGCGGACGCCTTCTGCCACAACATGGTGCGGTCGCTGGTGGGCGCGCTGCTGTTCGTCGGCGACGGGCACCGGCCGGTGGACTGGCCGGGCCGCGTGCTGGCCGCGGGCGTGCGGGACTCTGCCGTGCATGTCGTGCGTCCGCACGGGTTGACGTTGGAGGAGGTCGGGTATCCGGCCGACTCCGAGCTGGCCGCGCGGAATCTTGCCGCGCGGAACAAGAGGTCGCTCCCTGGCGGGGGTTGCTGCTAGAGATCGGGGCTCTGCCCCGGACCCACGGTCCTCAGACGCCGGACGGCTTGGATTTTCCAGCCGTCCGGCGTTTTTGGCGTCCCGTCAGATCATCACGTGGCGTCGGGCGCCGGGCAGCTGATGGCCAGGTCGCTGTTGACCGTGAAGTACGGCTTGATGCCGTCGACCTTCGGGTACAGGTCCGTCTTGTTGCGGTCGACGATGTCGCCGATGAGGCGGGCCACCTTGACCGGCTCGCCGTCCGGGGTCAGGCGCAGGGCCAGGTCCCAGACGGTGTTCTCCTCGTTCCCCCCGCCCGTGCCGCGGGCGTGGCGCAGCTCGGCGTAGGGGATGGTCACTCGGAAGGTCGTGCTGTCGACGGCGGTGACCTCGGCGGTCACCCGGTCGGCGGTCTCGGCGCGCGGGGTGGCGATGAGGACCGGCTCGGTGCCGTCGGCGAACTCGGCGCCGTGCAGGGTGCCTTCGACGGTGAGGGCCGTCTCGTCCTGGCGGACGGCGCGGGCCTCGGCGTGGACGGGGCGGTTCCAGGCGCGCAGGGCGAGGAAGCCGTCGACCGTCGGGTAGGGCACCCACCAGGTGAACGGCGCGTCGGGCAGGGGCTCCAGCTCGACGAGGCCGCGGCCTTCGGCGAGGTGGGAGACGACGCGGCGGCGGGCGCCGTCGTCGCCGCGGACGACGTGGAGGTCCCAGCGGCCCTCGCCCAGGCGGAGCTGCTTGCGGTCGAGGACGGCGGTGTAGGGGGCCTGGGGGCCGGTCGGTGCCGTGAGGGGCACGCTGACGGGCTTGCCCTCCTTGCGCCGGGTGACCGTGAGGGAGAGCTTGTCGCCGGAGAGGCCCTTGCGGTCGACCGAGACGAGGATGTTGCCGTCGGCGTCGACGCGGCAGGAGGCGGTGCAGCGCAGCGGCTTGCGGACGATCTCCTTGATCGCGGCCTTCACCGGAGGGGTGGAGGGCTTGGCGACGCCGCGGCGCAGCGGGCGCAGCAGCTTGCCGGCGGTGCGGCGCAGCATCTTGGAGAGGGGGACGGGCGCGGGCTTGCGCTCGGCGGTCCCCGCACCGGAGCCCGTGGGGGCGGGTGCCGGGGCGGAGCCGTCGCGGGCGCCGCCGAGGCTCTCGATGAGCTCCTCGTAGCGGCGGGCGATGGCGTCGGGGTGGTAGCGCTCGGCGGAGACGAGGGCGTTCTTGCCCATGGTGTGCCGCAGCTCGTCGTCCTCGATGAGCTTGAGGAGGCCCTTGGCGATGGCGTCGCTGTCGAGGTTGGTGACGAGGAGGCCGTCGTGGCCGTCCTTGATGATCTCGCCGGGGCCGTGCGGGCAGTCGGTGGCGACGACGGGGACGCCGCAGTTCATGGCCTCCACGATCGTCATGCCGAAGGACTCCTCGCGGGAGGTGACGGCGGCGATCGAGCCCTTGGCCCACTCGGTCTCGATGGGGGAGTGGGCGCCCATGAGGGTGATGTGGCCGGCGAGGCCGAGCTGGTCGATCTGCTCGCGGAGCTTGGCCTGCTGGGGGCCGCGGCCGTAGATGCGCAAGCGCCAGTCGGGGCGGGTGGCGGCGACGGTGGCCCAGGCCTTGACGAGGAGGTCGTAGCGCTTGACGGGGATGAGGCGGCCGGCGGCGACGACGAGCTTGGCGTTGCCGTCGGAGGGCTCGACCTCGGAGGCGGGGACGCCGTTGGGCAGCGCGATGAGCTTGGTCTTGACGTCCGGGAACTGCTCGCGGTGGGTCGCGGCGTCGGCGTCGGAGACGGAGGTGTGGGCGTCCAGGTGCGGGATGGCGAGGTCCTGGGCGGCGCGGATGTTCGGCTCGTGGGTGCCGTAGATCCGGTGCTCCTGGCCGATCCGCAGGTAGCGGTCCTGCCCGAACTCGGCCAGGTACATGACGAGGCCGGGGCGGGTGGCGATGACGACGTCGGCGTCGGTGCGGGCGAGGTGCTCGGCGACGCGCTTGTCGGTCAGGGCGCTGAAGTGGGCGCCCTTGGCCTCGACGGACGGGATGTGGGCGCTGTCCTGCTCCAGCAGGGGGTTGTCCCGGTCGGCGCCGGTCTCGGCACGGGTGTCGATCAGGTGGACCAGCTTCACCTTGCGGTGCAGGGGGAGCTTGGGCGTGCCACCCGTCCTGTGGATCGACACGATCTCCACGTCGTGCCGGGCGGCGAGCGCGCCGGCGACGTTGAAGGTGGAGCGGATCGTGCCGCCGATGCCGTAGGCGTTCTGCAAAAGGAAAGAGATCTTCATGGCGGTGTGTGCGCGGCGCGAGCGGGCGGCGCGTCCGTCCTTCCCCCTGGCCTGGGTGTACGGGTCTCCCCTCGGCCGGACGCCTCGCTGGTCCGGTCCGATCCGTCGGTTAAGACCGTTGGGAGGGATTTCGGTTGCCTGTGCAGGTTACATTGTGGCTTGAGTCACATCGTTCACGTCAAGGGTGAGATCGTTCTCCGGGTCGAAGACGGGGCGCACGGCGACGGTGCCGCGCACGGGGTGTCCGAGGGTCCGCGCCGGGTGGACGTCGGTGCGTTTGCGGTCGACGCCGTCGCCCGTGAGACGCCCGATCGGGACGTGCGGTTCCGCGGGCGCGGGGCGCAGCGCGATGCGCCAAACGTCGTGTGCGGTGCCGCGGCGGGCGAAGAGCAGGTCGTACGGGACGGTGCAGCGCAGCTGCCGCGGGCCGAGGGCGGTGAGCGGCACGTCCACGTCGTACGAGCTGTCCTCGGGTGAGACGAGGACGAGGCGCGAGGCGGGCGTGAGCGGCGCTGCGGTGCCGTGCACGGTGGCGGTCACGGTGAGGGAGGCCTCGCCGACGGTGATCGCGTCGAGTTCGGCGTGGGCGGGGCGGCGCCAGGTGCGCAGGGTCAGCGAGCCGGCGGCGGTGACGTAGGGCACCCACGCCGTGACGTGGCCGTCGGCGTCGAGGCCCAGGGGCAGGGTCAGCAGGCGGGCCTGTTCGACGAGGTCGGCGGCGACGCGGGCACGCTTGCCGTCGTCGGCGCGCTCGGCGAAGAAGTCCCAGCGGCCCTCGGCGAGCGGGGTGGCGGCCCGGTCGAGGACGGCGGTGAGCGCGCCCTTGCCGGTCGCGGGGCGGGTGAGGGGGAGCTCGATGCGCTCGCCCTCGCCGGTGCCGTCGGTGCCGCGCAGGCGGGCCGTGAGCGTCAGCCGCTCGCCCGTGACGCCCGCGCGGGGCAGCCGCACGGCGAGGCCGCCGTCGGCCGTGGCGCGGGCGGAGGCGCGGGGGCGCAGCGGCTTCAGGGGTGCGGGTTCTTCCGGGACGGCCGCGGGCCGGGCCGGGCGGAGGGCCTTGGTCGCCTTGCGGCGCAGTGGCCGTACGAGGCGGGCCGCGGTGCGGCGCAGGGCGGCGGAAGCGGGTGCCGGCGTGGGCGCCGCGGCCTTGTCCACCCGCTCCGGCAGGAGCTCCGGCCGCACCTCGCGCACGATCTGCTCGAACCGTTCGGCGATCTGCGCGGGGGCGTAGCGCTGCGCGGAGGCGCGGGCGGCGCGGCCCATGGAGCGGCGCAGCTCCTCGTCGTCGATGAGCTTCAGGAGGCCCTCGGCGATCGCGCCGGCGTCTCCGGGGCGGACGAGCAGGCCGTCCACGCCGTCCTCGATGATCTCGCGCGGCCCCTGGGGGCAGTCGGTGGCGACGACCGGCACGCCGCAGTGCATGGCCTCGACGATGGTCATGCCGAAGGACTCGAAGTCGGAGGTCACGGCGGCGATCGAGCCCTTGGCCCACTCCGTCTCGATGGGCGAGTGCGGGCCCATGAGCGCGATGTTCTCGCCCAGGCCGAGCGCGTCGATCCGCTCGCGCAGGGCGGTCCGCTCGGGGCCGCGGCCGTAGATGCGCAGGCGCCAGTCGGGGCGCTCGGCGACGACCTCGGCGAAGGCGTCGACCAGCAGCCCGTAGCGCTTGACGGGGATGAGGCGGCCGGCGGCCACGACGAGCTTGGCGGAACCCTCGGAGGGCTCGACGGCGGCGGCCGAGACGCCGTTGGGCAGCGCCGCGATGTGCGTACGGGCCTCCGGCAGCTTTGCGCGGTGCGTGGCCGCGTCGGCCTCGGAGACGGTGGTGAGGGCGTCCAGGAGCGGGATCGCGGCGTCCTGGGCGGCGCGGACCTCCGGGTGGTGGCCGTCGTAGATGAGGTGTTCCTGGCCGATGCGCACGTACGTGCGCTCCGTGGCGAGGCGGGTGAGGTGCACGAGGAGGCCGGGGCGGGTGGCCACGACGACGTCCGCGTCCGTGGCCTCCAGGTACTGGGCGACGCGCAGGTCGGCGAGGCGGGTGAAGGCCTTCACGTCGCGCTCGCGGGCCGGGAGGAGCGCGCTGGGCTGCTGCTGCAGCTCGTTGTCCGTCTCCGAGCCCGGCGCGTCCTTGCGGATGTCGATCAGCGACGTGAGGCGGACGCGGCGGCCGGCGGGGAGCTTCGGGGCGTCCGCGCTGCGGTAGACGGAGACGAGCTCGACGTCGTGGCGGGCGGCGAGGGCGCTCGCGAGGTTGCCGGTCGCGCGGATGGTGCCGCCGATGCCGTAGGCGTTGTGGATCAGGAACGCGATCTTCATGGGCGTGCGGGCGGTCCTCCCTCCGGGGGCGGTGCGTTCTTATGTTCGGGCGAGCGAACTGTAGGGGCAGCCGTGAAGCCCCTGTCAAGCCGTGCGTCGAACGGCAGTCCAGAGGGTAACCGTGTGGCCCAGCGTGGCGCGGGCACGGACCCGGTGGGCGCTGGGACCCTGGGCCTGTGAAGGCGATGGTGGCGGTCTCCGCGGTCGTGGCCCTCGGGCTGACCGCCGGATGCGGCGGCAGCGGCAGTGGTGGCGGGAACGGCGGTCCCGGCGGCGGAGGGAACCGCGGCGGCTCCCGGGGCGAGGCCAAAGGCACGCGCAATGCCGTGCGGATACTGAGCCCCGCCCAGCTGCGGCACGTGGAGCTCGGGGCCCGTGAGGTCCCCGGCTTCCAGATCGAACGCGCCGGCAGCAGCGCGGCGGGCCTCGGGCGGCCCGGTACGGACGCCGCCGCCTGCCGGCCGCTCGTCGACGCCCTCGGCTCCCAGCCGCGGCCCGCGCCGGCCGCGTCCGTCGTCAACACCTTCGCCAAGGCCGGCGAGGACCTCGACTTCCAGGGCCTCATGGGCATGATCCGCGTCTCCGCCTACCGCGGCGACGGCGCCGCCGCCACGCTCCGCGGGCTGCGCTCCGCGGCGGATCGCTGCGCGGGCGGCTTCGCCATGCTCACGGGCGAGGGCGAACCGCAGGAGTTCCGCGCCGTGCGGACCCTCGCCGCGCCGCGGCTGGGCGACGAGGCCGTCGCCTACCGCCTGGAGAACGCGGCGGAACGGGCGCCGAGCCTGATCACGGTCGTCCGGTCCGGAGCGACGCTCGCCATGTTCTTCGCCACGAGCCTCGGCGACCCCGAGAACGTCGAAATCCCGCCGGACCTGGTGGCGGCGCAGGTGGAAAAGGTCGAACGGGCAGGCCGGAAAGCCCCCACGGCGCCGCCGCCGTCATCTCCGATGGCGGCGGGGGAGGGCGGGGAGGCGGGTGACGGGGGTGACGGCGGGTGACGGGGTGACCTGCGGTCGGTCGTGGCTGGTCATGGGTGCCGTGCACCTGTGAATCCGCCGGGTCGCGCCGCGGGGGCTTGGCGCCGTCGCGGCGGGATTTCCTGCCTGCGGCAGAGGGGCGGGGCCGCTGTCCACCGGGCCGGGCCATGGGTGCCGCGCACCTGTGTATCCGTCGCGGCGGCGGGGGTTCTCTGCCTGCGGCAGGGAGGGCGGGCCCGCCCCCTTACGCCTGCTTCTTCGTGCCCGGGGACGGCGTGGCCACCGACGCCGACGCCTGGGCGTTCGCTCGGGCCATGATGCGGCGGAACGTGTAGCCCGCTACGTCGCGGCCCGCCTGGAGGGCTTCCTTGTCGTCGTCGGGGACGGCCTTGCCGTTCGTGTAGCCGGAGACGGTGAAGTACGCGTAGCGCCCCTCCGCATTGGCGGTGAGGCGGCAGGCCGTGGCGCGGCAGAAGGACGGGCCGTCCCCGGCGAGGGACTCGATGTTCCCCGTGGACTGCTCCTTGGCCTTGTCCGCCGCGGCCTTCGTGTCGAAGACGGCGACGCCGACCGTCACCGCGACCCCGTCCCGTACGTACGTGGCCCGCAGCACCTGGCGGCAGCCGTTGCCGGTGAGGACGGAGCCGAGGCCGCCCTGCGCGGCCGTGGCGCAGTCCTCGCTGGTGGCCGTGGCGGTGCGGTCGTACTTGCGCTTGTCGAGGGACGGCTTGCTGTGCGGGAACAGCGTCTTCGTGCTCAGCGGGGCCTTGTCCTTGTCCGCGCTCGCTATGAACTCGCGCGGGTTCGGCGGAGGCGGCGGCGCGACCTGCGAGAACGACGGCTCGGGCGAGCCGGAGGAGCTCGGGAGCTTCTGCGGCGAGGGCAGCCCGGAGGCGCTGCTGCTCTTGTTGGAGCCGACGACGAGCGCCGCCACGGTGCCGGCGACGGCGACCGTGGCCACCGCGCCGCCGCCGACCAGCAGCCACTTGCGGCGGCGGCCGCGGGCGGCGGTGGTGTTCGCGAGGGCGTCCCAGTCGGGCGTCTGCGAGGCCTGGCCCGGGGCGGCGGGCCCCCACGGCGCCGGCGGCTGGGGCAGCGGCTGAGGCTGCTGCGCCTGCTGCGCAGGCTGCTGCGGCGGCAGCACCGGCGGCGGCCCGAACTGCCCGGCCGGTGGCATCGGCTGCCCGCCCGGCTGCGGTCCCGGCTGCTGCGGATCACCCGGGGCCCCGTACGGCCCTCCCTGCCCAAAGCTCATGGCGTGCATCGTAAACCGCGAAAACTGGTTGGTCGCCCCCTGTGGAAACAGGGAGAATCCCGCCCATGGGACATGTCGAAGCGGGCCACCTGGAGTACTACCTCCCTGACGGGAGGGTGCTCCTCGGCGATGTCTCCTTCCGCGTGGGCGAGGGGGCCGCGGTCGCCCTCGTCGGCGCCAACGGCGCGGGCAAGACCACGCTGCTGCGCCTGATCGCGGGCGAGCTGCAGCCGCACGGCGGCGCGGTCTCGGTCAGCGGCGGGCTCGGCGTGATGCCGCAGTTCGTCGGCTCGGTCCGGGACGACCGCACGGTCCGTGACCTGCTGGTCTCCGTCGCCCAGCCCCGTATCCGCGAGGCGGCGAAGGCCGTCGACGAGGCCGAGCTCGCGCTCATGGAGCGTGACGACGAGGCCGCGCAGATGGCGTACGCGCAGGCGCTCTCCGACTGGGCCGAGGCCCGTGGCTACGAGGCCGAGACCGTGTGGGACATGTGCACCACGGCCGCCCTCGGCGTCCCGTACGAGAAGGCGCAGTGGCGCCAGGTCCGCACGCTCTCCGGCGGCGAGCAGAAGCGGCTCGTCCTGGAGTCCCTGCTGCGCGGCACGGACGAGGTCCTGCTGCTGGACGAGCCGGACAACTACCTCGACGTTCCCGGCAAGCGCTGGCTGGAGGAGAAGCTGCGCGAGACGAAGAAGACGGTGCTCTTCGTCTCCCACGACCGCGAGCTGCTGGCCCGCTCCGCCGAGAAGATCATCAGCGTCGAGCCGGGCCCGGCGGGCAGCGACGTCTGGGTGCACGGCGGCGGCTTCGCCACGTACCACGAGGCGCGGAAGGAGCGGTTCGCCCGCTTCGAGGAGCTGCGCCGGCGCTGGGACGAGAAGCACGCCCAGCTGAAGAAGCTCGTGATCACGCTGCGGCAGGCCGCCGCGGTCAGCCACGAAATGGCCTCGCGGTACGCCGCGGCCCAGACCCGGCTGAGGAAGTTCGAGGAGGCGGGCCCGCCGCCGGAGCCGCCGCGCGAGCAGGACATCCGGATGCGGCTGCGCGGCGGGCGCACGGGCGTACGGGCCGTGACCTGCGCCGGGCTGGAGCTGACCGGCCTGATGAAGCCCTTCGACCTGGAGGTCTTCTACGGGGAGCGGGTCGCCGTCCTGGGCTCTAACGGTTCGGGCAAGTCCCACTTCCTGCGGCTCCTGGCCGGGGACGCCGAGAATCCCGTGGCGCACACCGGCTCCTGGAAGCTGGGCGCCCGCGTCGTGCCGGGGCACTTCGCGCAGACGCACGCCCACCCCGAGCTGCTGGGCCGCACGCTCGTCGACATCCTGTGGACGGAGCACGCCAAGGACCGCGGCGGGGCGATGTCCGCCCTGCGGCGGTACGAGCTGGAGAAGCAGGGCGACCAGCCCTTCGAGAAGCTGTCGGGCGGGCAGCAGGCCCGCTTCCAGATCCTGCTGCTGGAGCTGGCCGGCACGACGGCCCTGCTCCTGGACGAGCCCACGGACAACCTGGACCTGGAGAGCGCGGAGGCCCTCCAGGAGGGCCTGGAGGCGTACGAGGGGACGGTGCTCTGCGTCACACACGACCGCTGGTTCGCCCGTACGTTCGATCGCTTCCTGGTCTTCGGGGCGGACGGCCGCGTCCGGGAGGTCCCGGAGCCGGTGTGGGACGAGGGGCGCGTGGCGCGCAGCCGGTAGTGGGCCGGGTGGCCGCGCCCCGGCGCCGGTGAGACCATGTGTTTTGACCCCGCCGGTGGGCGCCCGGTACTCTACGAGTTCGTTATGCGTATTGGCTTGGTCGTTCTCACGCGAGGGGCCCTTACGCTTGCCCACCAGAGTGGCCGCCAGCGGCATGCACCCGGGTTGCGTCCCCGGAGTGCGTCCCTCGCAGGCAGCCGCCTCCGGCGGGCCGTGTCAGGACCCACTCACTGAAGAAGCGAAGGCTACGACCGTGCGTACGTTCAGCCCCAAGCCCGGCGATGTCCAGCGCCAGTGGCACATCATCGACGCGCAGGACGTCGTCCTGGGCCGTCTGGCCTCTCAGGCCGCCAACCTCCTGCGCGGCAAGCACAAGCCCGTGTATGCGCCGCACATGGACATGGGTGACTTCGTCATCATCATCAACGCCGACAAGGTTCACCTGTCCGGCAACAAGAAGACCCAGAAGATGGCCTACCGCCACTCGGGCTTCCCGGGCGGTCTGCGTTCGGTTCGTTACGACGAGCTGCTCGACAAGAACCCGGAGAAGGCCGTCGAGAAGGCCATCAAGGGCATGGTTCCCAAGAACTCCCTGGGCCGTCAGATGCTCTCGAAGCTGAAGGTGTACTCGGGCAGCGAGCACCCGCACGCCGCCCAGCAGCCGGTCCCGTTTGAGATCACCCAGGTCAAGCAGGGCTAGTCCCGGCCACACCGCCGAACCAGACAGAAAGCATCTGAGGAGAATCGTGGCTGAGACCACCGCCGAGACCCCCCTTGAGACCGAGGGCGTCGAGGAGTACACCACCGAGACCGAGGTCGTTGAGTCGGAGTACACCTCCGAGTCCCTCGCGTCCCGCTTCGGCGACCCGCAGCCGGCCGCCGGCCTGGGCCGTCGCAAGAACGCCATTGCCCGCGTCCGGATCGTTCCGGGCACCGGCAAGTGGAAGATCAACGGTCGCACCCTTGAGGACTACTTCCCCAACAAGGTGCACCAGCAGGAAGTCAACGAGCCCTTCAAGGTGCTCGAGCTCGACGACCGCTACGACGTCATCGCCCGCATCGCGGGTGGCGGCGTTTCCGGCCAGGCCGGCGCCCTGCGCCTCGGTGTGGCCCGCGCGCTGAACGAGGCGGACGTGGACAACAACCGCGGCCCGCTGAAGAAGGCCGGCTTCCTGAGCCGCGACGACCGTGCGGTCGAGCGCAAGAAGGCCGGTCTGAAGAAGGCCCGCAAGGCTCCGCAGTACAGCAAGCGCTAATCACGCGGCTTCGCTGCTCTGCTCGAACGCCCCGGCGGCACGCTCCGTGCCCGCCGGGGCGTTTCGGCTATCGGTCACCCGGGACGTATCGGCGTATACCTGAAGTCAACGTTCCGGCTGTGGACCCGACACTTTTGTTTGCGGGGCCCGTTCACAGGCAGGCCCCGTATCCGCGCGTTTTTCGGAGGACACCAGTGGGACGACTCTTCGGTACGGACGGTGTGCGCGGCGTCGCCAACGCCGATCTGACGGCCGAGCTCGCACTCGGCCTGTCGGTCGCTGCGGCGCACGTGCTCGCCGAGGCGGGGACGTTCGAGGGCCACCGCCCGGTGGCCGTCGTGGGCCGTGATCCGCGGGCGTCCGGGGAGTTCCTGGAGGCCGCCGTCGTGGCCGGCCTGGCCAGCGCCGGCGTCGACGTGCTGCGGGTGGGCGTGCTGCCCACGCCCGCCGTCGCCTACCTCACCGGCGCGCTCGGCGCCGACCTCGGCGTGATGCTCTCCGCGAGCCACAACGCCATGCCCGACAACGGCATCAAGTTCTTCGCCCGCGGCGGCCACAAGCTCGCCGACGAGCTCGAGGACCGCATCGAGCAGACCTACCGGGCGCACGCCTCCGGCGAGCCCTGGGACCGGCCCACCGGTGCCGGCGTCGGCCGCGTCCGCGAGTACGACCAGGGCTTCGACAACTACGTCGCCCACCTCATCGGTGTCCTCCCCAACCGCATGGACGGCCTGAAGGTCGTCATCGACGGCGCCCACGGCGCCGCGGCCCGCGTCTCCCCGGAGGCCTTCGCCCGCGCCGGCGCCGAGGTCATCACCATCGGCACCGAGCCCGACGGCCTCAACATCAACCACGAGTGCGGCTCCACGCACCTGGACAAGCTCCGGGCCGCCGTCGTCGAGCACGGCGCCGACCTGGGCGTGGCGCACGACGGCGACGCCGACCGCTGCCTCGCCGTGGACCACAAGGGCAACGAGGTCGACGGCGACCAGATCCTCGCCGTCCTCGCCCTCGCGATGCGCGAGGCGGGCTCGCTGCGCAAGAACACCGTCGTCGCGACCGTGATGTCCAACCTGGGCTTCAAGCTGGCCATGGAGCGCGAGGGCGTCGAGCTCGTCCAGACGGCCGTCGGCGACCGCTACGTCCTGGAGGAGATGAAGGCGCACGGCTTGGCCCTCGGCGGCGAGCAGTCCGGCCACGTCATCGTCCTCGACCACGCCACCACCGGCGACGGCACGCTGACCGGCCTGATGCTGGCCGCCCGCGTCGCCGCCACGGGCCGCTCGCTGGCGGACCTGGCCGGTGTGATGGAGCGCCTGCCGCAGATCCTCATCAACGTCCGCGACGTCGACAAGACCCGGGTGAACTCCTCGGAGGAGCTCGCCGCGGCCGTCGCCGACGCCGAGCAGCAGCTGGGCTCCACCGGCCGGGTGCTGCTGCGCTCGTCCGGCACCGAGCCGCTCGTCCGGGTGATGGTGGAGGCCGCCGACATCGAGCAGGCGCGCACGGTCGCGCAGCGGCTCGCCGACGCGGTGAAGTCGGCGCTGGGGTAGTCCCGGGTTCAGGGCCCGGTTCCGGGCCCTGTCCGGCGCATTCCGCCGGGCCCTCGCCGTGGTGGCGGAGCGCCGTGGCGGCAGCGCGCCGTGGCGGCGGAAGAAGGCGAGCGGGCTTGCCGCCGCCGTCAGCGCTTCAAGTTGCTTCCCCCTGCGGAGCGGCCCCGTTGCCGTATCCAGAACCACTTCTGCGCGAGCAACGTCAGCGTTCCCGCCACCACGATGCCCGCGAGGTTCAGGGCCAGCTGCACGGCCGACCCGCGGGTCTCCGCCCAGTCGCCGTACGACAGGGCGACGGCCGCGTTCGCCGCGGCCGGCACCGTCGTCACCGAGATCGCCACGCCGATCAGCGCTCCGGACTTCGCCGAGGTCAGGGAGAGGATGCCGGCGATCCCGGCCAGGAACGCCACCACGAAGGAGAAGGCGTCCGGTTGCCAGATGAAGGACGTCTGGGGGCGGGGGGCCAGGAACTTCGCCTCGTGGAAGAGCCCGAGCGCGTCCATCAGGAGGCTGAAGCCGCCGGTCAGGAGCATCGCCACGGGGAAGCCCACGAGCAGCGCGGCCATCGACCGCCAGGCCAGCCCCGGCGCCCGTCGCACGATCGCCGTGCACAGCCCGGCCAGCGGGCCGAACTCCGGTCCCACCGCCATCGCGCCCACGATCAGGATCGCGCTGTCCATGATCACGCCGCAGGCGGCCAGCATCGTCGCCACCGTCAGGAACGCCAGGAACGTGACGGTGAGCGTCGACTCCTCGTGGGTCTCCTCGACCAGCGACTCCCACACGATCGCGTCCGCGCCCGAGCCGGGCGCGGCCAGCTCGGCGTGCTGCGCGCGCCGGGAGAGCACCAGGTCGACGTCCTCGACGGCGACCGAGCCGACCTCCGGCAGGCCGCTCGCGCGCAGGGCGCCCAGCAGTTCGTCGGCCGCCTCGCGCGCGACGTCGCACAGCACGATGTCGCCGTGCGGGTCGCGGCCCGCGCCGGGGATGACGGCCAGATGTGTGGCGCCCACGGTCTTCTCGACGAGGGCGACCACGTCGTCGGTGCGCGCGGGCGGGCAGATCATCCGCAGGTGGAGCATGGGCGTCCCGGTCTGGTCGTTGGTCCGTCAGAGCTTGCGCAGCGACAGCCGCTGCACCTTGTGGTCCGGCCCCTTGCGCAGGATCAGGTTCGACCGGCCGCGCGTGGGCGCCACGTTCTCCAGCAGGTTGGGCTTGTTGATGGTCCGCCAGTTGCGGCGCGCGTAGTCCAGGGCCTCCTCCTCGGAGACCTCGGTGTAGCGGCTGAAGTACGAGTCGGGGTCGGTGAAGGCCGTGGCGCGCAGCTTCTTGAACCGCTCGTAGTACCAGCCTTCGATGTCCTCCGCGCGCGCGTCCACGTACACGCTGAAGTCGAAGAAGTCGGCGAGCCCGACGCGCGTGCGGCCGTCCTTGCCGGGCAGGGCCGGCTGGAGGACGTTGAGGCCCTCGATGATGAGGATGTCGGGGCGGTGCACGGTCAGCCGCTCGCCGGGCACGATGTCGTAGATCAGGTGGGAGTAGACGGGGGCGGAGACCTCGTCCTTGCCGGCCTTCACATCGGCGACGAAGCGGGTCAGGGCGCGCCGGTCGTACGACTCGGGGAAACCTTTCCGCGACATCAGGCCGCGGGCGTGCAGCTCGGCGTTGGGCAGCAGGAAGCCGTCCGTGGTGACCAGCTCGACGCGCGGGTGCTCGGGCCAGCGGGCCAGCAGCGCCTGCAGGAGGCGGGCGGTGGTCGACTTGCCGACCGCCACGCTGCCCGCGACCCCTATGACGAAGGGCGTGCCGGGCTGGGAGTGGGAGCCGTGCCCGTCGCCCACGTCGCCCAGGAAGGTGTTCAGCGTGGCGCGCAGCCCGCTGGTGGCCTCGACGTACAGGTGCAGGAGCCGGGACAGCGGCAGGTAGACCTCGCGGACCTCGTCCAGGTCGACTACGTCCCCCAGGCCGCGCAGCCGCTCGACCTCGTCGGCGGTCAGCGGCAGCGGTGTGTCCTCGCGCAGGGCGCTCCACTCGGCGCGGGTCAGGTCCACATAGGGGGACGAGTCGGCGCGGCGGCGCTGCTGCTCTGTGGTGGTCGGCACGGGCCCATTGTGCGCGGCCGGGGCGCCGCGCTCACTTCCGGGTGTCGGGAGCGGGCGTTCTCGTGGGATTTGGGCCCCTCGTACGGGCGGTAACCGGCCGCTCCCGTTGGGTGAACTTTCATCTAACCCTGTACCTACTGACCGGTCAGGCACTACGTTCCGCTCGCAGGCCGCACGCTCACCCGCCCCCCCACGTGGCCGCATCACGCTAGGAACCACCGTGTTCGCTCTCCGAAACCATCCCCGCGGCCCCCGCCGGCGCTCCGCCGAGGCCGACCGGGAGGCCCTCGCCGCCCGAGTGTGCGCCGAGCTGGCCGACGACCTGCCCGACGAGGACCTCACCCAGGACCTGGACGACTGCCTCGACCGCTACGAGCTCGGCAGCAAGCCGCGCTGCGAGGAGGTCGAGTACCTGGAGATGGTGCAGGACGCGATCGACAGGATCGAGCGGGGCCGCTGATCCGCCGGGGTGTCCGATCCGCCGCCGCCGGCGGTGACGGTTGCGCCGTTGCCGCCACGCGCGGGGCCGCCCGGGCCGTAACCTGCTCCGCATGTGCGGAATCGTTGGCTATGTGGGAGGGCAGTCCGCCCTCGATGTCGTATTGGCGGGGCTGCGGCGGCTGGAGTACCGCGGCTATGACTCGGCCGGGGTCGCGGTGCTGGCCGACGGCGGGCTCGCCGCCGCGAAGAAGGCGGGCAAGCTCGCCAACCTGGAGAAGGAGCTGTCCGACCGGCCGCTGCCGTCCGGCCCCACCGGCATCGGCCACACCCGCTGGGCCACGCACGGCGCGCCCAACGACGCCAACGCCCATCCCCACCTGGACAACCCGGGCCGCGTCGCCGTCGTCCACAACGGCATCATCGAGAACTTCGCCGCGCTGCGGGCCGAGCTGACCGAGCGGGGCCACGACCTCGGCTCGGAGACCGACACCGAGGTCGTCGCCCACCTGCTGTCCGAGGCCTTCTCCTCCTGCGGCGACCTCGCCGAGTCGATGCGGCAGGTCTGCCGCCGCCTGGAGGGCGCGTTCACGCTGGTCGCGGTGCACGCGGACGAGCCCGACGTGGTGGTCGGCGCGCGCCGCAACTCCCCGCTCGTCGTCGGTCTCGGCGACGGCGAGTCCTTCCTCGCCTCCGACGTCGCCGCGTTCATCGAGCACACCCGCGAGGCCGTCGAGCTGGGCCAGGACCAGGTCGTCGAGCTGCGCCGCGACGGCGTGACCGTCACCGGCTTCGACGGGGCGCCCGCGGACGTCCGCCCGTACCACGTCGACTGGGACGCCTCGGCCGCCGAGAAGGGCGGCTACGACTACTTCATGCTCAAGGAGATCGCCGAGCAGCCGAAGGCCGTCGCGGACACGCTGCTGGGCCGGATCGACGCCGCGGGGACGCTGTCGCTGGACGAGGTGCGGATCCCGGCGTCCGTGCTGCGCGAGGCCGACAAGATCGTCATCGTGGCGTGCGGCACGGCGTACCACGCGGGGATGATCGCCAAGTACGCGATCGAGCACTGGACCCGCATCCCCTGCGAGACCGAGCTTGCCAGCGAGTTCCGCTACCGGGACCCGATCCTGGACCAGCGGACGCTGGTGATCGCCATCAGCCAGTCCGGCGAGACGATGGACACCCTGATGGCGCTGCGGCACGCGCGGGAGCAGGGCGCGAAGGTCCTCGCCATCTGCAACACCAACGGCTCGACGATCCCGCGAGAGTCGGACGCGGTCCTGTACACGCACGCGGGCCCGGAGGTGGCCGTCGCCTCGACGAAGGCGTTCCTCACGCAGCTGGTGGCCTGCTACCTCGTGGCGCTGTACCTGGGGCAGGTGCGCGGCACCAAGTGGGGCGACGAGGTCGTCTCCGTGATCCGCGAGCTGTCGCAGATCGCGGGGCAGGTGGAGGAGGTCCTGGAGACCATGGAGCCGGTCCGCGAGCTGGCGCGCTCCCTGGCGGACAAGAACACGGTGCTGTTCCTCGGCCGGCACGTGGGCTATCCCGTGGCTCTGGAGGGCGCGCTGAAGCTCAAGGAGCTCGCGTACATGCACGCGGAGGGCTTCGCGGCGGGCGAGCTCAAGCACGGGCCGATCGCGCTGATCGAGAAGGACCTGCCGGTGGTGGTGGTCGTGCCGTCGCCGCGGGGCCGGTCCGTCCTCCACGACAAGATCGTGTCGAACATCCAGGAGATCCGGGCGCGGGGCGCGCGGACGATCGTGATCGCCGAGCGGGGCGACGAGGCGGTGCGGCCGTACGCCGACCACCTCGTCGAGATCCCGCCGACGCCGGTGCTGCTGCAGCCGCTGGTGGCCACGGTGCCGCTGCAGGTCTTCGCGTGCGAGCTGGCGACGGCCCGCGGCAACGAGGTCGACCAGCCGCGCAACCTCGCGAAGTCGGTGACCGTCGAATGATCGTGGGAGTCGGCATCGACGTCGCCGAGATCGACCGCTTCGACGCCGCCCTGAGGCGTACGCCCGGCATGGCGGCGCGGCTGTTCCTGGAGCGGGAGCTGTACCTGCCGAGCGGGGAGCGGCGCGGCATCGCGTCCCTTGCGGTCCGCTTCGCCGCGAAGGAGGCCCTGGCCAAGGCGTTGGGCGCGCCGGGGAACCTGCTGTGGACGGACGCGGAAGTGACGACGGAGACGAGCGGTCAGCCGCGGCTGGTGGTGTCGGGGACGGTCGCGGCGCGGGCCGAGGAGCTCGGCGTGACGTCGTGGCACGTGTCGCTGAGCCATGACGCGGGGGTGGCGTCGGCGGTGGTGATCGCCGAGAAGTAGCCGTTACGTCAGCCGTTACGTCAGTCGCCGCGTCAGCCGCCGCGTACGGAGCCGGGGGAGCTTGCTTGCGGTCTCGTCGTCCGCAGGCAGGCGACGAGATCCCCGGTGGGCGTGATCAGGTACGCCGGGCGGAGAAGGCGGAGCGCATCTGCTTGCCGTTCACGGCCAGTACGACACCGAGCAGCAGGAGCCCGCAGACGGCCTGCTCCGCCTTCAGCCACGCCGGGAACGTGCCGGGCAGCGCGACGATGACGGCGATCGCCACCACCATGGCCGCCGAGGACAGGCGCAGCCGGAGGTACGAGCGGCTGTGGCCGCGGGCCGTCCGGGCGGCGAAGGAGGCCATGAGCAGCGAAGCGGCGACGACGATGCTCGTCCGGACCCAGACCGCGCCGGTCACGATGTCGTGGTGGTCGCGCAGCGCGATGACGGCGGCGAGCGTGCCCACGCTGAGGGCGACGTAGCAGGTGATGAGCCGCTTGGTGCTGCGCAGTGTTCGTTGGACGCGCGGATGGCTCAGGCTCTCGGCGGGGGCGGCTGCGGGGGCGGCGGCTGCGGGTGTCGTGCGGCTTGCCATGGTGATCCTTCCTCTTCCCTGGGGGCCGTCACCAGGATCCGGGCCGTTCGCCGTCAGATCGTCGTTCGCCTGGACGAGTTGCGGCCCTCACGGCCTCAAGGGCCTGCGCGGGGTGACCCCGTAAGGGGATCCCCCATGGGCCTTCAGGGGCGGAGCTCCGGCGGGAAGCCCGTCCAACGGAGCTCCGGGGGAAGGTGGTTCGCGTCGTTGTGGACGAGCCGGCCGGTGAGGAAGCTTCGGGTGACGACGAGCTCGTGGCGGGGCTCGGCGCCCGGGCGCGGGGCCCGTGCGGGGGAGGGGCGCCGCCGGCCGTGGACCGGTTCCCGGCGGCGGCCGGGCGGGGCTAGTCGGTGATGCAGACGTTCCCGGAGGCCTGGTTGAGCAGGCCGACGACGTTGATGGGGAAGGAACACAGTGTGATGGGCACACGGATGGGGATCTGGATCGTGTTGCCCGAGATGACGCCGGGGGACTTGGCGGCGCCGCCGACGGCGACGCTGTCGGCGGTGGCCGCGCCCGAGGCGGCGAGGAGCGTCGCGGTGGCGGCCGCGGTGGCGGCCTTGGCGGAGGGGGTCATGGGAGCTCCCGGGGATGGGGGTTGTTGCGCGGGAAAGTCTCCCGCATAATTCTCCCTTTTTGTCTCATTTGCTGTGTTGTGCCGTATCCCGGCGGGGGTGACGGCGCGCCGGGATACGGAAGGCCCGCGGACCCGGTGTTGACTCTCCAGCGACCGGAGACTCCAAGGTGAGGGACATGGACGACGACACCTCGTACCCCTCGGGTTCCCTGCACTCGATCGGGGAGCTGGCCCGGCTGACCGGGCTGACGGTCAGGACGATCCGGTTCTGGTCCGACACGGGCGTGGTGCCGCCGACCGACCGCACACCCGCGGGCTACCGCCTCTACGGCCCCGACGCGCTCGCGCGCCTCGGTCTCGTGCGGACGCTGCGCGATCTCGGCGTGGGTCTGCCCGTCATCCGGCAGGTGCTGGAGCGGGAGATCACCGTCGCCGAGGTCGCGGCCGTCCACGCCGAGGCCCTGGACGTGCAGATCCGCACCTTGCGGTTGCGTCAGGCCGTGCTGCGGGCGGTGGCCGGGCGCGGGTCGACACCGGAGGAGATGGAACTCATGCACAAGCTCGCGACCCTGTCGGACCAGGAACGGCGCCGGCTGATCAACGAATTCATCGACAGCGCCTTCGAGGGCCTGGACGTCGACCCCGACTTCCTCGCCTCGATGCGGGGCGGCATGCCCGAACTGCCGGAGAACCCCTCGCAGGAGCAGCTCGACGCCTGGGTGGAGCTCGCGGAGCTCGTCCAGGACGAGGGGTTCCGGGCCGGGATCCGGCGGGCGGCCGAGGACCAGACGCGCGTGTGGAAGGAGTCGGGGCGGCCCGACGGCGAGCGGACGAAGCGGGCCGCGCAGGCGATCAAGGAGAGGTCGGAGGTCGCGCGGCAGGCCGGGATCGCGCCGGACAGCCCGGAAGCCCGGCCGCACGTCGACGAGATGGCCGCGGTCTGCGCGGAGATCTCGGACCGGGAGGACGGGCCGGAGTTCCGGGCCTGGCTGCTGGAGCGGCTGGAGACGGGCAACGACCCGCGCTACGGCAAGTACTGGCGGCTCGTCGCCGTGATCAACGGCTGGACGCTGCCGGACATGGAGCCGGCGACGGAGTGGTTCACGGCGGCGGTCCGGGCGGCGGTCCGGGGGTAGGGCGTCAGGGGCGTAAGAGGGGTAAAGGGTGTAAGGAGGTACGGAGGGGCGCGCCGGCTGTCGGCGCGCCCCGGTCCTTCAGGGCCTGTGCCCGGTCCTTCAGGTCTGCGCCCGGTTCCTCAGGCCGTGAACCCCCCGTCCACCTCGATCGACGCCCCCGTCACGTACCGGCCCCCGTCCCCCGCCAGGTAGACGACCGCGGCCGCGATGTCGTCCGGCTCGGCGTAGCGGCCGAGGGCGGTGAAGCCGCGGATGGTGTCGGCGTTCGGGTTGGTCGCGGGGTCCGCCGGGTTGGCATCGGTGTCCGTGGGGCCGGGGTGGACCAGGTTGGCGGTGATGCCGCGCGGGCCCAGGTCCCGGGCGAGGCCCTTGGTCATGCCGGTGAGGGCGGTCTTCGTGAGGGAGTAGAGGGTGAGGCCGGGGAAGACCGTACGCCCGGCGATGTTGCTGCCGATGCTGATGATGCGGCCGCCGTCGGTCATGTGGCGCACGGCCGCCCGGGCCGCGAGGTAGGGCGCGCGGACGTTCACCGCGACCGTGCGGTCGAACTCCTCGGCGCCGAGGTCCTCTACGGTTCCCACGGGGAAGAGGCCCACGTTGTTCACCAGGATGTCGAGCCGGCCGAAGGCCGCGGCGGCCCGGTCCACGGCGCCGGTGACGGCGTCGGGGTCGCCGCTGTCGGCCCGCACGGCCAGGGCCCGGCGCCCGCCGGCCTCGATGCCGTCGGCCACGGCCGCGGCGAGGCCGGAGCTCCGCTCGTAGGTCAGCGCCACGTCGGCACCCGCCTCTGCCAGCCGCCGGGCGATGGCGGCGCCGATGCCGCGGCTGCCACCGGTGACGAGGGCGGCCTTGCCGGCGAGGGGAAGGGGGCGAGCGCTGTTCTCGATCTTGTTCATGGGGCCAGCCTCGCCGTCCGCGCCCCGCGAGTCCGGCGGGAATCGGCCATGGCGTTCGGCCGCGGGGCCGGCTGCCGCACTTGAGCGGAACCCCCTGTCACCGTAGCGCTACTGACGTATCGTCGGTCGGCGGAAACGTGGTCGGAGGGGATACGGGTGCACCCTGCGAAGGAACGCATTGCAGCGGTTTTCGGACGGAGTCAGGGCAGTGGATACCTCCTCGCCCCGAACCTGGTGCTGACGGCCGCACACGTGATCGGCGACTGCGCGCACCCGCGCGCGATCGTCCCCGGCGGGGCGGGCCAGGTGCGCTGCAGGGTGGTGTGGGCGCGAGACGACAACCGGCGGTGCGACGTCGCGCTGCTCGTCGGCGAGCGCGACCTCGTCCCCGAGGACGTCGCCGCGGCCTTCGAGCCCCTCGTCTGGGGCCGCGCCTACGACCTGCGGGTCTGGCCCGCCGCCCAGGCCGTCGGCTTCCCGCACGTCCAGCGGGACGCGGCCGGCGAGCTCGACACCGAGCAGGTCGTCGGCTCCCTCAAACCCGGCAGCAACCTGCTCAGCGGCCGGCACGTCCTCGACAGCGAGCACGGCCCCCCGCTCCCGCCCGCCGGCGGCGGCTCGCCCTGGGCCGGCATGTCCGGCGCCGCCGTCTTCGTCGAAGGCCTGCTCGCGGGCGTCGTCTGCGCCGACCCGCACGGCTGGCAGCACGGCCGCCTCACGGTCACCCCGTCGGCCACGCTCTGGCAGGACTTCGCCTTCCTCAGCGCGTGCCTGCTCGAAGGGCACAAGCCCGAGTCCCGCTCCCTCGCCTCTCCGCGCCAGCTGGAGATCGAGGCGTTCGAACGCCGCCTGCGCGCCTACGTCGTCGAGAAGTCCGGCGAGCTGACGATCATCGGCCTGACCCTCTCCGACGGCGAGGGCGAGACCTGGCCCCTGGACACCGCGTACCTCAGCCTCGAACTCACCGGAGGTGGCGCGCAGAGCAGCGGTTACGCCGAGGCGCGCGTCCCGGACGAGTGGGCCGCCGAGAATTCCACGCCCTCACCCAAGCGCGCCGAGGAAGCCCTCGCCGGCCGCCGCCGCGTCCTCCTGCGCGGCGCCGCCGGCTCCGGCAAGACGACGCTGCTGCAGTGGCTCGCCACCCTCACCGCCCGCGGCGACCTGCCGCCCGGCCTCGGCCACCTCAGCGGCTGCATGCCGCTCACGCTCCCCCTCCGCACGCTCATCCGCCGCGGCGAACTCCCGCAGCCCGAGGAGTTCCTGGCCGCGGCCGCCGGCCCGCTCGCCGGCCTGCCCGCCGCGCAGGGCTGGGTGACCCGCCGGCTCACGGAGGGCACGGCGCTGCTGCTGATCGACGGCGTGGACGAGGTCCCCGAGGCCGACCGCCGCCGCACCCTCACCTGGGTCAAGGACCTCCTCGCCGCCTACCCCGACGCCCGCTACGTCATCACCACCCGCCCCTCCGCCGTACGGGAGGGCTGGCTCGCCGACGCCGGCTTCACCGAGCTGGAACTGCTCCCCATGAGCCGCGGCGACGTCATCTCCTTCATCGACCGCTGGCACGACGCCGCGGGCGCCCGCCACCACGAGCCGCTGCGCGCCTTCCGCGACGCCCTCACCACCGCCGTCGTCACCAAGCGCGATCTCGGCATGCTCGCCACCAACCCGCTGATGTGCGCCCTGATCTGCGCCCTCAACCGCTCGCGGAAGGGCTATCTCCCGCACGGGAGGATGGAGCTCTACCGCGCCGCGCTGGAGCTCCTGCTCGTACGGCGGGACCGCGAGCGGGGTGTGGTGGTCGGGGCGGACGGCCCGGAGCTGGAGCACGCCCAGCAGGTCGCCCTGCTGCAGAAGATCGCCTACTGGCTGATCCGCAATGGCCGTTCGGTCATCGAGTGGCACAAGGCCGTCGAGATCCTCGACCGGGCCCTCCCCGCCATGCCGGCCGTGGCCGCCCGCGGCAGCGCGGAGGACATCCTGCGCCACCTCGTCCTGCGCAGCGGCCTGCTGCGCCGCCCCACGACCGAGACCCTCGACTTCATCCACCGCACCTTCCAGGACTATCTGGGCGCCCAGGCCGCCGTGGACGACTGGGACTTCGACGTCCTCGTCAACCACGCCCACGACGATCAGTGGGAGGACGTGCTGCGGATGGCCGTCGGGCACGCGCCGCCGCGGGCCCGGGCGGAGCTGCTGCGGATGCTGCTGGAGCGGGGCGACGGCGAACCGGTGCACCGCGCCCGGCTCCACCTCCTGGCCGCGGCCTGCCTCGAACACGCGACGGAGGTGGACTGGGAGGTCCGGGCGCGCGTCGAGAAGGCGGCGGGGGAGCTCGTACCGCCGCGGGACCTGGAAGCGGCGAAGGAGCTGGCGGCGGCGGGGCGGGTGGTGCTGGATCTCCTCCCGGGGCCGGAGGGGCTCACGGACGAGGTCGCGCACGCGGTGGTGGTCGCGGCGACGACGGTGGCGGACGAGAGGGCCCTGCCCTTGCTTTCGCGGTACGTGGACCATCCGCACCAGCAGGTGCGGGCGCAGCTGGCGTGGGCCTGGGACCGGTTCGAGACCGAGGCGTACGCGGAGGCGGTGATCGGGCGGCTGGAGTACGAGGGCGAGGCGTACGAAGCGCTGGAGTTCGTCGCGAAGACCGAGGAACACCTCGCCGCGCTCAAGCGCCTCGGTGGGCGGCCGCGGGTGCAGCTACGGGCCTTGCCGCCCGGCGGG
Organism: Streptomyces roseoverticillatus; assembly: GCF_000719265.1. Classification (GTDB taxonomy): domain Bacteria; phylum Actinomycetota; class Actinomycetes; order Streptomycetales; family Streptomycetaceae; genus Streptomyces; species Streptomyces roseoverticillatus. The sequence goes on along the minus strand of NZ_JOFL01000019.1, from coordinate 92,198 downwards.
GACCTGTCGGACCTGGCCACGCCGGTGCTCAGCCATGTCACGTTCTGGGGGCACGGAGAGACCATCGACCTGCGCGTGCTGCGCGGATGTCCTCCGCTGCGGGGGCTGAGCGCTGTCGACTTCGGGCGCCTCCTCCACCTGGATGCGCTGGATGTGCGGGCCTTGCAGAGCCTGCACTTGTGGCTGGCCGAGCACCTCTACGACTTCGGAACCATGCGGCGCATGACGGAGCTGCGCGAGCTGACGTTGTCCGGACGGGCGACGGCCCCGTTGCGCTCCCTGGAGCTGTCCATGCCCCCGAAGCTCCGGTATCTGAACCTCGGATCAGGCCCGTGCATGGTCTCGGGCTTCTGGGGCCTGGAGGGGCATCCGGCGCTGGAGGAGCTGGCGTTCCGTGCCGGCGGCGGCTACCGGAGCGCGTTTGCCCTGCCGTCCCTGCCGGCTCTGCGGACCCTGCGGATCTGGGGGGAGGACCTGAGAACCGTGAGGTGGGCGGGGCCCGTGCCGCAGGTGGAGACGCTCAACTTCACCGAGGCGTACGGCATGGCCGGGCTGGGTGACGTGCGGCGCACCTACCCCGGGCTCAAGGAATTCCAGCTCATCGACCCCGTGGTCACGGACAACAGCCCCCTCGACCTGGCCCCCCTCGCCGACCTCGGCCCGGTCAAGATCCTCGTCCGCCACCCGGGCCCCGTAATCAACCAAGAAGCGCTCCCCGAAGGCTCCGAACTGACCCTCCTCACCCAGCGGCAGTGAGCACGCCCCCCGCACCCCCTCGCAGCCCCTCCGCTATCAGCGGCGCTCCCGCCTCGCCTTCAAGGCCTGATGTCGAGCACCCGCACGAGTTCTCCCGCCCAGCGTCCGGGCTCCGCCGTGGCGATGAACGCCCCGTCGGGCCGCTCGGGGTTCGGCTCGGCGGCGTGCCGGGTGTGTGCGCCGGCCCAGCTGCCGCTGCTTGCAATGGCCAGTGCGGCCGGCAGGTCCAGGTCGAGGACGGTGACGCCGGGGAGTGAGGCGAGGTGCTCGGCCGTGCCGGGGCGGGCCCGGTCGGCCTCGACCAGCGCGCAGGCCGGTGCGTACAAGTGCCATCCCGCTTCCATGTGCGCGCGGTGGATGAGCCGGGAGGCGACGGCATTGCCACGACCGGCGGCCACCATGGCCGTGTCGTCGAGGACGATGTGCAGCTGGTCGCTCACCGTGCAGCCTCGGAGAGCCGCCGGTCCAATTCGGCGTCGAGCCGTTCTTCTTCGTCCTGGCTGGGGTCGTAGCCGTTCCACTCGCGCAGCATTCGACGGGCTCGTTCGGCTTGCTCGGCGCGCTCGGCCGGGGTGAGGAGCTCGTCGGCCAGGCGGGAGAGATAGGCGCGCAAGGACATGCCTTCCGCCGCGGCGACCTCGGCGAGGCGGTTACGGGCATCCGCGGGAATGCGGATGTTCGCGTCTGCCATGGGTAATCCTCTGTTCAACATGGAGGAAGGGTATGGGTACGTACCCGTACCCATATCTCATTTTCTTGGATTTCTCTCGAACGAGTGGCTTCCTGGTGTCGTGGCTGACGTCACCCCGCCATGCCCCTCCACACCCCCCGCAACTCTTCCGCCACCCCCACCGCCGTCAGCGGCGCCTCTCCCGACTTCCGTGCCGCCAGCCCGTGCAAGTACGCCCCCACCGACGCCGCGTCCCGCCCGCTCAGCCCCGCCGCCAGCAGTGACCCCGTCAAGCCGGACAACACATCGCCGCTCCCCGCCGTCGCCAGCCATGGCGTCCCCGTCGGGTTGACCCGCACCGTGTGGTGCCCCCGGCTGCCCGGGGCCGCCGCGATCAAGGTCGTGGAGCCCTTCAGCAGGGCCGTGGCGCCGAAGCGCTCGGCCAGGGCGCGGACCGCCGCCAGCCGCCCGGACTCGACCCGTTCGCGCGCAACGCCCAGCAGCGCGGCCGCCTCACCCGCGTGCGGGGTCAGTACGGTCTCCGCCGTCCGGGCCCGTACCGCGTCCGGCGACATCAGCCGCAGCCCGTCCGCGTCCACGAGCACGGGAACGTCCGAGGCCAGGACGTCCTCCAGCGCCTGCCGGGCGTCCGTGCCGTCGCCGAGGCCGGGGCCGACGACCCAGGCCTGGACGCGGCCGGCCTTCGACGGGGGGCCGGACGAGACGAGGGTCTCGGGGAAGCGGGCGATCACGGCGTCCGCCGCCGGGCCCGCGTAGCGGACCGCGCCCGCGCCGCCGTGCAGGGCGCCCGCGACGGCGAGGACGGCCGCGCCGGGGTAGCGGGCCGAGCCCGCGACGACGCCGACGACGCCCCGCCGGTACTTGTCGCTCTCCGCCTCCGGGCGCGGCAGCAGCGCCGCGACGTCCGCGTGCTGCAGGGCCTCGGCCTCGGGCCGGGTGGGCAGCTCCAGTCCGATGCCGACGAGCCGCAGCGCGCCCGCGTGCTCGCGCGCCGGGTCGATGAGCAGCCCGGGCTTGTACGAGCCGAAGGTGACCGTCGCGTCGGCGCGTACCGCCGTGCCCCGTACCTCGCCGGTGTCGGCGTCGACGCCGCTCGGCAGGTCGACGGAGACGATCACCGCGCCGCCGTCGGACGCGGCCCGGGCGAGCTGGGCGGCGTCGGGGCGCAGGCCGCCCTTGCCGCCGATGCCGACGATCCCGTCGATGACGAGGTCGGCGCTGCGGACGGCCCGGTCCGCGGCCTCGGCGGAGGAGACGCGCCCGCCGGCGGCGAGCAGGGCGGCGAGCCCCTCGGAGTGTGCCCGCTCGGGGTTCAGGAGCACCGCGGTCACCCCGGCGCCGCGCCGGGCGAGCCGGGCGCCGGCGAAGAGGGCGTCGCCGCCGTTGTCGCCGCTGCCGACGAGCAGGGCGATGCGTGCCCCGTACACGCGCCGGAGCAGGCCGGCGCAGGCGGCGGCGAGCCCGGCGGCGGCGCGCTGCATCAGGGCGCCGTGGGGGAGCTGGGCCATGAGCGCGCGCTCGGCGGCCCGTACGGTCTCGACGCTGTAGGCAGTCCTCATGCCCCCAGTCTCACAACCGTGCGCCGTTCACGCCCCCGAAAAGACATCTGGAATGACACCCCGGGCGGCACCTCGGGCGGCACCTCGGGCGGCACCCGAAATGACACGTGAAGTGACACCCTGCACCCCTGCCTGAGCCCCACCCCTCACCCCCTCCCCGGCCGTCCTGAGAGACTGACGTGGATGAACGAGACTCCGCTTCGCGCCGGCGAGACCCCGATGCGCGCCCGTGCCCTGGTCGACCTGGCCGCGCTGCGGGCCAACGTACGCACGCTCAAGGCCCGCGCGCCCCGGTCGCAGCTGATGGCCGTGGTCAAGGCGAACGCCTACGGCCACGGCGCGGTGCAGTGCGCCCGCGCGGCCCGCGAGGCCGGCGCCGAGTGGGTCGGCACGGCGACGCCGGACGAGGCGCTGGCGCTGCGCGCGGCGGGTGACACGGGCCGGCTGATGTGCTGGCTGTGGACGCCGGGCAGCCCGTGGCGCGAGGCCGTTGAGGCGGACGTCGACGTGTCGGTGAGCGGGGTGTGGGCCCTCGCGGAGCTCTGCGAGGCCGTACGGGACGCGGGCCGTCCCGCCCGCGTCCAGCTGAAGATCGACACCGGTCTGGGGCGCAACGGCTGCCAGCCCGACGACTGGCCGGAACTGATCGCCGCGGCGCGCGAGGCGGAGGACGCGGGCCTGGTGAAGGTGACCGGCATCTGGTCGCACTTCGCGTGCGCCGACGAGCCGGGCCACCCGTCCATCCAGGCCCAGCTGCGGGTCTTCCGGGACGCGGTGGCGTACGCGGAGCGGCAGGGCGTCGAGCCCGAGGTGCGGCACATAGCCAACTCGCCGGCGACCCTGACGATCCCCGAGGCGCACTTCGACCTCGTCCGGACGGGCATCGCGATGTACGGGGTGTCGCCGAGCCCCGAGGTCGGCACGCCGCAGGACTTCGGCCTGAAGCCGGTGATGACCCTGTCGGCGTACCTGGCGTCGGTGAAGCGGGTGCCGGGCGGGCACGGCGTCTCGTACGGGCACCACTACGTCACCCCCGGCCCGACGACGCTCGCCCTCGTCCCCGTGGGCTACGCGGACGGCATCCCGCGTGCGGGCTCCGGCACGGGTCCGGTGCTGGTGGGCGGCAAGTGGCGGACGGTGGCGGGCCGGGTGGCCATGGACCAGTTCGTGGTCGACCTGGGCGGCGACGACACGGCGCGGGTGGGCGACGAGGCGGTGCTGTTCGGGCCGGGCGACCGGGGCGAGCCGACCGCCGAGGACTGGGCGCGTGCCACGGGCACGATTGCCTACGAGGTTGTCACGCGCATCTCCAATCGGGTGCCGCGCGTCTACGTCGGTGAGAACGTGGACGGATACGTTGACGGATACACCGAGTAAGTCCGGGTAGGTCCGGCAGGGCGCCGGACCCGGACCGGCGCACGAGCACGACGAGTACGCGGACGTGGACATGCCGAAACGGGGACACGGGGGCGCGCGATGAGCAGGGACAGCGGTAGCGCGGGCGCAGCGGCGGCCGAGGCCGCCGGGGCGGTCGAGGCCATCGAGGCGATCGTCGGGAGCGGCGCGGCGCAGGGCGCGGGCGGCGGCTGGCGGCGCGGGGCGGGTGTCGCGGGCGCGGCGCTGGGCGTCCTGGCCGCGGGAGCCGCGGTCGGCGTGGCGGTCGAGCGGCTGACGGTGGGGCGCGGCATGCGCCGCAAGGCGCGGCTGGCCCTGGACGCCTCGGGCCCGTACGGGACGCTGCGGGGGACGCCGGGCACGGTGGTCGCGGAGGACGGCACGCGGCTGTACTACGAGGTGGACGAGCCGGGCGGGCCGGACGGGGAGCCGCAGGCACCGGCCTCCCGCCGGCTGTTCGGCGGCCGGCGCGCGCCCGCCTCCCCGCCCCTCACGGTCGTCTTCAGCCACGGCTACTGCCTCAGCCAGGACTCCTGGCACTTCCAGCGCGCCGCCCTGCGGGCCGCCGGCGTCCGCGCGGTCTTCTGGGACCAGCGCAGCCACGGCCGCTCCGAGCGCAGCCGTACGGAAGCGGTCTCCATCGACCTCTTCGGGTGCGATCTCCGGGCCGTCATCGACGCCGCGGCCCCCGAGGGACCGCTGGTGCTCGTGGGGCACTCGATGGGTGGCATGACGACGATGGCGCTGGCCGCGCAGCACCCCGGCCTGATCGCCGAGCGCGTCGTCGGCACGGCCTTCCTCGGCACGTCCGCGGGCGGGCTCGCGGAGAACACGTACGGGCTGCCGGCCGCCGGGATGAGCCTGGTGCGGCGGCTCGTCCTCCCGGGCGCCTTCAAGCTGATGGCGACCCGGCCCGAGCTGATCGAGAAGGGCCGCCGGGCCACCGCCGACCTGTTCGCGGGCGTGCTCCGCTGGTACTCCTTCGGCTCGAAGGACGTGGATCCGGCGGTCGTGCGGTTCGCGGAACGGCTGATCGAGGCCACGCCCGTCGACGTCGTCGCGGCGTTCTACCCGGTCTTCGCCGAGCACGAGAAGCGGGAGGCGCTGTGCGCCTTCGAGCGCCTGCCGGTGGTCGTCGTGGCCGGCGACAAGGACCTGCTCACGCCGAGCGAGCACAGCGAGGCCATCGCCGAGGCCCTGCCCGACGCCCGGCTCCTCCTCCTGGAGGACACCGGACACCTGGTGATGCTGGAGCGGCCCGAGGTCGTCGTCGCCCAGCTGGGCGACCTGCTCGCCGCGGCGGCGGACGGCGGGGCGCTGGAGCACGGGCAGCGCGCGGCGGCGGGGGCGCGCGGCCGCGGGTGAAACGCGCCGGGGCGCGTGCGGGCATACGCGCCGGGGCGGCCCGGCCCCGTACCATCGGCGGATATGAGCGCCCAGCCTGAGACGACCGCCGCCGCCCCGGAGACCCCGATGCCTGCCGAGACGCCTGCCGAGACCAGCGCAGAGCTCACGGTCAGGACCGCCGAGGCCATGCGGGACCTGGGCCGCCGGCTGGCCGGCCTGCTGCGCCCCGGCGATCTGGTGCTGCTCACGGGTGAGCTCGGCGCGGGCAAGACGACGCTGACCCGCGGCCTCGGCGAGGGCCTCGGCGTCCGCGGCGCCGTCACCTCCCCGACGTTCGTCATCGCCCGCGTCCACCCCCACCTCTCCGGCGGCCCGGCCCTCGTCCACGTCGACGCGTACCGGCTCTCCGGCGGCCTGGACGAGATGGAGGACCTGGACCTCGACGTCTCCCTCCCCGAGTCCGTGATCGTCGTGGAGTGGGGCGACGGCAAGGTCGAGGAGCTCTCCGACGACCGGCTGCACGTCGTCATCCACCGGGCGGTCGGCGCGAGCGCCGCGGACGCGGCGGACGTGGCCCACGCGGCGGAGGACACGGACGACGTGCGGAGCGTGCGGGTGACGGGCGTGGGCGCGCGCTGGGCGGGCGCGGACCTGTCGCAGCTCGGCTGACGGCGCGCGCTGCCGCACGCCGCTGTACGTTCCGACAACCCGTCGGGAAGATGTTGCATCGGCGGCTGCGGGCGTGGTCACATGGTAGGCAGAGACACGGTTAGGTCTACCTAACCTTGCCCAGATGCCCCCCAGGAGGCACCATGCCGGCACCGGAGCAGCCGCAGCAGCCGCCGACCGAGCTCCGCTCGGAGCCCTCGGAGCCCTCGGAGGAGAGGCCCCCGTCGACCTCGACTTCGATGCGCGACCTGCTGGCCTCCTGCGCGGCCGCGGATGCGGTGTCGAAACCGCCGCCGTCGCCGGAGACGCAGGGAGACGGCGAGCAGAACGCCGCATAGAGCAGGACGCCGCATAAATGACGCCGCATGAATTCAGCCCGTCCGGCGTTTGAGGACGTCACGCGTCAGCGCGGACAGGGGGTCCGGGGCGCAGCCCCGGAAAGGGTCCTCAGGGGAAACCGCTAAGCGACCACGACAACCTTCGTGCCGTTGACGGCGAAGTCCCACATCGCCCGCCCGTCCGCAGGACTCTCCCGCACCGCACCCGTCTTCTTGCCCGACGCGGGATCCGGCAGCGACCCGTCCACCGCCGCGCTGAAGCCGAAGACGACCCCCGCCGTGTTCTGGTGGAACCGCACCACGTGCTCGATGGCCTTGCCGTCCGAACCCGTGCCCGTAGCGTCGCGCGAGGTCACCTTGTAGGGGCCCGGCTGCGGGTTCACCGTGCTGGGCGCGACCTCGAAGCTGTGGGTCGCCTTGCCGTCCGCGCCGATCAGCCACACCCGCTTCTGCCCGAGCGCGTAGACGACCCGCTGCCCCGTGCCGGAGCCCGCGGGAACGGCGGGGACGGCCTTCTCCTGTCCCTGGCCGCCGTCCTTGCCGGAGCCGTCGCCGGAGCCGCCGTCGCCCGGAGTGCTGCCGTCCTTGCCCTTGTCCTTGGCCTCGCCGGAGGCGCTCGCGTGCGAGGCCTGCGGCTTGTCGGGCGCGGCCTCGGCCTGGAAGGCGAGGAAACCGACTCCCGCGAGGGCCGCCGCGGTGAGCGCGGCCACGATGACCCCCGAGCTGCTGCGTGCCACGGCTGCGAACCCTTCTCTTCCTGCGTACGTATCCTGCGCACGTATCTCTTCGTGCGTACATACGCATACGGCGTTGCGGTGACCGTAGCACTCGCGGCCACCCGCTCCGCGCCGCCGAAGCGGCGCTCGCGCCACGCCGCCGGAGCCACGCGCGCATCGTGCTGCCGGAGCCGCCCGCACGGGCACGCCGCACCGCCGCCCCCCGGCGAGCCGCATGCCGCGCGCCGTAGGCTGTCAGTGTGCTGCTGCTCGCTCTTGATACCGCCACGCCCGCCGTCACCGTAGCCCTCCACGACGGCGACAAAGTCGTCGCCGAAGCGCGTCAGATCGACGCGCGCAGGCACGGTGAGCTGCTGCTTCCCTCCGTCGACCGGGTGCTCCGCGAAGCGGGCCACAAGCTGGACGCCGTCACGGACATCGTGGTCGGCGTCGGCCCCGGCCCGTACACCGGCCTGCGGGTCGGCATCGTCACCGCCGCCACCTTCGGCGCCGCGCTCGGCGTGCCCGTCCGCGGCCTGTGCTCGCTCGACGGCATCGCGTACGCGGCCGGGCAGGCGGGCCTGGAGGGCGAGTTCGTCGTGGCGACGGACGCCCGCCGCAAGGAGGTCTACTGGGCGCGGTACGCGGACGCCCGTACCCGCGTCACCGAGCCCGCCGTGGACCGCCCGGCGGACCTCACCGAGAAGCTGGCCGGCCTGACGGTGGTCGGCGCGGGCGCCGTGCTCTACCCCGACGCGTTCACGGACGTACGGGCCGACATGCCCGAGCACCAGTCGGCCGGAGCCCTGGCGTCCCTCGCCGTGGAGCGCCTGCGCACGGGCGGCGAGTTCCTGCCGGACCAGCCGCTCTACCTGCGCCGCCCCGACGCCCAGGTGCCCGCCAACTACAAGGTGGTCACCCCCAAGTGACCACGAACGTGCGTGTCCGCGAGATGCGCTGGTGGGACATCGGGCCGGTGCTGGAGCTGGAGCGCGCGCTGTTCCCGGACGACGCCTGGTCCAAGGGGCTGTTCTGGTCGGAGCTGGCGCACGCGCGCGGCGCGGGCGCGACCCGCCGCTACGTGGTGGCCGAAGAGGCTTCCGGCAGCGAGGGCGGCCGGGGCGGCCGCGTCGTCGGCTACGCCGGCCTGGCCGCGATCGACGGCACCGGCGACGTCCAGACCATCGCCGTCGCCCAGGAGCAGTGGAGCACCGGCCTCGGCTCCCGGCTCCTGCGCGAGCTCCTGACCGCCGCGACCGACTTCGAGTGCCGCGAGGTGCTCCTCGAAGTGCGGGTCGACAACACCCGGGCCCAGCGCCTGTACGAACGCTTCGGCTTCGAAGGGGTCGGCGTCCGCCGCGGCTACTACCAGCCCGGCAACGTCGACGCCCTCGTGATGCGCCTCTCCGATCCCCTCTCCGCAGTGCAAGGAATGACCCATGGCTCGCAAGGCTGACGAACCCCTCGTCCTCGGCATCGAGACCTCGTGCGACGAGACCGGCGTCGGCATCGTCCGCGGGCACACGCTGCTCGCGGACGCGGTCGCCTCCAGCGTCGACGAGCACGCGCGCTTCGGCGGCGTCGTCCCCGAGGTGGCCAGCCGCGCCCACCTGGAGGCGATGGTCCCGACCATCCAGCGCGCGCTGGACGAGGCCGGCGTCTCCGCGAAGGACCTCGACGGCATCGCGGTCACGGCCGGCCCGGGCCTGGCGGGCGCGCTGCTCGTCGGCGTCTCGGCGGCGAAGGCGTACGCGTACGCGCTGGGCAAGCCGCTCTACGGAGTGAACCACCTGGCCTCCCACATCTGCGTCGACCAGCTGGAGCACGGCCCGCTGCCGGAGCCGACGATGGCCCTGCTGGTCAGCGGCGGCCACTCCTCCCTGCTGCTCGCCCCCGACATCACCTCCGACGTCCGCCCGCTCGGCTCGACCATCGACGACGCGGCCGGCGAGGCCTTCGACAAGGTCGCCCGCGTCCTGAACCTCGGCTTCCCCGGCGGCCCGGTCATCGACCGCTACGCCCGCGAGGGCAACCCGGACGCCATCCGCTTCCCGCGCGGCCTCACCGGCTCCCGCGACCCGATCTACGACTTCTCCTTCTCCGGCCTGAAGACGGCCGTGGCCCGCTGGATAGAGGCCAAGCGCGCGGCGGGCGAGGAGGTGCCGGTCGCGGACGTGGCCGCGTCGTTCCAGGAGGCCGTCGTGGACGTCCTCACGCGCAAGGCCGTCCGCGCGTGCAAGGACGAGGGCGTCGACCACCTCATGATCGGCGGCGGCGTCGCGGCGAACACGCGCCTGCGGGCGATGGCGCAGCGCCGCTGCGAGGACGCGGGCATCACGCTGCGCGTACCGCGGCCGAAGCTGTGCACGGACAACGGCGCGATGGTGGCGGCGCTGGGCGCGGAGATGGTGGCGCGGGGGCGTGCGGCGTCGTCGTGGGAGCTGTCGGCGGACAGCTCGCTGCCGGTGACGGAGACGCATGTGCCGGCGGAGGAGGACGCTCATTCGCATGAGGGTCATGCTCATGCCCACTCCCACGACCATGACCACGTCCACGAGATGAGCAAGAAGAACCTGTACGAGTCGTAGGTCGTAGAACGAACGATGGGAATATCGCATCTGCCCCCTGCACCCCCGCCATGGCACCTGAGCACGTGGCCGAACCGGGAAGCCGTGCTGGCGGACCGGGAGAGGGCGCTGGACGCCCTCATACGTAAGACACTGTCGCCGGGCCGCCTGCTGCTGGGGTGGCTGCTGACGGGCGTGTTCATGCTGGGCTGGATGCTCGCGGTCCTGGGCCTGAAGTCCGTGGCCGAAGGCGGTGTGGAGTACGTCTACGCGGCGGCGTACCTGATCCTGGCGGCGGGGGCAGTGATCCCGTCGCTGCTGGGCATCCGCGCCGGACTCCGTACCGGGAAGGAAGCCCGGCGGCGGCTGCGCCTCTGGGCGGCCCTGGACCGCGACGCGATGCGCGACCCCGGCCTCCGGGCAGGCGGCCGCGTGTGGTTCTGGCTGCTGATGTCACTGCTGCCGTGCGCGGGCGCGCTGGCGGTGGGCGGCGCGGCCGTGACGGAGATGCTGACGACGACCACCGCACCGAAGGACGGCTCGGGCCTGGCCTACGCGTGGGGCCTGACGGCCCCTCTGGCGGCGGTCGGCGCGTACGGCGTGGCCACAGCCCTGGCCCACCGCCGCTGGTTCCGCTCCCTCAACGCGCCGCAGCGCTGAGCGTATTCTGGCGAGGGAACGGACAGGGCGCGCGGCGGGGAGGAGCCGGGCATGGATTGGCTCTGGTGGGTGCTGATCTTCTTCGGCGTGGGCGGCTTCACCAAGGTCGCCGACACCGCCCGTACGGCTTTGCGCACCCGCCACGAGCGCAAGCTGGAGCTCCTGGAGACGGAGCGCGCCGAGCGCGCGGCCCTGGAGGCCGCCTCCAAGCCGCCCCAGCCCATATGCGGCTGCACGCACCACTTGGCCAAGCATGACAAGCAGGGCAAGTGCCATGAGTCGGTGGAGACTCCGGTCGCCTGGGACGCGGAGAAGAAGCCGACGGCGTACGAGCTGAGGCAGTGCAACTGCCAGCAGTACGTGGGCCCGCAGCCGCTGACGACGTTCTATGCGGAGGATCTGACGGATCTGGCGTGAGGGTGCGAGGGCCGGGGTCAGAGGTGTTCGAAGGGCGGGACGATGCGGGTGACGACGATGAGCTTCCTGCGGGGAAGTGCCATCACGTACATCCACCCGTTCGGCGGGAGCCTCAGTTCCCGCATTCCGCCGGGACCGCCGTGACGAGGCCCCTTACCGATCCCGGTCACGTCGACCCCCAGCGCAGCGAGCTCCACCAGATCCTGCGCCGCCTTCTCGGCCAGAGCTACTACGGTCTGGGGTAATCCCGTGATGACGTGGTCCCGATCAGGGTCGTAGACCCACTTCCACTCCTCGTCGCTCACCGACCGGCCGCCCCACGGCCGAGCCCGGCCTCGGCAAGAGCCTGATCCAGGATCCGCCCGATGGCGGAGATCGCTGCCAGCGCTTCGTCATCGGTGTCGGCTTGCTCGGCGGTTACCTCAAGGCGCCGCATCAAAGCCGCACGCTCCGGGTATCTCTCGATGGCGACGAACACCGCCCACTGCCCGACCAAGCGCTGCATAGGGCCCGCGATGCCGCTCTCCCGGGCCTGCTTGAGGGCTTCCGTGCGCTCGGCGTCGAAGGCTGCCAGCGATCGCGGTGCCACCTGGGCGATCGCGGCGCGCAGGTCCTCGGGGTTGTTCGCCGGCTGGGGGATCAAGGGGAAGTCCGGCTCTTCGGATGCAGCGGTGCTCATGGGACAGCACTCTCCAGGGTCGCGTCGGCCGCACCGCTGACGGTCCCCGGTGGCACCGGCGCTGCGGTGTGCTGAGTGGAGCACCTCAAGCTTAGAGGGGGCGGCGGGAAAACTGCTGCTGATCACCGGGGCTCGACCTCCGGGGCCCCGGTCCCCGCGGCGCGGCTCAGCTCCGCGACGGCGGTGTGGGCCGCGTCCGGGGACTCGGCCGCGGCGACCGCCGCGCGGAGGTCGTCCGGGGTGTGGCCGGACGGCTCCTCCGGCGCGGCGGCGCTCACACGAGCCTCCGCATGAGGTTCGCCTCGATGACGCGGGCGCGGAGGTAGATCCGGAGGGCCGTCACCTCGATCGAATCGACCGGGCAGTCCCAGCCGGCGCCTCCGCCGGGCGGGTGCAGGTGCAGCAAATCGCCTGTGACCGTGATGACTTGACCGACCCGGTCGGTCCGCGTGTCGATGACGTACGCCCCGAGAGGCGGAATTTCCTTGTTCACGCCACCAAGGGTTACGGCCCGTCGTTAGCCTCGGGAGTTCGTGCGGCGGTACTCACGGCGAGGGTACCGGTGATCTTCACAGGAAGGTGGGGCGCGGTGACGAGTATGGGCTCTCAACCACCGATGACGTGGCGACTTTGCGGCAACCAGGCGAAGCTCTGGCGCACGCGGGCGGGGGTCACGCGGGAGGAGTTGGCGCGCGAAGCCAACTATGACTTCGAGACCGTGAAATCCATGGAGCAGGGGCGTCGGAGGCCGACGGAGCGGTTCCTTCAGGTGACGGATGACATGTGCGGGGCGCATGGGTTTCTGATCGCGATGCAGGACTATTTGGGGCCGGAGCCGGCCGTGAACCAGGGGGAGGACTTCTTCCGCTACGAAGCGGAGGCGATTTCGTTCAGTTCGTACGAGCCGCTGCTCATTCCTGGATTGCTCCAGACCGAGGGGACGATGCGCGCGCTCTTCGGCAGCGCGTGGCCTCCGCTGAATGATGAGGTGATCGAAGAGCGGGTGACGGTGCGACTGGGCCGTCAATCCTTGCTGGACAAGCGATCCGTGGCTTTCGCCTTCGTAATCGGTGAGGATCCTCTTCGCCACCCGGCCGGTGACGTAGAGGCTCACAGGCGTCAGCTCGCGCACGTGCTGGAAGTCGGTCAGCGACGCAACGTGGTGATTCGGGTGATGCCCGCAGGCCGCTGCAAGATTGGCAGTTCTTTCGTGATGCTGGAGATGCCCAGCAGGAATCGGGTCACCTATCAGGAGGCCAATGGCGTAGGCAGGTTGGACGCGAGCATCGAGCGGGTAAGTGCCTTCGCTCAGCAGCAAGCGGAGGTGGGCTGGCTGGCGTTGAACCCCACCGAATCGACTCGCTTCGTCGAGAAGGTGATGGGGGAGCTGTAAGTAAAGGGGGTTGGTGGCGCCGTGCGCGTGCGGGACTCCAAGCAAGCGCCCGGCGCCCAACTGGGCTTCCCCGCACGGGCATGGGCCGCCTTCGTGGGCTACGTGACGGGTCGCGAGACCTGACCGTGCGCTCCGGGCTTCGGGTGTCGGACCCCGAGCTCTCTTTCTGTGGAATGGGTGGGGTGATAACCCACCCACCCACCCTTCCGCGTGCGCGGCATGCGCGCCGCGTGGTCAACCGCCCCGCATACCACACGAGTTCATTTTCGGAGACCGGGTTGCGACGAACGGTCACGGCCCTCTAGCGTTCGCAGCAACAAATCAGCCCCGGCAGGTGCGCCAACACCTAACCGGGGCTTGACCACCAAGATCGACAGGACCTCGATCCCATGGCTGAGGCCAACTCTAACGCCGACGCGCGTCCCGCACACGTACACCCCAAGGCCAAGCCCGGCTACGGCAAGCGAACCGCTCCCGACCAGGCACGCCGCACCTCGAACGACTTCGCGCACCTCCCGGCCCGGGAGGCGTCGATCGCCGCATTCATCGACCGTCTGCCCGAAGGTGCGGCGATGGATGCGAAAACCCTTGCGGCGCACATCCCGGACTACGGACAGGCGGCCTGCCGCACCGCCCTGCACCGCCTCACCGACGAAGGCCACCTCCGCAGGGTGACGGAGCGGACCAGGGGTGACGACGGCAGCAACCACTGGGTGACCAGGACGTACTTCTCGCGGACGCCGCGGGACGACGACTGGTGGGCGGACTTCCAGGCGGGAAACGTCCCGGAGTCGCGACCGCGCCCGGAGCCGAGCCCCGAACCGCGCCCCGAACCACGTCCGGAGCCTCCGGAGCAGCCGGAGTCGCAGCCGCGAGCGGCAGGTAAACCGCCCCGCTCGCAGGCGTACGAGGGGCTGGCGTTGGCGGGCCGCATGGATCCGCGGATGACGCTGTCGGCGAGGGACTGCAAGACGCTGGAGCCCCTCGCAGAGGAATGGCTGGCCAGGGGAGCGAGCCAGGAGGACATCGCACGGGAACTCACGGCCGGCCTGCCGCCGGAGGTCCACCACGCGGCCTCCGTGGCGCGCTACCGCCTCCAGGAGAAGCTCCCTCCGGAACGCCCGGCACCGGAACCGGCCGCCACGGGCCGGGTCATCCGCATCATGGAGTGCATGCTCTGCCGGGCACCGGGCCGCCCGGAGGCGCTGCCGGGCGGCTTCTGCCGCGACTGCCGCAGCGAACCGGCACCGCCCGTCACGTACGCGATCCCGCCGCAGGAGGTCCGTCGCCGCGCAGACGCGATCCGAGCGTCCATCCGAACCCCCGAAAGGAGCACAACGTGAGCGTTCAGGAATTGCCCTGCCTCACCGTGGAAGGTGTTGCCCCGCACCCCGCTCCGCACCCCGTCCCGCGCGGTCACTGCCCCCCGAACCGGTTCTCCTGCTGGTTGTTGTCACCCGCCTGGAACGCCGTCGGCCCGCGGAAGACCTTTCCCGACACCTGGCCACCCGCCCCCGCCCCCGCCTCCACCGGCGTCTCGAATTCCTTCACCAGAGCCCGCAGTTCCTCCGCCACCGGCTCCCGCTCCTCCGCCGGAAGGTCTTCCAGCAGCGATTCGAAACGGCTCTGCCAGGCGCCCTCCTGGCGGTCCCGTACCCGCGCGGCATCGCCGGAACCGGGACCGGAACGGGGACCGGAACCGGAATCCGCCGCCGCGAGCACACCCGCCGTGCGGTCGAGCCGCTCCAACTCCGCCCGCTCGCGCGCCTCGTCGCCCCTCCCGAACCACCGCGCGACCCGCTCCCGCAGCCCGGTCCACGCGTCCGTCCCCGCGGCCTGTACGACCGCGGTGCCGCCCGCGGCGGCCACCGTCACCAGTGCCTCGCTCAGCATCCTGCTCGCCCCTCGTCGCAATACGGGTCCCCAAGCGGGCCCCGTGCCCGGACGCGACGCACGCTAGCGCCGAACGGACCGCCGCAGCGCCCATTTGGCAGGAAATACGACCGGCTGCCGACGTCAGTCGGATTCGCGTGCGAGCTGGAGCGCGAGGGTCTGCAGGATCTCTTCCGTCGGCGACTCCGGCGCCGTCTCGTCGTACGCGTCCGCGACCGCCTCGAAGGCCACCATCAAGCCGCTGATCAGCGCGCTCATCGGCTCGGAGAGCTGGTTGAGCACCGCGAGCCCGACCTCTTTCGCCTCCGCGCCGACCGGCACCATGAACTCGTCGGGGATGACCTCGCCGAGCAGGCTGGAAACGTAGTCCGTCCCGACACCCCCGCGCAGGGCGGTGAGCGCCGCGATGGCCTTGAGCTTGATCTCGTTCTCGGTCATGGGGCGAGCGTAGGAGCAATGGCGGCCGGGGCGGCGGCCGCCGCTCGGCAGGCCCCTGGCTGTCGCCCGGACGGGCACTCCGGGGACGGCCCCTGGCGGCTTGCCCGTCTCAGCCCTTGTGGGCCTTGCGATATGCCTCGTCCAGCTCGGTGGGCTTGCGCCGCAGAATGTAGAAGTCGGGGATGGCCAGGGAAACGGTCAGGCTTGTCCACCGGCTCGGTGATGGGATCGGCGGCCATCGCTGGCCTCCCTTGTCGCCCATGCCAGGCTACGCCCGGACCGGATGCCCCAGCAGCATCGTCGGAGCCCCCGCCACGCGCGTGAGTACGATCAGACAAGAGTTCACCCCTTCGAGTTTCAGCTTCTTGCGGAGCTCCTCCGGCTCGATCGCCGAGCCGCGCTTCTTCACGGTCACGACCCCCACCTTCCGCTCTCGCAGCAGCGCCTTCAGCTTCTTCAGGTTGAACGGGAGCACGTCGGTGATCTCGTACGCCGACGCGTAGTCCGTGGCCCGCAGCTCGTCGCTCGTCACGTACGCGATCGTCTCGTCGATCAGGCCGCCGTCGCCCAGCTCCGCCGCCACGTCCGCCACCAGGTGCGCGCGGATCACCGCGCCGTCCGGCTCGTACAGATAGCGGCCCACTGCCCGGACCGCCGGGTCCGGGAGCCCCGCGCCCACGAGCGAGTGACCGCCCGGCAGCAGCGTCGCGCGCCGCGCGCCCGGGGCCGTGCCGAACCACAGCACGGCCTCCTTCACGTCGCCCCCGTCGGAGATCCACTCGGCCTCGGCGTCGTCCGGGATCGCCTCGTGCGGCACCCCGGGTGCGATCTTGAGGGCGGCGTGCGGGGCGCGGCGGGCGGCTTCGATCGCCCATGAGAGGGGCGGGGAGTACGCCTCCGGGTCGAAGATGCGGCCGCGGCCGCCGCGGCGTGCCGGGTCGACGAAGACCGCGTCGTAGCCCGCGGTGTCCACCTCGGCCACGTCCGCGCAGCGCACCTCGATGAGCTCCGCGAGCCCCAGCGCCTGCGCGTTCGCGCGCGCGACCTCGCAGGTCAGCGGGTCGCGGTCGACGGCGAGGACGCGGATGCCCAGCCGGGCCAGCGCGATCGCGTCGCCGCCGATGCCGCAGCACAGGTCCGCGACCGAGCGGATGCCGAGCGCGGCGAAGCGGGCCGCGCGGTAGTCCGCCACGGAGCGGCGCGTCGACTGCTCCACGCCGTTCGGCGTGAAGAACATCCGGTACGCGTCCTCCGCCCCGAACTTCGCCACCGCCCGCTGCCGCAGCCGGGCCATGCCGAGCGCCGCCGAGACGAGCTCCGCGGGGTGGTCTCGGCGCAGCCGGGTCGCCGTGGCCAGCTCCTTGGCCGGGTCGTGGTCGCGCAGCTCGGCGAGCAGGCTCCGGCCCTCTTCAGTGAGGAGGGCGCTGAAGGCGGTGAGGGATTCGTTCGGTGCTGGCACCCGGTCATTCTCGCCCAGCGCCTCCGGCGGGCAGCCCCCGACGGGCGGGCGCGACGGGCGCGGGCAGGCCGCCCCTTCTGCCCAGCCTCTGCCCGACTTCTGCTCGGCTCGAACGCATGCACAACAATCGGAGGTGTGAGCTCCCCTATATCCGGTCCGATAGCCGCCCGCGCGGTATCCGCCCGCCCGGTATCCGCCCGCGCGGCCGCCGTCACCTCGCTCCTGCTGGCCCTGCTCCTCAGCGGCTGCTCCGGTTCCTCCGGCGGCGGCAAGGGGCCCGCGGCGTCTCCCGCTCCGCGTACGGACACGGCGGCCTCGCCCTCGGCCTCCTCCGTTTCCTCCGCCCCCGACGCCGCCGCCTACCGCCGCTGGGGCCTCGACAAGCCCCTCGCCGCGCCCCCGGCCCCGCCCTCCGCCAAGCTGACCGACGGGTTGAAGCCCGGAGCCGCCCCCAAGGTGATCCGGCGCGTGCCCACCAACGACAAGGTCGTCTTCCTGACCTTCGACGACGGTGCGGAGAAGGACCCGGAGTTCGTGAAGATGGCCAAGGACCTCAAGCTGCCCTTCACGATGTTCCTCACCGACGACATCGCCCGCGCGGGCACCGGCTACGGCTACTTCGAGCAGCTGCGCGGCGAGGGGAACCGCAACAGCATCAACAACCACACGCTCTCCCACCCCAACCTGCGCACCCTCTCCGCCGACGCCCAGCGCCGCGAGATTTGCGGGCAGCAGGACGTCCTGGAGAAGCGGTACGGCGGCAAGCCGCCCCTTTTCCGTCCGCCCTACGGCAACTACAACGACGCCACCCTCGCCGCGGCCGGCGGCTGCGGGGTCAAGGCGCTACTGCTGTGGGAGGCGACGATGCAGATCAACGACATGCGCTACGCGGAGGGCGACAAGCTGCGCCCCGGCGACATCGTCCTCGCCCACTTCCGCGGGCCCTCGGAGCTCAAGGGCACGACGATGGCCAAGATGGTCGCCAACATGCTGCGCAGCATCGAGCGGCAGGGCTTCACCGTGGCCCGTCTGGAGGACTACGTATAGGCCCGGGCGGGCAGAGCCGGGTGCGGGCCGGGCACGTAGAGCACCGCAGGAGCACCGCAGGAGCACCGCAAGAGCGCTGCAGGAGCACCGCAAGAGCGCTGCAGGAGCACCACAGGGGGATCCGGAGGATTACGACCCGCGGCCCGCGGGCAGATCCACTTCCGCGTCGCTCCGGGGCTCGTCCGGCCGTGGGCGTACGCCCGCACGGCCGGGGGCTTACCCCCAGGGGTGAACCGCAGGCTCGCCGCACGGCGAATTGGCACTCCGCTTGACCGAGTGCTAACCGCGTCATAGTCTCGGCTCCGTTGGCACTCTCCACCCGGGAGTGCCAAACGCAGCGACGGGCAGAATCCGGCACCCGCGACGACGGATCTACCTGGTCGCCACCTCAGACAGATAACCCCGTGAATCTCCGAAGGGGGAGGTCGGATCGTGACGACCGCCAGCTCCAAGGTTGCCATCAAGCCGCTCGAGGACCGCATCGTGGTCCAGCCGCTCGACGCCGAGCAGACCACGGCCTCTGGCCTGGTCATTCCGGACACCGCCAAGGAGAAGCCCCAGGAGGGCGTCGTCCTGGCCGTGGGCCCGGGCCGCTTCGAGGACGGTCAGCGTCTTCCGCTCGACGTGAGCGTCGGCGACGTCGTGCTCTACAGCAAGTACGGCGGCACCGAGGTGAAGTACAACGGTGACGAGTACCTCGTCCTCTCGGCTCGCGACGTGCTCGCGATCATCGAGAAGTAATTCACCCCGTTTGATGTGATCTGCGCCCTGGTTCCCGTGTGTGTATGCCGCCGGGGTCCGGGGCGCAGTTCGTTTGAGAGGACTTGAAGCAACCATGGCGAAGATCCTGAAGTTCGACGAGGACGCCCGTCGCGCTCTCGAGCGCGGTGTCAACAAGCTGGCCGACACGGTCAAGGTGACGATCGGCCCCAAGGGCCGCAACGTCGTCATCGACAAGAAGTTCGGCGCCCCGACCATCACCAACGACGGCGTCACCATCGCCCGCGAGGTCGAGATCGAGGACCCGTTCGAGAACCTGGGCGCCCAGCTCGTCAAGGAGGTGGCGACCAAGACCAACGACATCGCGGGTGACGGCACCACCACCGCGACCGTCCTGGCCCAGGCGCTGGTCCGCGAGGGCCTGCGCAACGTCGCCGCCGGCGCCTCCCCGGCCGCCCTGAAGAAGGGCATCGACGCCGCGGTCAAGGCCGTCTCCGACGAGCTGCTCGCGACCGCCCGCCCGATCGACGACAAGGCCGACATCGCCGCCGTCGCCGCCCTGTCCGCCCAGGACAAGCAGGTCGGCGAGCTCATCGCCGAGGCGATGGACAAGGTCGGCAAGGACGGTGTCATCACCGTCGAGGAGTCCAACACCTTCGGCCTGGAGCTGGACTTCACCGAGGGAATGGCCTTCGACAAGGGTTACCTGTCGCCCTACATGGTCACCGACCAGGAGCGCATGGAGGCCGTCCTCGAGGACCCGTACATCCTCATCCACCAGGGCAAGATCTCCTCCATCCAGGACCTGCTGCCCCTGCTGGAGAAGATCATCCAGGGTGGCTCCTCCAAGCCGCTGCTGATCATCGCCGAGGACGTCGAGGGCGAGGCCCTCTCCACCCTCGTCGTCAACAAGATCCGTGGCACCTTCAACGCCGTGGCCGTCAAGGCCCCGGGCTTCGGCGACCGCCGCAAGGCGATGCTGGGCGACATGGCCACCCTGACCGGCGGCACCGTCGTCGCCGAGGAGGTCGGCCTCAAGCTCGACCAGGTCGGCCTGGACGTGCTGGGCTCCGCCCGCCGCGTGACCATCACCAAGGACGACACCACGATCGTCGACGGCGGCGGCGACTCCGCCGACGTCCAGGGCCGCGTCGCCCAGATCAAGGCCGAGATCGAGTCCACGGACTCCGACTGGGACCGCGAGAAGCTCCAGGAGCGCCTCGCCAAGCTCGCCGGTGGCGTCTGCGTCATCCGCGTGGGTGCGGCCACCGAGGTCGAGCTCAAGGAGAAGAAGCACCGTCTGGAGGACGCCATCTCCGCGACCCGCGCCGCGGTCGAGGAGGGCATCGTCTCCGGTGGTGGCTCCGCGCTCGTCCACGCCGTCAAGGTGCTCGAGGGCAACCTGGACAAGGAGGGCGACGAGGCCACCGGTGTCGCCGTCGTCCGCCGCGCCGCCGTCGAGCCGCTGCGCTGGATCGCCGAGAACGCCGGCCTCGAGGGCTACGTCATCACCTCCAAGGTCGCCGAGCTCGACAAGGGCCAGGGCTTCAACGCCGCCACCAACGAGTACGGCGACCTGGTGAAGGCCGGCGTCATCGACCCGGTCAAGGTCACCCGCTCCGCCCTGGAGAACGCCGCCTCCATCGCCTCCCTGCTGCTCACGACCGAGACCCTGGTCGTCGAGAAGAAGGAAGAGGAAGAGGCTGAGGCCGGTCACGGCCACGGTCACTCGCACTGACCTCACGCCGCGGAGCGGCGGTAGCCGCACGACAGCGGTAGCCGCACGGCGGTAGCGATCCGGAGCCCGGCACCCCTGGTGGGTGCCGGGCTCCGGCCGTTCACATCCGCGCTCTCAAGTGCTTCGCTCAAGCGCTTCGCTCAAGTACTTGAGGACGCCTACACCGGGCCCGACTCCAGCTGCCGCTTCAGCCCCAGCATGTCGTAGACCCACCAGCCCTCGGCGATCTTCCCGGCCCGGAAGCGGAACGTGGTGGAGCCCTCCATGGTCACTTCCTGCCCGGTGGGCTGGTGGCCCATGAAGTCGCCCTGGTGGGTGCCGCGCCAGGTCCAGCGGGTGGCGACCTCGTCGCCCTCGGCGAGCTGGGAGTGGAGGGCGAAGTCGAAGTCGAACGCGCCCCGCCAGCCCTCGACGTCGGAGCGCATGGCGTCCAGGCCCACGACGGTGGGCTCCTCCTTGCCGATGTCGTGGTCGCGGTAGTCGGCGGTGAAGAGCTCGTCCATCAGAGCGAGGTCGCCGTCCCGCGCCACGTCCTCGAAGAAGCGGCGGGCGGTGGTCCTGTTGAGCTGCTCGTCGCGGACCACGTCGAGGTCGGTGAAGACCGGCATCCCGTCGCAGAGCGCGACCATCTCGGCGAAGATCCGGTCGGTCTCGGGGAGCTTGGAGTTGCGCATCGCGTCCTCGTAGGACGGGAACTCCACGATCTCCACGTAGTGGCCGTCCTGCGCGCGGTCCCTGCCCACGATCGAGTGGGTGGCGGTCCGCTTCCCCTCGGTCGCGGCGACCCAGTCGTCCATCAGCCGGTTCATGTCCTCGTACCGGCTCGTCCTACAGTCGATGATCTGTACGAATGTCATGGCGCCTCCCGGGTGATATGTCCAGGTTAGTCCTGGAGGGATCACCCGGGAGGGTGCGGATGAGAGCGGGGGTGAGGGCCCGTACCGCGCGCTACTTCAGCCCGTACTTGCGGCCCGTCGTCGACGACGCACGCGACACCACCCTGCGCGGTGCCAGCTTCATCAGCCCGGTCATGGCCTTGTACCGCGGGTCGGGCACCGACAGCGTCTTGCCCTGCGACAGGTCCCGCAGCGCCGCCGTCACCACCTTGTCGGCGTCCAGCCACAGCCAGCCCGGCACGTTGTCCGTGCCCATCCCGGCCCGCTGGTGGAATTCCGTCCGGACGAAGCCGGGGCACAGCGCCATCAGCCGCACCCCGCTCCCGGCCAGGTCGCGCGCGGCGCCCTGGGTGAACTGCACGACCCAGGACTTGCTCGCGCCGTACGTGCCGCGCGGGACGAACGCGGCCACCGACGCCACGTTGACCACCGCGCCGCGCTTGCGCTCGCGCATCCCCTCGGCCGCCGCGGACGTCAGCCGCAGCACCGCCTCGCAGTGCACCCTGAGCATCTTGAGCTCGTCGGCGAGGGACACCTCCAGATAGCCGCCCTTGTTGCCGAACCCGGCGTTGTTGACCAGCAGGTGCACCGGGCGCTCGCGGTCGCGCAGCCGCGCCTCGACCGCCTCGATGCCCTCGTCCTGGGAGAGGTCCGCCGGGAGGATCTCCACCTCCACACCGTGCCGGTCGTGGAGCTCGGTCGCGTGCCGGCCGAGCCGCTCCTCGTCGCGGGCCACGAGAACGAGGTCGTGCCCGTCGCCCGCCAGGCGGCGCGCGAACGCGGCGCCGATCCCGGCCGTCGCCCCTGTGATCAAAACAGTCGTCATACCGGAACGGTAGAGCCCGGCAGCCGCCCGCGCAGATGCCGTACGACGTTTTGACGGCTTGTCGGGCGCTGATTGACGGTCACCGGGCAGCGGACGGAGCCCTTCGGGCCGCCGGCCGGCCCTCACCGGCCGGCCGCCCGGGGCGCCGTCAGAGGCTCGCCTGGTACGCCAGGACCTTCTTGCGTGTCTCGGGGTGAAGGGCGTCCCCGGCTGCCAGAACGCGGGGGAGCAGCGTCCGCTCGACCGTGTTCGCACGGAAGAGGAAGGACACCGTCACCTCGTGGTCCGGGCGGTGGACGACGGTGACCGGATCCCCCGCGCGGATCTCGCCCGGCTCTATCACCCGAAGGTAGGCGCCGGGGGCTGCCTCCTGGGTGAACCGCTTGAGCCAGCCCGCCTCGCCCAGCCAGGTGGCGAACGTACGGCAGGGGATACGGGGCGCGCTGACCTCCAGCACCAGATCGGGGCCGATGCGCCAACGCTCACCTATGCGCGCGCCATTGACGTCGACTCCGCTGGTGGTGAGGTTCTCGCCGAAGGAGCCGTTGGGCAGGGGGCGGCCGAGCTCCTGCTCCCAGCGGTCCAGGTCCTCGCGCGCGAACGCGTACACCGCCTGGTCGTCCCCGCCGTGGTGGCGCAGGCTGACGATCGTGTCCCCCGCGAGGCCGCTGCCGCCTATGCCCTTGGGGCCGGGAGCGGCCACGGCGACCGGGCCGTCGACGGGGCGCTTGTCGATCGCGGTGGCCAGGCCGGCCTCGAAGCCGGGCACGCCCGGGATGTCCGCCGTACCGGCGCGGCCCACATTCACGGAGAGCAAGTACATGAACTGAGAGTAATCGGCGATGACCCAAAGGCGCCACCGATTATTTCGCGACGCCCCCAAGGTGGCCTTATGCTCGCCGTATGATCGAGGCTCGTCATCTGAGGGTGCTGCGCGCGGTGGCCCTGACCGGTTCGTTCTCGGCCGCTGCCCGGGAGCTGGGCTGCACCCAGCCCGCCGTCAGTCAGCAGATGAAGGCGCTGGAGCAGTCCACGGGCACGCCGCTGCTGGTGCGCACGGGTCGCGAGATGCGCCTCACCCAGGCCGGCACGGCCCTCGTCCGGCACGCCTCCGGAATCCTGGCCGGGCTGACCGCGGCCGAGGAGGAGATCGCGGCCATCGCCGGGCTGCGGGCGGGCCGCGTGCGGCTCGTGTCCTTCCCCAGCGGCAGCTCGACGCTCGTGCCGGGCGCGCTCGCGCAGATGCGGGCGGCGCACCCGGGCACCGAGATCTCCCTGGTCGAGGCGGATCCGCCGCGCTCGGTGGAGATGCTGCGCGACGGCGAGTGCGAGATCGCGCTGGCCTTCCGCTACCCGGACGTCCGCGGCTCGGACCCCGCCGCGAGCGCGGAATGGGAGGACCTCGTCGTCCGCCCGCTGCTGACCGACCGGCTCATCGGCGTCGTCCCGGAGGGCCACCGGCTGGCCGGGGCGGACCGGATCGGCATCACCGACCTGGCCGAGGAGCCCTGGATCGCGGGCTGCCCGCGCTGCCGGCGGCACCTGGTGGAGGTCTGTGAGAGCGCGGGCTTCACTCCGCGCATCGACTTCGCGACCGACGACTATCCGGCCGTGTTCGGCCTGGTCGGCGCGGGGCTGGGCGTCGCGGTGATGCCGGAGCTGGCGCTGGAGACCGTACGCCCCAAGGGGGCGCGGGTGGTTCCGGTGGAGCCCGCCGTGCACCGTGAGATCGTCGCCCTGACCCTGCCGGACCTGGCGCGGGTGCCGGCGGTGGACGCGATGCTGGACAAGCTGGCGGGCACGGCGGGGCGCTAGGGCCTCCGGCGGGCCTTCGCCGGGGGTTGCGGGCGGTCCGGCACTCGCCGGCAGGCGTCGCTGTGCCGGGGCAGGAGGGGGCGGCCCGGCGGGGCAGGGCAGGCCGGAGGAGACCCGCCGCTACGGCGCATCACCCCTACGGCGGCGGTCCGGCGGGGCGCCGGATCCCCGCGTCCCCGCGTCCGGTGATCCGCCGGGCGGGCTGTGGCGCTTACGAGCCGGCCGCGGCGATGGCTCTGTGTCGCGCGCGGCCCATCAGCTCCTCACGCTCGTCCTCGGTGAGGCCGCCCCACACGCCGTAGGGCTCCCGTACGGCCAGCGCGTGCGCCGCGCATTCCGCGCGGACCGGACACCGCATGCACACCTCTTTCGCCGAGGTCTCGCGTGCGCTGCGGGCGGCGCCGCGCTCGCCCTCCGGGTGGAAGAACAGCGAGCTGTCGACCCCGCGGCAGGCTGCCAGGAGCTGCCAGTCCCACAGGTCGGCGTTGGGACCGGGAAGCCGGGAGAAATCTGCCATTGCTATCCCCTCGAAGCGAACGGTCTGCCGGGCGGATGTAAATATGACTGATTGCGAATCTAGTCATAGACACCAGCAAATGGGAAGAAAAACTGCTCCTCATGGGCAAATGGGGCATAGCGCAGTTGTGACGCGGGTGGGGCGGGGTTGTGGCAGGGGTGGCGCGGCGGGCGCCCCCAATGCGCCCTGCTCCGTGTCCACGCCCTCACGTAGAGTGCCGAACGTGCTCGACCGACCCCGTAACTCTTTCGGGTGACCGTCGTTGAGAGGGCGGAGGCGGTTGACGGATGAAGCAGTCGGGCAGGTGTCCGACCCGGCGCCAGAGTCGTCGATCGCACAGGTGACGATCAGTACCAGCCTGGAGGCTCAAGGTGACGCGCATCAGCTGCGGAGGACGGTCATGACATCCGTCCTCGTCTGCGACGATTCCCCGCTTGCCCGTGAGGCGCTCCGCCGTGCGGTGGCGACCGTGCCCGGTGTCGAGCGTGTGACGACGGCAGCCAACGGCGAGGAAGTCCTCCGCCGCTGGGGAGCCGATCGTTCGGACCTGATTCTGATGGACGTACGCATGCCCGGACTCGGCGGTGTCGAGACCGTTCGCCGGCTGCTGTCGGCGGACCCCGGGGCCCGCATCATCATGCTCACCGTCGCCGAGGACCTCGACGGTGTCGCGCTCGCGGTCGCCGCCGGAGCGCGCGGATACCTGCACAAGGACGCCTCGCGCGCCGAGCTGCGGGCCACCGTGACGCAGGCCCTCGCCGACCCGACCTGGCGGCTCGCCCCGCGCCGGCTCCGCTCGGCCGAGATGGGCGCCGCACCCACGCTCACCGCGCGCGAGATCCAGGTGCTCGAGGGGATGAGCCACGGCCGCTCGAACGCGGAGATCGGGCGGGAGCTCTTCCTCTCGGAGGACACCGTCAAGACGCACGCCAGGCGCCTCTTCAAGAAGTTGGGTGCCTCGGACCGGGCGCACGCCGTGGCGCTCGGCTTCCGCTGGGGCCTGGTCCGCTAGGGCGCGGCGTGGCGCGCAGCGTCGTGAGGTCGCGGTGCGCGCCACCCCCGTGGGCGATCCGCACCGCGGCCCCACCGCTCGGCGCCCGACGCCGAAACTCCGAGGGATGCCGCATCCTTGGAGTGTGACTCCTCCCCGGCAGGAGCCGAGGCATCGCACTCGGCCCCAAGAGACCTCATGACGGAAAAGCCTTGCCCCGTGCCGCGCGGCGCGGGCACAAGCTATCGGTGGAGTCGTGAGTGCTGGGGCGGGCATACCCGAAAGGGGAGGCGCTAGACGTGAGTGCGAGGACACCGACGCGTAACGGTTCTACGGACAACCACGAGGGTGGTGCCGAGGAAGCTGCCACGCCGAGGCACCATGGACCGATGCGCGAAGACGACACCAAGGGGCCTCCGGCGGCGGCCGCCCCGGGAGAGATCGGCGCCCTTGTCGCCCGCGCTGTCGAGGGTGACCGGCGGGCCACCCACGATCTGCTCGCCCTGGTGCACCCGCTCGCGCTGCGCTACTGCCGCACCCGGCTGTCGCGCCTGCCGGGTGATGCCCGTCACTTCGTGGACGACCTCGCGCAGGAGGTCTGTCTCGCCGTCCTGTGCGCCCTGCCGCGCTACCGCGACACGGGGCGCCCCTTCGAGGCCTTCGTCGTGGCCATCGC
The DNA here is from genome assembly GCF_000719265.1 of Streptomyces roseoverticillatus. Lineage (GTDB taxonomy): Bacteria > Actinomycetota > Actinomycetes > Streptomycetales > Streptomycetaceae > Streptomyces > Streptomyces roseoverticillatus. The sequence goes on along the minus strand of NZ_JOFL01000019.1, from coordinate 65,995 downwards.
CGCGCACAAGGTCGCCGACCTCCAGCGGGCCGCCATGCGCCACCCCGGCAGCACGGCCGTGCCCTCCGACGAGATGCCCGAGCAGCCGGACGATTCGCTCGGGCCGGAGGAGCGGGCCCTGCTCAGCAGCGATGCCGAGTGGGCCAAGAAGCTCCTCGCCAGCCTTCCGGAGAACCAGCGCGAGCTGGTCCTGCTGCGCGTCGCCATCGGTATGACCGCCGAGGAGACGGGTCAGATGCTGGGCATGTCGCCGGGTGCGGTGCGGGTCGCGCAGCACCGGGCGCTCAGCAGGCTGCGCGCCCTGGCCGAGCAGTAGCCGAGCAGTGGCCGTGGCGGCGTGGATCTCCACCACCTCCTCGGCAGCCCCTCTTCGTACGAATCTCCAAGTGACGCGATCCTCAGCCGTCGTGGAATGGGACACGTGTGACGGCCGTTAGCATGGGAGTCCGCGCTGGGGCAAGACCATTTGGGAAGGTGTCATGACTGACAACGTCGACGGAATGCCCGGGAAATTCGCGATGCTCGGTCTGACTTACGACGACGTCCTGCTGCTGCCGGGCGCTTCGGAGGTCCTGCCGAACGCCGTCGACACCTCCTCCCGGGTCTCGCGCAACGTCCGGGTGAACATCCCGCTGATGTCGGCGGCGATGGACAAGGTCACCGAGGCACGCATGGCCATCGCCATGGCCCGCCAGGGCGGCGTGGGCGTCCTGCACCGCAATCTCTCCATCGAGGACCAGGCCAACCAGGTCGACCTGGTCAAGCGCTCCGAGTCCGGCATGGTCACCGACCCGATCACGGTCCGCCCGGACGCCACCCTCGCCGACGCGGACGCCTTGTGTGCGCGCTTCCGCATCAGCGGCGTGCCGGTCACCGACGCCGCCGGCAAGCTGCTCGGCATCGTCACCAACCGCGACATGGCCTTCGAGCTGGACCGCAGCCGCCAGGTGCGCGAGGTCATGACGCCGATGCCGCTGGTCACGGGCAAGGTCGGGATCTCCGGCGAGGACGCCATCGAGCTGCTCCGCCGCCACAAGATCGAGAAGCTGCCGCTGGTCGACGACGCCGGCGTGCTCAAGGGCCTCATCACGGTCAAGGACTTCGTCAAGGCCGAGCAGTACCCGAACGCCGCCAAGGACTCCGAGGGCCGCCTGATCGTCGGTGCCGCCGTGGGCGTCGGCGACGAGGCCTACGAGCGCGCCCAGGCGCTCGTCGAGGCCGGTGCCGACTTCCTGGTCGTCGACAGCGCCCACGGCCACAGCCGCGGCATCCTCGACATGATCGCCAAGGTCAAGTCCAACATCAACGTCGACGTCGTCGGAGGCAACGTCGCCACCCGCGACGGCGCCCAGGCGCTCATCGACGCCGGTGTCGACGGCGTCAAGGTCGGCGTCGGCCCGGGCTCGATCTGCACCACCCGTGTCGTCGCCGGCATCGGCGTCCCGCAGGTCACCGCGATCTACGAGGCCGCGCAGGCGTGCCACGCCGCGGGCGTGCCGATGATCGGCGACGGCGGCCTGCAGTACTCGGGCGACATCGCCAAGGCGATCGCCGCCGGTGCCGACGCGGTGATGCTCGGCTCGCTGCTCGCGGGCTGCGAGGAGTCGCCGGGCGAGATGGTCTTCATCAACGGCAAGCAGTTCAAGTCCTACCGCGGCATGGGCTCGCTGGGCGCCATGCAGTCGCGCGGCCAGGCCCGCTCCTTCTCCAAGGACCGCTACTTCCAGGACAACGTCCTCTCCGAGGACAAGCTCGTGCCCGAGGGCATCGAGGGCCAGGTGCCCTACCGCGGCCCGCTGGGCTCGGTGGCCCACCAGCTCATCGGCGGCCTGCGCGCCTCCATGGGCTATGTCGGCTCGGCCAACATCCAGGAGCTCAAGGACAAGGGCACCTTCGTCCGCATCACGTCCGCGGGCCTCAAGGAGAGCCACCCGCACGACATCCAGATGACGGTGGAGGCGCCGAACTACTCCCGCCGGTAGGTCTCCCTACTCCCGCCGGTAGTAGTACGTGTTTCAAGCACTTTACGGAGCCCGCGACCGCTCAGGCCGCGGGCTCCGCCGCGTCGGGGATACTGGATGCGGCAGGACGTAGAAGGAAAGGCCACACACGTGACTGAGATCGAGATCGGGCGCGGCAAGCGCGGCCGCCGGGCGTACGCATTCGACGACATCGCCGTCGTCCCGAGTCGCCGTACCCGCGACCCGAAGGAGGTCTCGATCGCCTGGCAGATCGATGCCTACCGCTTCGAGCTGCCGTTCCTGGCCGCCCCGATGGACTCGGTCGTCTCGCCCGAGACCGCCATCCGGATCGGCGAGCTGGGCGGCCTGGGCGTCCTCAACCTCGAGGGCCTGTGGACCCGCTACGAGGACCCGGAGCCGCTGCTCGCCGAGATCGCCGAGCTGGACGAGACCGCCGCGACCAAGCGTCTGCAGGAGATCTACGCCGCCCCGATCAAGGAAGAGCTGATCGGGCAGCGCATCAAGGAGGTCCGCGACTCCGGTGTCGTGACCGCCGCCGCGCTCTCCCCGCAGCGCACCGCGCAGTTCTCCAAGGCCGTCGTCGACGCCGGCGTGGATATCTTCGTGATCCGCGGCACCACCGTCTCCGCCGAGCACGTCTCCGGCGCCGCCGAGCCGCTGAACCTCAAGCAGTTCATCTACGAGCTCGACGTGCCGGTCATCGTCGGCGGCTGCGCCACGTACACCGCCGCCCTGCACCTGATGCGCACGGGCGCTGCCGGTGTCCTCGTCGGCTTCGGCGGCGGCGCCGCGCACACCACCCGCAACGTCCTGGGCATCCAGGTCCCGATGGCGACCGCCGTGGCCGACGTGGCCGCCGCCCGCCGCGACTACATGGACGAGTCCGGCGGCCGCTACGTGCACGTCATCGCCGACGGCGGCGTGGGCTGGTCCGGCGACCTGCCCAAGGCCATCGCCTGCGGTGCCGACGCCGTCATGATGGGCTCCCCGCTCGCCCGCGCCACCGACGCGCCGGGCCGGGGCTTCCACTGGGGCATGGAGGCCGTCCACGAGGACGTGCCGCGCGGCAAGCGCATGAACCTGGGCACGGTCGGCTCCACCGAGGAGATCCTCACCGGTCCCTCGCACACCCCGGACGGCTCGATGAACATGTTCGGCGCGCTGCGCCGTGCCATGGCCACCACGGGCTACAGCGACCTCAAGGAGTTCCAGCGGGTCGAGGTGACGGTCGCGCCGTCGCAGCACGACAAGCGCTGACGTAAGCGCTGATGTAGGGCAGTTCACCGGAAGGGCCCGTACCGCTGCGGCGGTACGGGCCCTTCGACGTGCCGGGGCAGGGGTGCGGCCGTCAGCCGCCGAGCTTGCGGGCGGTCTGGAAGGCGCCCACGGCGCCGAGTATGAAGAAGACCGCGTCGATCGGCTCCAGGTATTCCTTCCACGCCTTGTTCAGCGCGTCGAAGTGCTCGGTGAAGACCTGGCTGACCGGGATGTTGGCGATGTCGCTCAGCTCCAGGGCGATGCCGAAGATCTGACCGAGGTAGACGCCGAGCATGCCGAGGAGCACGCCCACGACTGGAAGCGCCGTGTTGCGCCCGCCGGCCTTGCCGAGGGCGGCGCCGATCAGGGCGCCCGTACCGATGGCGGCGTAGCCGATCTGGCCGCCGTCGGAGGCCTTGAGGATCCCGCCGTAGATTCCGGAGCCGACGAGCATGGCCACGATGCCGAGGACCACGGCGAGCGCCGGATTGCCCCGGCGGACCGGCGCGGGCGGCGGCGGGAAGCCGCCGGGGGCGCCGTACGGCGGCGGGGGCTGCTGCCCGTAGCCGTAGGGCTGCTGGGGCTGGTGCGGCGGGTACGGCTGCTGCGGCTGCTGACCGTACGGGTTGTGCTGAGGCGGCTGCTGCGGGTGCTGCGGCTGCTGCCAGGGCTGGCTCATGGGTGATGTCCCCCGAATGTCTTTGGTGTTGAGTAAGGGCCAAGTAAGGGCCAAAAGGTATCAGCGTGCTACGACGGCAATCTGTTACCCACAGCGAGCGCGCGGCTGTGAACGCCGTATAAAAGTTCGACCGTAAGGAATAATGGCAACTTATGGCGCAAAGCAAGTCGTTCAGCGGCAGGGACATGGGGATCGACCTCGGCACGGCGAACACCCTGGTGTACGTGCGCGGGAAGGGAGTGGTGCTCAACGAACCGTCAGTCGTCGCCGTGAACGCGGATGACGGCGGCGTGCTCTCGGTCGGCTCCGAGGCCAAGGAGACCATCGGCCGGACCCCCTCGAACATCGTCGCGGTCCGGCCGCTGCGCGACGGCGTCATAGCCGACTTCGAGATAGCCGAGCGCATGATGCGGCACTTCATCAAGAAGGTCATGGGCAACCGCTTCTTCGCCCGCCCGCGCGTCGTGGTCTGCGTGCCCTCCGGCATCACCGGCGTCGAGCGGCGCGCCGTCATCGAGGCCGCCTCGCGCGCCGGCGCCCGCCAGGTGCATCTCGTCGAGGAGCCGATGGCCGCGGCCATCGGCGCGGGCCTGCCCGTCAGCGAGCCGACCGGCTGCATGGTCGTCGACATCGGCGGCGGCACCACGGAGGTCGCCGTGATCTCCCTGGGCGGCATCGTCACCGCCCGCTCCGTCCGTACGGCCGGCGACGCGATGGACGCGGCGATCATCTCGTACGTGAAGAAGGAGTACTCCCTCGCGATCGGTGAACGCACCGCGGAGGAGATCAAGATGAACATCGGCTCCGCCGCCCCGACGGGCTACTGGTCCGCGGCCGGGCTGGCCGCCCTCGCCAAGCAGCTGGAGAAGGACACCGGCCTGGAGGAGGTCGGCGGGGACCCGGAGGAGACCCAGGGCCTCAAGCCGCCGGAGCGCTGCACCATCCGCGGTCGCGACCAGGTCAGCGGCCTGCCGAAGACGCGCGAGCTGACAGCCGACGAGATCCGTCACGCGCTGTCGGAGCCCGTGGACGCCATCGTCATGGCGGTCCGCCAGACCCTGGACGAGACCCCGCCCGAGCTGTCCGGCGACATCATGGACCGCGGCATCGTCCTCACGGGCGGCGGCGCGCTCCTGCGCGGCCTGGACGTGCGGCTGAGCAAGGAGCTCGACATCCCGGTCATCATCGCCGACGACCCGCTGGACTGCGTGGCCGTCGGCACGGGCCGCTGCGTCGAGAACTTCGCGGCCCTGAGGACGGTCCTGGACGCCCCGAACAGGGCACTGGGGCTGGGGAGGCTGTAGGAGTTCCTGCGCGGGCACGGCAGCCTTGCACCATCTCAGCCCGTCCGGCGCTTGAGGACAGCGCCGTCAGGCGCTTCACCTGACGCACGCGCGGGGTTGCCGCACCTACAACCGGTGCCCCGCGCCAGCGGGAATCGCTCCGCGCGTGTCCAGCAGCAGCTGTGCCTTCACGGCAAGACCTTGCAGGTCGTACGTGCGGTGATGCTGCAGCAGCACCGTGAGGTCGGCCGCGGCCGCGGCCTCGTACACGCTGTCAGCCCGCGGCACCGGCCGCCCCATCACCCGCCACTGCGCCACGTGCGGGTCGTGGTAGCTGAGCTGGGCGCCCAGCTCCATCAGCCGTGAGGCGATCTCCCGCGCGGGTGCCCCCTGCTGATCGGAGACGTCGGCCTTGTAGCTGACGCCCAGGAGCAGCACCCGCGCGCCGCGCGCCGACTTGCCGTGCTCGTTGAGGAGCGTGGCGCACCGCTGGGTGACGTACCGCGGCATGCGCCCGCTGACCTCCTGCGCGACCTCCACCATCCGCAGCGGGTAGCCGAGGCTGCGCCCCTTGTACGAGAGGTAGTTCGGGTCGATGGGGACGCCGGGGCCGCCCACCCCGGGGCCGGGGCGGAACGCCTGGAAGCCGAACGGCTTGGTCTCGGCGCAGCGCACGACGTCCCACAGGTCGACGCCGATGTCGTGGCAGAAGACGGCCATCTCGTTGACCAGGGCGATGTTGACGTACCGGTAGTTGGTCTCCAGGACGCGGACCGCCTCCGCCTCGCGCAGGCCGCGCGCGCGGACGACCTTTTCGCAGACCCGCCCGTAGAAGGCGGCGGCGGCCTCCGTGCAGGCGGGGGTGAGGCCGCCGATGACCTTGGGGATGCCGGCGTAGCCGTGGTGCTTGCTGCCGGGGTCGACGCGGCTGGGGGAGTAGGCCAGGTGGAAGTCGTGGCCGGCGCGCAGCCCGGAGCCGGATTCGAGCAGGGGGCGCAGGAATTCCTCCGTGGCCCCGGGGTAGACGGGGGACTCCAGGAGCACGGTGGTGTGCGGGCGGAGGCGTACCGCGAGGGCGCGGGCGGCGGCCTCGATGGCGCCGAGGTCGAGGGCCCGGTCCTCGCCCAGCCGGGCGGGTGCGCAGATGACGGCGGTCCGCACCTTGCCGAGCTCGGCGTCGGCGGTGGTGGGGCGGAAGCCCGCGGCGAGCATCCGGCGGACCTCGGCGGCGGTGAGGCAGCCGTCGGCGCACTCGGGGGGCAGCCGGCCGGCGCGCAGCTCGGCGACGGTGTGCGGGTCGGGGTCGTAGCCGATGGTGTCGATGCCGGCGGCGGTCGCGGCCTGGGCGAGGGGGAGTCCGAGGTGGCCGAGTCCGATGACGGCGAGATCTGCGGGCATGGCGAGGCGGTCCTTCCCGGGGAGCCGGGGGTCTTCGGCACGCGTACGAGTTACATCAGGTTAAGCGGATATATGACTGTTATTCGGGAGCAACGCGGCCCGGGCTCGCTCCCCTGCGCCACCGGCGCGGCCAAACCGGCGGATCTGGGGCAGCATCGAAGGAGCAGCAAGCGAAGCGCGGAGACCAGCGGAGCAACCGGCGGCCGAAACGGAGGCAGCGGTGAGGACAGCGACACTCGGGCCGGACGAGCGCGGTGCGGCACTCGCCCGGATGGCGGAGCGGGAACTGGACGTCCTGGTCGTGGGCGGCGGCGTCGTCGGTGCGGGCACCGCGCTCGACGCGGCCACCCGGGGGCTGACGACCGGCCTGGTCGAGGCGCGCGACTGGGCCGCGGGCACCTCCAGCCGCTCCAGCAAGCTCATCCACGGCGGTCTGCGGTATCTGGAGATGCTCGACTTCGCCCTCGTGAGAGAGGCCCTCAAGGAGCGCGGGCTGCTGCTGGAGCGGCTCGCCCCGCACCTGGTCAAGCCCGTCCCGTTCCTCTACCCGCTGCAGCACCGCGGCTGGGAGCGCCTCTACGCCGGTACGGGCGTGGCGCTCTACGACGCGATGTCGGTCTCCTCGGGCCACGGCCGGGGCCTGCCCACGCACCGCCACCTCACCCGCAAGCGGGCCCTGCGTGTCGCCCCGTGCCTGAAGAAGGACGCCCTGGTCGGTGCGCTGCAGTACTACGACGCCCAGATGGACGACGCCCGCTACGTCACCACCATCGTGCGCACCGCCGCCGCGTACGGCGCCGACGTCGCCAACCGGGCACGAGTGACGGGTTTCCTGCGCGAGGGCGAGCGGGTGGTCGGCGCGCGGGTGCGCGACCTGGAACAGGGCGGAGAGTTCGAGATCAGGGCCCGGCAGATCGTCAACGCCACGGGCGTGTGGACGGACGACACCCAGAAGCTCATCGCCGAGCGCGGCCAGTTCCACGTACGGGCCTCGAAGGGCATCCACCTGGTGGTGCCCAAGGACCGCATCCACTCCACCACCGGGCTGATCCTGCGCACCGAGAAGAGCGTGCTCTTCGTGATCCCCTGGGGCAGGCACTGGATCGTCGGCACGACGGACACCGACTGGGACCTGGACAAGGCCCACCCCGCCGCCTCCAGCGCGGACATCGACTACCTGCTGGAGCACGTGAACTCCGTCCTGGCCGTGCCGCTGACCCGGGACGACGTGCAGGGGGTGTACGCGGGGCTGCGCCCCCTGCTGGCCGGCGAGTCGGACGCGACGAGCAAGCTCTCGCGCGAGCACACCGTGGCCCACCCCGTGCCGGGGCTGGTGGTCGTGGCGGGCGGAAAGTACACCACGTACCGCGTGATGGCCAAGGACGCCGTGGACGAGGCGGTGCACGCCCTCGACCGGCGCGTGGCCGAGTGCGTCACGGAGGACGTGCCGCTGGTCGGCGCCGAGGGCTACAAGGCGCTGTGGAACGGGCGCGCCCGGATCGCCCAGCGCACCGGCCTGCACGTCGCCCGCGTCGAGCACCTGCTCAACCGGTACGGCTCGATGGTGGACGAGGTGCTGGAGCTCGTCGCCGCCGACCCGTCCCTGGGCGACCCGCTCACCGGCGCCGAGGACTATCTGCGGGCCGAGGTCGTCTACGCCGCCTCGCACGAGGGCGCGCGCCACCTCGACGACGTCCTCACCCGCCGCACCCGGATCTCGATCGAGACGTTCGACCGCGGCACGCGCAGCGCCCGGGAAGCCGCCGAGCTGATGGCGCCGGTGCTGGGCTGGGACCGCTCCCAGGTCGAGAAGGAGGTCGAGCGCTACGAGAAGCGGGTGGAGGCGGAGCGCGAATCGCAGCTGCAGCCCGACGACCTGACGGCCGATGCGGCACGTCTGGGGGCGCCGGACGTCCAGCCCATCTGATGCCCTGTCGGCGGTTTTCGGCGGGTACGTAACCTCTGGGACGGCAGCGTCTGATGAGCATCATGTGACAGCTCCGACGCGCCGGGAACCGCCCTGTCCGAAACCGGGTCCTGTAAAGGCAACGGACCCGTGTGACACCCGGTGCCGGTGCCGCGCCGGGCGCCGCTCGGCCGCCGCGGCGCAGGTCGGCCAGGTCAGCGCGGCGGCGGTGCGGCAACGGCCGCCGTGTGCCGGGCGGAGGGCGCCGGGTGGCGGGTTGCCCGTATTGTCCACAAGCCCGTGGACCCTGGCCTTCCGCCGGTCTGTGGATGAGAGACAATGGTGGCTCTGCCAGGGTCGGTTGGTCGCAGAGCTGATTGCCAGAGGGGACGCATGTCGGAGGCGGAGCAGACGCAGGGCACGGCAGGGCGCCTCCTGGCCGGGCGGTACCGCCTCGGGGACGTCCTCGGCCGCGGCGGCATGGGTACGGTCTGGCGGGCGAGCGACGAGACCCTCGGCCGCACGGTGGCCGTCAAGGAACTGCGGTTCCCGGCCAACATTGACGAGGACGAGAAGCGACGCCTCATCACGCGCACGCTGCGCGAGGCGAAGGCCATCGCCCGGATCCGCAGCGCGGGCGCCGTCACCGTCTACGACGTGGTGCACGAGGACGACCGCCCGTGGATCGTCATGGAGCTCATCGAGGGCCGCTCGCTCGCCGACGTCATCCGTGAGGACGGGCCGCTGAAGTGGCGGCGCGGCGCCGAGGTCGGCCTCGCCGTCCTCGACGTGCTCGGCGCGGCGCACCGCCAGGGCATCCTGCACCGTGACGTGAAGCCGTCCAACGTGCTCATCGCGGACGACGGCCGCGTCGTCCTCACCGACTTCGGCATCGCCCAGGTCGAGGGCGACCCGTCCGTCACCTCCACCGGCATGCTCGTCGGCGCCCCTTCGTACATCTCCCCCGAGCGCGCCCGCGGACACAAGCCCGGCCCGCCGGCGGACCTGTGGTCCCTGGGCGGCCTGCTCTACGCGGCCGTCGAGGGCGTCCCCCCGTACGACAAGGGGTCGGCCATAGCGACCCTCACCGCCGTGATGACCGAGCCGCTCGGCCCGCCGAAGAACGCCGGCCCGCTGGCCGAGGTCATGTACGGGCTGCTCGCCAAGGACCCCGAGAAGCGGCTCGACGAGGCCGGCGCCCGCGCGCTGCTCACCGACGCGGTCAACGCCCCCGACGAGCGCCTGCCTCCCAAGCGGCAGCCCTCGTCCCGTGACCTGGACGCGACGCAGGCCATCGCCGTTCCGCCGATACCGGAAGCGGCCGTGCCCGCCGCTCCCGCCAGGCCCGCGTCCAAGCCCCCGGCTTCCCCGGTTTCCTCGGCGAACCGGCCGGGCGCGTCCGCGGGCCGGCCTTCGGACGTCCCGCCGGCGCACGGCTCGCCCTCCGGCGCGATGCCCGGCGTCCCGCCGCGTGCCGCGGAGGCCACGAAGTCCACCACCCGTCAGTTCTCCGGCGGCGCGGCCGGCGGACCGGGTGCCACGGGCGGCAGCCTGCTCGGCACCCGGCAGGGCGGCGGCGTGCGAAGGCCGATCCTGGAGACCGTGCCGCGCCGGACGCTCGTCGTGGCCGCGGTCGTCGTGGTGCTGGCCGTGCTCGGCACGGTGCTCGCCTTCGCGCTGAGCGGGGACGACAGCAGCGGCAAGGAAGGCAAGAAGCAGGGCAAGTCCGTGTCGGGTCACGGAGCCCCCGGCAAGGCGGGCGGGGAGCCCCAGGTGATCAAGTCCCAGTCCGCCGCAGCCGTCTCCGGCGGCAAGGACAAGGACGAGGACGAGGGCGAGGACAAGAACGCGGATGCTGCCGGATACCGGCACCTCCAGAACGACGAATACCACTTCGGGATCTCCATCCCGCAGGGCTGGAAGCAGACCGGCACCGCCGGCGAGCACTCGGGCGCCATCTACAGCGCCTCCGGCGGTTTCCCGCGCGTCCAGGTCGACTTCGGCGCCGAGCCGAAGGGCGACGCGGCCAAGGCGTGGCGTGACGCCGAAGCCGGCGACAAGGGCAGCATGCCCGGCTACAAGGGGCTCTCGATCCAGGAGATCAGCGGCTGGGCGGGTCACGACTACCCGACCGTCGCGGACTGGTCGTTCGAGCGCGACCAGAACGGCAAGCGCGTCCAGGTCCTCAACCGGGGCTTTAAGGTGGACGACGAGCACGGCTACGCCATCATGATCACGTGCGAGAAGGGCAAGTGGGGCGACGCCGACTGCCGGTCGCTGCGTGACACGGCCTTCAGGACGTTCTCGCCCGAGGACTGAACTTCGCGAGTGCCGGCCCGGCGGGCCTGAAGCTCGCGGGGCTGAACCTCTTTTCGGCGATACGGGCATCCGATCGGCGATACGGGCATCCGAAACCCGAGTGACCCAGGGGAGCGGATTTCACTCGACGGACGGGTGTGACGGGGCGGACGCCACCCGGTCGATCCACTGAGCGACGTACTGAGCCGTACGCGCCCGAAGGGGTGGGTTCGGCACGTATCGTGAGGTGCCATGGACGGTGCGCAGCCGCAATAGGCGGCCGATTGACCGCTGTTGGCGGTTGTCCGGGCATTCGGGCGAGGTGTGGATCGCGCGCTTGGGGAGGCGTCGTGGACGACTACGCGGGTCGGATCCTGGCCGGCCGGTATCGCCTTCCGTTACCGCCCTCCGACGTGTTCGAGCTCGTCGAGACCCGCGCCTTCGACACCTTGAGCGGGCAGGAAGTCCTCGTCCGGCAGATCCCGCTGCCGGAAGTCGTGGACGCGGAGGTGGTGGACGCCTCCGGCGGCTGCCCGGGCCAGGGCCCCGGCCCGGCCGCCCACGGTGCACGGCGTACGGGGAGGGGGCCCGCTGACGATCCCGCGGTGAGCCGTGCGCTGGCCGCGGCCACGTCCGCCGCGCAGGTGCCCGACCACCCCCGGCTCGACCAGGTCTTCCACGTCTTCGCCGAGGGCGGCAGCCTGTGGGTCGTCAGCGAGCTCGTCCCGGCCCGCCCGCTCGCCGCGCTCCTCGCCGAGCGGCCCCTCTCGCCCCACCGCGCCGCCGAGGTCGCCGCCGACGTCCTCACCGCTCTGCGCGCCCTGCACGCCCACGGCTGGACCCATCGCAACATCACCACCCGCACGGTCCTCATCTGCGACGACGGCCGCGCTGTCCTCACGGGCCTGGCCGCGGGCGCGGCCGAGGAGGCCTTGTGCGGCTACAACCCCGTTCCGGAGGGCATTGACCCGCCCACGGGTGCGAATGGCGGGATGGGCGCGATCGGCGGGGCGGGTGTGAACGGCGGGACCGGCCCGAATGCCGGGGGCGGAATGCCGTCGCCGCGGCGGGCGGCTCGTGGGGCGGCGGGGCGACCGGGGACGCCGGGACAGCCGGGCGGCCTGGCTCCGGGTGGGGCGGCGGGCGACGGCCGGACGCCGGGCGGTGCCCCTCGGGGAGCCGGTGGGGGACGGCCCGGCGCCGGCTCGGGTCTTGGCCCGGGCGCGGGCTTTGGCAGCGGCCCTGGCTCCGGGTTCGGCGGGGGCTTCGCGCCGCGTGGGAACGTGCCGGGCGGGAGTGCGCCAGGAGGAAGCGCGCCTGGGCGAAGTGCGCCTGGTGGCCCGGCCGCGCCGCGGGCCGGCGGGCAAGGAGCGGCCAGGCCGTCGCCGTCGCCGTCCCCGTACCGGGATCAAGGGACCGCGGGAGGCTTCCTTCCGCCGGGCGGCCCCCGGGCATCGGGGGAGCCCTGGCCGCCGCTCAACTCCCGGCTGTCGGCGGGTGAGCAAGGCGCGGGACGCCCGGGCAGGGGACAACCGGGCGGGCAGGGAGCCGGCCCCGGAGCCGGGCAGCCGGGCTCACAGGCCGGGCCCCGGCGGGTGCGCTCTTCGGCGATCGCCGCCTATCGTGCGGGCGCCGCCCGGGCCGCCGCCGCCCGCGCGGCCGGGGACGACGGTCCGCCCGCCACCCCCACCGGCTCGTCCACCTGGGGCGGTGGCAGCGCCGCCAGCGGCGCGGCCCCCACTCCCGCCCCTTGGGCCGGCCCCGACTCCCCCCACGGCACCTCCTCCGGCCGGAACCGGCCGCCGGGCCCGCCCGGAGCGCGCAGCGGCCCCGCCGGACCGGGGAACGCCGCCCGGCCGGACGTCCCCGAAGTGAAGCTCCCCGGATCCACCGCCTCCTGGCCCGTCTTTCCCGGGCTGACCGCACCCCCTCGCTCCGCCGCCCCCGGCCCGGCCCCGGCCCCGCCACCGGGCACCCGCCCCGGAGCGGACAGCGGAGCTGTCCATGGCGCCGGCAACGCAGCCCCGCCCCCACCCTCATCCCCACGCGCGTCGCAGAGCCCGGCGAAGAGCCCTCAAGGCAGCCCTGAAAGCAGCCTCTCCTCGACTGTGCCCGTCCCCGGCAGCGAATCCGCCGGTAAGCCACCCGCCGCCTGGGGAGCCGCGGGGCAGCAGCCCGCCGGAGCCCTCGCTGTCGAGCGCGCCCGCCAGGCCCGGATGGTCGTCGTCGGCGCCGTCACCGAGCGGTGGGCCCCGGAGCAGGCCTGGCCCGTACAGGAGAGCTGGCAGCTCGCGCCCCCCGTCGGCCCCGCAGCCGACCTCTGGGCCCTCGGTGCCCTGCTCTTCCGCGTCGTGCAGGGGCACGCCCCGTACCCGGAGGACAGCACGGCCGAACTGGTCCGGCTCGTGTGCGTGGAGCCCCCCGCCTTCGCTGAGGAGTGCGGCGCCCTGCGCCCCGTGGTCGAATCCCTGATGCGCAAGGACCCGGCCGAGCGCCCCGAGTTCGAGGAACTCCGCGGCTGGCTGCGCTCCCTGATCCGCTCCGCGCCGGAACCGGAGCCCGGCGGCCGCACCCTCACCGTGCCCGACACCGCCCCGGACACCCCCGCTGACCAGCACCGGCTCCCGGTCGTCCGCCGCAAGGGCGAGCTGGTGCGGCGCAGGCGCGGCCGCCCCATCACCGCCGTGGACACCGCGCCGGCAGCGCACGGCCGCCACAAGAAGACGGCCAGGGACACGGCTAAGGACAACGCCCCCGCCCCCCGCTCCGCCACGCCCCGCACCGGGCACCTGCAGGAGCAGCGCGGCCGCCCGGCCCGCTCGGCGTTCGGCCTCGGCCGGCTGCTGCTCGGCCTGGTCCTGCTGCTCCTCATCGGGGCCGCGCTGTACGCGATGCTGTTCATGCCGCGCGCCGAGGACAGCGCGGGCCAGGCCCGCGCGGACCGCAAGGGGTCGGCCGGTGCGCGCAGTGCCGCACCCCGGGACCCGGGCACCGCCGGCACACCGGGCGGGCCCGAGGCGGCGGGCGGGTCCGGCGCCTCGGGCGGGGCGACGGCGGAGGAGCGGATCACCGAGTCCGACGGCGCTGCCAAGGGCTTCACCCTGCGCAAGGACCCCAAGGGGTTCACCGTTGCGGTCGCCAAGGACTGGCAGCGCCGCGGGGAGAACGACCGCGGGCAGGTCGTCTACGCGGGCGGCGAGTACCAGCTCGTGGCGGTCCCCGGCCGGGACAAGGTCGCGGAGTTCGGCAGCGACCCGATGGCCTACCAGCAGAGCAAGGAGCCCGAGCTGGAGGCCTACCGCTCCTCCTCGTGGTCCGGCGCCAGTGGGCTGCGCCGTATCGACGTCGGCGGGACGGCGTCGGCAGAGGGCACGTTCAACTGGAACGACAGCAGCGGACGGCAGGTCTATGTGCGTAACTCCGCCACCATCGTGAACGGCCGCTACCACCTGCTGCAGGTGATCGGGCCGATGAACGAGCAGCGCTCGGTGGACCGCTTCTTCGAGCAGGCGGCGGCCACCTACAGGGCGGGCGGCTGAGCGGACCGGGCGAAGCGCTCGCGCAGCTCGTACTTGAGCACCTTGTGCAGGGTGTCGTCGCGGGGGAGCCGTCCGACCAGCTCCAGCTGCTCGGGGATCTTGTGTACGGACAGCCCGGCGTCCGCCAGGTGGGAGGCCACTTCCCCGAGCGTGAGCCGCGGTGCTCCGGGGACCTGCTGGACGACGGCGCAGACCCGCTCTCCGCGCACGGGGTCGGGCAGCCCGATCACGGCGGCGTCGTCGATGAGCGGATGGCTCCGCAGGAGCTGTTCGACCTCTTGCGCGGAGATGTTCTCGCCTTTGCGGATGATGACGTCCTTGGCGCGGCCGGTGATGACGAGGTGGCCGTCGGCGGTGAGGCGTCCCAGGTCGCCGGTGAGGAGGAAACCATCGGTGTCGAAGGCGCCGGCGGTCTGGGCGGGGTCGAGGTAGCCCCGGCAGACGGCCTCGCCGCGCAGCCGGATCGCGCCCTCGGCGCCGGGTGGTACCGGTGCCCCGTCGGTGTCGGTCACCCGGATCTCCATGCCCGCGGGCGGCCGGCCCTCAGTGCCGGCCAGGTGCTCCGCCGTGTCCTCCGGATCCCCCATCGTGATCATCGGGGCTTCGGTCATGCCGTAGCCGTGCACCAGTGGGCATCCCAGCTCGCGGGCGACGTCGTGGTGCAGTTCCGGTGGCCTGGGCGCGCCGCCGCCCGCCAGGAGCCGGAGGGTGGGGAGCAGCCTGCGTCCGGGCTGCCGGCGCTGTTCGGCGAGGAACATCGCGTAGAAGGCGGTCGAGCCGCCCGCGACGGTGACTCCGTTGCGGCGGTAGGCGCCGAGCGAGCCGGGCAGGGAAAAGTGCTCCACGAGGAGGGCGGGGAAGCCCCGCAGGAGCAGCATGACGGTGTAGTCGGGCCCGGCGACGTGCGCGTAGGGGAAGGCCATCGACCCGACGTCGTCCGGGGTGAGGCGCAGGGCGGCGGCCAGGTGGCTGCCGGCGGCGATGAGCCCGCGGTCGGTGTGCAGGGCGCCCTTCGGCGCGGCGGTGGTGCCGGAGGTCCAGTAGATCCAGCGGACGCCGGTGCCGTCGGCGGGCGGGGGCGGGAGGTCCGCGGGGTCCCCCTCGGGCAGGGCGTCGTAGGCGGTGAGGACGAGGGGCGGCGCGGGGAGCGCGAGGGCGAGCCGGTACGCCATGAGGCTGTGGTCGAAGCCCCGCCACACGCCGGGGACGGCGAAGAACCCGGCCTCGGTGGCCCGCAGGGCGTGGCCGGCCTCGCGGTCGCGGTAGTAGGGGATGAGCGGCGTCTGGACGGCGCCGAGGCGGGCCAGTGCGAAGGCCAGGACGACGGTCTCGATGCGGGTGGGCAGCTGCCAGGCCACCCGGCTGCCGGGGCGCACCCCGAGCCCGTACAGCCCGGCGGCGGTGCGCTCGGCGCGCTCCCGCAGCTCGCCGAACGTCACCGTGCGGTCTGCGGTCCCGGCCGGGTCGGGTCCGGCCCCGGGGTCCGGCTCGTCGGCCTGGATGAGGGCGGGGGCGCCGGGGGTCAGGTCCGCGCGGCGGTCGAGCAGTTCCCACAGAGTGCGGGAGGCGGACAGGTCGTCGGCGGTACCGGGCATGGCAGGACCTCCGGCATGAACTGACGAGGCGTCAGGTAGTGCGGCGAAGCGTAGGCCGTCACTCCTTGCCGGTCCAGGGGGTGCGGGCTAGCCTCAAAACTGACAGACCGTCAGTTCGGCTGCCGGACCCGGGAAGGCCTTGATGGAACTGCCCCGCATCGTCAGCGTCGACGACCACGTCATCGAACCCGTCCACCTCTTCGAACGCTGGCTGCCCGCCCGCTACCGCGACCGCGGCCCCCGCCCCCTGACCACCGGCATCGGCCGGCTGGAGTACACCGGAGGCAGGTACACCGTCGCCATGGACCCCGACGGGCCGCCCGCGGACTGGTGGATCTACGAGGACCTCGCTTCCCCCTACAAGCGCGTCATCGCCGCCGTCGGCTTCGACCGCGACGAGATGACCCTGGAAGGCATCACCCGCGCCGAGATGCGCCCCGGCTGCTGGGACCCGGCGGAGCGCCTGAAGGACATGGATCTCAACCACGTCGAGGCGTCGCTGTGCTTCCCGACCTTCCCCCGCTTCTGCGGGCAGACCTTCGCCGAGGCGCACGACAAGGAGGTCGCCCTCGCGTGCGTGCGCGCCTACAACGACTGGATGGTCGAGGAATGGTGCGGCGACAGCGGCGGGCGCCTCATACCCCTGTGCCTCATCCCGCTGTGGGACGTGGACCTCGCCGTCGCGGAGATCCACCGCAACGCCGCCCGCGGCGTACGGGCCGTGACCTTCAGCGAGCTCCCCACCTGCCTCGGCCTGCCCAGCATCCACACCGGCTACTGGGACCCCTTCTTCGCGGCCTGCCAGGACACCGGCACCGTCGTCAACATGCACATCGGCTCCTCCTCGCAGATGCCCGCCGCGTCCCCCGACGCCCCGCCCGCCGTCCAGGCGACCCTGTCCTTCAACAACGCCATGGCATCGATGGCCGACTTCCTCTTCAGCGGCGTCCTCGTCCGCCACCCCCGGCTCACCCTCGCTTACAGCGAAGGCCAGATGGGCTGGATCCCCTACGCCCTGGAGCGTGCCGACGACGTCTGGCGGGAGCACCGCGCCTGGGGCGGCGTGCGTGACCTCGTCCCCGAGCCGCCGTCCACCTACTACTACCGCCAGGTCTTCTGCTGCTTCTTCCGCGACAAGCACGGCATCGACGCACTCGACGCGGTCGGCCGCGACAACGCCACCTTCGAGACCGACTACCCCCACGTCGACTCGACCTTCCCCCGCACCAAGCAGGTCGCCCTGGAACACGTGCGGGGCTTGGACGACGAGACCGTCCGCAAACTGATGCGCGGCAACGCCATCCGGATGCTCGGCCTGGACCTCGACCCCATGGGCGGGTGAGCCGCAATGGACCTCACCCTCACCAAGGAAGAGGAGGACTTCCGCGACCGGCTCCGCGCCTGGCTGCACGACACCCTGCCCCGGCTTCCCCCCGAACCCCCCGCCGAGGACTGGCCCGCGCGCCGCGCCCACGACTGCGCCTGGCAGCGCGCCCTCCACGACGCCGGATACGCCGGCCTGCACTGGCCCGCCCACGCCGGCGGTCAAGGCGCCACCCCCACCGAGTACTTGATCTTCATCGAGGAGACCGAACGCGCCGGAGCACCCTACGTCGGCGCCAACTTCGTCGGCCTCCTCCACGCCGGCCCCACCATCGCCGCCGAAGGGACCGCCGCCCAGCGCGCCCGCTGGCTGCCGCCGATCCTGCGCGGCGACGAGATCTGGTGCCAGGGCTTCTCCGAACCCGACGCCGGCTCCGACCTGGCCTCGCTGCGCACCCGGGCCGTCCGCGACGGCGACTCCTACGTCGTTACCGGCAGCAAGATCTGGACCTCCCACGCCGAGGTCGCCGACTGGTGCGAACTCCTCGTCCGCACCGACCCCGCGGCACCCCGGCACCGCGGCATCTCCTGGCTCGCCCTGCCCATGAACGCCCCCGGCGTCACCGTGCGCCCGTTGCGCACCCTCGCCGGCACCACCGAGTTCGCCGAGGTGTTCCTCGACGAGGTGCGCGTGCCCGTCACTCACCGCGTCGGCCCGGAGAACGACGGCTGGCGCGTCACCATGGTCACCCTCTCCTATGAGCGCGGCACCGCCTTCGCAGGCGAGGTCGTCGCCTGCCGCCGCACCCTCGCCCGCCTCGCCCGCACCGCCCGCGCCAACGGCCGCTGGGACGACCCCGTCCTGCGCCGCCGCCTCGGCCGCCTCCACGCCGAGTTCACCGCCCTGTGGCGGCTCGTCCAGTGGAACACCAGCGAGGCCGCCCACGCCGCCCGCACCGGGGGCCACGGGAACCCGGGACCCGGGGCGTCCGTCTTCAAACTCCGCTACTCCCAGGCCCGCCAGAAGCTCTACGAAGCGGCCGCCGAGGTACTCGGACCGGAGTCCCTGGACACCCGCCACGAGTGGACGGCGCAGCGCCTCTCCTCGCTCTCCTACACGATCGCCGCAGGGACCTCCCAGATCCAGCGGAACATCATTGCCGAGCGCATCCTCGGCCTCCCCAGGGGGCGATGACCATGGACTTCCGCCTCACCGACGACCAGCGCGCCCTACGGGCCGGGATGCGGGGCCTCCTCGCCGCCCGGTACCCCCGCGAGCGGTTGCGCTCCCTGGCCGACTGCCCGGGCGGCCCGCCGGCACCGGACCGGGACCTCTGGCAGGCCCTCGGGGAAGCGGGTTTCTTCGCCCTGCGCCTCGCGGAGCAGGACGGCGGCGCGGGGCTGGGGCTCCCCGAGGCAGTGCTCCTCTTCGAGGAGGCCGGACGGGCCCTGTTGCCCGGGCCGCTGGTCGCCACCCAGCTCGCCGCCGGGCTCGTGCCGGGAGCGGCCGAGGGGGCCTGTCCCGTCACCGCCCTGGACCGGCCGGGAACGGCCGAGCACCTCGCCTCGGCGGAAGCCGTCCTGCTCCTCGACGGCCGGGCCGCCCGGGTCCTTCGCGCACGCCCCGGCGGCGCCCCGCGGGCCCTGCGGGCACGGCCCGCGCGGTCCGTGGACCCCACGACGCCCCTGCACCTCGTCCGGCAACTGCCCCGGCCGCCGGACGGGACCGCCGCCACCGTGCCTGCCGATGCTCCCCGGCTGTGCCGGGAAGCGGCGCTGCTGACCGCCGCCCAGCAGCTCGGGAGCGCCTTCCGGACGGTCGAACTGGCGGTCTCCCATGCCCGGCGCCGCTCCCAGTTCGGACGCCCGGTCGGTGCGTTCCAGGCCGTGCAGCACTTGTGTGCGGAGATGCTCGTCCGGGCCGAGCTCGCGCGCGCCGCGGTCTATGCCGCGTCGCTCGCGGCCGAACCGGAGGGAACCGCTGAAATCGCCGCCGCCAAACTGCTCGCTGACAGTGCAGCCGTACGCAACGCTCGTGACTGTCTGCAAGTGCACGGTGGCCTAGGGTTCACCTGGGAGGCAGACATTCATCTGCACCTGAAACGTGCCTGGCTGAGGGCCAGTCAATGGCAGTCGGCAGCCGATTCCGAGGAATTGCTTGCGAATACCCTTCTTCGCGAGGCTTCACACCTACCGGAGGGGCCTCACGCGAGTGATGCAACGGATGTTCTGGACGCAGAGAATGTCACGGCGTAATCGTCATGGATGAAATTCCGGGTATGTCATGCCGAACCGCTCACAGCATGTCGATATCAGGCTGTGTCCCGGACGTTATTCGTCACAGGCCGGAGTCGGGTCCCGGCTCGGGTACTCTCCCTTGGATGCGAGAGGTTCAGAAGCGCGGCGAGGCGTCTGTGGCCCATGTGGCGGCGCCGGGCGTGCACATGTCTGATGCTCGTCCCGGAACGGGTCGCAAAGACCCTCGGTGTTCGAGTCTCCTCAGCACGCGTCGCACAGTATGCAGCAGCCCTACTCCTTTGCGCCGGAATATGCCCGAAGCGCTTGTTGGGGTGACTGTGCGTCAACCATGCTGTCTCGGAAGGCGATCACGTTCCGTGGTCCCTCGGAGACGCGAGGCGTTGTGTCCGCCGGTACGGATGGTGTGAGCGGTGCAGGTGCTTCAGATGCAGATGGAGGTCCGGGCCGACCCCGCGGAAGTGGGACGGGCCCGCAAGTGGGCGAGGTCGCGACTGGCCGGTTCGGGGATAGGCGTCGATGAGCCGCTGGCCGAGACGCTGATCCTGCTGATCTCCGAGCTGGTCACCAACGCCGTCGTCCACACCGGCTGCCCGGCCGTGCTGCGCATGCTCTTCCCGGGTGCCGGCGCGGGAGTGCCCGGCGCAAGCGGGGGCACCGTCCGTGTCGAGGTCGCCGACATCAGTGCTCGCCCGCCCCGCCGCAGGTGCGCGGGCGGCGAGGACACCGGCGGGCGCGGCCTGGAGCTGGTCGACGGTCTCGCGGACCGCTGGGGCTGGCAGGCAGAAGGCAGCGGCAAGCGCATCTGGTGCGAGGTCGACCGCGGTGGCTCCACATGGGCCGGCGCTTTCGACGCGCCGCGCGCCGTCATAAATCGGGCTTAATCGACAACGTCCAGACCAGGTGTTGACGTGAAGTGTCCACGTGATCACCCTTGGACGCAGCGATTCGTTGCGAGGGGACGTCGAGAGGCCCGAGTTCACCGGGCTGCTCGGCGAGTACGGGTCGCGATCCGGCGCAAGAACAGGGCTCCAGCGCCGGAGCCGGCGGCGACGCGCGGTGCCTTGCTCGGGTGCGTATCTGCACGTCGCCGCCCGCCCACGTCTGCCTCGCCCGCGTATGCCTCGCTCACAGCACGGCGACCGGCGCTACGGGCGCGCCCACCGCCCCCTCGAAGGGCTCGGGTGTTGCCGTCAGCAGGAAGGCGTAGCGCCGCTCCTCCGCGCAGGCCGTGGAGAGCTCCTCCAGGTTCCAGTTCTGGCCCTGCATCATCCCCATCTCGACCAGGTGGAGCGCGTGCACCGGCAGCCAGAGCCCGTCGATCTCCGGCGGGAAGACCTCGAAGCAGAGCGTGTCATTGGCGACGGCCGCTACGTCGCGCACATGGAACCACTCGGGCGTCCGGACCGACAGCCCGGGCGACGCACTGCCGTACGCACGGCGGTCGCCCGCAAGGTAGCGCTGCATGTGCCCGGTGCGGACCACCACGACGTCCCCCGGTCCCACGGAGACCGCCCCCATGTCCTCCGCCGCCTCCAGATCCTCCGGGGTGACGGCATGCCCGGGGGCCATGCGGTCCACGCCCCGGGCGCGGGCCACGTCGAGCAGCACCCCGCGCGAGACGATGTGCCGGGCCTTCTCGATGCCGCTGAAGGATGCGTGCGCATGGGCGGTGATCGAGTCCGCCGGCCGGCCGTTGTAGATCCTGCCGCCGTGGGAGACGTGCGGCAGCGCATCCCAGTGGGTCCCCGCCTGGAGGCCCATGGTGACGGTGTCATCACTCGTGGCCACTGATCCCGGAGCGAACTCCTCCCGGTTGACCGAGGTCATGGTGTGCAAGGGGTTGATCCTGCCGGGGATCAGACCGGTCTGGATCCCGCGCTGCCGCAGGGGCACGGCCAGGGCCACCCTCCGGCCGGTGAGTACGGTCGCCGCCGCTTCGCGCACAACGGCGTCGGTGATGAGGTTCAGGGTGCCGATCTCATCCCTCTCGCCCCAGCGGCCCCAGTTGTTGACCCGCTTGGCGATCTCGTGGAACTCCGCCGGCAGTGGCATGGACGTCCTCCCCGGATCGGTCCCTGTGCGGGGCTTGTGCCTTCGCCTGCCCTGTCCAAAAATCTAACGGACCGTCAGATAGAGCGGGAAGGGGCGTGCGCCGTGGAGAGCTTCTTGGCGGGAAAGGTGATCGCCGTCACCGGGGCGGGGCGCGGCATCGGCCGCGCGGTCGCCCTCGCCTGTGCGGCCGAGGGCGCAAAGGTCGTGGTCAACGACTACGGCGTCGCCATCGACGGTGCCGCGCCCACGAGCGAGGTGGCCGCCGGCGTCGTCAAGGAGATCGAGGCGGCGGGCGGCGAGGCCGCCGCCGTCGCGGACGACGTGTCGGTCATGGCCGGCGGGCAGCGGATCGTCGACACGGCCCTCGCCCGCTACGGGCGGCTCGACGGCGCCGTGTGCGCCGCGGGCATCCTGCGCGAGCGGATGCTCTTCAACATGACGGAAGAAGAGTGGGACCCCGTCATCGCCACGCACCTCAAAGGCACCTTCACCGTCTTCCGCGCCGCCTCCGCCGTCATGCGCCGCCAGGGGCACGGCACCCTCATCGGCTTCACCAGCGGCAACCACCAGGGCAGCGTCGCCCAGGCCAACTACTCCGCCGCCAAGGGTGGCATCATCTCCCTCGTCCGCAGTGCTGCCCTCGGCCTGCACAAGTACGGGATCACCGCCAACTGCGTCGCCCCCGTGGCCCGTACCCGCATGTCCGCCAACGTGCCGGTGGACCTCAAGGAGATCGGCGACCCCGAGGACGTCGCGGCTCTCGTCGTCTACCTGCTCGGCGAACAGGCCCGCGACGAAGGCATCACCGGACAGGTCTACACCGTGGCCGGTCCCCGGATCGCCGTGTGGGCCCAGCCCCGCGAACTGCGCGCCGTCTGCACCGAAGGCCCCTGGACACCGGACAGGATCGCCGACCTGCTGCCCCGCACGATCGGCACCGATCCCATGCCGATGCTCGCCCACCTGGAGGCGATGGCCGAGGCTGCCGCCACCAAAGCCCGCCCCAACGCATGACGGGGAGCCACTCATGGACTTCTCCTTCGGGCCGGACGACGAAGCCCTCCGGCAGGAAGCGCGGGCCTGGCTCGCCGGCCACCTCGCCGTGGATCCGTCACCCACCGCAGGCCGCGCCTGGGAGCGGGAACTGGGCGCCGACGGCTGGATCGGCCTCGGCTGGGACTGCCCGTCCGGCACCTACGGCAATCGCACCGCACCCCTGACCGGGCAGGTCGTCTGGGCCGAGGAGTACTCCCGCGCCCGTGCCCCGGCCCGCCTCGGCCACATGGGCGAGCACCTCCTCGCCCCCACCCTCATCGCCCACGGAGACCCCGCCCAGCGCTCCCGCTTCCTCCCCGCCATCGCCCGCGGCGAGGAGATCTGGTGCCAGGGCTACAGCGAACCCGGCGCGGGGTCCGACCTCGCCGCCGTACGCACCGCCGCCGTCAGGGACCCCGGCAGCCGCACCTACCGCATCACCGGCCAGAAACTGTGGACCTCCTTCGCCCACGAAGCCGACTGGTGCTTCCTGCTCGCCCGCACCACCGAGGGCTCCCGCCGGCACCACGGCCTCTCCCTCGTGCTCGTGCCGATGGACCAGCCCGGCCGGATCGAGGTCCGGCCGATCCGGCAGCTCACCGGCGGCGCCGACTTCAACGAGGTCTTCTTCGACGGAGCCGAGGCCCGCACCGACCATGTGCTCGGCGGCGAGGGAAACGGCTGGCGGGTCGCCATGGACCTCCTCGGCCGGGAGCGGGGGCCGGCCACTCTCGCCCAGCAGATCGGCTTCGCCGAAGAACTCGCCCGCATCGTCCGCCTCGCCCTGGAGACCGGAGCCGCAGCGGAACCGGCGGTGCGCGACCGGCTCGTACGGCAGTGGGCAGAGCTGCGGACCATGCGCTGGACCGCCCTGCGGGCCCTGGGCGGCACGGACCTCCCCGGCGCACCCAGCGTCGCCAAACTGCTCTGGGGTAGCTGGCACCAGCGCCTCGGCGAACTGGCCGTGCAGGTACAGGGCCCGCCCGCCGCCGTCGGGCCGCACCGCTGGAGCGACGAACGCCCGTACGAACTCGACGCCCTGCAGCGCCTGTTCCTCTTCTCGCGGGCCGACACGATCTACGGCGGGTCGGCCGAGACGCAGCGCACCATCATCGCCGAGCGCGTGCTCGGCCTGCCGAAGGAGCCTCGTCCATGACCGCGGATGACATGACGGCGGACGACATGACCGCGGGGGACATGACGGCGTACGGCACGAAGAAGTACGGGAACTGGATCGGCGGGTCGTGGCGCACGCCGGAAAAGGGTCACTATCCAGTTGTCAATCCGGCGACCGAGCAGGTCGTCGGGGCGGCGCCGGAGGCGACCCCCGCCGAGGTCGCCGCCGCCGTGACCGCCGCGCAAGCCGCGCAGGACGGCTGGTCCCGTACGGACCCGCGCGAGCGCGCGGCCGTACTGGACCGGACAGCGGAACTGATCGGTGAACACGAAGCGGAGCTCCTGCCCCTGCTCCAGGCCGAGACGGGCGCGACGGCGCGCGTCACCTCGACCCTGCAACTGCCCGTGGCGGTGGACCGCTTCCGCCGCTACGCCCGGGGAGCGGTCGAGCCGGCGGTCCTCCCGCTCGCGCCGCACCCCGTCCAGGGCAGCCCGCTCGCACCCGGCGGCCTGATGGGCGCCGCCGCGGTCCGACGCCCCGTGGGCGTCGTCGCCTGCATCACCTCCTACAACTTTCCGCTCGTCAACCTCGTGGGCAAGCTCGCGCCCGCCCTGGCCATGGGAAACGCCGTCGTCGCCAAACCGGCGCCGCAGGACCCCCTGTGCTGCCTGTCGCTGGGCCCGATCCTCCGGGAGGCCGGCCTCCCGGACGGCGTCTTCAACATCGTCACGGGCTCGGGTCCGGGCACGGGGCAGGCGCTGGTGTCCCACCCCGGCATCGACATGATCAGCTTCACCGGATCCACCGCCGTCGGAAAACAGATCGCCGAAGCCGCGGGGAGGTCGATGAAGCGCACCCTTCTCGAGCTCGGCGGCAAGGGCGCGGCCATCGTCCTGGGGGATGCCGACCGTGACGTGCTCAAGTCGGCTATACGGGCGGTCGGTTCGGTCTGGTCCTTCCACAGCGGACAGATCTGCACGGCGCCGACCCGGGTGCTCGTACAGCGCGCGCTGTACGAGGAGGTCGTCGCCGGTCTTCAACGTTACGCGCGAACGCTGACCGTCGGGGACCCTGTGGATAACTCGACGGTGGTGGGCCCGCTGATCTCCGCCGCCCAGCGCGACCGGGTGGAGGCGTACATCGCGCGGGCCCGGTCGGAAGGCGCGCGCATCGTCGCCGGCGGCACCCGCCCGGACATCAAGCCCGGCTTCTACGTCGCCCCCACCCTGATCGCCGACGTCGACCCGCAAAGCGCCGTCGCCCGCGAGGAGTTGTTCGGTCCCGTCGTCGTCGCCCTCCCCTTCGAGGACGACGAGGACGCTGTACGCATTGCCAACAGCACGTCCTACGGCCTCCACGACTACGTGTTCAGCGCCGACGCCGCCCGCGCCTGGGCCGTCGCCGCCCGCCTCCGCAGCGGCAACGTCGGCATCAACACCGTGCAGCGGCACCCCGAGACGCCCTTCGGCGGCTTCAAGGAGAGCGGCGTCGGCCGGGACGGCGGTTCGTTCGGACTGCACGCCTACAGCGAACTCCAGTCGGTCGTCTGGGCCTCCTGAGCCCGCGAACCCATCCACAGACCCGGTCCGGCCCGCCCCTGTTCCTTCCGACTCGCGAGAGGACCCCAGCCGTGCGAGGCGTCATCTTCGACGGTAAACAGCCCCTGGTCGCCGACGATCTGGAGGTCCGGGAGCCCGGCCCCGACGAGGTCCTGGTCTCCGTTGCGGCCGCCGGGCTCTGCCACAGCGACCTCTCGGTCGTCGACGGCACGATCCCGTACCCCGTCCCCGTGGTCCTCGGGCACGAGGGCGCGGGCGTGGTCCAGGCGACCGGCCCCGGCGTCGCGCACGTCGCGCCCGGCGATCACGTGGCGCTGTCGACGCTCGCCGCCTGCGGTGTCTGCAGCGAGTGCGGCAGGGGCCGCCCGACGATGTGCCGCGAATCGATCGGCAAGCCCACCCGGCCCTTCACCCGGAGGGGTGAGCGGCTTTTCCACTTCGCCGCAAGCTCCGTCTTCGCCGAACGCACCGTCGTCAAAGCCGTCCAGGCGGTGAGGATTCCCGAGAGCATGCCGCTGACCTCGGCGGCGTTGATCGGCTGCAGCGTCCTGACCGGCGTCGGCGCCGTACTCAACCGTGCCCGCGTCCGCCCCGGCGAATCCGTCGTCGTCATCGGCGCCGGCGGCATCGGGCTCAACGTCCTGCAGGGCGCCCGCATCGCCGGGGCGTCGGTCGCCGTGGCCGTCGACACCGACCCGCGCAAGGAAGCGGCAGCCCGGCAGTTCGGCGCCACCCACTTCGTCGACGCCTCCACGTCCCCCGGCAGCCCGGCGGCCGTGCGCGAGATCCTCCCGGACGGCGCCGACCACGCCTTCGAATGCGTCGGCCACACCGGGCTCGTCCGGCAGGCGGTCGACCTCCTCGGCAGGCACGGGCAGGCGGTGCTGCTCGGCGTACCGCCCGCCGGGGCCGAGGCGTCCTTCCGCGTGGACTCCCTCTTCCTCGACAAAGCGATCCTGGGCTGCCGCTACGGCTCCTCGAGTCCCCAGTGCGACATCCCCCGCTATGCCGGGCTCTACCGGGAAGGACGCCTTCTCCTGGACGAACTCGTCACCAGGACCTACCCAGTCGAGGACTTCGCCCGCGCCGCGGACGACACCCTCCACGGACGCGTCTCCCGCGCCGTCCTCACGTTCCGCTGACCGGCCGCTGCCGAGGCCACCGCTGGTCAGCGTCGGGAGGCGACTGTCACCGCACGGAACGTGCGCCGGTAGGCAGTGGGGGACACGCCGAGCGCCGCCTGCAGGTGCTGCCGCATCGAGGCGGCCGTGCCGAACCCGGCGCTCCGCGCCACCTGGTCCACGGACAGGTCGCTGTCCTCCAGCAAGTGCCGCGCTCGCTCGACCCGCTGCTGGGTCAGCCACTGGCCCGGGCTGATGCCGACTTCCTCACGGAAGCGGCGCGTGAACGTCCGGACGCTCATGGCTTCCTGCTCCGCCATGTCGCGCAGCTGGATCGGCTGCTCCAGCCGCCCCAGGGCCCAGGCGCGCGCCCCCGTGGTCGTCGCGAGCTGAGGCTCGGGCACCGGCCGCTGGATGTACTGCGCCTGGCCGCCGTCGCGGTGCGGCGGGACGACGCTGCGCCGGGCAACCTCGTTCGCAACGGCGGTGCCGTGGTCGCGCCGCACGATGTGCAGGCAGAGATCGATGCCGGAGGCCACCCCGGCCGAGGTCAGCACGTCGCCGTCGTCCACGAAGAGCACGTCGGCGTCCACGCGCACGGAGGGGAACATCCGCTGGAAGCGCTGCGTGCTGGACCAGTGCGTGGTGGCGGGCCGCCCGTCGAGAAGGCCTGCGGCCGCGAGGACGTACGAGCCGGTGCAGATCGACACCATGCGCGTGCCGGGACGTATGCGGGCCAGCGCACCGGCCAGTTCGTCGCCGAGCCGCCCTTCGTCGTACGGCGGACCGAACTCGTACGAGGCGGGGACGACGATCGTGTCGGCCTCGGCCAGAGCCTCAGGGCCCAGGTCGACGTTGATGGAGAAGTCGGCGTCGGTGGGGACCGGCCCGGCGGCCAGCGCGCAGGTCACCACCTCGTACAGCGGATCTCCGGACGAGGTCGTGGCCTTGCCGAAGATCCGGTACGGGATGGAGAGCTCGAAGGGGATCACTCCGGCCAGGGCGAGGATGGCGACCCGGTGCGGAGGGGCGTCGGGATGCTGGTCGGAGCGGGTGATCCTGCTGGTCCGCGTGGTCTGCTGCGTCAATTCCCGTTCACCCCCGAAGCGTTCCGTTTGCCCGCCCACGACATTCCCCCCGTCTCTCCGGCGCGTGCAAGAGCCGTTTTCGTCACCTTACGGCCTGCCACTGACAAGCCCGCCCGGACCACGGGGCCCGCCGGGACCCGGGTACCTGTCGGCAGACAACCCGCGTGGCCCGATCCTTGCGGATGCTGTCCCTTCGGCCACTCGTCCGGTGGGAAGCCGCTCCCGATGCTGAGGGCGTGACCCAGACAACCGGACGTCCCACCCACCCGGAGAGCACCTCCGCAGGCCCCGGCCCCGCCGTCACGGGCCCCGGGCGGCGCCGCATCCACCGCGCGTGGTCGGTGGCCGCCGTCACCTTCGTGACGATCATCGGTGCGGCGGGGTTCGCCTCGTTGCCCGGCCTGCTGATCGAGCCGCTCCACGGGGAGTTCGGCTGGTCGCGCGGCACGATCGGGTTCGCCGTCTCCGTCAACCTCGCCCTGTACGGGCTCACGGCGCCGTTCGCCGCCGCCCTGATGGACCGCTTCGGCATCCGCAAGGTCGTCGCCTGTGCCCTGACCGTGATCGCGGCAGGAGCCGGGCTGACGGTCTTCATGACAGCCGCCTGGCAGCTCGTGCTGTGCTGGGGCGTGCTCGTCGGGCTCGGCAGCGGCTCGATGGCCCTGGCCTTCGCGGCGACCGTGACCAACCGGTGGTTCAGCGCCCGCCGCGGTCTCGTCACCGGCATCCTTACGGCGGCCGGAGCCTCCGGGCAGCTGGTCTTCCTCCCCCTGCTCTCCTGGATCGTCGAACACCACGACTGGCGACCGGCCGCCGTGACGGTGTCCGTCGCCGCCCTCGTCGTCGTCCCGTTCGTGTGGCTGCTGCTGCGCGACCACCCTGCGGACGTGGGCCTCGCCCCCTACGGCAGCGACACCCCCGTACCGAAGCCGGCCCCCATGCCCGGTGCCGCGCGGCGTGCGGTCAGGGCACTGCTCGACGCCGTCCGCACCGGCCCCTTCTGGCTCCTCGCGGGGACCTTCGCGATCTGCGGCGCGACCACGAACGGCCTGGTGAAGACCCACTTCGTGCCGGCCGCGCACGATCACGGCATGCCGATGACGGCGGCCGCGGGCCTGCTCGCCGTGATCGGCGTCCTCGACGTCGTCGGGACCATCGCCTCCGGCTGGTTCACCGACCGGTTCGAGGCGCGCAGGCTGCTCGCCGTCTACTACGGACTGCGCGGCATCTCCCTGATGTTCCTGCCGATGCTGCTGGCGCCCTCCGTGCACCCTCCGATGGTCTTCTTCATCGTCTTCTACGGGCTCGACTGGGTCGCCACCGTGCCGCCCACCATCGCCCTGTGCCGCGAGCACTACGGCGAGGACAGTGCGATCGTCTTCGGCTGGGTGCTCGCCTCCCACCAGGTCGGTGCCGCTGTGGTGGCGTTCCTCGGCGGGCTGGCCCGTGACGCCTTCGGTTCGTACGACGTCGTCTGGTACGCCTCGGGCGCGCTGTGCGCCGTGGCGGCGCTCATGGCCCTGGTCATCCGCAGGCGCCCACGGGCAGCGGCCGGGCTGCCGGCCGCAGCGGAGGTGTGATCCCGGCTGCGATCGGCACCGGAGGTCTTGCGCCGCCCTGCGCCCGGATGTGTTGTTTGTTCATGCCACGCCCTGATGCTTCCGGCACCCGGGTCCGGCCCGTCTGCATCAGGGCAAGTCGGAGCAAGGCGGATCATTCGGCCGGCGAAAGCAACCTCTCAGCCGCTGGGGGAATCCTTCTTGGAGAGAGGGGCAGCGATGACACAGCAGGCTGGGCCGGGCGCGGTACCGAAAGCGGCGCCGGCCGACGCGAAGGCGGAGTCCGGGGACGGGGCCGAAGCCGTGTCCCGGACCGGGGCGGGGACAGGGTCCGGCTCCGGCTCTGGATCCGAGGAGACGCCTCGGGCGCAGGGGCATGTGATGCACCCGGACGGCTTCGGCGCGGCGTTCTGCGCGTCGATGGCCGGGCTGTGCGCGGAGGTCGCGGTCGCGGGGACCCTCGGCGTCCTCGTGATGCTCTCGCGTGAGCACGAAGGCCTGCCCCACGGCCTCATGATGATCGCCGCCGTCGTGTTCGTCGTCGCTCTGCTCAGTGTCCTCGTCAGCGGCTTCGTCACGGCTGTGGCCGTCATGCCGGCCCTGGCGCTCGCCCGGCGCGTCACTCGGCGCCCCGGGCGCCGCGAGGGCCCGCTGTGGAACGCAGCTGCGGTGCCCGTCGTGTCGGCCGTTGCGGTGGCCGTGTTCGGCGGGGTGTCGGCGCTCGGCAGCCTCTCTCCCGCGTCCCCCGTGAAGTACCTCCTGTGGTGGGCTTCCCTCACGGCTGCCCTGCTGCCCGCCACCCTGATCGCCGGAGCCGCCGGCCGACGCGTACGCGAGGGGCGGGCCACGCGCATGGCGCGGAGGGTGTCGCGCGACGGAGCCCTCGCCTGGCTCGCCGTCGGTGCGGTGGGCGCTGCGGTCTACGGCACCGGCCTGGTCAGCGTCTACCAGCCGCCCCGGTTCGACACAGAGCAGCTGGCGGGCACCTGGACCGACGGCCGCGGCGGGACGGTCAGGCTGGCCGAGGACGGCGCGGCGGTGGCCGACGGGCTCGACAACTACGTGTGGGACGGCACCGGCAAGGACAGGCCGACGGACTGCGACGGCGCGGGCACATGGAAGCCGGTCAAGGGCGGCGGGAAGATCGAGGGCATGTCCCTGCGCATCGGCTCGTGCGAGCTCAAGCGCAACTGGAGCGTCAGCGGCACCGCCAAGGAGCCGCGGCTGTACCACGAGATCGGCAAGCCGGGCTCGGGCAAGCGGTACGTACTGACGAAGATCGTCAAGCACAAGAAGTAGCGAGGGAGCCAAGAAGCGGCGAGTAAGCCAAGAAGTGGCGAGGACGTAAGGAGCGGGCAGGAGGCGGGCGTCACGCGTCGAAGGCGGTGAACCTCCCGAACGTGCTCCTGTGAAAGATCAGCGGCCCGTTCTCGTCCGTGCTCTCGTCCCCGTCTCCTCCCTCGTCCTCCTCCGCGCCCAGGGCCTCGACGCGCCCCACGACGATGAGATGGTCCCCGCCGGTGTGCACGGCGTGGATCTCACAGTCGACCCATGCGGGCACGCCCGCGAGCAGGGGTGAGCCCGTCACGGGCGCAGGGCTGTGCCGCACGCCCGCGAACTTGTCGGCAGCCTCTGCGCCGCTGACCGCGAAGGCCCGGCAGAGTGCGCCCTGCCCGGCGCCCAGGATGTTGACGCAGAAGACTCCGGCACGTGCGATGCGCGGCCATGTCGTCGACGTACGGCCCACCATGAAGACCACGAGCGGCGGGTCGAGGGAGAGCGAGGCGAAGGACTGGCACGCGAAGCCGGCGGGGGGCTCGCCGCCGGCTCCGGGTGCGGTGATCACGGTGACGCCGCTGGCGAACCGGCCGAGGACGCGGCGCAGTTCCCGCGGCGCGGGCGGAGGCTGTTCGTCCGCTCGGACGGCCCGCAGTGCCGGGCGGGGCATCGGGTCGGGCGGCCGCGTCTCGGGTGCCGGTGGGCCGGCGGGCCGCAGATAGCGGACGGCGAGGGCGGCCATGCCTGCGTGTCCCATCATGGACCCATTGAAGTTGATGGAGCGTCAGCTTTGAAGGGTTTCGTGCGACGCCGCGCGAGGGCCTTCGGCGTTCTAGTGTCCGCGGTAGACGGGGCTGCGGTGTTCGAGGAAGCTGTTGACGCCCTCCTGCGCGTCCTCCGTCGTCATGTTGATCTCCTGGGCGGCGGCCTCGGCCGCGAACGCCGCCGTACGGTCACTGTCCAGCGAGGCGTTGACCAGTTGCTTGGTGAGGGCGAGTGCCCGCGTCGGGCCGGTGGCCAGGCGCTCGGCCCACGAGCTGGCCGTCGCGGCCAGCCCCGCCCCGGCCACGACACGGTTGACCAGCCCCATCCGCTCCGCCTCGGCGGCGGTGAGGGCGTCACCGAAGAACATCAGCTCCTTCGCCCGCTGCGGCCCCACCAGCCGCGGCAGGAGGTACGCGCCGCCGCCGTCGGGAACCAGGCCGCGGCGGACGAACACCTCCACGAAGGTGGCGGATTCGGCGGCCAGGACGAGATCGCAGGCCAGCGCGAGGTGGGCGCCCAGGCCGGCGGCGGTGCCGTTCACGGCGGCGATCACGGGTTTCTCGCAGTCCAGCACCGCGGCGATCAGCCGCTGCGCGCCCCGGCGGATCGTACGGGCCACGTCGCCGGGCAGCCGGCCCGAGGCGACGGAGGCTGCTGATACTCCAGGGACGGCCGGGTCCATTGCGCTCGAAGGGGTGGCACGCAGGTCAGCCCCGGCGCAGAACGCGGCGCCCGTGGCGGTGATGACGACGGCTCTGACGGACGGGTCGGCGGAGGCCCGGAGCAACTCGGAAATCAGGCATTCGCGCTGCTCAGGGGCGATGGCATTCATGACTTCGGGCCGGTTCAGCGTGATCCACGAGACCCCGTTGTCAGTGGTGTGGAGTATCACTGAGTCATCGGGACCGCTGTGTTCGAGCGGGTTGTCCCGCGGTTTGTCACGGGGGGAGAGGGACATGGGGGTTCTCCTGCTTCTACGCGCTGCCGCGCGCTGTTCAGTGGCAGAAGGCGAGCGCGTCCAGGGCCACGGCGCCCTGACCGCGCTCCAGCACCACCAGAGGGTTGATGTCGAGCTCGGCAAGTGCCCCGCCCAGCTCCAGGGACATGCGCTGGACGCGCAGGACGGTCTCCACGAGCGCGTCCACGTCGGCCGGGGGCGCCCCCCGGACGCCGTTGAGCAGGGCACGCCCGCGCAGTTCTCCGAGCATCGCGCGTGCGTGGTCCTCTCCGAAAGGCGGCACGGCGACGGTCGTGTCGTGCAGGACCTCCACCAGCGCCCCGCCCAGGCCGACGGTCACCGTCGGGCCGAACAGGCTGTCGGGGGAGATGCCGACGACCATCTCCACCCCGCGCCCCACGAGCTGGCAGACGAGGATGCCGTCCAGCGGCAGCCCCTCGTAGCGGGCGATGTCGGTGAGCTCGCGGTAGGCGTCGCGGACCTGGCTGGCCGAGGTCAGGCCGATCTTGACCAGGCCCAGTTCGGTCTTGTGGGCGAGCTGCGGGCCCGACGCCTTCATCACCACGGGATAGCCCACGAGCCCGGCGGCCCGCACGGCGGCGGCCGCGCTGGTCACCAGCTGCTCGCGCGGTACGCGTATGCCGTACGCGCGCAGCAGCTGCTTGGCCGCGTGCTCGCTGAGCTGTTCGCCCGGGCGCATGAGCTCCTGCGCCTTGCGGGCCGAGGGGGACGGGGTGCGGGGCGCGGTGTCGAAGGGGGAGTGGTACGCGTCGGTGAAGCGGTGGTGGGCGAGGTAGGCGCTTACGGCGGTGATGCAGTTGGAGAAGGTGCGGAAGGTGGCCACGCGCGAGGAACCGAGCAGGGTGGTGCGATAGGCGTCCTCGGTGCCGACCGGGGAGCCCCAGACGACGCAGACCAGCTTGTCCGTCCGCTCCGCCGCGGCGACGAGGTCCCGGACGAGCCGGTCGCTCATGGGAGGGAAGGGGCCGGGGACAGGGCAGATGAGGACGCCCACGGAGGGGTCGTCCAGCAGTGCGTCGATGATCTTGCGTCCGCGCTCGTCGCCGACGGGGTGGCCGCCGCAGTCGACGGGGTTGGCGACGCTCAGGTACTCCGGTATCCACTGGTGGAGCTCGTCCTGCTTCGCGGCGGAGAGGGCCGGGAGCGCGAGGCCGGCGGCCGTGGCCAGGTCGGCGAAGTGGGCGCCGGTGCCGCCCGAGATCGAATAGACGGCGACGCCGGGGGCCTTGGGCGGCCGGGCGCGGGCGAGCAGGGCCGCGGTGTCCTGCAGCTCGTCCAGGCTGTCGACGCGGATCACGCCGAACTGCCGCATGGCGGCGTCCACCACGTCGTCCGCGCCCGTCAGCTTGCCGGTGTGGGAGGCGGCGGTGCGGGCGCCGGCTTCGGTGCGGCCGACCTTGACGGCGACGACGGGCACCTTGTGCCGGGCGGCCCGGTCCGCGGCGAGCAGGAACGAGCGGCCGTCCTTGAGCCCTTCCACATACGCGGCGATCGCTCCGACCTCGGGCCGGGCGGCGAAGTAGGAGATGAAGTCCGCGCACTCCAGGTCGGCTTCGTTGCCGGTCGGTGCCCAGTGGGAGAGCCGGATGCCGAGCTCCTGGAGGGCGAAGACCGGGCGGCCCTGGTGGCCTGACTGGGTGATCAGCGCGATGGCGGGGCCGTCGAGGTCCTCGCGGAAGTGCTCGAAGGCGTTGAGGTTGGTGTTCGGTCCGAGGAGGCGGACGCCGGAGCGCCGGGCGGCGTCCGCGAGGACGGCCTGGGCGGCGGCGCCCGCCGGTCCGGTCTCGGCGAATCCGCCCGCGAAGGCCACGGCGAAGGCGGCCTTGGCGCCGTCGAGCTCCTCCAGGACGGGGAGCGGGTCGCCCACGAGGAGGACGGCGAGATCGACGCGTTCGGGCAGGTCGCGGACGGAGGGGTGGCAGGGGAGGCCGAAGACGGAGGTACGGGTGGGGTGTACGGGGTGCAAGCGTGCGCCGACGCGTTCGGACCAGGCGAGGAGCTGCCGTGTGATGCCGGTGTTGGGGCGGC
Organism: Streptomyces roseoverticillatus; assembly: GCF_000719265.1. Lineage (GTDB taxonomy): Bacteria > Actinomycetota > Actinomycetes > Streptomycetales > Streptomycetaceae > Streptomyces > Streptomyces roseoverticillatus. Next base: position 31,895 of record NZ_JOFL01000019.1, on the reverse strand, counting down.
CCTCGGCGTCCGAGGCGCCGACGACCGCGACGGTCTCGGGGCGGAAGAGCCGGTCCAGGTCGGGGATATCCGAGCGCAGCGGCCTGCCGCTGACGTCGACGTCCTCGGCGCCGTCGGCCTGGCCGTGGACGGCGGGGCCAGGACGCTCGCCGCAGGCCACCACGCGGGCCGGTCGGGAGGTGGTGGTGAGGGTGCCGTGAGTCGATCCAAGCATCGTGTCTCGTCCACTCCTGCTAAATGGCCGACAAGCTGACGTATAGTCAGGCTACAGATCTGACGTTCTGTCAGGAATGGCGCTGCGGGCAAACAAACGGAGGGCCGGGGCAGGGCTGATGCCCGGAAAGGGGCCCGGAAATGCAAGGGGGTTGAGGCATTGCATGCGAATCGGCCGCCTGCGCCGACCGTGCCGCGATTCGACGTTCCGGAAGCCGACGCCTTCACCCGTCCCTACTGGGAGGCGGCGGGCCGGGGCCGGCTGCTCGTGCGCCGGTGCCGCGCGGCCGGCTGCGGGCAGGCGCACCACTATCCCCGGGAGTTCTGCCCGCGCTGCTGGAGCGAGGACGTCGTCTGGGAGGCGGCGAGCGGCCGTGCCGTGCTCTACACCTGGTCAGTGGTCCATGTGAACGACCTGCCGCCCTTCGGCGGACGGCTGCCCTACACGGCGGCCGTGGTGGACCTCGCCGAAGGCCCGCGGATGATGACCGAAATAGTCGGCTGCGAGGAGGGCGAACTGCGCATCGGTATGCCGCTCACCGTCACCTTCCGGATACTGGAAGGGGCGCTGCCGGCAGGGCGGCCACCCCTTTCCGTGCCGGTCTTCACACTCGTCCCGGCCCCCGCTCAGGGCCAGAGCAGCTCGGTGGCCCAGCCGCTCTCCGCGGACGGGCTGCGGCGGTAGTTCAGGCGCACGTGGCGGCGCCGGGCGTCACCCTGGAAGAACTCGACCTCCTGCGCCTGCAGGACGTAGAGCGTCCAGCTGCCGACCGGAGCGTCCGGCTCGCGGCTGGCCCGCTCCCAGGCCGCGTCCGAAGCCCGCTCCAGCTCCTCGTACGAGGAGAGCACCTCGCTCTGCCTGCCCACGAGCGCTGCCGCCAGCGCGCCCGTGGACCGCTTCGCCAGGTCCGCCCGGCTTTCCTCGGCGCCCGCGGCCGTCACCGTGCCCTGGACGCGGACCTGACGGCCGACCGCCGGCCAGTAGAAGCCCAGCGCCGCCTCCGGCCGTGCGGCCAGCTCGCGGCCCTTGCGGCTCGTGCGGTGGGTGGCGAAGTGCCAGCCGTGTTCGTCGGCGTCGTGGAGCATCAGGGTCCGCACGGAGGGGCGGCCGGTGGCGTCCGCGGTGGCGAGCGTCATCGTGTGCGGCTCCGGGGACCCGGCGGCGGCCGCCTCGGACAGCCACTGCTGGAAGAGGGGCAGCGGGTCGGCGGGGGCGGTGGCGGGGTCGAAGTGCGGCAGCTCCGTGTCCCACACGGGGAGGGAGCGCAGGAGGGTGCGGAAGTCCTGCTGACGGGTGTCGTCCGATGCGTCGGCGTCGCTCATGGGGCCATCCAACCGGGTGAGGTGAGGGGCCCGCGCGACGGGCGCGCTCAGTCGCGCGCCAGGATCAGTGTCCCAGCGGAGCAGAACCAGCCGCCCGTGCCCGAGGCCACGGCGACTCTCGGGAGCTCTCCGTCCCGCCTGCGGACCTGGCGGCCCGCCTCGGCCTCGCCCCGTAGCTGCCGTACGGCCTCGACCAGGAGGAACAGGCCCCGCATCCCGGGGTGGCAGGCGGAGAGGCCGCCGCCGTCGGTGTTGACCGGCAGCCCGCCGCCGACGGTGAGCCTGCCGTGCTCCACGAAGGCGCCGCCCTCGCCCTTGGCGCAGAAGCCGAGGTCCTCCAGGGTCACCAGCGTCATATAGGTGAACGCGTCGTACAGCTCGGCCACGTCCACCTCAGCGGGGGTGACCCCCGCGCGCTCGAAGGCCAGGCGTCCTGAGCGCGCGGCGGGGGAGACGGTGAAGTCCTCCCACTCCGACATCGACGTGTGGGACACGGCCGTACCGGCGCCCAGCACCCACACCGGCGGGCGGGCGGCGTCCGCGGTGTAGTCCTCGCCCGCGAGCAGGACGGCGCACCCGCCGTCGGACCGGATGCAGCACTGGAGCTTGGTGAACGGGTCGGCGATCACCGGGCCGTCCAGGACGTCGTCGATGGTGATCGGGTCGCGGTACATGGCGTGCGGATTATGAAAGGCGTTGGCGCGGGTTTGAACGGCGATGTCGGCAAACTGTTGAAGGGTGGTGCCGTACTCGTGCATGTGGCGGCGTGCGGCCATGGCGTACTTGGCGATGAGCGTGTGCCCGTACGGCGCCTCGAACTGCAGCGGGCCGCGCGTGCCCAGGGAGAGTCCGGCGGTGCGGCGGCCCGCTTTGAGGTCGGCGCGGGCGGTGGAGCCGTAGACCAGAAGGACGACGTTCGCGTGGCCTGCGGCGATGGCGTCGGCGGCGTGGGCCGCCATGACCTCCCAGGTCGCGCCGCCGACCGAGGTCGAGTCGGCCCATGCGGGACGCAGCCCCAGGTGGTCGGCGATCTCCATGGGGGCCAGGGTGCCCAGCCCGGCGGAGGCGAGGCCGTCGACGGAGGCCTTGGCGAGCCCGGAGTCGGCGAGGGCGCGCCGGGCCGCCTGCGCGTGCAGGTCGTAGGGCGTGGCGGAGTCGACCCGCCCGCAGTCCGAGAGCGCGACGCCGACGACGGCGACCCTGCGGGTGCGGCGGACAGCCGTGCGGACAGCAGCCATGAACTGACGCTACATCAGATAAGGGCTGGGAAAGTCGGGTTGCCGGACTTAAGATGACGGCCCGTCAGATCCCGGGAGGGTGTTGTCCATGGACGCCGCGTTCACCCAGGAGCAGGGCGAGATCCGGCGCACCCTGCGCGAGCTGCTGCTCAAGCGCTGCGGGCCGGAGGAGCTCCGGGCCGCCGTCCGCACCCGGGCCGGCCACGACGCGACGCTGTGGCGGCAGCTGGCCGAACAGCTGGGGCTGCCCGGGCTGGCCGTCGAGCGGCACTACGGAGGCGTGGGCTGCGGCCCCACGGAGCTCGCACTCGCCTGCGAGGAGACGGGCCGGGCGCTGCTGCCGTCCCCGCTGTTCGCCACGGCGGGTCTCGTGGCCCCTCTGATCGCCGCGCTGGGCACGCGCGCCCAGCGCACCGAACTGCTGCCCCGTATCGCCTCCGGCGAGCTGACAGGGGCCCTCGCGCTGCCCTGCGCCTCGCTCCCCGCGGCGCTCGGCCTCACCGGGCCCCCGGACGGCGCGTGGGCCGGGGGCAGCAGGACCGGCGGCATACAGGCGCGGCAGGCGGGGGAGGGGCAGGGCTGGCGGCTGTACGGGGAGGCCGCGCAGGTCCTCGACGGGCACAGCGCGGGGCTGCTGCTGGTGGCTGCGCGGGCGGGCGGGTACGTGCGCGGCCGCACGCTGCTGTTTGTCCTGCGGCCCGGCGTGGCCCGAGGGGTGCGCCGTACGCGCCTGACCGCCCTGGATGAGACGCGGCCGCAGGCCTGTGTCGAGTTACGGGACGCGGAGGCCGACCTTCTCGGCGGCGCGGACGGCGGGGTGCCGGAGGCGCTGGCCCGGCTGGGCACGAGCGTCGCGGCGATGCTGGCCGCGGAGGCCGTTGGCGCGGCGGACCGGGCGCTGGAGCGAACAATCGAACACGTGCGGACGCGTGAGCAGTTCGGGCGGCCGATCGGGTCCTTCCAGGCCGTCAAGCACCGTCTGGCCGACCTGTACGTGTCCGTGCAGGCCGCGCGTTCTGCCGCCTACTACGCGGCATGGGCGGCTGGGGAGGCGGCGCCCGCCGCGCCGGGCGACGGCTCGGGCGGCTCGCGCGCCTCGGGCGGATCCGGCGGGGACGCGGGAGACGCAGGGGTCGCCCTCGCGCAGGCCCTGGAGACGTTGCAGTCGGTGGCCGCGGAGGCCGTCCAGCTTCATGGAGGTATCGGGGTGACGTGGGAGCACGACGTCCAGCTGTACTTCAAACGGGCTGCTTCGGACGGCCTGCTCTTCGGGCCCCCGGACCGGCTGCGGGCCCGGGCCGCGGATCTCGCAGGCCTGTTTGCCGGGCGGACGGACCGGGAAGCGGTGGCCCCGTGAAGGCCGCCGCGGCGGAGCGCGTGGAGCGCATGGTGCAGCGGGTCTCGTCGACCCGCACGTTCGCGAGGATCGCGCCGCACTGCGTCCCGGCCCTGGACCGCGCGGTGCACCGGCTGACGGGCGGCAGGACGCTGCTCAGCAATCGCCTGCTGCCCGGCCTGGTGCTCACGTCGACGGGTGCCCGTACCGGACTGCCGCGGCGCACGCCGCTCGCCTGCATGCCGGAGGGCCCGAGGGGCGCGCCGGTCGCATGGGTGCTCGTGGGGAGCAACTTCGGGCGCCCGGGTCACCCTGCGTGGTCGGCGAACCTGCTGGCGCACCCGGAGGCGGAGATCAGCTGGAAGGGGAGTGACGTGCCGGTGCGGGCGAGGCTGCTGCGCGGCGCCGAGCGGGAGGCCGCGTGGGCGGGCGTGGTGGCGTTCTGGCCGCCGTACGCGCGCTACCAGGCGCGCGTGGAACGGGAGATCCGGCTGTTCCGGCTGGAGCGGCGGTGACCGGCCGGTAGCCGGTGAAAATGACGTAGCCGTTGAAAATCACGGCGGCGGGCCCCCTCCGGGCCCGGCCGGTGGGGGCCCGCCGCTGCGATGACAGGACGTGCAGGGGTACGGACGCGCAGACGTACGAGGTGCCGGAGTGCGCTGGAAGCCGCCGGACGCTACTTCGTCGGCTTCTTGCCCGTGATGCCCAGGTGGACGAGGAGGGCCAGGTTCGGCTTGAGCTCGGCCTGCTTGACGCCCCAGCTCTGGAAGCCCTTCTGGTGCGAGGCCACCGCGGCGAGCATGGCGACGAGCGACCCGGCGATCGCCGCGGGGTTCACGTCCTTGTCCAGCTTGCCCTTGGACTGGAGCTCCTTGACGGAGTCCGTGAGGGAGCTGGTGACGGCGTTGAGGATCTTCATGCGGATCTTGTAGAACCGCTTGTCGCCCTCGGCCGCCCCGAGGTCGACCACCCGGAGGATGGCGTCGTGCTTGCGCCAGAACCCGAGGAAGCCGTCCACGAGCTCCTCGGCGGCCTGCCAGCCGGACTTGCCGACCCAGGACCGCCCGGCGACGAGCCCGGTCAGGCCCGCGCCCTCCTTCGCCATCTCCTCGGCGATCTCGAGGACGGCGCCCTCGACGTCCGGGAAGTACTGGTAGAAGGTCGCGGGCGAGGTGCCGGCCTTGCGGGCGACGTCGATGACCTTGACGTCGCGGTAGGGAGAGGAGCTGAGCATTTCGCTGAGGCAGTCGAGCAGCTTCTGCCGCGTCGCCTGGCCGCGCCGACCGGCCACGCGGCCGTCGACGGTGCGTACTTGTCCTGTCATGCCGTCAGCTTACCGAGGGGTGATCGGAGCGCGATCCGGCCGCATGCAAATGGGGGCAGGGGTCTGAAGTGGGGTGTAAGGCCAGCTCAGAGGGGTTGCGGGGGACTCTTGGAAGATCGCCGGGGATTGGCCCGTACCGGTGAATCCTCTTATCAACAGCCTGTGGACAATGCTCACCGGAGACCCTTCGCACGGTTGTCCACAGGCCCGCCGGAAGACCCCCTCCGCCCGCTACGGTGGCAGTCGTGACACACCCCGCGGGGCATGGCGGAAGTTCCCGGGGACGGCGGCGGGTCACGCACGGGAAGCGGGGGTAGGAGGCGCGGGACGAGTCGTTCCGCATGTGGTGGAGAGAAGGTGAAGCGCGACCCGGTTTCGCCACCGCGTCGTTCGCCAGGAAGAATCAGCATGCGTACCCCGGGATAATTCGCGGTGAGACGCTGCACGGGGCTGAAACCCTTCAAGCCCCGACGGGGAGGTGGCAGGTCAGTGGTGGAGCAGCTTACGCAGCACGACCCGAGACGGATCGGCCCGTTCGAGGTGCTCGGCCGACTCGGTGCCGGTGGCATGGGGCTGGTCTATCTCGCCCGCTCGGCGTCCGGCCGGCGGGTGGCGATCAAGACGGTGCGCACGGAGCTCGCCGAGGATCAGCTCTTCAGGGTGCGCTTCACCCGCGAGGTGGAGGCGGCCCGCGCGGTCAGCGGCTTCTACACCGCGGCCGTCGTCGACGCCGACCCGCGCGCCGCCGTGCCGTGGCTCGCCACCGCGTACGTGCCCGCGCCCTCCCTCGAGGAGATCGTCAACGAGTGCGGGCCCCTGCCCGCCCAGGCCGTGCGCTGGCTCGCGGCCGGCATCGCCGAGGCCCTGCAGTCCATCCACGGCGCCGGCCTCGTCCACCGCGACCTGAAGCCGTCGAACGTGCTGGTCGTGGAGGACGGCCCGCGCGTCATCGACTTCGGCATCGCCTCCGGCGTCTCCAACACCCGGCTGACGATGACCAACGTCGCCGTCGGCACGCCCGCCTACATGTCGCCCGAGCAGGCGCGGGACTCCCGCAGCGTCACCGGCTCCAGCGACATCTTCTCCCTCGGCTCCACCCTCGTCTTCGCGGCCACCGGCCACGCCCCCTTCCACGGCGCGAACCCCGTGGAGACCGTCTTCATGCTGCTCCGCGAGGGCCCCGACCTGAGCGGCCTGCCCGACGAGCTGCGGCCCCTGATCGACTCGTGCATGCAGATGGCCGCCGAGCACCGGCCCAGCCCCGCCGATCTGCAGGCCGAGCTGGCCCCGCACCTCTTCGCCTCAGGCGGGGGCGACGACAGCGGCACGGCCTCCGCCTGGCTGCCGGACAACGCCGTCTCGCTCATCGAGCAGCGCCGTGCCGGGCAGCGGCCCGCGGCGGCCGCCACGGGCCGCGCCGGAGGCCGTGGCCGGGCCGCCGCCCCACCGCGCCCCGCGCAGCAGCCCACCCCCGCGCCCCCCTACGACCCGTCGGGCCCTGGTGCCCACAGCGGTCCCGCCTGGGGCGACGGGCGCGGCACGGGCCGCTCCCCGATGCCCGTCGGCCACGACCCGCGCGGCGGCCTGAGCGCCCCTCTCGACTCCCGCGCCGGCGCCGGTACGGCTCCGCTCGCCCCTCCGGCCCGCTATCCGGCGCCGCCCGCGCACGGCGCGTCCGTCCGGCTGGCGGGCTCGCAGGTCCCCATCGGCCCGGGTCCCCGGGTCGCCGACGGCCGGGACTCGCACTCCTCGGGGGGCACCGGTCCGGCGACCGGCTGGGTGCGCCCGCCGGCAGGAGTGCCCGCTCCCGCCCCCGCCGTCCCCGCCCAGGCGACGGGTCCCGCGGCCGACGCGGCCACCAACGCGCCCGGTGACCAGGGGCGTTGGCGGCCCTGGCGGTTCCGCATGTCCAACGACGTCTGGGGCACGCCCACGGTCGCCGGCGAGCTGCTGTACGTCACGTCGTTCGAGGTGCACGCCCTCGACGTGGCCACCGGGCGGCGCCAGTTCAAGACCCGCGACGTGGCCTGGGCGATGGCAGTCACCGACGGTCGCATCCACGCTTCCGACGGCCCCACGCTCTACGCCCTGGACGCGACCGACGGCGCCGAGCGCTGGCGCCTCGCCACCGACGGCTGGGTCTACTCCCTGCGGGCCGACCGCGGCACCGTCGTCACGGGCACCCGCGGCGGCGGCGTCCAGGCATGGGAGGCCGCCAATGGCGAGCTGCTGTGGGAGATGGGCGGCGCCCAGACCGACTTCGAGACGCCGGACTGCGGGCCACTCGTCCACGACGGCGTGGTCTACGTCTGGGCCGACGCCCGGCTGCGGGCCCTGGAAGCCCGTACCGGCGCCGAGCGCTGGTCGTACCCGGTGGGCGACACCGCCTCCTGCGGCGGCGTGCCCGTACGGCTCCTGGCCGGTCCCGACGGTGTCGTGTACGTCGCCGCGGGCACGCGCGTGCTGGCCATTGACGTGGCGCGCGGCGACGTGCGCTGGCGCTTCGAGGCGCCCGCCGTGTTCCTCAGCCCGCCGGCCTTCGCCCCCGGCCCCGCCGTCACCGGAGGCGGCGTCTACATCGCCGACTACCTGGGCACCGTCTACGCCCTGGACGCCGCCACGGGCCGCGACCGCTGGCGCATCGCCACCGAGGCCCGGCAGTCCACGGAGCCGGTGCTGGTGACGGCGGGCTCTGTCCACCTGGGCAGTGGCGGCGCGCTCTACACGCTCGACGCGGTCACCGGCACGCCGAAGTGGCGGTTCGCCGCCGGCGGCGACGTGGTGGGCTCCCCGGTCATCGCCGACGGCCGCATCCACTTCGGCTCCGCCGACCACTGTCTCTACACGGTGGACGCGGCGGGCGGCCAGCTGCGGTGGAAGCTCGCCACGGGCGGGGAGATCACCGGCTCGCCGGTTGCGGCGGGCGGCGTGGTGTACGCGTGCAGCAAGGACCGCTGCGTGTACGCCCTGGATGCGGCCAAGGGCACGGGGATGGCGTCGCGCCGCTGACGGTACGCGGCGCGGAATTGCGGGGATGCGGTCGCGGCAGCCGGCCCCGCGGCGCCGCGGAATGCGGTTGACCGGCTGCAGGTCGTGCGTCACTGGTCGCGCAGTTCCCCGCGGCCCCCAGGGCGGGATGCAGCCCGCTCGGCGCTGCGAGTGCCCGGCAGGGCCTTCTCAGCGCAGCCGGTGCCCCCGCTCCCTGGAGGCGAACAGCCGTGCCTGCTCCTCCGCGGGCAGGTTCCCCAGGGAGATCAGGTGCGGCGCGAGGGAGAGGGCTCGTTCCCGCGTCGCCTCCTTCGCCGCCCACAGCGCCCGCACCGTGCCCTGGACCGCCTCCGTCGGGCACGCCGCGATGACGGCGGCCGCACGCAGGGCCGCGGCGACGGCCTCCCCGGGCGCGGTCAGCTCGGAGACGAGGCCGATCTCGTACGCGCGCCGCGCGGAGAGCCGCTCCGCGGTGCCCATCAGGGCCAGGCGGGCGGCCTCGCCGAAGGGCATGCGCTGCGCCATGTGGATCGTCTCGTACGCGCTGACCATGCCGTACGTCGTGTGCGGGTCGAAGAAGGTGGCGTTCTCGGCGGCCACGATGAACTCCGCCTCGCCGAGCAGGTAGAACGCCCCTCCGCACGCCATTCCGCCGACCGCTGCGACGACCGGCTTCCACAGGTCGGCCGACTTGGGGCCGACGGTGCGCAAGGGGTCGTCCAGCGAGTAGGGCGAGCCCGGCTGGGGGACGACGGCGGAACGGTCGATGCCGGTGCAGAAGGCCCGGTCGCCGGCGCCGGTCAGCACGACGGCTCGGACAGTGTCGTCGAAGCGGAACCGGCGCCATAGGACAGAGAGTTCGGCGGCGGCCGCTGCCGCTGCCGCTGCCGCTGCCGCTGCCGCTGCCGCTGCCGCTGCCGCTGCCGCTGCCGCTGCCGCTGCCGCTGCCGCTCGCAGCCGCCTCCGGCTGCGTCCCGGGACTGTGGTCGCTCGCAGCTGCCTCCGTACGGCGGGTGTCTCGTTCGTTGCCGCTCATGACGTCGCCCCCAGCAGCCATCGCGGCACGGTGAAGCCGCCGGGGAGCCGGGCGAAGGTGACGCGCACGGGAGCGCCGATGTAGAGCTGCTCGGGGTCCACGGAGTCGATGTCCGCGCCCGGCGCCGCCACGAGGTTGCCGACGAGGCGGATGCGCGGGGCCTCGGCCAGCTCCACGACCACGACGTTGTAAGGGGACCGCGCGGCGTAGGCGGGCAGGAGCGGCGGGTGGGGCAGAACGTACGACCAGATCCGGCCGCGGCCGCTCATCCGCTGCCACTCGTTGTCGAAGGACTGGCAGCGAGGACAGCACGGGCGCGGCGGGAACCGCAGCTCGCGGCAGAGGCCGCAGGCCTGGACGCGGAGTTCGCCGCGGGCCGCGAACTCCCAGAAGGGCGCGCCGTCCTCGTCGGGCTCCGGCAGCAGCGGCCCATTGTCAGTGGTGCCCCTCATCATGGAGGACATGAGCTCAACTCCTCAGCAGGAGAGCCGATGTGGGGACGCCCTCGCCCGCCGTGACCAGGCAGGTCGAGGCGCCGGGCACCTGCGCGGTGGAGGTGCCGCGCAGTTGCCGGACGCCTTCGGTGATGAGGTTGAAGCCGTGCACGTAGGCCTCGCTGAGCCCGCCGCCGCCGGTGTTCAGCGGGAGCCGGCCGCCGCGTTCGAGGGCGCCGTCCTCGGTGAAGGCCGCGCCCTCGCCGCGCCCGCAGAAGCCGTAGCCCTCCAGGGAGAGCGGGATGAGGGGGGTGAAGGCGTCGTAGATCTGGGCGACGTCGATGTCGGCGGGGCCGAAGTCGGCCGTCTTCCACAGCTGCCGGGCGGCGGTCCAGGAGGGGCCGGTGAGCGGGTCGCCGTTCCAGTAGTTGACCATGCCGTGGTGCTGGGCGGGCAGGCCCTGCGCGGCGGAGTGCACGTAGACGGGGGAGCGGCGGCAGTCGCGGGCCCGGTCGGCGGAGACGAGGACGCAGGCCAGGGCGCCGTCCGTCTCCAGGCAGTTGTCGTAGAGGCAGAGCGGTTCGCTGATCCATCGCGAGGTCATGTAGGTCTCGCGGGTGAGCGGGCGCCCGTGCATGACGGCGGCCGGGTTCCGGGCGGCGTGGCGGCGGCAGGCGCGGGCGACGTTGAAGAAGTGGTCGCGGGTGGCCCCGTACTCGTGCATGTAGCGGCGGGCCAGCATGGCGATCTCGTCGACCGGGCGGATCAGCCCGTACGGGCGGCTCCACTGCGCGGGGGTGGGGAGCTGCGTCCGGGTGTTGCGCCAGGGGCGGGGGCCGGAGCCGCGCTTGCGGGAGCGCCAGGCGACGCCTACGGACGCCTGCCCGGTGGCGATCGCCGTGGCCAGGTGGGCGACGGTCGCGCAGGAGGCGCCGCCGCCGAAGCCGGTCCTGGCGAAGAAGGTCACGTCGCCCGCGCCGATGGACTTGGCGATCTCGACCTCGTCGGTCTCTTCCATGGTGTAGGAGGCGAAGGCGTCGACCTGGGAAGGGGGGATGCCCGCGTCGTCGAGCGCGGCGAGGATCGCACGGCAGGCCAGGGACTTCTCCGAGTCTTCGAGCCGGCGGGCGAAGGGGGTCTGACCTATGCCGACGATCGCGGTGGCGTCCTTGAGCGCCGGTGAGCCCCTGCGTGCCGGGGGAGGTGCGGGTGTCGTGCTTCTCGTCGCCATCGTCGCCTCCGCGCTCCGGTCGATCCCCTTGCCGCCTCCGGCGCCGGCCCTGCCGCTGTTGCCGCCACCGCTGCTGTCGGCACTGCTGCGGCCGTCGTTGCTGCTGTCGCTCTCAGCACCGTCGTTGCTGCCGCTCTTGTCGCCCCTGCTGCTCCTGCTGCGCTTGCTGCTCCTGCCGCTGCTACCGCTGCTTCCCCAGCTGACAGCGCGGAAGGGTATCGCTAATCTGACGAACAGTCAGCATTGGGCCGGCCGGGGTGGCGGGGAGGGCACGCGATGCGCGGAGACCTGGAGTTCATGTCCATACCCCGGCTGGTCCGCACGGCTGCCGCGCGCCACGGCGACCGCGAGGCCGTGGTCGAGGGCCGGACCAGGATCGGATACGAGCAGCTCGCCGCCCGCATCGAGCGGGCCGCCGCCGGGTGCCTGGCGGCGGGCGTCGAGGCCGGTGACCGCGTGGCCGTCTGGGCGCCGAATACGCTCGACTGGATCGTCTCCGCCCTGGGGGCCGTCACGGCCGGCGCGGTCCTCGTTCCGGTCAACACCCGGCTCAAGGGCGCCGAGGCCGCCCATGTGCTCGGGCGCACCCGGGCGAAGCTGCTCTTCGTCACCGGCACCTTCCTGGGCACGTCCTACGTCGCTGCACTGCGGCGGGCCGCGGGCGGCGCACCCACGGCATACGGCCGCGGCCGGGACCGCCGGCGGAGCCGTACGGAGGCGGGGGAGGGGACGGAGATCCCCCTGTCCGGGCTGCCGCACCTGGAGCAGGTCGTCGTGCTGGCCGAGGACGCGCCGTCGGCCCCGGGCTTCCGGACGTGGAAGGAGTTCATCGCCGCGGGGGACGCGGTGCCGGCCCGGGTCGTACGGGTGCGGGCGGACGCCGTCAGCCCCGACGCCCCCTCGGACATCATCTTCACCTCCGGCACCACGGGCGAGCCCAAGGGCGTGGTCGTCACCCACGCGCAGACCCTGCGTACCTTCGGTGTCTGGTGCGATCTCGCGGGGCTGCGGAGAGGAGACCGCTATCTGATCGTCAATCCGTTCTCGCACACCTTCGGCTACAAGGCCGGGGTGCTCGCCTGCCTCATGCGCGGTGCGGTGATGGTGCCGCAGGCCGTCTTCGCGGTGGACACGGTGCTGGCCGGCATTGCGGCGGAGCGCATCACCGTGCTGCCCGGCCCGCCCACGCTCCACCAGGCGCTGCTCGACCACCCGGCCCGGCCGGCGTGCGCGCTGTCGTCGCTGCGGCTGGTGGTGACGGGAGCGGCGGCCGTGGATCCGCGGCTGGTCGAGCGACTGCGGGCGGAGGCCGGCATTCCCACGGTGCTGACGGCCTACGGGATGAGCGAGGCCACCGGTGTCGTCACCATGTGCCGGCGCAACGACCCCGCCGAGGTCGTCTCGGGCACCGCGGGCCGGGCGCTGCCGGACACCGAGGTCAAGGTGGTCGGGGCCGGGGGGAAGACGCTGCCGCCGGGCAGCCCGGGGGAGATCCTCGTGCGCGGCTACCAGGTCATGGCCGGCTACTTCGAGGATCCGCGGGCCACGGAGGAGGCGGTCGACGTGGATGGCTGGCTGCACACCGGCGACATCGGAGTGCTGGACGACGAGGGCAATCTGCGGATCACCGACCGGGTCAGGGACATGTTCGTGGTCGGGGGCTTCAACGTGTACCCCGCGGAGGTGGAGCGGCTGCTCGCCCGGCATCCCGGCATAGCCGAGGCCGCCGTCGTGGGCGTGCCGGACCAGCGGTTGGGCGAGGTCGGCATGGCCTACGTGGTGCGCAGGGACGACGGTCCCGTCCCTTCCGCGGACGAGCTGATCGCCTGGGCACGGCGCGAGATGGCCGCGTACAAGGTGCCGCGCGAGGTGGAGTTCGTCCCGGGGCTCCCGCGGAACGCCTCCGGCAAGGTGGTCAAGGGCGGGCTGCGGCCGCCCGGCGGAACGAAGGCCCGGTGAGACAGATGAGACCGATGAGACCGATGAGGGGAACAGCGGCGCGGCCCTCGGCGCTGTAAAGGGGCGGGGAGTGAAGATGGCCTTCGGAGCCCCGAGCGTGAACGAGGTGGATGCGATGCCGCTGTCCGTCGAAGAGCGTGAGAAATTCCTGGCCGGGCCGCACGTGGCGGCGATCGCCGTCGATGCGGGCGGGGGACGCGGACCGGTGAACGTGCCCGTCTGGTATCTCTACCGTCCGGGCGGTGAGGTCGTGCTCGTCACCGGCCGCGCCTCCCGCAAAGCGCAGCTCATTGCCGATGCCGGGCGATTCACGCTCTTGGTGGACCAGACGTCTCCGACGTACCGGTACGTCTCCGTCGAGGGGGAGCTCGTGTCGCTCGAAACGGCGACGGAGGAGCTGGCGAGGGAGATCGCCGTCCGTTACCTGCCGACGGAAGCGGCAGTGGACGCGCACGTGGAAAGGATCATGGCCGACCCGGAGGCGGTCGTGGCGATCAGGATGCGGCCGCGGCACTGGCACTCGGCCGACCTGGGTGGCGCGAGCTGACCGGCAGGGCCGGCGCAGCTGCCGAGCCTAGCGGGCCGCTGCGGCAGCGCCGAGGCCGGACCAGATGGTGCCGTGGTCGTCGCGGCCACCCGTGCCGTGGTCGTCGCCACCGCCCGTGCCGTGGTCGTCCCGGACGAATGTGCCGTGATCGTCCCGGCCGCCGGTGCCGTGGTCGTCCCCCGGAGCGCCCGCGTTGTCGCCGATCGGGTGCGCGATCCGCACCAGGCCGGCCGACGTTGCCATGGTCAGGTGGTCGTCGGCGGCTGCGGGGCCCGCCGCGGCCAAGGCTCCGGCGGCCGCCATGGCGGTCATCGCCGCTATGACGAGGGCTTTCTTCATGCGCGTACTTGTGCCGTTCATTTCCAGCTCCTCTGATTCGGGGGGTGATGCGGTGGTGGTGCACGTGCCGGCGAAGTTAGCGGGTGAGGACGACTGCGTCCGCCGTTCGGACCGAAGTGCAGGTGCGAACTCCGGTCCTCATGTGTGCAGTTCGGCGCCGCTGGGCGCATGACTGCAGGGGTCGGCGTCGACGGCTTCCCCTCCGCGCTGCCGACGCCGGCCCCTGACAGTCCCCCGTTGGGACATCCCTGTTCAGTTGTTGTGCGTTCAGTTGTTGTGCACGTTCCCCCGTTGCTTCCCCCGTGAATTTCCCCCGTTGTTCTTTTGTCTCTTCAGTTGTTGTGCGACTTGCGTTCCCCCGTGCATTCCCCCGTGCGGTGGCGCCTTTCTCCCCGTCCGACGCCCCCCGTGCTGCTCATGCGTCGGACGACCCCCGTTGGAAATCCCCCGTTGGATCTCCCCCGTCGTGCGTTCCCCCGTGCGTTCCTTCGTGCGGTTCCCCCGTCGTGCATGTCCCCCGTACGGAACCCCCGTCGTACGTTCCCCCGTCGTACGTTCCCCCGTACGTTTCCCCCGTCGTACGTCTTCCCCGGGCGCGTTCCCTGCGGATCTTCCTCCCCCGGAACGCCTCCGTGTCGCGCTCTCCCCCCGAACTCCCCGGCCGGGGAATTCCTGCCCGCCGATGTTTCCGGTCAGAAATCCCCCGCCCCGGGAGCCCGATCAGATCAGCCCGGTTTTGGGCTTGTCCCCCGTGGTGTGGTCGTCCATGACGACCATGTCATCACTCGGTAGGGGTTTTTTCTTCTTCAGGACGTTCTTGTCCTTGAGAACGACGGGCTCACCGATGGTGGCGTGGTCGTCCGGCGGCGGCGCGAACTGCTGCCCCGCTGCGAACGTCCCCCCGGTGGCGTGGTCGTCCTGCGGTGTGGCCACGCCTGGCGTGAGCTTGCGCTCGTCGCTCATAGCGATCAACTCCGATGTGTCGGTGCGAGTCGTTTGGCGTGAGGGGTTGGTGCTGGGATGCAGAACCCGCCCGGCGACTCCCCCGATGGCCGCCGGACGGGGACTGGGGCTGATCACCCCTGAGGTGAGGCCTCACCTACGACCCGTCTGCCCCCCGACGCGACGGATCGACAGGACTCAGACTGCCCTGTCGCGATAAACGATCGATGAACGGGCACGTGACAGCGTTTTCCGGGCCGTTCCGTGGCCGTCCTGTGGCCGTCCCGTGGCCGTTCCGGACCTGCTCCGCGTCTGTTCGGAGTGGCGCATGCCACCCCGAAGCCCGCCGAGTCCGCCCGGCCCGCTCCTTGCTCGCTACCCCGGACCGCCGAGTTCCACCCACCGCCCGGCAGCCCGCCCCGATTCGGGCCCAATCCGGGCCCAATCCGGGCCAGATCCGGGCCCCGATCCGAGCCCGAGTCAGGCCAGATCCGAGCCCGATCCGCGCCCTACGCCGCCGGCACCAGCGACAGCAGCCTTTGCACCTCTGCCGCCTCCGGCGCCCCCAACTGCTCGTAGACCGCCAGCGCCTCCGTCCAGCACGCGCGCGCCCGGCCCGGCTGTCCCAGTGCTTCGAGCGAGCGCCCCAGTACGGTCAGGATGTTGCTGCGCCGCCACTCCCCGCCGATGCCACGCAGCTTCAGCGCCTGCTCGGCGTGGTGGGCCGCGGCCGTCGGCCGCCCGGCCGCGAGGTGGACCTCCGCCAGCCGGTAGTGGGTCATGGCCTCCCAGAGCCGCTGCCGGTTGTCGACGAAGATCGGCATGGCGTTGTTGAGCTGCCGCAGCGCTTCGTCGAACCGCCGTGCGTGGGTGAGGGCCAGGCCGTAGGTGTACAGGCCGTTCGCCAGCCGCCAGCTGACCTTGTTCTCGCGGTAGATGGCGATGGCCCGCTTGGCCAGCTCGATGGCCGAGCTGATGCGCCCGGTGTCGAGGTGGACCCGGGCCAGATTGCTGAGGGCGCTCGCCTCGCACGGCCGGTTGCCGTCCTCGCGGAAGCACTCCAGCGCCTGCTCGAGGTAGGCCTCGGCGTCCTCGTAACGCTGCTGGTACGTGGCGATGATGCCGCGGTTGTTGGAGGCGTATCCGCACGGGATGGGGTCCTCCGTGGCGCGGCCGAGGAGGACGGCGTGCAGGGCGTGCTCGTCGGCCTGGTTGAACCGTCCCGCGATGCTGTGGACGTGTGTGAGGACGGTTCGGGCACGACCCTCGGCCCGGGTGTCCCCCGTCGCCTGAGCGGCGGCCAGCAGCGCTGCCGCAGCCTGCTCGTAGAGGCGGGAGTCGGCGCCGGACTCGGCGAGGTCCTTGGCCGCCAGCAGCAGGTCCACGGCCCGGCGCAGGGTATCGCCGGTGGTGGACGCGTGCTGCCGGACACAGGCCAGCAGGCACCCGGCCTCGGCGAAGAGCCAGTCGGCCGCCGCACTTTGGTCGGTGAAGACGAGCCCCGGGTGGGACGTGGGTGTCAGGTGGGCGAGGAGCTGGTCGCCGGGGCGTTCCAGTACGTACACACCGGCGGCCGTCGCCAGGTAGAAGTCGAGCAGCCGGGAGAGGGCGGCCGCCCCTTCCCCGGGCGGGTATTCGTCCCGCTCGGCGCATGCACGCGCGTAGAGGCGCACGAGGTCGTGGTAGCGGTACCGGCCGGGTGCGGCGGACTCCAGCAGGGACGTGTCGACGAGCGATTCCAGGAGCTCTTCGGTCGCGTCCAGGTCCAGGTCCAGGACGGCCGCGGCGGCGGCCAGCGAGATGTCCGGGCCGTCCGCCAGGCCCAGCAGCCGGAAGGCGCGGGCCTGGCCCGGCTCCAGCTGCCCGTACCCCAGCTCGAAGGTGGCTTTGACGGCGAGGTCGCCGGCGCGCAGCTCGTCGAGGCGGCGCCGCTCGTCGCCGAGCTTGCGGGCCAGCACGGACACGGTCCACGTCCGGCGGGCGGCGAGGCGGGAGGCGGCGATGCGGATGGCGAGCGGCAGGAAGCCGCACGCCGCGACGACGTCCATCGCCGCATCGCGCTCGGTCTCCACGCGCTCGGCGCCGACGATGCGGGTGAACAGCACCAGCGCCTCGTCCGGGCTCATCACGTCCAGGTCGACGAGGTGGGCCCCCGCGAGGCCCACCATGCGCGTCCGGCTCGTGACGAGGGCGGCGCAGCCCTCCGTGCCGGGCAGCAGCGGGCGGACCTGAGCGGCGTCGCGGGCGTTGTCGAGCAGGGCGAGGACGCGGCGGCCGTCGAGGGTGGAGCGGAAGAGCGCGGACCGTTCCTGCACCCCCTCCGGAATGGCGGCATCCAGAATTCCGAGGGCCCGCAGGAACGATCCGAGCACTGCTTCCGGCTCGGCGGGCAGCGGACCCGCACCCTGCAGGTCCACGTACAGCTGCCCGTCCGGGAAGTGGTGCCGCGCGGCGTGCGCGACGTGCACCGCCAGCGTCGTCTTACCGACGCCGCCGATGCCGGCGACCGCCGACACGGCCATCACCTGGCCGTCGCACGTCGCGAGCTGGTCGCCGAGCTCGTCCACGAAGGCGGCGCGCCCGGTGAAGTCGGAGACCGTCGCGGGCAGCTGCGCGGGCCGGATGAACGCGGGCCCGGCGCAGGGCCGGTCGTCCGGGACGAAGGGCAGGGCGAGGTCGGCGTCGGCGTTGAGGATGCGCTGCTGGAGCTCGGAGAGCTCGGGACACGGATCGACGCCCAGCTCGTCGGCGAGGAGCCGGCGCGTGTCGGCGTAGACGGCGAGGGCCTCGGCCTGCCGGCCGCTGCGGTAGAGGGCGAGCATCAGCAGCTCGCGCAGCCGCTCGCGCAGCGGGTGGGCGGCGGTCAGGGCCGTCAGCTCCGAGACCGCCTCGGCGTGGCTGCCCACCTCAAGGTCCAGGTCCAGCCGGGTCTCGATGAGCGACAGCCGCCACTCCTCCAGGCGCGTGCGCTGCGTCTCCGCGTACGGGCCGGGCAGGCCGGCCAGCGGCTCGCCGTCCCACACGCCGAGGGCTTCGTTGATGAGGTCGCGGGCGCGGTGGCGGTCGCCGGAGGCGCGCGTCTTCTCCGCCTCGGTCACGAGGTGCTCGGCCCGGTCGATGTCCAGGCAGCCGAGGCCGACCCGGACGGCGTAGCCCCCGGACTCGCTGACCAGGACGTCGGCGTCCCGGCCGAAGGCCTTGCGCAGCCGCGAGGCGTACGTGCGCAGCGCGGCGAGGGCGGCGTGCGGCGGTTCGTCGCCCCACAGCGCGTCCACCAGCTCGGGCGCGGTGGCGGTCCGGCCGCCGCGCAGCAGCAGGGCCGCGAGGAGCGCCCGCTGCTGCGGCGAGCCGGTGTTCAGCAGTTCCCTGCCGCGGCGGGCCCGGACGGGCCCGAGCACGGTGAATCGGAGCTGCTGCCCGTGCCCTGTGTCGCCGGCCATGGTGACCCCCTGCTTGTCCCGCTCGGTCGCACGGCCAGTCTGCCTTGTTCAGGGGCTCTGCGTCAGCAGGGGTCCGGCCTCTCCACAAGGCCTGCAGAAGACCGCCCCACCCCTGCGGAGGACGCCTACTGACGAAGTGTCAGATCGTCGCTAACGTGTCAGCCATGGAGAGCATCCCCCGCATCATCTCGGTGGACGATCACACGGTCGAGCCTCCTCACGTCTGGTCGGACCGGCTACCGGCGAAGTTCCGCGACGTCGGGCCGCGGATCGTGCGCGCGCCGGTGAAGGAGATGACCTTCGTCGGCGGAAGGTTCACTCCCGTCATGGGCGCCCCCGGCGACGACGGCCCGGAGGCGGACTGGTGGATCTATGAGGATTTGCACCGTCCGCTCACGCGGCTGGATACCGCCGTCGGATACTCCAGGGATGACGTCAGGCTGGAGGGCATCACGTACGAACAGATGCGGCCCGGCTCCTTCAGCGTCCCGGAACGTCTGGCCGATATGGACCGCAACCATGTCCAGTCCGCGCTGTGCTTCCCCACCTTCCCGCGCTTCTGCGGGCAGACCTTCACCGAGGCGTCGGACCGCGAACTCGCCCTCCTCGGCGTCCGCGCGTACAACGACTGGATGGTGGAGGAGTGGTGCGGACCTGAGGCGCACGGCCGCCTCATCCCCCTCTGCATCGTCCCCCTGTGGGACGCCGGTCCGGCCGCCGCCGAGGTCCGCCGCAACGCCGCGCGCGGCGTGCGCGCCGTCTGCTTCTCCGAGATCCCCCCGCACCTCGGCCTCCCTTCCATCCACACCGACGCCTGGGATCCCTTCCTGCGCGCCTGCGCCGAGACCCGCACCGTCATCGCCATGCACATCGGCTCCTCCTCGCGCATGCCGTCCACCTCGGCCGACGCGCCGCCCGCCGTCGGTTCCGTCATCACCTTCGCCAACTGCTGCTTCTCGCTCGCCGACTGGCTGATGTCCGGCGCCTTCGAGCGCTTCCCGGAGCTGCGGATCATGTACGCCGAGGGGCAGATCGGCTGGATCCCGTACGTCCTGGAGCGCGCGGACGTCACCTGGGAGCAGAACCGCGCCTGGGGCGGCGTCGCGGACAAGGTCCGGCGGCCGCCCTCCGAACTGTTCGCCGAGCACGTCCACGGCTGCTTCTTCGACGACGCCTTCGGCTTGCGCAGCCTCGACGCGATCGGCGCCGGCAACGTCCTCTACGAGACCGACTACCCGCACTCCGACTCCACCTGGCCGCGCTCGAAGGAGGTCGCGGAGCGGCAGATGGGACACCTGCCGCCGGACGTCGTCGAGCGCATCGTCCGCGGCAACGCGATCGAGCTGCTGGGGCTCACGGAGGAAGGGCTGTGGGCGCATGCCGGGAGGTGAGGAACCGCCGCCGGCCACCGGACTGCAGGTGCTGCCCCCGGGCCGCCTCTCCTACGGCATGCAGCTCCCCGTCACCTCCCTCAGCACCCTCTACGCCGAGCCCTGGGAGGTCGAGGCGGGCCCCGCCGAGCTGCGGCGGATCGCCCGCGCGGCCGACCGGCTCGGCTTCGCCTACGTCGCCACCTGCGACCACGTCGCCGTCCCCGTACGCCTGGCCGCCGCCATGGGCACCGTCTGGTACGACCCGGTGGCCACCCTCGCCCACCTCGCCGCCGTCACCGAGCGCGTCCTGCTGCTCAGCCACGTCGTCGTGGCCGCGCTGCGGCACCCGCTCGCGCTCGCCAAGCAGTACGCGACCGTCGACCGGCTCGCGGAGGGGCGGCTCGTGCTCGGGGTCGGGGCCGGGCACGTGCGGGAGGAGTTCGCGGCGCTCGGCGTCGACTACGAGCGGCGGGGCGCGATCCTGGACGAGACGGTCGACGCGCTCAAGGCGGCGCTCGGGCCTTACGAGTTCCCGCAGTTCAGCGGCCGCCGCTTCGCCTTCCGCGGCCTCGGCCAGGCGCCCCGGCCCGTCCGCACGCCGCGCCCGCCGCTGTGGGTCGGCGGTTCCTCGCCCGCCGCCCTGCGCCGGGCGGCGCTCCGGGGCGACGGCTGGCTGTCCCAGGGCGACCGGCGCGAGGAACTGCCGCAGCGCATCGCCGCACTGCGGCGGCTGCGCGAGGAGGCGGGCAGGGACGGGCCCTTCGCAGTCGGGGCGATCTCCGAGGCGCTGTACGTCGGGAGCCCGGCCTGGGACACCGGCGGCCGGACGCTGACCGGCGGACCGGAGGCGCTCGCGGAGTCGCTGCGGGCGTACCGGGCGATGGGTGCGGACCAGATACAGGTGCGGTTCCGCTCGCGTGACGCGTCCGAACTCCTCGATCAGATGGAGGCGTTCGCGGAGGCGGTGGCTCCGCTCCTTAACGGGTAGGCAGACCGGCAAGAGGGGCGACGAAGAGGGGCATCATGGGCAAACTCGACGGCCGCGTCGTGCTCGTCACGGGCGCGGCGCGCGGACAGGGCGAGCAGGAGGCGCGGCTGTTCGCCGCGGAGGGCGCGAAGGTCGTCCTGGCGGACGTCCTGGACGAGCAGGGCGGCGCGGTGGCGAAGGAGCTGGGCGCCGATGCTGCGCGCTACGTCCACCTCGACGTCGGCGAGGAGGCCGACTGGTCAGCGGCGATCACGGCCGCCAAGGAGGCGTTCGGCTCGCTCGACGGCCTCGTCAACAACGCCGGGATCCTGCGCCGGAACCGCTTGGTGGACACGCCCCTGCAGGAATTCGTGGAGGTGTGCCGGGTCAACCAGCTGGGCACGTTCCTCGGCATGCGCGCGGCCGCGCCCGAGCTGGCCGCGGCGGGCGGCGGCACCATCGTCAACATCTCGTCGTACGCCGGGCTCGCGGGCATCGCCCGCCTCACCTCCTACGCGGCCTCGAAGGCGGCCGTCCTCGCCATGACCCGCGTGGCCGCCCTGGAGCTGGCGGCGCAGGGCGTACGGGTCAACGCCGTCTGCCCGGGCGCGATCGACACCCCGATGATCGACGTGGAGAAGGCCGCCCTTCTGTTCCGGACGCTGGTGCCCTTGGGGCGGGCCGGGCGCCCGGACGAGGTGGCGCGGGCGGTGCTGTACCTGACGGCGGACGACTCGTCGTACGTGACGGGGCAGCATTTCGTGGTGGACGGGGGGTGGCTGGCGGGGGTCCCCGTAGTCGACTGACGCCCGGTGCCCGGCGGCCGGGCGCCCTGGCGGGGACCGGCGTCCGGCGTTGTCCCGACGTCATCGGGGACCGGCGTGGGTCCGGCGTCCGCCGTCGTCTTGACGTTGCCGGAGGCCGGTGCCAGAGTCTCAGCAGCCAGCGATCTGACGAGGCGTCAGAAGGCGTCGCGTCAGGACTCGGAAAACCTGAACGGACGGACGGTGAACCGCCGTGGAATTCGGGATCTTCGTGCAGGGATACGTTCCGGCGAGCCGGCGGCGGGACGATCCCCGGGCCGAGCACCACGCGCTGATGGAGGAGACCGAGTACGTCATCCAGGCCGACAAGTCCGGCTTCAAGTACGCCTGGGCCTCCGAGCACCACTTCCTGGACGAGTACTCGCACCTCTCCGCCAACGACGTCTTCCTCGGCTACCTCGCGCACGCGACCGACCGCATCCACCTCGGCTCCGGCATCTTCAACCCGCTGCCGCAGGTCAACCACCCGGTCAAGGTCGCCGAGAAGGCCGCCATGCTCGACCACCTCTCCCGCGGGCGCTTTGAGTTCGGCACCGGGCGGGGCGCGGGCAGCCACGAGATCCTCGGGTTCCTGCCGGGCATCACCGACATGGACCGCACCAAGGAGATCTGGGAGGAGACGATCGCGGAGTTCCCCCGGATGTGGCTGCAGGAGGAGTACCCCGGCTTCGAGGGGAAGCATTGGTCCCTGCCGCCGCGCAAGGTGCTCCCGAAGCCGTACGGGCCCGCACACCCCGCCATGTGGTACGCGGCCGGGTCGCCCTCCTCGTACGCGATGGCCGCGCGCAAGGGGCTCGGCGTCCTGGGCTTCAGCGTGCAGAAGGTCGCCGACATGGAGTGGGTCGTCGACTCGTACAAGACGGCGATCGCGGGGGCCGAGCCCGTCGGCGCGTACGTCAACGACAACGTCATGGTCACCTCCACGGCCGTCTGCGCCGAGACGCACGCGAAGGCGGTGGAGATCGCGGCCGCGGGCGGGCTGCACTACCTCCAGTCGCTGCTCTTCCGCTACCACGACACGTTCCCCCGCCCCGAGGGCATCCCGCGCTGGCCGGAGCTCCTGCCCGAGTACACCGAGGAGGTCATCGAGCTGCTCATCGCCGAGGAGCTGATGATCTGCGGCGACCCGGACGAGGTGTTCCAGCAGTGCAAGCGGTGGGAGCAGGCGGGCGCGGACCAGCTGTCGTTCGGGTTGCCGGTCGGCGTGCCGTACGAGGACACGATGCGCACCATCCGGCTGATCGGGGAGCACGTCATTCCGAAGATCGACACGGATCCGGTGCACCGCACGACGCGCATGCGCCAGGCGGCGGGGCGCTGAGGGTCCTCCCGTACACCGGGGCGGCGTCTTCCCGGATCCGCCGCCCCGGTCTCCGACGGTCCGCAGTCCGTCCTCGTAGGCAATTCCTCGTAGGCAATTCCGCGTAGGTAATGGTGACCGACAGCAAAGGTGACCTGCCATGCTCGACCACCTCATCAGACGCGCCACCGTCATCGACGGCACCGGAGCCCCCTCCTACGCCGCCGACATCGGCATCCGGGACGGGCGCATCGCCCTGATCCGCCGCCGCTCGCCGTCCCCCGTGCAGGCCGGCGGCCGGGTGGGGGAGCGGGCCCGGACCGAGGAGGACGCCTCCGGCCTCGTCCTCGCACCCGGCTTCGTCGACCCGCACACCCACTACGACGCCCAGCTCTTCTGGGACCCGTACGCGACCCCGTCCCTGAGCCACGGCGTCACCACGGTCGTCGGCGGCAACTGCGGCTTCAGCCTCGCGCCCCTGAACCCCGCGCGGCCCGCCGACGCCGACTACACGCGGCGCATGCTCAGCAAGGTCGAGGGCATGTCGCTCGCCGCCCTGGAGGAGGGCGCGCCCTGGAACTGGTCGTCCTTCGGGGAGTACCTGGGCGCGCTGGACGGGCGGATAGCCGTCAACGCCGGGTTCATGGCCGGGCACTGCGCCCTGCGCCGCTGCGCGATGGGCCCGGACGCCGTCGGCGGGCAGCCCGACGCGCGGCAGCAGCGGCACATGACCGCCCTCCTGCACGAGGCCATGGAGGCGGGCGCCTGGGGCCTGTCCACCACGCAGTCGGCCACCCACTCCGACGGCGACGGCCGCCCCGTGGCCTCCCGGCACGCGCGGCCCGCCGAACTGCTCGCCCTCGCGGCGGCCGTCGGCGAGCACGAGGGCACCCAGATCGAGGCGATCGTCCCGGGCTGCCTCGACCGCTTCCACGACGACGAGATCGACCTGCTGACGGACATGAGCGCGGCCGCCGGCCGCCCCCTCAACTGGAACGTCCTCACCATCGACGCCGCCGAGCCCGGCCGCGTGCCCCGCCAGCTCGCCGCGAGCGAGCGGGCCCGCGCCGCCGGCGGCCGCATCGTCGCCCTGACGATGCCCATCCTCACGCCCATGAACATGTCCCTGGGCACCTTCTGCGCGCTCAACCTCATCCCCGGCTGGGGCGAGATCCTCTCCCTGCCCGTCCCGCACCGCATCACCGCCCTGCGCGACGCGTCCGTCCAGGCGGACATGCTGCGCCGCGCCCGCAGCCCCGAGGCGGGCGTCTTCCTCCGCCTGACCGACTTCGAGCGGTACGTGATCGGCGACACGTACGCGAAGGAGAACGACGGCCTGACCGGGCGGGTGGTCGCCGACGTCGCCGCCGAGCGCGGCCTGGACCCCTTCGCGTGCCTGGTGGAGATCTGCGCGGCCGACGAACTGCGCACCGTCCTGTGGCCGACGCCCACGGACGACGACCCCGCCAGCTGGGAACTGCGCCGGAGTACGTGGGAACACCCCGACGTGCTGCTGGGCGGCTCCGACGCGGGGGCGCACCTGGACCGGATGTGCGGCGCCCCGTACACGACGCGCTTCCTCGGCGACTGCCTGCGGGGCCGCAAGCTGGTGCCGGTCGAGCGCGCCGTGCAGATGCTGACGGACGACCCGGCGCGCCTGTTCGGCCTGCGCGGCCGCGGCCGCATCGCCGAGGGGTACGCGGCCGACCTCGTCCTCTTCGACCCCGGCCGCGTCGACGCCGGCCCGGCCACGCTCGTCCACGACCTGCCGGGCGACGGTCCGCGGCTGGACTCGCGGGCGGTGGGCGTGGTGAGCGTGCGGGTCAACGGGGTGGAGACGGTGCGGCACGACGTGATGACGGGGGCGCTGCCGGGGACGGTGCTGCGGTCGGGGAGGGATACGGAGACGGTGGGGACGGGAAAATTTTGAATCGGGACAAAAGGGGTGGGGGTGCGGTTCCCGCACTCAGGGGAACTGGCCGTACGGCCTTAAAGTTACCGGCCGTAACCTAGGGAAGGCCTTCGTTTGCCAGGTCAACTGACCGCGATGGGTGGGAAGTTCGTGGTCCGGTTCCTGGACCGTAAACCTCCGATTGCGGAAACAGCACCCCCTACCGTCCTGCCCATGGTTCAGGTACACCCGCGGCCGGGGGCCGGAGACACGGTAACGAGCGTCACCGATGCGGGGCAGCGGCCCGGCAAGGGCCTCAGCGGCAACTCCGTCGGCCTGCTGGGCAGCGCCGTCATCGGCATCTCCACCGTCGCCCCCGTCTACTGCCTGACCTCCACCCTCGGCCCCACCGCGGGCCAGGTCGGCGTCCAGATGCCCGCCGTCTTCCTGGCCGGGTTCCTGCCGATGCTGCTGGTCGCCTTCGCCTACCGGGAGCTGAACAAGGCCGTCCCCGACTGCGGCACGTCCTTCACCTGGACGGTGCAGGCGTTCGGACCGCGCGTCGGCTGGATGTGCGGCTGGGGGCTCGTGATCGCCACGATCATCGTCCTGTCGAACCTCGCGGGCGTGGCGACGTCGTTCTTCTACCTCCTCCTCGGGCAGCTCACCGGCAGCGACGCCGTGGCCGCCCTCGACGGGAACCGCCCCGTGCACGTGGCGACGTGCCTCGCCTTCATCGCCGTGGCGACGGCCATCAGCTACCGGGGCATGACCGCGACGAAGGGCGTGCAGTACGCGCTGGTCGCCCTGCAACTCGCCGTCCTGGCCGTCTTCGTGGCGATGGCCCTGACCAAGGCCCGCTCGGGCGACCTGCCCGCCTCCATCGGCTTCTCCTGGACCTGGCTGAACCCGTTCGCCGTCCAGTCCTTCGCGGCCTTCACGGCGGGGCTCTCGCTGTCCATCTTCATGTTCTGGGGCTGGGACGCGTGCCTGACCGTCAATGAGGAGACACAGGGCAGCGCGAAGACCCCCGGCCGCGCCGCGCTCCTCGCCATGGTCGTCCTCGTCGCCTCGTACCTGCTGACCGCAGTCGCCGCCCAGATGTTCGCCGGCACCGGCGACGAGGGCACCGGCCTCGGCAACCCCGACACCGCCGGCAACGTCTTCGCCGCGCTCGCCGACCCGGTCATGGGCACGGCCCTGGGCGTGCTGCTGTTCGTGGCCGTCCTGGCCTCGGCCGCCGCCAGCCTCCAGACGACGTTCCTGCCCGTCGCCCGCACGGTGCTTGCCATGAGCGCCTACGAGGCCCTGCCGCCGTCCTTCGCCCGCATCCACCCGCGCTTCAGGTCCCCCGGCCGGGCCACGGTCGCCGCCGGCGTCGCCACCGGCGTCTTCTACGCGGCCATGAGCTTCCTCAGCGAGAACGTCCTCATCGACACGATCTACGCCCTCGGGCTGATGATCTGCTTCTACTACTCGATCACGGCGTTCGCGTGCGCGTGGTACTTCCGTGGAGAGCTCGGCCGCTCCGTGCGGGACGCCCTCTTCAAGGGCGCGTTCCCGGTGCTGGGCGGCGTCCTGCTGGCGGCCGTGTTCGGCAAGACGCTGTACGACATGTGGGATCCGTCGTACGGGAGCGGCAGTTCGGTGCTGGGCGTCGGCTCGGTGTTCGTGATCGGCGTGGGGCTGTTGCTGCTGGGTGTCGTGCTGATGCTGGCGATGCGGCGCCGCAGCCCGGCGTTCTTCCGCGGCGAGGTGCTGACGCGGTCGACGCCGGCGCTGGTGGTGGAGGAGTAGTGGTGGAGGAGTAGGTGTAGGCCTGGGCGTAGGCGTAGGAACGGCCGGGGGCGCAGGGCTGGTGCGTAGGCCTGCGCCCCCCACGGCCGGTCTGTGCCGCGGCCGTTCCGCCGCGGCGGTTCTGTGCCGTGGTCGGTCTGTGCCGTGGTCGGTCCGTGCCGTGGTCGGGTCTGTGCGGTGGTCAGTCCGTCAGGGCGCTCAGATCGAGGTTCGCGAGGCGCTCGGGGTCCGTGAGGATGTCCAGGGCGGTGACCCGGCCGCCCCGGATGGTGAAGGCCATGACCGACATCGCCCGGCCGTCCGCGACGGCGACCACGCCGGGCGTGCCGTTGACCAGCGCCGGAAGCGCCGCCTCGGCGAAGCGGGCGAACATGATCGCCTGGGAGGCGACCTCGGCCGCGCCGCGGCGCAGCGCGCTCGGGAGCAGCGTGCCGCCGTCGGAGCGGGCCACGATGTCCGGGTCGAGGACGGCGACGAGGGCGTCGAAGTCGCCGCCGCGTGCGGCGGCCAGGAAGGCGTCGACGACGCGGCGGCGGGCGGCCACGTCGCTGTCGGGCGCCGGGGCCTGGCCCTGCACGCGGCGGCGGGCGCGGCTGGCGAGCTGCCGGGTCGCGGCGGGGGTGCGGTCGATGACTTCGGCGATGTCGTCGAAGGGCACGTGGAACATGTCGTGCAGGACGAAGGCGAGCCGCTCCGCCGGGGCGAGGGTCTGCAGGACGACCATGAGGGCGATGCCGACCGAGTCGGCGAGGAGGATCTCCTGCTCCGGGTCGACGCGGTCCGCCGCGCTGATGACCGGGTCGGGGAGGCTGACCACCCGGCCTTCCCCGTCGTGGAGCGGCTCCTCGTGCCGCGTGGCGCGCGAGCGCAGCATGTCCAGGCACACGCGGCCGGTCACGGTGGTCAGCCAGCCGCCGAGGTTCCCGACCTCGCTGGTGTCGGAGCGGCTCAGCTTGAACCACGTCTCCTGGACGGCGTCCTCGGCCTCGGCGAGCGATCCGAGTATCCGGTAGGCCACCGCCCTCAGGTGCGGCCGGTGCTCCTCGAACCGCTGTGCCTGCTCCGCCAGAAAATTTTTCTCGCTCACGTGTCACATCCCCCTGATCCGATCCGTCATGGAAGTGACGGACAACGACGGCGGCCACGCGCCGACACGGAGGATTTGATCATGACTGCTCAGACCATGACTGCTCAGACCATGACTGCTCGGATGAAGAACCCCGCGATGGTCCTGCCGGATGCCATGAAGGGCATCCAGCATCTCCTCGGGGCCGCGGGCCAGGGCGGCGTCTCCCAGGAGATCCTGGAGCTGGTCCACCTGCGGGCCAGCCAGATCAACGGCTGCAGCGCCTGCGTGTACGGGGGCGTGGCGAGCGCCAAGAAGGCCGGGCTGAGCGAGGACAAGCTGCACACCGTCGCGGCCTGGCACGAGTCCCCCTTCTTCACGGACGGCGAGCGCGCCGCACTGGCCCTGACCGAGTCCGCCACGCGGCTCGCCGACCACACGGGCAAGGCCGTGCCGGACGACATATGGGACGCGGCCGCCGACCACTTCGACGAGAAGCAGCTCGCCGCGATCATCCTCATGATCGCCACGACCAACTTCTTCAACCGCCTCAACGCGACGGTCGAGGAGCCGGCGGGGGCCACCTGGGGCTAGACCGCCTGAGGCCAGGCTTCCTCGGGCCGGCCCTCCTCGGGCTGACCCGCTTCGGGCTGGTCCTCCTCGGGCTGGTCTTCCTCGGGCTGATCTATTTCGGGCTGAGCCTTATCCAGGACGGCCTCGACGTCAACCGTGACGTCGACCATGTCGCTGACGACCACCCCGCCCCGGTCCACCACATCGTTCCAGCTCACCCCGAAGTCGTGGCGGTTGAGGCGGGTCGTGGCGGTAAAACCGGCCCTGCGCCTGGGGCCGGCGTCGCGGCCGTCCTCCCACCAGGGCGTGTCCCACTGCCCCAGGTAGGTGACCTGGAACGTCACGGGGCGGGTCGTTCCCCGGATGGTGAGATCCCCCGTGACCTCGAACTCGGTCGCGCTCGCCTGATGGACGCCCGTCCCCGTGAAGGTCCATTCCGGGTGGGTCTCGCAGTCGAAGAAGTCCGCGCTGCGGAGGTGGGCGTCCCGCTGCTCCTGGCCCGTGTACACCTGGGTCGCGTCGACCACCGCCTCCACGCGGGCATTCTCCGGATCGCCGGGATCGACCTCCAGCGAGCCGCGCACGTTCTTCAGCTGCCCGCGCACGTAGGTGACCATCATGTGCCTGGCGCGGAATTCGGCGCCCGTGTGGCCGGGTTCGAAGAACCATCTGGTGACGCCCATGGCACTTGGCACCTCCCGGGCAGGGGCTCCGCCCCTTCGGACCTGCCCCTTCCGTCAGGATAGGTCGCCATGGACTTCTCTGCGCCTTCGTGCGTCCTGGGCAGCGACGGCCTCTGCGCGCCCCACACCGGCCGCGGCCATGACCCTGATGCCTTCGTCGAGATCGGCTCCCTGACGAAGGTGCTGACCGGGACGCTGCTGATGCGGCTAGCCGCGCGGGGTGTCGTTTCCGTCGACGATCCCGTGGAGCGGTGGATCAGGACACCTGCGGGTACGGGCATCACCTTGCGGCACCTGCAGGAGCACACGTCGGGCCTGCCCCGCCTGCCGCCTCTGCTGCCGGGGGCGAAGCGCTCGGACCCGTACCTCTCGTTCACCGGCCAGGCGCTACGGGATCACCTGGTCGCGGGCCTGGACACCTTCGCGGTCGCGCCTCCTGGGGAGAAGGAGGAGTATTCCAATTTCGGCTATGCGGTGCTGGGCGCGGCGCTGTCAGCCGCGGCGGGTGCCTCGTACATGGACCTGCTGGCGGAGCACGTCCTGGACCCGCTGGGCATACGGAGCGAGGTCACTCATCAGCCCCCGCAGGGTCGCAGCCTGGTCCCGACCGGGATCTTCGGCCGCCGGCTCCGGCCGTGGACGATGACCGGTGCGATCCTCCCCGCCGGCGGCCTGTGGGCGACCCCGCGGGCGGCGGCCCGCATCCTCACCGGCCTGGTGGTGGAGCGAGTGCTGGGAGAACCGGCCCCGGCCTGGCAGCGGGCGGGCGAACTCGTCTGGCACAACGGCGCCACCCGCAACGCCTCGGTCTTCGCCGGCGCCTTCCCCGACGGCCGCTGGATCCTCGTCCACCGCCTCGGCGGCCCGGCGGACACGACGGACCGCATGGGCATCGACCACTTGCGGGGGGAGCGGTGCGCTGGCGGCAACGGCGCGGCGCGCTGACGCCGACCGCGCCTACCAGGCCGGCCGCGGTGGCCGGGCCGATCGCGGTGGCCGCGGTGGCGGGCTGAAGTCCGGGTGTGGTCCGGGCTCCGGTCTGGGTGTCGGTCCCGCCTCCGGTCTGGGCGTTGGTCCGGGTTCTGGCCTGGGTGTTGCTCCGGGCGGCGGCCCGTGCGCTGGTCCGGGCTTCGGTCTGGGCACCGGCCCGGGTGTCAGGCCGCCGCCACTCGCTCCGCCAGGAAGTCCTCCCAGGTCCGCTGCCCGACCGAGGCGCCCTCCAGGGTCAGGTTGTCGCCCGCGCGGTACGCGCGGCCGACCTTTCCCGGCATCCGGACGGGCAGCAGCATCCGGTGCTTGCCGCGCGCCTGCAGATAGTCGCGGCTCAGGTCGCCCAGGCCGTACACCTTCGGGCCGGTGAGGTCGGGCACCAGGCCTGCCGGGCGGCCGAGGACAAGTTCCACGAGGCGCGCGGCGACGTCGCGCGCGTCGACCGGCTGCCAGCGGAGGCCGCCCGGGGCGGGCACCACCGGCAGCTTCGCCATCTTCTCCACGACCGTCAGGGCCAGGTCGTGGAACTGGGCGGCCCGCAGCGTCGTCCACGGAATACCAGATTCCGATATGGCCTGCTCCGCGCCCAGCTTGGCCCTGAAGTAGCCCAGCGGCAGCTTGTCCGCCCCGATGACCGAGATGTACACCAGGTGCTCCACGCCGGCCCGCTGCGCGGCCGCCACCAGGTGTCGCGTGGCCTCGTCGTCACCCTTCGGGCCGCCCGCGAGGTGAAGGACGGTCTCCACGCCCTCCAGCGCGGCGTCCAGGCCCTCGCCCTTGAGCAGGTCGGCGGCCACGTGCTCGATGCCGTCGGCGGGCTCGCCGCCGCGCCGGCTGAGCACCCGCACGGTGCGGCCGGCCTCCCGCAGGAGCGGCACGACGAGGCGGCCGAGCGTGCCCGTGCCACCGGTGACCAGAACGGGGGCGGTCTTCGCGGTCATCTCCACCATCTCCAAAGTGCGCGCCCGGGAGATGATCTCCCAGGTCTGTGCATCTACCTCTGCCTCTATGACCCGCCGCGAAGAAGGAATGTGACAGGTGGACGAGAAAACTTCTGTGACAGCGCGATTCGAGGAACACCGGCCCCGTCTCCGGGCGGTCGCCTACCGGATGCTCGGCTCCCTCGCCGAGGCCGACGACGCCGTCCAGGAGGCCTGGCTGCGCCTGGACCGTACGGACGCCTCCGAGATCGACAACCTCGGCGGCTGGCTGACCACGGTCGTCGGACGCATCTGCCTCAACCTGCTGCGGTCGAGGGAACAGCGGCGCGAGGACCCCCTGGAGATACGGATCCCCGACCCGGTCATCAGCCGCGAGGAAGGCGCCGCCGGCGCCGACCCCGAGCAGGAGGCGCTGCTCGTCGACTCGGTCGGCCTGGCCATGCTGGTCGTCCTGCAGTCGCTCGCCCCCGCCGAACGGCTCGCGTTCGTCCTGCACGACATGTTCCACGTGCCCTTCGACGACATCGCCCCGCTGATCGAGAAGACCACGGCCGCGACCCGCCAGCTCGCCAGCCGCGCCCGCCGCCGTGTCCAGGGCGCCGCCCCCGCACCCGATCCTGACCTCGCCCGCCAGCGCGCCGCGGTCGACGCGTTCTTCGCCGCCGCGCGCGACGGCGACTTCGAGGCCCTCGTCTCCGTCCTCGACCCCGACGTCGTCCTGCGCTCCGACGGCGGCACGGCCCGCACCGGCCTCTCGGTCCTCATCCGGGGCGCGCGGACGGTGGCCGCCCAGGCAACCTCCTGGGGCAAGCTGTCCCCGTTCGCCCGCCCGGCGCTCATCAACGGCATGGCGGGGGTCGTGGTCGTTCCCCAGAAGCGGCCGGTGTCTGTCATGGCCTTCACCGTGGTGGAGGGAAGGATCACCACGATCGAGGTCCTGGCCGACCCGCAGCGTCTGGGGCAGTTGGACTTGTCGGTCCTGGAGGTTTGACCCCGAGTGGGCGGGGTGGGGTGGGGGGCTTGTGCCTGTCGGGTGTCCGGCGCTTGGTGGGTGGTGGGCCGCCGTGCTCCTGCCGTCGCGAGTGCGGGTGCGTGAGGAGACCTTGCGCATGGGTCTGGGCTGGTGGGGAGCGGGCTGCT
>NZ_JOFL01000018.1 GCF_000719265.1 Streptomyces roseoverticillatus | reverse complement strand
GAGGGCCCGTAAATCATGCAGCCCCGGAGGGCCCGGCCCACCCCGCCCCCGACCCGCCTCACCACAGACCCCATATCCCCGAACCCTCCGTAGGAGACACCGTGGAGCGAGACGACGCCCTCATCGCCCAGGCCCGGACCTGGCTCGCCGAGGACCCCGACCCCGACACCCGCGAGGAGCTCGCCCGGCTCATCGACGGCGCGGCCACCGGGGACACCGCCGACCTCGCCGCCCGCTTCGCCGGCACCCTCCAGTTCGGCACCGCCGGCCTCCGCGGCGAACTCGGCGCCGGCCCCATGCGCATGAACCGCTCCGTCGTCATCCGCGCAGCCGCGGGCCTCGCCGCGTACCTGAAGAAGCAGGGGACCCCCGCGGGGGACGACACTGCCGGCACGGTCGTCATCGGCTACGACGCCCGCTACAAGAGCGCGGACTTCGCCCTGGACACCGCCGCCGTCATGGTCGGCGCCGGCCTCAAGGCCGTCCTCCTCCCCAAGCCGCTCCCCACCCCCGTCCTCGCCTTCGCGATCCGCCACCTCGGCGCCGTCGCCGGCATCGAGGTCACGGCGAGCCACAACCCGCCCCGCGACAACGGCTACAAGGTCTACCTCGGCGACGGCTCCCAGATCGTGCCGCCGGCCGACGCCGAGATCGCCGCCGAGATCGCCGCGATCAAGAGCCTGGACGACGTCCCGCGCCCCTCCGCCGGCTGGGAGACCCTCCGCTACGAGGACGTCGTCGGCGCCTACCTGGAGCGCACGGACGCCGTCCTGACCGGCGGCTCCGCCCGCGACGTCCGCGTCGTCTACACGCCCATGCACGGCGTCGGCCGCGACGTCCTGACCGCCGCGTTCGAGCGCGCCGGCTTCCCCGCCCCGACCGTCGTCGCCGCCCAGGCCGAGCCGGACCCGGACTTCCCGACCGTGGTGTTCCCGAACCCGGAGGAGCCGGGCGCCATGGACCTGGCGTTCGCCACCGCCCGCGAGGCCCGGCCGGACATCATCATCGCCAACGACCCGGACGCGGACCGCTGCGCCGTCGCCGTCCCCGACCCGGACAGCACCGAGGGCTGGCGCATGCTCCGCGGCGACGAGGTCGGCGCGCTGCTCGCCACGCACCTGGTGCACAAGAACGCCCGTGGCACGTTCACCACGACGATCGTCTCGTCCTCCCTGCTCTCCCGCATCGCCGCCGCGAGCACCGGCACGCCGTACACGGAGACCCTGACCGGCTTCAAGTGGCTGGCCCGCGTCGACGGCCTGCGCTACGCCTACGAGGAGGCGCTCGGCTACTGCGTCGACCCCGAGGGCGTCCGCGACAAGGACGGCATCACCGCGGCCCTGCTGATCGCCGAGCTGGCGGCGGAGCTCAAGGAGTCCGGCCGCACCCTCAGCGACCTCCTGGACGACCTGGCGGTCGAGCACGGCCTGCACGCCACGGACCAGCTGTCGGTGCGCGTCCAGGACCTCTCCCTGATCGCGGACGCGATGCGGAGGCTGCGCGAGCAGCCGCCGACGGTTCTGGCGGGCCTGCACATCACGTCCGCCGAGGACCTGTCGAAGGGCACGGAGTCGCTGCCGCCGACGGACGGCCTGCGCTATCACCTCGCCGGTGACGAGTCGGGGACGGTCTCCGCCGCGCGGGTGATCGTGCGGCCGAGCGGCACCGAGCCGAAGATCAAGTGTTACCTGGAGGTCGTGATTCCGGTGGCGGACGCGGCGGCACTCGCGGGCGCGCGATCCAAGGCGGCGGAGGTCCTGGCCGCGATCAAGACGGACCTGTCGCAGGCAGCGGGCATCTGATTCCCGGGGCCCCGCCCCGGACCCCGGTCCTCGAACGCCGGACGGGCTGAAACATTTCAGCCCGTCCGGCGCAGGATTTCGGGGCGCCGGCTGCCGGCTGCCAGCCGTCAGCCGATAACCAGCAACACCACGAACAACACCAACCCCACTCCGGCGGGCACCAGCACCTCGTACGCCCACCGCACCACGACATCCCCCTTCGCGTCCTCCCGCGAAGCGCCCCGCTCGGCAAGCTCCTGCAGCTCCGCGACGGTCTGGTCGGCGGGTGCCGCCTCCGCCCCGCTCCGGGCCGCGCGCTTGCGCTTCCTCAGGGACACCGGCACGGCCCACAGCTGGTACGTGGAGCCCCCGGCCAGCACCTCGCTGGAGTACCCGGCCCGCACCGCGTCCACCGCCGCCCACGGCAGCGTGATCGTCCGGAACGGGTTCCGCACGAGCAGCCGCGAGGCGCCCGCGAAGACGGCGGGCCGCAGCGTGAAGGCGATGATGAGCGGGACGACGCACAGCAGGCCGGCCAGGGCCAGCCAGGGCGTACGGCCCTCGCCGCGGGCCGCGGCGTCGCCGCCCAGCCAGCCGGCGAGGGCGAGCAGCAGCACGCCGCCGGCGATGCCGGCGGGCGAGCGGTAGCGCCTGTCGGCGAATTCCTGTTCGGGGCTAGGGCTCGTCATGGGCAGATTGTGCCTGACGCCTCCGGCGGGGACCTCGGGCGCAGCGCCCGGGACACCCGCGGCCGAGCCGCGAAGCACGTCCGGCACCGCCGGATTCCACCGTCGTGGCTGCGCGCCACTGCGGCGGAAGGGGATGCCCCCGCGTACCCCACGCCCGGGCCGGACGGCCACCCCGCACCACCGGGCCACGAGTCGATCACCACGCGATCACCCCCTCGCCACCACGTGATCACCCGCTCGGAAGAGCGCCGACTCCTGCAGGGGTGTACACGCGCTACGCGCGTAGATATGCTCATCTGGTGACCATGCCCACCACAGTTACCGCACACGGCAACGACGCCGCGACGCGGCTGAAGGAGCTGGCGGACGCCACCGCCTCCGACAGTGCGCTGCGCCGCTTCCTGCACGGACTCCCGGGGGTCGACGCGGTCGGGCTGGAGGCCCGCGCCGCCTCGCTCGGCACCCGCTCGATCAAGACCACGGCGAAGGCGTATGCCATCGACCTGGCGATCTCGATGATCGACCTCACGACGCTCGAGGGTGCCGACACCCCGGGCAAGGTCCGGGCCCTGGCCGCCAAGGCCGTCAACCCCGACCCCACCGACCGGACGGCGCCGCGCACCGCCGCCGTCTGCGTCTACCCCGACATGGTGGCGACGGCCAAGGCCGTCCTCGCCGGCACGGACGTGAAGGTCGCCTCCGTCGCCACCGCGTTCCCCGCCGGCCGCGCCGCACTGCCGGTCAAGCTCGCGGACACGCGCGATGCGATCGAGGCCGGTGCCGACGAGATCGACATGGTCATCGACCGTGGCGCCTTCCTCGCCGGCCGGTACATGGACGTCCTGGAGGAGATCCGGGCCGTCAAGGCCGAGTGCGGTGACAAGGCCCGCCTGAAGGTGATCTTCGAGACGGGCGAGCTGTCGACGTACGACAACATCCGCCGCGCGTCCTGGATCGGCATGCTCGCGGGCGCCGACTTCATCAAGACCTCGACCGGCAAGGTCGCGGTCAACGCCACCCCGGCGAACACCCTGCTGATGCTGGAGGCCGTGCGGGACTTCCGCGCGCTGACCGGCGTGCAGGTCGGCGTGAAGCCGGCCGGCGGCATCCGCACCACCAAGGACGCGATCAAGTTCCTGGTCCTGGTCAACGAGACCGTGGGCGAGGAGTGGCTGGACAACACCTGGTTCCGCTTCGGCGCCTCCAGCCTCCTCAACGACCTGCTGATGCAGCGGCAGAAGCTGAGCACCGGGCGCTACTCCGGTCCCGACTACGTGACGGTGGACTGACCGACATGGCTGACATGGCTAACAAGGCATTCGCATACGCTCCCGCACCCGAGTCGCGCGCGGTCGTCGACATCGCCCCGTCCTACGGCCTGTTCATCGACGGCGAGTTCGCCGAGGCGACGGGCGGCAAGGTCTTCAAGACGATCAGCCCCTCCACCGAGGAGGTGCTCTCCGAGGTCGCCCAGGGCTCCGCGGAGGACGTGGACCGCGCGGTGAAGGCCGCCCGCAAGGCCTTCGAGAAGTGGTCGGCGCTGCCGGGCGCCGAGCGCGCCAAGTACCTCTTCCGGATCGCCCGGATCATCCAGGAGCGCAGCCGCGAGCTCGCCGTCCTGGAGACCCTGGACAACGGCAAGCCGATCAAGGAGACCCGCGACGCGGACCTCCCGCTGGTCGCCGCGCACTTCTTCTACTACGCGGGCTGGGCCGACAAGCTCGACCACGCGGGCTACGGCGCGAACCCCCGCCCGCTGGGCGTCGCGGGCCAGGTCATCCCGTGGAACTTCCCGCTGCTGATGCTGGCGTGGAAGATCGCCCCGGCGCTCGCCACGGGCAACACGGTCGTCCTCAAGCCGGCCGAGACCACGCCGCTGTCGGCGCTGTTCTTCGCGGACATCTGCCGCCAGGCGGGCCTGCCCAAGGGCGTCGTCAACATCGTCACCGGTGACGGCACCACGGGCGCCGCGCTCGTCGCGCACGAGGGCGTCAACAAGGTCGCGTTCACCGGCTCCACGGCGGTCGGCAAGGCCATCGCCCGTACGGTCGCGGGCACGGACAAGAAGCTCACCCTGGAGCTGGGCGGCAAGGGCGCCAACATCGTCTTCGACGACGCGCCCATCGACCAGGCCGTCGAGGGCATCGTCCAGGGCATCTTCTTCAACCAGGGCCAGGTCTGCTGCGCGGGCTCGCGCCTGCTGGTCCAGGAGTCGATCCAGGACGAGCTGCTGGACTCCCTCAAGCGCCGCCTGTCCACGCTGCGCCTCGGCGATCCGCTGGACAAGAACACCGACATCGGTGCGATCAACTCCGCCGAGCAGCTGGCCCGGATCACCGAGCTGGCCGACAGCGGCGAGGCCGAGGGCGCCGAGCGCTGGGCCCCGGCGTGCGAGCTGCCGGAGAACGGCTTCTGGTTCCGCCCGACGCTGTTCACGGGCGTCACCCAGGCCCACCGGATCGCCCGCGAGGAGATCTTCGGCCCGGTCCTGTCGGTGCTGACGTTCCGCACCCCGGGCGAGGCGGTCGCCAAGGCGAACAACTCGCAGTACGGCCTCTCCGCCGGCATCTGGACGGAGAAGGGCTCGCGCATGCTGGCCGTCGCGAGCAAGCTGCGCGCGGGTGTCATCTGGGCCAACACGTTCAACAAGTTCGACCCGACGTCGCCGTTCGGCGGCTTCAAGGAGTCGGGATTCGGCCGCGAGGGCGGCCGCCACGGCCTGGAGGCGTACCTCGATGTCTGATCGGCTCAGTGTCTTCAAGACCTACAAGCTGTTCGTCGGGGGCAAGTTCCCCCGGTCCGAGAGCGGGCGGGTGTACGAGGTGACCGACTCCAAGGGCAACTGGCTGGCCAACGCCCCGCTGTCCTCGCGCAAGGACGCCCGTGACGCGGTCGTCGCGGCCCGCAAGGCCGTCGGCGGCTGGTCCGGCGCGACCGCGTACAACCGCGGCCAGGTCCTCTACCGCGTCGCCGAGATGCTGGAGGGCCGCCGCGACCAGTTCGTGGCGGAGGTCGACGACGCCGAGGGCCTGTCCAAGGCGAAGGCCGCGGCCCAGGTGGACGCCGCGATCGACCGCTGGGTCTGGTACGCGGGCTGGACCGACAAGATCGGCCAGATCACCGGCGGCACGAACCCGGTGGCGGGCCCGTTCTTCAACGTCTCCTCCACCGAGCCGACCGGCGTCGTCGCCGTGCTCGCGCCGCAGGAGTCGTCGTTCCTCGGCCTGGTCTCGGTGATCGCCCCGGCGATCGCCACCGGCAACACCGTGGTCGTGGTGGCCTCGGAGAGGGCCCCGCTGCCCGCCCTGTCGCTGGGCGAGGTGCTGGCCACCTCCGACGTCCCGGGCGGCGTCGTGAACGTCCTGTCGGGCCGTACGGCGGAGATCACGCCGTCGCTGGCCGCGCACCAGGACGTCAACGCGATCGACCTCGCGGGCGCGGACGCCGAGCTCGCCAAGGAGCTGGAGATCGCCGCGGCGGACAACCTGAAGCGCGTGCTGCGTCCACAGCCTGTGGACTGGGCCGCGGCACCCGGCACGGACCGCATGACGGCGTTCCTGGAGACGCGCACGGTCTGGCACCCGACGGGGTCGCTGGGCGCGGGCGGCTCGTCGTACTGACCCAAGGTCGTACTGAGACCCGAACGGCATGAGGAGGCGGGGTGGGCCGTGGCCCACCCCGCCTCCTCACGTCCGGTCTCAGTGCGCCTTGGGAGGCACCGCCGGCCGCCCGGTCGGCAGCAGCGACGTCAGGTTGCTCGCCACGGGCAGGTCCGTCAGGCTGCCGCCCTTGGAGATCGGCGCCGTCGCCGGCTTGGTGGTGACCGGCTGCATCTGGCCCACCTTCGTGCCCACCGTGTTGTCGAACGGGTCGACGGGCGTGCCGGCCAGCGGGTTGGTCCGCAGGGTCTTGACCGTGTCGAAGATCCCCTCCGCTCCCGCCTCCAGGCCCTTGTTGGCTCCTTCGACGGCCGCGGGGATGTTGGTCTCGCCGAACTGGGCGCGGGCCAGGCCGCTGCCCATGCCCGTGTCCGTGCCGGCGGCGCTCGCGGAGGCCGCGCCGCCCGCGGCCAAGGCCGCGCCCGCCGATACGGTCAGCCCCACGCGCAGCAGCATCCGGCGCCGGAGCGCTCTCGACGCCTTGCTGGCGGAGTGTGCGTGTCGTGCGTGCGAGGCCATGGCCACCTGCCCTGCCGGAGTCGTGAGATGCGGACGGTCGTGAGATGCGGACGAACGACAACGCAGAGTATGCGAGTCGTGACGCTGTGCGCATCATGCGACCCGGGGGGATCCCCCATGCGGACCAATGCCTCACACTGGTGTCCCGTGACTCCCCACTTGAGCCCCGCACGCGTCATCCTGCTGACCGGTCCGTCCGGTTCCGGAAAGTCGTCCCTCGCGGCCCGTACCGGGCTGCCCGTCCTCAACCTGGACGACTTCTACAAGGAGGGCACGGACCCGACGCTGCCGCTCCTCGCGGACGGCTCGGGCACGGACTGGGACTCCCCGCTCTCGTGGCACGCGGACGCCGCCGTCGCCGCGATCGAGCAGCTGTGCCACACGTCGCGGACGGACGTGCCGCTGTACTCCATCTCCAGCAGCTCGATCACGGGCACGAGCGTCCTGGACATCGGCCGCACGCCGCTGTTCATCGCCGAGGGCATTTTCGCCGCCGACATCATCGACCGCTGCCGCGACCTGGGCGTGCTGGCCGACGCCCTGTGTCTGCGCGGCCGCCCCTCGACGACCTTCCGCCGCCGTCTGGCGCGCGACCTGCGCGAGGCCCGCAAGTCCGTGCCGTACCTGGTCCGGCGCGGCCTGCGGCTGATGCGCGCCGAGCGCGGCATCGTGGCCCGGCAGACGGCGCTGGGCGCGTACGCGTGCGGCAAGGAGACGGCCATGGGCCGGATAGCCGCCGCGGCGGCGGGCCGCCGCGAGAGCGTGCGGATCTGACCGGGGCCGTACGAAGCGACGTACGGAGCGACCGGACCGTCATCCGAGGCGACCAGCCCGTCATCACTGTGCGCGCCGCCTGACCGGGACACCGGAAGCGGGCGGACGCGCACGGAAGCGCGCCGAGGCGCACGGCCCCGGCGCGGAAGACGCGCAGAAGCGGGTCAGGACAGGCCCCCCGGCTGTCCGACCCGCTTCCGCTCCCCCGTGGCCCTGTCCGCGCTCCCCCCGAAGCGCCCCCCGTTCAGGGCCCCTTGTCGTCCGTCGGCGCCCCTCAGGCGACCAGCTCGCCGAAGGACTCCAGCTGGTCACGGCCGGAGCCGATGACCTCGTCGTCGCGCAGGCGGCGCAGCGAGCGCCAGATGCTGCTCTTGACCGTGCCGACGCTGATGTCCAGGATCTCGGCGATCTCCGGGTCCGTCCGGCCCTCGTAGTAGCGCAGGACGAGCATCGTGCGCTGCAGCTCGGGCAGCCGGGCCAGCGCCTGCCAGAGGACGGCGCGCAGCTCGGTGCCGCGCATCGCGTCGCCCTCGCCGGGCATCTCCGGCAGTTCCTCGGTCGGGTACTCGTTGAGCTTCCGGCGGCGCCAGGCGCTGATGTGCAGGTTGGTCATCGTGCGGCGCAAGTAGCCGCCGACGGCCGCCTTGTCCGTGATCCGGTCCCAGGCCCGGTAGGTGGAGAACAGCGCGCTCTGCAGCAGGTCCTCCGCCTCGTGGCGGTCGCCGGTCAGGTGGTAGGCGGTCGCGTACAGGGAGGCGCGGCGCTCCTGGACGTAGGCGGTGAACGCCGCTTCGGCGGACACGGCCTCCGTCCGGGACGCCCCCGTGACGTCCCCCGTCTTCTCCCCCGTGGCCCCCGGAGCCGCCCCCGCGGCTCCCTTGGCCTTCCCGTACGTGACCGCGTCGATCGCCACCATGTACGGCGGCCGGACGCGTCCGGTGCCGCGGGCGCACCCCCGCCCGCCCACGGCACCGGACTTCTCCGGGCCCCGCCCGGCGTCGTGCAGGCGCGTGCGAATGACTGCGCTGGTCGTGGTGCTGTGCAGTGTGTTCATCTCGCGCCCCCCGTCGGTGGAGCCAGCCTCGGTCCGATTTCCGTACCGGGCCTCGCTGCCCGATGACCAAAAGCCTGCCGGGCCAGTTTCATCGCGCTGTCCGCCGACTGTCACAGCCCTGCAACAGCTCGGCGGGGCGCGGAAGGGCCCGGCGGGACCCCGCGCCGAGGGCGCCGGTCGAACTACCGGGCTGACGTAGGCCAGAATGACCACTGTGCCTTCCCTGTTGCTGATCGAGGACGACGACGCCATCCGCACCGCTCTCGAGTTCTCCCTGTCCCGTCAGGGCCACCGTGTGGTGACCGCGGCGACGGGCGAGGACGGCCTCAAGCTGCTCCGTGAGCAGCGGCCGGATCTGATCGTGCTGGACGTGATGCTGCCCGGTATCGACGGTTTCGAGGTGTGCCGGCGCATCCGCCGCACCGACCAGCTGCCGATCATCCTGCTCACCGCGCGCAGCGACGACATCGACGTCGTGGTGGGCCTGGAGTCCGGCGCGGACGACTACGTGGTCAAGCCCGTGCAGGGCCGGGTGCTGGACGCGCGGATCCGCGCGGTGCTGCGCCGCGGCGAGCGCGAGACCAACGACTCCGCCGCCTTCGGCTCGCTGGTCATCGACCGCTCCGCTATGACCGTGACCAAGAACGGCGAGGAGCTCCAGCTCACGCCCACCGAGCTGCGGCTGCTGCTGGAGCTCAGCCGCCGGCCGGGGCAGGCGCTCTCGCGCCAGCAGCTGCTGCGCCTGGTCTGGGAGCACGACTACCTGGGCGACTCCCGGCTGGTCGACGCCTGTGTGCAGCGGCTGCGCGCCAAGGTCGAGGATGTGCCGTCGTCCCCGACCCTGATCCGCACCGTGCGCGGCGTCGGCTACCGCCTGGACGCTCCGCAGTGACCGGACGCGTGCGCCGCTGGGCCGCCGCCCGCAATGTGATGACGCTCAGCCTGCGCTGGATAAGCCTGCGGCTGCGGCTGATGCTCGTCTTCGCCCTGGTCGCCCTGGCCGCAGCCGTCTCCGCCTCGGCGATCGCGTACTGGCTCAACCGCGACGCGGTGCTCACCCGCACCCAGGACGCGGCCCTCGACGACTTCCGCAAGTCCCTGCAGGACAACACCGGCACGCTGCCCCTCGGGCCGACCTGCCAGGAGCTGCAGGCGGCGGCCGACCGGATGGCGGCCACGTCGCAGAAGTACGAGGTGCTGCTGATCGGCAGCGGCGAGGGCGGCAAGGCCTGCGCCGCGCCCTCGGACCGCGACCTGTTCTCCCTCAAGGTCGTGCCGAAGTCGCTGCAGGCGGCCGTGAACCGCGAGCGGCGCGTGGACGACTCCAACCGCTACGCGTACCACCTGTACTGGCAGCGGATCACGCTGGACGGCAAGCCGTACCTGGTGGGCGGCGCGAAGGTGATCGGCGGCGGGCCCACGGGCTATCTGCTGAAGTCCCTGGAGAACGAGCGCGCCGACCTCAACTCGCTGGCCTGGTCGCTGGGCATCGCCACCGGTCTCGCCCTCATCGGCTCCGCGCTGCTCGCGCAGGCCGCCGCCTCCACCGTGCTGCGGCCCGTGCAGCGGCTCGGCGACGCGGCCCGGCGGCTCGGCGAGGGCAAGCTGGACACCCGGCTGCGCGTCTCCGGCACGGACGAGCTCGCCGACCTGTCGCGCACCTTCAACAAGACCGCGGAGTCGCTGCAGAAGCGCGTCGAGGAGCTCAGCGCCCGGGAGGCCGCGAGCCGCCGCTTCGTCGCCGACATGTCGCACGAGCTGCGGACCCCGCTCACGGCCATCACGGCGGTGACCGAGGTGCTGGAGGACGAGGCGGACAACCTCGATCCGATGATCGCCCCGGCGGTGCAGCTCGTCGTGAGCGAGACCCGCCGGCTGAACGACCTGGTGGAGAATCTGATGGAGGTCACCCGCTTCGACGCGGGCACGGCCCGGCTCGTGCTGGACGACGTGGACGTCGCCGACCAGGTCACCGCCTGCATCGACGCCCGCGCCTGGCTCGACGCCGTCGAGCTGGACGCCGAGCGCGGCATCATGGCCCGGCTCGACCCGCGGCGCCTCGACGTCATCCTCGCCAACCTCATCGGCAACGCACTC
This sequence comes from Streptomyces roseoverticillatus, assembly GCF_000719265.1. GTDB lineage: Bacteria > Actinomycetota > Actinomycetes > Streptomycetales > Streptomycetaceae > Streptomyces > Streptomyces roseoverticillatus. The sequence continues at coordinate 148,844 of NZ_JOFL01000018.1, read as the reverse complement.
AAGCACGGCGGCTCCCCTGTGCGCGTCTCCGTCCGCACCGAGGACGACGCGCTGCGCATCGACGTGCGCGACCACGGCCCGGGCATCCCCGAGGACGTCCTGCCGCACGTCTTCGACCGCTTCTACAAGGCGAGCGCGTCCCGGCCGCGCTCCGAGGGCAGCGGCCTCGGCCTGTCCATCGCCCTGGAGAACGCCCACATCCACGGCGGTGAGATCACCGCGGCCAATTCCCCCGAGGGCGGCGCGGTCTTCACGTTCACCCTGCCGCGGGACGCCTCCGGCCTCGCGGAGCAGCCGGCCGGGGACGGGGAGGGCGGCAAGTGAGAACCACTCCGCGCCCGGCCCCGCGCCTGAGATCGACGCTGCGGGGCGCCGCGCTGGCCCTCGCCTTGCTCGGCACGGCCACGGCCTGCGGCATCCGCGGCACCGCCGTGCCGGTGGACGCGGGCGGCGCGCCGTCGCGCTCGTCGTGCGTCGTCAAGCCCGAGCGCACCGTCCCCTCGGGCTCCGCCACCGTGACCGTCCAGCTGGAGTGCACCTCGCAGCTGGTGCCCGTCACCCGCGCGGTGAACGGGCCCGACACCTCCGAGGACGGCGTGGCCGTCGCCCGCCTGCTGCTCGACGAGCTCCGCAAGGCGCCCTCGAACCAGGAGGCCGAGGCGGGCATGTCCACGGCCGTCCCGCAGCGGCTGACCGTGTCCGGGCCGCGGCCCGGCGACCCCGCCGGAACGCTGCGGCTCGGCCGGGACCCCGGCGACCTGCCGCAGGTCGGCCTGGCGCAGCTCGTGTGCACGTACGCGGGCACGGCCGCGGCCGACGGCAAGCGGACGGTGATCCTGGGCGGGCCGGCGGAGGAGCGCCCCAAGAGCTACGCGTGCACGGACGAGCTCCGGGCGCATCCGGACAGCGCGGACATCACGGGCGCGGCTGTTTCGTAAGACACGGCCGTTTCGTCAGACATCGCTGTTCGTAAGACATCGCTGTTTCGTGAGCCCTGTCGCTTTCGCTGCGGTGGATACGGCACCGCCGGGCCGCGGTGTCCCACCGTTGCGGCGGGCGATCGTTTTCCGCCGCAACGGCGGCCCGTCACCGCGGTGCGGGCCCGGCGGCATACGCAGGCGGAACCGCCCCGCGCCCCGGGAACCGCCGGAGGCTCCCGCAGGCCGGAACCGTGCGACCGGCGCACCGCGTCATGTGGGGCGTGCAGGGTCATGGTTACGGCGGTACGCCCGCCCTCCGATACCGCTACCGCCTCGCGGGGTGCGTGCTCCTCGTCGTCCATCTGCTGACGGTCGGCTGGCTCGCCCTGCGCCCGCTGACCGTGCCCTGGGTGTCCGCCGCGCACCTGGAGCCGCTGGCCACGATCCGGGCCGACCTCGCTCTGAGCCCCTGGGAGGCGGCGCGGGCCATAGGGGCGGGGGTGCTGCCGCTCGCCCCGCTGGGCGTGCTGCTGCCGTGGGCGCGGGGCCGCCTCATGGCGTCACCGCTGGGCTCGCTGACCCGTACGGTCTTCACCAGCGCGATGGTGTCGCTGGCGCTGCAGGTGGTGCAGAGCGGCGTCGTGGGCCAGGTGCTGGACGTGGACGCGCTCCTGCTGAACGTGACGGGGGTGGCGGCCGTGCACCTGGCCGTCGTCCCCGCGGCGAGGGCCCGTCTCCGTCGCACGGCGGACGGGAGGCGTCCGGAGCCCATACGCCGGGAGGAGGCCCCCCAGGGTGTCACCCCGACGATCCCCAGGGTTCGGATCGCCCCTTAGGCCGACGTTCCGGCCGGGCCCACGGACATAACGTGGAGTCATCGGGAAGCCGACGGGATGGACGGGAAAAACGTTCCCGCGCCGTATCGGTTCCCGCGAGACGAGGAGTCGCCGTCATGTCCGCCAAGCTGGTCCGTCCCCGCAACCACAGGATGATCGCCGGGGTGTGCGCCGGTCTGGCCGAGCGCTTCGGGACGTCCCGCACGACGATGCGGGTGATCCGCCCGCCCGCCGACCCCCGCTCCGGCGCCGCCCCCCGCCGTCGTACGAGCGGGACGGGCTCGCGGGGGCCGGGGCTGGTCAGCCGCCGATGCCGGACACCGGCAGGCTGCCGAGCGGCAGCCCGGACAGGGGCGCCAGCAGGCCCGTGTTCCCCTTGTTGTCGGCCGGCAGGGTGGCGGCCTGGGCCGCGGCGTCCTTGGTCTCCGGGGCGGCCTGGGTCTCCGGGGCGGCGGACCTGGTCGCGCCCTTCGGGGCGAGCTCGTGCGTGGGCAGCTGCGGCGCCACGGCCTTGTCCACGGCCTGGGCCGGGGCCTGCAGCATGCCGCTCTGGATCGCGCGGTCCGCCGCGGAGATCACCGGGCCGCCCGCGGGGGCGACCTCGGCGACCTGCTGGATGGGCAGCCCCGCCGTCGTGGTCCGGGCGGTGGTCGTGAGCGATTCGACGGCACCCGCGGGGCCGGCCGCCTGCGCGCTCCCCGCCGCCACGGCGGCGAAGGCAACACCGAGGGCGGCGGCACCGAGAGTCCTGAAGTTTCCGAGCTTCATCTGAATTCTGTCCTCGCGACGGGGGATTCTTCGAGCGGCACTGCAACCTAGCCACGACTTCCCGGCCGCCGCAATCATTGACACGGCCGGGACGATAAACGTCCCGGCCGTCGCACGCTATTCCCCGCGGATTCACCGTCCGTTGCGGCCGGTGAGAACGCCGCTGGTCAGAAAGGCCCGCCCGCTCCTACTGGAAGAGCCACTCGGACTTGAGCTCGGCGTAACCCGGCTTGATCACGTCATTGATCATCGCCAGACGTTCGTCGAATGGGATGAACGCGGACTTCATCGCGTTGACGGTGAACCACTGGATGTCGTCCAGCGTGTAACCGAAGGACTTCACCAGGTGCTCGAATTCCCGGCTCATGCTGGTGCCGCTCATCAGGCGATTATCGGTATTGATAGTCGCCCGGAAATGCAGTTTCCGGAGCAGTCCGACCGGGTGCTCCTCGTACGAGCTGGCCGCACCGGTCTGCAGGTTCGAGGTGGGGCACATCTCCAGCGGAATGCGCTTGTCCCGGACGTAGGACGCGAGGCGGCCCAGCTTGGCCTTCCCGTCCTCGCCGATCTCGATGTCGTCGATGATGCGGACGCCGTGGCCGAGCCGGTCCGCGCCGCACCACTGCAGCGCCTGCCAGATCGACGGCAGGCCGAACGCCTCGCCCGCGTGGATGGTGAAGTGGTTGTTCTCGCGCTTGAGGTACTCGAACGCGTCCAGGTGGCGGGTGGGAGGGAAGCCCGCCTCGGCGCCCGCGATGTCGAAGCCGACGACGCCGGAGTCGCGGTAGCGGTTGGCGAGTTCCGCGATCTCCAGGGCACGGGCCGCGTGCCGCATGGCGGTCAGCAGCGCGCCCACCCGGATGCGGTGGCCGGCCGCCTTGGCGCGGCGCTCGCCCTCGCGGAAGCCCTCGTTGACGGCCTCCACGACCTCTTCGAGGGTGAGGCCGGCCTCCAGGTGCTGCTCCGGTGCGTAGCGCACCTCGGCGTAGACGACGCCGTCCTCGGCCAGGTCCTCGGCGCACTCCGCGGCCACCCGGACGAGGGCCTCGCGGGTCTGCATCACGGCGCAGGTGTGCGCGAAGGTCTCCAGGTACCGCTCCAGCGAGCCGGAGTCGGCGGCCTCGCGGAACCAGACGCCCAGCTTGTCCGCGTCGGTCTCGGGCAGACCGGTGTAGCCCGTCTCGCGGGCCAGGTCGACGATCGTGCCGGGGCGCAGCCCGCCGTCCAGGTGGTCGTGCAGCAGGACCTTGGGGGCGCGACGGATCTGTTCGGGGTTCGGTTGGATGGTCTCGGTCGTCATTTCGGCACTCTAGCCCCTACGCGCGTAGATGGCGGCGAACGATACGGAACGGTGACCCGTCGGCGGGGTGGACACCACCGGTCCTTCTGCCATCGTTTTTCCATGGCTCAGCAAGCGTTGCCTCAGCGGGACCCGGAAGGAACGCACGGACAGCCGAACGCCCCGCGGCAGAAGCGGGACAGGCGGGACACGGCACGGCCCACGGCGCGGCTGGGGAAGCCGCTCGGGGCCGGGCGCACGGTGCACGGAGTGGCACTGCTGCTGCCCGGCGGCCGCGCCGAGAGCACCCGCCGGCCCTCGGCGCTCGCCCTCGCGGCACAGCGGCCGCTGGCCCGCCGGCTGACCGCGGCGGCCGCGGCGGACGGGCTGGTCACCCACGTCGTCCACTACCGGCAGCGCGGGTGGAACGGTTCCGCGGCGGACCCCTTGCGGGACGCCGAATGGGCGGCGGACGAGGTGGTGCGGCGCTACGGCGACGTACCGGTGTGCCTCGTCGGCACGGACGTGGGCGGCCGCGCGGCGCTCCGGGCCGCGGGGCACGCGGCGGTGACGGCGGTGCTGGCCGTCGCCCCGTGGCTGCCGGACGCGGGCGGCCTCCCGGAGCCCGAACCGGTGCGGCAGCTCTGCGGGCGGCGCGTGCTGATCGTGCACGGCACCAATGACGAGCACACGGACCCCGATCTGTCGTTCCGCCTCGCCCAGCGCGCGAAGAAGGTCAACCGCGACGTGTGCCGCTTCGAGGTCCACTCCGACGGGCACGGCCTGCGCCAGCACCGCGCGGAAGTCCAGGCCCTGGCCGCGGATTTCGTGCGCGGCGCGCTCTTCGGCCACCACTTCGCGCGGCCGGTCGCCGATGCGCTGGCGGCTCCGCCGCCGCTGGGCCTTCGCATGCCGCTGGCCTCCGGCTTCGGGGCGAGTCTGGGGTACTGAGCCGCGGGGTTCGCCCCTCGTACGGGGTACGCCCCTCGTACGGAGTACGCCGAGTTCGGCACCGCCGGGCTGCGCCATGGGGGTTGCTCGCCGCTGCGGCGGTTTCGAGAGGCTGGGCCTCTCGACAACCCTGCAGGTGCAGCCCGTCCCGCAGACGCGCATCTTTGCCGCAGGCAAAGATCTTCCGCCGCGACGGCGAGCAACCCCCACGGCGTGGCCCGGCGGTGCCGGACTCGGCGTGCGCACGCGAAGCAGACCCCGCGGAGCGGACCGGTGCCGGACCGGGCTCACCCCCCGTACGAGAAGCGAACCCGCGGAGCGAACCGTCAGCGCGGGAGGAGTTGCCCCCTCCTCGACAGGAGGAACCGTTTGAACGCGGCCACCGGGGGCGTGTCGGGGTGGCCGTCCAGCCACGCCACTCCGATCTCGCGGAACGCGCGCGGCGCGGTGACCGTCAGTTCGGCGACGCCGGGCCGCGGGACGGCGGGCGGGGGCAGGAGGGCCACGCCGAGGCCGGCCGCGACGAGGCCGCGGAGCGTCTCCGCCTCCTCGCCCTCGAAGGCGATCTTCGGGGTGAACCCCGCCTCCGCGCAGACCGCGTCGGTGATGCGCCGCAGCCCGTAGCCGGGTTCGAGGGTGACGAAGAGCTCGGAGGCGGCCTCGGCGAGGCGGATGCGCTTGCGGGAGGCGAGGGGGTGGTCGTCGGGGACGACGAGCCGCAGCTTCTGCTCGTCGAGGCGGCGGGAGACGAGGTCCGGGGCGTCCGGGACGGGCGAGGTGAGGCACAGGTCGAGCTCGCCGTCCCGCAGCCGCTGCAGCATGGACTCGCCGTAGTTCTGCACGAGCTGGAACCGTACGCGCGGATGGTCGGCGCGGAAGGCGCGGATGAGCTCGGGTACGGTCTCGGTGCCGAGCGTGTGGAGGAAGCCGAAGGCGACCTTGCCGGCGGCGGGGTCGGCGTCGGCCCGTACGGACTCGGCGGCGCGGTCGACCTCGGACAGGGCGCGGTCGACGGTGGCGAGGAAGGTGCGGCCGGCCGCGGTCAGGGAGACCGTGCGGCCGTGGCGGGCGAACAGGGCGACGCCCAGGTCGGCTTCGAGGCGGGCCATCGAGCGGCTGAGCGTGGACTGCGGCACGCCGATCTGCTGCGCGGCGCGCGTGACGTGCTCGTGGCGGGCGACGGCGACGAACTGCGCGAGCCGCGGAGTGAGGGTGGCGGCCCAGGAGTCGGCCTCGACATCCGCTGTTACGGGGATGTCTTTTTCATTGCCGGGCGGTGACAAGGGCGGCCGTGACCTGCGTTCATGCAACACAGGATCGATTATCGCCATTCTGTGCATTGGACGCATCAGCCCAGGCTGCCTACGGTTTTCGTATGCCTCCTGCCGATACCGGGGCATCCAGCGTCATCATGCGTTCGGGTGCCTCTGTTCTGTCGTCCCTTCACTTCTCCCGCCCGACCGACGATGACACCCGGCTGGAGCCGGGCGGCCCCGGCTACCGCCGGATGAGCTTCGCCCTGTTCGCCGCGGGAATCGCCACCTTCGCCCTCCTCTACTCCACGCAGGCGCTGCTGCCGGCCATCTCCGGCGGCCTCGGGGTGACTGCCGATCAGGCCAGTTGGACGGTCTCCGCCGCGACGGGCGGGCTCGCCCTCGCGGTCGTCCCGCTCAGCGCCCTCTCCGAGCGCTTCGGGCGCCGCACGATGATGACCGCCTCGCTGTGCGTGGCCGCGTTCGTGGCCCTGCTCGTGCCGCTCGCGCCGAGCCTGGGCTGGCTGGTCGCGCTGCGCGCGGTGCAGGGTGCGGCGCTGGCCGGGGTGCCGGCGTCGGCGATGGCCTACCTCGCGGAGGAGGTCCGGCCGAAGGCGCTGGTCGGCGCGATCGGACTGTTCGTGGCGGGCAACAGCATCGGCGGCATGACCGGCCGCATCCTCGCGGGCTGGGTGGCCCAGGCGTGGGGCTGGCGGGCCGGCCTGGCCGCGGTGGGCGCGCTGGCGGTGGTGTGCGCGGTGGCGTTCCGGCTGCTGATCCCGAAGGCGCGGCACTTCAAGGCGGCGGCGGTGTCGCCGAAGCACCTGGCCCGTACGGTGGGCGGGCACCTCTCCGACCCGCTGCTGCGGCGCCTGTACGCGATCGGCGCGCTCTTCATGACGGTCTTCGGCGCGGTGTACACCGTGATCGGCTACCGGCTGGCGGAGGCGCCGTTCGCCCTCCCCCAGGGCGTCGTGGGCTCGATCTTCCTGATCTACCTGGTCGGCACGGCGTCGTCGGCCGCGGCCGGCAAGCTCGTCGGCCGGCTGGGCCGCCGCGGGGCGCTGTACCTGGCGGTCGGCACGACGACGCTGGGCCTGCTGCTGTCGCTGACGTCGTCGCTGCTCGCGGTCCTGGCGGGCCTGGTCCTCATCACGGCGGGCTTCTTCGCCGGCCACGCGGTGGCGTCGTCCTCGGTCAGCCGCGCCGCGAAGACGGGCCGGGCCCAGGCCTCGGCCCTCTACCAGACGGCGTACTACCTGGGTTCGTCGGTCGGCGGCACGCTCGGCGCGATCGCCTTCGGGGCGGCGGGCTGGGACGGCACGGTGGTGCTGGGCCTGCTGGCGATGGTGGGCGCGGCGTCGATCACGCTGTACGCGACGCGGCGGGCGCTGCTGGAGCGCCGCCGCGAGGCGGCGGTCCGGGCGTAGCCCGGCCGCCCGGACGAACCCGAAGGGGGCCGTTTCCCCGCCGCCTGTCCTGGCGGGGACGGCCCCTTCGCCGTCTGCGGCGGTCACCGATTACCGCCGGAGGCCCCGGCTTCGGCAGGATGGACCGTATGACCGAGATCCACACCCCCCGCCTCCTCCTCCGTCGCTGGCACGACGACGACATCACCTTCATGGCGGACATCAACGCGGACCCGCAGGTCATGCGCTGGGTGGGCGACGGTTCGACGCTCGACCCGGACACCACCGCCGAGGAGATCGAGCGGTGGGAGGAGGAGTGGGACGAGGAGGGCTTCGGCCTCTTCGCCGTGGAGCTGCTGGGCTCCGGTGAGCTGATCGGCTTCACGGGGCTGTCCGTGCCGGAGTTCCTGCCGGAGGTGGCGCCCGACGTGGCGATCAGCTGGCGGCTCGGCTCCCAGTTCTGGGGCCAGGGCTACGCCTCCGAGGCCGCGCAGGCCGTGCTGGAATTCGCGCTCACGGACCGCGGCCTCGACCGCGTCATCAGCATCATCCGGACCGGCGACGAGGCCTCCGAGAACATCGCCCGCAAGCTCGGCATGGCCCCGGAGCGCGAGACGGTCCACCCGGTCCACGACTTCCCGCTGACGGTGCACGCCATCGACCTCACCGAGTACCAGGCCTGAGCCGGCAGACCCGGGAAAACATGAAACGGGGCCCGGCGGAAGACTCCGCCGGGCCCCGTTCGCCGCACGAGGCAGGTCAACCCGCGATCACGCCGCCCCGGCGCGCCTGCGGCGCCGGAAGGCGAAGGTGCCGCCCGCCAGGGCGAGCGCCGCGCCCGAGCCGCCGATGATCAGCGGGGCCGGGGACGGGGAGTGTGCCGGGGCGGTGGGCCGGAAGCCGCTGGAGAAGCCCTTCGTGTCGTAGTCCGAGCCGGGCAGTTTGTCGGCGTAGCGGCCCTTCACCAGGTTCTGGTAATCGGCCAGGGACACCGACGACTTGCCGTCGAGTCCGGCCTTGGCCGCGTCGTTGAGGGGCTCGACGGTGCTGTCGAGCTTCAGCTGGTACCAGGCGTGGAGCTGCGGTTCGGAGAACACCGTGGCCCCGAGGGCGCCCTTGGTGGGGTAGGTGCCGTCGCTGTCGCTCTCGCGCACGCCGGCCAGGTGCCATCCGCCGCCCTGGGTGGCGGCCAGCAGGACGGTGGCGCTGCGTCCGCTGCCGCTGTCGGGGCTGACCGGGGAGACCACGTAGGCGATCCGGAGCGCTTCGGCGAGGACCGGTCGGGCCGTGCCGGCGGCGAAGGCCGGGGTGACCTCGTACAGCGCGGCCGGGAGCTTGACGGTGAAGGACGGCACGCCCTGGCACGGGTCGGTCCGGGCGGGGATGGTCTGGGCCCCGCGGGGGCCGCCGTCCGGCAGCGGCGCGCTGAGGAACCGGCAGACGGCGTCGCGGGTGGCCTGTGACTTCACCGTGTCCAGGGCAGCCTGGTAGTCGGGGATGTCGGCGGGAGCGGGGGCGGGGGCGGCGAGGGCCGGCCCGGCCGCCGCGGTCAGCAGCGCCGACGCGCCCAGGGCCAGGCCGAGGGAGAGGCGGGCGGCCCTGCGTGTGCGGGGTTCTCCGGTGTCACGCATGATGCTCCTCCTCAGCCCGTGATCTTCTCGCGGCTGTGCGTCCACTTGAACGAGCTGTTGCTGACGTAGTCGTTGTACTTCCACCACGTGTACGTCTGGGTGTCCGGCCACGGGTCGCCGACGCCGATGGTGTTGTCCGACTCGTCGTAGCCGTAGACGACGTTCATGTGGCCGCCGCCGGACGTCCAGCCGATGCGCACGGCCATGGGCCGGCCGGCGTTGACCTCGTTGGAGACCTCGTTGAACGACAGCGAGCTGTTGACGCCCGTGCCGGTGTTGCTGAAGCCCATGCGCCCCCAGGCGCCGGCCATGTCTCCGAGCGTGGCCGGCTGGTTGTTGCAGCTGACGCCGGTCGCGGCATTGGCGAGGTTGCAGAACTGGGTCTGGGTGTAGTTGTAGCCCCAGTACGCGGCGATGGTGTTGCCCGAGGCGTCCCAGCACCACTGGGTCTTTTCCTGCTTCTGCATGTTGATGTCGTCGTAGGCGCCTGCCTGGGCCGTTCCGGCGGCTGCCACGAGGAACCCCGATACGGTCAGCGCGAGGGCCGATGCGACGGTGAGCCTGTTTCTGCTCATCTTCCCTTCCTTTCCGAGGAGTTGACTGTTCGGGCGGTTCGGACGGTCAGGCATTCGGCCAAATGCTTTACGTGACGTGATCAGGACACCGCCACGCGTCAATCCCAACCAGAGGCGGCGTAAGGACTTCACTCGGACGAGTGGCGCGCGTGGGATGACGGGGGTGGGATAAAAAGAAAAGCCCCCGCCGCAGCGGGGGCTTTTCTCGTGGGCTTCGCGGAGTTACGCGATGCGGTCCAGCACGATCGGGTTCGCCGTGAAGTCCGTGCCCGCCGGGGCGATCTCCACGCCGCCCTCCAGGGCCTTCAGCGCGTAGTCGAACTTCTCCGGGGTGTCCGTGTGGAGGGTCATCAGGGGCTGGCCCTCGGTGACCTTCTCGCCCGGCTTGGCGTGCATCTCGATGCCCGCGCCGAACTGCACCGGGTCCTCCTTGCGCGCGCGGCCCGCGCCGAGGCGCCAGGCGGAGACGCCGACGGCGTAGGCGTCGAGCTTGGTGAGGACGCCGGAGGCCGTGGCCTTGACCACGTGCTGCTCGCGGGCGACCGGGAGCGTCGCGTCCGGGTCGCCGCCCTGGGCCTGGATCATGCGGCGCCAGTGGTCCATGGCGGTGCCGTCGCGCAGCGCCTTCGCGGGGTCGGCGTCCTTGATGCCGGCCGCGTCGAGCATCTCGCGGGCCAGGGCGATGGTCAGCTCGACGACGTCGGCCGGGCCGCCGCCGGCGAGGACCTCGACGGACTCGCGGACCTCGAGGGCGTTGCCCGCGGTGAGGCCGAGCGGGGTGGACATGTCCGTCAGGAGGGCCACGGTCTTGACGCCGTGGTCCGTGCCCAGGCCCACCATCGTGGACGCCAGCTCGCGCGCGTCCTCGATGTTCTTCATGAAGGCGCCGGAGCCGACCTTCACGTCCAGGACGAGCGAGCCCGTACCCTCGGCGATCTTCTTCGACATGATGGAGGAGGCGATCAGCGGGATCGCCTCGACCGTGCCGGTCACGTCGCGCAGGGCGTAGAGCTTCTTGTCGGCCGGGGCGAGGCCGTCGCCCGCGGCGCAGATGACGGAGCCCACGTTGCGCAGGACGTCCATCATCTCGTCGTTGGAGAGCAGCGCGCGCCAGCCGGGGATGGACTCCAGCTTGTCCAGCGTGCCGCCGGTGTGGCCGAGGCCGCGGCCGGACAGCTGCGGGACGGCCGCGCCGCACGCCGCGACGAGAGGCGCCAGCGGCAGCGTGATCTTGTCGCCGACGCCGCCCGTGGAGTGCTTGTCCGAGGTCGGCATGGGAAGCGAGGAGAAGTCCATGCGCTCGCCGGACTTGATCATCGCGGCGGTCCAGCGGGCGATCTCCGCACGGTCCATGCCGTTGAGCAGGATGGCCATCGCGAGCGCGGACATCTGCTCGTCGGCGACCTCGCCGCGCGTGTACGCGTCGATGACCCAGTCGATCTGCTCGTCGGTCAGACGGGCGCGGTCGCGCTTGGCGCGGATCACGGAAATGGCGTCCATCAGCACATTTTCCTTAAGTTCGTAGTCCTCAGGTCTTCCCGGGGCCGGAAAGTGACCCGGAGGGGCTGCAAACAACAACTCCTCCGGCGCTTAGGGACATCTTTAACGATTCAGGTCAGCGGGCCCAAACGCATCCGGCAGGAGTTCCGCCAGCGGGCGGATGCCGGTGGTCGTGTCCACGGCCAGCTCCGGGCCGCCGTGCTCCCACAGCAGCTGCCGGCAGCGCCCGCAGGGCATGAGCACGTTGCCGTGGCGGTCGCAGCAGGTGAAGGCCACGAGCCGGCCGCCGCCGGTGGCGACGAGCTCCGAGACGAGGCCGCACTCGGCGCACAGGGCGACGCCGTAGGCCGCGTTCTCCACGTTGCAGCCGCTGACGACGCGGCCGTCGTCCACGAGGGCCGCCGAGCCGACGGGGAAGCCGGAGTACGGGGCGTAGGCCCGGGACATCGCGTCCCGGGCCTGCCCGCGCAGCTCCTCCCAGTTGGGGGAAGAGGTCACTTTCCTTGGCCCTTCCGGTACGGCTTGCCGTTCGCCTTGGGCATCCGCAGACGTTGCGAGGACACCGACAGGACGAGCAGGGTCGCCACGTACGGGGTCGCGACGACGAGCTCCAGCGGCACGGTGTCGGTCGTGGCGTACCAGACGACCAGCAGGGCGCCGATGACGCCGGCGATGACCGCGGCCTGAACCTTGCCGGCCTTCAGCCGCCACGCGGCGAAGCCGACCAGCAGCACGGCCAGGAGCAGCAGCAACGCGTGGACGGTCGGGCCGCCGGAGCGCAGCTGGAGGCTGTCCATGAAGCCGAACAGGCCGGCGCTCATGGCCACGCCGCCCGGCCGCCAGTTGCCGGAGATCATGGTCGCGAGACCGATGTAGCCGCGGCCGGCGGTCTGGCCGTCGGAGTACATGTGCGTGCCGATGGCGAGGAACGCGCCGCCGAGGCCCGCGAGGGCGCCGGAGACGACCACGGCCGCGTACTTGTACGTGTAGACGTTGACGCCGAGGGACTCGGCGGCCACCGGGCTCTCACCGCAGGAGCGCAGGCGCAGGCCGAAGGCGGAGCGCCACAGCACGTAGAAGGTGCCGACGAAGAGGAGCCCGGCGACGATCGTCAGCCAGGAGACGTCGGTGACCAGGCCGCGGACGACGCCGGCGAGGTCGGAGACGAGGAACCAGTGGTGCTTCTCGATGGTGCCGAGCCAGTCGGACAGGCCCGGGATGGAGAAGTTCGGCATGTCGGCCATGACGGGCGACTGTTTGTCGTTGCCGCCCGCCTGCTGGGCCGCGCTGCCCTCCGCGCCGAACAGCAGCTTGGCGAAGTACTGCGTGACGCCGAGGGCCAGGATGTTCATGGCCACACCGGAGATGATCTGGTCGACGCCGAAGGTGACGGTGGCGATCGCGTGCACGAGGCCGCCGACCGCGCCGCCGATGACGCCGGCGAGCGCCGCGATCCACGGGCCGTGCTGCCAGCCCATCCAGCCGGCGCCGAAGGTGCCGAGCATCATCATGCCTTCGAGGCCGATGTTGACGACGCCCGCGCGCTCGGCCCACAGCCCGCCGAGGCCGGCGAGGCCGATCGGCACGGCGGCGGCGAGGGCGGAGCTGTACTGACCGGAGGAGGTCAGGTCATTGGCGTCCGTGATCATCCGCAGGGCGGAGAGCAGGAGCAGGGCGCCCGCGATGATCAGCAGGACGACGGGGTAGGAGAGCTTGCGCCCGCCCTTGCTGTCCTTGTTCTTGCCGCTCAGCCGGTCGGCGAGTGCGGCGGTGAAGGTCGTACTCACGCGGAAACCTCCGCCTTCTCGCTCTTACGGGCCTGGGCGGCGAGCTCCTCGCCGACCTTGCGCTGCTGCATCTTGAGGCCGTACCGGCGCACGAGCTCATAGGCGACGACGACGCACAGGACGATGACGCCCTGGATGACTCCGACGATCTCCTGGGCGTAGCCCTCGAACTCCAGCTGGGTGCTGGTGCGGTCCAGGAAGCCCCAGAGCAGCGCGCCGGCCACCATGCCGATGGGGTGGTTGCGGCCCAGGAGGGCGATGGCGATGCCCGTGAAGCCGATGCCGGCGGGGAAGTCGGTGCCGTAGTTGTACGAGACGCCGAGCAGGGTCGGCATGCCGACGAGGCCGGCCATGGCGCCGGAGAGCAGCATGGCGGTGATCACCATGCGCTTGACGCTCACGCCGGAGGCGTGGGCGGCGGACTCGGACTGACCGACGGTGCGCAGGTCGAAGCCGAAGCGGGTGCGGCCGAGCACGAACCAGTAGGCGATGCCGGCCAGCACCGCGACGATCACGAAGCCGTAGATCGGCTTGGGCGTGGTCGGGATCTCGAAGAAGTGCGCCGAGTCGGGCAGGTAAGTCGTGTGGACCAGGTTGCCCTCCTTCACCGCGAGCCGGCCGTCCTTCAGGAAGTAGGCGATGACCGAGGCGCCGATGGCGTTCAGCATGATCGTGCTGATCACCTCGCTGACGCCGCGGGTGGTCTTCAGCAGACCGGCGATGCCCGCCCAGAGGGCGCCCACCAGCATCGCGACGATGATGATGACCGGGATCTGAATGATGCCGGGCAGCGCGAGCGCGCCGCCGACGGCGGCGGCGAAGAAGGCCGCGATGCGGTACTGGCCGTCGACGCCGATGTTGAACAGGTTCATCCGGAAGCCGATGGCGACGGCCAGCGCGGACAGGTAGTACGGGGTGGCCTTGTTGATGATCCAGACCTGGCTGTCGGCCTTCGAGCCGAACTCGATCATCACCTGGTAGGCGTGGAACGGGTCCTTGCCGGTGGCGGCGATGATGACCGAGGTGATCACCATGGCGGCCACGATGGCCAGGAGCGGGGCGGCGATCCCCAGAATCACCTTGTTCTTGTCGAACTTCTTCACTTCTCGTCACCCTCCCCCGCGGTGTCGTCGCCCTTGGCGCTCTCTTCACCGGAGGCGTTCTTCTTGCCCTTGGCGGTGTCTTCGCCGGAGGCGGTCTCCTCGCCCTCGGCGGACTCCCCGCTCTCGGCGGCGGGGCTGTCCCCGCCGTCCGCGGCGGTCTCTTCGGCCTCCTCGGTGTGCTCGAGGTGGCCGGTTGCGGCGCCGGTCATGGCCGAGCCCAACTCCTCCGGGGTGATCGTGGCGGGGTCGGCGTCGGCGACCAGGCGGCCGCGGAACATCACCCGCAGGGTGTCGGAGAGCCCGATCAGCTCGTCCAGGTCGGCGGAGATCAGCAGCACCGCCAGGCCCTCGCGGCGCGCCTCGCGGATCTGGTCCCAGATCTGCGCCTGCGCGCCGACGTCCACGCCCCGGGTGGGGTGCGCGGCGATGAGGAGCTTGGGCGCGTGGCTCATCTCGCGGCCGACGATCAGCTTCTGCTGGTTGCCGCCGGACAGGGAGGCCGCGGTGACCTCGATGCCGGGCGTGCGCACGTCGTACTCGCGCACGATGCGCTCGGTGTCGGTGCGGGCGGCCTTGTTGTCGAGAACGCCGCGCTTGCTGTTGGGCTTCTCGGTGACGTGGCCGAGGATGCGGTTCTCCCACAGCGGGGCTTCCAGCAGCAGGCCGTGCCGGTGGCGGTCCTCGGGGACGTAGCCGATGCCGTCCTCGCGCCGCTTGCGGGTCGGCGCGTGGCTGATGTCGGTCCCGTCGAGGAGGATCGTGCCGCCGTCGGGGTCGCGCATGCCCATGATGGCCTCGACGAGCTCCGCCTGGCCGTTGCCCTCCACACCGGCGATGCCGAGGACCTCGCCCTTGTGGATGGTCAGGGAGATGCCGTCGAGGACCGCGCGGACCACGCCGTCGGGGTCGGTCGCCGACAGGTGCAGGCCGTCCACCTTCAGCATCTCGACGTCGGTGACCGTCGACTCGCGGGTCTCCGGCGAGGGCAGCTCGCTGCCGACCATCAGCTCGGCGAGCTGCTTGGGGGTGGTCTCGCTGGGGACCGCGGTGCCGACGGTGGTGCCGCGCCGGATGACGGTGATGTCGTCGGCGACGGACAGCACCTCGCCGAGCTTGTGCGAGATGAAGATGACCGTGAGGCCCTCGGACTTGAGCTCGCGCAGGTTGCCGAAGAGCGCGTCGACCTCCTGCGGGACCAGGACGGCGGTCGGCTCGTCGAGGATCAGCGTGCGGGCGCCGCGGTAGAGGACCTTGAGGATCTCCACGCGCTGGCGGTCGGCGACGCCGAGGTCCTCCACGAGGGCGTCGGGGCGGACGGCCAGGCCGTACGCGTCGGAGATCTCCTTGATCTTCGCGCGTGCCTTGCCGCCGATGCCGTGCAGCTTCTCGGCGCCCAGGACGACGTTCTCCAGGACGGTGAGGTTGTCGGCGAGCATGAAGTGCTGGTGCACCATGCCGATGCCGCGCGCGATGGCGTCGCCCGGGCTGTGCAGGGTGACCTGCTCGCCGTCGAGCGTGATCGTGCCCTCGTCCGGCTTCTGCATGCCGTAGAGGATCTTCATGAGGGTCGACTTGCCGGCGCCGTTCTCGCCGCAGAGGGCGTGAACGGTGCCGCGGCGGACCGTGAGGCGGATGTCGTGGTTGGCCACGACGCCGGGGAACCGCTTGGTGATGCCCTCGAGTTCTACTGCGGGGGCCTGCGTACCTTCGGCTTCGGTACTGGTGGACGCTTTGATGGCGCACTCTCCTCGGGGAAGGGAGCGGGAGGAAGGAGCGGAGCCGTCCGGGCGGGGACCGGGTGAAGCTCCGACGGGCGGGGGCGACGCTACACGCGTCAACAGCACGCTACGCGCGTAGCGTCGACCGCAGTGCCCCCGACCGGGGGCCGGGGGCGTGTGTACGGGCCCGGCGGAGAGGTCCTCTCTCGCGCCGGGCCCGAGGCCGTGCGGGTCCGGCCGGTCACGCGGACCGGCCGGGAGGTGCCGGTCGGGGATGACCGGCGGGAGGTCACACGGTGGACTTGACCTTGACCTTGCCGTCCACGATGTTCTTCTTCGCTTCCTCGATCTTGGCCTTGATGTCGTCGATGAAGCCGCCCGAGGTGGCCAGCGAGACGCCGCCGTCCTTGAGCAGGTAGGGGTGCTGGCCGGTGAGCGGCTTGCCGTCCTTGACGCTCTTGATCATGTCGAAGACCGCCACGTCCACGTTCTTCACGACCGAGGTGAGGATGTGGTCCTTGTACTTCTCCAGGCCCGGCTGCTGGTACTGGTCGGAGTCGACACCGATGGCCCAGGCGTCCTTCTGGCCGGCGACGGCCTCGATGGAGCCGTTGCCGGAGAGGCCGGCCGCCGTGTAGATCACGTCGATGCCGCGGTCGAGCATGCCCTTGGCCTTGTCCTTGGCGGCCGCCGGGTCATTGAAGCCCTTGTCGGTGCTGCCGAGGTACTCGGAGGTGACCTCGACCTTCGAGTTGGCCTCCTTCGCGCCCTGCTCGAAGCCCGCCTGGAACTTCTTGATCAGCTCGTTGTCCACACCGCCGATGAAGCCGACCTTGCCGGTCTTGGACTTCAGCGCGGCGGCGACGCCCGCGAGGTAGGAGCCCTCGTGCTCACCGAAGGTGATGCTGTCGACGTTGGCGCCCGGGACGACCGAGTCGACAATCGCGAAGTTGGTCTTGGGGAAGTCCTTGGCGACCTTCTCCAGCGACTTCGCGTAGTTGAAGCCGACGCCGATGACCGGGTTGTAGCCCTTCTCCGCGAGGGAGCTGAGGCGCTGCTCGCGCTCGGCCTCGGTCT
This sequence comes from Streptomyces roseoverticillatus, assembly GCF_000719265.1. Lineage (GTDB taxonomy): Bacteria > Actinomycetota > Actinomycetes > Streptomycetales > Streptomycetaceae > Streptomyces > Streptomyces roseoverticillatus. The sequence continues at coordinate 132,037 of NZ_JOFL01000018.1, read as the reverse complement.
CGCCGTTCTTGGCGGTCATCATCTTGCTCTTGACGCCCAGTTCCTTCTCGGCCTTGTCCAGGCCGCGAGCGGCGGACTCGTTGAAGGAGTGGTCGTCACGGCCGCCGACGTCGAAGGCGAGGCCGACGCCCTGTCCGCTGCCGCCACCGGACTCGGTGGAGGACTCACCACAGGCGGTGAGGGTGAATGCGAGAGCCGCGGTGCTGATGCCCGCGACAGCGATGGTGGATACCCGGCGCACGAGAGGCCCCTTCACTCGAAGCGCCTCCATTGGCGCTGGTCGCCGGAATCGTAACGCGCGTAGATGGAGGGAAAAGGGGTAGAACAAAGCCGTTATCGGATCGAGGCGAACCACTATTGACCCGTTTGCGTCCTTGATAGACACATCCGGCCCAGTCCCGCCTGGGATCCGCCATCCGGACCCCTAACAGGTTTTACGTACAACGTGATCTGGCCCCAGTCGGCCAGGTTTTACGTACAACGTGACCTGCGACGCTTGATCCGCGTCCGGCCGGGCACCAACGAAGGCAATATGCACGCCAATGTGCAAGCAATACGTTCCCTCGCACTCCTCAAATCCCGTGCTTACTACAGCTAAACCCGGTGTCCGTCCAGCAATGCCGCGGCCGTGAAGAGTTCGACTCCGGCGGTGATGGAACCCTCATCCACGTCGAAATCGCCACAATGCAGGTCGCGGCGGGTCGTATCACCCATGGGGCGGACGCCCAGCCGGGCCATCGCCCCCGGCACGCGCTCCAGGTACCAGGAGAAGTCCTCGCCGCCCAGGCTCTGCTCGGTGTCCTCCACGGAGTCGGGGCCGCGGCGGGCGGCCATCGCGCGCCGCAGCAGATCCACGATCTCGGCGTCGTTGACCACGGGGGGCACACCGCGGACGTAGTTGATCTCCGACTTGGCCCGGTGGAGGGCCGCGACCTCGTCGATCGCGGCGTGCACCAGATCCGGGGCGTCCCGCCAAGCGTGCAGGTCGAGGCAGCGGACGGTGCCGGAGAGCTCGGCGTGCTGCGGGATCACATTCGGCGCGTGGCCCGTCTCCATCCGGCCCCAGGTGAGGGAGAGGCCCGAGCGGGCGTCGACCCGGCGGGCCAGCACCGCGGGCACGTCGATCGCGATCCGGGCGGCGGCGGTCACCAGGTCGGTGGTGAAGTGCGGGCGGGCGGTGTGGCCGCCGGGGCCGGCCAGGGTGACCTCCAGCCGGTCGCACGCGGAGGTGATGGGGCCGACCCGCAGGCCGATGCGGCCGACCTCCACCTTCGGGTCGCAGTGCACCGCGATGATCTTGCCGACGCCCTCCAGGGCCCCGCACTCGATGGCGTCGAGGGCGCCGCCCGGCAGCACCTCCTCGGCGGGCTGGAAGATCAGCCGGACGGGATTGGGCAGCCGGCCCTGCTCGGCGAGGTCGGCGAGGACCAGGCCGGCGCCGAGGACCGCGGTGGTGTGCACGTCGTGCCCGCAGGCGTGCGCCATCCTGGGGACGGTCGAGCGGTACGGGACCGTCTTGGTGTCCGGGATGGGCAGCGCGTCGAGATCGGCGCGGACCGCCAGCATCGGCCGGGCGGGGACCCCCGGCTCCCGGCCGATGTCGCAGAACAGCCCGGTGCCCGTGGACAGCGTCCGCGGGGAGAGCCCGGCCCGCTGGAGTCTCGCCTTGACCGCCGCCGTGGTCCGGAACTCCCGGTTGCCCAGCTCGGGGTGCATGTGCAAATCCCGCCGGAACGCGATGAGTTCGTCACGCAGCCCCGGGGGGAGCACACCGGCGAGCACCCCCTCGCCCGTCCCCTGAGAAGTGGCAGTCCCGGCGTCGCAAGGCATCAGATGGTTCACGCAGGGAAGAGTAGAGCCCCCACCCGGGCAACTGCCCCCCGATCAAGAAAAGTTCAGCCGCATGGATGGCGCATCAGAGGGGTATGACCAGTCTTTACGGCTCAGGGAGCGCTCAGGGGGCTGGCCGGAAGTCGCCGCACATCCCGGGCCGTGTCCGTCACCTCGGACAGGAAGCCCTCGGCCCGCGGCGAGGCGTGCTCCGTGAGCCATACGGGGTCGATGTCGCAGACAGCGACGGTGATCCCGGTGCCCGCGAGGGCCAGCGGCAGCGTGTGCACGACGGTCGAGGGAAAGCTGAGGACGGTGCGGCCTACGGGCCCCCGGCGGGCGACGATCTCCAGCGGCAGTTCGGGGCGTACGACTTCCAGCCCCGTGCGGTCCGCTATGCGGCGCAGCTTCTCCGCGCTCTCGCGGCGGTGGGCGAAGTAGCGCGTGGCGCCGTGGTTGCGGGCCAGCGCCGCGACGGCCCCGAGGTAGTGCTCGGGGTCCACGACCCCGGTCTCGACCAGGGACGTTCCCACGAGGTCCGTGCCGCGGGAGATCCGGGGCGGGCCGAAGGCGGAGCGCGTCCAGGCGAAGTCGTTGGCCCTGACCTGTACGCCGGGTGGCGGTTCCACCGGGAGGGCGGTGAAGGAGGTGAACACCTCCACGCTCCGGCGATCGTTGGGCGTCAGCATCCGGCGCGCTGAAGCAGAGACCGGCGCGAAGAGGAGATCGCGCGCCCCTCGACTGCCGCGCCGGTGCCACCGTACGAGGCTTTCGCCCCGCGCGAGTTGGGCGACGAACTCCATGGTGGCCGTGCCGTCGTCGACCACCACCAGCTCGCGCGCCCGGGTGATCGTCAGCAGCAGCTGGACGTAGCGCGAGAACGGGTCCCCGATCACGATCCGGTGCGCCCGGCGGAGCGGGCCCGCGAGGCCGCCGACCGTGGCCACCGGCGCCGTGGGCCCGCCCCGCGCCTCCTCCCAGCGCACCTCGTGCCCCTGGTCCCGGGCCAGCTCGGCCATCCGGCGCAGCTGGCCGCGCGACATCGGGTCGTGCGGCGCGAGCACGACGACCAGCAGCCCGGTGGGCTCGGGCCGGACGGGTGCCGGCCCCGTCCCGGCACCGGAGCCTTGATCGCGCGGGCCGGGCTGACGGGGGACGCCGCGGGCGAGGGGGGAGCCGGGCAGGCCGGGTGCGGGGCCGGGGCGACCGGCCGTGCGGGGCGAGCGGGACGGACGGGAGGCCCCGTCCGGCGCGGGCGCCGCGGACGGCCTGGGCGGCCGGGACTGCTCGCCCGCCACCGTCGCGTACGCCCATTCGAGGACGTTGAGGAGCTGTACGGGGCTCTCGACGAAGGCGAGGGTGCGGGCCGGGCCGGGGGCCGGGTCGCGGGCGGCCTCCAGCGAGGCCGGGGAGGCCGGCGATTCCGGCGGGGCGGGCTGCCGCTCCTTCGTCCCGCCGCGACGGCGCTCGGCCCCCGCGGCGGTGTTCGGCGGTGCCGGAACGGCCTCTGGTGGTTCCGGCACCGCCGGTGGCGTGGTGAGTGGTTGCTCGCCGTCGCGGCGGGAGCGAGGCGCCCGGCGGGCCCGCAGGCCCGGAGCAGGGGCGCCCTCGGCTGCGTCCGGGGCCGGCCGCGGCGGGCGGGCCCGTGGGCCCGGTGCGGGGCCGCCCTCGTCGGCGGCGCTCGGGGTCATGTGGCCGCCCGTCAGGCCGTGACCGGCTCGCGGTCGCCGGCCTCGGCGACGACGCCCGCGACCCGGCGCAGCTTGCGCATCGGGCCGAGCTCGCTGTCGTAGACGCGCTTCACGCCGTCGCCGAGGGACTCCTCGACGACGCGGATGTCGCGCACGAGCCGCTGCAGGCCGCCGGGCTCGACGGAAGCGGCCTGGTCGGAGCCCCACATGGCGCGGTCGAGGGTGATGTGGCGCTCGACGAAGGCGGCGCCGAGGGCGACGGCGGCGAGGGTGGTCTGCAGGCCGGTCTCGTGGCCGGAGTAGCCGATGGGCACGTTGGGGTACTCGGCGCGGAGGGTGTGGATCACGCGGAGGTTGAGCTCGGCGGCCTTGGCCGGGTAGGTGGAGGTGGCGTGGCAGAGCAGGATGTTCTCGCTGCCGAGCACCTCGACGGCGTGCCGGATCTGCTTCGGGGTGGACATGCCGGTGGAGAGGATGACCGTGCGGCCGGTGGCGCGCAGGGCGCGCAGCAGCTCATCGTCGGTGAGGGAGGCGGAGGCGACCTTGTGGGCGGGTACGTCGAACTTCTCCAGGAAGGCGACGGCCTCGGTGTCCCAGGGCGAGGCGAACCAGTCGATGCCGCGCTCGCGGCAGTGGGCGTCGATGGCGCGGTACTCGTCCTCGCCGAACTCCACCCGGTGGCGGTAGTCGATGTAGCGCATCCGGCCCCAGGGCGTGTCGCGCTCGATGTCCCACTGGTCGCGGGGCGTGCAGATCTCGGGGGTGCGCTTCTGGAACTTGACGGCGTCGCAGCCGGCGTCGGCGGCCGCGTCGATGAGGGCGAAGGCGTTGGTGAGGTCGCCGTTGTGGTTGATGCCGATCTCGCCGGTGACGTAGACGGGGTGGCCGGGGCCGGCGAGCTTGCGGCCGAGGGCCCGGACCGGGGCGTACGGGGCGGCGTGCGCGGAGTTCATACGGGGCGGTTCCTTCGCGATACGGGGACGGTGAGGGTCATGGGCCCGGAGGGGCTCTGGGGTTCGGGGCTGCTCAGGGGATTCGGGGTGGCTCAGGAGCTCAGGGAGAGTCAGGAGGCTCGGGGTGGCTCAGGGCGCGCTTAGCGGGTCAGGAGACTCGGGTGGCTCAGGGCGCGGTCAGGGCGGGCCCCAGGAGCCAGGAGGCGATCTCGCGGAGGGCGCCGCTGCCGCCGGGCGCGGAGGTCACGGCCCGGGCGGCGCCGCGTACGGCGTCATGGGCGTCCGCGACCGCCACGGGCCAGCCGACGAGCCCGAGGCAGGCCAGGTCGTTGACGTCGTTGCCGACGTAGAGCACGCGGTCGGGGGCGATGCCCTGCTCCTCGCACCACTGCTTGAGCGCGCGGTCCTTGCGGTCGATGCCGTGCAGGACGGGCACGCGCAGCTTGCGGCCGCGCGCCGCGACGACGGCGTTCTCCTCGGTGGAGAGGATCAGCAGGGCGAGCCCGGCGCGGCGCAGGGCGGCGACGCCGAGGCCGTCGCCGCGGTGGACGGCGACGAGTTCGCGGCCGTCCGCGTCGATGAGGACCCGGTCGTCGGTCTGGGTGCCGTCGAAGTCCATGACGACGGCGTCGATGTCGGCGCGGGCGGGGAGCGCGGCGGTGCCGGGGCCGTCGAGGAGGGGTGCGAGGGCGCGGGCGCGGGCCAGGTCGTGGGGGTCGTCGACCTCCAGGACGCGGGAGGCCTCGGTGCGGACGAGTTCGGTGCGGCCGAAGAAGCGGTGCCGGGCGGCACGGAAGCCGTCGGCGCGCATGGCGTAGGCGGCGCCGGTCTCCAGGAGGTCCTGGGGGCGGTCCTGGCGGCGGGGGCGCCGGCTCTTGTCGTGGTTGACGCCGTGGGAGGCGGAGTCCTGCCGCTCCTCCCGCTCCTCCCGCCCCTCCCTCCATACGAAGCCGTGGAAGGGTGCGACGGTCAGGGCGCTGTCGGCGCCGCCTTCGACTACGGCTTCGGCGACGCCGTCGACGTCGCCGCTGGTCAGGAAGGGGCTCGTGCACTGCACCAGCAGGACCGTGCCCACTTCGGTGCCGTGCATCGCCTCGTACGCGTCCATCGCGTGCAGCACGGCCGCCTCGCTGGTGGCGGTGTCCCCCGCGATGGCGGCGGGGCGCTGGACGACGACGGCTCCGGCGCCGCGCGCGGTGGCGGCGATGCCGGGGTCGTCGGTGGAGACGACGACGTCGGTGACGAGGCGGGCGGCGCGGCACTCTCGGACGGCGCGGGCTACGAGGGGCACGCCGCCGATGGGGGCGAGGTTCTTCGCGGGCACGCCCTTGGATCCGCCGCGGGCGGGGATGACGGCCAGGACGGCGGGGGCGGGCCGGTCAACCGGTTCGGCCGGGGCGGCGGCGCCGGCCGGGACGGCCGGAGCGACCGAGGCAGCCGGGCCGGCCGGGGAAGCCGGGGCGGCGCCGGCCCGGTCGGCCGGGGTGACCGTGGCGGTCGGAGTAGCCGAGGCGGCTTGCATGACGGGCTCCTTGCGTGTCCGGGAGTTCTGGGGCGGGCGGGCGACGACGGGGCGGCTGACGGCGCCGGCGCGTGTGCGGGCGACTTGCGCTGACCCCTGTGCCCGTGTCGGCACCTGTGCCTGTGACGGCTGTTGCGTATTCCGCCGGTCCCTCACCGCGGTGGCGCTCCGCCGTTGCGGCGGCAGGAACGTGCCGCGGCAGCAACCACGCCCCGGCGGCGCCGAGCACTTCCCTCCGCCGCAACGGCGAACAACCGGCGCGGCGGAGCGCGGCGGTGCCGTACCGCGGGCCGTCCCGGTGGTGCCGTACCGCCGCGGGCCCGCGGGGAGGGCCCGCCGGGCTCCGGCGGCGCTCTTCCGGGGACCGGACGCCGTAGGGACGGTCACAGCTCCCCCACGCGGCGGATCAGCGGAGCGACCCGCTGGACGCCGTGGCGGTAGGCGCCGCGGGCCGCGTCGCGCAGGGCGGCGCGGCCCGCGCGCCGCAGGGCGCTCTCCTCGCGGGGAGCCCCCGACCGGCCGGGAAGGGGACGGCCCCGGTGGTCGAGGCCGTGGCGGGCGAGGACGGCGGGAAGGTAGCCGGGTGCGGTGGCCGGGGTGTAGTAGGGGGCGAGCGGGGGGAGGCAGGGCCGGGCGGCGAGGCCTGCGACGCGCTGCCGCGCCGCGGCGAAGACGGCCTCGCCGGAGCCGTCGGCGGGCACGCCGTGGCGGACGGCCCACTCCGGGTCGGCCCGGGGCACGTGGCCGGCGTCGAGCTGGTCCCAGGAGGCGAGGCAGCCCGAGCCGAGGAAGTGGTGGTTGCCGAGGGCCTCGCGGATGCCGAGGTCGGTCAGCACGGCCGTGGGGATGGCGCGGTGGAGGGACTCCAGGGCCGCGGTGGAACTGACGGTGACGAGGAGGTCCGTGCGGTCGAGGACCTCGCCCATGTGCCCGTAGACGAGGCGGCAGTTGGGCGGCAGTCCGCCGGGCAGGCGCGCGGCCAGCTTCTGGTACGGGAGTTCTTCGATGTGTGTGGTGTGTTCTCCGGGCTTGCTGCGCAGTTTGATGAGCACTTCGCGCTCCGGGTGCGCCCGGGCGTGCGCGACGGCGCGGCGGAGCAGGTAGCCGCGGTCGGCGCGGCTCCCGGGCACGGAGGGCTGCGCGGCGAACACGACCGTGTACGGGCGGACTTGACCGTCCGGCGGGCCGGTGCGGCGGTCACCGAGGAACGGCAGCGCCCACTCGGTCACGCAGTCCGCGCCGGCGCCCACGCCCTCGTAGACGGCGCGGAAACGGACGGCGTCGTCCGGGGAGTTGGCGAGGACGACGTCCGCTCCGTGGCGCAGCAGCAGTCCGTCGGCGAGCTTCTCGTAGACGACGCCCACGTAGCCGGTCACCACGACGGGCCTGGAGGGCGCGCCCTCCCACGCGGCGGCGAGCCCGTGCAGCATGGCCTGGACGGCGCCGCCGACGCAGGCGAGGACCACGACGTCGTACCGGTCGCGGCCGGCCGTGCGGACGAACTCCGTCCCGGTGACCTCGCCGATCTCCGCCGCGCGCACGCCCACCTCGCCGAGCTGGCGGGCGGTGGGGGTCGCGCGGCCCCGCAGGAGGCGGCCGTCGAGCCGGGCACCCGGTGCGAGCCGGTGCGCGGTGAGCGCGCCCCATTTCCACCGGGTGTCGGAGTCGGCGAGGACGGCGATCCGCAGCGGGGGTTCGGTACGTGATGGCGTACGTGATGACACGTCGCCGACGATAGAAATCCATTCCGTTTCGTTGCCCAACGCGAGGGCAACAGCCGGTAAACAGCACACCGACGATCGGCGACCCGGCCCGGCGGAGCGGCGGGTTCATCATTCCGCCGCGCTTCGTTCACCTCCGCGCCCGCCCGCGGACAAGACGAATGCCGGGGGGCCGCCTAATGTCGCCGAGGTGGTCAAGCTCTCCGTCATCGTCCCGTTCTTCAATGTTCAGACCTTTGCGCCCGACGTACTGAGAAGTCTGCGGGCGAACGCCCGCGAGGATTTCGAATTCATTCTCGTGGACGACTGTTCGACCGACGGCACGCCGGCGCTGCTGGAGCGCGCCGGGCGCGAGCTGCCGGGGGCCGTGGTCCTGCGCCACGAGCACAACGGCGGCCTCGCCACCGCCCGCAACACCGGGCTCGACGCGGCGCGCGGCGAGTACCTGACCTTCCTCGACGGCGACGACTGGCTGGCGCCCGGCTACTACGACCGGCTCGTCGCGTACATCGAGGAGCTGGCCGTGGACTTCGTCCGCACGGACCATGTGCAGTGCACGGGCCGCACCCGCACCGTGCAGCGCGTGCCGCACGGCCGCCGCGGGGTGGTCCTGGACCCGCGCGGCGCGATCCTGCCGGCGGACCGCTCGACGTCCGTCGACTACCCGTACGCGTGGGCGGGGATCTACCACCGGCGGCTGCTGGACGAGGGCCTGCTGCACTTCCGGGACGGTCTGCGGACGGCGGAGGACCGGCCGTGGATCTGGCGGCTGCACCGCGAGGCGCGCACCTTCGCGGTGGCCGGGCTGCTGGGCGTCTTCTACCGGCGCGGGGTGGCGACTTCACTCACCCAGATCGGGGACGTACGGCAGCTCGATTTCCTGCGCGCATTCGATCGGATCATCGAGGAGACGGCCCTCGATGAGAACGCGAAGGAATTCCTCCCGAAAGCCGTTCGAACATATTGCGCAATCATTGCCCACCACCTCACGAATATCGAACGCTTTGAGCCGCAGGTAGCCCGCGCATTGCGTACGAAGAGCGCGGGCGCACTGCGCCGACTGCCACCGGAACTCGTCAAGGACGCCGTGAATTCCATGGACTACGACCGCGCGGTCCTCCTGCGCAGGCTGAGGCGGCGGCCGGCCGGGGCCTCGGGCGCTGCCGGGGTGGCCGCCTGATGTCCGTCCCGCCGCCTCCCGCCCGCCGCCGCACGCAGATCTTCCTCGCGTCCACGTTGTACGGCGCCGCCACGCTCGCCGCCGCCCTGGACGCCGGCTGCTTCACCCCCGCCGACCGCCGGCTGCTGCTCGTCGCCAACACCGCCGCCGTCCCGGAGACCACCCCGGCCCTCGACGAGGCGCCCGGCTTCGGACGGCTGCGCACCCGCTTCGACGGCGTCCTGTCCTGGAACGACGCGATCCGCCCCTTCCACCCGTCCGGCTGGTCGCCCCGGCCCGACGACGCGCCCCTGTGGGAGCGGCACCTGAGGCTGCTCTGGGGCCTTGGCGACGACGACGTGTCACTCGTCGTCGAGTCCATCCAGGTCAGCCCGGCGGGCGCGATCGCCCAGTGCTTCCCCGACGCCCCGCTCGACGTCTACGCCGACGGCCTCATGAGCTACGGCCCCACCCGCAACAAGCTCGACCCGCTGATCGGCACGCGCGCCGGCCGGCTGCTCCACCTGGACCTCGTACCCGGGCTGCGGCCGCTGCTGCTCACGGAGTTCGGCGTCGCACCCGAGATCGTCCCCACGGAGGTCTTCACCAAGGTGCTGGCCGAACTCGCCCTGGACGCGCCCGCCCTGGACGCGCCCCAGGGCGCCGCGCTCCTCCTCGGCCAGTACTTGTCGGCGCTCGACATCCTCACCCCCGAGGAGGAAGAGCAGTTGCACGTACGGATGCTGCGCGGGGCGGCCGGGCGCGGCCACCGCGAACTCGTCTTCAAGCCGCACCCGGCCGCCCCGGCCCGCTGGTCGCGGATGCTGGAGGAAGAGGCCGGCCGGCTCGGCGTCACCCTGACGGTCCTCGGCACGCCGGTCCTGGCGGAGGTGGTCTACCAGCGGCTGCGCCCTGCGCTGGTGGCCGGCTGCTTCTCGACGGCGCTGGTCACGGCGAGGACGTTCTACGGCCTGCGGGCGGCGTGCACGGGCACGGACCTTCTTCTGGAGCGCCTGAGCCCGTACCAGAACAGCAACAGGGTGCCGGTGACGTTGGTGGACGCGCTGCTGCCGGAGCTGAGCGCAAGCGCTCAGGAACCTGAGGCCGAAGCCGATCTCAACGGCCTGCTGGCAACCGTGGGCTTCGCCATGCAGCCCCAGATCTACCCGCACCTGCGCGAAGCCGCAGAAGACTACCTCCGCACCCACCTCACCCCCCGCACCCGCCGCTACTTCAAACGCCGCCGCCTCACTGCCCTCGCCCTCCCCGGCGCACTCCCGGCCCAGCTGTCGTTCCTCCCGCGCAACCCGACCGTACGAAGGGTCGCCCGGAGGGCACGCGCCCTCCAGCGGCGCCTGGCCAAGCCGAAGACGAAGGCAGCGAAGACGACGGTGACGACATGACGGCCCCGACCCTGCCCCGGCCCCTCCGTAAAGCGGCCACAGCTCAGCCCGAGGCCATACAGAGCCCCCACGGCGGCAGCCGCCTCCGCGCTCTGGACGCCCTGCGCCTGATCGCCGCCCTGATGGTGGCGCTCTACCACTACGGCGGGCGCGACGGCGATGTGAGCCGCGCGTGGGGCACGTCGCCGCGGCACGAATTCCCCACCCTGTCGGGCGCGTTCGCCTACGGCTGCCTCGGCGTCGAGATCTTCTTCGTCATCAGCGGCTTCGTGATCTGCATGAGCGGCTGGGGCCGCCCCCTGCGCTCGTTCTTCGCCTCGCGCGCGGCCCGCCTCTACCCCGCCTACTGGGCGGCGATCGCGCTGGTCACCGTGGCGTTCGCGCTGCCGTGGGCGGGGTACAGGACGGTGTCGTTCAGCGACACGCTCGTGAACCTGACGATGCTGCAGCAGCCGGCGGGCGCCGAGCGCGTGCTCGGCGTGTGCTGGACGCTCTGGGCCGAGCTGCGCTTCTACGCCCTCTTCGCGCTGTTCGTCGTCCTGCCGGGGGCGACCCGGCGCCGCGTGCTGATGTTCTGCGCGGTGTGGACGCTGGCGACGGTGGTGACGACCGCCTCGCACGTGGAGTTCCTGCGGGTCGTCGTGATGCCGGAGTACTCGTCGTACTTCATCGGCGGCATCGGCCTGTACCTGGTCCACCGCTTCGGCAACGACCTCCTGCACTGGGGCGTCGTGGCCGTGAGCTTCCTCGTGGGGCAGCACTACGCGGTGGCGGGCCTGTGGCACGCGCCGAACCCGCACTACTTCTCGTACCGCTCCCCGTACGTGATCGTGGCCGTCGTGGCGCTCGGGTACGCGGCGGTGGCGGCCGTCGCGCTGGGCAAGGCCGGCCGGATGAACTGGCGTTGGCTGACCCTCGCGGGCGCGCTGACGTACCCGTTCTACCTGGTGCACGAGCATCTGGGGTGGGTCGTGATCGGCGGCCTGCACCGCGGCCTCGGCATCCCCTCCTACGCGACGCTCGGCCTGACCCTCGCCCTGATGCTGGGCCTGGCCTGGCTCCTGCACCGCTGCGTGGAGAGGCGGCTGACGCCTCTCCTGCGCAGGTCACTCGACCCCGGGACGGCCCGGCGGTAGCAGCGTGGCCTCGATGCCGGCGACGACGGCGTGCAGGCCGTCCTCGAAGCCGGCTTCGAGGTCGCCGAAGAACTCCGCGCCGGCCGCTATGACGAGGGGGTATCCCTCCAGGCGGTCGGCGCGGTCCTCCAGGTCGTAGGCGGGATCGCGCTCGCCGCCCGGCACCGGGTGCACGGACTGCTCCTCCATCACGTACCCCATCGTGTACGTGTTGACGGTGAACCAGGCGCGGGCGGCGGTGCTCGGCGTGAAGCCCGCCGCCACGATCTTCTCCATCATCTCCTCGACCGGCCCGGCGTAGCTGCGGCCGGTCAGTCGCGTGCCGCCGAAGACCTTGGCGCCGTCGCGGTAGCCGAGGAGGAAGCGGCGCATCACGCGGGCCGATCCGGCCAGGCACGACTGCCAGGTGCTGCTGTCGACGGCCGACATCGGCTCGGCCATGCGCCGGAACATCTCCGTGGCCACCTCGTCGAGCAGCTCCTGCTTGTTCTTGAAGTGCCAGTAGAGCGCCGGGGCCTGGACGCCCAGTTCCTTGGCGATCCTGCGCAGAGTCAGGCCTTCGAGGCCCACCTCGTTGAGCAGGTCGAGTGCGGTTTCGGCCACCTGGGCGCGGTCGATGCGAGTTGCCACCTTGACAGCTTAACGGTGTTCAGTTCACTCTGGGGACAGCGCGAACTTAACAACGTTAAGGGGGATTTCGTGAACGCTGCAGCACCGACCACTGCCGCATCGACGACTACCGCTCCGGCCACTGCCGCGCTGGACACCACGCCACTGGACACCACGCCACGGGACACCACGGCTCCGCCCGCTCCGGCGCCGTCCGCGGTGCCGGTCGGCGCCGCGCCGGACGCCGCGCCGACGGACGTCGAGGTGCTCATCGCCGGCGCCGGGCCCACCGGCCTCGTCCTCGCCATCGACCTGACCCGGCGCGGCATCCGCCACCGGCTCGTCGAGCAGGAGGCGCGCGGCTTCCCCGGCTCGCGCGGCACGGGCCTCCAGCCGCGCAGCCTGGAAGTGATGGACGACCTCGGGGCCATAGCGGCCCTGCTCGCCTCGGCCGGCCCCATCCCGCCCGTGCAGTCGTGGGAGGGCACCGAGCGCGGGCGCGAATGGCCGCTCGTCGAGCCCGGCGACCCCTCGCCCCACGTGCCCTACCCGAACGCACTGATGTGCCCCCAGTGGCGCACGGTGGAGGTGCTGTACGAGCGCCTCGAAGAGCTGGGCGGCCGGGTGGACTTCAACACCGGCCTCACGGGCTTCACGCAGGACGAGCACGGCGTCACGGCCGAGCTGCGGCACGCCGACGGCACGGCGGAGACGGTCCGGGCCGGCTATCTCGTCGCGTCGGACGGCGGGCGCAGCGCCGTGCGGAAGGCGCTCGGCGTGCCCTTCGAGGTCGACATCGTCGACGAGCGCCACGTGATGGTCGCCGACGTGCGGATGACCGGCTTCGAGCGCGCGGGGGTCGACCGCGGCCACTGGCACATGTGGACCAGCGCCCCCGGCGGGATCCTCGGCCTGCGCCCGCTGGAGCTCACGACGGACACCATCCAGGTCATGGCCTTCTGGGCGGACACCTCATACAGGCCGGACCCGGAGCGCGACGCCACGCCCGAGGCCCTGGCCCGGCTCATCACCGAGCGCACGGGGCTCACGGGCCTCGTGCCGGAGGAGGTCATCTGGGCGTCGGCCTTCCAGCCGAAGGCCGGCATGGCCGCGCGTTTCCGCACCGCCCGGGTCCTCCTCGCCGGGGACGCGGCGCACATCCACTCCCCCGCCGGCGGGCAAGGGCTCAACACCAGCCTGCAGGACGCCTACAACCTCGGCTGGAAGCTCGGCGCCGTCCTGCGGCACGGCGCGCCGGACGCCCTGCTCGACACGTACGACGCCGAGCGCACGCAGGTGGCCGCCGAGGTGCTGGGGCTGAGCACCCGCATCCACGGGCAGGACCGCAGCGTCGGCTTCGAGCGGGGCATGTCACGGCGGGGCAAGGAAACCCACCAGCTCACCCTCAACTACCGCACGGGCCCGCTGGCCCGCGAGCTGCGCCGGGATCTGCCGGAGGACGGGCTGCGGGCGGGTGACCGGGCGCCCGACGCACCCTGCACCGACGCCTCGGGCGCGCCCTTCAGCCTCTTCGACGCCTTCCGGGGCCCGCACTTCACCCTGCTGGACCTCACCGGGTCGGAGGCCGTGGGCGGGCCTGCCGCGGCGGCGGTGGCGGATGTGGAGTGGGTGCGTGTGTACCGGGTGGGCGGGCCCGCGCCCGATCTGGTCGACGCCGGCGGGCACGCCAAGGCGGCGTACGGCTCGGGGCTGTTCCTGGTCCGGCCGGACGGCTATGTGGGGCTGGCCACGGATGAAGCGGCGGACGTACGGGCCTACCTGGCGCAGGTGTCGGCTCCGGCGCCGGTGCCGGCTCCGGCACAGGCGCCGGCGATACGGGACTGAGCCGCGGCGGGCGGGCCCGGCGGTTGTGGACGGCGTCAGACCGCGTCATGGTTCGTCGCCGCCCCCGCCGCCGGGACCTTGAGGGTGTAGTCGACGGAGACGGTGAACCGGCCGGAGGAGCCGCGGATCTCCAGGGTGTGGTTGCCGGGGCGCAGCGGTTCCGTCTGCACCCACAGCCCGCAGGCGTGGGTGCGGAAGGTGCCGCCGCCGTCGGTGAGCGGGTTGCCCTCCTCGGCGGTGACCCGTACGGGCGTGGCGTCGTAGCGCTCGGTCCGCAGGGGCTTGCCGTCGAGGGTGGCGGTGCCCTTGGCGGGGGCCATGAACTCGGAGCAGCCGGCCTGGTCGCTCATCAGGTTCACGAGCGGGAAGGCCAGGCGCCGGTTCGCGGGGACGGCGCAGGTGCGCTTGGCGCGCTCCCCGAAGGTGCCGGCCAGGAACCAGACGCCGCCGTCCTTCTGGCCCTGGGCGCACATGCTGCCGTCGCGGTCTTCGACGGGGTTCGAGCCGCTGGGGCTGGAGGACGCCCAGGTCCACCAGCGTCCCTGCAGGTCGGAGGGGCTGAGCGGGCCCGCCGCCGCGTCGGGGGTCGCGGTGGCGGTGGCTCCGCCGTTCGGGGTGCTCTTCGCGTCCGCGTGTTTCGGGGAGGGCGTGCCCGCGCAGCCGGCGGCCAGCAGGGCGGCGCCGAGCAGCAGCGCTGCGGGGGCGACAGGTCTTCCAATACGCATAGGCGAACCCTAAGGTCCGATATGTCCATTGGGGCGGGAGCAACGCAGAACGGCCAGGGCCGAGAGGAGCAACGGAGGGGACGCAGGGAGGACCGGCGGGCCGGCGGCCCGGAGAACGGACGGGCCGGCGGCCGGCGGCTCGGAGAACCGGTGGCCGCCGGCCGGTGCGGGGCGGAGGATCAGTGACCGGGGGTCAGAGGGCCGGCCGGTGCGGCTCAGAGGACCAGTGACCGGGGGTCAGAGGGCCGGTGAGCGCGGGTCAGAGGGCGGGTGGCGCGGGTCAGAGGACCAGTGGCCGCGGGTCAGGAGGCCGGTGGGCGCAGGTCAGAGGACCAGCGACCGGGCGCCAGAGGGCCGGTGGGCGCGGGTCAGAGGACCAGGGACAGCAGCAGGACGAGGACGAGGGAGACGACGGAGATCACGGTCTCCATCAGCGACCAGGTCTTGATCGTCTGGCCGACGTCCATGCCGAAGTATTCCTTCACCATCCAGAAGCCGGCGTCGTTGACGTGGCTGAAGAACAGCGAGCCGGCGCCGACGGCGAGGACGAGCAGCGCGGTGTGGGTCGTACTCATGCCCTCGGCGAGCGGGGCGACGAGCCCGGCGGCCGAGATGGTGGCGACGGTCGCGGAGCCCGTGGCGAGCCGGATGCCGACGGCGATCAGCCAGGCGAGCAGCAGGGCCGAGACCGACCAGTCCTTGGAGAAGTCGAGGATCATCCGGCCGACGCCCACGTCGATCAGCGTCTGCTTGAAGCCGCCGCCCGCGCCGACGATCAGCAGGATGCCGGCGATGGGGGCGAGGGACTTCTCGACGGTCCCGGCGAGCCGGTCGCGGCCGAAGCCGGCGGCCCGGCCCAGCGTGAACAGTCCGACGAGGACGGCGGCGAGAAGGGCGATCAGCGGCGAGCCGACGACGTCGGTGACGCGCTGGACGTGGTTCTTCGGGTCGTCCACGACGATGTCGACGAGCGCCTTGGCCAGCATGAGGACGACCGGCAGCATGACCGTGGCGACGGTGGCGCCGAAGCCCGGGCGGCGCTCCAGTTCGGCCGAGGGCCGCTGGGGTATCAGCTTTTCGGGCGGGGCGATGTCCACCCAGCGGGCGGCCACCCGCGAGAACAGCGGCCCGGCGACCACGGCGGTCGGCACGGCGATCAGCACGCCGAGGGCGAGGGTCACGCCGAGGTTCGCGCCGATGGCGTCGATGGCGGCCAGCGGGCCGGGGTGCGGGGGCACGAGGCCGTGCATGACGGACAGCCCGGCGAGCGCGGGGATGCCGATCCGCATCAGGGAGTGGTTGCCCCGCTTGGCCACGAGGAGCACCACGGGGATCAGCAGCACGATCCCGACCTCGAAGAACAGCGGCAGGCCGATGACGGCCGCGATCAGCACGATCGCCCACGGCATCGAGCGCGGCCCGGCCTTCGCCAGGATCGTGTCGACGATCTGGTCGGCGCCGCCGGAGTCGGCGAGGAGCTTGCCCAGGATCGCGCCGAGCGCGATCAGGACGCCGACGCCCGAGACCGTCGACCCGAGTCCGGCGGTGAAGCTCGCGATGGCCTTGTCCATCGGCGCGCCCGCCGCGGCCCCGAGCACCAGCGAGCCGATGGTCAGGGAGAGGAAAGCGTGCAGCTTGAGGCGGGTGATGAGGAGGACGATGACGGCGATGCCGACGAGGACGGCGATCCCCAGCTGTGCGTGACCCGCCGACGTGATCGGTCCGGCGGGGGCCGCGGCCAGCATCTCGACGCTGAGAGTGCTCACGGGCTTCCTTGGAGGAGGAGGTGGAGGGGGAGGGAGGGGCTAGAGCTGCCTCAGGGCCCGGGCGGCCCGCTCGGCGATGACCTCCGGCCCGGGCGTGACGTCGACGCCGACGCCCGCCTCGTCCGCGCCCAGCGGTTCGAGGGTCGCGAACTGGGAGTCCAGCAGCCTGGTGGTCATGAAGTGGCCCTTGCGGGCCGCCATCCGCCCGGCGATCAGGTCGTGGTCGCCGGTGAGGTGGAGGAAGACGAGCCCGGGCGCGGCGGCGCGCAGCCGGTCCCGGTAGGCCCGCTTGAGCGCGGAGCAGCTGACGACCCCGCCGCGGCCCGCACGGCCCGCGGCCCACGCGCCGATGGCGTCGAGCCAGGGGGCCCGGTCGGCGTCGTCGAGCGGGGTCCCGGCGGACATCTTGGCGATGTTGGCGGCCGGGTGGAAGTCGTCGCCCTCGGCGTAAGGGACCCCGAGGGCCTCGGCGACGAGCGGTCCGACGGTGGTCTTGCCGGTGCCGGCGACGCCCATCACGACGACGACGTGGGGGTGTGCCGGACGGCTGCTCATCGGGGCCTCACTGTCTTCATTGACGGGGGTGTGGCCACACTGAAACGTATTACGTACGACATATTCAAGCCCTTGTGACTCAAACGTCATACTTAATTGGCCGTGCGCGGGGATCGTAGGCTTGCCCCATGGAAAACCAGGGGCAGGGGCTGCACGCACGCGTGCTGGAGTCCCTCGGGCCCGCGATCACCTCGGGCACGTACCCGCCGGGCAGCGTCCTGCGCACCGACGAGCTCGAAGAGCGCTTCGACGTCTCCCGCACGGTCATCCGGGAGGCGATACGCGTCCTGGAGTCCATGCACCTGGTCGTCTCCCGGCGCCGCGTCGGCGTGACCGTCCGCCCCACCGAGGAGTGGAACGTCTACGACCCCCAGGTCATCCGCTGGCGCCTCGCCGGCGCCGACCGGCCGCGCCAGCTGCGCTCCCTCACCGTGCTCCGCTCGGCCGTCGAGCCGGTGGCCGCCGGCCTCGCCGCCCGCCTCGCCACGCCCGAGCAGTGCGAGGAGCTCACCCGGCACGCCCTCGGCATGGTCTCCACCTCACGCGGCCAGCAGCTCGGCGCCTACCTGGTCCACGACGTGGCCTTCCACCGGGTGATCCTGCGCGCCTCCGGCAACGAGATGTTCGCCCGCCTGGGCGACGTCGTCGCCGAGGTCCTCACCGGCCGCACCGAACACCAGGTCATGTTCACCGACCCGGACCCCGCCGCCGTCACCCTCCACGTCCGCGTCGCCGAAGCCGTACGGGAACGCGACGCCGCCCGCGCGGAGGCGCTGACGCGCGAGATCACGGCCGGCGCGATGGCGGAACTGGACATCCTCGCGCCGTAACGGGGTCGTGGCAGGGCCGTAGCAGCGTCGTAGCGGGAGTGTCCCGGCCGCGCCACAAAACAACAGAGGTGCGACAAAATGATCGCCATCTCGAACGACCGTCCGTAGCCTGACCCCATGCGCCACGAGAACGACCACGCCCGGGATCGCGCCCACGACGGCGAAGACCAGCCCGTCTTCATCCGCCAGCGCTACGGCACCCGCTGGGTCTACAACCACCGCAACCCGGTGGGCCTCGCCCTCATCATGATCGTCCCGATCGTGGCCATCGGGGCGCTGCTGCTGATGACCCGCGGGACGGGGCGGTAGGGCGGATGCGGCCCTTGGTGGCGCCCGCCCACGGCTCCGTCCCCGGCGCCGCGGCGGGGGTGGCCGGTGAGACACAGGTGCTCTGGTGAGGCGAGGGGCCGCCCTTCTCCGGCCACTTGTACGCCGTGCACGCCCCGAGCAGGGTGACTTCCGGCCCGAGACTGACACCACCCGCCACCCGCGGCCGGACGGCGGGGCCTGTGAGGCGCGGGCTGCGGGGTGGTGCCGCTGAGGCATGCGGCCTGCGCCCCAGGCGCACTTGTACGCCGCGCATGACCGCCGGGTCGGCGGATTTCCGCGCCGGGAGGGCACCAGCCCCCACTATCCGCAGTCGGCCGTTCAGCCACGACGGTGGCGAGCTGAGCGAATGCGCCCACGAGACGGGCCCAAGCCCCCCTCCCCCGCTGCCAGCCTGTCCTGACCCGCAGTCACAGCACGGATCTCAGCCGCGGCCGGTCCCCGCCTTGAGGGTGCGTATCAGTGCGCCGAGGGCGGGTGGGGTGGTCCGCACGACGGTGCGGGGGGGGTCGCTCTCGCGGAGGGCGATCGCGGCGCCAGCCGCGGCGACCTCCACGCAGTCGTTGTTTTCTCCGTTTCCGGAGTAGGTGGACTTCTGCCAAGCGTCATCCATGGCCCGCTCCCCCTTTGAGGGTACGTATCAGTGCGCCGAGGGCTGACGGGGTGGTCCGCACAATGGTGACGGGGGTGTCGCTCTCGCGGAGGGCCATCACCTCCCCTATCGCGGCGACTTCCACACAGTCGTTGGTCTGCTCGTTCCCTGAGAACGTGGACTTCTGCCAGGCAACCGTATGCATCGTCAGCCCCTCACAGCTCGCGTGCGATCCGATGGATGAGGTCGCGCGTCTCCCGCGGGCCGAGCGCTGCACGCTCCACCTTGTTCCAACGGTTGCGATATTTGGTGAGTTGCTCCTCAGCGTGAAAGAAAACGCCGCCGTGGAGATGGTCTACCTGGACCGTATCGAGGGTGGCCACGCGGTCGGCCGCATAGAGCATCGAGTACCCCATACCCGCGAAGCCCTCAGCCTCGAACGGCACAACCCGGATTGTGACCTCCGACCGGTCAGATGCAGCCAGCAGAAAGTGGAGTTGATCGCGGGCGACTTTACGATCGCTCACCCTCATGCGCAGCGCAGCCTCATGCATGATTGTGGAGATGGCCGGAGGATTGTCGCGTTCGAGTACCGCTCGGCGCTGCAAGCGAAATGCAGTGACCGTATCGACATCGACGTCATCCGACTCAAGTTCATCAGCCACGTAGGCAAACAGGGACCTCACGTAGTCCTCAGTCTGCAGTAGTCCCGGCACGTTGACGATCTGCACGCTCTGTAGGGCACTCGCGTGCCATTCCAGCTCCGCCAGGTCCAGAGCCTGACTCCTCATGCGTCCCCGGTACTTTTCCCACCACCCCCGCGATCGCTCCGCCGCCCGCTCCGCGAGAGCATCGACCAAGGCGGCATCCTCCACGCCATAGCGCGCCGCAAGGAGACGCGTCCGCTCGGCGCCCACCGCCGCGTTGCCCGCCTCGATGTGGGACAGCCACGCCTGGTCGCGCCCGACAGCCGTGGCAGCGTCCCGCGCCGAAACGCCCGCCCGCTCGCGCAGCTTCCGCAGCTCGGCGCCCAGCCGCTCCTGCCGGGCCGTGACGATGGTCCGCCTCGCCATGTCGTCCTCTTTCTCGCGCGCTTGCGGCGCCAATGTGTCACAGCGAGCCCCGATGGGGCGAACTTCACAGGATCGGTTGCGCAGTTCCAAATTTGGCACCTACGTTGAGTGTCGCGCAGCTCACACCGCGAGCTCACCGCCCACCCGGAAGCGCACCGCCCCGCCCTGCCCCCACGCAGTGGCACCGCGGCAATGACACCGGGGGCGGCACCACTTCACCCCACCCCGCCGGAGGCGACATGCTCCTGCCTGCTCCAAAGCCCGCCGTTGCTCCTGAGATCGAGCCGTTCGAATACCGGCTGCGCGTGCCGAACGATGCCCGCGCCCTTCCCATCGCGCGCGGCACCGTCCGTGCCGTGCTCACCGCCCACGAGCTGGCTGATCTGGTCTCCCGCGCCGAGCTGTTGGCGAGTGAGCTGATCACCAACGCGATCGTGCACACCGTCGACGACGCCGAACTCCGCATCTCCTGGTCGCAGTGGGACGTACTCACGCTGACTGCGTGGGACACCGATGACCTCCCGCCGGCGCCGCGCGCGGTTCCCCACCCCTACGACGTCGGCGGTCGCGGACTGGCCCTCCTCCGTTCACTCGCCGACCACTGGGGGCATTTCTCCGAGGCCCACGGATTCACGTGCGGTTCCTCCAAGGCCGTCTGGTGTTCGATCACCCGTGCAGCCATCCCGTAGACAGGCCTCGGGCGGCGCTCGAACCAGCGCTCCTCCGCCTCCAGTTGGGCCGCGAGTGAGATGAGCCGCGGCTCGCTGTCGGCCGGGCCGAGGAGCTGGGCGCCCAAGGGGAGGCCGGTGGTCGTGAAGCCGGCCGGGACGCTCATGCCCGGCCAGCCGAGGACGTTCCACGGCCAGGAGTACGGGCAGGCCGCGATCATCGTCGCGTCCGTACGGCTGCTGGACAGGCCGGACAGGTCTCCGATGCGCAGGGGCGGGACCGCCGTGGTCGGGGTCAGGACGACGTCGAAGCGGTCGAAGATCTCTCCCACGCGCCGCCGCAGCGGCTCCTCCGCGGCGCGGGCCACGCGCAGGATCCCGCCGCCCAGCAGCAGCCCGCCGCGGGCGTTGACCTTCGTGCGGGCGTCGAGCAGGGCGGGATCGGGGACGCGCCCGGCCCATTCCCGTACGCCGGACATCGAGCGCGGCACGAAGGTGAGCCCGATCAGCCCGTAGCGCGGCTCTTCCTCGACCACCTCGTGGCCGAGGGCCGCCAGCCGTTCGGCGATGCGGAGGGTCGCGGCCCGGGCCTCGGGGTCGAGCCGCTGGCGGGCGGCGGCGAAGGCGGGGCGCAGGGAGAGCGCGATCCGCAGCCGGCCGGGGTCGCGGTCGGCGGCGCTGAGGACGTCCACAGGGCGCGGCCGGTGGAGGTCCCCGGCGTGGCTGCCGCTCGCCGCGTGGAGCAGGAGGGCGGCGTCGGCGACCGTACGGGCGAGGGGTCCGTAGCAGGTGATGCCGCGGAAGGACTCCGGCTCGGGCCAGGTGGAGACGCGTCCGCGCTGCGGTTTGATGCCGACCAGGTGCGTCCAGGCGGCGGGGATCCGGAGCGAGCCGGCGCCGTCCGAGCCGAGGGCGGCCGGTACGAGGCCTGCGGCGACGGCTGCCGCGGCGCCGCCCGAGGAGCCGCCGGGCGTGTGCTCCGTACTCCACGGATTGCGGGTCGCGCCGAACGCCGGGCCTTCCGTGACGGGCCACTGCCCGAGCTCCGGCGTGTTCGTCTTGCCGACGATGACCGCGCCCGCGGCGCGGAGCCGTCGTACGGCCTCGCTGTCGGCGGATTTCGGCGGGAAATCGCCTGCGCAGCCGAAGGCGGTGGGCTCCCCTGCGACGTCGACGTCGTCCTTTACGGCGACGGGGACGCCCAGCAACGGGGCTCGCCCGCCGTCCGCCAGCCGCCGGTCCGCCGCGTCCGCCTCGGCGAGCGCGGCCCCGGCCCGTACGCGGCGGAACGCGTTGAGCAAGGGCTGTGTCTCCGCGATACGGGCCAGCGCGCGCTCGACGAGCTCGCGCGAGGAGACGTCGCCCGCGGCCAGTGCCCGTGCCTGCGCGGCCAGCCCACTGTCCGTCAGGTCCGTTAAGCCCGTGGTGTCTGCCATCCGGTCCCTCCCCCGTGGTTCGGAGCTCTTCGCTCCGAATACCGTGAGTGCACCTCTGGCCTCATTTTGTACCCTTCCTCTGGGTTGGGGAGGCGAGAGTTGACGTCATCGACGGCATTGAGGGACGAAATCCGCGCACTGTACGCGGAGGAGGGGCGGCCGGCCGCGTTGGTGGGCTGGTTCCGGCGGACGGCGGTGCTGGTACCGACGGACGGTCAGGGTGACCTGCCGGCGGCCGAGTACGGCGGGATCCGGTGGATCTACGCGTTCACGGACGAGGCGGCCCTCGGGCGGTTCGCGCTCGCGCAGGGGGCTGACGGGACGGCGGACTGTGCGTACCGGACGGTGCTGGGCGCGCGGCTGCTGGACGTGGTCGTGCCGGCGGTCGGCGTACCGGCGGGCGTCGTGCTCGATGTCGGCGGCCCGCAGCCCGTGCTGTTCCCGCCGGTGGTCGGGATCGTGCCGGACGCGTACGCCGTTGATGCGGACACGGACGCTGAGGGTGCGGCGTGAACGACCCCAACCTCGCCGCCGACTCGGCCGCGCTCGACAACGTCGCCAAGGGCATCAACGAGGCCATAGGCGAGCTCAAATCCCTCGGTACCCCCGGTGAGGCGGCCGTGGGCCGGGGCTTCGACGAACTCGCCCTCAGCGGCGTGGAACTGGGCCACGAGGGGCTGGCCGCCGCCTTCAAAACCTTCTGCAACCGGTGGGACTGGGGCATCCGTGCCCTGGTCCACGACGGCAGCCAGTTCGCCGAGCGGGTCGGCCTCGCCGCGGGCTACTACCACGAGCAGGACGTGTACATCCGGGACTCATTCAAGGTCGGCGTGAACGCCGCAATGGGCAACCCGCACCTACTGGAAGAGGACGTCGAGAAGAAGTCCATGAGCGAGATCCTCGCCGACAACCCCGTCAACGACTTCCGCAACCCGGACTACAGCGCCGAGTCCTTCCGCAAGGCCGGGGAGAACAGCCGCCAGGTCTGGGCGAACACCCTCCGCGACGCCTCCACCGGCGCGGCCAACGGCTTCGGCAAGGGCCCGCTCGGCCGTCAGGGCACGGACACGGCGAACAAGCTCGCCGACAAGCTGGACGGCGGCATGCCGGAGGAGCGCGGCTGATGGGCCTCTGGGACCCGATCGACGCCATCGGCGAGCTGGCCGAAAAGGGCGTGCACAAGGTCGAGAAGAAAGCCGGCGAAGCCGTCGAGTGGGGCGCGGGCAAGGCCGCCAAGGCCCTCGACAAGATCGGCGCGCACGACGAGGCGCTCGCCGTCCGGTACCTGGGCGATCGCACGGCCTCGGAACTCGGCGCCGAGATCAAGGAACAGCAGCTCGGCCAGACCGAGAACCCGCTGGCCCTGGTCCACGGCGAGCCCTGGGGCATCGAGGCCGCCGCCAAGCACCTGCACGCCTTCCACAAGGCCTTCAACACCGCCCACTCCGGGCTTCAGCGGGTCCACTCCGGGGAGTGGAAGGGCGAGGGCGCGAAGTCGTTCGACACCCATATCGCCCCGGAGGCGAAGAAGTGGGCGCAGGCCGCCGACGCCTGCGAGCACGCCGCGAACGCTCTCACCTCGTACGCGCACACCGTCCGCTGGGCGCAAAAGCAGGCGCTGGAGGCGATCCGCCTCTACAAGCAGGGCAAGAAGGCCACGAAGGAGGCCGCCGACGCCCACAACGACAAGGTCGACGCGTACAACGCGAAGCTGAAGGACGGCAAGGACCCGGGCGAGCGGCCGGGAGAGTTCCACGACCCCGGTGCGGCCGACATCAAGGAAGCCCATCGCATCCTGGACGAGGCGCGCAAGCAGCGCAACACGGCGGCGGGCGAGGCCAAAGCGAAGATCGACAAGGCGGTGGAGGCGGCACCGAAGGAGCCGGCCTTCCACACCCGCATGAAGAACGACGCCCAGGACTTCGCCCAGGGCGGGCAGGTCGAGCTGCTCCACTTCGGCGGCGGCGTCTTCCGGGCCGGTACGGACCTGGTGAAGTTCGGCCGCAGCATGAACCCGCTGGACCCGTACAACGTCACCCACCCCGCGGAGTACCTCAACGGTGTCAGCAACACCGCTGCCGGCCTCATCTCCCTCGCGTCCCACCCGGAGCGCATTCCGGGGGCGCTCCTCGGCCCCGGCTGGGGGTCAGACCCGTCCGAGGCCGGGGGACGCCTCCTCGGCAACTTCCTCCTGTCCCTGCCCAGCGGTGGGGCCGCGGGCGCTGGTACGCGCTTCGGGGCGGGGGCGGCGAGGGAGGGCGCGGAGATCGGTGCGCGGGCGGGGGCTCGGGCAGGGGCGCGAGCAGGTGAGGAGGGGGCGGCGCGGCGCGCGGCCAGGGAGAACCGGGAGGAGCCGAACCACGCCCCCCAGACGGCGGAAACCGGCCCTACGGACCCGGTGGATATCGCAACGGGCCGCATGTTCCTTCCGCAGACGGACGTCGCCCTGCCCGGCAGCCTTCCCCTGGTCTTCTCCCGGCATGTGAAGTCCGGCTACGACTGTGGCCGCTGGTTCGGCCCCTCGTGGGCGAGCACCGTCGACCAGCGCCTGGAGATCGACGACGAGGGCGTGATCTTCGTCGACGAGCACGGGCGGCTGCTGGAGTACCCGCATCCGGTCGCGGGTGTGCCGACACTGCCGGCGAAGGGCCCCCGATGGCCGCTGGCGATCGAGGCGGACGGCGCGTACGCCGTCACCGAACCGGAGACGGGCCGGACACGGCACTTCGTTCCGCACGGGGCGGCCGGTCATGAGGCGCTCCTGCGCCAGCTGACCGACCGCAACGGCCACTGGATCACGTACGAGTACGACGCCGACGGCACGCCCACCGCGCTCGCCCATTCCGGCGGCTACCGCCTCCGCATCACCACGGACGCGGAGGCGGGCCGCATCACCGCCCTGCACCTGGCTGACGACACGGAACTGATCCGCTACGGCTACGACGAGGCCGGCAGCCTCACGAAGGTCTTCAACTCCTCCGGGCAGCCGCTGCGTTTCGGCTACGACGAGCGCGGCCGGATGACATCGTGGACGGACCGGAACGGCACGCACTACACATACGCCTACGACGACAAGGACCGCTGCGTCTTCGAGTCGGGGACAGAGGGGCACATGCGGTGCACCCTCGCGTACGGCACCCCTGACGACGGCGGCCTGCGCGTCACCAAGGTGACCGACGCGCTGGGCCACACGACTACCTACACGATCAACCGGCGCTCGCAGATCGTGGCCGTCACTGATCCCTCGGGTGCCACTACGCAGTCCACCTGGGATCGCCACAACCGTCTTCTTTCGCACACGGACCCCCTGGGTCACAGGACGGAGTTCCGCTACGACGAGGAGGGGCGCCTGGCCGAGGTGTTCCGTCCGGACGGGAAGCGGATCGCGGCCACGTACGACGCCCTCGGCCTGCCCGAGACGACGACCGGTGCGGACGGAACGGTGTGGCGGCACGCGTACGACGCAGCCGGCAACCGCACATCGACGACCGGCCCTTCGGGCGCGGAGACGCGTTACGCGTACGACGCCCTCGGCAACCTCACTTCGGTGACGGACGCCCTGGGTAACACCACCCGCATCACCTGCAATAGGGCGGGCCTCCCGGTCGCGATCACTGACCCGCTCGGTTCCGTCACCTGCTACCGCCGGGATTCCTTCGGCCGCGTGACGACCGTCATCGACCCGCTCGGCTCCACGACCCGCCTGACGTGGACGGTGGAAGGGCAGCTCGCGCGGCGCATCGCCGCGGACGGCGCCGAGGAACGGTGGACGTACGACGGCGAGGGCAACTGCACGGCGCACGCGGATGCCCTCGGCGGCGTCACGCGCTACGAGTACGGGCCCTTCGACGTCCTGACGGCGCGGATCGGCCCGGACGGCGTGTGCCACGAGTTCACGCACAACACCCGCCTGCAGCTCACCCGCGTCACCAACCCGCAGGGCCTGACCTGGGACTACGTCTACGACCCGGCCGGGCGTCCGGCCGCCGAGACCGACTTCGACGGCCGGACGCTGACATACGCGCACGACGCGGCGGGACGACTCGTCTCCCGTACGAACGGGCTGGGCGAGACGATCACGTACGAGCACGACGTGCTGGGGCGTGTGGTGCGGAAGGACGCGGCGGGCGCGGAGACGACGTACGTGCACGACGCGGCAGGACGCCTGGTGGAGGCGTGCGGTCCCGACGCGACCGTTGTCTACAGCCGGGACCGCTCCGGTCGCATCAAGGCCGAGACGGTGAACGATCGGACGACGACCTTCGCCTACGACGCGCTCGGGCGGCGCACGCGCCGGGTGACGCCGGGCGGGGCGGTGAGCACGTGGACGTACGACGCGGCGGGACGGCGCGCGTCGCTGACCGCTTCCGGGCAGGTCTTCGAGGTCGAACACGACGCGGCGGGCCGGGAAGTGGCGCGCCGATTCGGGCAGGGCCTGACCCTGTCGTCGGCGTGGGACGCGGTGGGCCGCCTGGTGTCCCAGGGCCTGGAGGGGGCCGGGGAGGAACTCCTCCAGCACCGCGCCTACACCTACCGGCGCGACGGCCACCTCACCGGCATCACGGACGTCACGAACGGCTCCCGCGCGTTCGACCTGGACGCGGCGGGCCGGGTGACGGCGGTCAACGCGTCGAACTGGCAGGAACGGTACGTCTACGACGAGGCGGGTAACCAGACGGAGGCGACGTGGCCGGCGGGCCACCCGGGCGCGGAGGCGCAGGGGTCGCGTACGTACACGGGCACACGAATATCCCGCGCGGGCTCGATCCGCTACGAGCACGACGCGCAGGGCCGGGTGGTCGTACGGCAGAAGACCCGCCTCTCGCGGAAGCCGGACACGTGGCGCTACGAGTGGGACGCGGAGGACCGCCTGAGGTCGGTGGTGACTCCGGACGGCACGCGCTGGCGCTACGCGTACGACCCCCTGGGCCGCCGCATAGCCAAGGAACGCCTGTCGGCGACGGGCGAGGTGGCGGAACGCGTGGACTTCACGTGGGACGGCGCGGCGCTTGCTGAACAAACCAGCACGGCCGTGGGGTTGCCCAACCCCATCACCCTGACCTGGGACTACCAGGGCCTCCACCCGATAGCCCAAACGGAACGCATCTCGGCAGCGGAGGCGCCCCAACGCGAGGTGGACCGCCGCTTCTTCGCCATCGTGACGGACCTGGTCGGCACGCCGACGGAGTTGATCGACGAGACAGGCCGCACGGCGTGGCGCACCCGCTCCACCCTCTGGGGCACGACGACGTGGCCGAAGAACAGCACGACGTACACCCCACTCCGCTTCCCGGGCCAGTACTTCGACCCCGAAACGGGCCTCCACTACAACTACCACCGCCACTACGACCCGGAATTGGCCCGCTACACCTCTCCGGATCCGCTGGGCCTGGCCCCGGCCCCCAACCCGGCGATGTACGTCCACAACCCCTACACGTGGATGGATCCACTGGGGCTTACCCCATACTCGCCAAGGGTGGGGTATCGCGCACTCAAAGAAGGAGAGGACCCTGCCGAGGGGCTTCATCGCCCCGGCGCAGATACAAACGTCCAACCATGGGAGCATGTAGTTGGCCACAATAATTCACCATGGATATCCCTAACATCGGATCCAGATATCGCCTTTACCAAATACGGAAACAAAGGCGAGCGCCCAATCATCGCGGTGGATGTCAACAGGATTAACTCTGAAACCATCAACGCGGCCGAACATCTCCCGACACCTCACGAGATGTTTGATTTTGCTAAGGATGCTTCACTGAGGGATCGCGAAATACTTGCCAAACATTCCGTTCCCCCCGAAGCCATCCTCAAGAGCTGGCCTGCCGGGACCAGCTGGGAGACAATAGTCAGAGATATTGAGGCAAACGGCTGGCGTTAGCCAGGCACCGGGTCTCGCTTCACGGAACGAGGTAAACGCTAAATGGGCAACAAGTCGTGGAAATTGATGCAGGACGGCACCGTCGTGGGGAGGCTGCTCCTGCTCGAGGTTGATCAGCCGTGGTTCATCTGCCGATTCTCCCCTGCCGAGCACTGGGAGTCGGTCTGTGAGTTCTTCGAAGAGCAGTCCTGCGCCATGAAGTCAGGCGACCCGGAAATGATCGCCGTGTCGATGAGAAAGGTCCGCTCCATGGAGCTACGACTGCTGCCGGAAGTTCCTGCTGGAGAAGAGATCGAGCCGATAATGATTCACGTCGAGGGTGAGACGGCGAAATTTCGCACCTAGTCGTACGACTGTAGCAGGAAATTCTGCAGCAAGATCGTCGCTTCGCGCTTCGCCGGATAATCCTGGGCGTATGGCTGCCCGCCGAAGCGCTTAGCGTCGAGCTGCCCAAGCTGATTTCCGATGTGCTTCGTTTTCGCGTTGCCAACGAGAGACGCAGGGCCGGGCATACTGGAATCAGGGCTCGGTGGGCCGTACCAGCTGGATATCGCTGTGCGGGGCTTCTACTCCCTTCCGAAGGCCAGGAGGAAGTCCAGGATTTCTTCCTCGCGCACCCCGACTGGAAGACGGTGTCTCGGGCGAAGCGTTAACGGACCGTCCCGCTGCTCCGCTGAGCTCGGTGCAAACCACCGCTTCTCCGCAGCACGTGAAAGGCCCCCAGCATGTCGCATCTCCCGTCCCTCGCCCTGCCCTAAGGGCGATCGAGCGTCACGAGGAGGACAGCGATGAGGCCGCACGCCCGGGTATTCCGATGGCCATGTGGAGGCAACCCTCAGCCCCGCATCACACAGTCGATAGAGTTTTCGACCATGAGCATGGTGAACACCGGGGAGGGGCCCGTCGGCACGCCGCCGTCGGCCGTGGTTCCGTCATGGAACGCGCCGAGTGACGTCGAGCACCGCCTCTACGAAGCGAAGATGCGCGGCGACTGGCCCGCTTACTTCGACGTGCTGGCCGGCACCGATCTGTTCCTGGCGGTCTCGCGGCAGCGGGCCGACGCGGCGCCCGACTCCGTGTTCTTCGCCCCGTACTGGAATCCGCAGACGAGGACGCAGTGCCTCGCGGTGTTCACGGAGGGAATGCTGCCGGCGCCGGTCCCCGACCCGGTCTTCGTGGCGCATTCCCTGGGCTGGTACGCCCGCGCCTGGGAGGACGCCGATCCGCCGTTCCTGGCCGTCAATCCCGGCAGTCCTTGTGAGGCGTTGCTGCCGACGACGCCCGCGCACCGGGCCGTCTGGCAGCAGCACCACGACCGCGCCCGCAGTGCCCTCGGGGCCTGCGGCCACTCTCACGCGCACTGCGGCCGGCTGCGCGCTCTCCACGTGGGCGGGCCCCTGCACGGGCCGGTCGCTCACGGGCTGGCCTGCGCGGCGCTGCTGTTCGTGAAGAACGGCGAGTTGTGGAATTCCATGGCCTATCACGGCACGGGCTATCACCACGAGCGGTACCGGCTCAAGGAGTACTGGGGCGTCACCAGCCGGGAAGACTGGTTCCGCGCCCAGGAACGGCTGCTGAACGCGGACATGGTCGGTGACGTGTGGCAGTTCGTCCTGGGCGTCCGGCACGCGCTCGCCCGGGAATTCGCCGGCCCGGTCGCCCTTGAGCACTGGCGCGAGGGCGCCGAGCGCGTGCTGCGGCGCAGCATCGAGGCGGCCGGGGAGGCCCGGATCACGGCCGAGGGGGTCACCCAGGGGCGGAGCGTGTCGGAGGCCGAGGCGGAGTCCCAGGTCGCGGGCGTGCGGCGGATGATCGGGCGCATCGCCCGCTACGAGGCCCGCTTCCGCGCGGACGGACTGCTGACGGAGGGCTCCTTCATCCGGACCACGGAGGCCTGGGACTACGGGCGGGCCTCCGGCATGGCCCGCTGGGGGCTCGGAGCGCGTTTCTGCACCCTGGAGGAGGCCGAGCAGGCGGTGCTCCGCGCCGGCCGTGCCGCACGGTCCGCCTACCGTTCGTGGGATGACTTCTCCGCGGCGTACATCCTTGGGCGCTGTCTCCACTTCGATGAGGAGGAGTTCGGGTCCTGGTACGGCGACATGCTCGACGCGCACCGCATCCTCACCACCGACCCCGCCAGCCCTTGGCTCAACATCCCCTGGAAATAGCACCCAGCGCCCCACGCCCCTGAGATCCCCTACGGGTGAGGCTATCCCCACCACCCGCAAGGGAGTTGGCCTCATGGGCAACCCGATGCACCGTCAGACAGCCTTGTCCGCATGAGATCCCGTACCCGTACAGCCGTGATCGTCACCCTGTCCGCCGCCGCCTGCGCCGGTGCACTGAGCATCCCCGCCCAAGCCACCACCTCCAACTCCCCTACCACCGCCCTCAAGTGGCACCCCTGCACCGCCGACGGCAGCGCCCCCGGATCCGAGTGCGCGACCCTCCCCGTCCCCCTCGACTACCGCAAGCCCTCCGGGCCCACCGTCGACATCGCCGTCTCCCGGCTCCGCTCCGACCGGCCGCAGGCGCGGCGCGGGTCGCTTCTGCTGATAGCGGGCGGGCCCGGCGGGTCGGGGGTCGAGGAGCTCGCTCGCCGGGGAGAGAAGGTGCGCGAGGCGACCAAGGGGGCTTACGACATCGTCAGCCTCGACCCGCGCGGCGCCGGCGGCAGTACCGCCGCCGACTGCGGGGTCTCCGAGGACGACCGGCAGATGCTCAACTTCCGGGCCTGGCCGCGCCCGGACGGCGACATCTCCGACGGTGT
This sequence comes from Streptomyces roseoverticillatus, assembly GCF_000719265.1. Lineage (GTDB taxonomy): Bacteria > Actinomycetota > Actinomycetes > Streptomycetales > Streptomycetaceae > Streptomyces > Streptomyces roseoverticillatus. Next base: position 101,545 of record NZ_JOFL01000018.1, on the reverse strand, counting down.
CGCCCGCGCCCGCCGCATCGCCGAGGCCTGTGCCCGTAACGGCGGCGACATCCTGCGCAGTCTCACCTCCCGCAACCAGGCGCGGGACATGGACCGGTTCCGCGAGGCCCTCGGCGAGAAGAAGCTGTCCGCCGTCGGCGTGTCCTACGGGACGTACCCCGGCGCCGTCTACGCGCAGATGTTCCCCGAGCGCACCGACCGCTGGGTGCTCGACAGCAGTGGCGATCCCGACCCCGCCCGCGTCGCGCACGGCTGGCTGAACAACATGTCGGGGGGCATCGACGACGCCTTCCCCGACTTCGCCCGGTGGGCCGCCGACCCGGCCCGCGGAAAGGACCGGCTCGCCGAGCGCGCCGAGGACGTCCGCCCGATGTTCCTGGCCCTCGCCGCCGAGCTGGACCGCAAGTCCCGCACGTTCAAGGACACCGGCCACGCCTTCACCGGCAACGTGCTGCGGCAGGTGTTGCAGATGAGCCTGTACGGCAAGGAGGGCTACCCGGCCGTGGCCGGTCTGATGCTGGCCGCCCGCGGCGGCGGTGACGGCCCGGTGACCGCGCCCGACCCCTTCCCCGAGCCGCTCTCGCAGCGCGACGCGGCCGTGTTCGCCGGCATCGTCTGCAACGACGTGGCCTGGCCGCGCGACGTCGCCTCGTACCAGCGGGACGTCGCCGTGGACCGCGTCCGCCATCCGCTCACCGGGGGCATGCCGGCGTCGATCACCCCGTGCGCGTTCTGGAAGGAGGCGCCCGCGGAGAAGACCACCCGCATCACGGACCGGGGCCCGTCCAACATCCTCATGGTGCAGAACCTGCGCGACCCGGCGACTCCCTACCGCGGCGGCCTGAAGATGCGCGAGGCCCTCGGCGACCGTGCCCGCCTCGTCACCGTGGACGCCGGCGGCCACGGCGTGTGGCTCGACACCGGCAACGCGTGCAGCGACCGTGCCGTCAGCGAATTCCTCGTCACCGGCAAGCGGCCGGCCGGGGACACGCTCTGCCCGGCTCAGCGTTCCAGGTAGGCCAGGACCGCCAGCACCCGCCGGTTGTCCGTGTCGCACGCGTGCAGCTCCAGCTTCGTGAAGATGTTCCCGATGTGCTTGGCCACTGCCTTCTCCGTGACGAACAGCGCCTCGGCGATGCCGGCGTTGGAGCGGCCCTGCACCAGGCAGGACAGGACCTCGCGTTCGCGCGGCGTGAGGGCGGCCACGCCGCGGTCGCGGTCCTTGCTCCCGAGGAGCTTGGAGACGACCTCGGGGTCCATGACCGTGCCGCCGCCCGCCACGCACTCCAGCGTCGTCATGAACTCCGTGCCGTTGGAGACCCGGTCCTTCAGGACGTAGCCCACCGCGCCCGCGCCGTCGGCGAGGAGCTCACGGGCGTAGAGCGGCTCGACGTACTGGGAGAGGAGCAGCACCGGCAGGCCGGGCACGGCCCGCCGGGCGGCGAGTGCCGCGCGCAGGCCGTCGTCGGCGAAGCCCGGGGGGAGGCGGACGTCGACGACGGCCAGGTCGGGGCGGTGTGCGGTGAGGGCGGCGAGGAGGCCGGGGCCGCTGTCGACGGCCTCGGCGACCTCGTGCCCGAATGCCTCCAGCAGCCGGATCAGACCGTCCCTCAGCAGGAAATGGTCCTCGGCGAGGACAACGCGCACGGCACCTCCATCGTCACGATCGTCGGCCCGCCCGCGGGGCTGCTCACGGCCAGCACGCCGTCGAAGGTCGCGAGGCGCCGCTCGATGCCGCGCAGCCCGGTGCCGCGCGTCACGTCGGCGCCGCCGCGCCCGTCGTCGGTGACGGTCACCCGCAGCATGCCGTCCGCGTCCTCGTAACGGGCGTCGATCCACGCCCGCCCGGCGCCGGAGTGCTTGGCGGCGTTGGTCAGGGCCTCGGAGACCGCGAAGTACAGGGCGGACTCGACGGGCGGCTCGGGGCGGCCGGGCACCTCGAAGACCACCTCGGTGGTCAGCGGGCTGACCATGGCCAGGGCCCGTACGGCGTCGGGCAGGCCGCGGTCGGCGAGGACCGGCGGGTGGATGCCGCGGACGAGGTCGCGCAGCTCCTCCAGCGCCTTGGCCGACGACTTGCGGGCCTCGGCCAGCAGGCCCCGGACGGCCTCGGGGTTCTTCTCCAGCAGGTGCTCGGCAGCGTCCAGGGTCATGCCCATGGCCACGAGCCGGGCCTGGGCGCCGTCGTGCAGGTCCCGCTCGATGCGCTGGATCTCGGCCATGCGGGCGTCGACGGCGTGTGAACGCGTCGAGGAGAGGTGCTCGATGCGGTGGGTCATCCGGGCCATCCGCTCCGCCTCGCTCGGAGCGAGGATCCTGCGGGTCCACCGTGCGTGGGCGCGTACCGTCCGCGGCGCGACCCAGAGCGCGAGCCCCAGCTCGCACACGCCCAGCACCCCGGCGAGCACGGCCGTGACCGGGCCGTCGACGGGCACGAAGCCGAACCAGACCCCGCCCCACTCGCCCGCGAGCCGCTCCCCCTCGAAGCCCAGGAAGACGCCCCAAAGGCCGCTGAGGACGAGGGCGATCGGCGCGAAGGCGAGGGCTCCGCCCACAACGGGGTCGACGGTCGCCCAGCGCCATTCCCGCCACGTGCGGGCGTCCTTGAGGAGGAGCCGTGCGCGGTCGGCCGCGCCTGCCGCGGGCGGCGGGTCGCACGGGGCGGGGATGTCGACGCCGGACCACCGGCCGGCCAGCTCGCGCTGCCGGTCGGCCAGCCGGCGTACGTTGCACGCGGCGCGCGGCAGCAGTGCCGGCCCGAGTCCGATGCCGAGCGTCGTGACCGCGAGGCCGAACAGGAGGCCCGCCAGGCTCTCCGCCACCGACAGTCCGCTGAGCACCAGGGAGCGCCGCAGTGCCTGGAGTCCGGCCACCGGCCCTCGCCCGGGGGAGAACCCCCGGCTTCTCTTTTCCTTCATCCCGCCCCGCTCCGTTCTCGTACGTCCCCGTCATTCTCAGGGGTGGCACTGACGGAAGTCGGCGGGAAAAACTCCCCTGTTCCGCGGTTCCCCGTTCAGAACAGCTGCTGCTGGCCGTCCATCGGCGGCTCCTCCGGGTCGAACAGCCGCGGTTCCGTCGCCAGCAGCGGCGCCGAGCGGCGCGAGCCCGGGCAGGAGATCAGCTCGTACGAGAAGGAGGGGCGGCGGCCCGGCGGGTCGTGGCGGGCGTAGCGGCCGCCGACGACGGCGATCTCGCGAGTGCATACGGGGCAGGCGCGGCGGGGAGCGGACATACCTTCCAGTGTCTCTTACAGAAGACAGTGGTCAGAAGACGTCCGCCGGGACGTGCGTGCCCCACACCTCCCGCAGCGCGTCGCACACCTCCCCGACCGTCGCCCGCGCCCGCAGCGCGTCCTTCATCGGGGGGAGGACGTTGTCCGTGCCCGCCGCCGCCTTCCGGAGCGCCGCGAGCGCCGTCCGCACCGCCCGGCCGTCCCGCTCCTCCCGCAGCCGCGCGAGCCGCTCGCGCTGCCGGGCCTCGATGGCGGGGTCGACGCGCAGCGGTTCGTACGGCTCCTCCTCGTCGAGCCGGAAGCGGTTGACGCCGACGACGACGCGCTCACCGCTGTCGGTCTCCTGGGCGATGCGGTACGCGTTGCGCTCGATCTCGGCCTTCTGGAAGCCCTGTTCGATGGCGGCGACCGCCCCGCCGCGGTCCTCGACCCGGCCCATGAGCTCCACGGCCGCCTCCTCCACCGCGTCGGTGAGGGCTTCGACCGCGTACGAGCCGGCGAAGGGGTCGACCGTGGCCGTCACGTCCGTCTCGTACGCGAGGACCTGCTGCGTGCGCAGCGCCAGCCGGGCCGCCTTGTCCGTCGGCAGGGCGATGGCCTCGTCGAAGGAGTTGGTGTGCAGGGACTGGGTGCCGCCGAGGACGGCCGCGAGGCCCTGGACGGCGACGCGCACGAGGTTCACCTCCGGCTGCTGGGCGGTGAGCTGGACACCGGCCGTCTGGGTGTGGAAGCGCAGCATCTGCGACTTGGGGTCGCGGGCGCCGAACTCCTCCTTCATCACCCGCGCCCAGATCCGCCGGGCCGCCCGGAACTTGGCGACCTCTTCCAGCAGCGTCGTGCGCGAGACGAAGAAGAAGGACAGGCGCGGGGCGAAGGCGTCGACGTCCATCCCGGCGGCGACCGCCGTGCGGACGTACTCGATGCCGTCGGCGAGGGTGAAGGCGATCTCCTGCGCGGGCGAAGCGCCGGCCTCGGCCATGTGATAGCCCGAGATCGAGATCATGTTCCATTTGGGGAGCTCGGCGCCGCAGTACGCGAAGGTGTCGGCGACCAGCCGCAGCGACGGCTTCGGCGGGAAGATGTACGTGCCGCGGGCGATGTACTCCTTGAGGACGTCGTTCTGGATCGTGCCGGTGAGGCGGTCCGCGGGGACGCCCTGCTCCTCGCCCACGAGCTGGTACATCAGCAGCAGGAGCGCGGCGGGGGCGTTGATGGTCATCGACGTGGAGACCCCGCCCAGCGGGATGCCGCCGAAGAGCACCCGCATGTCCTCGACGGAGTCGACGGCCACGCCCACCTTGCCGACCTCGCCGCTCGCGACGTCCGCGTCGGAGTCGTGGCCCATCTGTGTGGGCAGGTCGAAGGCGACGGACAGGCCGGTGGTGCCGTGCGCGATGAGCTGCCGGTAGCGGGCGTTGGACTCCGCGGCGGTGCCGAAGCCCGCGTACTGGCGCATCGTCCAGGGCCGGCCCGTGTACATCGTCGGGTACACACCCCGCGTGTAGGGGTACGCGCCGGGCGCGCCGAGCCGCTCGGCGGGATCCCAGCCGGCGAGGTCCCGGGGGCCGTAGACGGGCTCGATGGGCAGGCCTGATTCGGTCGACCGGGTCATGGTGCGACGCCTCCCGCTCTCCGCTGCGGAGCGGCCTCGGTTGCGGACGCTTACGGACGTTTGCGTACGTTCCTCAACCGGACTCTAGCGGCGGGGCGCGGAGAAGAGAGGGGGGCGCGGGCAGAGCCGGGGGAAGAGCCCCGCCCGCGCCGATGCGCTTGAGCCGACGGTATGGGGGGAACTCCGGCTCATGCGCAGCCGATGACCAGTCGGCTTCACTTCCTACAGCGCCGCGGGGTCGGAAAACGTCACACCCGGGGCCGGAGCGCCGAAACCCGTACTGCTCCGGACGGGCGGCACAAGGCGGAATACTCCGTTCACACCGCCGTCGCGGATGCCGGTGTCACCCGCGTCGCCACCGGTGACGGAGCCCGTCCGGCCGCCGGTGAGACCGCCGGCTCCGGTGGCCGCGCCGGAACGGGCGGCGTCGTCCGCCTTGACCAGGCGCTCGCAGAAGGCGCGCAGGTCGACGGCGCTGCCGATGCCGGCGGCGCGCTCCAGCGTGCGGACGTCGTCCTCGTCGACGGCGTTGCCGTGGTTCTTCTGGGCGTCCAGGTAGTCGCGGCACATGCGGACGGCCCAGGCCGTGCCGGGCTTCGCGCTGTCACCGCGGCCGGTGTCGTCCTTGCCGCCGCTCTTGCCGGGGCGCGGCGAGGCGGACGGGGAGCCCGCGGGCTCGTTCCTTTCGCCGGGCGTACGGCTCCTGCCCGCGCCGGGCGCGGAGCTGCCGGACCCGTCCGGGGTGCCGCTGCCGCTCGGGCCGCCGTCCCGGCCGCGGGACGGCGAGGCGCCGGGCACGCGGCGGCCGTCCGGGGAGACGCCCCCCGCGGGGTCGTCGCCGAAGGCGGACACGCTGGGCGCGGCCGCGGGCTCCCCGCCCGCCCGGCCGAAGGGCGCGGGCAGCACGCCCGCGCCGGCGGCCACCGCGACCCCGCCGATCGCACAGCCCGCGAGGGCCATGGCCAGCGCGGCCTTGACGGGCTGCCAGCGGGAGAAGAGCCGACGGCGCGGGGCGGCGAGGACGCCGAGCCGCACGGAGGGTTCGGGCTCGGGCGCGGGCTCGGGCGCGACGGGAGCGGCGGCGGCCGCGACGGAGGTCGCCGTGGCGGCCGTGGCCGTGGCGGCCGTGGCGGAGGTCGCCGTGGCGGCCCTCGCCTCCCGGAAGGCGGCCAGCGCGGCCTCCTCCCCGGACAGCGGCACGCCGTCCACGGCCGGCGGCGGCACGAGTTCGCGAAGAGCGGCGACCAGCCGCTCGGCCTCGGCCGGGACGGGGGCGCCGTCCGGCGCGGGGCTGCCGGCGCGGCCGCCCGGCGCGCCCGAGGCAGCACCCGCCGTCCGGTCCGTACTGTCCGGCGCAGCGCCGTCGCGCACGGCGGAGCCGGCGCCGGCCGCCGAGCCGCCAGCGGTGGCACCGGTGCCCGCGGCGGAGCCGTCGCGCACAGCCCCGTTCGCAGGGGCGTCGTCGGCCGGTTCGGCCGTCATGTCTTCGTCGGCAGCTGCGCTGTCCCGCACCGGACCGGCGGCGGGCGAGCCGTTCAGCAAGCGCTCCACGGCGTCGTCGTCCAGCCAGTCTTCCAGCCAGTCGTACCGGTGGTCGTCCGCCATCACATGTCCTTCTGCGTCCGAGCACGCATTTGCGTCACACCGGCAGAAGCGTTCGCTCCGGGGTGGTCCCCGGGGTGTGCCCGCCGCTGCTGGGGGACGGCTTCGGTGACCCGCTTCCCCGCCGGCACCGATCCGTTCGCCCCCACGGTCCCGGTCGCCGCATCGACCCCGTTGGTTCCCGCCGTGACCATTTCGGCCAGCCGGCGCAGCCCGCGGTGCGCGGCGGTGCGCACCGCGCCCGGGCGTTTGCCGAGCACCCCGGCCGCGCTCTTCGCGTCGAGGCCGACGACGACGCGCAGCACGACGGCCTCGGCCTGGTCCTGCGGGAGCTGCGCTATCAGCGCGAGGGTGTTGCCGGTGCCGAGGGCCTCCAGGGCCTCCCCGGCGGTGTCGGCGTCGGCCGCGCGTCCGGCGAGCTCGCTCTCGTCGCCGCCGATGGCCGGGCGCCGGCCGCGCATGCGTATGTGGTCCAGGGCGCGGTTGCGCGCGATGCGCGCGGCCCAGCCCCGGAAGCGGTCCGCGTCGCCGCTGAACCGGCCGAGGTCGCGGGCTATCTGCAGCCACGCCTCGGAAGCCACGTCCTCCGCGTCGGCCTCGCCGACGAGTGTCCGTACGTATCCGAGCAGGCGGGGCTGCACGGAGCGGTAGACCGTACGGAATGCCGTCTCGTCCCCACCCTGGGCCGCGTTCACCGCGGCCGTCAGCTCGGCGTCGTCCCCCTGCACGCCCTCATCCTGCACCACTCGGAGATTCCGTGGCTCAGTAGCCCGCCGGCCCGCTGCCGTAAGGATTCTGCGGCGGGTGGGGCCAGCCGGCCGCGGGGCCGCCGGGCTGCTGCCCGGGGACATACCCGGGCGCGCCGTACGGCACACCGGCAGGCACGGGTCCGCCGTGCGCGCCGGGCATGCCGGGCATGCCGGCCGGGCCCGCCATCGCGCGCTGCTCCTGCAGGCCGCCGAGCTGGCGGACGACGAGGAGGGCCAGGACACCGGCCACGGCCATCAGCAGCGTGCCGAAGCTCGCGACGTTCACCGAGTTCTGCAGCGCCTCGACGTCCTCGCGCCAGGTCGAGCCGTCGTAGCCCTTGGTGGCGATCCGCGCGCTGGCGCCGGCGCTCAGCGCGGACGAGACGATCTTGCAGACCATGGCGGCGATCCACAGCGTCCACCAGGAGTTCAGCAGACCCTTGGGGGCGCGGGCGCCGGGCAGGGCGCTGGCTTTATAGATGTCGTTGGCGATCTGCTTGGGGAACCAGAGGTTGACGACCGGCGTGAACCACGCGCCCGCCGCCCAGCCGGTGCCGAACCGGTGGCCGCCGGGCGCGAAGAACTCGGCGTTGATCCGGGCGCGCCGGAACCAGACGGCCCACAGCGTGGCCGTCGCGGCCGTGGACAGGAAGGACAGCACCGTGGTCACCGTGGCCGCGGCCTGCGCGTCCTGCAGGTCCCCCTCCGTGGTGCCGGACACGCCGTTGTCCAGCATGTCCTGCAGCGCCATGCGCGTCTGCGTGCCGGCCCAGAAGACGGCCAGCGTGACCGCAACGCTCACGCCGAGCGCGACCATCAGCCCGATCCGCAGGCCGCGGCGCAGGTCGACGCCGCCGACGGGCATCGGGGCGGCCGGCATCGCGGGGGCGTACGGGTAGGCGGGCGCGGGACCGGGCGCCATGGCGGCGGCCTGCTGGTAGGCACCGCAGGCGGCACAGCGGCCGTCCGGGCCGACGGCGGCGGCGCGGCAGTTACCGCACGGATACATAGGTGAGAACCCCCTGGGAGTGACCGGCTTCCGGTTCGTCCGGTTTGCCCCGGCCACTGGGACCAACAAGCGAGAGATGCGCACCGGCAGCGGCGCGGACCCGCACGTTACGGGCAGTGACCCGGCTTCGTCCAGAAAGCGTCTCCGGCACCCCGGCGCGGGGGCCGCGCACCGGCCGGTGTGACAGTGTGACGAATTGATGGCCTGCGGCGCTGTAGGAGGTGTGGGCCCCACCAGGGTCCACACCGGACGGCGGTCGGGGCCTCTCCTGTGGGGGGTGGCGGCCCCGGCCGTCTACCGTCCCGGTGGGTCATGACGTACGCGCGCCGGTTCCCCGGCCGGGCGTTCCGCCTGACCCTCGCCGACGTGGTCGCGCGCCGTTGCGGCGGCGGCAGGATCGCCGGCCGCTCCGGCCGAACCGTGCCGCGGCCCGGCGGATCTCCGCCGGGCCGGCCCGCGCGAGCGCTACGCGTCCTCCCGCGCCCCGTTACGACGCGTCCTCCTGCGCCCCGTCCTTCGCCACGTCCTTCACCGTGATCGTCAGGTCGTTCGTCACCGTGAAGTACGGGCGCAGCCGCACCTCGCCGCGGACGGCGCCCGGGAAGGTGTCGACGCCCTTGCGGTCGGCGAAGTCGCCGGCGAGCCGGCCGACGCGCACGAGCGCCGCGCCCGCCTTCGGCCGCACCCACAGGTCCCACAGGTCCTGCTCCTCGTCCGGCTTCTGCCGCTGCTGCATCGGCTCGTAGGGCAGGGTCCCCGAGCCGTCCGCCAGCGGTGCGCGGACGTCGCCGGCCGAGCCGTCGCCGTGGCGCAGCCGCGCGACCAGCTCGCCGCCCTCGCCGAGTTCGGTGCCGTACGCGCGGATGGCGACGCGGATGCCGTCGTCGCCGACGACGACCTCGCCGGCCTCGGCGTGCTCGGGGCGCAGCCAGGTGCGGACGGCGAGGAAGCCGTCGCTCGTCTCGTACGGGACGACGGCGGCGACGCCGGCCGCGGTCTGCGCGAGGTCCAGGCCGAGCAGGCCCTTCTGCTCGACGAGTGCGGCGCTCAGGCGGCGGCGCGACTTGTCGCCGGAGCGCTCGGCGTAGGTGTCCCAGCGGCCGTCGGCCAGGGTGTGCGCGGCGCGGTCGAGGCGGGCCTCGACCCAGGTGCCGGGCTCGCGGCGGGCGGGGAGCGGCACGCGCACGGCCTCCTTGCCCTTGGTGCCGCGGTGGCGCAGGAGCAGGTGCGTGTCAGCGGCGGTGAGCTGGTCGGCGCGCAGCCGGACGACGAGGGAGCCGTCGGCGGCGACGGCGCAGCGGGCCTCCGGGTGGGCGATCTGGCCGGGCGCGGGGACGGCCACGGCCGCCTGCTTCTTGCGGCCGCCGCCGAACAGGCCGCCGAACAGGCCCTTCTTCTTCTCCGCGACGGTCGTGGAGCCCGGGCGCAGCTCCTCGAACAGCTCCTCGTAGCGGGCGGCGATGCGGGAGGGCTCGTAGCGGCCGGCGGTCTCGCGGGCGGCGGCGCCGAGGCGGGCGCGCAGGGCGGCGTCCCCGGTGACCTTCAGCAGGGCGTCGGCGTAGGCGTCGACGGCATCGGAGTCGTCGAGGGGCACGAGCACGCCGTCCGTGCCGTCGGCGAGGATCTCGCGCGGGCCGTACGGGCAGTCGGTCGCGACGACCGGCAGGCCCGCGTGCATGGCCTCGACGATCGTCATGCCGAAGGACTCGGCGTCGGAGGCGACGGCGGCGACGGCGCCCTTGGACCACTCGGTCTCGATGGGCGAGCGGGCGCCCATGAGCGTGATCCGCTCGTACAGGCCGAACTCCTCGATCTGCTTGCGCAGCTTGGCCTTCGCGGGGCCGCGGCCGTAGATGCGCAGGTGCCACTCGGGGCGCTGCGCGGCGACCTTCGCGAAGGCGGCGATGAGCCGGTCGTAGCGCTTGACGGCGACGAGCCGGCCCGCGGAGACGATCAGGTGGGAGGTGCCGTCGGAGGGCTCCGCGGCGGGGGCGGGGACGGCGTTGGGGATGGAGAGGATGCGCGCGCGGGCGTCGGGGAGGGCCTCCCGGTAGTGCCCGGCGTCGGCCTCGGAGACGGTGGCGAAGGCGTCGAGGGCGGAGATCGCCGGGTCCATCACCGCGTGCAGCTCGGGGACGTGGGCCTCGTGCGTGAGGTGCTCCTGGCCCAGGCGCAGGTAGCGATCGGAGCCGTACGTGGAGAGGTAGCCGATCAGCTTGGGGCGGGTGGCGATGACGACGTCGGCGTCAGTGGCGGCGAGGTGGTCGCGCACGCGCTGGTCGGTGAGGGCCGTCGCGGCCATGCGGCCGTTGTCGATGCGCTCGTCCCGGAAGATCGCGCTGGGCTCCTGGTTGAGCGGCGCCTCGTACTCGTCGCCGTCGGTGCCCTCGCGCAGGTCGACCAGGGGCGTGAGGCGCACGCGCGGGTCGATGACCAGCTCGGGCTCGTCCACGGGCCGGTTGACGCTGATGATCCGCACCTCGTGCCGGTCCGCGAGGGCGGCGGCGAGGTTGACGGTCGAGCGGATGGTGCCGCCGATGCCGTACGCGTTGTGCAGCAGGAATTCGATCTTCATCGGGCCCTCGTTCAGATGCGCGTGCCTTCCACCCGGAGGTTAGGCCCTCCGGGTGGGCCTTCGCACGCGCCGTACGAGCCCGGGCGGGCTCGGCACCGCCGGTCGCCGCCGCGGGGGCTGATCGCCGCTGCGGCGGATTCGAGGATGCCGGGCATCCTCGACGTGCCCGCCGCGGCGGAGGCCCGTCCCCGGGCGACGACCCGCACCTTGGATCCCCCGCCACGGCGATCCGCCCCCGCGGCGAGGGTCCGGCGGGATCACGCGCCGCCGGGACCCGTACGCACCCGCTACCGCTACCGCACCCGCGCGTCCAGCGTCGCGAAGTCCCGCCACGGCAGCGCCGGCCGCCGCGCGTCCCACAGCCGCTGGGCCGTCGCCGCGAGCGGCAGCCGGATGCCGGACGCGACCTGCTGCGGCGTCTGCGCGCCGGCCCGGTCGCACCAGACGGCGAGCCGGCCGCCCATCACCCGGTCCGGCCCGGCGGGCGCGGGCACCGGTGCCGTGCCGCGCAGCACGGCCGGCGACCACTGTTCGTAGATGCGCTGTCCGGTGGGGTATCTGAACTGGTTGGGCTCGCCGAGGACGTAATAGAGATATTCGTCGTTGAGGTTGACGAGCTTGCGCCCCTCGTTGAGGTAGTCCTGCGGGGCGCGGGCGCCGATCTCCTTGCCCGTCCAGTACTCGACCTCGATGTCCTTGTTCGCGGTGACGACGCCGCCGGGGAAGAAGCCGTCGTTCCACGCCTTGGCCTTCTTGCCGAGGGTGCGCACGACGGCGGCACGGTCGTTGAGCCAGCCGGTGGCCAGGTCCTGGACGCGGGCGCGCGGCCCGTACTTCTCCTTGGCGCGGGCGGCCAGGCGCGGGTAGGAGGCCTCGGGGTTCTTGGCCATCAGGGCGCGGTATTCGTCGGCGCCGAGGTGGAAGTACGGCCCGGGGAAGAGGGGGGCGTACTCGCGCAGCAGGTCGTCGACGATGCGGGCGGAGTCGGCGTTGGCGATGTCGATCGCGCCGCGGGCGGCGGTGCCGGCGGCGTCGCGCAGCTGCAGCGTGGGGTGGGCGGCGATGACGGCGCCGAGGTGGCCGGGCGAGTCGAGCTCGGGGACGACGGTGACGTGCAGGGACTCGGCGAGGGCCACGATGCGGCGGACCTCGGCCTTGGTGAGGTGGTGCTTGGAGACGATCTCGGGGTGGGAGTCGCTCTCGATGCGGAATCCCTGGTCGTCGGAGAAGTGCAGGGCGAGCTGGTTGAGCTTGAGGGCGGACAGCTCGCGCAGGCGGTCCTCGATCCAGCGGGCGGTGAAGTGCTTGCGGGCGATGTCGAGGTGGAGGCCGCGCTGGGCGCGGTCCGGGGCGTCGCGGACGACGCCTTCGGGGAGTCCGCCGCCGGAGCGCACGGCCTGCAGGAGGGTGCGCGTGCCGTAGAACACGCCGGGCTCGCCGGCCGAGGCGACCAGCACCCTGCCGTCGCGGGCGGTCAGCTCGTAGCCCTCGGCCGCGAGCGGGCCGGTGCCGGAGCTGCCGGGGCGCTGGGCGAGCTCGACGTCGCCGGAGCGGGCGGGGCCGGCGGCCGCGTACTGCAGGTGCAGCTCGCCGGCGAGCCGGCGGCCCTCGTCGGCGAGCGGGCCGGAGGCGATCACTCGGGCGCCGTCGGCGGGCCGCCAGCCGGGGCCGGGGGCGGACTCGGCGGAGCGGACGGCGGGAATGGCGCGGGGGATGCCGGCGGGGACGGGGGCCTGCGCGGAGGACTGCCGGGCGGGCGAGCTGGACACCGAGGGCGAGGCGGAGGAGGCCCGCGGGGAGCGCGAGTCGTCCTGGCCGGGCCGGTTGGTGCCGCCCTCGCGCGGGCAGCCCATGAGCGTCATGGTGACGAGGAGGACGCCGGCGCAGACGGTTCCGCGGACGGCCGACGCCCTTGTCGTCCTGAGGCGCAGTCCCATGGAGCAAGCCTCCTCTTATGAGACCTTTCGGTCTACTTGCCCCAAAACTAATGGCTTTTGTCCGCAAAAGGACTGCCCATGTCCACTGCGCGCCGCAAACCGCCCCCGTCCGAATGAAATTCCTGCACCGCTCGGCCGCTGTCCGATAAGCGTCGCTACGGTGGCGGCCCAGTTTGACTCGACGGAGATCGGGGGCCCGCGCTGTCCCACTTCGAACGTCACGGCGAACGTCACGGCCTCGAACGCCACGGCCTCGACCGGCTCAACTCCGCCGCACCGGGCGCCGCCGAAGCCGCGCTCCTCGCCTGCTGCGGGAGCCGCCGCTGGGCCCGCCGCCTCGCCGACCTGCGGCCCTACCCCGACCTGCGCACCCTGCTGAGCACGGCGGAGCACGCCGCCCGCGAGCTCACCCCCGCCGACCTGGCCGAGGCGCTCGCCGACGAGACGGTCCCCCAGCACCTGTTCACGAGCTCCGGCCGCACGGCCCCCCGTGGCTCCCCGGGCGCCCCGCCCTCCCCCGCGACCGAGGCGGCCCGCCGCGCGTTACGCCGGGCTCACACCGCCTACGAGCACAGATTCGGCCACGTTTTCGTGCTGTGTCTGGACGGCTGCCGTCCGGACGAGGCCCTGGACCGCTCCCTGGCTTCCCTGCGCACCCGCCTGGCCGCCGCCCCGGCGGAGGAGGCCGCCGTCACCGCCGCCGAGCTCTCCCGGCTCGCCCGCGGCCGGCTCGCCCGGCTCGCGCCGGACACCCCGCCCGTGCGGCCGCGCACCGCCCGGCCCTTGCGGACATAACAGGTCCGACCTGGTGGGACATAACACCCATTCAGCCGAACATCGCAGGTCAAGCGGGGGACACTCGGTCCCCCGGAAGCATCCCTTCCGGCCCTTGACCGGCGCGTACATGCCTGTTTGATCACACCTGCGGACCCCGGGACGCCGAACCGACAAGGCGTCGCTACGATGGCCAGGGCCGGTGGACCGTACCCGGCCGGGCCCGACCGACAGAGAAGCCGGCAGGCCCTGATCCCCGCTCCCGGAGGGTTTTCCGTGCCGGCTGGAACGCTGTACCGCGGCCGGGAAGGCATGTGGTCCTGGGTGGCTCATCGAGTCACCGGCGTCCTCATTTTCTTCTTCCTGTTCGTGCACGTCCTGGACACCGCGCTCGTCCGCGTCTCCCCCGAGGCGTACGACGACGTCGTCGCGACGTACAAGACGCCCGTCGTGAATGTGATGGAGTACGGCCTCGTCGCCGCCATCCTCTTCCACGCGCTCAACGGCCTCCGCATCATCGCGGTGGACTTCTGGTCCAAGGGACCGCGGCACCAGAAGCAGATGCTGTGGTGGGTCGTCGGTATCTGGGTCGTGCTGATGGGCGGCGCCTTCTACCCCGTGCTCCAGCACACGCTGCGCACGCTGTTCGGGAGCTGAGTCGCGAAATGTCTGAAACCACCCCCGCCACCGCCGCCGCGGCCGACGTCTCCCTCTACGACGTCGACAACCCCGCCCCGGTCATCGAGGCGCCCCGCAAGCGCACCAAGAAGACCCCGAAGACGACCCGCACCAACTTCGAGCTGTACGGCTGGCTGTTCATGCGGCTGTCCGGCATCGTCCTGGTCGTCCTGGTCCTCGGCCACCTGCTGATCCAGCTCGTCCTCGACGGCGGCGTCAGCAAGATCGGCTTCGCCTTCGTGGCCGGCCGCTGGGCCTCGCCGTTCTGGCAGGCCTGGGACCTGGTCATGCTCTGGCTCGCGATGCTCCACGGCGCCAACGGCCTCCGCACGGTCATCAACGACTACGCGGAGCGCGCGACGACCCGCTTCTGGCTGAAGAACCTGCTGTACGCGGCCACGGTGTTCACCGTCCTGCTGGGCACGCTGGTGATCTTCACCTTCGACCCGAACATCCGCTAGAGCCCGGGGCTGACGACACCATGAAGATCCACAAGTACGACACCGTCATCGTCGGCGCCGGCGGCGCGGGCATGCGCGCCGCCATCGAGTCGACGAAGCGCAGCCGCACCGCGGTCCTGACGAAGCTCTACCCCACCCGCTCCCACACCGGCGCCGCCCAGGGCGGCATGGCCGCCGCCCTCGCGAACGTCGAGGAGGACAACTGGGAGTGGCACACCTTCGACACGGTCAAGGGTGGTGACTACCTGGTCGACCAGGACGCCGCCGAGATCCTGGCGAAGGAGGCCATCGACGCGGTCCTCGACCTCGAGAAGATGGGCCTGCCGTTCAACCGCACCCCGGACGGCACCATCGACCAGCGCCGCTTCGGCGGTCACAGCCGCAACCACGGCGAGGCCCCGGTCCGCCGGTCCTGCTACGCCGCGGACCGCACCGGCCACATGATCCTCCAGACGCTGTACCAGAACTGCGTCAAGGAGGGCGTGGAGTTCTTCAACGAGTTCTACGTCCTGGACCAGCTGATCACCGAGGTCGACGGCGTCAAGAAGTCCGCCGGCGTCGTCGCGTACGAGCTGGCCACCGGCGAGATCCACATCTTCCAGGCGAAGGCCGTCATCTACGCCTCCGGCGGCACCGGCAAGTTCTTCAAGGTGACCTCCAACGCGCACACCCTCACGGGTGACGGCCAGGCGGCCTGCTACCGCCGCGGCCTGCCGCTGGAGGACATGGAGTTCTTCCAGTTCCACCCGACGGGCATCTGGCGCATGGGCATCCTGCTGACGGAGGGCGCCCGCGGTGAGGGCGGCATCCTCCGCAACAAGGACGGCGAGCGCTTCATGGAGAAGTACGCGCCGGTCATGAAGGACCTCGCGTCCCGTGACGTCGTCTCGCGCTCCATCTACACGGAGATCCGCGAGGGCCGCGGCTGCGGTCCCGAGGGCGACCACGTCTACCTCGACCTCACCCACCTGCCGCCGGAGCAGCTGGACGCCAAGCTGCCGGACATCACCGAGTTCGCGCGCACGTACCTCGGCATCGAGCCCTACACGGACCCGATCCCGATCCAGCCCACCGCGCACTACGCCATGGGCGGCATCCCGACCAACGTCGAGGGCGAGGTGCTGGCCGACAACGACACCGTCGTCCCCGGCCTCTACGCCGCCGGCGAGGTCGCCTGCGTGTCCGTGCACGGCGCCAACCGCCTCGGCACCAACTCGCTGCTCGACATCAACGTCTTCGGCAAGCGCGCGGGCATCGCCGCCGCGGAGTACTCCGCGAAGGCCGACTACGTCGAGCTGCCGGAGAACCCGGCGCAGCTCGTCGCCGACCAGGTCGAGCGGCTGCGCAACTCCACCGGCAAGGAGCGGGTCGCCGAGCTCCGCAAGGAGCTGCAGGAGACCATGGACGCCAACGTCATGGTCTTCCGCACCGAGCAGACCATCAAGACGGCCGTCGAGAAGATCGCCGAGCTGCGCGAGCGCTACAAGAACGTGTCCGTCCAGGACAAGGGCAAGCGCTTCAACACCGACCTGCTGGAGGCCATCGAGCTGGGCAACCTGCTCGACCTGGCCGAGGTGATGGCCGTGTCCGCGCTGGCGCGCAAGGAGTCCCGCGGCGGTCACTACCGCGAGGACTTCCCCAACCGCGACGACGTCAACTTCATGCGCCACACCATGGCGTACCGCGAGGTCGACGCGGACGGCAAGGACTCGATCCGCCTCGACTACAAGCCGGTCGTCCAGACCCGCTACCAGCCGATGGAGCGTAAGTACTGATGAGCACCGCGACTCTCGACAAGGTCGAGGCCGAATCCGCGGCCTCGCCCTACATCACGGTCACCTTCCGTATCCGCCGGTTCAACCCGGAGGTCTCGGACGAGGCCATGTGGCAGGACTTCGAGGTCGAGATCGACCCGAAGGAGCGCGTCCTCGACGGTCTCCACAAGATCAAGTGGGAACTCGACGGCACGCTGACGTTCCGCCGCTCCTGCGCGCACGGCATCTGCGGCTCCGACGCCATGCGGATCAACGGCAAGAACCGCCTCGCGTGCAAGACCCTGATCAAGGACATCAACCCCGCCAAGCCGATCACGGTCGAGCCCATCAAGGGCCTCACGGTCCTGAAGGACCTCGTGGTCGACATGGAGCCGTTCTTCCAGGCCTACCGCGACGTCATGCCCTTCCTGATCACCAAGGGCAACGAGCCGACGCGCGAGCGCCTGCAGACCGCCGAGGACCGCGAGCGCTTCGACGACACCACCAAGTGCATCCTGTGCGCCGCGTGCACCTCCTCGTGCCCGGTGTTCTGGAACGACGGCCAGTACTTCGGCCCGGCGGCGATCGTCAACGCCCACCGCTTCATCTTCGACTCGCGCGACGAGGCCGGTGAGCAGCGGCTGGAGATCCTCAACGACAAGGACGGCGTGTGGCGCTGCCGCACGACGTTCAACTGCACGGACGCCTGCCCGCGTGGCATCGAGGTCACCAAGGCGATCCAGGAGGTGAAGCGGGCGCTGATCACGCGCCGCTTCTGACCTCCGGTCCGGTTCACACGGCGTGGGCCCCGTCCTCCCTCCGGGGAGGGCGGGGCCTTCGTCGTGGTCAACGGCTCTCCGCACCCCATTGACTCGGGGAGTTCGAGCACCTTGAGTCCGAGCACCTTTAGTCCGCCGGATCGGTGAAGGCCCACCCGCTCCACTCCGTCACCTCGACCGCCACGACCGGCCCTTCCGGCGGCCGGTCCCGGTACGGCGGGTACTTCTCCGCCAGCAGGGCGAGCGGGGCGCGGCACCGTGCCGGGTCCGTCCGGATGGCCGCGCGGCCGTCCGCGCGGGCCCACCACAGGGTGGTCCAGTCGTCGGCGTAGTGGTCGGCGAGGAGGGCGACGCGGGGGTTCTGTTCGATGTTGCGCAGACGGCGCAGCTCGCGCGTGCGCTTCGGTTTGTGGTCGACGGCGAAATAAACGGTGTCCCCGGCCGCGGCGAACGTGACCGGCACGAGGTGCGGCAGGCCCGTCGGGCCGGCCGTGGCCAGGCGGGCGACCGGCGCCGCCGTGAAGCGCGCTCGAGCCTCGGCGGATCCCAGCCTCATGCCTCGACCGTAGCGCCCTCGCCGCCCTCCCCGAAGCGGGCCAGGGCCAGCGCGCCGACGACCGCGAAAGCGAAGCCCGTGGCGGCGAGAGGGAGCAGGCCCGGGCGGGTGCGGTCGCCCAGCCAGACGATGCCGACCAGGGCCGGGCCGAGCGTCTCGCCGATGACCATGCCGGCCGTGGCGGCCGTCACCGAGCCGCGCTGCAGGGCCGACGTCAGCAGCAGGAACGCCGTGCCGCCGCCGAGCAGCAGCGCGTACGCCGCCGGGTTGCGGATCAGCGCGCCGAAGGAGAGGTCGTCGATCAGCCGGACGGCGACCTCCACCACGCCGAAGCCGAGGCCCGCGCCCAGGCCGAGCGCGGCCGCCCGGGCCCGGCCCGGCAGCCGCCCGGCCGCGCCGCCGAGGGCCAGGACGCCGGCTGCCACGGCCAGCGTGCCGAGACGCAGGGCCATGGAGCCCGTACCGCTGCCCTCCGCGCCCGAGGCCAGCCCCAGCATCGCCAGGCCCCCGCACACCACGGCCACCGCGCCCCACTCGATGCCGCTGAGCCTCACCCGCAGCACCCGCGACGCCACGACGGCCGTCACCGCGAGGCTCGCGGCCAGCGCGGCGCCCACGGCGTAGATCGGCAGGGAGCGGAGCGCGACGAGCTCCAGCAGGAAGCCCGCGGCGTCCAGGGCGAGCCCCACCAGATAGCGCCACTGCCGCAGCACCCGCAGCAGGAGGACGGGGTCCACGCCCGAGCCGCTGCCCGGCGCGGACGCCCGGGCGGCGACGGCCTGCAGGACGGACGCGGTGCCGAAACACACCGCCGAACCCAGCGCGCACAGCATCCCGAGAAGCACCGTTCGACTGTAGGCCGCCCCACCGTCCGCCGTGCGGAAACGCCCCTTAGGGTGAGTGGCCACGTCGCACGCGAGTGCGGCCGTGGAACAACCGATGCAATACCAGGCGAAACGCCAGAAGCAGCACATGACGGGGGTCATCTGCATGACGGAAAAGACGGGCAGGACGGTCAGGACACGGCGCAGGCTGCGCTCGTCCACGGTCATCCTCGGCGGGATGGGCGCGCTCGCCGCCGCCCTCACCTCCTGCGGCTCCGAACCGGACAAGCGCTGCGTCGACCCGTACAGCTACGACGCCGCGCGCGGCGGCTACCGGGTCGTCGACTCCAAGGCCTGCAAGAACAAGAGCGGCGGAAGCAGCGGGACCAGCGGAAGCAGCAGCGGTACGAGCACCAACGGCCGCTGGTACTACGGCTCCGGCAAGTCCGGCGGCTACACCGACAGCGGCACCTTCAGCAAGAGCCAGGCCGCCGACCGCGGCGGATTCGGCTGCTCGAACTCCGGCTCCTCCGGCGGCTGACCGCATGCGCCGCCACCGCACCGAGCCCCGCCCCGGCTGGCAGGCCACCGTGGAGGAGCAGGGGGTCATCTACCCCCTGACCCGCCTCCCCGACGGCTCCCTGCGCCGGTACTGGGACGAGAGCGCGTACTACTCCTTCACCCTCGCCGAGGTCGAGGAACTGGAGGAGACCGTCGCCGAGCTGCACGAGATGTGCCTGGAGGCCGCCGCGCACATCGTGGCGCACGACCGCTTCGCCGACCTCGGCCTCACCGACCCGCGGCTGACCGCCCGGATCGCCGAGTCCTGGCGCCGACGCGACGAAGTTCCCTCCCTCTACGGCCGCTTCGACCTGTGCTACGACGGCGGCGGCCCGGCCAAGCTGCTGGAGTACAACGCCGACACGCCCACCTCCCTGGTGGAGGCGGCGAGCGCCCAGTGGTTCTGGATGGAGGACCGCTTCCCCGGCCTCGACCAGTGGAACTCGCTCCACGAGCGCCTCGTCGACGCCTGGCGGCGCCAGGCCCCGCTGCTGCCGCCCGGCGCGCCGGTGCACTTCGCGCACTCCGCCGCCGACGAGCTCGGCGAGGACCTGATGACGGTGGCCTACCTGCGCGAGACCGCCGAACAGGCCGGCCTGGACACCCGCGCCATCTCGATGGAGAACATCGGCTGGGACAACCTCTCCGGCCGCTTCGTCGACGAGCGCTACTCCTTCATCCGCTCCTGCTTCAAGCTCTACCCCTGGGAGTGGCTGACGGGCGACCGCTTCGGCCCGCACGCCCTGGACACACTCGACAACGGCGGCGGCACGGGCTCCACGCTGTGGATCGAGCCGGCGTGGAAGATGCTGCTGTCCAACAAGGCGCTCCTGGCGATCCTGTGGGAGCTCCACCCCGGCCACCCCAACCTGCTCCCCGCCCACACCGACGGCCCCCAGGAGCTGGCCCGCACCGGCGGCTACGCGGCCAAGCCGCTGCTGGGCCGGGAGGGCGCCGGCATCACCCTGCACGAGGCCGGGGCCGCCGCGGCCCTGCGGGACGAGCCGTGCTGCTACCAGCAGCTGTGCCCGCTCCCGGACTTCGACGGCAACCGCACGGTCCTCGGCGCGTGGGTCGTCGACGGGGAGCCGGCGGGGCTGGGCATCCGGGAGTCGGCGGGCCTGATCACGGACGAGTACGCGCGGTTCGTCCCGCACGTGATCGACGGCTGAGCCGTCAGGCCCGTTCGGTCAATCCGGTCAGTTCAGTCAGTTCGGGCGTGGACAGGTGCAGCACCTCGTACCGCTCGGTGGCGTCGTCGCCGGGCGGTACGGCGTCCTCCCACAGCACGAAGCGCAGCAGCTGCCAGTGGTGCGGGTCGACGGCGAGGGCGGCTGTGTGCACGCCGTCCTGCGCGGCGAGTTCGCGCAGCGCCGCGGCCTCCGCCGCGACCGCCTCGGTCAGCCCCTCGGCGGGCAGCGGCGTCAGCCGCCGTGACGCCGCCCGCGGCACCGTGCCCCGCGCGGGCCCCGCCTCGGCGGCGATCCCCGCCCAGTGCCGCACGACGGGCCGCCCGAAGTCCCGGACGATGCCCTCGAACCCGCCGCCGCCGACGAGGAAGTCGCTCATCGCGGCGGTGTCGTTCCACAGGTAGAACGGCGCGTACTGGTTGACGGGCGAGCCGTCCACACCCCGCTCGCGGATGACGTAGGCCTTCAGGGCCATGCCGGCACGGTCGTCCAGGGCATGGCCACGGGTGGCGACGCGTTCGCGGATGATCCCCATATCGTAGTCGGCGGGGAGGGTGATCTCGTACTGCTTGGCGTACATGGGGCGTTGTGCCTTTCGCGTGCTCAGAGGGCGGGCGTGCTCAGACGACGGGTTCGGCCGGGTAGCAGGCGTCGGTGACGGGTTCGCCGCGCTCGGCCTCGGTGCCGTCCTCGGCGGCCGTCAGGACGGCCAGGTGGGTCATGGACGTCGTGGGCCCGGCGCCGTGCCAGTGCCACTCGCCGGGCGCGATGACGACCCGGTCGCCGGCGTGCACGACCTCGACCGGTCCGCCCCGGCGCTGCACCAGCCCGGTGCCGTCGGTGATGTGGAGGAACTGGCCCACGGGGTGGCGGTGCCAGTGGGTGCGGCTGCCGGGCTCGAAGCGGACGTCGTCGACGCGCAGCCGCGCGGGGCCTTCGGCGGCGGCGATCGACGTGACGTGGACGGTGCCGGTGACCCACTCGGGCGAGGCAGTGGTGGTGGCCGCCTCGGTGCGGGTGATCTGCATGGCCGACTCCGATCAGGGGGTGGTGGACTGGGCGGCGAGGAGCCCGAGCACCCCATCGACGGCCTGCTCGAACGGGGCCGTCGAGCCGGCCGCGCGGGCCAGGACGTAGCCGCCCTGGAGGACGGCGACGACGGTCGCGGCCGTGGCCGCCGGATCGAGGGCGGCGGACAGCTCGCCGCGCGCGACGCCCTCCGCCAGCACCTCGCCGAGCCGCCCCCGCAGCCACACGAACGTCTCGTCCACGGGCGCCCGCAGCGCCGGGTCGGCCATGACGTCGGGGTCCTGGGTCAGCCGCCCGACGGGGCACCCCTTGAGGACGTCCCGCTCGCGCCGCAGATAGGCCGTGATCCGCTCCACGGCCGTGCCCGGCCCGCCGAACTGCTCCTCCGCCTTGCCCCGCATCTCCTCGGCGGTCCGCCGGATGGCCGCCAGCGCGAGGTCCGGCTTTCCGCTGAAGTGGTGGTACATGCTGCCCTGTCCGGCCCCGGCCCGCTGCTGGATGGCCTTAGGGCTGGTGCCGACGTAGCCGCGCTCCCACAGGAGTTCACGCGTGCTCTCGATGAGGCGTTCCGAGGTGCTCATGAAAAGAGTGTACCTACTAGTAGGTACAGAAGATCCACTCCTGGATGCGAAAGAGGGGCCGGCGCGCACGCCGGCCCCTCTTTCACCTCGCAACCGCTCCGTCAGGAGCCCAGCACCGCCCGCAGCTGGTCCAGCCCCCAGTCCAGGTCCTCCTTGCTGATCACCAGCGGCGGGGCGATCCGGATCGTCGAGCCGTGCGTGTCCTTGACCAGGACGCGCCGCTCCATCAGCCGCTCCGAGATCTGCCGCCCCGTGCCGTGGGACGGTGCGATGTCGACGCCCGCCCACAGGCCGCGCCCGCGCACCGCCTCGACCGCGCCACCGCCCACCAGCAGGTTCAGCTCCTGGTGGAGGTGCTCGCCGAGCTCCGTGGCGCGCTGCTGGAACTCGCCGGAATTCAGCATCGCCACGACCTCCAGCGCCACCGCGCACGCCAGCGGGTTCCCGCCGAACGTCGAGCCGTGCTCGCCCGGCCGGTACACGCCGAGGACGTCGCGATTCGCCACCACCGCCGACACCGGCACCACGCCGCCGCCGAGCGCCTTGCCCAGCACGTACACGTCGGGCACGACGTCCTCGTGGTCGCACGCGAACGTTCTGCCGGTGCGGCCCAGCCCGGACTGGATCTCGTCCGCGATGAAGAGCACCCCGCGCTCGGCGGTCAGCCGCCGCACGCCCGGCAGATAGCCGGCCGGCGGCACGAGCACCCCCGCCTCGCCCTGGATCGGCTCCAGCAGCACGGCGACCGTGTTGTCGTCCACGGCCTCCTCCATCGCGGCCAGGTCGCCGTACGGGACGATCTCGAAGCCCGGCGTGTACGGGCCGAAGTCCGCCCGCGCCTCCTCGTCCGTGGAGAAGCTGATGATGGTGGTGGTCCGGCCGTGGAAGTTGTTTCCGGCCACGACGATCTTCGCCTGGCCGTCCGGCACGCCCTTCACCCGGTAACCCCACTTGCGGGCGGTCTTCACGGCCGTCTCGACCGCCTCCGCGCCCGTGTTCATGGGGAGCACCATCTCCTTGCCGCACAGCGCGGCCAGCTCGGTGCAGAACTCGGCGAAGCGGTCGTGGTGGAAGGCGCGCGAGGTCAGCGTCACCCGATCGAGCTGCGCCTTCGCGGCGTTGATCAGCCGTCGGTTGCCGTGGCCGAAATTGAGCGCGGAGTACCCGGCGAGCATGTCGAGATAGCGCCGCCCCTCGACGTCCGTCATCCAGGCGCCCTCCGCATACGCGACGACGACCGGCAACGGATGGTAGTTGTGCGCGCTGTGGGCCTCAGCGGCGGCGATGCTGCGTTCCGTAGATGTCACCGTGTGCTCCGTTCGTGTACGGGCATGCGCGTAAGGGCATTGCCGTGCCCCCTGTTCCACCTTTCTACTACTCGCGGCCCCACCGTCGGACGGAGTCGGGCACCGCACCTGAGAGAATGTGCGCATGGCCCTCGATCGACCGCGCGCTCTCTCCGGTATCCAGCCCACCGCAGGCTCGTTCCACCTGGGGAACTACCTCGGTGCCGTCCGCCAGTACGTGGCCCTGCAGGAGTCCCACGACGCCTTCTACATGGTGGTCGACCTGCACGCGATCACCGTGCCGCAGGACCCGGAGGAGCTGCGGGCCAACACCCGCCTCGCCGCGGCCCAGCTGCTCGCCGCCGGCCTCGACCCGGAGCGCTGCACCCTCTTCGTGCAGAGCCACGTCCCCGAGCACGCCCAGCTCGGCTGGGTGATGAACTGCCTCACCGGCTTCGGCGAGGCCTCGCGGATGACGCAGTTCAAGGACAAGTCCGCCAAGCAGGGCGCCGGTGCCACCACGGTCGGCCTGTTCACGTACCCGATCCTCCAGGTCGCCGACATCCTCCTCTACCAGGCGAACGCCGTCCCGGTGGGCGAGGACCAGCGCCAGCACATCGAGCTCACGCGCGACCTCGCCGAGCGCTTCAACGCCCGCTTCGGCGACACCTTCACCCTCCCGGCCGCGCACATCGTCCGCGAGACCGCGAAGATCTACGACCTGCAGGACCCGTCGGCGAAGATGAGCAAGTCGACGCCGAACCCCAAGGGCCTGGTCAACCTCCTCGACGAGCCCAAGGTCTCCGCCAAGAAGATCAAGAGCGCCGTCACCGACACCGACACGGTGATCCGCTTCGACCCCGAGAACAAGCCCGGCGTCAGCAATCTGCTCACCATCTACGCCACGCTCACCGGTACGGGAATGGCCGAACTGGAGCAGAAGTACGAGGGCAAGGGCTACGGTGCGCTGAAGACGGACCTCGCCGAGGTCATGGTGGAGTGGGTGACGCCGTTCCGCGCCCGCACGCAGGAGTACCTCGACGACCCGGAGACGCTGGACTCCGTCCTCGCCAAGGGCGCCGAGAAGGCCCGCGCGGTCGCGGCGGAGACGCTCGCCCAGGCGTACGACAAGGTCGGCTTCCTGCCCGCCAAGCACTGAGGGCACGGAGAGACCAGGAGCTCTGGCACGGGGTGCGGCACAGCCGTCACACTGGCCACGGGGACTTACAGGCGCACAGGAGGGAGAACGCAATGGGGACCGTGACGCTCGGCGTGTCGATCGCGGTCCCGGAGCCGTACGGCAGCTTCCTGCAGAAGCGCCGCGAGGGCTTCGGGGACCCGCACGCGCACGGCATCCCCACGCACGTCACCCTCCTGCCGCCCACCGAGGCCGACGCGTCCTCGCTGCCCGCGATCGAGGAGCACCTCGCCCGCGTCGCCGCCGAGTGCCGCCCCTTCCCCATGCGCCTCTCCGGGACCGGCACCTTCCGGCCCCTCTCGCCCGTCGTCTACGTGAACGTGGTCGAGGGCTCCGCCTCCTGCGCCTGGCTGCAGAAGCGCGTCCGCGACGCGTCCGGGCCCGTCGCCCGCGAGCTGCAGTTCCCCTACCACCCGCACGTCACCGTCGCCCACGGCATCGCCGAGGAGGCCATGGACCGGGCCTACGCCGAGCTGGCCGGGTTCGAGGCCGCCTGGACGATCGACGCCTTCGCCCTCTACGAGCAGGGCCCGGACGGCGTGTGGCGGCTGGAGCGCGAGTATCCGTTCGGGGAGGGGGAGGGGACGGCGTCGGCCGTCCCCCACCAGACGGGCGTCCGACCGCCCGCCCCTTCGCACTAGCGCCCCCCCCCGGCGTGGGCGTACGCCCACGTCAGGGTGGTAGACGTACGCCATGGAATGGCTGACGCGGCTGCCCGGCATCGGGCCCCTGATCTCCCGCCTGACGCGGACCCACGCCTGGCACTCGTACGAGACCCTCGACCGGGTGAAGTGGACCCGGCTCGCCGCCGCGATCACCTTCACCAGCTTCGTCGCCCTCTTCCCCCTGCTCACCGTGGGCGCCGCGGTCGGCGCGGCCGTCCTCAGCGAGGAGCGCATGCGGGACCTGGAGCGGCGCCTCGCCGAGCAGGTCCCCGGCATCTCCGGCCAGCTCGACCTCAGCAGCCTCGTCGACAACGCGGGCACGGTCGGGCTCGTCGCCGGAGCACTGCTCCTGTTCACGGGCATCAGCTGGATCGGCTCGCTGCGGGAGTGCCTGCGCGCGGTCTGGGAGAAGGAGGAGAGCCCCGGCAACCCCGTCCTCCTCAGGCTCAAGGACGGGGCGCTGCTGCTCGGCCTCGGCGGCGTCCTCCTCCTCTCGCTCGCCTGCTCGGTGTTCGCGTCGGCGGCCGTGGACTGGGCGGTCGGCAAGGCCGGGTTGCAGGGCGTCGGCGGGCTGCTGACCGCGGCCGGCTTCTGCATCGCCGTCCTCGCCGACTTCCTGCTGATGCTCTACGTCCTCTCGCGGCTGCCCGACGTGCAGCCGCCGGTGCGCCGGCTCGTCGTCGGGGCGCTCATCGGGGCGATCGGCCTGGAGGTGCTGAAGCTGCTGCTCGGCGGCTATCTGCGGGGCGTGGCGGCGAAGAGCATGTACGGCGCGTTCGGCACGCCGATCGCGCTCCTCCTGTGGATCAACTTCATGGCGAAGCTGACCTTGTTCTGCGCGGCGTGGACGGCTACGCCGTCGAAGAAGGCCGACCGTACGGGCTGAGGGCGGTTCGGCACCTCCCCCAGCTACCGCTGGGGGTACCCCCAGCGCCGCCGTCGTGGTCGCGCGCCGTGGCGGCGGGAAAAGACCGCGGCGAGGGTCCGGCGGAATGACCCGGCCGCCGGAACCCGTACGCACCGCCTACCCCTTACGCCTTCGGACGGGGCCAGCGACGGTGGACGACGAACGCTCCCGCGCCCAGCGCCACGAGCGCGCCGCCCGCGATCCCCAGGGCCGTCCACATGCCGCCGGAGCCCGAGCCGGCCACCGAGGCCTGCGCGTGGTCGCCGCCGGCCTGCCCGCCGCCGCCCTTGGCGTTGCCGGCGCCCCCCTTCGGGGGAACCAGCATGCCGACCGGCTTGACGTGCCCGGCGGCCTCGAAGCCCCAGTCCAGCAGCCGTGCGGTCTCCTTGTAGACCTCGTGCGGCTCCTGGATGTCCGGGTTCATCACCGTCACCAGCAGCTTGCGGCCGTCGTGCTGGGCGACGCCGGTGAAGGTGTTGCCCGCGTTGGTGGTGGAGCCGTTCTTGACGCCCGCCATGCCCTTGTAGGGGCCGTTCTCCATGCCCTCGCCGGTCAGCAGCCGGTTGGTGTTGATGATGCCGAAGCTCTCGCGCGGCTTGCCCGGCTTCTCCTCGCCGGGGAACTGCGCCGACACCGTCGAGCAGTACTCGCGGAAGTCCGCCTTCTGCAGGCCCGAGCGGGCGAACAGCGTCAGGTCGTACGCGCTGGAGACCTGCTGGTCCGCGTCGTAGCCGTCGGGGGTGACGACGTGGGTATCCAGCGCCTGCAGCTCTTCGGCGTGCGTCTGCATGTCCTTCACGGTCTTCGGGATCCCTCCGTTCATGGACGCCAGCACGCGCACCGCGTCGTTGCCCGAGCGCAGGAACACGCCGAGCCACAGGTCGCGGACGCTGTACGACGACCCTTCCTTGACCCCCACAGCGCTGCTGCCCGCGCCCATGCCCTCCAGGTCAGCGGGGACGACCTTGTGGGTCTTCGCCCGGGGCAGCTTCGGCAGCACGGTGTCCGCGAAGAGCATCTTCAGCGTGGAGGCGGGCGGCAGCTCCCAGTGCGCGTTGTTCGCGGCGAGGATCTCGCCCGACTCGGCGTCCGCCACGAGCCAGGAGCGTCCGCTGAGCTCGGTGGGCAGCTGCGGCGCGCCCGGGCCGAGCTGCACCTGCGGGCCGGGGCGGCCCAGCATCTCCCCGCCCACGGTGGACATCCGGGAGGGCGGCGTCTTGGGCGCGCGCCGGCCGATGCCCTTGCCGTCGTCCTCCCGGCCGGCCACGCCGCCGTTCGCCGGGGCGGCCGGGTTCGCACTGGCACCGGACGGGCTCGGGCTCACGCTGGGGCGGCTCGGGCTCGGGGAGGCCGTGGGGTCGGCCAGGGCGGGGGCGGCGGTCATCAGCGGGGCGAGCAGGGAGGCGGTGGCCGCGAGCGCGGCGGCCCCGCGGCGGCGGCGCGTCGCGGCGGCCCGCGTGGGGTGTGATGTCGTCGTCGGCACGTCCGTGAAACTACCCCGCCACCTGGGGGTTCCAGTCGCCGCCTCACTGGCTCGGATGACGGCCGGGGACCCGATAGGACTATTGCGCTGACCCGAACGCATACTGAAACCCATGCCGAGCACTACGCCTGACGCGCCCGCCGCGGCCCCCGCTCCCGCCGCGTCGCCCGCCCCCGCCGTCCTCTCCCGTCCCGTCTCCTGGTTCCTGCTCGCCTTCGGCGTGTGGAGCTGGGTCATCTGGATCACCTTCGCGAAGAATCTGTGGAAGGACGGCAGCGGTCTCGCCTTTGACGACGCGGGCGACCCGACCGCGTACTTCTGGGTGCATCTGCTGCTCGCGGTCACCTCGTTTCTTCTGGGGACGGCTGTGGGGCTGATCGGGTTGCGCGGGGTGCGGGCGCTGCGGCGCACGTCATAAGGCGCCCGCCATAAGGCGCCCGTCCACAGGGCGCCCGTCCGGGCGGCCCCGGGGCGCGTCCGGGCATGCGCGTCCGGGCCGCCTCAGATGCGGCCGAGCTCCCAGAGCCGCCACAGCCCGGTCCCGTCCGACAGGTACTGCGTCCCGGAGACGGACGACGAGCTCAGCACGTAGTCCTTCTTCTGCCACAGGGGCACCACGGGCACGTCCCGGGCGATGATCTCCTGGATGGCCCGGAAGTCCTTCGTGACGCGGCTGCGCTGGTAGCTGCCCTGCGTGGCCCGGATGAGCTCCTCGACCCTGGGGTTGTCGTAGCCGGAGCGGAAGCTGGAGGACCGGCCGACGAGCGGGGCGGTGAAGTTGTCCGGGTCGGGGAAGTCGGCGAGCCAGCCGACGCAGTACGCGTCGTAGGCGCCTTTGGCGTAGCCCTTCTGGAACTCCGTCCACTCCACGTACTGCGTGGCCACCTCGAACAGCCCGGTGCCCTCCAGCTGCTTCTTGAGCAGGGCCGCCTCCTCCTGCGTGGCGGCGCCCTGCGAGAAGGCGATGGTGAAGCGGACCGGGGTGGCGATGCCGGCCCGGCGGAGGAGGGTGCGGGCGGCCTCCGGGTCGGGCTGGGGGTGGAGGTCGAAGAAGGCAGTGGAGTGGCCCGTGAGGCCCTGGGGGATCAGGGAGTACAGGGGCTCGACGGTGCGGCGGTGGACGTCGCGCGCGAGGGCCTCGCGGTCGATGACGGCGGCGACCGCCTGGCGGACCGGCTGCTCCTCGAACGGGGAGCCGCCGCGCAGGTTGAAGAAGAGGGAGCGGGTCTCGGAGCCGGTGCTCTCCATGAGCTTCACCCCGCTGTCCGACAGGGAGTGCCCGGCGATGTCGGCCGGCGGCATCAGGCGCCCGGCGACGTCGATGGACCGCTCCTTCCAGGCCCGGCTCATCGCCGCCGCGTCGCGGTAGTAGTGGACGCTGACGGCGCCGCCCTTGTGCTTGACGGCTCCCTGGTAGTTCTTGCTGGGCCGCAGCTCGGCGACGGCCTTGGGCCGGTAGCCCTCCAGGCGGTACGGGCCGGAGCCGTCGGCCTCGGTGCCGGTGCGGAGCCGGTCCGCGGGGTAGCGCGCGCTGTCGACGATGGCGCCGGCGCCGGTGGCTATCTTGAACGGGAACGTGGCGTCGGGGACCCGTAATTGGAAGGTGATCGTCCGGTCGTCGGTGGTGACCGACTGCAGGGTGTCGAGCAACGACAGCGGTCCTTGCGGGGACTTGATCCGTTTGATTCGCTCGAAGGAGAACTGCACGTCCTTGACGGTCACTTCACGGCCGTTCCCGAACTTCAGCCCCTCGCGGAGCTCGCACTCGTACGTCCGCAGGTCGCCGCCGCGAAAGCCGCAGCGGCTGGCCGCGTCCGGCACGGGGACGCCGGTGCCGGGGGTGTAGGTCAGTAACGACTGGTAGAGGTTGCTGAACAGCGCCCAGGAGCCGGCGTCGTAGGCCCCGGCGGGGTCGAGCGTGGTGACGGTGTCCGTGGTGCCGATGCTGATCGGCTCCTGGTCGTCGTCCCCCGGGGACATCAGCTCGCACCCCGCCGCCCCGCTGCCCAGCACCACGGCGGCCACTAAGGCCACCCCCGCCCGCACCCCGCGCATCGCCGTGCCCCCTCCGCCCAGTGATGCGCCACACTCAAACACGCCGAACGCACGCGCGTCCGGCGATTCGGCCAAGTGATCGTCAGAGTTCCTTTCGGGCGAGGAAGTCCAGGATCAGCTTCTCCCACTCGCGCGGCTTCTCGGCCATCGGGACGTGCCCGGTGTCCAGCTCGGCGTACTCCGCACCGGGGATGTGCGCCGCCAGGAAACGGGAGTTGGAGGGCGCGACGAGGGTGTCCTGCAGGGTGGCGATCACCAGGGTGGGGACGGAGATGCCGGCGAGGTGGGGCGTGTTGTCGGCCGCCGCGACCACCGCGGACTGCTCGGCGGCGCCGGCCGGGACGCCCTCGGCGATCAGCTCCAGGAACGCCGGCACCTCCCGCTCGGGCACGGCGTTGAAGAACTCCTCCCCGAAGCCGCTCAGCGCGACGAAGTGGGCGAAGCCCTTGGTGTCGCCCGCCGCGAGCAACCGCTGCCAGATCGCCAGGGAGGACCGGGTCCGGTTGTCCGGCCGGGCCAGGCCCGCCGTCAGGACCAGGCCGCGCACCCGGTCCGGGTAGCGGGCCGCCGTCCGCACGGAGACCAGGGTGCCCAGCGAGTAGCCGAGGAGCGTGAAGGTGTCGAGGCCCGCCCCGTCCGCCGCGGCCACGACGCCGTCCACCAGCCCGTCCAGGGTCAGCGGGCCGGCCGGGAGCGGGGTCGCGCCGGAGCCGGGGTAGTCGGGCGCGACCACGGTGTGGTGCGCGGCGAGGGCCGGAATGACCGGCGCGTAGTTGCCCTCGATGCTGCCGCCCGCGCCGTGCGCGAGGAGCAGGCCGGGGCCGGAGCCGTGGACGGTGGTCGAGAATGCGGGAATCTGTGTCATGGCCACGAGGTTGCCGTATGACATCAGTGTCAAGGTCAAGTCCTGACGGGAGAGAACTGCCCATGCGCATCGGAGAGCTGTCGCGCCGCACCGGAGTGAGCCCCCGGCTCCTGCGCTACTACGAGGAGCAGGGCCTGCTCCGCTCCGAGCGGGACACCAACGGCTACCGCAGGTACCACCCGGACGCCGCCGAGCGCGTGGGCCGCATCCGCGAGTTCCTCGACGCCGGCATGACCACGGAGACCATCCGCACCCTGCTGCCCTGCGCCCAGGGCGGCCCCGGCCTGCAGACCTGCACGCACACCGTCCGGGTGCTGGACGACGAGCTCGCCCGGGTGGACGAGGAGATGGCCGAGCTCCGGCGCCGCAAGGAGGCGCTGCTCGGGGTGACCGAGGCGATGGACGCCCGCCGGCGCGAGGACGAGGCCCTCGCCGGAGCGGCGCTGAAGTCCGCCTGACCTGCGCTTCGGCCCGGTGCCGAGGGCCGTTGTCAGTGGCCGCCCCTACTCTCTGCGACATGGCAAAGGTGAGGCTCGTCGACGAGACGACATCGGGGGAGCGCCGCGACGCGTGGGCGCTCGACGTCGCCGAGGAGCGGCTGACGCTACGTGAAGTGATTCGGCGTCGGGTGTTCGTGGAGGTGGCGGAGTTCAACGCGGGCCGCGCGAAGGCGGCTCCGGCGCTGGTTCAGCCGACTGCGGCGGAACGCCTGCTCAACGATCCGGGGAAGCGCGAGGCGGGGCGGCTGCAGCCCCAGCGGTGCTACGAGCGCGCGCTCGCCGCGTTCGCGCGCAACGGCTTCCTGGTGCTCGTCGGTGACCGGCAGGTGACCGACCTGGACGAGGAGCTGGAGTTCGCGACCGCCGCCGAGGTCACGTTCCTCAAGCTCGTCCCGCTGGTGGGTGGCTGATGACGACGGCGCCGGAAACCGCCGCCTGGTTCGAGGAGCTGGGGCGGCAGCACACGACCTACGACTTCGACAACCCCATGTGGGACGCGGCGGCCGCCGCCGTGGACGCCGGGCACCCCCTCCCCGGGCCCGCCGTCGCGACGCTGCGCCGCACCCTCCTCCTCCACCCGTACTGGGTCGGCGGACCGTACCGGAAGGCCATCGCCGCCATGAAGGAGCCGCTGCTCAACCCCGGCGAGGCATGGGCCGACCAGGCCATGACCGAGGTGGCCGGGCCCGGCGGCGGGCCCTGGGAGCGCCTGCTGGCCCACGCCCTCACCGCCCACGGCGCCCGCCCCACCGGCAGGTGGGACAGGGCCGCGCGCACCCTCCTCGACGGGCTCGGCGAGGACCCCGGCGCCGTGCGGCAGCGCCTCCTGTCCTGGCTCGGGCTCGCCACCCGGCCACGCACCCGCCCGTACGTCCCGGGCCACTACGGCGACGCCGATGCCCTGTACGACCCGTACAACGTGGACGCTCTGCGCGGCCTCGCCTGGATGCTGTCGCTCCTGGAGCCCCACCCCGACACCGCCCGCGCCTTGGGCACCCTCGTCACCCACGCGCTGCGCAAGGTGCCCGGCGTCGGCCCCCGCAGCCCCAAGCTGGCCAACGCCTGCGTGCTCGCCCTCTCCCGCACCGACGGCGACGCGTCCCTGGCCGAACTGGCCCGGCTCGCCGCCCGCGTCACCTACAAGGGCACGCTCAAGCAGATCGACACCGCCCTCGCGGCCCGCGCCGAGGCGCTCGGGCTCAGCCGCGACGAGATCGAGGAGCTGGCGGTCCCCTCGTACGGGCTGACCGGGGTCGGCCGCGCCGCCCACGCCCTCGGCGACTGCGCGGCCGAACTGGCCGTCCAGGGCACGAAGACGGTCCTCACTTGGCGCAACGCCACCGGGAAGGCCGTCAAGAGTCCGCCCGCCGCCGTCCGCCGGGACCACGCCGACGAGCTCAAGGAGCTCAAGACGGCGGCCAAGGACATCGAGAAGATGCTCGGCGCCCAGAGCGAACGGCTGGACCGGCTCTTCCTCGCCCGCCGGCAGTGGACGTACGGCGCCTGGCGCGAGCGCTACCTCGACCACCCCCTCGTGGGCACTCTCGCCCGCCGGCTCCTGTGGACCGTCGACGGGCAGGCCTGCGGCTTCGCCGACGGCGGACTGCGCACCCTCGCCGGCGCCGGGGTGACGGCGGGCCCGGACGCCCCGGTCGAGCTGTGGCACCCGGTGGACCGGGAGCCCGCCGAGGTCCTCGCCTGGCGCGAGTGGCTCGAACACCACGGCGTCACCCAGCCGTTCAAGCAGGCCCACCGCGAGGTGTACCTGCTCACGGACGCCGAGCGCGCCACCCGCGTGTACTCCAACCGCTTCGCCGCCCACGTGCTGCGCCAGCACCAGTTCAACTCCCTTGCGGCCGCCCGGGGCTGGCGGCACAAGCTGCGCCTCTGTGTGGACGACGAATACCCGCCCGCCGTGCGCGAACTCCCGCAGTGGGGGCTGCGCGCGGAGTTCTGGGTCGACGGCGTCGAGGACACGACGGGCGCCCACGTCACCGACAGCGGCAGCTATCTGTGGCTCGGCACCGACCAGGTGCGCTTCTATCCGATCGACGCGCCGCAGCACACGGCCCACGCCGGCTCCGGCGAGTACCGCCTAGGCTGGAGCCGGCGGCCGGCCGAGCCGGTACCGCTCGCGGAGATACCGGCCCTGGTCCTGAGCGAAGTCCTGCGCGACGTCGACCTGTTCGTGGGCGTGGCCAGCCTGGGCAACGACCCGGCGTGGCAGGACGGCGGACCCGAGGGCCGCTTCCGGGACTACTGGAACGCGTACGGCTTCGGCGAGCTGTCCCAGAGCGCCGAGACCCGCCGGGACCTCCTCGCCCGGCTCGTGCCGCGGCTCGCGATAGCCGACCGCTGCACGGTCGAGGGCCGCTTCCTGCACGTCCGCGGCGACCTCCACCCGTACAAGATCCACCTCGGTTCGGGCAACATCCTCATCGCCCCGCACGACCGCTACCTGTGCATCGTCCCCAAGGGCACCGGCGGCCCGGACGCGGGTCACCTTCCCTTCGAGGGCGACCGGACGCTGTCCGTGATCCTCAGCAAGGCCGTGCTGCTCGCCGGGGACAAGGAGATCACCGACCCGACGATCACCAGCCAGCTGTGAACGGCCGGCGCACGTGGCCCCGCTCACTCCGCCGGCGGCAGCACCCTCAGCAGCGCCTCCAGGGCGCCCGGGAACGCGTGGTCCGGCGGGGTGCCGTAACCGACGATGAGGCCGTCGGGGGTGGGGGCGGACGTCGCGGGCGGGGTGGCGCGGAGGCGGGCGAGGCCCTCCAGGGCCAGGCCCTCCCAGGCCGCGGCCTGCAGAGTCGGGTACTCGGTGCCCGGCGGGAGTTCGAGGACGACGTGGAGGCCCGCCGCGATGCCGGTGACCTTGATGTGCGGGGCGCGTTCGGCGAGGACCTCGACGAGCCGGTCGCGCCGCCGCCGGTACCGCAGCCGCATCGCGCGGACGTGCCGGTCGTACGCCCCCGACGTGAGGAACTCCGCGAGCGTCAGCTGCTCCAGCGCCCCCGAGCTCCACTCCCCCGCCTGCTTGTGGGCCAGCACCTCGCCGGCGAGGTGCTCCGGCAGCACCGTCCACGCGAGCCGCAGCCCCGGCGCCAGCGACTTGCTCGCCGTGCCGAAGTAGACGATGCGCTCCGGGGCGAGGCCCTGCAGGCAGCCCACGGGCTGCCGGTCGTAGCGGAACTCGCCGTCGTAGTCGTCCTCCAGGATCGTCCCGCCGGTGCGGGCCGCCCAGTCGACGACCGCGGCGCGCCGGTCGGGGTGCAGGGGCACGCCGGTCGGGAACTGGTGCGCAGGGGTGATGAGCACCGACCGCGCGCCCGCCTTGCCGCCCTCCAGCACGCCGACGTCGGCGCCCTCCCGGTCCAGCGGCATCGGCAGGCACCGCAGCCCCGCCCGCTCCAGCGCCTCCCGGTGGAACCACAGCCCGTACTCCTCCACCCCCATCTCCCGCGTCCCGCGCTCCCGCAGCACCCGGCTCACCAGCCCCAGGCCCTGCGTGAACCCCGCGCACACCACGATCCGCTCCGGGTCCGCGTGCACGCCGCGCGCCCGCGCCAGGTAGCCCGCGAGGGCGGTCCGCAGCTCGGGCCGGCCCCGTTCGTCTACGCGCCCGAACGCCTCGTGCGGGGCGGCCGCCATCGCCCGGCGGGCCGCGGCGAGCCACGCGGCGCGCGGGAACGCGGAGACGTCGGCGGTCCCGGGGCGCAGGTCGTAGGAGGCCCGCCGCGGCGTCCGCACGGGCGGCGTCCGGCGCTCGGGCGCCCGCGCCGCCGCCCGCCGGGCCACCCTGGTGCCCGAGCCCTGGCGGGCGGTCAGCCAGCCCTCGGCGACGAGTTCGCCGTACGCGTCGGCGACGGTGTTCCGGGCCAGGCCGAGGTCGGCCGCGAGCGTGCGGGAGGACGGCAGCCTGCTGCCGGGCGCGAGCCGCCCGCTGCGGACGGCCTCGCGCAGGGCGCGGATCAGGGAGGCCCGTACGCCGCCGGGCCCGCTCAGGTCCAGGTGGAAGTCCGCGCCCGCGCCGTCACCGGCGTCCGGGTCCGCTTCCCGCACGGCCTCCGGAGTGGCCCATGATTTCTCCATGGGAATGGACCATACCCGTGGGCTGCCCGCGTCCTAGTGTCGTAGCCATGACGAACACGAACGCACAGGTCACCGGCCACCACCACGCCCCCCGCATGCTGCTCCACGAGGTCGCCCCCGAGGTCGGGAAGGCCATGCTGAGCCTGGAGCGGGCGGCCCGGAAGGGCCTGGAGACCTCCCTCATCGAGCTGGTCAAGATCCGCGCCTCGCAGCTCAACCGCTGCGCCTTCTGCCTGGACATGCACACCAAGGACGCCCGCAAGCTCGGCGAGTCCGAGGAGCGCATCTACCTCCTCAACGCCTGGCACGAGGCTCCCGGCCTCTACACCGAGAAGGAGCAGGCGGCGCTCGCCCTGACCGAGGCGGTCACCCTGCTGCCCGGCGGCGTGTCCGACGAGGTGTACGAGCGGGCCGCGAAGCACTTCCCGCAGCAGGAGCTCGCCCAGCTCATCGCCATGATCACCACGATCAACGCGTGGAACCGGATCGGCGTGACGACGGGGCTGGGACCGGGCGCGTACGCGGTCTGAGCCCGAGCGGCCCGAGCCGGAGCGGCCCGAGCCGGACAAGCGGAAGCGGCGCCGTCCACGGGGGTACGGCGCCGCTCGCGCTCACTGCGTCTCCGGCTCCGGTCGGCCTACGGCAGCCACTTCTTCCACACGTCCGGGTTCTCCTTCACCCACCGCTTCGCCGCCTCGTCCGCGCTCAGCTTGTCCTCGGCGATCATCTGGGCCACGGCGTTCTGGTCCTTCTTCGACCACGCGAAGTTCTTCAGGAACCGGGCCGCCTTGCCGCCCTTCCGCGTGAAGTCCGCGTTGAGGAACTTCTTCAGCGGCGTGGTGGGGTAGGCGCAGTTGACGGTGGACGGGTCCTTCGTGCCCTTGTCCGCGCACTCCTGCGTGTACTCGGGCAGCTTCACCTCCACCATCGGCACCTCGTTGAACAGCCACTGCGGCTCGTACCAGTACGTCAGGAACGGCTTCTTCTCCTTGGCGGACTGCTGCAGCTGCGTGATCTGCGCCGCCTCGGAGCCCGCGAACACGACCTTGTAGTCCAGGCCGAGGTTCGCGACGAGCGCCTTGTCGTTCGTGACGTACGACGGCGAGCCGTCCAGGAGCTGGCCCTTGCCGCCGCTCTCCGGGCCGCGCAGCTGCGAGGCGTACTTGTTGAGGTTCCGCCAGTCGAGGACGTCGGGGTGGGCGTCCGCGAAGTACTTGGGCACCCACCAGCCGATGTGGCCGGTGACGCCGAGGTCGCCGCCGGGGGCGATGGTCTTCTTGTCCTCGACGTACCGCTTCTCCTGCTC
The DNA here is from genome assembly GCF_000719265.1 of Streptomyces roseoverticillatus. Lineage (GTDB taxonomy): Bacteria > Actinomycetota > Actinomycetes > Streptomycetales > Streptomycetaceae > Streptomyces > Streptomyces roseoverticillatus. The sequence continues at coordinate 65,282 of NZ_JOFL01000018.1, read as the reverse complement.
CGGGTGGCCCCAGTCCTCCATGATCGCGTCGACGCGGCCCTGGCTGAGCGCGTCCCACGCGGGCACCTCGTCGACCTGCACGGTGTCGACGCGGTAGCCCAGCTCGTGCTCCAGCAGGTACTTGGCGACGGCCGTGTTGGCCCGCGCGCCCACCCAGGACTGCACGGACAGCGTGACGGTCTTCGTGCCCGCCGCGTCCGCGTACGGGGACGCCTGCTTGGTCATGTCGGCCGCGCCGCAGCCGGTGGCCGTGGCGGCGGCGGCCAGGACGCACAGGGCGGATGCCGCCATCATCGTCTTACGCGCCATCACGCGCTCCCTTCGTCGGCTGGGTGACCCGGTCGAGCATCAGCCCCAGGCAGGCGATGGCCACGCCCGCGGTGAGACCGGTCGCCAGGTCGCCCTGCGCGAGGCCGAACACGACCTCGTAGCCCAGCGCGCCGCCGCCCACGAGACCGCCGATGATGACGACGGACAGCACCAGCACCACGGCCTGGTTGACCGCGAGCAGCAACTGCGGGCGCGCCAGCGGGAACTGCACCTGGCGCAGCTGCTGGCCGCTGGTCGCGCCCAGCGACCGGGCCGACTCCATCGCGCCCGGGTTCACCCGGCGCAGGCCCTCGCTCGCGATGCGGACGACGGCGGGCAGCGCGTACACGACGGCGGCCGCGGCGGCCGGGGCCCGGCCGATGCCGAACAGGGCCACGACGGGGATCAGGTACACGAACTGCGGCATGGTCTGGAAGACGTCCAGGACCGGGCGCAGCAGCCGCTCCACGCGCGGGCTGCGCGCGGCGGGCACGGCGATCGCGAAGCCGAGGACGAGCGTGACGGCGACGGCGGCCACCACCTGCGAGAGCGTGTCCATGGACAGCTCCCAGCGGCCCAGCACGCCGATCGCGGCGAGCGAGAGGACTGCCGTCAGGGCCGTGCGCCACGTGCCGATGAGCCAGGCGAGGGCTGCCACGAGGAGGAGGGCGCCCCACCAGGGGAGGGCCTGGAGGCCGTCGCGGAGGGGGTCGAGGACCCAGGCGGTGTAGTGGGCGGCGAGGTCGGCGGTGCCGCCGATGCCGGGGATTCCCGTGTAGAGGTGGTCGACCATCCAGTCCTTGGCGGTGTTCACGGGGGCGGCGATCGCCACCGTCCAGGTGTCGGGCCAGGGCTTCGCGCCCGCGGTGAGGGCGGCTGCCGCCACGACGGCTACGCCTGCAGCCCATGCGGTCGCTCGCCGGGTGCGGGCCGTCGTCCGGGAAGAGCGGGGCGAAGCCGCGCCCGCTGTCGTGCGGTCCAGGACGATCGCGAGCAGGACGATCGGGATGCCGGCGGCCAGGGCGCTGCCCACGTCGACCGTGGACAGGGCCTGGTAGACGCGGTCTCCGAGGCCGTCCGCGCCGATGACGGACGCGATGACGGCCATGGACAGGGCCATCATGATGGTCTGGTTGACGCCCAGGAGCAGCTCGCGCCGGGCGAGCGGCAGCCGGGCCGTCAGCAGGCGCTGCCGGCCGGTCGCGCCGAGGGACTCCACAGCCTCCATGACGCCCTGGTCGGTGGAGCGCAGGCCGAGCGCGGTGAGCCGGGCCATGGGCGGGGCGGCGTAGACGACGGTCGCGAGGACGGCGGGCGCCACGCCGATGCCGAAGACGAGGACGACGGGCAGCAGGTACGCGAACGCGGGCAGCGCCTGCATGGTGTCGAGTACGGGGCGCAGCGCGCGGAACGTACGGTCCGACAGGCCCGCGGCGAGGCCGAGGAGCGCGCCGACGGCGACGGACACCGCCACCGCGACGATCATCAGGGCGAGGGTGCGCATCGTGGGCACCCACATGCCGAGGAGCCCGCAGGCGGCGAACGAGGCGAGGGCGACGACGGCGACCCGTGCGCCCGCGACCCGCCACGCGAGCAGCGCGGCCGTCGCCGTCACACCGGCCCAGCCGAGGGCCAGGAGGACGGTGTAGACGGCGTGCACGGCGCCGATGATCGCGCCGCTGACGTGCCCGAAGAAGTAGAGGAAGGCCCAGTGGCTGTCGCGGTTGTCGATGATCCAGTCGCTGGCCCCGGTGAGGGGCTTGGTCAGGTCGACGGTGAACGCGGAGGGCCAGGTGCCGCTGCCGTGGGTGGCTGCGGCCACGGGCACGAGGACGGCCGCGGCCGCGGCGAGGATGAGCAGCTTGCGGGCGGCGGGCCGGGCCCACAGGGCCTTCAGCACGGCCGCGCCGGCTGCGGCTTCCGGCTCGGTCTTCTTCGCCCTGGCGGCGGCTGCGCGGGCGGGGGTGGTGGCTGTGCTCATGCGGACCGCCTCCGGCGCGGGTACGAAATCCGGTGCGGGTCCGGTGCTGGTTGCGGACGGCCGTTCACGGCCGTCAGGGGCTGCACGGTCATGCCACTGCCCTCCGCGAGGAGTCCAGTCCCGCGACCACGCCCAGCAGGCTGCGGTGGTCGACGACGCCGACGCAGCGGCCGCCCTCGACGACGCGGGCCAGGGTGCCGGTGCGGGCCACCGTCTCGATCGCTTCGGCGACGGTCGTCGTCGGGTCGAGGGTCTCGCCCGTCTCCGATTCGTCCGCGGCGGCGGGGCGCATGGCGCGCCGGACGGTGAGGACCTGTTCGCGCGGGACGTCCCGGACGAAGTCGCGCACGTAGTCGTCGGCCGGGGAGCCGACGATCTCCTCGGGGGTGCCGCACTGCACGACGCTACCGCCGCGCATGAGGGCGATCCGGTCGCCGAGGCGCAGGGCCTCGGACAGGTCGTGGGTGATGAAGACCATGGTGCGGCCCTCGTCGCGGTGCAGGCGGACGACCTCTTCCTGCATGTCGCGGCGGATGAGCGGGTCGAGGGCGCTGAACGGCTCGTCGAACAGGAGGACTTCGGGGTCGGCGGCGAGGGCGCGGGCGAGGCCCACGCGCTGCTGCTGGCCGCCGGAGAGCTGGCCGGGGCGGCGGTCCTCCAGGCCGGCGAGGCCGACCTTCTCCACCATCTCGGCCGCCTTGGCGCGGCGCTCGGCCTTGCCGACGCCCTGGATCTCCAGGCCGTAGGCGACGTTGTCGAGGACGGAGCGGTGCGGGAGCAGCCCGAAGTGCTGGAAGACCATGGCCGCGCGGTGGCGGCGCAGGTCGCGCAGGGCGCCCTTGTCCATGCCGCACACGTCCTCGCCGTCGATGGCGATGGTGCCGGAGGTCGGCTCGATGAGCCGGGTCAGGCAGCGGACGAGCGTGGACTTGCCGGAGCCGGACAGGCCCATGACGACGAAGACCTCGCCCTGGCGGACGTCGAAGGAGACGTCGCGGACGGCGACGGTGCAGCCGGTCTGCTCGCGCAGCTCCTCGGGGGAGAGCCCGGCGTGTTCGCTGCCGGGGACGCGGTCGGCCTTCGGCCCGAAGACCTTCCACAGGTTGCGGACGCTGAAGACGGCCGGGGCGTCGGCCGCGGCCTGCGGCGTGTGCTCGGGCGTACGGTCGGTGGGCGCGCCGGTGCCGGCGTCATTGCCGTTCATCGGGGGTCACCCCCGGTGCCGGGGCCTGCTACAAGCATCTCCGCGCACTTCTCCCCCACCATCAGGACTCCGATCATCGGGTTCACGGCGGGCATCGTCGGGAAGACGGACGCGTCCGCGATGCGGATGTTGGTCAGGCCGCGGACGCGCAGCTCGGGGTCGACGACGGCGAGGGCGTCGTCGGCGGCGCCCATGCGGCAGGTGCCCGCGGGGTGGTAGACGGTGTGCGCGGCCTTGCGGACCAGCTCGCTGATCTCCGCGTCGCCGGTGACGTCCGGGCCGGGGAAGACCTCGCGCTTGAGCCACTTCTTGAACGGCTCGGCCTCGGCGACCTTGCGGGCGAGCTTGATGCCGTCGACGAGGGTGCGGCCGTCGTAGTCGTGCTCGTCCTCGAAGTAGCGGAAGTCGAGGGCGGGCTTGGCCTCGGGGTCGGCGGAGGTGAGGTAGAGGCGGCCGCGGGCGCGGGACTTGGGGATGTTGGGGGTCATGGACACGCCGTGCTCGGGGCGTTCGTAGCCCAGTCGCTCGGGGTTGTCCGTGAAGGGGATCTGGTAGAAGTGGAACATCAGGTCCGGGCCCTGGTGCTCCGGGTCCCGCTTGACGAACAGGCCCGCGTCGGAGTCCATCGCGGAGTTGCCCGGGATGGGCCCGTCGGTCTCCCAGACGATGACCGACTCGGGGTGGTCGATGAGGTTCTCGCCGACGCCCGGCAGGTCGAGCACGCAGGGTATGCCGAGCGCTTCGAGGTCCTTCTTCGGGCCGATGCCGGAGTGCATCAGCAGCCGGGGCGTGTCGACGGCGCCCGCGCACACCAGCACCTCGCGGACGGCCTCGACGTAGATCTCCTCGCCGTCCTTGGTGCGGACGTGGACGCCCTTGGCGCGGGTGCCGTCCAGCTCCAGCTTGTGCGCCCAGGTCTCCAGCATGAGGCGGAGGTTGGGGCGGTCGCCGGCCTCCATGTGGGGGTGGAGGTAGGCGACGGAGGCGGAGGAGCGCTTGTTGTTCTCCGGGTGGTAGGAGAGGTCGAAGAAGCCGACGCCCTCGTCGAAGGGCTTGTCGTTGAAGCCGGTGACCTCGGGGACGCCGAGGGCGGTCTTGACGGCCTCGATCCAGTCGGAGGCGATGGCGTTCTGGTCCTTCTTCGCTACCCGCACGATGTTGTTGCGGAGCTTGCCGAAGTAGGGGTCCATGTCCTTCGCGCCCCAGCCGGCGGCGCCCGCGGCCTCCCACTCGTCCCAGTCGGACGGCAGCGGCTTGAAGGAGATCAGGGTGTTGTGCGAGGAGCAGCCGCCCAGCACCTTGGCGCGGCTGTGCAGGATGTGCGAGTTGCCGCGGGGCTGCTCGGTGGTCGTGTACTCGTAGTCCAGCTCACCGCCCAGCAGGCCGAGCCACTTGCGCAGCGTCAGCACGTCCTCGCGGTCGATGTCGGACGGGCCGCCTTCGATGACGACGACGGAGGTCCCGGGGTCCTCGGCGAGGCGGGAGGCGATGACGGAACCGGCGGTGCCGCCACCGACGACGACGTAGTCGGCCGTGATCTTCTGGGCGGGGGGCATGGGGGTACTCCTCGGGGGCAGGAAGGTTCTTCGCTTACGGGTTGTTCGCTTGCGGTGTTCTTCGCGTGCGGGCTCTTCGCCCGCACGCCGTTCGCTTGCGGTTTCTTCGTGTGCGGTTTCTTCGCCTACGGAACGAGGCCGGATCAGCCTGCGAACCAGCGCACCGGCTCGGGCGCGAGGTTCTGGTAAATGTGCTTCGCCTCTCGGTATTCGGCCAGCCCCGCGGGGCCGAGCTCGCGGCCGGTGCCGGACTTTCCGAAGCCGCCCCACTCCGCCTGCGGCAGGTAGGGGTGGAAGTCGTTGATCCACACGGTGCCGTGGCGCAGCCGGCCGGCGACGCGGCGGGCGCGGCCCGCGTCCTTGGTCCACACGGCGCCGGCCAGGCCGTACTCGGTGTCGTTGGCCAGGGCCACGGCCTCGTCCTCGGTGCGGAAGGTCTCGACGGTGAGGATCGGGCCGAAGGTCTCCTCGCGGACGACCTTCATGGCGCGGTGGCAGTGGTCGAGGACCGTCGGCGCGAAGAAGTAACCGCCCGCGGGGCGGACCTCGTTCGGCTCGGGCTGGGCGCCGCCGCAGCGCAGGGTCGCGCCCTCGGCGAGGGCGGAGGCGACGTACGCCTCGGTCTTGTCGAGCTGCTGCGCGGAGACCAGCGGGCCGCACTCCACGCCGTCCTCGGTGCCCCGGCCGAGGCGGATCTTCTCGGCGCGGCGGGCGAGTTCGGTGACGAAGCGGTCGCGGACGGACTCCTCGACGATGAGGCGGGAGCCGGCCGAGCACACCTGGCCGCTGTGGATGAACGCGGCGTTGAGTGCCTGGTCGACGGCCGTGTCGAAGTCCTCGTCGGTCGCGCAGGCGTCGGCGAAGACCACGTTGGGGTTCTTGCCGCCGAGTTCGAGGGCCACCTTCTTCACGGTGGGCGCGGCGGCCTGCGCCACCTTGACCCCCGAGGTGAGGCCGCCGGTGAAGGACACCAGGTCGACGTCGGGGTGCTCGGACAGGCGGGCGCCCACGGGGTCGCCCGCGCCGGTGACGAGGTTGCCGGCGCCGTCCGGGAGACCGGCCTCCACCAGCAGCTTCATCAGCAGCACGGTGGACAGCGGGGTGACCTCGCTGGGCTTGATGACGAAGGTGTTGCCCGCCGCCAGCGCGGGGGCGACCTTCCAGCTGGCCTGCAGCAGCGGGTAGTTCCAGGGGGTGATCAGCGCGCAGACGCCGACCGGCTCGTGGACGACAATGCTGTGCAGGGTGTCCGAGCCCGCGTCCACGACGCGGCCGGCGCCCTCGCCCACGACGAGGTCGGCGAAGTAGCGGAAGGCGTCGGCGACGCAGTCGACGTCGATGCGGCCCTCTTCGAGGGTCTTGCCGGTGTCCCGGCTCTCGGTCAGCGCGATCTCCTCGCGGTCGCGCTGCAGGAGCTCCGCGACGCGGCGCAGCAGCGCCGCCCGCTCGGCCACGGGCGTCCGCGGCCAGGCGCCCTGCCCGCCGTCGAAGGCGCGGCGGGCCGCGGCGACGGCGGCGTCCGTGTCGTCGGCGCCGCCCTCGGAGACCACGGCGAGGGTCTTGGCGTCCGCGGGGTCGAGCACCTCCCGCTGGGCGCCGGACGCGGCGGCACGCCACACCCCGTCGATGTGGATGGTCTCGGCTGACGACATGTTCTTTCTGCCTTCCGGTTCCTGGACGGTCCCGCTGCCGCCGGGCAGGGCGCTCGGGCGGCAACGGGACGCGCCTAACCAAAAGGCGAAAAGCTATGCCTCATTCTTCACAAAGAGTGACGCGGGTCACTGAGCGTCGCCGCTCGCGCAGTAGCCGGAAGGGCAGAACGAGCCCAGCAGCACACGGAAGATCTCCTGGTGACGCGGCCACTCGTCCTCCGGCCCGGCCACCAGCAGGGCGTACTGCCGGCCGTCGGGACCGGTGAACGCACGGTCGACAACGCGCCGCACGCTCCCGTCGGGCCGGACGTAGGTGTACGCGAGCTCGGCGGCACCGGCCGAGGGGGTGCTCTCCTGTGTCAGCCACAGCTTCCGGTAGCCCGTGTTGCGGGACACCGTCCCCTCGGTCTCCTCCAGCGCCGCGTACGGCGTCGGCTCCGGGCCGCTCAGGGTGAACACCTGGATCAGGCTCTTGCCGTCCGACCGCCTGAAGAAGACGCTGTCGCCTTCCGTGCTGCGCCCCCAGCCGGACGGCAGGTCGGCGCGGAAGCCGGACGGGTCCTGCGTGCGCTCGTAGCCGCTGGGGGTGGTCGCGGTGCCCAGGAAGGGGGTGACCGGCGGGCTCGGGGTGGCACTGCCGGCGGTGGGGCCGGTGATGCTCCCGCCGGCGGTGAAACCACCGCCGAACCCGCCGGTGGTCGTTCCTGTAGTACCCGTCGTCCCTGTGGTGCCCGTAGTGCCCGTAGTGCCCGTCGTCCCCGTGCCTGTGGCGCCCGTCGTCCCCATGGTCGCACCGGACGTCGTGCCGTAGTCGTACGACGGGCCCGGCGTCGGCAGGCCGCTCACGCCGGGGCCCGGTGACGCGCCCCCGTGCCCGCCCGTGTCCGTGCCGTCGTCCCGCAGCATCGCCCAGGCGCCCACGCCGAGGCCGCCCGCGAGGACCACCCCCGCCAGCGCGCCGGCCAGGATCGCCGCGTGCGACGGCCCTTCGGGCAGCCCGTCCGGAGGCCCGGGGAGCAGGTGGACCTCGGGCTCCTCGGCGTCGTACGGGGCGCCGTCCGCGTGCGGTCCGCGCCGCGGCGGGTCGTCCTCCACCCACTGCTGGAGATCCGCGTCCCAGCGGCTCATGCGCCTCGCCCCCTCACGTCAGCAGCCGGCCGGCCGTCTCGGCGACCGCCGCCGCCGAGGCCAGGCCGCCGACGGCCGTGGCTCCACTGCTCAACAGGGCCCGCAGCCGCACCAGGCGGCCGCGCCGCGTACGGCCCGTGCGGCGCGCCTCGGCCTCCAGGCCCGCGAGTTCGTCGCCGACCGCGTCGACGCCGTCGCCCTCGGACCGTACGAGCAGGGGCAGTTGCGCGCGCAGCGCCGTGACGGCCTCCAGCAGCTCGGGCGTCACGGCCAGCAGGTCGTGGGAGACGTCGGCGGCCCGCGCCTCCCGGCCCGCGGCGACCGCGCCGCCGGAGAGCTCGCCGATGGCGATGCCGCCGTCGCGCGGCACGTCCACGGGCACGTTCACGGGCACGTTCACGGGCACCTCCGCGGGCCCGTTGCTTAAGCGGCCGTTCGCTCCGGCGTCCCGGCCGGCGCTCCGCCGCTCCGTGCGGCTCTCGGCCTGCGCCCGCTCCCCTGCGGAGACGGCGCCACCGGTCATCCGCCCGATGGCGATCCCGCCGCCGGTGCCGTTCCCGCCGTCCTGGTGATGGCTGCCTGCCTTGCGATCCGTCATGATCCCCCGTCCTTCGTGGTGTTCTTCGCCTGTGCGCCGCTGCCCGCGGCCACGGCGCCGCCGCTCATCGAGCCGATGAAGACGCCTCCCTCGCTGACCTGCACGATCTGCTGCTCGAACTGGTCGGTCTCGTAGCCCTGGGAGCGCAGTGCGTCCCGCACGCCGCTCGCGATGCGGTCCTGCAGCGTCTTCACGTAGCGGCTGATGTCCATCTCCTGGAACAGCGAGACGGTGGCCACTCCGGCGATCTCCCGCACCGAGCCCGCCGGGCCGTCGGGGACCGCGCGGCGCGGGTCCGCCAGCCACGTACGGAAGCCCGTGACGGCCGTACGCGCCGCCGAGACGGCGGACGCGAACCCGGCGGCGGGCGCGGTCAGCAGGGCGCGGACACCGTCGCGCAGGATGTCGTCCTCGCCGCGGGACGCGATGACGTCGACCGCACGGAACTCCGGCTTGACCGGCTTGAGCACGTGCGGGACGACCTCCAGCACCAGCATGCCGCCCTGGGTGTGCACCCTGACCAGCACGGAGACGACGACCTGCTCGTCCCACGCGCCCACGCGGACCCGCAGGAAGTAGCGGCGCGCCTCGCCGCCCTCGTCCACGGCCTCGTGCAGGTGCTGCAGGACGACGGGGTCGTCGTAGCGGACCTCGGGCCGGTGCGGGCCCACCGGCAGGTAGACGAACTCCTCGATCTCCAGGTCCTTGAGCCGGTCGCGGCTGGTCGCGGCGGCGGAGTCGCGCAGCGCCTCCAGACGCGGCCGGATCAGGTCCACGACGGCGCGGGCGGTGAACGGTGGGCGGGCGTCGCCCTTGCTGCCGTCCCGGGGCTTGAGCTCCAGGACGAGCGACCACGGCTCGTGCGGGCGGCCCATGCCGAGGAAGGGGCGGGAGGGGTCGTAGATGGTCAGCCCCGCGTACTGCTCACGGTCGATCGTCGCGGCGATACGGCTGTGGTGGCGCGAGCGCGGCACCGCCCGGGGCTGGTGGGCGAAGGCCTGCCGGCCGAGCTCCAGCCGCATGACGGCGGCGACGCGCGAGCGGTGCATCCATACGGGCAGGACGAGGAGCAGCGGGAAGAGCACGGCCACCCAGCTGCCCATGTCCTCGAAGAAGGCGACCAGGGTCAGCACCCAGTAGGCGATCTGCAGCACGGGCGGGCCGACCGCACGCAGGGCTCGCAGCGAGGTCCGCCCCTTGACGGCTTCGCGCAGGGTCTTGTTGTCGACCGCGTAGACGGCGCTCCCCCGCCCGGCGGCCGCCTGCCCGATCCACTGGGCCACGCACACCGCGGCGTAGAGGACGGCCCAGGGGAACTGCGTCTGCGGGTCGTTGCCCACGTCGGTCGCGAACCCGACGACGAAGAACGCGACCCATAAGCAGGCCAGCAGCACCGCCGTCAGCACGTCCTGCGCCCGCGCCCGCAGCGCGTGCGTGAGCACCGGCACGACGTCGATGCCGAGCGACGGCGCGATCGGCCGCTCCTCGTGCTCCACCAGCTCTTCGATGACGCGCCGGCGGAAGTCGAGGTCGAGATACGTCCCCGCGCACAACAGGCGGGTGGCTTCGCTGCGCGAGTCGGGCCGCGGAACAGACCTGTCGGTACCGGCCGTTTTCCCAAGCCCGGACGACTTGGCCTGATCAGTTCTTGCCGATCCCGGGGATAATGTCATGAACTCTCCGATCGTCGAACTCACCTGCGAAGAGGCAGGAGTTGACGGATAGTCGGAGAACTCACAATAAGCCAATCCGCTTCTTGCGAACCCCTACTTGCACCCGAATGCCGGGCCGGAAATCGACCTCGTCCGGGCGTATCGCGGCACACCTGTGCGCAAAAAACGGGGGTGCCCCGGCAGCTGTCGCTGCCGGGGCACCCCCGTCGAAGGTGTTGCGGATCAGATGAGGCCGAGGGCGCGGACCGCGTCGCGCTCCTCCACCAGCTCCTGGACCGAGGCGTCGATGCGGGTGCGGGAGAAGTCGTTGATCTCCAGGCCCTGGACGATCTCGTACTTGCCGTCCTTGCAGGTGACCGGGAAGGAGGAGATCAGGCCCTCCGGGACGCCGTAGGAGCCGTCCGACGGGATGCCCATGGAGGTCCAGTTGCCCTCGGCGGTGCCGTTGACCCAGGTGTGGACGTGGTCGATCGCGGCGTTGGCGGCGGAGGCGGCCGAGGACGCGCCGCGGGCCTCGATGATGGCCGCGCCGCGCTTGGCGACGGTCGGGATGAAGGTGTCGGCGAGCCAGGCCTCGTCGTTCACGATCTCCGCGGCGTTCTTGCCGGCCACCTCCGCGTGGAAGATGTCCGGGTACTGGGTCGCGGAGTGGTTGCCCCAGATCGTCAGGCGCTTGATGTCGGAGACGGAGGCGCCCGTCTTCTTCGCCAGCTGCGAGATCGCGCGGTTGTGGTCCAGGCGGGTCATCGCGGTGAAGCGCTCGGCCGGGACGTCCGGCGCGGCGGCCTGGGCGATGAGGGCGTTGGTGTTGGCCGGGTTGCCGACGACGAGGACCTTGATGTCGTCCGCGGCGTGGTCGTTGATGGCCTTGCCCTGCGGCTTGAAGATGCCGCCGTTGGCCTCCAGCAGGTCACCGCGCTCCATGCCCTTGGTGCGCGGGCGGGCGCCGACCAGCAGCGCGACGTTCGCACCCGCGAAGGCGACGTTCGGGTCGTCGGTGATGTCGATGCCGCGCAGCAGCGGGAAGGCGCAGTCGTCGAGCTCCATGGCGGTGCCCTCGGCGGCCTTCAGGCCCTGCGGGATCTCCAGCAGGCGCAGCTTGACCGGCACGTCCGCGCCGAGGAGCTGACCGGAGGCGATGCGGAAGAGCAGCGCGTAGCCGATCTGGCCGGCTGCACCGGTGACGGTGACATTGACGGGAGTGCGGGTCATGGCGATCTCCTGCTGCGAACTGGGGTGGGTGTCCCTGCCCATGATGTTCGGATCTCTCTCGGTATCAAGAGATCCGGCGTCAGGCTATCCGACCCGGCACGCTCCGAACCCCCGGCCCGGTGTGGGACGCCTCACCGTGGCGTCCCCGGACCCTGTCCGGCGTATCACCGGCCGCGCGGGCCGGGCCGGTCCCGGCCCTAGCTCACCGAGGGCGAACCCCCCGACGGCGCGCCGCGAGGGGCCGTGCAGCCCTTCGCCCCCGTCGTCAGCGTCGCGCAGGCCTTCGCCTTGCCCGGTCCCGACACCGCCACCATCGGCGTGTAGCCGTCGGCGTCGCGCACGACCTTGCCGGACTCCGTACGGGCGGGCGCGCCGCCGTCCGCGGCCGCGTCTATCCGGACGGCGTCGCCCGGGACGGCCTGCGTTATCCGCGCCCAGGCCGCGCCGCACACCTGGCTGTAGCGGACCTCGACGTACGACGTGCCGACGGTCGCGGAGCCGGCGGTCGTCGCCCTGCCGCCGCCGCACCCCATGGCCTCGGGGTCCTTGCCGCCGCACTGCGCGCCCGTGCACTTCACCCCGGCGGGCAGGACCGCGGAGGGCGAGACGGGCGGTGCCACGGGGCCGGACCCGTTGTCCGTGCCGCTGCCCACGCCCAGCAGCAGGACGGCCGCCGCGATGACGAGCAGGGCCCCCACGACGCCGGTGACGAAGAGGGCCGCGCGGCGGCGCGGCGCGGGGCCGCCGGCCGGGATGGCGTTCGCGCGGTAGTCCGGCGGCTGCGCCGCCCGCGGGACGGCCTGCGGCCGCGGGGCCGCGCCGGAGGGCCCGGAAAGGTCAGCGGGGGCGGAAGGGCCGGCGGCTGCGGAGGAGGCCGGGAAGGCGCCGCCCCCCGCGGCCCCCGAAGCGCTCTCCTCCGCCGTCGCCCGCCGCGCCGCCTCGTGGCAGAGCGGCTCCGAGATGACCGCCCCCGGCTGCCCCTCGGCCCGGGAGGCCTGTACGGCGCCCTGCACGGCGCCTTGCACCGCGCCCTGCGCCGCCCCCTTCGTCGCGTCCTGCGGCGGGCCGAACTCGCCCAGCGCGGCCCGCGCCCGGGCGATCTGCGACGACTCCAGGGTGGAGTCGTGCCGCAGTTCGCTCCGGCTCCACGCCCGCTCGGCGAGCTCCCACATCGTGCTCAGGTGGACCACGTCGGTCCCGGTCGCTTCGGCGAGCGCCTCGGCGGCCCCCAGCGGCGGCAGCAGCCGCCCGCCGAGATAGCGCTCCCACGACGTCTTGCTGTATCCCGTGCGGTCCGCGACGGCGCCGATGCTCAGCCCGCTGCGCTCCACGAGTCTGCGCAGCTGTTCGGTGAATTCGCGCACTTCCGGGTCGAGTTCCTCCGGTAGCGCCCTCCAACGAGGCATTGCACTCCCCTGTCCCCCGATACGTACGGGTGTCTCCCGTTCCGTAACCCCTGCCGTGACGTACTGACCTGCTGACGTACTGACCTGCTGACGTACCGATGTGCTGACGTACCGATGTGTCGACATGCCGTGGCGCGGCGCCCCATCCGCAGCCCCGGTGCTGGCTACCCAGGGGGATGCCGCAATCCAGCATGACAGTTCCCACGGGCGGGGCGCATCGTGGCATTTGGGTTAATCGGAGGCCCCGGCATGCGCTCTTGTCACATCTGCTGCACAACTGATACGCGACGGCGAACTCGTCGCGGATCCGTCACCTCCCGGCCACAGCAGGCTTGAAGATCTTGAAACCGGAACACCGGTTCAAGATCCTCTTATCCGGGCGGTGGCCGGTCCCCCCACGGGGGTGGAGGACCGGTCACCGCGGCCGCTCACACGACGGCCGCGGGCACCAGCTTCCGCCGCAGGTTCGCGTCGAGGGCCGCGAGGAACTCCTCGGTCGTCAGCCAGGGGGTGTCCGCGCCGACGAGCAGCGCCAGGTCCTTGGTCATCCGCCCGTCCTCGACCGTCTCGACGCACACCCGCTCCAGCTGTTCCGCGAAGGCGGTGACCTCGGGCGTGCCGTCCAGCCTGCCGCGGTGGGCCAGGGCCCGGGTCCAGGCGAAGACCGAGGCGATCGGGTTGGTGGAGGTCTCCTTGCCCTGCTGGTGGCGGCGGTAGTGGCGGGTGACGGTGCCGTGCGCGGCCTCGGCCTCCAGCGTGCGGCCGTCGGGCGTCATGAGGACCGAGGCCATCAGGCCGAGCGAGCCGAAGCCCTGGGCGACCATGTCGGACTGGACGTCGCCGTCGTAGTTCTTGCAGGCCCACACGTAGCCGCCGGGCCACTTCAGCGCGGACGCGACCATGTCGTCGATGAGCCGGTGTTCGTACGTCAGTCCGGCCCGGTCGAACTCCGGTCTGAACTCGGTGTCGAAGACCTCCTGGAAGAGGTCTTTGAACCGGCCGTCGTATTTCTTCAGGATCGTGTTCTTGGTGGACATGTAGACCGGGTAGCCGCGGTCCAGGCCGTAGCGGAACGAGGCGCGCGCGAAGTCGCGGATCGACGCGTCCAGGTTGTACATCGACAGGGCGACCCCGGGGCCCGGGAAGGCGAAGACCTCCAGCTCGACGGGTTCCGAGCCGTCCGCCGGGGTGAAGGTCATGGTGAGCGTGCCCGCGCCGGGGACCTTCAGGTCGGTCGCGCGGTACTGGTCGCCGAAGGCGTGACGGCCGACGACGATGGGCTTCGTCCAGCCGGGGACGAGCCGGGGAACGTTCCCCATGATGATCGGCTCGCGGAAGATCACGCCGCCGAGGATGTTGCGGATGGTGCCGTTGGGCGAGGGGTACATCGCCTTGAGGCCGAACTCCTCGACCCGCGCCTCGTCCGGCGTGATCGTCGCGCACTTCACGCCGACGCCCTGCTCCAGGATGGCGTGCGCGGCGTCGACGGTCACCTGGTCGCCGGTGGCGTCGCGGTGCTCGATGCCCAGGTCGAAGTACTTCAGGTCGATGTCGAGGTGGGGCAGGATCAGCCGGTCCTTGATGAACCGCCAGATGATCCGGGTCATCTCGTCGCCGTCGAGCTCGACGACCGGGCCGACTACCTTGATCTTGGCCATGACGGGGACCGTCCCTCTCGCGGGCAGCACCGGCCCTTCCCCGCCCGTGGGGGCAGGAAAGGGATCACCTCGTCATCAAGCTACTCGAAATCCGGCAAAGCCGGGCAAACAAACTAAACCGTGAAGTGGAGGATGTCCTCCAGGAAGGGCACCTTCAGCCACGGGTGCGGCTGCGCCATCAGGGACAGCAGCAGGATCGCCGCCCCCAGCCCGCCGTACGTGATCATGTCCGTGAAGCGGGAGCGCACGGCCAGCATGCCCACGGACGGCAGGGCCCAGCGCAGCACCGCGCCGCCGATCATCGCCAGCCCGATCAGCAGCGTCCCGACCCGGAACGCGTCGAAGGCGACGATCAGCAGCCCGAGCCCGGTCACGCCCATGACCGCGAGCAGCGGCCACTGGCGCGCCGGCGCCGGGGCGTCCCCGGGGGCGGCGCGCCCGCCGCCCTCGGGGCGGGCGGTGTCCCGCGTGAGCTGGAAGCGGCGGCCTCTGCCGGCACCGGGCTCTCGCCGGGGCTCGCCGGTCCCGGCGGCCCCGTTCGCGCCGGCCGACCCGCCGGCCCCGGCCGATCCGGTCGGCCCGTGGGACCCGGCCGTCCCACGCGGTCCCTCCGGCCCGGCAGGCCCCGCCGGCTCAGCCCGCATTGCCGCCGCCGGCACCCCGCTCCGCGGCCTCCACCACGTTGACCAGCAGCAGGGCCCGGGTCATCGGGCCGACGCCGCCCGGGTTCGGGGAGACCCAGCCGGCGACCTTGGCGACCGCCGGGTCCACATCGCCCATGATCTTGCCCTCGCCGTCGCGGCTGACGCCGACGTCCAGCACGGCCGCGCCGGGCTTGACGTCCTCCGGCTTGATCAGGTGACCCACGCCCGCCGCGGCGACGATGATGTCGGCCTGGCGCAGCTGCGCGGAGAGGTCACGGGTGCCGGTGTGGCAGAGGGTGACCGTGGCGTTCTCGGTCCGGCGGGTCAGCAGCAGGCCGATCGAGCGGCCGACGGTGATGCCGCGGCCGACGACGACCACGTGCGCGCCGTTCAGCTCCACGTCATGGCGGCGCAGCAGCTCGATGATGCCGTTGGGGGTGCAGGGCAGCGGGCCGGGCTCGCCCAGCACCAGGCGGCCCAGGCTCATCGGGTGCAGGCCGTCGGCGTCCTTGGCCGGGTCCATCAGCTCCAGGACGCGGTTGGTGTCGATGCCCTTGGGGAGGGGGAGTTGGACGATGTAACCGGTGCACTCGGGGTTGTCGTTGAGCTCGCGGACGACCGCCTCGATCTCCTCCTGCGTGGCCGTGTCCGGCAGTTCGCGCTGGATCGACGCGATGCCGACCTCGGCACAGTCGCGGTGCTTGCCCGCCACGTACCACTTGCTGCCGGGGTCGTCGCCGACGAGGAGGGTGCCGAGACCGGGCTGGACGCCGCGGGCCTTCAGCGCCTCCACGCGCGCCGTGAGTTCGGACTTGATCGCTGCTGCCGTGGCCTTGCCATCGAGAATCTGGGCGGTCATGACGCCATCCTCCCGGATGGGGTGGCCATGGTTCCAATCAGGGCGGCCCGCGGTTGGTGACGAATTCGCACCGGTTATTCACGGGAGCCCCTGCAGCCCCGCCGATAGGGGTATCGGCTGGACAAAAGTCACAGCCCCGATAACGATGATCCGCGTGCCGCGGGCGAAAACCGGGGGCGAGCCGCCGACACAACTCTCCTCCGAATGCCCGCGCCGTCCCCGCACGACAGCAACGGAGGAAATAGCCAGCCATGAGCTTCGGCGATCAGAACAACCCGTACGGCGCGCCCCAGCAGGCGCCCGGTTACGGCTATCCGCAGCAGCCCCAGGGCGCCCAGCCCGGCCAGCCCTACGCCGCCTACCCGCAGGGGCAGGGCGACTACGCCGGTGCGCCGCAGGGCCCGCAGGTGATGCCGGGCGTCACCAAGGCGGCCCGCATCATGCTGTACGCGATCGCCGCGGTGCACGTGATCGTGGCGGGCCTGTGCGCCGCCGCCGTCGCCGCGATCGGTGACGCGAAGAAGACCCACGGAGGCGGCACGGTCACCACCGCTCAGGGTGACACGGTGGACGCCGACACGGTCTTCGACGCCGGAAAGGGCGTTTTCGCGTTCCTGGCCGCGCTGGCCGTGATCTTTGCGATCCTCGGCATCATTCTCGCGGTGCGTTACGCCAAGGGTGGCAATGGCGTCCGCGTCGGTTCGATCGTCTACGCGGCGTTCGGCATCATCAGCGGCCTGGTCTGCATCGTCTTCTACGGCATCGGCCTCATCGGTCTGATCCTGTCGATCCTGGTGATCGTCTTCGCGGCCAAGCAGGCTTCGAACGAGTGGTTCCGCCGTCCGCGCTACTGAGCCGCGGCCGACGGACCCGGAGGCCCGTATCCCCCGCTGACGAGGGATGCGGGCCTCCGCCCGTATCTCAGTGGAAGAAGTGCCGCGTACCCGTGAAGTACATCGTCACGCCCGCTGCCTTCGCGGCCTCCACGACCTGCTCGTCGCGGACCGAACCGCCCGGCTGCACCACGGCCTTGACGCCGGCGGCCGTCAGGACCTCCAGCCCGTCCGGGAAGGGGAAGAACGCGTCGGAGGCGGCGTACGAGCCGCGCGCCCGCTCCTCGCCCGCCCGCTGCACCGCGAGCTTCGCGGAGTCGACGCGGTTGACCTGGCCCATGCCGACGCCGACGGTCGCGCCGTCCTTGGCGAGCAGGATGGCGTTGGACTTCACGGCGCGGCAGGCGCGCCAGGCGAAGGCCAGCTCGGCGAGCTCGGCGGCGGAGAGCGCCTCGCCCGTGGCGAGCGTCCAGTTGGCCGGGTCGTCGCCCTCGGCCTGGAGGCGGTCCTTGGCCTGGACGAGGACGCCGCCCTCGACGGGCCGGGTCTCGCCGTGCGCCGCGGGCGCGTCGGCGCAGCGCAGCACGCGGATGTTCTTCTTGCGGGCCAGCACCTCGACGGCGCCGTCCTCGTAGGCCGGGGCGACGATGACCTCGGTGAAGATCTCGGCGACCTGCTCGGCCATGGCGGCCGACACGGGCCGGTTGACGGCGATGACGCCGCCGAAGGCGGAGAGCGAGTCGCAGGCGTGGGCCTTGCGGTGGGCCTCGGCGACGTCCGAACCGGTCGCGATGCCGCACGGGTTGGCGTGCTTGATGATCGCGACGCAGGGGTCGGTGTGGTCGTACGCCGCGCGGCGGGCCGCCTCGGTGTCCACGTAGTTGTTGTAGGACATCTCCTTGCCGTGCAGCTGCTCGGCGTGCGCGAGGCCCTTGCCCGTGCCGTCGGTGTAGAGGGCGGCGGACTGGTGGGGGTTCTCGCCGTAGCGCAGGACCTGCTTGCGCTCGTAGGAGACGCCGATGAAGTCCGGCCAGGGGCCCTCGTCGGCACCGTAGCCCTCGGCGAACCAGTTCGCGACGGCCACGTCGTACGCGGCGGTGTGCTGGAACGCCTCGGCGGCCAGGCGCTTGCGCTGCGCGAGGCCGAAGCCGCCGTCGGCGACGGCCTTGAGGACGTCCTGGTAGCGGCCGGGGCTGACGACGACGGCCACGGAGGGGTGGTTCTTGGCGGCGGCGCGGACCATGGAGGGGCCGCCGATGTCGATCTGCTCGACGCACTCGTCGGGAGAGGCGCCGGAGGCGACCGTCTCCTTGAAGGGGTAGAGGTTGACGACGACCAGCTCGAAGGGCTCGACGCCCAGCTCGGTGAGCTGCTCGCGGTGCGCGTCGAGGCGCTGGTCGGCGAGGATGCCGGCGTGGACGCGCGGGTGCAGCGTCTTGACGCGGCCGTCCAGGCACTCGGGGAAGCCGGTCAGCTCCTCGACCTTGGTGACGGGGACGCCGGCCGCGGCGATCCGGGCGGCCGTGGAGCCGGTGGAGACGAGCTCGACACCGGCCTCGTGCAGACCACGGGCCAGCTCCTCCAGCCCGGTCTTGTCGTAGACGCTGACCAGCGCCCGGCGGATGGGCCGCTTCATACCTTCGGCGGTCACGGGATCCTTACCTTTCGTCCCTCTATGCGGTAGCCGTTGCGGGCCAGACGCCCCACGACATCGACGAGCAGCTCGCGCTCGACTTCCTTGATGCGCTCGTGCAGCGCTGATTCGCCTTCCTCGGTGTCCTCTTCCACGACCTCGACCACGCCCTGGGCGATGATCGGGCCGGTGTCGACGCCGTCGTCGACGAAGTGGACGGTGCACCCGGTCACCTTCACGCCGTACGCGAGCGCGTCGCGCACGCCGTGGGCGCCGGGGAAGCTGGGCAGCAGGGCGGGGTGCGTGTTGACGATGCGCCCGCCGTAGTGCGCGAGGAATTCCTTCCCCACGATCTTCATAAAGCCGGCCGAGACCACGAGGTCCGGCTCGTACGCCGCCGTGGCCTCGGTCAGCGCGCGGTCCCAGGCCTCGCGCGAGGGGTGGTCCTTCACCCGGCAGACGAACGTGGGGATCCCGGCGCGCTCGGCGCGCTCCAGGCCGGCGATGCCGTCCCGGTCGGCGCCCACGGCCACGACCCGCGCGCCGTAGCCCTCGGGGTCGGCGGCGATCGCGTCGAGCAGGGCCTGCAGGTTGGTACCGGAGCCTGAGACGAGGACGACGAGGCGGGCGGGGGGCGCGGGAGGCGGGGAGGCCACGATGGGGCCCTTTCTCGCGGGCGGGAGCGGTGTGACGGCCGTATTGATGGTCGTACGGTGGACAGCGCCGTACGGTTTGTATGGTCGTACGAGACGAGGGTGCCGCGAAATACGGGGGACTCTACGAACCCGCCGACCGCCAGCAACGATACCGGCACACCGAACGGCCCCCGCGGGACGGGGGCGGCCGCGGAAGGTAGCGTCTGGAAGCAGTGCCCGGAAAGCGCGGTGCCACATGCACGGAATCCGGGCGCGACGCCGTACGTTCGGAGTGCGGTAGACGACACAAGGGGAAGACACACTCCACATGCCGGACCGACGCCGTGACGCGGCTCACCGCCCCTCCCCGTCCCCGGACGAGCAGCGGGACAACCCCTTCGCGCCGCCGCCCGAGGGACAGCCCGACCGGCCGTGGCAGCCGCGCGAGCCGCAGCGGCCGCAGGGCCGGGGGAACGGCGAGGGCGGCGAGGGCGGCGAGGGCGGCGACGGACCGGAAGGCCCCGGCGGCGCCGAGGGCCCGGAGGGGCAGCAGCCCCCGGCGTGGGGCAGCCAGTGGAGCAGCCGGCAGCCCGGCCGCCACGACGGCGGCTTCGGCGGCGGCCCGGGCGGAAGCGGCGGTCCGGGCGGGGGCGGCCTGCGCTGGGACCCCACGGACCCCGCCCAGCGGCGCGCCCGCTACGCCCTCCTCGCGGGCATGTGGGGCTTCTTCTTCGCCCTCTTCAGCATCCCGTACGTCGCCCTGCTGCTCGGCGCCCTCTCGATCTACTGGGGCGTCAGCTCCCTCCGCGCCAAGCCCCGGCCCCAGCGCACGGACCCCGACATCCCGGCGGGCCCCCCGACTCCGACGCCCGGCGCGTTCAAGCCGCAGACCACGGCGGCGGTGAGCGGACTGGTGACGGGCGGGCTGGCCCTGGCCATCGTGGCGGCGACGTTCGTCTTCCAGATCGTCTACAGCGACTACTACACGTGCGTGGACGACGCCCTGACCCAGAGCTCGCAGCAGGCGTGCGAGCGGCACCTCCCGAAGCAGCTGAGGCCGCTGCTGGGGACCAGGGACTAGCCGCCTCCGGCGCGCCACGACGGACGCGCCACCGGCGGTGCCCGGGCATTCCGCCGCACCCTCGCCGTCGTGGCGATTCAGCGTTGCGGGGCATCCTTCCGCGGGCCGGCAGGTTCTGACCGGCCCGGCAAGGACCCGTCCGCACAGCGCCCGGGGTGCCGGCTCAGGGCGGAGCCCCTGGGATCAGCCCCGGTCCGGGTGCGTCGCGTCCCGCGGCTCGAAGTCCGGCACCAGCCCGCCCCCGGACTCGCGCAGCGCCGCCCACCGCACCTGCCGCGCCCGCGAGTCGTGCCAGGCCGGCACGACCGTCCCGGCCCGGGCGCCCTCGGGCCGCGCCCCCTGTCGCCGGGCCCGGCGACCGAACCAGCCCCGCCGCTCCCCCCGGGCCTCCGGCCCGCACGCGGCGGCCGGCGCCGCCGGGAAGGGCGCGGGCGCCGGCCGCACCGGCAGCGCCTCCACCGGCGTCCGGGTGGCGAAGGACAGCGTCGGCGTGTCGGCGCAGGCGCCCCGGACGGCGCGGGGTGAGCCGAAGCCCAGCCACGCCCCCACCGCCCGCGCGGCCCGCGCCCCGGTCCACCAGCGCCCACGCCGCTCGCGCCGCTCCGGACGCGCCCGCCGGTGGGCGCCGGCGGGAATCCGTACGGCCGCCGCGGGGCGCGGGGGCGACGCGAGGCGCGGGGACACCGGAGCCGTGCCCGCCAGGGCCACGGCCCCCACGGGCCGGGCAGGGGCGACGGCCGCGACCTCCGCGGGCCGCTCCGCCGGCATGCCCCCCAGCGCGACCCGCCGCCGCAGCCACCGCAGCACCAGCGCCCCCGGCACGCTCACGACCGTCGTCCAGGCGAGCGCGGCCGCGCCGACGAGCCGGCACGAGGGCCCGAACGTGGCGAGGACGGACGCGCCCAGCGAGCCGCCCGCCGCGTAGGCCAGCAGGGTGACGGCCAGCGCGCAGAAGAGGGAGCCGAGGGCGGCGATGCCGGCGGTCTCGCCGGCCCCGCTCCGCGCGAGGTCCGCGGAGCGCCGCGGCACGGCGGCGTAGGCGACGGTCACCCCGGCCGCGAGGCTCACCGCGGCCGAGGCCGCGAGCGGCAGCGGCTCGGCGGGGCCCGGCGTGGGGAGGATCGCGAAGAGCGGGAAGGACGGCAGCAGCGGGTAGGCCGTGATCCCGAGGGGCGCGACCGCGCCGGCCGTGCCGACGGCGAAGCCCGGGCCGAGCCCGTAGGCCGCCGCCCAGACCACGGCGTTGGGCAGCAGCGCCAGGCACAGCAGCAGCACCGCGGCGCGGCCCGACCAGGCCGCCGTGATCTGCAGGAGGGACTCGCGGGCGGCGCCCGCGTGGACGGCGAGGGAGCCCGCGAGGAGGACGGCGGCGCCGCTGAGCAGGACGACGGTGCCGGCCGTCGCGGCACCGGCGGACGCCGCGACCCGGTCCCGGGTGAACCAGCCGCGCAGCCGCGCGGGGACGGTGGCGAGCGCGCGGCGGACGAACGGCGGCGGGGACCCGTAGGGGCAGCCCAGGGCGGCCCACGTCCCGGCGGCGACGGACGCGCCCGCCACGACCGGCACGTGCAGCAGGGCGCTCAGCGGCTCGACGCGCACGGGCCCGGAGGAGGCGTAGAGGACGGCGCACACGGCGACGAGCAGGTAGCCGCAGAGGAGGGTCAGGGCGGCCTTGCGCGGGGCGGGTCCGGGGGCCGCTGCGGGCTCGGGGGCGCCGGCCGGCTCCTCGCCGGCCAGCAGCATGACGTCCGGGTACGGAGCGTCGTCCTCGTCGTCCGCGGACTCGTCCGGCGGTTCCAGGGCGTGCCGTGCGGCCCGGTAGAGCAGCCAGCAGGGCAGGACGGTCAGCAGCATCGGCGTGAGGCCGATCGGGGCGGGCGCCCCGGTGAGGGTGTCCGTGCGGACGAGGTCGGCGCCGTGTGCGAGCAGCCACAGGCCGGCGGCGGCGCGCAGGGCCTCGCCCGCGCCGCCGTCCGGGTACGGCGAGGTGATCCACAGCAGCAGGACGACCACGGCCAGCGCCCCGAGCCCCAGGCCCGCGGCGATCGCCCCGCCGACGAACACCGTGCCCGCCGGTGGCGGCGCGCTCGCGGCGGGCCGGCCGGGCGCGGGCAACGGCGGGCTGTGCTCGGCATCTTGGGTCACGTGGTCATGCTGCCAAGAACACGGCTTTCGTTCGGGTAGCAGGTAAATGACCGTCGTGTCGCTTTTGATACGTGGATAAACCTATTTGACGAGCAATTACCCTTATGCAGCCTTACGGGGGCTTGGGGCGCCTTACGGGGCCCTACATAGGCCTACTCAGCCTTGCCCGTGCCCCGGAACGGGCACGGGCCCGCACCCCTCGCGGGGTGCGGGCCCGTACTGCGGAACCGTCAGGCTCAGGCGCCCAGCGCGGCGCGCGCGAGGCGGGCCGTCTCGGACGGGGTCTTGCCGACCTTCACACCGGCGGCCTCGAGGGCCTCCTTCTTCGCCTGGGCGGTGCCGGACGAACCGGAGACGATGGCACCGGCGTGGCCCATGGTCTTGCCCTCGGGCGCGGTGAAGCCCGCCACGTAGCCGACGACCGGCTTGGTGACGTTGGCCTTGATGAAGTCCGCGGCACGCTCCTCGGCGTCGCCGCCGATCTCGCCGATCATCACGATCAGCTCGGTCTCCGGGTCGGCCTCGAACGCGGCGAGCGCGTCGATGTGCGTGGTGCCGATGACCGGGTCGCCACCGATGCCGACGGCGGAGGAGAAGCCGATGTCACGGAGCTCGTACATCATCTGGTAGGTCAGCGTGCCGGACTTGGACACGAGACCGATGCGGCCGGGCTTGGTGATGTCGCCCGGGATGATGCCGGCGTTGGACTGGCCCGGGGTGATGAGACCGGGGCAGTTCGGGCCGATGATGCGGGTCTTGTTGCCCTTCGAGCCCGCGTACGCCCAGAAGGCGGCGGAGTCGTGGACGGCGATGCCCTCGGTGATCACGACGGCCAGCGGGATCTCGGCGTCGATCGCCTCGACGACGGCGGCCTTGGCGAACGCCGGCGGAACGAAGACGACGGTGACGTCGGCACCGGTCTCCTTCATCGCCTCGGCGACCGAGCCGAAGACGGGCACGGACTTGTCGCCGAAGTCGACGCTCGTGCCGGCCTTGCGCGGGTTCACGCCACCGACGATGTTGGTGCCGTCGGCCAGCATGAGCTTGGTGTGCTTCATGCCCGTGGCACCGGTCATCCCCTGGACGATGACCTTGCTGTCCTTGGTGAGGAAGATAGCCATGGTTGTGGAGTCCTCGTCCCTTACTTAGCCGCAGCCAGCTCGGCGGCCTTGTCGGCCGCGCCGTCCATGGTGTCCACGCGCTGGACCAGCGGGTGGTTGGCGTCCGACAGGATCTTGCGACCCAGCTCCGCGTTGTTGCCGTCGAGGCGCACGACGAGCGGCTTGGAGACGTCCTCGCCCTTGCTCTTGAGGAGCTCCAGGGCCTGGACGATGCCCTTGGCGACCTCGTCGCACGCGGTGATGCCACCGAAGACGTTGACGAAGACGGACTTGACGTCCGGGTCGCCGAGGATGATCTCGAGACCGTTGGCCATGACCTCGGCGGAGGCGCCGCCACCGATGTCGAGGAAGTTGGCGGGCTTGACGCCGCCGTGGTTCTCACCGGCGTACGCGACGACGTCGAGGGTGCTCATGACGAGACCCGCGCCGTTGCCGATGATGCCGACCTGGCCCTCGAGCTTGACGTAGTTCAGGCCCTTGGCCTTGGCGGCCGCCTCGAGGGGGTTGGCCGCGGCCTTGTCCTCGAGCGCCTCGTGCTCCGGCTGGCGGAAGTCGGCGTTCTCGTCGAGCGAGACCTTGCCGTCGAGGGCGATGACGTCACCGCTCGCGACCTTGGCCAGCGGGTTGACCTCGACGAGGAGCGCGTCCTCGGCGACGAAGGTCTTCCACAGGGTGACCATGACCTCGGCAACCTGCTCGGCGACCTCGGCCGGGAACTTCGCCTGGGCGACGATCTCGCGGGCCTTCTCGATCGTGACGCCCTCGTTGGCGTTGACCGGGACCTTGGCGAGCTTCTCGGGGGTCGTCGCGGCGACCTCCTCGATGTCCATGCCGCCCGCGACCGAGGCCATGGCCAGGAAGGTGCGGTTGGTGCGGTCGAGGAGGTACGAGACGTAGTACTCCTCGAGGATCTCGGGAGCGGTCTCGGCGATCATCACCTTGTGGACCGTGTGGCCCTTGATGTCCATGCCGAGGATGTCCGTCGCGCGGGCGACGGCCTCGTCCGGGGTGGCGGCGAGCTTCACGCCACCGGCCTTGCCACGGCCACCGACCTTGACCTGGGCCTTGACGACCGACTTGCCGCCCAGCCGCTCGGTCGCCTCGCGGGCCGCCTCAGGCGTGTCAATGACTTCACCGGCCAGCACCGGTACACCGTGCTTGGCGAAGAGGTCCCTCGCCTGGTACTCGAACAGGTCCACGCGCGTCCGTCCCTTTTCCATGGATATCGCGGTTCGTTGTCTGCGCGGGCGTGCCGCAGGGCGGCGTGAGAGCGCGATCTCCGCAGGGTCCGGGGGTTGCGCCCCGGGATAGCACGGGCGAGGGCGGCACACGTTCACCGTTGACGCGGCATGTCCGTCTCGCAGGTTATCCCCGCCGGAGGGGCGGCCCTAAATCACAGGTCACACTACGGCCGTGATTACGCTCACAGATCGCGACTGATTCCGTACGCATCCGGGTTACGTCCCTGCGCATCCGGACTACGGGGAGGGCGCGGCCGCCGGGCGGGCGGCCGTGCCGGGCACGGGCAGCGGGCGCTTCTCCAGGGCCGCGGCCATCACCTCCGGGAAGAGGTCCGGGGTGCAGGCGAAGGCGGGCGCGCCGAGGGCCGCCAGGGCCGCCGCGTGCTCGCGGTCGTAGGCCGGGGCGCCCTCGTCGGAGAGCGCGAGCAGCGTCACGAACCGGACGCCGGCCGCCTTCATGGCCGCCACCCGTTTGAGCATCCCGTCCCGGATCCCGCCCTCGTAGAGATCACTGATGAGGACCACGACGGTTTCCGCCGGGCGGGTGATGCGGGACTGGCAGTAGGCGAGCGCGCGGTTGATGTCGGTGCCGCCGCCGAGCTGGGTGCCGAAGAGCACGTCGACCGGGTCGGACAGCTGGTCGGTGAGGTCCACGACGGAGGTGTCGAAGACGACGAGGCGGGTGTCGAGGGAGCGCATCGAGGCGAGGACGGCACCGAAGACGGAGGCGTAGACGACAGAGGCGGCCATCGAGCCGGACTGGTCGATGCAGAGGATCACGTCCTTCTTCACCGACCGCGCGGCCCGGCCGTAGCCGATGAGGCGCTCGGGGACGACCGTGCGGTACTCGGGCAGGTAGTTCTTGAGATTCGCCCGGATGGTGCGGTCCCAGTCGATGTCGCGGTGGCGGGGGCGGGTGACGCGGGCCGAGCGGTCGAGGGCGCCGGTGAGGGTGGCGCGGGTGCGCGTGGCCAGGCGCTTCTCCAGGTCCTCGACGACCTTGCGGACCACTGCCCTGGCCGTCTCCTTCGTCGTCTCCGGCATCGCCTTGTGGAGCGAGAGCAGCGTGCCGACGAGGTGGACGTCGGCCTCGACGGCCTCCAGCATCTCCGGCTCCAGGAGCAGCGCGGCGAGGCCGAGCCGGTCGATGGCGTCGCGCTGCATCACCTGAACGACGGACGCCGGGAAATACGTGCGGATGTCCCCCAGCCAGCGGGCGACGCGGGGCGCGGAGCCGCCGAGACCGCCCTCGCGCGAGCCCGGCCCCTGGGCGCCCGGGTCTCCCCGGCCGCCGTAGAGCGCCTCCAGGGCGCTGTCCATGGCGCCGTCGGCGCCGCTCAGCGCGGCGAACCCGCCGCCGGCGCCCGCGGCGGAGTCCGCGCCGAGGACGAGCCGCCAGCGGCGGAGGCGCTCGGCGGCGGGGTCGGTGCTTGTGCCTGTGTCTGTACCTGTGCCGGCTTCTGTTTCTGTGCCCGTTTCTGTACGGGTGGCCATGTCCGTGGTCATGGCTGAGGCCGCGTCCGTGGTCGTGGTCGTGGTCGTGGTCATCGTCAGGATCCCCCTGTGTGTGCCATGCCCAGCAGCAGGTGCAGCGTCGGCAGCACCGCCGCCGCGCGTTCCTCGTCGAGGAGCGCGCCGGTCTCCCGCTCCGCCCGGCCGCCGGACGCCGTTCCCGCTGCTTCCGGCCCGCTCCGGCGGATCTGCTGCCCCACTGCGCGGCGCGTTCCCTGGTCGAACGACGAGAAGGTGCGGCGCAGCAGGGGCAGGACACCGGCGAAGGCCGCGGCCGGCACGCCGGTGAGCCAGTCGTCGACGAGGGCGAGCAGGCGCTCGTCGTGGACGAGGAGCATGCCGCCGGGCCCGCCGCTGCCGAGGAAGCCCTCGATCCAGGCGGCGGCCTCGGCCGGCTCCGTAGCGGCGGAGAGGGCGTGCCCCATGAGCCGGGCGGCCCGCCCGTCGGGAAGCAGCCCGTCGTCGAGCAGCAGCCGCACGGCCCGCCCGCGGATCCCGCCGGGCAGCCCGTCCCGCCCGGCGAGCACACCGAGCACGGCGGCCCAGCGGTGCCGGAGGCCGGGCTCCTCGGGAGCGGCCCCGCCTCGGGGGCCGCCGCGTCCTTCCGGGGCGGGCTCCGGCTCCGGGCCTGCCCCGGCCTCGGGGGCGGAGCCGGCCGCCTCCATGCCGGGGCCCGGCTCCGGGGCCAGCAGCCGCACCGCCTGGTGGACCTCGTCCACCAGGCCGCGCATGGTCGCCGCGGCGTCCGCGTCCAGCCCCGCGCACGCGGCGGGCAGGCCGACGAAGACGCGCTCGGCAAGACCCTCGGCCACTTCGCCGAGCGCAGCGGTGTCCGTGCGGCGGACGTCGCCGTAGCGCACGGAGCGGACCAGGGCCGGGAGGGCCTCGGCGAGGTGGGCGACGTCGGTGTCGAGCGCGGCGCGGTCGGCCAGGGCGCGCATCACGGTGGGCAGTGCGCCGGGCAGGTCGGCGAGCAGGCAGTGCTCGGCGAGGGCCGTGACGTCGGCGAGGGCCGCGGTGCCGGCGGCCCGGGCCTCGGCCCGGGCGGTGGCCGCGGTGAGCACGGTCGTGCCCCAGGCGGAGGCCTCGGCGACCCGGACCGCCAGCTCGGGCTCCCAGGTCAGCCGCCAGGACTCGCGGAAGGTGCCGGTCCCCCCGCGGGAGCGGACGGGCTCGCCCCAGTCGACGCCGAGGAGCCGCAGCCGGTGGAGCAGGCGGCTGCGCGCGGCGTCGTTGTCCTTGCGCAGGTCGAACTCCCAGTCGCGGGCGTCCGCTTCGGGCTTGAGGCGCAGGCTGCGCTGGAGGCGGGCGAGGTCGCGCTGCAGGGGGGTGGCGGGGGCCGTGTCGGGGACCTCGCCGAGGACGTTGCCGACGACGAGCCGGTCCCGTACGAGCGCGAGCGGCACGTCGGAGCCGTCGCACATCACGGCCCTGACGGCGTCGGTGGTCTCGGTGAGCCCGGCGAGCGGGCGGCCGCGCAGGGCGGCGAGGGTGCCGGCGAGCCGGACGGCCTCGATGACGTGGGCGGAGGAGACAGGGAAGTCCTCGTCCCGGAGCAGCCGGGCGACCTTGGTGAGCCAGCGTTCGAGGGGCCGGTCGGGGGCGTGGAAGAGGTGGCCGTACCAGCCGGGCGCGTCGATGCCGGCTCCGTAACCACTGTTGCGGGAGAGCCGGCGGTGGGTCCAGGGGACCCAGCTGAGCTCGGTCTTGACCTTCGGCAGGCCCTTGAGGGCCTGCCGGTCGGCGGTGACGGTCCGCTTCGCGGTGAGGGCGGGGACGTGCCAGGCACCGCAGACGACGGCGATCCCGTCGCCGAACCGCCGCCGGGCGTCACGGATTTTGAGCCGCATGCAGGCTTCGCGGACGAGGTCGCGCGCGCCGTCGGGCCCGTCGCCGTCGCCGAAGGCGGTCCGCAGCTCGGCCATGGCCTCGGCGAGCGCGGCGAAGGGCGCGAGGGCGTCGCCGCCGTCGGCACCGCGGCGGTGCTCGACGGCGTCCTCCCACCACAGCTCGGGGTCGTCGTAACCGGCTGCCGCGGCGAGCGCGGCGAGAGGGTCGAGACGGGGGGCGGCGTACGGGGCGGCGGCCGCGTCCGTATCGGCAGGGGCGTCGGCCCGCGGGCCGTCGGAGCCGTCCGGCTCCGGGCCGGACCGCGCCCCGCCGCCGTCGCTCAGCGCGAGCGTGTGCGTCGCCGGCAGGTCGATGAACCGTACGGGCACCCCGTGCGCGAGGGCCCAGCGGATCGCCACCCACTCCGGGGAGAACTCGGCGAGCGGCCAGAACGCGGCGCGGCCCGGGTCGTCCGCCGCGTGGGCGAGCAGGGCGACGGGCGGTCGCATGCCCTCCTCGTCCGCGAGGTGGACGATCGCGTCGGCCTCGGGCGGCCCCTCAATGAGCACGGCCGCGGGCCGGCACTGCTCCAGGGCGGCCCGTACGGCGCGCGCGGAGCCGGGGCCGTGGTGGCGGATGCCCAGCAGGAAGGGGCCGGCGCCGGGGCCGGTCACGCGGAGGCCTCGCGGCAGGCGCGGTAGAAGTCCTTCCAGCCGTCGCGCTCGCGGACGACGGTCTCCAGGTACTCCTGCCAGACGAGCCGGTCCGCGGCCGGGTCGCGGACGACCGCGCCGAGGATCCCGGCGGCCACGTCGCCCGCGCGCAGCACGCCGTCGCCGAAGTGGGCGGCGAGGGCGAGGCCGCCGGTGACGACGGAGATCGCCTCGGCCGTGGAGAGCGTGCCCGAAGGGGACTTGAGCTTCGTGCGGCCGTCGGTGGTGACGCCGTCGCGCAGCTCGCGGAAGACGGTGACGACGCGCCGGATCTCGTCGGTGCCGTCGGGCACGGACGGCAGGTCGAGGGAGCGGCCGATCTGGTCGACGCGCCGGGAGACGATGTCGACCTCGTCCTCGGGCGTGGCGGGCAGGGGCAGGACGACGGTGTTGAAGCGGCGGCGCAGGGCGCTGGAGAGGTCGTTGACGCCGCGGTCGCGGTCGTTGGCGGTGGCGATCAGGTTGAAGCCGCGGACGGCCTGGACCTCCTCGCCCAGCTCGGGGATGGGCAGGGTCTTCTCGGAGAGGATGGTGATCAGGGTGTCCTGCACGTCGGCGGGGATGCGGGTGAGCTCCTCGACGCGGGCGGTCATGCCCTGGGCCATGGCCCGCATGACCGGGCCGGGCACGAGCGCTTCGCGGCTGGGGCCGTGGGCGAGGAGCCGGGCGTAGTCCCAGCCGTAGCGGATGGCCTCTTCCGGGGTGCCGGCCGTGCCCTGGACGAGGAGCGTGGAGTCGCCGCTGACGGCGGCGGCCAGGTGCTCGGAGACCCAGGTCTTGGCGGTGCCGGGCACGCCGAGCAGGAGCAGGGCACGGTCGGTGGCGAGCGTGGTGACGGCGACTTCGACGATGCGCCGCGGGCCCACGTACTTGGGCGTGATCACGGTGCCGTCGGGCAGGGTGCCGCCGAGCAGGTAGGTGGCGACGGCCCACGGCGAGAGCTGCCAGCGCTCGGGGCGGGGCCGGTCGTCGGCGGCCGCGAGGGCCTTCAGCTCGCCGGCGAAGGCGTGCTCCGCGTGCGGGCGCAGGGCTTCGGATCGGGCTTGGGCTTCGGTTCCGGGCACGGTCACAAGTCCCCCTCGGTGTGCGGTTCCGGGATGCGTGAACCACCCTGCACCACCCCACTGACAACGGGCCGGGACGTCGCGAACCTGCAGGTCAGGGCGATTGTCAGTGGGGGGTCCTAGCGTTTGGGCCATGAATCCGCAGGGGGAACGCTGGACGGCGGAAACGGTGCTCGCGCTGGCGCCTGACGCCGCATCACGCAAGGCAGGAAGCAAGCTCGCGGTGCCCGGTCCGTGGGCGGGCGCGGGGGCGCGCCCGGAGGGGGGCGGGGGCGCGGTCTGGGGGGAGTGCTCCGGCAGCGGCAGCACGCCGTACCGCACGGTGGTGGATCTGTCCGGGGAGGGCGGGCCGGGCTTCAACTGCTCGTGTCCGAGCCGCAAGTTCCCGTGCAAGCACGCGCTGGGCCTGCTGCTGTTGTGGGCCGCCGGCGAGGCCGCGGTGCCGGTCGCGCAGGATGCCCCGCCCGGCTGGGCGGGGCAGTGGCTGGACCGGCGGCGGCAGCGCGCCGAGCGGGCCACCGCGGGGCCGGGTGCCGCCGCGCCGGCGACGCCTGCGGATGAGGAAGCGGCCCGGCGGCGAGGGGAGCGCCGGGCCGCGCGAATCTCCGCGGGCGTCACGGAGTTGGAGCAGCGGCTGACGGATCTGCTGCGCGGCGGGCTCGCGGCCGCGGAGGGCACGGGGTACGGGCAGTGGGACGAGACGGCGGCCCGCATGGTCGACGCCCAGGCGCCCGGGCTGGCCTCGCGGGTACGGGAGTTGGCGTCGCTGCGGGGGTCGGGGGCGGACCGGGCGGGGCGGCTGCTGGAGGAGTGCGCTCTGCTGCACACCCTCAATCAAGGCTGGCTGCGCCGGGAGGAGCTACCGGATCCCTTGGCCGCGACGGTCCGGTCGCGGGTCGGCCTGACCACGGACGCCGCGGCGCTGCTCGCGTCCGGTCCGCCGGTCCGCGACCACTGGCTGGTCCTGGCGCAGCGGGACAGCGACGACGGGCGGCTGGTCACGCGCCGCATCTGGCTCCACGGCCGCGGCTCGGGCCGGGCGGCCCTGCTCCTCTCTTACGGCGCGGCCGGACGGACGCCCGAACTGTCGTTGCCCGTGGGCCTGTCCGTCGACGCCGACCTCGTCTACTACCCGGCGGCACGTCCGCTGCGCGCCGTGCTCGGCGCGCGCCATGCGCCGCCCGTGGAGAGCCCCGGACCGCCGCCGGGCGGGAGCGTGGAGGCGGCCCTCTCCGCGTACGGCGAGGCCCTGCGCGACGACCCCTGGCTGGAGGCGTGGCCGGTCGTCCTCGAAGACGTGATCCCGGTCCCGCCGCCGGCCCCGGCCCCGTCCCCGTCTCCGGAGGTCAACGGCTGGCAACTGGCCGATGCGGAGGGCGGGTCCGCGCTCGCGGTCGATCCGCGGACGCGGGACAGCCAGGGCCTGTGGCAGCTGGCGTCGATATCGGGCGGCGCCCCGGTCACGGTCTTCGCCGAGTACGGCCACGGGGGCGCGGTGCCGCTGGCCACGTGGGGTCCGGAGCTGGTGGCGCTCTGACGCCCGGAGAGGCCTCACGACCCTGGCCTCCGGGTGCCGCACACCCGCACACCTGCCCCTTTCCGCCGGGGGCCGGGGTGCCGAACCAGCCTGATGCGGGCACGGCACCACCGACAACGGCCCTGGGGGCTGATCACCGTCGCGGCGGAGACAGAGGCACAGGCGCCCTTGCCCACCCCGCCGCAACGGCGCGCAACCACACACAACGCACCCGGCGGTGCCGAAGCCGCCGCAAGCCCTACGAAAGGCAGGCGCATGAACCGCACTTGGGACGAGCTCGTCACTACCGCTCTGCTCGGGACCACGCGGCGCATGCCGCCCGTGCCGCCCGTGCGGGTCCGGGGCGGGCAGGACGTGGCCTCGGCGCTGCTGGACGCCGCCGCGGTGGAGACCGTGCGGCGGCGCGCCGGGGCCGTGCCGGCCGTGGCGCGGGCCCGGCCGGAGCCGGCGCCCGGGGACGTACGGCCGCCGCTGCCCCCGGCGGCCCGGCGGCGCCTCGCCCTACTGCTCGCCGACCGCGGCAGCACCGGGGGCGGGCGCCGCGGCGCGGCCCCGGATCTCACGGAGCTGCTGCCGCAATGGCTGGCAGCCGCCAACCGGCACGGCTACCAGGCGCCTGCCGCCCTCCTGCCCGCCCTGCTGGAGGCGGCAAGGGCCCGTACGGACCTGCGCTCGGAGGCGCTCGTGCTCGGCGGCCCGAGAGCGCGGTGGCTGGCCGGGCTCAACCCGCAGTGGAAGTACGCGCTGCGGGCCGGCCCCGCCGCGGGCCCGGCCGCCGCGGGGCCCGCGGACAGCCGCGTGTGGGAGGAGGGGCTCTTCGCCGAGCGGGCCGCGTACCTCACATCCCTGCGGCGGCGCGACCCCGCGGCGGCCCGCGAGCTGCTCGCGGGGGCGTGGCCGACGGAGCGGGCCGAGGACCGCCTGATGTTCCTGGACGTGCTGCGCGAGGGGCTGTCCGCGGCGGATGAGCCGTTCCTGGAGCGCACCCTGTCGGACCGCAGCCGCAACGTCCGGGCGACCGCGGCGGAGCTGCTGTCCGCGCTCCCGGGCTCGGCGCTCGCGGCCCGGATGGCGGAGCGGGCCCGCAGCTGCGTGTCCCTGGACCGCACGGGCGGCACGGGCATCACGGGCTTCGGCGAGGGCCCGCGGATCACGGTGGAGGCGCCGCACGAGTGCGACAAGGACATGCAGCGCGACGGCGTCGTCGTGAAGCCGCCCTCCGGGCGCGGGGAGCGCTCGTGGTGGCTGAGCCAGATCGTGGAGGCGGCCCCGCTGGCGGCGTGGCGCGAGCGGTTCGGCGGGCGGAGTCCGGCGGGGATCGTGGCGCTGCCGGTCACCGACGGCTGGCAGCCGGAGCTGCACGCGGCCTGGTGCAGGGCCGCGGTCCGGCAGCGGGACGCGGAGTGGGCGCGGGCGCTGCTCGGCCCGGCGTCGGAGCCGCCCGCGGCCGAGGGCACGTCGTGGAGGGACCCGGCGAAGCTGTTGTCGGCGCTGCCGCCGGAGGAGCGGGCGGAGTGGGTGGCGGAGTTCGTCTCGGCGCACGGCCTGTCGGACGCGTTCCGGCTGCTGGGCGTGTGCGCGGTGCCGTGGGCGGAGCCGCTGGGCCGGGCGATCGTGGACGCCCTGGACACCGCCCGCGACGCGGGCGGCTATCCGTGGAGCTTCAGCGGGGTGATGGGCCTGGCCGAGCGCTGCCTGGACCCGGCGCAGGCCGACCGGCTGGAGGTGCTGACCGCGCAGCCGCAGGAGCCGGACGGCGGCCCGGCCGCACCCGGCGCCGCGGCGGCCGGCGCGGGCGCCTACTGGGGGGAGGCGTTCCAGCGGCTCGTGGGCACGCTGCGGCTGCGCGCCACGATGCTGGCCGAGCTCTCCGGCCCGGCCGGGCGGCCCGCCTGAGGCGGGCCGCGGCGCCGTCAGGCCTCCGTCGGCTGGCGGACGTTCGCGTTGACCCACTCCACGATCGAGGCCGTCGTGGCCCCGGGGGTGAAGATCGCGGCGACGCCCTGCTCCTTCAGCGGCGGGATATCCGCCTCGGGGATGATCCCGCCGCCGAAGACCTTGATGTCCTCCGCGTCGCGCTCGCGGAGCAGCTCCAGGACCTTGGCGAAGAGGGTGTTGTGGGCGCCGGAGAGGATGGACAGGCCGATCGCGTCGGCGTCCTCCTGGATGGCGGTGTCCACGATCTGCTCGGGCGTCTGGTGGAGGCCGGTGTAGATGACCTCCATGCCGGCGTCGCGCAGCGCCCGCGCGATGACCTTCGCGCCGCGGTCATGGCCGTCCAGTCCCGGCTTGGCCACCACTACGCGGATCGGACCGGTCACTCCCATCACTGCCTCCATGTACGACCGCCGGTAACCGGCGCCCAGGGATGTGAACGAACGTTATCTCCAGCATCCCGCACGCGGCTGTTTCGCGGTGCGGAGCGAGGGGGAAATCACACGTGGGACAACACGTCGCTACGCACCGTCCGCGCGCTTCCGCGTCTTACGGGTCGCCCAGCCACCCGCGTCGCCGGGGCGGCGAGTCTTAGGGCGGTCGCGAGGGGAGCCGCGGGTGAGGCCGCCGCACCACTGTGCCGACAGCCGCACGGCACAGCGGTGCGGCCGTCCGCGCGCAGCTGCCCATGGGCGCACACGGGGGACGACAGCCGCGCTTCCCGGGTGCCGTTCGGGAGGCCGGCCATGAGGACCAGAACCCTGCCGTTCATCACCATCCTCGCCGCACTCCTGCGCCCGTCGACCGCGCTCATCCGGTCCTCGGTGCTGGAGCTGGCGATACTCACCGGTCATCTGCTGCTGTACCCGACCGGGGTGGTGCAGGAGCGGCCGCCGCCGCGGCGGGCGCTGCCCGCGCTCCCGGGCGCCGGCGACACGCCCGACACGCCCGCACTGCACGAATCCGTCGAAACAGAACAAGAAGGTCATCTGCCTGTTCTGTTGCTGCACGGCTTCATCGACAACCGTTCGGTGTTCGTCCTGTTGCGCAGATCCCTGCGCCGGCACGGCTGGAAACAGGTCGAATCCCTCAACTACTCGCCCCTGACCTGCGACATCCGCACCGCGGCCCGGCTGCTGGGCCGGCACGTGGAGGACATCTGCGCCCGCACCGGGCAGCAGCGGGTCGACGTAGTGGGGCACAGCCTCGGCGGCCTGATCGCGCGGTACTACGTCCAGCGGATGGGCGGGGACGTCCGCGTCAGGGTCCTGGTCACGCTCGGCACCCCGCACTCCGGCACGCGCGCGGCCTCCCTCCTGACCGCGCATCCCCTGGTGCGCCAGATGCACCCGGGATCGGACGTCGTCGGCGAACTCGCGGGCCCCGCACCGGATTGCGCAACGCATTTCATCAGTTTCTGGAGCGACCTGGACCAATTGATGGTGCCCGTGGAATGCGCGCGCATCGACCACCCGGATCTGAGCGCGCGCAATGTGCGGGTGACGGGCGTGGGACACCTGGCGCTGCCCGTGCACTGGGAGGTAGCGGCCGGCATCCGACAGGCCCTGACCACGGAAGAAACAGCGGAGGATGCTTCGGGAGCGGCTTCCGTCGCCTGAAAACCGAACGCAAGTCGAACGTCAAATCGGTTTTCGTGGGTTCAGTCCGCCAAAAGGCGGCCAAATGCCCGGACCCCCGCCGCCCGAAACGTGACGAAGATTGTCGCCGTACCGTACCGCCGGGTACAGTCGCCGCTAATTCTCCTCCCTCGGCGAAAGAGACGTGGTGGTGAACGACCGTCACCCGGCGGCGGGCCCCGGCCCGTCCGTCCCCGCTCAGGACGGCTCCTACGGGCACTACGCGTCGTACGGTCAGCAGAGCGCACCGCACAACTACACCGGGTACGACGGTTACGACGGCTATGACAGCGGCCAGTGGGAGACCACGGGCTGGGGGCAGTCCCCGGACGGGACCTGGGGGAACAGCACCACGAGCCAGTGGGGCGCCACCGGCCAGACCCAGATCTGGGACTTCAGCGCCTACACCGCCGTGGACACCGGGCAGGCCGACGCCACCGGCCAGTGGGACACCTCCGGCGCCATCGCGACTCCCCCCACGGGGCAGTGGGACACGAGCGCCATGACGCCGAGCGCCTGGGGCGCCGGCGGTGCCTACGACACCTCCGGGCACTGGGAGATGACCGGGCAGGGCGGCTTCTCCGCGCAGCAGCCCGCCGCCGACCCGTCGATGGCGCAGGCGCACGCGCAGGGCCAGAGCTGGGACACGAGCGGCACCGGGCAGTTCTCCTCCTGGGACACCGGCGCCGGGCAGGCCGCCGCACAGGGCCAGTGGGACGTCTCCGGGCAGTGGGACACCTCGGGCGCCCAGAACCAGTGGGACACCGGCGCCGGGCAGACCCAGATCTGGGACACCAGCGCGTACACCGCCACGGACGCGGGCCGGGGCCCCGAGGCCGGCGAGCCGCAGCACGCCCCGACCCTCATGACCGACCTCTCCGGCATCGAGGCGATGGAAGCGGCGCTGGAGGCCGCGGCCGACGCGGGCGCCCCGCAGGCCGGCCCCGAGGGTGGCCTCTCCCCCGCCGGTGCCGTCGCGAACGCCGAGACGCAGGCCATGCTGTTCGTTCCCCCGGCCGGCGACGGCGACGTCCCGGGCCCGGGCGACGACACCCCCGGCGAGGCCCGCCCCCACGGCGGCGAGACCCGCGGCCGCGACGCCCACTCGCGGGCCGGCCGCCGCAAGAGCGCCCCGTCCCGCACCGGCTACCGCCCCCGCCGCAAGGCCCTGCTGACCATCGCCGTGCCCTCGGCCGCCGTCATAGGGGTCGCCGGGATCGCCGCCGCAACCGTCTCCGGCGGGCAGAGCGACAGCAAGCCCCAGGCCGCCTCCGCCCCCGACAACGCCCCCGCCCCGGCCATGGCCAACAGCAAGCTGGACACCCAGCTCGCGAGCCTCAGCCACGGCGCCGACGACTTCGCGACCCGCGCCAACCGCACCCAGGAGCGCATCGACCTCAAGGCGCGCCAGGAAGCGGAGAAGAAACGTAAAGCGGAGGAAGCGGCCCGCAAGGAGGCCGAGCGGCCGAAGTACTCCCTCCCCGTCACGCAGCACGGCCTCAGCGCGATGTACGGCCAGGCGGGCGTCAACTGGATGTCGGTGCACACCGGCATCGACTTCCCCGTCGCCTACGGCACGCCCGTCATGGCCGCCACGGACGGCACGGTCCGCACGCAGTACAACGTGGCCTACGGGAACATGGCCATAGTGACCTCGCCCGACGGCGTCGAGACCTGGTACTGCCACCTGAGCAGCACCAAGCTCCGGTCCGGCCAGGTCAAGGCCGGTGACGTCATCGCCTACTCCGGCAACTCCGGCAACTCCACCGGCCCGCACCTGCACTTCGAAGTGCGGCCCGGCGGCTCGGCCGTCGACCCGCTGCCGTGGCTGCGGTCGCACGGCTTCGACCCGACGTAGCGATCCCGGCCGACGAACGCGCCGGTTGCGGACAGCGTCCATTCCGCCGGACCCTCGCTGTTGTGGTGATCGCCGTTGCGGCGGGCAACTTTCTTCCGCCGCAACGACGAGCAGGCGAGACGGCGTGTCCCGGCGGTGCCGAACCGGGCCGCAGCCCCTGCCGGATATCCGCCGGAAGGGCTACAGCTTCTCGACCGGCGCGTACCGCAGGAGCAGCCGCTTCGGCTTCTCCTCGCCGAAGTCGACCGTGGCCTCGGCGTTGTCACCACTGCCCTTGACGGCGACGACGGTGCCGAGCCCGAACGAGTCGTGCGTGACGCGGTCGCCCACGGCGAGCGCCACCACCGGCCGGTCCTTCGCACGGCGCGTGGCGAAGCCGGACGGGCCGGCCTTGCGCGACGTGAAGCCCGACGTGATCCCGGAGCCCAGCCCACCGCCCGAGCTCCCCGAGCCGATCGAGCTCATCGACGCCGACGGCTTCGACGGCCCGGTGCGCCGCCACTGCACGTACCGGTCCGGGATCTCCTCCAGGAACCGCGACGGAGGGTTGTACGCGGGCTGGCCCCAGGCGCTGCGCATGCTCGCGCGCGTCAGGTACAGCCGCTCGCGGGCGCGGGTGATGCCCACGTAGGCGAGGCGCCGCTCCTCCTCCAGCTCCTTGGTCTGGCCGAGGGCGCGCATGTGCGGGAAGACGCCGTCCTCCATGCCGGTGAGGAAGACGACGGGGAACTCCAGGCCCTTCGCCGTGTGGAGGGTCATCAGCGTGATGACGCCCGTGCCCTCCGCGTCCTCGTCGGGGATCTGGTCGGAGTCGGCGACGAGGGCGACCTTCTCCAGGAACTCGGCCAGCGTGCCGGGGTTCTCGGCGCCCTCCGCGGAGGCGCGCTCCTGCTCGAACTCCAGGGCCACGGCCGCGAGCTCCTGCAGGTTCTCCACGCGGGTCTCGTCCTGGGGGTCGGTGGAGGCCTGCAGCTCGGCGAGGTAGCCGGTGCGCTCCAGGACCGCCTCCAGCACCGTGGCCGGGCCGGCACCGGACTCGACGATGGTGCGGAGCTCCTCCATCAGGACGTTGAAGCGCTTAACCGCGTTCGCCGAGCGGGCGGCCATGCCGTAGGCCTCGTCGACGCGGCGCAGCGCCTGCGAGAAGCTGATCTTCTCGCGCAGCGACAGGGCGTCGATCATGGCCTCGGCGCGCTCGCCGATGCCGCGCTTGGGCACGTTGAGGATGCGGCGCAGCGGGACGGTGTCCTCGGGGTTGGCGAGGACGCGCAGGTAGGCCAGGACGTCGCGGACCTCCTTGCGCTCGTAGAAGCGCACGCCGCCGACGACCTTGTAGGGCAGGCCGACGCGGATGAGGATCTCTTCGAAGACGCGGGACTGGGCGTTGGTGCGGTAGAAGACGGCGACGTCGCCCGCCTTGGCGTCGCCGGCGTCCGTGAGGCGGTCGATCTCGTCGGCGACGAACTGGGCCTCGTCGTGCTCGGTGTCGGCGACGTAGCCCGTGATGTCCGGGCCGGCGCCGGCCTCGGTCCACAGGTTCTTCGGGCGGCGGCTCTCGTTGCGCTCGATGACCGCGTTGGCGGCGCTGAGGATCGTCTGCGTGGAGCGGTAGTTCTGCTCCAGGAGGATCGTCGTGGCGTCGGGGTAGTCCTCCTCGAACTGGAGGATGTTGCGGATCGTGGCGCCGCGGAAGGCGTAGATCGACTGGTCGGCGTCGCCGACGACGCACAGCTCG
Organism: Streptomyces roseoverticillatus; assembly: GCF_000719265.1. Taxonomy (GTDB): domain Bacteria; phylum Actinomycetota; class Actinomycetes; order Streptomycetales; family Streptomycetaceae; genus Streptomyces; species Streptomyces roseoverticillatus. Next base: position 26,892 of record NZ_JOFL01000018.1, on the reverse strand, counting down.
GCCGGGCCCTCCTCGGGCGTGGTGTCCGTGCCCGCGGTGCCGACGAGCTCGCGCACCAGGGTGTACTGCGCGTGGTTGGTGTCCTGGTACTCGTCGACCAGGACGTGCCGGAAGCGGCGGCGGTAGTGCTCGGCCACGTCCGGGAAGGCCTGGAGCAGGTGGACCGTGGTCATGATGATGTCGTCGAAGTCGAGGGCGTTGGCCTCGCGCAGCCGCGACTGGTACATCGCGTACGCCTCGGCGAGCGTCTTCTCGAAACCGTCGGCCGCCTGCGCGGCGAAGGCCTCCTCGTCGATGAGCTCGTTCTTGAGGTTGGAGATCTTCGCGCTGAAGGACTTCGGCGGGAACTTCTTCGGGTCGAGATCGAGGTCCCGGCAGACGAGCGCCATGAGCCGCTTGGAGTCGGCGGCGTCGTAGATCGAGAAGGAGGAGGTGAAGCCGAGCTTCTTGCTCTCGCGGCGCAGGATCCGCACGCACGCGCTGTGGAACGTCATCACCCACATGGCGTTGGCGCGGGGGCCGACGAGCTGCTCGACGCGCTCCTTCATCTCGCCCGCGGCCTTGTTGGTGAAGGTGATCGCGAGGATCTGGCCGGGGTGCACGTGCCGGGAGCCGAGCAGGTGGGCGATGCGGTGGGTGAGCACGCGCGTCTTGCCGGAGCCAGCGCCGGCGACGATGAGCAGCGGGGAGCCCGTGTGCACCACGGCGGCGCGCTGCTGGTCGTTCATGCCCTCCAGCAGCGCGGCCGGGTCCACGACGGGCCGGTGGGCGCCGTCGCGGTAGTAGGCCTCGCGGGGGACGGGCACGTCGAACGCGCCCTGGAAGAGGTCGTGCGGCACCGGCTCCGGGGCCGCGTCCTCCGGGGGCGGGGGGTGCTCCTCGCCCGCGGGGCCGAGGTCCGCCAGGAAGCTGTCGTCAAAGAGGCTGCTCATCGCCTCCCGAGTCTAGGCCGCCCCACTGACACCCGGCCCCGCATTCCGGGCGACAGTGGTCACCCCCACAGCCGGGGGCGGCGCCCGCCGCTGGTCACACCCACATCACGGCGATGAAGATGTTGGCCGCGGTGAGCGCGCCCACGGTGCCGAAGACCGGGGCCGGGACCTTCTCGTCGTCGCGCTTGACGTAGACGAGGCCGAGGATCACGACGAGCAGCGCCAGCTTGGTGCCGAGCTTGACCATGTTGAGGGTGTCGTCCTGGGACTGGTGGAGGCCCACCAGGGCCACGCCGGTGACCAGCATGGTCAGCGCGCCGTGCAGCATGGCGGGCACCATGCGCGCCTCGCCCTTGCCCATGGCCTTCATCTGGGTCATGAAGCCGCCGAGCAGCGCGCCGATGCCGACGATGTGCAGGCCGACGACGGCGTGAATGAGTACGTCCATGGGGCCGAACCCTAGCCGGGGCCATATCACCCGCCGGCAGCCAGGTGGGGCGCAATCGCCACTTCGGTCACGCGCGGCATGCATCCCTCCGCGGGGGCGGGGCCGACATGATCACCGCTCAGCGCCGCCTGATCGATTTCATCCACTACCGGTCATCCGCGTTCTGGAGCGTGACCTTGCGGAATAGCGTCCTGGCGCAGACGGCGGCGGCCCGCACGCTCCCCCCTCGTGGCGGGCCGCCGCCGGCACCGTCCGGCGGCGGCCACCCGGTCCCGCGGGCGGAGCAGGAACAGCAGGTCTGGAAGGAAGTGACGGCCGGCGTGGCAGCAGCGCACCGCAAGCCCAGGCAGCACCCGCTCACCAGCGGCTCCGTTCGGACCGCGGCCGGCCTCGCCCTCGCGGGCGCCGCCACCGCCACGGTCGCGGGCGGCACCGCGCAGGCCGCTCCCCCGCCTTCCACGGCACAGCTCAGAGCCCAGGTCGACCGGTACTACCAGGAGGCCGAGGAGGCCACCGAGCGCTACAACGGCGCCAAGGAGAAGGCCGACAGGGCCGAGGCCGGCCTGGAGGGGCTGCGGGACCAGGCCGCCCGCAGGACCGAGCGGCTCAACGCCGCCCGCAACGCCCTGGGCTCCTACGCCACCGCCCAGTACCGCGAGGGCGGCATGCCGGCGAGCGTGCAGCTGATCCTGTCCTCCTCCCCCGGCCAGTACCTGGAGCGGGCCTCGCTCGCCCATCAGGCGGGCAGCAGGCAGGCCGTCGCCGTCAAGCGCTACGAGCGCGAGGTGCGGGAGGTGCAGCAGGTCCGTACGGCCGCCGACGCCCGCCTCGCGGAGCTCAAGCACGAGCAGGCCGGCCTCGCCCGCCACAAGCACGACGTCGAGGGCAGGCTCGCGCAGGCGCGGCGCGTGCTGGCGGAGCTGCCGGACGAGGAGCGGGCCGCCGTGGAGCGCGGGGACGCCGCGGGCGCGGTGCGCGGCGCCACGACGGTCGTCCGGGCCGACCGCTCCGACCTGCGGGAGGGCGTGCAGGTCCCCACGGAGCGGGCCGCGCGGGCGGTGGCGTTCGCGTACGCCGCGCTCGGCAAGCCCTACGTGTGGGGGGCGACCGGTCCCGCCGCCTTCGACTGCTCGGGCCTCACCCAGGCCGCCTGGCAGGCGGCCGGCGTCTCGCTGCCGCGCACCACGTACACGCAGATCAACGCGGGCCGGCGGGTCTCCAGGAGCGCGCTCGCCCCCGGCGACCTGGTGTTCTTCTACTCCGGCATCAGCCACGTGGGGCTCTACGTCGGCGGCGGGAAGATGATCCACGCCCCGCACCCGGGTGCGCCGGTACGGGTCGCGCCGGTCGACGAGATGCCGTTCGCGGGGGCGGCTCGTCCTGTGTGACCACGTGTGGCTTGCGGTGGCCGCGCACCCCGCCGGACTCTCGCCGTCGTGGCATTTCGCCGTCGCGGCGGAAGGAATTGCCCGGCGGCGCCCGGCACGCCACAGCCGCGGGCTGTTTCTTCCGCCGCAACGGCGAAGCGCCACAACGCAGGGAACCGGCGGTGCCGGACCCCCGCAGCCCGGTGCGGACCCCGCTGGAGGCGTTACGGCTTGATCTGCTGTGACAGCCACTTGAAGACGTCGGGGACCTGCCGCTTCCACACGGCCGTGCCGTGGCCGCCCGCGCCCGCGGGGACCTTCGTCACCTGCACGGTCGTCGGCGGCTTGGCCGCCTGCTTGAGCGCCACACCGCCCTGGTAGCCGTCGCCCTCCGCGCCGGAGACGAACAGCGCCACGTGCGGCGGCGTCTTGGCGCGCTGGAGGATCTTGAGCGGGTTGTTCTCCTCGCGCAGCCCGGGCGTCTTCGCCGTGAGCGACGAGGGCTCGCCGATGGGGTCGTTGTAGCCGGAGAGGCTCACGCCGGCGCGGTAGCGGTCGGGGTGGGCGACGGCCAGCTTGGCGGCGCAGTGCGCGCCCGCCGAGTAGCCCGCGACGGCCCAGCCGTCGGGCTTCTCCTGCGCGCGGAAGGTGTCCGTGACCATCTTGCGGACGTCGACGCTCAGCCAGGTGTCGGCGTTGACCTTGCCGGGGATGTTGGCGCAGCCGGTGTCGGTGTCGCCGAGGAGGGTGGTGCGGGGCGCCACGATGATGAAGGGCTCGACCTCGCCCTTCTCCATCATCGGCTTGAGCTGGGTATTGACCTCCAGCGTGCCGAACCAGGCCTTCGCCGAGCCCGGGAAGCCCGGGAGGACCTCGACGACGGGGAACTTCTTGTCCTTGTACGCGGGGTCGTCGTACTGCGGCGGCAGCCAGACGTACACCTCGCCCTCGACGCCCGATATGTGGCCCTTGAACTGGGTCTCCTGGACCCCGGGGCCCATCCGCTTGTCGGACGCGGGCGTGAACTTCTGCGGGTGCTTGGGTTCCTCGTCGACCTTCTTGCCGCCGGTGCCGTCGGGGCCGAGGTCGGCCGCGGTCCGGACGTGGTCGCCGGTGCCGAGGAGGTCGTCCCAGTTGTCGAAGAGGCCGTTGGCGTTGTTGACGATCACGAACACCATGGCGATGGCGGTGACCTGGGCGAACAGCAGCATGAACAGCCGCGCCGCGTGCCGCAGCGGCTTGGGGCCGCCGATCCTGCCCCACAGGGCGAGGGGCAGGACGAGGGCCACGACGACCAGCGCGACCGTGGTGAGGAGGAAGGGCGTCCCCGTCAGGCTCATCGGGCTCTCGTTTCGGATCTCGGGCCCCGCGCGGGGCCGGGGCCCTGCGTGAGTGAGAGCCTCTCGTCCGTTCAAGAGGGCCGGTGCGCCGCGGAGGTTCCTCGCCGTCCCCTGTATGGCGCACGCTTATCCGAATTCGGGCCCGGCCGCCGGGGACAATCCGGAAGCCGGGGTTCAGACCAGGCCGTGGGGCTCGAACCCGGCCGGAGGGGACCGGACCGGGCGGGATCAGACCAGGCGGCGCGCGGTCGCCCAGCGGGTGAGCTCGTGGCGGTTGGAGAGCTGGAGCTTGCGCAGCACCGCCGAGACGTGCGACTCGACGGTCTTCACCGAGATGAAGAGCTGCTTGGCGATCTCCTTGTACGCGTAGCCGCGGGCGATCAGGCGCAGCACCTCGCGCTCGCGCTGGGTGAGCCGGTCGAGGTCCTCGTCGACGGGCGGGGCGTCGGTGGAGGCGAAGGCGTCGAGGACGAAGCCGGCCAGCCGCGGGGAGAAGACAGCGTCGCCGTCCTTGACCCGGAAGACCGCGTCGACGAGGTCCGTGCCGGTGATGGTCTTGGTGACGTAGCCGCGGGCGCCGCCGCGGATGACGCCGATGACGTCCTCGGCGGCGTCCGAGACGGACAGCGCGAGGAAGCGGACCGGGCGCTCGGGGTCGGTCATCAGGGAGGCGCTACGGCGCAGCACCTCGACCCCGCCGCCGCCGGGCAGGTGGACGTCGAGCAGGACGACCTCGGGGCGGGTGGCGGTGATGACGGTGACCGCCTGGTCGACGTCGGCGGCCTCGCCGACGACCTCGACGCCCGTCCGGTCGGTGGCCCCGATCTCGGCCTGCACGCCCGTACGGAACATGCGGTGGTCGTCCACCAGCACGACCCGTGCGTGGCGCTGCACCGTCTCTTCGGTCGTCATGACGCGTTCTCCGCCCTCTCCATTTCCAGCTCCACTTCGGTTCCCCCACCGGGCACGGACCGCAGCCGGGCCGTGCCGCCGTTGCGCTGCATCCGGCCGATGATGGACTCGCGGACGCCCATGCGGTCGTCCGGCACCGCGTCCAGGTCGAAGCCGGGGCCGCGGTCGCGCACGGAGAGAAAGACCGTACGCCCCTCGACCTCGGCGTACACCTGGACGGCGCCGCCCTCGCCACCGTACTTGGCGGCGTTGACCATGGCCTCACGGGCGGCTTGCATCTGGGCGGCGAGGCGCTCGTCGAGCGGGCAGTCGCCGACGACGACCACCTCTATGGGCACGCCGTGGTAGTCCTCGACCTCGGCGGCGGTGGCCTTGACGGCCTCGGCCAGGGTGTCGGGCTGCTCGGCCTCGTCCTTCCCGCGGCCCTCCGGCTTGTAGAGCCAGGCGCGCAGCTCGCGCTCCTGGGCGCGGGCCAGGCGGGCCACCTCCCGGGCGTCCTCGGCGTTGCGCTGGATCAGGGTGAGGGTGTGCAGGACGGAGTCGTGGACGTGGGCCGCGACCTCGGCCCGCTCCTGGGCTCGGATGCGCATCGTGCGCTCGGCGGAGAGGTCCTGGGTCATGCGGACGACGGAGGGACCGGCCAGCAGCGCTATGCCGACCAGTACGGCCAGGGATGCCTGCAGGACCGAGCCGAGGTGTGCGGCGGAGCCCTGGAGGACGACGATGCCCGTCACGCCGGCGGCGGCGAGGGCGACGCCGGCCGCGCCGCGCGCGAGCGGCAGGACCCGCTTGCTGCGGCCGACCTCCATCCAGTGCGCCCGGCGGGCGTTGTCGGTCTGGCGCCAGACGAGGGCGACGCCGGCGCCGACCAGCAGCAGCGGCCAGATGTAGGCGTTGGCGCGGCCGAGGTGGAGGTTGTCCACGAAGATCGCGGCGGCGATGACGAGGGCGGCGAGGGCGACGACCTGCCCGCGGTCGGGCTTGCGGGCGAGGAGGCGCCGGCGGCCGTCGGGGGCCGTCTCGGCGGGCACCGGGCGCGGGGCCTCGACGCCGCCCACGCCGAGCGGCACCACGAACCAGAACACCGCGTAGAGCACGGCGCCCATGCCCTGGGCCAGCAGCAGCGCGACGAAGACCAGGCGCACCCAGGACACCGGCAGGCCCAGGTGACCGGCGAGCCCGCGCGCGACACCGCCGAACATGCGGCCCTCGGCGCTGCGGTAGAGCTTGCGCAGCGGCGGGGCGTCGGGGTGCTGCGGACGGGACGGGGCGGTCATGTACTGATCGTCACATGTCCGCAGGGGCCGTGGCATCAGGGTTCGCCCCTGACGGGACCCCTAGTCGGGCGGGGCCGACCGGCGGGAGGCGGTCAGCGGGCGTCGGACCGGTCAGCGGGCGTCGGACCGGAACCCTTCCCTGACCGCGTCGAAGACCGGGCTGTGCTTGTGCCAGTCGGCCTTGGGCGCGGAGAGGTAGATCGCGTACTCCTTCTCGCCGGGGCGCCCGAACCCGAGGTCGGCGGCCCGGTACTCGCGCGCCCGGCCCTTCCAGGAGAACTCCCAGACCGCCGCGGGCATCCCGCGGTACTCCGTGCTCTGCATGCGCAGCTGCGCGTAGCCGGGGAGCTTGCCTTCCTTGAGGGACTTGGCCTCGTCGTCCTTCCAGCGCTGGAGGGGGTCGCTGCTCGCGAGGTCGAGGACGGAGACCCGCAGGCCGACCAGTCCGCTCGGGTCGACGTAGAGGATCTCGTCGCTGTCCTTGAGCTTTCCGCGCTTCCAGCCGTCGGGCACGGGGAAGGAGATCCCGGCCTCCTTCTCCGTCACCAGGTGGTAGCCGGCCGGCGGCGGCTTCGGCGCCGCGCTCGGGCTCGCCTTGCCGCTCGGGTGCGCGGAGGCGTCCTGGCCGGGTGCGGCCTGGGGAGGGGTGTCGTCGTCGTCCGCCTGGCCCTGGGTCAGGAAGAACGCGCCGGCCGCGAGGCCCGCGACGGTGACGAGGGCGAGGGCGCTCCACAGGACGGGGCGGCGGCTGCGACCGGTGGCGGTGGCGGCCGTGGGGGCGGCGGGGGCCGCGGACTTCGTCGGCGCCGTCAGCTCGGTGAGAGCGGCGGGGGCGGCGGCAGCGGTGGGGGCCGTGGCGGCGGTCGCCGTCGTTGTGCCGCGGTCCGGCCGGTCGTCCCAGGGGGCGGTCACGGGGGCGGCGGGGCGGGGCCCGGGGACGGATGCGGCGGACATGTGCGCCGTGTCCGCTTCTGCCGCCGGCTCGCGCAGGATCTGCTCGGCCAGGTCGGCCGGGGGCCGCACGGCCGGGTCCTTGGCGAGCAGGGTCTCGATGAGCCGGGTGAGCTCGCCCGCGTTGCGCGGGGGCTCCAGGGGGTCCATGGCGATCGCGTACGCCGTCTCGACGGCCGTGTCCTTGCGGAACGGCGGGCGGCCCTCCAGGGCCTGGTACAGCGTCGCGCCGAGCGCCCACAGGTCGGAGGCGGGCCCGGGCTTGGCGCCCTTGACCCGCTCGGGCGCGATGTAGTCGATCGAGCCGACCATCTCGCCGGTCTTGGTGAGCGTGGAGGTGCCGGTGGACTGGGCGATGCCGAAGTCGGTGAGGACGACCCGGCCGTCGTCGCCGAGCAGCACGTTGCCCGGTTTCACGTCGCGGTGGAGCACCCCGGCCGCGTGGGCCGCGCGGAGCGCCGCGATCATGCCGCGGCCGATGCGGGCCGCTTCCTCCGGGGTGACGGTCCCGTGCTTGAGGACGTCGCCGAGCGTTTTCGAGGGCACGTACTCCATGACGATGCAGGGCAGGCCGTGGTCGTCGACCACGTCGTGCACGACGACCACGTTGGGGTGGGTGATCCGGGCGGCGCTGCGGGCCTCGCGGCGGGTGCGCTCGTAGAGCGTGGCGAGCTCGTCGTCGTCCAGGTACGGCGAGACGTGCAGCTGCTTGAGCGCGACCTGACGGTCGAGCAGCTCGTCCTGGGCGCGCCAGACCGTGCCCATGCCGCCGCGGCCTATGCGGTCGACGAGGCGGTACCGCCCGGCGACCAGCCGGCCGTGGTCCTGCCACGGACCGGACACCGCCTGTCCGGGCACTGACCCATCCACCCCGAAGCCCTCCGGTTCCCCTGCTGTGCTGTGTCGCGACACGATATACGGCACCTTCTCAGGGGCGATCTCAGGGAACGGCCAGGGTTGCAGAGTGTGCCGCAAGCGCGTTCCGGTTGACACCATGTTCTGTATGACCGACACACCCACACCCCAGGACGCGCATCAGGCGGGTCCGGTTCACGGTGATCCGCAGGACGCCCGGCCGCCGCTGCGGCGCAGCCGTGAGCAGAAGGTGGTCTCCGGCGTGTGCGGCGGCCTCGGCCGCTTCTTCGACGTCGACCCCGTGATCTTCCGGGTGGTGCTCGGTGTGCTGGCGGTCTCCGGCGGCCTGGGCCTGATCCTCTACGGCTTCGCGTGGCTGCTGATCCCCCTGGAGGGCGAGGAGGAGAACGAGGCCCGGCGGATGCTCTCGGGCCGCGTGGACGGCCCGGCGCTGACGGCGGTGCTGTGCGCGCTGGTGGGCTGCGGCCTGTTCCTGTCGATGCTCAACAACAGTGCGGTGATGTCCTTCGCGCTGATGCTGACGGCCGTCATGGCCGGCGCGTCCTACTGGTCGCACCACCGCCACGAGCCCGGCGGCGAGGCCGCCGTGTCCGCGGCGCAGAAGACGCACAAGGCGCAGAAGACGGCGGCACCGCCGCCCGAGACCAAGGCGCCGCCCGCGCCGGGCAGCCCCTCCTGGTGGCGCGACCCGATCATCAAGGACGGCACGACGGGCCCGATCGGCGCCGGCACCGGCTATCTGTGGGGGCCGGACGACGGCCCGCGGGCCGCGGAGGAGCAGGTCCCGCTCAGGCTCCGCCCCGCGCCCGCCGTGACACCGCTCGGGGGCACGCCGCTCGGCGGCTGGACGTTCCTGGTCGCCGTCGTCGCCCTCGCGCTCGGCACCGGCCTCGCCTGGCGCCACCAGCCGCTCGGCACCTGCCTGGAGATCGGCCTGGCCTGCGCGCTGGCCGTCTTCGGCCTCGGCATCACCGTCAGCTCCCGCTACGGCCGCACCGGCGGCGGCACGGTCGTCGCCGCCGTCCTCACCGCCCTCCTGCTGGCAGGCGCTGCGGCCCTGCCGAAGTCGGTCTCCACCCAGTGGACGCACTCCACCTGGCGCCCGGAGACCGTGGCCGCCGTCCGCGACGAGTACCGCGTGGGCAGCGGCGTGGGCGAGCTCGACCTCACCGGCCTGCCGTGGCAGCGGGGCGGCACGGTCAGCACCCGCGCGGAGGTGGGCGCGGGACAGCTCAAGCTGATCGTCCCGGACGATGTCACGGCCCGGATCACCATGGATGTCGGCGTGGGCGACATCCGCCTCCCCGGCGAGGCGCGCGACGACGTCGACGTCCGCCCGGGGCAGAAGAAGCACGTCACGCTGGAGCCGCGGTCCGGGAAGCCCTCCCGCGGCACTCTTGAGATCCGGCTCAAGGCCGGTATCGGTCAGGTGGAGGTGGACCGTGCGTCGTCATGACTTCGAGCCGGGGAAGCTGGTGGTCGGGCTCGTGCTGCTGGTGTGCGCGGCCGCGTACCTGGGGGCGGCCCGCGGAGATCTGCACTTCCCTTCGTACGCGCTGCTGCCCGTGCTGGCGGCGGGGTTCTGCCTCGCGGGCGTGGTGTCGTCGGTGGCGTTCGCGGTACGGCGGCGCCGACGGCACTAGCGTGTGTGCGTGCCGGGCTCCGGTGACCAGGTATTTCGCCGGACCGTCGCCGCGGGGGTACGTCGCCGTGGCGGCGGGGTCATTTCCTGGACCCGCGGGCCGCCTTGCCCGAGGGCTTACCGGCCGGCTTCCCTGCCGCCTTGCCCGAGGGCTTACCCGCCGGCTTCCCTGCCGGCTTGCGGGAGGGCTTGGCCGGCGACTTACGGGGTGACGCGCCTCCCCGCTTGCGCGGCGCCCGGAGCGGGCCCGCGTCCACCGACCACACCGGCGCTCCCGCGACCACCAGCGGCAGCCACGCCATCAGGTAGATCAGGTCGTTGCCGTAGTAGTACGGCGTGGTCTGCCAGCTGACGGTGAGCCAGAGGCTGAGGGAGATGAGCGCGCCGCCGGCCGCGGCGACGCGCGCGAATATGCCGAAGAGGGTGCCGACGCCCACCGCGAATTCGCCGAGGCCTATCGCATAGCCGAAGCCCTCGGGGTTCTTCAGGGCGAGGTCGACCAGATCCGGGACAGCGGAGGTGCCGCGGACCGTGCGCATCAGCTCGCCGATGGAGCCGGGCCCGGTGTCCGCCAGGAAGCCGGAGTCCGTCAGTTTGTCGAGACCCGCGTAGATGAAGGTGACACCGAGGAAAATGCGCAGCGGCAGCAGTGCGTACCGCGCGCTCTCCCCCTGCTTTCCGCGCCCGATGAATGCCATGGCGTTCGCCGCCTCTCCGTTCCGCCCTGTCCGTCCTGGTCGTCATCCGAACCATACGGACGGAAGGCGGAACGCGTTCACCCCTGTGGATAACCTCCTGCGGGCTCCTGCGGGCTCTTGGAGACTCCTGCGGGCAAACCCCGGGACCGTGGTCAGGCGCCGGTGCGGATCCCCAGCGCGCTGTCTTCCAGCCACTCGTCCCAGCTGAGGTTCCAGTCGCCGTAGCCGTTGCCGAAGCGGTCCATCGGCTTCGGCTTGGTGCTGCCGGTGACCTGCACGACGTCGCCCTTGAGGCTCAGCCCGTACAGCCACTTCGCGTCGGCCGTCGACATGCCTATGCAGCCGTGGCTGACGTTCTCCTTGCCGAAGGACTCGGCGTTGTCGGGCGCCGCGTGCACGTACTCGCCGCTGACCGTCTCGCGCATGCTGTAGTCGTACGACCCGTAGAAGCCGTCGGGGTGGTTGCGCGGGATGCCGATGGAGAGCGAGTCCATGACGACCTTGCCCTCCTTGGCGAGGATCGTCTTGATCCCTTCCCGGGTGCCGAAGCCCTTGCTCTCGTCGCCGCCGCTGACCGGGATGGTGCGCAGCGTCTTGCCGTTGCGCACGACGGTCAGCTTGCGGGCCTTGAGGTCGACGGTGCTGACCATCGAGTCGCCGACGGTGAAGGAGACGGTGCGGTCGCCGGCGGCGGCCGTGCCCTCGGCGAGCTTCACACCCGCCAGCCGGGCGTCCAGGGTCACCTTGGTGCCGGCCGGCCAGAACTTCTCGGGCCGGAAGTGGACGCGGGTGTCGCCCTTGGTCTCGTTCCAGTGCCAGGCGCCGGGGACCCGCGGCGAGGTGGAGACCTTCAGCCGGCCCTCGATGCCGGCGCGCAGCTCCTTGGAGACCTTCTGCTGCTTGAAGACGATCGCGACGGGCTGGCCGACGCCGACCTTCTCGCCGTCGGCGGGGGCGATCTCGGGCCGTACGACCCTGGCGGCGCCCTTGAGCAGCGCGGCCTCCGGGGCCGGCTTCTCCGTGACGGGCGCGGGGCTCGACGGGGCGGACGGGGACGGCGCGGAGGACTTCGCCGGCCGCTGCTCGGCCCCGGCTCCCCCACCGCACGCCGTGACGGCCAGGCCGGTCAGGGCGAGGGCGGCGGACAGCCCGGCGGTACGGGTGAGGCGCATGGTTCTCCTACCGGTTCATGGCACGCGGTTCATGGCACGACAGAGCCGAGGCGCGACCGCCTCGGCTCCCGACCATCGTAAACAAGGTAAAAGAACCGCAAAAACCCCCGGAAGAACGAGCCGCCCCCTCCGAACGGCGGGGGTAACGGCACGCCGGAGCCCGCTACCCCAGCAGCTCCGGCTCGCTCCGCGTGATCTGCTGGTACAGCGGCTGGTAGTTGATCCACGCCGCCAGGTCGTTGCCGAGCTGGTCCCGCGTGTGCCGGGCGCTGGCCTGGTCGATGGGGACGGGCTTCCCGGCGGCCTTCGCCGCGAGCTGCACCTGGCAGGAGCGCTCCATGGTGATGAACCACCACGCCGCCGCGTCCACCGTGTCCCCCACGGTCAGCAGCCCGTGGTTGCGCAGGACGACCGCCTTGTGCGGCCCGAGCGCCGCGGCGATCCGGCGCCCCTCCTCCTCGTCCACCACGACGCCCGTGTAGTCGTCGAAGAGGGCGTGGTCCTCGTAGAAGGCACACACGTCCTGCGTGATCGGCTCCAGCAGCTCCCCCAGCGAGGACAGCGCGCGCCCGTACGTGGAGTGGCTGTGCGCGGCGGCCACGACGTCCGGCCGGGCCCGGTGGATCTGCGAATGGATCGTGAACGCCGCCTGGTTGACATGGTGACGGCCCTCGACGACCTGTCCCTTGTGGTTCACGAGGATCAGGTCGCTCACGGTGATGTGCTTGAACGACATCCCGAACGGATTGACCCAGAAGTGATCCGTGAACTCCGGGTCCCGCGCGGTGATGTGCCCCGCGACGCCCTCCTCGAAGCCGAACCGCCCGAACAGCCGCAGCGCCGCCGCGAGCCGCTCCTTGCGGTGGCGCCGCTCCTCCTCAACGGTGTCGTGCTTGGGCGGCATCGCGAACTGAAGCTGATCAGTGGGTACGGGGGCGGGTGCGGGGGCGGCTTCCGGCACGGCCCCGCTCTCAGGCACGGCTGCGGCTGCGGGCTCCTGCCCGGGCGACGTCTGCGACACGATCGGCACTCCTCTGTTCCGTTCGGTACGGAACGGAAGCTACCGCCGGGTACCCGCGGAGAACACCCCTTCGGCGGCTGCCGTGTGCTCCAGGATCACCCCGGCCAGCGGCAGGAGGTGCTCGCGCGGCAGCGCGTGCCCCATGCCCGGCATCGCCACCGTCCGGGCGTTGCCGATCACGTGGGCGATGTGGCGCGGGTGCGGCGGCGGGAAGACGGGCTCGGCGGAGGCGTCGGTCACCAGCACGGGGACGGTGTTGCGCGCCAGCTCCTCCGTGCGGTCCATGCCGGAGTAGTCGGCACGGCCGTGGGCGGTGGAGACGTCGTAGCGCCCCGCGTGCTCGATGATCAGCCGCTCGCGCTCGCGCATCTCGTCCGCGTGGAACGGCAGTTCCTCGCCGCTGAGCACCCGCCAGTGCGCCACGCGCCGGTCCAGCTCGGCCTCCAGGCCGTTGTCTTCGACGGGCAGGGCCCACATCTCCAGGACGCGCGGGTCGATGCCGGGCAGGTCGGCGACGGCGGTCTCCGTGCCGTCGGCCTCGACGAGCGGCTTCTCGCTCAGCGCGCAGGTGCCCATGAGGGTGGCACTGAGGATGCGGTCCGGGTGGTCGGCGAGCAGCAGCTGCGCCAGCATGCCGCCGAGCGACAGCCCGACGATGTGGGCGCGCTCGACGCCATGGGCGTCCAGGACGGCGAGGGCGTCGTCCGCGAGGTCGGTGATGCGGTAGGGCTGCTCGTCGAACGACCACGTGGAGCGGCCGGCGTCGCGGTGGTCGTAGCGGATGACCCGGTGACGGGCGGCGAGGGCGTCGGTGAGCTCCTCGGTCCAGCCGAGGCCGGAGGCCTGCGCGCCCATGATCAGCAACAGGGCCGGGGCATCGGCGGCACCGCGCTCGTCGCTCCACAGGTGGACGCCGGGGGCGACGGTGACGGTACGGGTTCGGGTTTCGGTCCGGGGCATGGCGGGGTCCTTCCTGGGGTTCGTACGCGGGGCGCGCACCTCAGGATTGAAACGATACGTATCGTCTCGCGATCGCGCCACTAATTTGACGGAGCCTGGTCGCGCCAGGGCTCCGCCGTGGGCTACAGCCGGTCGAACTCGGTGAGATCGATGTCGATGTCGAAGGGAGAAGTGAGTTTGAGGGTGTCGTGGTACACCCCGGTCGGGGCGTAGGCGCGCGTCTTGTTGTCGAGCTCGAAGACGTGCACGACCGGCCGGCTATCGGAGGCTGACATCTCGACCAGCCAGAAGTGCGGAATGCCTGCGAGGGCATACTTGTGCGGCTTAGTGTCGCGGTCACGGGACTCCGAGCTCGGCGAGATGACCTCCACCGCGAGCAACACGTCTCTGGCCTGGTAGTACGTCGTCTCCGGGCTGCGCACCGCCCCAGCGCGCAGGACAGAGATGTCCGGCTCCGGCGCATTGCGCTTGTCGATCATCACGACCATCTCTCGTCGCACGCGGAATCCAGCGGGGGCCGTGGCGCGAAGATCTCGCTCCAGAAGGAACATGACGGTCGTATGGAAATCCCTCTGCGGACTCACGAAAACCAGGCTCCCGTCGATCAACTCCGTGTGCGGCGGGAGGTCGGGCAGCGTCAGCAGGTCATTCACGGTGTAACCGTCCTGCGGCGGCACCGGCCAGACGTGCGCGGGCTCAGCGGTCATAAGTCCTCCCATGGACGGGATTCTCGGCCGTACGGCCAGCGTACCCACGGCAAACGCCGGTGCCGCCGCCCAAACGGATGGGCGACGGCACCGACGTTCGACTCAAGCCCCGAGAAGGGGCCCGGGGAGGACTACTCCCACTCGATGGTGCCCGGCGGCTTGCTGGTCACGTCCAGCACCACGCGGTTCACATCGGCGACCTCGTTCGTGATGCGGGTCGAGATGCGGGCCAGCACCTCGTACGGCATGCGCGTCCAGTCGGCCGTCATGGCGTCCTCGGACGAGACGGGGCGCAGCACGATCGGGTGACCGTACGTGCGGCCGTCACCCTGGACGCCGACCGAGCGGACGTCGGCCAGGAGCACGACCGGGCACTGCCAGATCTCGCGGTCCAGACCGGCGGCGGTGAGCTCCTCGCGGGCGATGGCGTCGGCGTCGCGCAGCAGGTCCAGGCGCTCGCGCGTGACCTCGCCGACGATGCGGATGCCGAGGCCCGGGCCCGGGAAGGGCTGGCGCTGGACGATCTCGTCCGGCAGGCCGAGCTCCTGGCCGACCATGCGGACCTCGTCCTTGAAGAGCTGGCGCAGCGGTTCGACGAGCTCGAACTCCAGGTCCTCGGGGAGGCCGCCCACATTGTGGTGGGACTTGATGTTGGCGGTGCCGGTGCCGCCGCCGGACTCGACCACGTCGGGGTAGAGGGTGCCCTGGACGAGGAAGGCGACGTCCTCGCCGCCCGCGCCGGCCTCGGCCACGATCTCGGCCTGGGCCTGCTCGAAGACGCGGATGAACTCCCGGCCGATGATCTTGCGCTTGGTCTCCGGGTCGGAGACGCCGGCGAGGGCGTTCAGGAAGCGCTCCTGCGCGTCGACGACCTTGAGCTGGACGCCCGTGGCGGCGACGAAGTCCTTCTCGACCTGCTCGGTCTCGCCCTTGCGCATCAGGCCGTGGTCGACGTACACGCAGGTGAGCTGCGAGCCGATGGCCTTCTGGACGAGGGCCGCGGCGACCGCGGAGTCCACGCCGCCGGACAGGCCGCAGATGGCGCGCTTGCCGCCGACCTGCTCACGGATGGCGGCGACCTGCTCCTCGATCACGTTGCCCGTGGTCCAGGTCGGCTCGATGCCCGCGCCGCGGTAGAGGAAGTGCTCCAGGACCAGCTGGCCGTGCGTGGAGTGCATGACCTCGGGGTGGTACTGGACGCCGTAGAGCTTCTTCTCGTCGTTCTCGAAGGCGGCGACCGGCACGACGTCCGTGGAGGCGGTGACCGTGAAGCCCTCGGGGGCGGCCGAGCAGGCGTCGCCGTGCGACATCCACACCGACTGCTCGGCCGGGGTGCCCTCGAAGAGGGTCGAGCCGGTCTTGCTGACGTGCAGCGGCGTACGGCCGTACTCGCGCGCGCCGGTGTTGTCGACGGTGCCGCCGAGCGTGGTGGCCATCAGCTGGAAGCCGTAGCACATGCCGAAGACCGGGACACCGGCCTCGAACAGGCCGCGGGCGTCGTCGAGGCGGGGGGCGCCCTCCTCGTAGACCGACGAGGGACCGCCGGACAGGATGATCGCCTTGGGGTTCTTGGCGAGCATCTCGGCCACCGGCATGGTGGACGGGACGATCTCGCTGTAGACCCGCGCCTCACGGACGCGGCGGGCGATGAGCTGGGCGTACTGCGCGCCGAAGTCGACAACGAGCACCGGCTCCGCGGTGTTGTCGTGGGCGGCGGGGGGTGCTGCTGACACGGGAGCGGCCTTCCGGCGGTGGAGGAGGGGTCTGTATTTGTCGATTCTACCGGGGCGCGGGTGCTTGCTTTTGTCTCACCATCCGAAAGCACACCGCACCCGCGTTGGCCCCGGGGGCGCCCGCGGGCCATACTGTCCCCCATGCGCAAGCACCAGACCTTCGTCTTTACCTATGGCATCCGGCCCGTCCGGCTGCCATGGTCGTGCTGCTTGAGCAACTGACAAGCGACTTCCACAGGCGCCCCGGGCCGACAAGGCCCGGGGCGCCTGTCGCTTTTCCCGGGCCGTGCCGCTCCGGGGGGCCGCCGCCCCTTTTTGGAGGATCAGACATGAGCACCCCCACCGCCACCGCCGCCCGCACCGCCGCCGACACCGGCGCCCGCACCGACGAGGCCGCCGGCGTGATCACCGGCGCCCGGCAGCGGATCGACGATCTCGACGGCAGGATCATCGGGCTCATCCAGGAACGGATGGCCGTCTCGGCCGTGATCCAGCAGGAGCGCATCGCCTCCGGGGGGCGCCGGGTGAACCTCTCCCGCGAGATGGAGGTCATCGGCCACTACAGCGGCCAGCTCGGCAAGCCCGGCACCACGCTCGCCATGACGCTGCTGGAGCTGTGCCGCGGCCGCGTCTGACCCAGTCCCCCTTGAAGCGATCCGTGGATCCGTTGAGGCGATCTGGGGATCTGTGCAGGTGCCGCATGCGGGTTCGGAGGACCGGGCCGTCACGTCACCCGGACGGCGCGTGACCGTACGGCGGCCGGCTTCGTTGAGCCGGGTGCCCGCGCCAGCCAGGAGCGGCCCACCTGAAATCCACGCGTGGCTTCCGCCCCTGTTCACCTGGGCGCCCGGCACCGACAGGGCGGATCCACCGGAGTGTGAGACGTGCGAGTGCGCGCGTCGTGGGACCTCACTCCGGTGCACGGCGACCGGTCAGCAGGGGACAGCAGCCCGGTTGCCACCAAGGACGGTCGGTTCCGGGGACGCCTGGAACCGACCGTATCCGGTCGAAACGGTTGCGCCGGGTCCGGCCCATCCCGCACGATGCCAGGAGAGCACCAACCTCCTGGTCCCGCACCGCCATTGGTCGAACCAGTGAGGCAGTACGCTCCCGCACCACCGCGCACCACCCAGGACCAGCGGCGCTCCCCCCGGCGCCGCTCCGCGGCACCGACCTTGCCCTGACCTCGGTGCCGGCAGTCAAGGGCCCCGAGGCCGCCCGCACGCCCCCGCGGAGGCGGCCCGGGGCCCTTCGCCGTTGAACAGTCGGCCCTCAAGTCGCCGAACCTCAAGCGGACGGACACCCGCGCCCGTTGGACGGCCGCCCCTCCGGCGGCTCCACCGGCAGCAGCCGGAGCAGCGGCCGCCCATCCGGCAGCGGCTGCACCGCCCGCACCACCGGCTCCGCGTTCAACTTAAGCTCCCCGTAGGCGCCTTCGGGTACGGCCGGGCGCACCGGCGCGACCGCCTCGATCCGTTCGTACGCCCGCCCCTGCTCCGGCCGCGGATCGGGCTCGCCCTTGTTCGGCCAGAAGGACATGGCCCGTTCCGCCTGGGCCGTGATGGTGAGCGACGGGTTGACGCCGAGGTTCGCGGAGACGGCCGCGCCGTCCACGACCGAGATCCCGGGGTGCCCGTACAGCCGGTGGTACGGGTCGATGACGCCCTGCGAGGCGTCCGCGCCGATCGGGCAGCCGCCGAGGAAGTGCGCGGTCAGCGGGGTGCCCATCAGCTCTCCCACGTTGCTGCCGGGGAAGCCGTTGATCTCCTCGGCGAGGATGCCGGCGGCCATCGCCGCCGCGGGGATCTGCTTGGGGTTGGGCGCCCCGTGCCCCTGCTCGGCGGTCAGCAGGCCCTTGCCCGGGCCGCGCCTGCGCCGGTGCGTGGTCAGGGAGTTGTCGAGCGACTGCATCACGAGCCCGATGATCGTCCGCTCGGACCAGCGCCGGAAGGAGAGCGACCGCAGCAGCTGCACCGGGTGCCGCAGGCAGCCCGCGGCGAAGGCGACGGCCCGCGGCGCCCGCGTCCCCACCGGCACCTGGGGGACGGACAGCACGCCCATCGCGTTCGACCCCTTGCCGTAGCGGACGGGCTCGATGTGCGTGTGGTCGTCCAGATGGGCGGAGGAGGTGATGGCCACGCCCCGCGTGAAGTCCGGCCGGGCGCCGCCGTTCGCCTTGCCGTAGCGGCGGTCGTCGGTCTGCGCGCCCACCAGGGCCTCGGAGTTCGTACGGGTCAGCCGGCCCAGCCCGGCCGGGATGCGGGGCAGCAGGCCCTTGTCCTTCATGGTGTGCAGCAGCGTCTGGGTGCCGTACGTCCCGGCGGCGATCACCACCCGTTCCGCGCGCAGGACCCGCGGCCGGGCGGCCCCGGAGCCGCGCCGCTTGTCGGTCGGGACGGTCACGACGCGGTAGCCGCCGTCCCGGTGCTCGCTCACCGCGACGACCGTGGTCATGGGGTGGACGACGGCGCCCGCCCGCTCGGCGAGGTACAGGTAGTTCTCGTTGAGGGTGTTCTTCGCGCCGTGCCGGCAGCCGGTCATGCACTCGCCGCACTCGGTGCAGGCCCGGCGGGCGGGCCCGGCGCCGCCGAAGTACGGGTCGGCGGTCTCCTCGCCGGGCGACGCCCGGTGCGTGCCGGCGGCGTCCTCGCCGTCCCCGAAGAACACCCCGACCGGCGCCTTGCGGAAGGTCTCCCCCACGCCCAGGCGCTCCGCCGCCGCCTTCAGGTGGACGTCGGAGGGCGTCGTCGTGGGGTTGAGGCGGACGCCGAGCATGCGGCTCGCCTGGTCGTAGTACGGCCGCAGCTCCTCCTCCCAGTCGGTGATGCCGGCCCACTGCCGGTCCTGGAAGAAGGCCTCCGGCGGCACGTAGAGGGTGTTGGCGTAGTTGAGGGAGCCGCCGCCGACCCCGGCGCCCGCGAGGACCATGACGTTGCCGAGGAGGTGGATGCGCTGGATGCCGTAGAGGCCGAGTGCGGGCGCCCACAGGTAGTTGCGCAGGTCCCACGAGTTCCTGGGCAGGTTCTCGCGGATGAAGCGGCGGCCCGCCTCCAGGACGCCCACGCGGTAGCCCTTCTCGGTCAGGCGCAGCGCGGAGACCGCGCCGCCGAAGCCCGAGCCGACGACGATCACGTCGTAGTCGAACACTGCTCTCCGTTCCTCCGGGGTCGTACGAGAAAGTGCGGGCCGTACGAAAACGTGCGGCGCGTGCAGGGGGCGCACGACGGTCAGCGCAGGCGCAGTGCCTTCAGCAGCCGCAGGCCCTGGGTCATGACCTCCGCGTACTTCGCGTCGTCCAGCCCGAAGGCCGGCGCGAGCGGTACGACGCGCTGGTGGGCGACCGTCTGGGCCTCGGTGTACTTGAGGATGCCCTCGGAGCCGTGGCGGCGGCCCAGCCCGGACTCGCCCATGCCGCCCATGGGGGCCCGCGCGCTGCCGTACGCGGCCGCGTAGGCCTCATTGACGTTGACGGTGCCGGTACGGAGCCGCGCCGCGACCGCCCGGCCGCGGCGCCCGTCCGCGGTCCAGACGCTCGCGTTGAGCCCGTACGGGGTGGCGTTCGCGAGGTCGACGACCTCGTCCTCGTCCCGGAAGCGGTAGACGGAGACGACGGGCCCGAAGGTCTCCTCGC
The DNA here is from genome assembly GCF_000719265.1 of Streptomyces roseoverticillatus. Taxonomy (GTDB): domain Bacteria; phylum Actinomycetota; class Actinomycetes; order Streptomycetales; family Streptomycetaceae; genus Streptomyces; species Streptomyces roseoverticillatus. The sequence continues at coordinate 7,225 of NZ_JOFL01000018.1, read as the reverse complement.
CGCACACGGCCATGGACGGCTTCACGCCGTCGAGGACCGTCGGCTCGTAGAAGAACGGGCCGACGTCGGGCCGCGGGCGGCCGCCCGCGAGGACGGTGGCGCCCTGCGCGACGGCGTCATCGACGTGCCGCACCACGGCGTCCAGCTGGCGCTGCGAGGCGAGGGAGCCCATGTCGGCGCCGTAGGCGAGGCCCGTGCCGAGCCGCAGCGCCTTCGCGCGGGCGGTGAAGCGCTCCAGGAACGCGTCGGCGACGGACTCGTGCACGTACAGCCGCTCGATGGAGATGCACAGCTGGCCGGCGGACGAGAAGCAGCCGCGGACGGCGCCCGCGGCGGCCTTCTCGACGTCGGCGTCGTGGAGGACGAGCATGGCGTTCTTGCCGCCGAGTTCGAGCGAGGAGCCGATCAGGCGGGCCGCGGCGCCCTGGGCGACCTCGCGGCCGGTGCGCGTGGAGCCGGTGAAGGAGACGTAGTCGGCGTGCGCGACGAGGGCCGGGCCGACGACCGGGCCGTCGCCGATCACGACCTGCCAGACCTCCTCCGGCAGCCCCGCCTCGACCAGCAGCTCGCGCGCCCACAGGGCGGTCAGGGCCGTCCCGGTGTCGGGCTTCATCACGACGGCGTTGCCGGCCACGAACGCGGGCAGGGCGTCTCCCACGGACAGTTCCAGCGGGTAGTTCCAGGGGGCGATCTGGCCGACGACGCCGCGCGGGTGGCGCAGCTCGGTGACCTTGGTCAGGACGGGGAGGACGCCCGCGTGCCCCTTCGGCCGCAGGTAGGCGGGCCCCCTGCGCCCGTAGTGGCGGGCGCCGACGGCCACGGCCTGCACTTCCTCGTGGGCGTGCAGGCGGGCCTTGCCGGTCTCCGCCTGGATGAGGTCGAGGACCTCGGACTGCCGGTCGAGGAGCAGGTCGTGGAAGCGCAGCAGAACGGCGGCGCGCGCGCCCACGGGCACGGTCGCCCAGTGCTGCTGCGCCTCGCGGGCGCGCGCGAAGGCGGTGGCCACGTCCTCAGGGGTGGACTCGGGCAGCCCGGCGAGTTGCAGGCCGGTCAGGGGCGTGTGACTGACGGTGGCGCCGGAGCCCACGACGGGGCGGGTGAGGCGGGCGACGAGGGCGGGAGTGACGACATCGGCTGGAGTGCGACTTCCGGGCGGGGCAACGGGGTTGCCGCCGGCGGGCGGGCTCCCTGCCGCCGCTGGTGCCGGTGCTGCTGCCACGGGTGCGGTGTGTGCCGAGTCCGTCATACGGGGAGCGTATGACGGACCCGTACCGCTTGAATACCCGTGGGTAATTACTGATCCTGGATCTTCGTGTCCTGGATCTTCAGATACTTGAGGACGTCGTCGAAGAGCTTGTCGCCGTCCTTGCGGGCCTGCCCCTTCTCGGGCATCCGCACTTGCAGCAGCCACATGGCGGTCTTCGTGTCGTTGACGACGACCCACGAGCGCGTGAGGGTCATGGGGTCGGCTTCGTCGGAACCGTTCCGGTGGAAGACGGTGTGGACCTCTGCGGTCTGCATGCCCTGGTACGGGGACGTCTTGACCGTGGTCGCCTTGGCGTCCCGGAGCTTGGTCGCCGAGTCCTCCGTGTTCACCCGGACGATCCTCTTGGCCTCCTCCTCGGCGGAGGCGATGCTCTTCGGCTCCCTGTCCCCCGTGTTCTTCTTCCGCTGTTCGGCGGTGTCCAGGTCCAGTGAGATCCCGAAGACGCCGCTGGGGTCCTGGAAGTAGACCCAGTTGGCGTTGGTGTCGACCGACTTCGTGTAGTCCTCCGGCACCGCCATCGACGCCCGTACGATCTCCGGCTCGTCCCGCACCTTCCAGTGCAGCGGGATGGCCGGCCCGACGGCGAACGGGTTGACGATCAGCAGCGCCGAGGCCGTCGCCACGGCCACCACGCCGGCGCCGAGCCCCCACTGCGCCTTGCGGTTGCCCTGCAGGACGGGCGGGACCCACTTGCTGCCGGTGGGCTGCGTGCGGGAGGCGCTGAAGGCGGACTGCCCGGGCGGCGCCGGGCGGGCGAGCGCCTCCAGGGTCTGCCGGATCTCGGCGGCGCCGGGCCGGGCCGCCGGGTTCTTGTGGAGCATCCGCATGACGAGCGCGCCGAGGACGCCCGCACCGCGGGACGGCATCTGCGGCTCCGCCGACAGGATGGCCTGCATGGTGGCCTGGGTGTTGGAGCGGCGGAACGGGGAGACGCCCTCCACCGCCGCGTACAGCACGACGCCCAGGGACCACAGGTCGGACTCGGGACCCGGCCGCTGCCCCAGGACGCGCTCGGGCGCGACGTACTCGGGTGAGCCGACGAACGCGCCCGTCTCCGTGAGGCCCTGCTCGCCCTCGATCTGCGCGATGCCGAAGTCGGTGAGGACGACGCGGTCGCCGCGGCCGAGGAGCACGTTGTCCGGCTTGACGTCGCGGTGCAGGACGCCGGCCTCGTGGGCGGCGCCGAGCGCGTCGAGGACGGCCAGGCCGATGCGGGCGGCCTCGCGCGGGTCGAGGGTGCCGTCGGACAGCCGGTCGCCGAGCGAGTGGCCGCGGACGAGCTCCATGACGATCCAGGGACGCCCGTCCTCGACGACGACGTCGTGGACGGCGACGACCGAGGGGTGGGCGACGCGGGCCGCGGCGCGGGCCTCGCGCTGCATGCGCTGGTGGACGTTCTCCCGCACGGACGCGGGGAGGTGGTCCGGTACGCGCGGCTCCTTGACGGCGACTTCGCGGTCGACGACCTCGTCGTGGGCCTTCCAGACGGTGCCCATGCCGCCGTGTCCGAGGCGGGAGATCAGCCGGTAGCGGTTGCCGATGCGGCGGCCGGCGCCGGGCTCGGCCGCGGGGGCGGTGTGCGGGCCCGCCGGAGCCGGCGGAGCGGCGGGCGCGGGGGCCGTCGCGACCGCCCGGTTCGGTGGCTGAAGGTCGTAGCTGGTGGGCTCACCGGCGCTGCCGGGCCGGTTCGGCCGTCCCCCGTCGTTCGTCATGGCCCCATCATTACCAAGGGGGCGCAGGCAGGCGCACCTTGAAGGCGCAAACCATCCCCTTACGGGCCTACAGACCTTACAGAAGATACAGAAAGTTACCGAACTTACAGACCTAAGGGCTCGATACGGGCCGGATCCGTATGAACGTCTCCAGGACGACATCGAAGTGCCGTTTCGTCTGCGCCGCTTTCCCCGCCGGGCCCGCGACCCACACCTCGTACATCTTGCCGCCCTCGTCCCAGCAGGTGTCGTACGTCCGCAGCGCCCCGCCCGCCCCGGCTTCGGGGCCGTCCCAGGTGAACTCCCAGGAGGCGCCCGGGTATCCCTTGCGGGTGGTCTCGCGGAGGGTGGCGGCGCGGTAACCCGGATAGCGCTCGGGGGCCGCGGCGGCGGAGGCGCGCAGGGCGGCCGCGGCGCCGCCGGGCTGGAGGTCCTGGATGACGACGGCGAGGCGGGTCTGCCGGTCCGGGGCGTAGTAGAAGACGCGCGGGGGCTCGAAGGAGCGGGTGAAGCCGTCCGGCACGGCGAGCGCGAAGCCGGCCGGGTCCTGCACCGCGTGATAGCCCTCCGGGGCGTCTACGGGGGCGCTGGCCGGGGGTTCGCGGGTGACGGGCGGGCCCGGCGAGCGGACGAGTGGACCGCTGGACACCTGCGCGGGGCGGCCGCCCTCCGTGCCGCGCTCGGTCAGCAGGACGGCGAGGCCGGCGCCGGTGCCGGCGAGGGTGACGACGGCGACGGCGGCCATGAGGACGGTGCGGCCGCGGGGGCTGTACGGGGGGCCGCCCGGCGGGTACGGGGCGGGGCCTCCGCCCGGGCCGTCGCCGACCCTTCCGGAGGCCAGATAGCCCCGTAACAGCCGCTCGGCCTCGTCGGCGCCCATCCGCCGCGCGGGATCGCGCTCCAGCAGCCCCCAAACGACGGGCAGGAGGGGCGCCGCGGCGGCGGGCGGGCGTATCTCGTCGTGGACGACCGCGTGCAGGATGCCGCCCAGCGAGTCGCGACGGAAGGGCGTCACCCCGCTCAGCGCCGCGCACATCAGCACCCCCAGGGACCACAGGTCGGACGCGGGCCCGGCGGAACCGCCCGACATGCGCTCCGGCGCCGTGTACTCCGGCGACCCCACGAACGCGCCCGTCTCGCTGATCGTCGTCGCGCCGCGGACCTGGGCGACACCGAAGTCGGTCAGGACGACGCGGCCGGTCGCCGTCTCCAGGAGGACGTTCGGTGGCTTGATGTCGCGGTGCAGGACTCCGCGGGCGTGCGCGGCGCGCAGGGCGGAGAGCAGGGCGATCGCGATCCGCGCCGTCTCCCGCGGGCCCACCGGCCCCTCGGCGGCCAGCACTTCGGACAGGGCGCGCCCGTCCACGAGCTCCATCACGATCCAGGGCCGGGCGTCCTGCACGACGATGTCGTGGAGCGCGACGACGTTCGGATGACTGATGAGCGCGGCCGCGCGAGCCTCGCGGAGCGTACGGTCGCAGTCGGAGAGACCGGCGGGACAGGTTCCGTTATCGCCGTCACTCTCATCCATCTCATCCATATGGAGCTCTTTGACAGCGACTTGCCGCTCCAGCAGCTCGTCGGTGGCACGCCATACGGTGCCCATGCCGCCGCGCCCTATCCGCCCGGACAGGCGGTACCGGCCGGCGATCAGACCATCGTGCGCAGCGAAGGTCCCCATAGGCCCATCTTGCCCCACACCTTCCCGGCCCACGGCTGCCCGGGTGGACGGGTTCCGGCCAGCCGGACGGGGAGGGTGGGAAGGCGGTGGGAAGGTGGCGGGAGGGCGGTGGGAAGGTGGCGCCCCGGCGTCAGCCCCTCAGCAGGCCGTCGAACTGGACCCAGTTCGACCAGGGGCCGCCGATGGCGGTCTGCCAGCGGTGGAAGGGGTATCCGCCGCTGTTCACGCCGAACAGCTCCACGCGGCCGTCGGCGTTCGTCTCCGCGGCGACCTGGCTCAGCGCGCCGTCGAACTGCGCCCAGGGCGACCAGCCGCCGCCGATGGTGGTCTGGAAGCGGTGGAAGATCGCGTCCCCGCTGTTGGTGCCGAAGATCTCCAGCCGCCCGTCGGCATTGCGCGCTGCCGCGATCGACGTCAGCGCACCGTCGAACTGCTCCCACCCCGACCACGAACCACCCGGCGACGTCTGCCACCGGTGGAAGATGCCTCCTGCGCTGTTCACACCGAACAGCTCCACCCGCCCGTCGGCGTTGGTCTCGGCGGCGACCTGCGTCAACGCGCCGTCGAATTGCGCCCAGTTCGACCAGGGGCCGCCGATGGCGGTCTGCCAGCGGTGATAGACGTTGCCGGCGCTGTTGGCCCCGAAGATCTCCAGCCGGCCGTCGGCGTTACGGGCCGCCGCGATCGACGTCAGCGCACCGTCGAACTGCTCCCACCCCGACCACGCACCACCCGGCGACGTCTGCCACCGGTGGAAGATCGCTCCACCGCCGTTCACGCCGAACAGCTCGGCGCGTCCGTCGGCGTTGGTCTCGGCGGCGACCGCCCGCAGCCCGCCGTCGAACTGCGCCCAGGGCGACCAACTGCCGCCGATGCTGTTCTGGAAGCGGTGGAAGATCGCGTCCCCGCTGTTGGTGCCGAAGAACTCCAGCCGCCCGTCGGCATTGCGCGCCGCGGCGACGGAGGAACCGAAGACGGTGGCCCTGGCCTGGTGCCCCGCTTCGGCCGCCGCGGGCTTGCCCACGCTCCGGGCACCCGCCGAAGCGACCCCGGGCGCGGCCGCGAACAGCACCGCGAGGGCGGCCGCGGCCACGAGTCGCATGGAGCGAGCACGGCTGCCGGTACGGGTGGGTCTGTATCTCTTCCTCATGCGGCTTCCCTCTCTGCGCAGATACGGAGGTCCGTGCGTACGGGAGGTGCTGAACCGGAAGGAGACGGCGGGCCGCACCCTACTGCGCGGGGGCGCCGAAGGACAGCGTCGCCGTGAGGACGAGCCACGGTGGCGGACGCGGATGGGCCGGCGGGCGGCGGGCCGGCGCCGGGCCGTCCCGGGCTTGAACCTCACGCCGCGTGAGGAGGCATCGTTACCTCATGAACGCTTCCGGCACCTGGAAAGTGGGCGCCCTCGCCGAGGCCTGCGGCCTCACCGTGCGCACCCTGCACCACTGGGACACCATCGGCCTGCTCAGCCCCTCCCGGCGCACGCCGGGAGGGCACCGGGAGTACACCGAGGACGACCTCGTCCGCCTCTACCAGGTGCTCGCCCTGCGGAGCCTCGGGCTCGGCCTGGAATCCATCGCCACCTGCCTGGACGGCGGCGTCGATCCGACCCGGCTCGTACGGGACCACCTGGCCGGCGTGGAAGCCGCCCTCGCGTCCCTCACGTCCCTGCGCGAACGCCTCCGGCGCCTGGACACCGAGCTCACCGCGGGCCGCGCCCCCGCGACCACCGACCTCCTCGACGCCCTGCAGGCCACCGGCGCCACCGCCCCGGACCGCGCGCAGGCCCTCCGGGACCGTCTCGACGCGGACCAGCTCCGGCTCCTCCAGGACCACGCCGCCGCCGTGGGCCCCGCCGCGCACTACCTCCTGGAGGTCGAGTGGCCGGAGCTGTACCGCCGGGCCGAGCGGCTCCGTACGGCCGGGGTGCCGGCGACGGACCCCAGGGTGCGGCGACTGGTGGCCCGCATGGACGAACTGAGCGAGCGCTTCCGCGGCGGCGACACCGCCACCTCCGCGGCCGTACGGGGCGCCTGGCGCGAGGCCCCGCACGCCATGTCCGGCGAGCCGCCCGCCGCCACGGAGAGCTGGGGCGACCTGGCCGACTACCTGGACCTCGCCCGCGAAGGAGCATCCGAATGACCCGCCGCAGCCCGCGCACTGCCACCGCCGCAGCCCTGATCCCGGCCCTCCCGACGCTCCTCACGCTGCCGCTCTGCGGTGCTCTGGTAGCGGCCGGACTGCTCCCCTGGAGCGTCCTCCTCTCCGTACCGGTCGCCGTCGCCGTGCTCACGTTCATGCGGATCAAGCGCGGTCACTGAACCGCCGGTTGCCACGGCGGGGCCGTCCGGCGGGGTGGGGTGGTGGGTGGTGGTGGGGTGGGTGCGGATCCGTGGGGTGGGTGCGGGTGAGAGCAGGCTGGCAGCGGGGGGTGGGGTGGGGGGTGCGACTCCGTCGGGTGCCTGTCGCTTGGTGGGTGGTGGGCCGCCGTGCTCCTGCCGTCGCGAGTGCGGGTGCGTGAGGAGACCTTGCGCATGGGTCTGGGCTGGTGGGGAGCGGGCTGCT
>NZ_JOFL01000017.1 GCF_000719265.1 Streptomyces roseoverticillatus | reverse complement strand
GAAGATCCGGAAGTCGTGCGCGTAGACGAACACGGTCCGCCCGTGCACCGTCCCCCAGCCCGTGATCACACCATCGGTGTACGGCTTCTTGCTCTCCAGACCGAAGCCGGAGGCACGGTGCCGACGGAGCGGCTCCACCTCCGAGAAGGACCCCTCGTCCAGCAGGAGGTCGATACGCTCCCGGGCCGTCAGCTTGCCCTTGGCCTTCTGGGCCTGGGTCGCTCGCTCGCTCGGACCACGCCGAACCTGCTCGCGAATGGCGTGCAGCTCGGCGACGCGCCCACGGACGTCACTCGCCTCTACGGGCGCACCTTCGAGATTGCTCATGCATAGACGGTACGTGGCGGGACCGTCCGAAACTCATGTCGTTTCCATACAACGTCATGTGCCTTTTGGTGGGCAGGCGGCACAGAGGGCCGCAGCGACCCGGAGCGGGGGTCCCCCCGATCGGGGGGTACTCCTGTGGAAGTTCCACAAAACTCCCGCCCCTGAGCCGTAGGCAAGTGAACTTGACGGGCGACGGGCCGGAAACGGCGCCACGCCCCGTCATGCCAGGGCTACGGAGCAGCGGTGCGGGGCGCAGGCGGTGCCGGGGGCGACGCGGAGCCGGAGACTGTCGCCTGTCGACAGAACGCGGACGGTGGCGTCGTGCGCGGTGACGCGGCGCACGGGGCGGTCCCAGGTGATCTCGACGGGGGCACCGGTGCGTGGCGGTTCGGCCATATGGAGGGTAGCGGTCCGGCCGTGGTCGCGGATGAGCACGGCGGCGGGGGCCGAGGAGGTGAGGGGGCCGGCGGTGCCGGGGGTCCAGAAGGCGGCGGCGGTGAGGCCGAGGGAGGGCAGGTGCGCGGCCTGGCAGCCGGCGGTGTTGGCGAGGAGTCCGAGCCAGGTGTCGTCGGCGGCGCGGCCGGCCAGGGCACGGGGCCCCGCACCGGGCATGAGGAGGTAGGCGTAGGCGGCGTCCTCGGGGTCGGTGCCGTGGGGGTGCCAGAGGGTGAGGTAGCGCCGCGTGAGGCGGTCGGGGGCGCCGCCGGTGTTGATGTCGCGCCAGGAGCCGGTGCGGGACTCGCGCAGGGCGTGGAGCGGGGCGGCGCCGGGGAGACGGCCGGGGAAGACGTAGCCGCCGTGGCCTTCGAGGTGGATCCAGCGGGCGGCTTCGTAGCGGGCGCTCCAGCCGTCGGTGAGCGGCTGGGGGACGCCGTCGACGAGGAGGGCGGGCGCCCCGTGCGCGCCGAGGTTGCGGTGGTCGACGGTGGTCACGACGGGGTGGCCGTCGCGCGCCGTGATGCCGGCGCCGAGGCAGACGACGGCGTCCGCGGTGCAGATCCACGTCTTGCGGGCCTCAAGGGTGGAGGAGAGCCCTTTGAGGTGCTGGCCGATCACGGCGTACTCGCCGTCGCTCACGCCGCCGACCCAGCGCACGGCGGGCCGGGGCTCGCCCCATGCGCCGCCTTCGTTGCCGGCGAGGGGCTTGGTTGAGGCGGTGGTGCCGGGCAGCCGGTAGGGGTCGGCGGTGGGCCAGAAGGCGTCGGTGTACGGGGCGCCTGCGCCTGCGCGCCACCAGTAGAGCATTCCGGCGCCGGTGTGCCAGCCGTGCGGGTTCTCGCCGTTGCCGTTCTCGTAGTGGGCGATGCGGTCGGAGGCCATGGCGATGCCGGCCGTCCAGCCGGGGCGGCGGTGCACGGCGCGGTCCATGGCGGGGAAGAGGCGGTGCTCCACGGGGGCGGGGGCGGGGGCCCCGTGCGCGGCGCAGGCGGCGGCGAGCCGGGCGAGGTCGGCGACGGGGAGCGCGGGGTCGGTGAGCAGCGGGAGGGTGGTGTCGCGGGCGGCCCAGCCCTTGATCAGCGCGTGCCAGCGGGTGCGTTCGGCGGGGGTTGCGCTGGTGGCGAGGAGGGCGATGGCGGCGATGAGGGCGTGTCCGCGCTGGTGGTCGCTCTGCGGCGGCGTGGCGGGGTCCGCGGCCTGCAGGCCGCGGCTGACGGCGCGGCCGGAGACGCTGTCCATGACGAGCCCGTCGTGGATCAGCGGCGCGTACGCCTTCTCGACGCTGTCGTAGGCGGTCCGCCGGGCGGGGTCGGTGATCTCCCAGGGGGAGCCGTGGAGCAGGGCGAGGAGCCGGCCGAGCCCGTCGAGGAGCACCTGGCCGTAGGTGCCGGAGTAGGCGACGTGGGTGTGCTGGACGAAGGAGCCGTCGGCGTAGAGGCCGTCGCCGCGGGTGACGTACGGGAAGACGGGCGAGAGGGCGTCGCGGGCAAGGGCGGTCTTGGCGGCGGAGGCGCCGAGGATGCCTCGGAGGGCGACGACGCGGCACAGGTCGACGCGGTTGGCGCCGGTGCTGGTGCCGGTGTAGTCGCCGAGCATCGTGTCGGGAACGAAGTGGTCGACGGCGGCGAGGTACGCGGTGCGCCGTGCGGCGCCGGCCTCGTCGTGGAGGAGCGCGAGGCTGTCGAGGAGGAGCCGGGGGCTGCCGATCTGCCATTCCCACCAGTTGCCGGTGGGCGTGGTGGCGGGGTGGTAGACGCGGGCGTGGACGTGGTCGAGGCCGGCGAGGGTGTCGGCGGCGAGGGCGGGGTCTCCGGTGAGCCCGGTGCCGGGCTGAGCCCAGGCCCGGGCCATGGTGTGCAGGCGGGCGTAGCTGCGGGTGATGCCGGAGGGCGGGTCGAAGGGGGCGTCCGGCCAGAGCGAGGCGGGGCCCGGGGCGATGCCGGCGCGGTAGGTGCGGGCGAGGTCTCCGGTGCGGCGCAGGGCGGTGGCGTAGGGCTCGGCGGCGGGGTCGAAGCCGGTGCCGAGCATGAGGCCGCGCCAGCGGGCGCGGAGGGTGGCGAACGCGTCGCCCTCGCCGGCGTCGTCGCTGCCGCCGCGGATGGCGGTGGTGAAGCCGAGGGTGCCGGTGACGGAGGCGGCGAGGAAGCCTCTGCGGGTCCAGGCGGGCGGGCGGGGAACGGCGGGACCGGGCTGCACGGCGGGGCCTCCCCGGGGCGCGGTGCGGGACGGTGCGGACGGTGCCGGAGGCACACGGTGGCACGGGGCGGGAAGGAGCGGCAATGGTGCGCCGGCCGTGTCGGCCGGGGTAGGCCGGAATTGACCCCTCCCTAGATGTTGAATGTTTAACGAGTTCGCGCTACCGTATCTTCAGAGTTAAGTTGAATCTTCAACGAACTTGCCAGGCCGCTTTCGAACTCAGCCTCAGGAGCACACCATGGGCCTCTTCAGCCGCAAGCAGAGCACCGCCCCGGCCGCCGTCCCCGCCCCGCGCGCCGTCGACCCCGCACTCGCCGCCCTCACCGGCGACTACACCATCGACCCCGCCCACAGCAGCATCGGCTTCACCGTCCGCCACGCCATGGTGACCAACGTCAAGGGCGCCTTCACCGAGCACGAGGGCACCCTGCGCCTCGACGGCACCGACCCGTCCCGCTCCACCGCCACCATCGACGTCCGCACCGCGAGCGTGGACACCGGCATGAAGGACCGCGACGCCCACCTGCGCGGCGGGGACTTCTTCGACGCCGAGGGCTTCCCGCTGATGTCCTTCCGCTCGACCGCCGCCGAGCAGCTCGGCGGGGACCGCTACCGCATCACCGGCGACCTCACCATCAAGGACGTCACCCGCCCGCTCTCCATCGACCTGGAGTTCAACGGCTCCGCCACCGACGTCTACGGCATGGAGCGCGTCGGCTTCGAGGGCGGCGCCGAGATCCTGCGCTCCGACTGGGGTCTGACCTGGAACGCCGCCCTGGAGGCCGGCGGGGTCATGGTCAGCGACAAGGTGAAGCTGACCTTCGACATCTCCGCGGTCAAGGCCGCGCCCCAGGCCTGAGGCCCCGTGCGGTGTCAGTGGCCGAGGCGCAGGAGACGGCCGGCGATCTCCGCGCCCCGGTCCGCGCCCGTGCTCAGCGCGATGTGGTTGTCGGGCCGTACGAGCACCAGGGCGTCCTCGCCCTCCCCGATCCCGTAGGCGCGCCGGGCGTGCCCCTCGGGGTCGTCGACGAGGCACGTGCGCAGGCGGTCCGCGCACTCCTCCCCCGCCTCCGTCAGGGCCTGCGCGCTCCCCCGGCCGAAGCCCAGCAGCGTGAAGTGCGGCCCGGCGAAGACATCGAAGAGCCGGCCGTCGCCGCAGGGCCCGTCGGGGGCCCGTTCGCCCGCGTTCGCCCCGCCCCATGCGAGCGAGCTCCAGCCGTAGCCCACGCCCAGCGTGGTGACGTCGTCCGTGATCACCGCCTCCGTGCCGACGCCGGCCCGCTTCACGCCCTCGGTCACCGCGCGCAGCCGCTCGTCGGTGAGGCCGAGCGTCCAGGCGGCGACGGGCAGCCGCTCCTCCTCGTAGGTGTCCAGCAGGCCGGGCGCGGCCAGGCCGCGCACCACGTACGCGAGTTTCCAGCCGAGGTTGAAGGCGTCCTGGATGCCGGTGTTCATGCCCAGCCCGCCCGCGATGGAGTGGACGTGCGCCGCGTCCCCGGCGAGGAGCACCCGCCCCGTGCGGAGGCGGCCGGCCATCCGGACGTTGATGCGGTAGGTGGAGAACCAGGTGGGGTCGGACAGCCGGATGCCGGCCTGCCGGGAGCAGCGGTCGACGAGCCTCTGGAACGACTCCAGGGTCGGCGCGAGGGGCCGTCCGTCCGCGTCGCGCTCGGGCGTGCCCTGCAGCTGCCAGTGGGCGCTGCCGCGGAAGGGGCAGAGCATGACCGCCGCGTCCTCGTCGAACCACTGGTGCCAGTAGGCGGGGTCGAGCCCGTCGGCGCGGACGTCGCCGATCACCATGCACTCCTCGGCGTCGGTGCGGCCTTCGAAGGTCACGCCGAGCGCCTTGCGCACGGGGCTGCGGCCGCCGTCGCAGCCGACGAGGTACGCGGCCTCGATGCGCCGCCCGTCGGCGAGCGTCGCGACGACGCCGTCCGCGCCCTGGGTGAACCCGGTCAGCTCGCTGCCGAACTCCGGCTCCACGCCGTGGCCGGCGAGCCTGCCTCGCAGGATCTCCTCGGTGCGCCACTGGGGGATGAGCAGCCCGCTGGCGTACGGGGTGGCGGGCGTGGGGGTGCGGTCCGCGAAGGGGACGGTGTCGGCGATCGCCACGCCGTCGCGGTACTTGCGCAGGGCGATGTGCTCGGTGCCCGAGGCCGCGGCCTCCGCGCCCGCACCGAGGTCGTCGAAGAGCTCGCGGGTGCGCTGGTTGATGCCCTTGCCGCGGGAGGCGCGGTGGGGTTCCGGGGACTTGTCGATGATCCGTACGGCCGCTCCCGCGCGGGCGAGGGTGCAGGCGAGGGTGAGGCCGGTGGGGCCGGCGCCCACGATCAGGACGTCGGTGGCGGTCGTCGCTTCGGCGGTGGTGGTCGTCATGCGCTCATGAAAGACCGCCCGGCCAGAAAATGCAACCGAGTAACAAAAGATTCCGAGTAACGTAGATTCTGTTAGGGTGGCCTCGTGACCGAGGAGACGACCGGGCTGCGGGAGCGCAAGAAGCAGCGCACGCGGCAGACGCTGTCCGAGACCGCCATCGCGCTGTTCCTGGAGCGCGGCTTCGACCGGGTGTCGGTGGCGGAGGTGGCGGCGGCCGCGGAGGTGTCGAAGCCGACGCTGTTCCGCTACTTCCCCGCCAAGGAGGACCTGGCCCTCCACCGCATCGCCGACCACCAGGGGGAGGCGGCGCGCGTCGTGCGCGGCCGGGCCCCGGGCGAGTCCCCCCTGGCCGCGCTCCGCGCCCACTTCCACGCCCGGCTCGACGCCGGCGACCCCGTCACCGGCCTGTGCGACGTGCCCGCCGTACTGGCCTTCCGGGACATGCTCTACTCGACGCCGAGCCTGGCGGCCCGCCTCATGCAGTACGCCGCCGAGGACGAACGGGCACTGGCCGGAGCCCTGGCGGAGGCGGGGGCGGACGAGGTGACGGCGGGTCTGGCGGCGGCGCAGGTCATCGCCGTCCACCACGTCCTCGCGCGGGACAACTTCCGGCGCCTGGCGTCCGGCCGCATCACCGCCGCCGTCCTGGCCGCGGCCCACGCCGACGCCGGGCGGGCGTACGACCTGCTCGGCGCCGGGCTCGCTCCTCAGGGCCTGTGACGCGCCCCCGGCCACGCTCCGGGGCGCGCCCAGGGGCTCACTCCCGCGGCTCCACGCCCGCACGCCTCAGCCCGTACGCGTAGGCGTCGTCGAGCGCCTGCCACGATGCGGCGATCACGTTCTCGGCGACGCCGACCGTCGACCACTCGCCGCTCTCGTCGCTCGTGGAGACCAGGACCCGGGTGATCGACCCCGTGCCCCGGCCGCCCTCCAGGATGCGCACCTTGTAGTCGGTCAGCTTGAGCGCGGCCAACTGCGGGTAGATGCGCTCCAGCGCCACGCGCAGCGCCCGGTCGAGCGCGTCGACGGGGCCGTTGCCCTCGGCGGTGGCGACGATGCGCTCCCCCTTGGCCCACAGCTTCACGGTGGCCTCGTTGGCGTGCGTGCCGTCCGGCCGGTCCTCGGCGATCGCCCGCCAGGACTCGATCCGGTAGTAGCGCCGCGCGCGCCCCTCGGCCTCCTCGCGCAGCAGCAGTTCGAAGGAGGCGTCGGCCGCCTCGTAGGTGTAGCCCGCCAGCTCGCGCTCCTTGACGCGCCCCACGACGCGGCCGACCAGCTCGCGGTCGCCGCCGAGGTCGACCCCGAGCTCTTTGCCCTTGAGCTCGATGGAGGCGCGGCCGGCCATGTCGGAGACGAGCATGCGCATGGTGTTGCCGACCCGCTCCGGGTCGATGTGCTGGTACAGGTCCGGGTCGACCTTGATCGCGGAGGCGTGCAGCCCGGCCTTGTGCGCGAACGCCGAGACGCCCACGTAGGGCTGGTGCGTGGAGGGCGTGAGGTTGACGACCTCGGCGATGGCGTGCGAGATGCGCGTCATCTCGGCCAGCGCCCCGTGCGGCAGCACGCGGCGGTCGTACTTGAGCTCCAGGGCGGCCACGACGGGGAACAGGTTGGCGTTGCCGACGCGCTCGCCGTAGCCGTTGGCGGTGCACTGCACGTGCGTCGCGCCGGCGTCCACGGCGGCGAGGGTGTTGGCCACTGCGCAGCCGGTGTCGTCCTGCGCGTGGATGCCCAGGCGGGCGCCGGTCGCCTCGATGACCTCCCGCACCGTCGCGCCGACCTGCGCGGGCAGCATGCCGCCGTTGGTGTCGCACAGGACGACGACGTCGGCGCCCGCCTCGTACGCGGTGCGGACGACTTCGAGGGCGTAGTCCGGGTTGGCGCGGTGGCCGTCGAAGAAGTGCTCGCAGTCGACGAAGACGCGGCGGCCGTGCCCGCACAGGTAGGCGACCGTGTCGCGCACCATGGCGAGGTTCTCGTCGAGGGTGGTGCGCAGGGCCAGTTCGACGTGCCGGTCGTGGGACTTGGCGACCAGGGTGATCACCGGGGCGCCGGAGTCGAGCAGCGCGGCGACCTGCGGGTCGTCCTCGGCCCGCACGCCCGCCTTGCGCGTGGCGCCGAACGCGACGAGCCGCGCGTGGCGGAAGTCGATCTCCTCGCGGGCGCGCTGGAAGAACTCGGTGTCCCGGGGGTTGGCGCCCGGCCAGCCGCCCTCGATGAAGCCGACGCCGAAGTCGTCCAGGTGCCGGGCGATGGTCAGCTTGTCCGCGACGGTGAGGTTGATGCCCTCGCGCTGCGCGCCGTCGCGCAGCGTGGTGTCGAAGACGTGGAAGCGGTCGTCGACGTGGGTGCGTTCGTCGGGGCCGTCGGTTGCGTCCGTCATGCTGCTCTGACTCCTGTGAGGATGTCGGTCTACCGGAATTACCCGTTCCACCGTCCCCGGGCCTGCCCCGCCCTGCGTTCCCCGGCGCGGGTGGGCCGGAAAACGCAAAAACCTCTCGCGGGTGCGAGAGGTCTGCGCGCGGGTCTGGGACGACGGTGTCCGCTCCGTACGGGTGGTACGGGAGCGGTCACTGCGGACCGGCGCGCCTGCTGCCAATAATCATGGCGAACGGGAGCATAGGTGCATCTTGGCACACGCCGGTTCCGCCGTGCGGGCGGGTCTCAGGATGCGGGCACCTTGCCCGGGTCCGCCGGAGCGCCCTCGGGTGCGCCGCCGACCCGCTTGAGGTCGATGTCCCGCGTCTCCCGCATCGTCAGATAGACGACCAGCGACACGGCGGCGCAGCCGGCCACGTACCAGTAGAAGCCCGACTCGATGCCGCCGTTCTTGAACCACAGGGCCACGTACTCGGCCGTGCCGCCGAAGAGCGCGTTGGCGATGGCGTACGGCAGCGCGACGCCCAGCGACCGGATGCCCGTCGGGAAGAGCTCGGCCTTCACGCACGCGTTGATGGAGGTGTAGCCGGTGACGACGACCAGGGCGAGCAGGGACAGGCCGAGGGCCGGCCAGAACGAGCCCGCGTGCTTGAGCATGGTCATGATCGGCACGGTGAGGAAGGTGGAGCCCACCGCGAAGGTGACCAGCAGAGGGCGGCGGCCGATGCGGTCCGAGAGGGCGCCCGCGAGGGGCTGCAGGCAGGCGAAGACCAGCAGGGCACAGAAGCTGACCAGGGTCGCGGTCTGCTTGGGCAGGCCCGCACTGTTGGACAGGTACTTCGTCAGGTAAGTGGTGTACGTGTAGTACGCGACGGTGCCGCCCATGGTGAGGGCGATGACGAGGAAGGCCTCGCGCTTGTGCCGCATGAGGGCCCGGATGGTGCCGCGCTCGGCGGCGGCCCCGGCGCTCTCCTCGGTGCTCTCCCCCGTGGCCTCCGTGTACGCCTCCGTCTCCAGCATGTTGCGGCGGAGGTAGAAGATGACGGCCGCGCCGAGCGCGCCCACGACGAAGGGGATGCGCCAGCCCCAGCTGTGCAGCTCGTCGCTGGAGAGGGTGTGCTGCAGCACGATCTGCAGCCCCAGGCCGAGGATCTGGCCGGCCGTCATCGACACGTACTGGAAGCTGGAGGCGAAGCCGCGGCGGCCCGGCGCGGACGCCTCCGTGAGGTACGTGGCGCTGGCCGCGTACTCGCCGCCGACCGACAGGCCCTGCAGCAGCCGGGCGACGAGGAGGACGGCGACGCCGCCGTAGCCGGCGACCGCGTAGGTCGGCGCGACGGCGATGAGCACGGCCGAGGCGGACATCAGGGAGACGGTCAGCGTGAGGGCCGCCTTGCGGCCCTTCCGGTCGCCGACCCGGCCCAGCAGCCAGCCGCCCACGGGGCGCATGAAGAAGCCGACGGCGAAGATGCCGGCGGTGTTCATCAGCTTCGCGGTGTCATTGCCCGCGGGGAAGAAGGAGCCCGCGAAGTACGTCGCGAACGACGCGTAGACGAACCAGTCGAACCACTCGACCATGTTGCCGGCCGAACCGACCCAGATCTTCTTCCAGTGCTGTCCCATGGTGGATCACGGTGGCGGAACGGCACGGGGCGGACAAGGGTCCGGCCGGCAACGATCACGCGTACTTGCGTGCGTTGCGTTCACGGGGTGACGCGCGCAGGCCCCTCGCCGGGGCGTCACGCGGGCTCCCGTCCGGACACACGTACGTGCCTCGTCCCGTACACACGTATGCCCGCATCCGTGGATGCGGGCATACGGACGTACGTCAGCGCGGGCTTCAGCCCAGGGGGTGCATCCAGCCGTGGGTGTCCTCGGCCACACCGGTCTGGATGTCGAGGAGCGCCTTGCGGAGCTTCATGGTGACCTCGCCCGGCTGCCCGTCGGCGACCGTCCAGCCGTCGCGCGCGGACTTCACGGTGCCGACCGGGGTGATGACGGCGGCGGTGCCGCAGGCGAAGACCTCGGTGAGGGTGCCGTCGGCGCAGCCGTTCTTCCACTCGTCCACGGAGATGCGGCCCTCGGAGACCTCGTAGCCGAGGTCGGCGGCGATCGTCATCAGCGAGGCGCGGGTGATGCCGGGGAGGAGCGAGCCGGTGAGCTCGGGGGTGACGATCTTGTCTCCGTACACGAAGTACAGGTTCATGCCGCCCATTTCCTCGATCCAGCGGCGCTCGATGGCGTCCAGCCAGACGACCTGGTCGCAGCCGTGCTCCATGGCCTGGGCCTGGGCGACGAGGGAGGCGGCGTAGTTGCCGCCGGCCTTGGCGGCGCCGGTGCCTCCGGGGCACGCGCGCACGTACTCCTCGCTCAGCCAGACCGAGACCGGCTTCACGCCGCCGGGGAAGTAGGCGCCGGCGGGCGAGGCGATGACCACGAACATGTACTCGTTGGCCGGGCGGACACCGAGGCCGACCTCGGTCGCGAACATGAACGGACGCAGGTAGAGCGAGGCCTCGCCGGAGCCGGGCACCCACGCCTTGTCCTGCTTCACCAGCGCGTCGCACGCCTCGATGAAGGTCTCGACGGGCAGTTCGGGCATGGCGAGCCGGCGCGCGGACGCCTGCAGGCGCTTGGCGTTCTCCTCGGGCCGGAAGATGGCGACGGAGCCGTCGGGCTGGCGGTAGGCCTTGGCGCCCTCGAAGATCGTCTGCGCGTAGTGCAGTGTCATGTTCGCCGGGTCGATCGACAGCGGCGCGTACGGAACGAGCTGGCCGTCGTGCCAGCCCCGGCCTTCCGTCCACTTGATCGTCACCATGTGGTCGGTGAAGTGGCGGCCGAAGCCGGGGTTGGCCAGGATCTGCTCCCGCTCCGCGTCCGACAGCGGGTGCGAAGAGGGCTTGAGCTCGATCGTGGGCGTCGTCATGAGTGCGTGTCCTTCACCGTTGTGTGTGGCGGACCGCGAGCTCGCCCCGTCCCTGACGGTGTCAGAGCATCCGAGCTTCCCCTCATGCCGCGGCCCCACGTTCGATTATCGCTCGTGGGGCCGTGGACGGAAAACGTACGCGCGGCCCTGGATCGATGGTCGCATCCGGCCGCGCGCTGAGTCAGCGGCCGGGAGCTAGCCGGTTACTCGCAGGGCTAGTGCGTCGCCGGTCTCGTCCGTCGTGCGGGGCGCGGCCCCGTCCCGGGCGGCCAGGTCCTCGGCGACGGCCGTCTCGATGCGGGCGGCCTCGGCCTCGTAGCCGAGGTGGCGCAGGAGCAGGGCCACGGAGAGCACCGTGGCGGTGGGGTCCGCCTTGCCGGTGCCCGCGATGTCGGGCGCGGAGCCGTGGACCGGCTCGAACATGGACGGGAAGGCCCCGTCGGGGTTGATGTTGCCCGAGGCGGCGAGGCCGATGCCGCCGGTGACGGCCGCGGCGAGGTCCGTGAGGATGTCGCCGAAGAGGTTGTCGGTGACGATCACGTCGAACTGCTCGGGCCGGGTGACCATGAAGATGGTCGCCGCGTCCACGTGCAGGTAGTCGGTGGTGACCTCGGGGTACTCCCGGCCCACCCGGTCGAAGGTGCTCTTCCACAGCTGTCCGGCGTAGACGAGGACGTTGTTCTTGTGGACGAGCGTCAGCTTCTTGCGGGGGCGCGCCTGGGCCCGCTCGTAGGCGTCGCGCACCACGCGCTCCACGCCGAGGGCGGTGTTGACGCTGACCTCGGTGGCGACCTCGTTCGGGGTGCCGGTGCGCAGGGAGCCGCCGTTGCCGGTGTAGGGGCCTTCGGTGCCCTCCCGGACGACGACGAAGTCGATGTCGGGGCGCCCGGCGAGCGGGGTGGCCGTGTTCGGGAAGAGCTTCGAGGGCCGCAGGTTCACGTAGTGGTCGAAGGCGAACCGCAGCTTGAGCAGCAGGCCGCGCTCCAGCACGCCGGCGGGCACGGAGGGGTCGCCGATCGCCCCGAGCAGGATCGCGTCGTGACCCTTGAGGGACGCGAGCTCGGCGTCGGGGAGGATCTCGCCGGTCGCGTGGTACCGCCGGGCGCCGAGGTCGTACTCCTCGGTCTCCAGCTTCACGTCCGACGGGAGGACAGCCGAGAGCACCTTGAGGCCCTGGGCCACGACTTCCCGGCCGATGCCGTCACCGGGGATCACTGCGAGGCGAATGCTGCGAGACATACCGGGACCGTACTCTCCCGTCCCGTTGGATGACACACCTTGTCCACAATACGGACAGATGATGAAGCTGCCAGGTCACGTTCACCCAAAGTCCGCAACGGAGTTGCCGGTTCCTGGCACGTTGGTCGCCATGGACACACCACGCGTAGGCATCCCCGAGCACCTCGCGGACCGCATGACGATGGCGGAGCAGCACGAATACCTGCGGGCCCGGTTCGCCCGGCCGCTCACCCGGCGCGGCATGCTGCGCGCCGGGGCGGTGACGACCGGGGCCGTCGCCGGCACCGGCCTCCTGGGCGGCGCCGCGCACGCTTACGCCGGACCGGCGCCCTCCCCGGGTCCCTCGCCCGCATCGTCCCCGGCGCCGCTCGTCTCCTCCGCCGCCACGGCGGTCGACGGCAGGCACGTGGCGCCCTTCGGGCGGCACCTGGCCTTCGGCGCCGACCCGCGGACCCAGATGCGGATCTCCTGGCAGGTGCCGTTCACGGTGAGACGGCCGTACGTCCGGGTGGGCCTCGCGCCGTGGGACCTCGGCCTCAAGCTGGAGGCCGACGTGCGCACCCTGCACACGCCGCCGCTGTCGAAGAAGCTCCCCGCCGTCGACCAGGTGTACCTGCACGCCGCGCTCGACAACCTGCGCCCCGGGCGGACGTACTACTACGGCGTGGGGCACGACGGGTACGACCCCGCCGACCCCCGCCACTTCTCCGGCATCGGCACCTTCCGCACCGCGCCCGAGCGCCCGGAGAAGGGCGGCAAGGCCGAGAAGTTCACGTTCACCGCCTTCGGCGACCAGGGCGTCAGCTACCAGGCCCTCGCCAACGACCAGCTGATCCTCGGCCAGAACCCTGCGTTCCACCTGCACGCGGGCGACATCTGCTACGCCGACGACAGCGGCGCGGGCAAGCCCACCGACGTCTACGACGCGCGCGTGTGGGACCAGTTCCTCGCCCAGACAGAGTCCGTGGCGGCGTCCGTCCCCTGGATGGTCACCACCGGCAACCACGACATGGAGGCCTGGTACTCCCCCAACGGCTACGGCGGCCAGAGCGCCCGCTGGACCCTCCCCGGCAACGGCTTCGACCCCGCGCACGCCCCGGGCGTCTACTCCTTCGTCTACGGCAACACCGGCGTCGTCGCCCTGGACGCCAACGACATCTCGTACGAGATCACCGCCAACACCGGCTACAGCGGGGGCGCGCAGACCGCGTGGCTCGACCGGCGGCTCGGCGAGCTGCGCCGCACGCGCGGGCTCGACTTCATCGTCGTCTTCTTCCACCACTGCGCGTTCTCCACGACGAAGGCGCACGCGTCGGACGGGGCAGTGCGGGAGGCTTGGCTGCCGCTCTTCGAGAAGCACAAGGTCGATCTGGTCATCAACGGCCACAACCACATCTACGAGCGCACCGACGCGCTCCGCGGCACGCGCGTGGGGCGGAAGGTCCCCATCGGCGGCACCGCCGACTCCACGCGCGACGGCATCGTCTACGTGACCGCCGGCGGCGCGGGGAAGTCGCTGTACGACTTCCCCGCGCCGGACAGCTACGAGGGCCACGTGAAGGACCTGGAGAGCGTGGACAGCTACTTCTGGGAGAAGGGGCGCGTGAAGCACCCGGAGCAGGTGGAGTGGTCGCGGGTGCGCTACACCGGCTTCTCGTTCCTCGCGGTGGAGTCCGAGCCGGCCGCACGGGGCGGGCGCCCGCGGCTGCGGGTGACCGCTCTCGCGGAGAACGGCGCGCGCATCGACCGCTTCGACGTCGTCCGCCCCGCGCGGCGGGACTGAGGCGGGCCCCGCCGGCCGCTCAGTGACCGGTGACGCCGCCGTTGTCCCGGCGGTCCAGGGCCCGCTGGAGCGCGGCGGCGGCGTTCATCCGGTCGGTCTGGCGGTCGGTGCGGTCGGCCGTACGGGCGGTTCGGCGGGCCCTGCGGACGGCGGTGTCGGCCATGGGAAGTCACTTCTCCTCTGCTGCCTGCGGGGCCTGCGGCCCGCGGGAGGGCTTCGAAGGGATGCGAAAGGAGGGAAAGAAGAGCGGGAGGAGCGCCGGGGGAAGGGCGGGGGCCGCGGTGCCGCAGGGGTCGCCTGCGCTCGCGCACGGGGCCGCAACCGCTTGACGCTCGATGGAGCGCGCGTTCGGCTTCTTCCACGCTAGGACAGCTGTACCGCGCTGTCTGCACAATTACTCGGGCTTCCTACTATCTGAGACAGCCGGGCGGCCGGCTCCCCGCGTCGTACGGACGAGCGGCGAGCAAGTGTGTGAGCACCCCACTGATCAGCGGGCCGCCCCGTGCGGCGAGAGTGGCCCCCATGAACGACCTGTACGTACTTTCGCCCTGGTACGCGGCCCGGTGAGCACCCTGTACACGAGCGACGTCCTGCCGCGCGTCGTCCCGGTGGTCGCCGGTGTCCTCGGGGCCTCCGGACTGGCGGTGGCCTGCCTCCCCGCGCGCGTGGCGATGCGCCGGGAGCTCCGGCGCCGCTGGCCGGCGTGGGCCGTGGCGGCCTCCGTCCTCGTCGGCGCGCTCGCCCTGAGGGAGCTGGGCGCGATGGTGCTGGCCTTGCTGCTGGGGCTGGTCGCGGTCGCCGAGTACGCCCGGCGGGCCCGCCTGGGGCGGGGCGAACGGGTGGTGCTGGCCCTCGGGGCGCTCCTCCTGCCGCCGCTCGCCCTGATGGAGGCGGACGACCTTGCACACCCCTTCGGCCTGCGGACCGTGGCGCTGCTCACCGCCGCCGGCGTCCTGCCCGCGCTGCTGTCCGGTGACACCGCACGGGGCGGCGAGCGCGCGGCCCGTACGGTCTTCGGGCTGCTGTGGATACCGGTCGCGCTGACCGGACTTGTGGTACTGGAGGGCACTGCCCTCGCGGTGGGCGTGGCGGTCGTCTTCGGTGACGCGGGCGCGTGGTGCGGCGGCGTGCTGCTGAGCTGTCTGGGCGGCACCCTGGCCCGGCCTCCGGCTCCCCTCTCCCTGTCGTTGCCCGTATCCCCCGACAAGACCTGGGCGGGCGTCCTGTGCGGCGGCATGGGCGTGGCGGCGGGGCTGGAGGCGGCGGGCGCCTTCACGGTCACGCTGTGGGCCGCGGTACTGGCCGGCAGCGTCCTCGGCGGCCCCCTCGTGTCCTCGATCGAGCGGGAGGCGGGCGCGGGGGCCGCCCGCGCGTGGCTGCCCGGCCTCGGCGGTCTCCTCGACCGCATCGGCCCGCTTCTCCTCGCGCTGCCGTCGGCGATGGCGGTGACCCTGTGACAACGCCCCCGCCCGGCTGGGGAGCCGGACGGGGGCGGAGGTCAGCTACGGGGCCGGATCAGCCCATGTGCGGGTAGCGGTAGTCGGTCGGTGCGACCAGGGTCTCCTTGATGGAGCGGGTCGACACCCAGCGCTGCAGGTTGCTCGCGGCACCCGCCTTGTCGTTGGTGCCCGAGGCGCGGCCGCCGCCGAAGGGCTGCTGGCCGACCACGGCACCGGTCGACTTGTCGTTGATGTAGAAGTTGCCCGCGGCGAAGCGGAGCTTCTCCATCGCGTCGGCGGCCGCGTAACGGTCGCCGGCGATGATCGAGCCGGTCAGCGCGTACGCCGAGACGGACTCCATCTGCTCCAGCATCGCGTCGAAGTCGGCGTCCTCGTAGACGTGGACGGCGAGGATCGGGCCGAAGTACTCGGTCGTGAAGACCTCGTTCTCCGGGTCGGTGCACTCGATGACGGTCGGGCGGACGAAGTAGCCCACCGAGTCGTCGTACGTGCCGCCGGCGACGATCGTGCAGCTCGGGTCGGCCTTGGCCCGGTCGATCGCGGCCTTGTTCTTGGCGAACGAGCGGTCGTCGATGACGGCGCCGATGAAGTGCGACAGGTCGGTGACGTCACCCATGGTGATGCCGTCGACCTCGGCCGCGAACTCCTCCTTGAAGCCGTCCTCCCAGATGGAGCGCGGGACGTAGGCGCGGGAGGAGGCGGAGCACTTCTGGCCCTGGAACTCGAAGGAGCCGCGGGTCAGGGCGGTCTTCAGGACCGCGCGGTCGGCGCTCGGGTGGGCGACGACGAAGTCCTTGCCGCCGGTCTCGCCGACCAGGCGCGGGTAGGAGCGGTACTTCTCGATGTTGTTGCCGACCGTCTTCCACAGGTACTGGAAGGTCTTGGTCGAGCCGGTGAAGTGGATGCCGGCCAGCTCGGGGTGGTTCAGGGCCACCTCGGAGACGGCGATGCCGTCGCCGGTCACCAGGTTGATGACGCCCTTGGGCAGACCGGCCTCCTCCAGGAGCTGCATGAGCAGCACGGCGGCGTGGGTCTGGGTGGGGGACGGCTTCCAGACCACCACGTTGCCCATGAGGGCGGGGGCGGTCGGCAGGTTGCCGGCGATGGCGGTGAAGTTGAAGGGCGTGATCGCGTAGACGAAGCCCTCGAGCGGGCGGTGGTCGCTGCGGTTCCACACGCCGGCGGAGTTGGCGACCGGCTGCTCGGCGAGGATCTGGCGCGCGAAGTGCACGTTGAAGCGCCAGAAGTCGACGAGCTCGCAGGGGGTGTCGATCTCGGCCTGCTGGGCGGTCTTGGACTGGCCCAGCATGGTGGAGGCGGCCAGCGTCTCGCGCCAGGGGCCGGCGAGCAGCTCGGCGGCGCGCAGGATGATCGCGGCGCGGTCGTCGAAGGACATCGCGCGCCAGGCCGGGGCGGCGGCGAGGGCGGCGTCGATCGCGTCCTGGGCGTCCTGCGTCGTGGCGTTGTTGAAGGTGCCGAGGACGGCGGCGTGGTTGTGCGGCTGCACGACCTGGAACGGCTCGCCGCCGCCCATGCGCTTCTCGCCGCCGATGGTCATCGGCAGGTCGATCGGGTTCGCCGCCAGCTCCTTGAGCTTGGCCTCCAGGCGGGCACGCTCGGCGCTGCCGGGGGCGTAGCCGTGGACCGGCTCGTTGACCGGGGCGGGGACCTGGGTCACAGCGTCCATGGGTTCCGTGTCTCCTTCGGGGCTCTGCGGGGGGGGTGTGGGGGGGGCGGCTCAGCCCTTGGTGAGGATGGAGCGGGCGAAGAACAGCAGGTTGGCCGGCTTCTCGGCGAGGCGCCGCATGAAGTAGCCGTACCAGTCGGTGCCGTAGGCCGTGTACACGCGCATCCGGTGGCCCTCGGCGGCCAGGCGGACGTGCTCCTCGCTGCGGATGCCGTAGAGCATCTGGAACTCGTACTCGTCCAGCTTGCGGCCGGCCTGCCGGGCGAGCTCCTGTGTGATGGCGATCAGACGCGGGTCGTGCGAGCCGATCATCGGGTAGCCCTCACCCGCCATGAGGATCTTGATGATGCGGACGAACGCCTTGTCGATCTCTGCCTTGTCCTGGTATGCGACGGAGGCGGGCTCCTTGTACGCACCCTTCACGATACGCACACGGCTGCCGGCGGCGGCCAGGCGGCGGGCGTCGTCCTCGGTGCGGAAGAGGTACGCCTGGATGACGCAGCCGGTCTGCGGGAAGTCCTTCCGCAGCTCCTCGTGGATGGCGAACATCGAGTCGAGGGTCGTGTGGTCCTCCGCGTCCAGCGTAACCGTGGTGCCGATGGCGGCGGCGGCCTCGACGACGGGGCGGACGTTGGCGAGGGCGAGCTCGTGGCCGCCCTCCAGCGCCTGGCCGAACATGGAGAGCTTGACGGACATCTCGGCGCGCTTGCCCAGGCCGAGCTCCTTCAGGCGGCCGATGAGCTCCAGGTAAGCGTCGCGGGCGGCGTGGGACTGCTCGACGGTGGTGATGTCCTCGCCCACCACGTCGAGGGTGACCTCGAGGCCCTTGGCGGCGGCGTCCTTCACGATCGGAATGACCTGGTCGACGGTCTCCCCCGCGATGAAGCGGTCGACGACCTGCTTGGTGCCCGGGGCGGCCGATACGAAACGACGCATTTTGTCGCTGCGCGACGCAGCGAGGATCACGGGACCCAGCACGGGGCACCTCCACGATGACGGTCGTCCCCACGCGGGGAAACGGCATAAGTAACTCATCGTGAAAACTAGAGATCACCTCGATCGTGAGCCATCGACAGCTGTCACGCATCCGTGGCCCGGATCTCAGACACATGTATGACAATGGTGACCTGCACATAGAACCTTGGGTCGATTTCGGGACAATTTGCGAACCCAAAGAGCCCGAAGGCCGCGTCCGGCGTGAGCCGGGCGGGCCCGCACGAAGCGGGGGAAGGAGCGTGGCGGGGCCATGCGCGGTGACTATCAGCACCTCGTCGACGAGATATCGGCGGCGCTCGGCGCCCCGGCGACGCTGGAGGACCGGGACTTCGTCCTGATCGCGTTCGGCGCGCACGGCGGTGACGACGACCTCGACGCGGTGATGGACCCGGTGCGGACCCGCTCGATCCTGCAGCGCCGGTCGACGGCGGCCGTCCGGGCGTGGTTCGAGGCGTTCGGCATCGCGCGGGCGCAGTCGCCGCTGCGGATCCCGCCGGACCCGGCGGCGGGGGTGTTCAAGGGCCGCATCTGCCTGCCCGTGCGCCACCGCGGCGTGGTGCACGGCTACGTGTGGCTGCTGGACGACGAGCAGCTGGCGGGCCTGGACCTGAGCCTCCCGTACGCGGATCCGCGGCTGGCCCAGGCCATGGAGACGGCGGCCCGGATCGGTGAGCTGCTGGCCGCCGAGGCGCGGGCCGGCGCGGAGCTGGGCGAGTTGCTGCGGGAGGTCCTCGCGGGGCGGCCCGCGGGGCGCGACGCCGCGGCCGCCGCACTGCGGGAGGCGATGGGCCAGGCGGCGGACGGGCCCCTGGGGCTGGTCGCGGTCGCGCCGTGGGCGCTGGGCGACGGCGAGCACGGGGAGGGCGATCCGAGCGCGCCCGACGGGATCGGTTCCGCGCTGGCGGGGCAGTCGGGGGTGGCCGCGCTGTGCGCCGTCCCGGACCCCCTCCCGGAGGGACCGGCGGCGCTGGCCGCGCTGGTCCGGCTGCGGACGACTGCGGCGGTCGCCCCGGCACGTACGGCGGCGGAGCGGCTGCTGCGCTCCCCGCGCGCGGGGAACGGCACGGCCGGGCTGGCCGCCCCGCGCCGCGGCCTCGCGGAGCTGCCGGAGGCCTGGCGCGAGGCGCTGGGGGCGGCCCGTGCCGCGGCGGCGGAGCCGCGCCTGGGGCCGGTGGCGGAATGGGGGGCCATCGGCCCGTACCGCGTGCTGGCCTCCCTGCCGGCCGGGGCCGCGGCGGACACCTCCGTGCGCCCCCTGCTGGCCCCGGCCCACGCGGAACTGGCCCGCACGGCGGAGGTGTTCCTCGACTGCGCGGGCCAGGCGGGCCGCACGGCCGCCGCCCTGGGCATCCACCGGCAGACGCTGTACTACCGCCTGGCACGCGTGGAGCAGCTCACCGGCCTGGACCTGGACGAGGGCGAGGGCCGGCTGCTGCTCCACATGGCCCTGAAGGCGGCCCGCCTGTGACGGCCGCGCGCCCCGCCCGCCGGGCCGGGGCCGGCCCGCTAGTCCTCCTCCACGGTGATGGCCTGCACGGGGCAGGCCCGGGCGGCCTCCTTGAGCATCGGCTCGCCCGCACCGTCCTCGCGGCCGGACCGCACCACGCCGAAGCCGTCGTCGTCCTGGTCGAAGACGCTCGGCGCGGTGAGGGCGCACTGCCCGGAGCCGATGCAGACATCGGAGTCGATGGAGACGCGGTGGGGGCTCATAGCGGGTTCCGTTCTGTCGTCATCGCCGGTCACCAGGCGACGGGCAGGGCGTAGAGCCCCTGCAGGGTGTCACCGGGCTTCACGGACACCTCGCCGGGAGCAACGGCGAGGTGCAGGTCCGGGATACGGGTGAAGAGCGTGCCGAGGGCGATCTCCATCTCCGCGCGGGCCAGGTTCTGCCCCAGGCACTGGTGGACGCCGTAGCCGAACGCGACGTGGTGGCGGGCCGAGCGGCTGACGTCGAGGGCGTCGGGTCCGGGGTAGGTGGCGGCGTCGCGGTTGACGAGCGAGGTGCTGATCATGATGCCGTCGCCCGCGCGCACGGTGTGCCCGGCGATCTCGATGTCCTCCGTGGCGACCCGCACCATGCCGTCGGCGATGGACAGGAAGCGCAGCAGTTCCTCCACGGCGGTGGGCATGAGGGCGGGGTCGGTGCGCAGGGCGGCGAGCTGCTCGGGGTGTTCGAGGAGCGTGTACACGCCGAGCGAGATCATGTTGGACGTGGTCTCGTGGCCGGCGACCAGCAACAGCAGCGCCATCATGACCAGTTCGTCGCGGTCGACCTGGCCGTCGCCGAGGCGGTCCGTGATGAGCTCGTCCAGCAGCCCCTCGCCGGGCTCGGCCTCCTTGCGGGCCACGAGGCGGTGGAGGTAGTCGCGCAGGTCGTCGCGCGCGGCGACGGACTCCTCGGAGGTCGGTGCGCTCACCAGCCGCCGGGAGCACCCCTCGAAGTAGTCGTGGTCGGCGTAGGGGACGCCCAGCAGGCTGCAGATCACTATGGACGGCACGGGCAGGGAGTACGCGGAGACGAGTTCGGCGCTGTTGCCCTTGGCGAGCATGGTGTCGATGAGGCCGTCGACGACGAGCTGGATGCGGGGCCGGAGGGCGTTGGCGTGCTTGACGGTGAAGCGCGGGATCAGCATGCGGCGCTGGCGGGCGTGTTCGGGGTCGTCCACGCCGAGCAGCGGGACCACCACCGAGGCCTGGTCCTCGGCGCGCGGGGCGAAGACGGGGAAGGCCGGATTCCGGCGGTCGGACGAGACGCGGGGGTCCGTGAGCAGGGAGCGGGCTTCGGTGTGGCCCGTCACGAGCCACACCACCCGTCCGTCGTACAGCGTGACGTGCGTCAGCGGGCCGCGGGCGGCCAGGTCCTGGTATCCCGCGGGCGGCTGGTAAGGGCAGGTGCGGTCGCTGGGGAAGGAGGGAGCCGAGGTGCTGGTGGACTGGGTCCCGGTGTCGGTCATGTGCTTCCTTCCAGGCGTTCGGACTGTTGTCCTCTACATCCGGTTCACCCAGTCCAAGCCCGTTTCACGCTGCGGGCTACGAGCATTCCGGCCATATTCCGCACAACACCCGACACCCGCCGCAACCGGTCCGCGGCCGCACCTTTGCCGCGGTTCCCCCGGCTCACCCCTCGCGGAACACGTCCAGCAGGCGGGTGAAGCTGTCACCCCCGTACCCGCGCTCCATGCCGCGCCGGAAGACCTCCAGGACGGCGGCGGGCAGGGCGGTGCCGACCCCCGAGCCCTCCGTCGTGCGGAGGACGTGGTCGACGCTCGCGACACCCATGGCGAGCTTGTCGACGTCGCCCTCGTGGTTGCCGGCGTCGATGCGCGGCGCGTAGAACGCGAGGAAGTTCGGCAGCGAGGCCATCGTGGACTGCGCGTACGGCAGGAACTCCTGCGCCGTGATGCCGTTCGCCGCGGTGACGGCAGTGGCGTGCAGGTAGCTGAGCATCGCGGTCCAGAACATGTCCATCTGGATCTGGTAGTACAGCGCGGCCAGACCGGGGTCGGTGCCGCGGTAGTCGGCGCCGGTGAGCACCTTCAGCGCGGCCTCGTGGGCCTCGAAGACCTCCTTGGGGCCGCTGTAGAAGGTGGACGACTCGGGGGACCCGATCCCGGAGGGCGGCGTCTGCACCCCGCCGGTGAGGTGCTCGGCCCCGTGCCCGGCGGCCCAGGCGGCGGCCTCGCGGGCCCGTTCCGGGGTGTCCGAGCTCAGATTCACCAGGACCCGGCCGCGCAGGGCGCCCGCGGCGGGCTCCAGGATCGCGTACACCGCGTCGTAGTCGGTCAGGCTCAGGATCACCAGCTCGTTCGCGGCCAGCGCCTCCTTGACGGTCTCCGCACGGTGCGCGCCCCGTGCGACGAGGGAGGAGACCCTGGCCGCGGTGCGGTTCCAGACCGTCACCTCGTAGCCGGCGTCGAGGTACGCCCCCGCCATGGCCCGCCCCATGGGGCCGAGGCCGATGACGGTCACTGCTGCCTTGTTCGCGGACACCATGAATCCACACCTCTCTAGAACGAACGCTCTATCTAGCGATGGCAACAACGTAGCACGCCTCTAGAACGAACGCTCTACCTATATTCTCGGGAAGGTGAAGACCACCTCGGAGCAGCACGACGGACCGGCCGCGGGCCCGGGCAGCGGCCTCGGCACGCGCGAGCGGATCGTCCGCGCGACCGCGCGGCTGATGCAGCGTCAGGGCTATGAGGGAACGGGGATCAAGCAGATCTCCAAGGAGGCGGAGGCGACGCTCGGGTCGGTCTACCACTTCTTCCCGGGCGGCAAGCAGGAGCTGGCCGCCGAGGCGATCCGGCACGGCGACCGGGAGTTCGCCGAGATGCTGCACAGGGCGCTGGAGGGCCGGCCGGACCCGGCCGAGGCGGTGCTCGCCGTCGCGCAGGACGTGGCCGCCGGACTCCGCGCATCCGACTGGCTGGACGGCTGTCCCGTCACGGCCACGTCCCTGGGGACCGCCACCCACGCCCCCGACATCCAGCGGGCGGCGGCAGAGGCGTTCGAGCGCTGGCGGGGCCTCGTGCGCGACAAGCTGCTCGCCTGCGGCTTCAGCGCGCAGGACGCCCGGGAGCTCGCGCACACAGTGATCAACACGCTGGAGGGCGCCGAGCTCACAGCCCAGGTCGCCCGGGACGAGGAGCCCCTGCTGATCGCGGGGCGCCATCTGGCACGCCTGATCGGCTCCTACCGCTGAGCCCGGCGCGGGGCGGGCCCAGCGGCACGCTCCGTCAGCGGCCCGGCCCCTCCGGGGCGTTCAGCACCGCGCCCGAGAGCGCCCGCCGGGCGCCCTCGACGATCTCCTTGCCGGTGGGCGCCCCCGCGGGGTCGATGAGCCACTGCGTCAACAGCCCTATGAACAGGGCGTGGTAGAAGGCACCCACCGTACGGGTCGCCTCAGGGCCGACCTCGCTGTCGTCAACGCCCTCGAAGAGCGCCACCATGCCCTCGCGCCCGCCGGGCTGGACCGCGGCGAACTTCTCCCTGAGCTCGGGGTTCTTCACCAGCTGACCGATGATCTCCAGCTGCGCCGACCAGAACGCGCGGTCGTTCGCGAAGCCCGCGGTCACCCGGTCCAGGGTGGCGGCGAGGCGGTCCTCGCGCGGAGCGTCCGGATCCACGGCGGAGGCGATGACGGGCGCCGCCCCGTCGGCCCACTCCACGGTCAGCTGGATGAACGCCTCCATCATCAGCGCCTCCTTCGAACCGTAGTGGTAGCCGATGGAGGCGAGGTTGGCCCCCGAGGCGGCCACGATGTCGCGCGCCGTGGTGCGCGTCCAGCCCTTGTCGAGCAGGCAGCGCTTGGCGCCTTCGAGCAGATCTTCGCGATGTCCCATGACGGCAGCGTAGCCCGCAACCATACGTACGTCCTAGACGAACGTCTCATACATACGTCCGACATAAACGCCCTACACGCTCGTTCTATACATCCGTCATAGACAAGCGTTTAAGACGTACGTATAGTCCTGCCCATGACGACTCCTCCGGCGACCCCGCCCACCCAGCGCAACCTCGCAGGACGCAAGGAATGGACAGCCTTCGCCGTCCTCCTGCTGCCTCTCCTCCTGGTCTCGATGGACGTCTCCGTCCTCTTCTTCGCCATGCCGGCCATCAGCCGGGACCTGGAGCCGACCGGCACCCAGCAGCTGTGGATCTTCGACAGCTACGCCTTCGCCCTCGCCGGACTGCTGATCACGATGGGGTCGCTGGGCGACCGGATCGGCCGCCGCAAGCTGCTGCTGGCCGGGGCGCTCGCCTTCGGCGCCGCGTCGGTCGCCGCCGCGTACGCGCAGAGCGCGGAGATGCTGATAGCCGCGCGCGCCGTGCTGGGCCTGGGCGGGGCCACCCTGATGCCCTCGACCATGGCGCTGGTGCGCAACCTGTTCCACGACGAGCAGCAGCGCAGCAAGGCCGTCGGCATCTGGTCCGGGGCGATGGCGGGCGGCATCGCGCTCGGCTCGGTCCTCGGCGGGCTGCTGCTGGACCACTTCTGGTGGGGCTCGGCGTTCCTCGTCAACGTGCCCGCGATGGTGCTGCTGCTGGTGCTGGCGCCGCTGCTCGTCCCGGAGTTCAAGGACCCCGCCCCGGGCCGCTTCGACTTCCTGAGCGTGCCGCTGTCCATGGGTTCCGTCGTCCCGGTCATCTACGGGATCAAGGAGATCGCGGCCGGCGGGTTCTCGCTCGTCCCCGCCGCGTGCGTGGCCGCGGGCCTGCTCCTCGGCGCCGCGTTCGTCCGGCGCCAGCGCAACCGCGGCGACGCGATGATCAGCCGTGAGCTGTTCCGGCACCGCGTGTTCGGGGTGGGCGTCGGCATCAACACCCTCGCTACGTTCGGCATGATGGGCTCCGCCTACTTCAGCACGCAGTACCTGCAGTCCGTGCTCGGCAAGGGCCCGCTGGAGGCGGCGCTGTGGGGCGCGATCCCCTCGGTCGCGGTCGGCTGCGTCGCACCGCTCGCCGCCGTGGCCGGGCAGAAGTTCCCCAAGGCCCACGTCATGGCCGCCGGTTTCATCGTCGCGGCCGCCGGCTACGGACTGCTCACCTTCGCCGGCACGCACTCCCTGGCCCTGACGCTGACCGGGTCGGCGGTCATCGCCTGCGGCATCGTCGCGGTGATGGCCCTGGTCTCCGACATGGCGCTCGGAGCCACCTCGCCCGAGAAGGCCGGCAGCGCGGCCTCCGTGCTGGAGACCGGCCAGGAGCTCGGCGGCGCGCTGGGCATGGCGCTGTTCGGCAGCGTGGGCGTCGCCGTCTACCGCCGCGACATGACGGGCGAGCTCCCCGCCGGCCTGCCGCACGGGGCGCTGGACACGGCCCGCGAGACGCTCGGCGGTGCGGCGGCGGTCGCGGGGCAGTTGCCGGGGCGGGTGGGCGAGGCCGTCCTCACCGCTTCCCGTGAGGCCTTCACGCACGGCATGAACATCGCCGCTGTCGGCGGAGCGGTCGCGCTGCTGGTGTCCGCGGTGATCACGGTGACGGCGCTGCGGCGGGCGTGACCGCACGGTGCCGGGCCGGCGCGCCCGCCGGCAGCGCGCGGTGATGCAGCCCGCGGGGCCCGCCCCGGGCCGGGCAGGAACCGCGGGCTACGCAGGAACCGGCAGCCCCTCCGCGGCGGCGAGCAGCCGGAACGGCGGGAACCGGCGGTGCCGAACGGCCTCAGGAAGGCCTGGCACCGCCGGTCAACGCCGTTGCGGAGACTCACCGTCGCGGCGGCAGGGACACCGGGCAGGGTGCGGAACGCCCCTACGCGCCGCAGGTCGGCTGATCGACGTACACGGCCAGGCCGTCCAGGAAGCGGGCCAGGCCGAAGTCGAAGGCCGCGTCGAGGCCGGTGGCATCGGGCCCGTCCGCCAGGCCGACGGCCATGCCGCGCACGTAGCCGGTGACCGCCGCCGCGGTGCGGGCCACTGCGGCGGGCTCCAGGCCGCGGCGGAGCGCCGGGGCCATGGCCCATTCCATGAGGCCGGCGGCGGCCGCGGGAAGCCCGGCCCCGGGCAGCCAGGGGTGGCGCCGGTAGAGGGCCCACTGGTGCCGGGCCGCCGCCTCCAGGCGGCCGCGCCAGCCGGCCGGGGCACGGCCGGAGAGGCCGCACTCGGCGAAGGCGGCGTCCGCCATCAGGGCGACGAGATCACCCTTGCCCGGCACGTACCGGTACAACGCCATTGGAGGGACGCCGAGTTCGGCGGCGAGGGCGCGCATGGACAGCGCCGCCGCCCCGTGGACGTCCGCCAGCGCGACGGCGGTCCGCACGATGTGGTCGCGGGTGAGCGTACGCAGCACGCCGTTCGGGCGACCCCGCGGCGGCCCCGTGGCGACCCCGACGACGGTGCCGACACCCGGCACGGCCCGCACGAGGCCCTCCGCGCGGAGCACCGACAGGACCTTGCCGGCCGTGGCCGTCGCGACGCCCCACTCCTGTGCGATCTGCCGGACGGAGGGGACCTTCTCGCCCGCACGGATCTCGCCGGAGACGATGCGGGCGCGGAGTTCGGCGGCGATCCGGAGGTACGGGGCGGGCGCCGGAGCGGCGGGCTGTTCCAGTACACCCATAGCCGGAAGGTTAGGAGAGCAACGGGGCACGGCGGAAGCGCATGAGGCCCCATATGGGAGCCCCATGAGGCCCCGCATGAGGCCCGCATGAGGCCCCGCACGGGGCCCGGCCCGCACGAGGCCCCACCGCACGAGACCCGGCCACCCCCGCAGGGGCAGCCGGGCCTCGTCCGCTTCCGCACCGGCACCGGCCGGTGTGCGAAGGCGTCAGTCCGTCAGGTTCACCGCGCGCGCCGACGTCGCGCCGATCTCCTCGGCGATCTCCGCCAGCACGGGCGGGGTGACCGATTCGTCGACCGTGAGGGCGACGAGCGCCTCGCCGCCCTCCGTGGCGCGGGAGACCTGCATGCCGGCGATGTTGATGCCGGCCTCGCCGAGGATGCGGCCCAGGGTGCCGACGACGCCGGGGCGGTCGGCGTAGCGGAAGAACGCCATGTGGTCGGCGAGCGCGAGGTCCACGTCGTGGTCGCCGACCGCGACGATCTTCTGCTGGTTCTTCGGGCCGGCCAGCGTGCCCGAGATGGAGACCTCGTCGCCCCCGGCGAGCGTGCCGCGCACGGTGACCACGTTGCGGTGCTCGGTCGACTCGGAGCTCGTGGTCAGCCGCACCTCGACGCCGCGCTCCTGCGCGAACAGCGGGGCGTTGACGTAGGAGACCGTCTCGTCGACGACGTCCTCGAAGACGCCCTTGAGGGCGGACAGCTCCAGGACCTTGACGTCGTACTGGGTGAGCTCGCCGTAGACCTCGACGTCGAGCCGGACGGCGACCTCGCCGGCCAGGGCCGTGAAGATCCGGCCGAGCTTCTCGGCCAGCGGCAGGGCCGGCTTGACGTCCTCGGCGATGACGCCGCCCTGGACGTTGACCGCGTCGGGCACGAGCTCGCCGGCGAGGGCGAGCCGTACGGAGCGGGCGACGGCGATGCCGGCCTTCTCCTGGGCCTCGCCCGTGGAGGCGCCCAGATGCGGGGTGGCCACGACGTTGTCGAACTCGAAGAGCGGCGAGTCGGTGCAGGGCTCGGACGCGTACACGTCCAGACCGGCGGCCGCGACACGCCCCTCCTTGAGCGCGGAGGCCAGCGCCGTCTCGTCCACGATGCCGCCGCGCGCGGCGTTGACGATGCGCACGCTGGGCTTGACCTTGTGGAGGGCCTCGTCGCCGATGAGGCCGAGCGTCTCGGGCGTCTTGGGCAGGTGCACGGTGATGAAGTCCGCGACCTCCAGGAGCTCGTCGAGCGTCAGGAGCTTGACGCCCATCTGGGCGGCGCGCGCGGGCTGGACGTACGGGTCGTAGGCGACGACCTTCATCCCGAAGGCGGACATCCGCTGGGCGACGAGCACGCCGATCCGGCCGAGGCCGACGACGCCGAGGGTCTTCTCGGAGAGCTCGACACCGGTGTACTTGGAGCGCTTCCACTCGCCGTTCTTCAGGGCGGAGTTGGCCTGCGGGATGTTACGCGCGGTGGCGATGAGCAGGCCGCAGGCGAGCTCGGCGGCGGTGACGATGTTGGAGGTCGGGGCGTTGACGACCATCACGCCGGCCTTGGTGGCGGCGGAGACGTCGACGTTGTCCAGGCCGACGCCGGCGCGGGCGACGACGCGCAGCTTCCCGGCGGCGGCGATGGCCTCGGCGTCGATCTTGGTGGCGCTGCGGACCAGGATGGCGTCGACGTCGGCGACGGCGGGCAGGAGCTCCGCGCGGTCGGCGCCGTTGCAGTGGCGGATCTCGAAGTCGGGGCCGAGGGCGTCGACGGTGGCCGGGGAGAGCTCCTCGGCGATCAGGACGACGGGTTTGCGGGGCGAAGCAGTGCTCACGGGTTCCTCACTGGTCCTTGGCGGACGGCCGTCCCGACGGCCGAAGGCGGTGAAGGGGGCAGGCAGCCGCGTGGAAGACGCACGACGCTGTGAGCCTGGTACGCGCTTGTTGGTGTGCAGTGTATCGGCGCTCGTCGCGGGCTCGCGCGAGCTTCGCCCGCAATCACCGGACGGGGCGGACGCCCGCGCCGGGCGGGCCGGTCATCCGGCCCGCCCGGCGGAAGGCGGCAAGGAGTCGTTTACTCCTTGTCGTCCATCCAGCTCATCAGCTTGCGCAGCTTCTTGCCCGTGGTCTCCAGCAGGTGGTCCTCGTCGGCCTTCTTGTACTCGTTGTACTTGGGCAGGCCGGCCTGGTACTCCTTCATCCAGTTGTTGGCGAAGGTGCCGTCCTGGATCTCGCCGAGGACCTTCTTCATCTCGGCCTTGGTGCCCTCGTTGACGATGCGCGGGCCGGTGACGTAGTCGCCCCACTCGGCGGTCTCGGAGACCGACCAGCGCATCTTCTCCAGGCCGCCCTCGTACATCAGGTCGACGATGAGCTTGAGCTCGTGGAGGCACTCGAAGTACGCGATCTCCGGCTGGTAGCCGGCCTCGACCAGCGTCTCGAAGCCGGCCTTCACCAGCGCCGAGGCGCCGCCGCACAGGACGGCCTGCTCGCCGAAGAGGTCGGTCTCGGTCTCCTCGGTGAAGGTGGTCTTGATGACGCCGGCGCGGGTGCCGCCGATGGCCTTGGCGTAGGAGAGCGCCAGGGCGAAGGCGTTGCCCGTGGCGTCCTGCTCGACGGCCGCGATGCACGGGACGCCGCGGCCCTCCTCGTACTGGCGGCGCACGAGGTGGCCCGGGCCCTTGGGGGCGACCATGCAGACGTCGACGCCGGCCGGGGGCTTGATGAAGCCGAAGCGGATGTTGAAGCCGTGGCCGAAGAAGAGGGCGTCGCCGTCCTTGAGGTTGTCCTTGACGGACTCCTCGTAGACCTTGGCCTGGATCGGGTCCGGGACGAGGATCATGATGACGTCGGCCTCGGCCGCCGCCTCGGCGGGGGTGACGACGCGCAGCCCCTGCTCCTCGGCCTTCTGCTTGGACTTGGAGCCCTCGTGCAGGCCCACGCGGACGTCGACGCCCGAGTCGCGCAGGGACAGCGCGTGGGCGTGGCCCTGGCTGCCGTAGCCGAGGACCGCGACCTTGCGGCCCTGGATGATGGACAGGTCGGCGTCGTTGTCGTAGAAGAGCTCGGCAGCCACGTTGGGTTATCTCCTTGTTTCCGGTTGTCCGGTGGTGCGTCCCACCGTATGACGGGTGGGCGGGGGAAAGATTTCAGGTCTCGGTATACGGATGAACTGATTCCGGCCGGATCCGGCCGATGGGGCCGGAGCGGCGGCCGGTCAGGCCGAGCGGTCGAGCGCGCGCAGGCTGCGGTCCGTGATGGACCGGGCGCCGCGCCCTATGGCGATCGTCCCGGACTGCACCAGCTCCTTGATGCCGAACGGCTCCAGCATCTTGAGCATGGCACCGAGCTTGTCGCTGCCGCCGGTGGCCTCGATGGTGACGGCCTCCGGGGAGACGTCGACGGTCTTGGCGCGGAACAGCTGGACGATCTCGACGATCTGGGAGCGGGTCTCGTTGTCGGCGCGGACCTTCACCAGGACGAGCTCGCGGTGGATCGCCTGGCTGTCCTCCAGCTCGACGATCTTCAGCACGTTGACGAGCTTGTTGAGCTGCTTGGTGACCTGCTCCAGCGGCAGCGACTCGACGTTGACGACGATGGTGATGCGGGAGATGTCCGGGTGTTCGGTGACGCCGACGGCGAGGGAGTCGATGTTGAAGCCGCGGCGGGCGAACAGGGCGGCGATCCGGGTGAGGATGCCGGGGGTGTTCTCCACCAGGACGGAGAGGGTGTGCTTGGTCATCTGCTCGTTCTCTCTTCTCTCGGTCCCTCAGTCGTCCTCGCTGTCGCCGAAGTCCGGGCGGACTCCGCGCGCGGCGAGGATCTCGTCGTTGGAGGTGCCGGCGGCGACCATCGGCCAGACCATGGCGTCCTGGTGGACGATGAAGTCGACCACGACCGGCCGGTCGTTGATGGCGTTGGCCTGCTGGATGACGGCGTCCAGGTCCTCCGGGCGCTCGCAGCGCAGGCCGACGCAGCCCATGGCCTCGGAGAGCTTGACGAAGTCCGGGACGCGGGTGCCGGCGCAGGCCTCGGTGCCGTCTGACTCCGGGCCCGAGTGGAGCACGGTGTTGGAGTAGCGCTGGTTGTAGAACAGGGTCTGCCACTGGCGGACCATGCCCAGGGCACCGTTGTTGATGATGGCGATCTTGACGGGGATGTTGTTCAGGGCGCAGGTGACCAGTTCCTGATTGGTCATCTGGAAGCAGCCGTCGCCGTCGATGGCCCAGACGGTGCGGTCTGGCCGGCCGGCCTTGGCGCCCATCGCGGCGGGCACCGCGTAGCCCATCGTCCCGGCGCCGCCGGAGTTGAGCCAGGTGGCGGGCTGCTCGTAGCCGATGAAGTGCGCGGCCCACATCTGGTGCTGGCCGACGCCGGCGGCGTAGATGGTGTCCTTCGGTGCGAGCTGCCCGATGCGCTGGATGACCTGCTGGGGCGCGAGGCTGCCGTCGGCGGGCTGGTCGAAGCCGAGCGGGTAGGTGTCGCGCCAGCGGTCGAGGTCCCGCCACCAGGCGGCGTAGCGCTCGCGGGCGGCCTCGCCGCTGCGGCCCTCGGCGAGCTCGGCCTGGAGGGCGACGATCAGGTCGGCGATGACCTCGCGGGCGTCGCCGACGATCGGCACGTCGGCGGCGCGGTTCTTGCCGATCTCGGCGGGGTCGATGTCGGCGTGGACGACCTTGGCGTACGGGGCGAAGGAGTCCAGCTTGCCGGTGACGCGGTCGTCGAAGCGGGCGCCGAGGGCGATGATCAGGTCGGACTTCTGCAGGGCGGTGACGGCGGCGACGGAGCCGTGCATGCCGGGCATGCCCAGGTGCTGGGGGTGGCTGTCGGGGAAGGCGCCCAGGGCCATCAGGGTGGTGGTGACGGGGGCGCCGGTCAGCTCGGCGAGGACCTTCAGCTCGGCGGTGGCGCGGGCCTTGAGGACGCCGCCGCCGACGTAGAGCACGGGGCGGGCGGCCTGGCTGATCAGCTTGGCGGCCTCGCGGATCTGCTTGGAGTGCGGCTTGGTCACCGGGCGGTAGCCGGGCAGGTCGGTGTGCGGCGGCCAGCTGAAGGTGGTCTGCGCCTGCAGGGCGTCCTTGGCGATGTCCACGAGGACGGGGCCGGGGCGGCCGGTGGAGGCGACGTGGAAGGCCTCGGCGATGGTGCGGGGGATCTCGGCGGGGTCGGTGACCAGCCAGTTGTGCTTGGTGATCGGCATGGTGATGCCGCAGATGTCCGCCTCCTGGAAGGCGTCCGTGCCGATCGACTTGGAGGCGACCTGACCGGTGATGGCGACCAGCGGGACGGAGTCCATGTGGGCGTCGGCGATCGGGGTGACGAGGTTGGTGGCGCCGGGCCCGGAGGTGGCCATGCAGACCCCGACCTTGCCGGTGGCCTGGGCGTATCCGGTCGCGGCGTGGCCCGCGCCCTGCTCGTGGCGGACCAGGATGTGGCGGACCTTCGAGGAGTCCATCATCGGGTCGTAGGCGGGGAGGATCGCCCCGCCCGGGATCCCGAACACGATCTCGGCCCCGACCTCCTCCAGCGAGCGGATGAGGGACTGCGCGCCCGTGACGTGCTCGACGGTGGCGGGCTGCTGCGCCGCGCTACGGGCCCGCGGCTGCGGATGGTGGGCTCCGGTGGCCTGCTCGGTCATCGACATTCTCTTCTCGAAGGATTCGACGGGGTGCGATGCGAAGGGTTCGACGGGGATTCGACGGGGATCCGTCCGGCTTCGATCTGCTTCGATCGACGGTTCGACGGGGATTCGACGGGGTTCGGCGGGGTTCGTCCGGTGGAGCGGAGGGCGGTTTGGGTGGGTCTGTCACGTTCTAGTGCAACAAAAAACCCCTCGTGCCGTGAGGCAAGCGAGGGGAGCGCGCCGGTGTGGTCAGCAGGGCTTGGGTGAGGGCCTGCTTCAGCCGACGCGCTGTCCAAGTACGAGAATTCGGGTGCGCATGGGACCGACCCTCCACCCGCCACCAGCGAAGTGTCAAGTGGGTGGGACAGGCGTCTCATTATTTGAGCGCAATGGAGCATGGGCCAGCGATCCGGCGCCCCCCGCGGACCCCGATCGCGTACCGGACGGTACTGCCCCCGCGGGCAGGGCGCCGCCTCCTACCCACGCATTCGCGCCATCCACGGACGACGCGCTCGGTACGGGATAGGCCCCGAGGTCGAGCGCGTGCCGCAGCCGGTGCTCGTCGAGCGGGCCCGCGAAGGCGGCGCCCAGCGCGTGGGTGCAGCCCATGGCGCGCAGGGCGAGCGCCTGCTCGGGGACGTCGACGCCGTCGGCCACGGACTGCATGCCCAGGTCGGTGGCGATCCTCAGCAGCCCGGCAGTGATCTTGTGCAGCCGGGCGGACTCCACGACCCCGTCGACCAGTCCCCGGTCGAGCTTGAGGGTGTCGATGGGCAGCCGGCGCAGGGCGCTGATGGCGGCATAGCCGCTGCCGAAGCCGTCGAGGGCGATCCGCACGCCCATCCGGCGGAGGGCGGCGAGCCGCCGCTCCAGCTCGTCGAGAGGAACCCGGGGGTCGCTACCGGACAGCTCCAGGACGAGCGCCCCGGAGGGCAGCCCGTGCCGGATCAGCAGCCCCTCCAGGTTCTTGGCGGGCAGCGACCTGTCCATCAGCCGGGCGGCGGACAGCCGGACGTACACCGGGACGGCGTGGCCCGCACGGCAGCGCTGGGCGGCCTGCTCGACGGCCTTCTCCACCGTCCAGCGGCCGAGCTCGGCGATGCGGGCGGCCTCGTCCCCCCGGTCGTTCTCGGCCACGCGGAGATACTCCGCAGGAGTGAACAGTATCCCCTGGGCGGAGCGCCAGCGGGGCTGTGCGGCGACCGCGGTGACCACGCCCGTGCCCAGGTCCACGACGGGCTGGTGGAGCAGGGCGAACTCGCCCTCGTGCAGGGCGGTGCGCAGCCGGGTGGCGAGCTCGGCGCGGCGGACCACGTCGGCCTGCATCTGCGGTGCGTAGAGCTCGACGCGGCCCTTGCCGGCCTGCTTGGCGCGGTACATCGCGAGGTCGGCGTTGCGCATCAGCTCGCCGGGGGTGATGCCGGGCTCGGCGAAGGCCACGCCGATGCTGGCGGCGACGCGGACCTCGGTGCCTCCTTCCACGCGGTAGGGCTGGGAGAGGGTGACCCGCAGCCGGTCGGCGATCTCGTGGATGCGGTACTCGCGGGCGGCCGGGTCGCGGGTGCCGTCGCCGATGATGAGCGCCGCGAACTCGTCGCCTCCGAAGCGGGCCGTGGAGTCCCCCGCGCGGACGGAGTCCTGGAGGCGACGGGCCGCCTGGACGAGCAGCTCGTCGCCGGCTTGGTGGCCGACGCTGTCGTTCACCGCCTTGAAGCCGTCGAGGTCGATGAAGAGCACGGCGGTGCCCGCGTCGGTCGCTCTGCGGCCGGTGAGGGCCTGCTGGACGCGCTTGGTGAACAGGGCGCGGTTGGGCAGGTCGGTGAGCGGGTCGTGCTCGGCGGTGTGCTGGAGCTGGGCCTGGAGGCGGACGCGCTCGGTGACGTCGCGGCTGTTGAAGATCAGGCCGCCGTGGTGGCGGTTGACGGTGGACTCCACGTTGAGCCACTCGCCGTCGCCCGAGCGGAAGCGGCACTCGATGCGGGTCGTGGGCTCCTCGGCGGGCGGCGCGGCGAGGAAGCGGCGCACCTCGTGAACGACTCTGCCGAGGTCCTCCGGGTGGATGAGCGAGGCCAGTTCGGAGCCGACCAAGTCCTCGGCCTCGCGGCCGTAGACCCCGGCGGCGGCCGGGCTGACGTAGCGCAGTATGCCCGTGGGGGCGGCGATCATGATGACGTCGCTGGAGCCCTGGACGAGGGAGCGGAAGTGGTTCTCCTTCTGGGCCAGTTCCTGGGTGAGGGAGATGTTGTCCAGCAGCATGATGCCTTGGCGGATGACCAGGGCCAGGACGACCGTGCAGCCGGTGAACAGGACGACTTTGTCGACCTGGTGGCCGTCCAGGACGTTGTAGAGGATGCCCAGGGTGCACACGGCGGCGGCCAGATACGGCGTCAGGGCTGTGAGCGAGCCGGCGATGGGGCGGCTGGGGTGGTGCGGGTGCTGCGCCGAGCGGGCCGGTGCGTCGTCGCCCTCCTCGCGGGCGACCCAGGGGGCGTACGCCATGAGCATGTAGCCCGCGAACCAGCCCGCGTCGAGGATCTGGCCCGAGCGGTAGTGCGAGCGCAGCAGCGGTGAGGTGAACAGGGCGTCGCACAGGACCGTCAGGGCGAGGGCCGCGATGGCGGTGTTGATGGCCGAGCGGTTGGCCGTCGAGCGCCGGAAGTGCAGCGCCAGCACCATGGACACCAGGGCGATGTCCAGCAGCGGATAGGCCAGGGAGAGCGCGGCGTGCGCGACGCTCTCGCCCTCGAAGTGGGCGGTGTGGGCGAGCGCCAGGCTCCAGGAGAGCGTGAGCAGCGAGCCGCCGGTGAGCCAGGCGTCGAGGGCCAGGCACACCCAGCCGGCCCGGGTGACGGGGCGGCGGGCGAGGACCAGCAGGCCGATGATGGCCGGCGGCGCGAAGAGCAGGAAGCAGAAGTCGGCGATGGACGGCGTCGGGACACGGGCGTCGAGGACGACCTCGTACCA
Source organism: Streptomyces roseoverticillatus (assembly GCF_000719265.1). Taxonomy (GTDB): domain Bacteria; phylum Actinomycetota; class Actinomycetes; order Streptomycetales; family Streptomycetaceae; genus Streptomyces; species Streptomyces roseoverticillatus. Next base: position 179,538 of record NZ_JOFL01000017.1, on the reverse strand, counting down.
GCCCCAGACAACGTTGCCGAGGCCTGCCATGGCGGAGGACGCCGCGAAGAGGAACCACGCGAGGCGGAACCGCGTGCGGTGCGTGCGCCCGTACCAGAAGCAGGAGACGGCGGCGAGCACGGCGGCCCCGCCGAGGCCGAAGTCGCCCATGGCGGAGGCGAGCTCGCTCGATCCCCAGCCGAAGGCCGCGCCCGTGGCGTAGCCGCCGCAGACGAGGGCCAGCAGGAGCTGGGAGACCGGGCCCGAGCCGCCGGACGGGCGGGGCAGGGCCGCTCCTGGGGCGCTCACCGCGCCGCCGTCCGCAGCAGCGGGAGCCATGGAAGCCACAGGAGCAGGGTCGCCACGCAGTGCGGGCGCGGTGCACGGTGCAGGGCACGGTGCGGTCGTGGTCGGTGCGTGAGCCGCGTCGGGTTGATCGTCCATTGGCCGTGCATCGCCCGTCGCCCCCCTCGAGTTCCGGTCCTCGCTGCGGCCGTTCCCGTGCATGCCGCAACCCCCGTCCGGACGATACACCAGACTCGTCACTCAGGGACATAGCTCATATACATAGCGTAATCAGCCACGAGGTTATGAACACTGAGTGCAGCCGAACGGTACCTCTACGTGGTAACTAGCGGGCAGCGACTACGACATTTTGCAGGGGCGCGTCCAGAGCGAATCTGGCCAGCTGATCACGCAGCAGCCGCGCGGCGCGCGGCATGAAGGCCGAAGAGGGCCCACCCACATGGGGGGTGATGAGCACCCCCGGAGCACTCCACAGCGGGTGGCCCGGAGGCAGCGGTTCGGGGTCTGTGACATCCAGGGCGGCACGCAGCCGACCTGCGTCCAGTTCGGCCAGGAGGGCCTTGGTGTCGACGACAGGACCGCGCGCGACGTTCACCAGCAGCGCGCCGTCCTTCATCCGGGCCAGGAAACCGGCGTTGACGAGTCCCCGGGTCTCCTCGGTCAGCGGCGTGGCGAGCACCACGACGTCGGCGTCGGGGAGCAAGCCGGGCAGGGCGGCGATCGGGTGCACGGGGCCGCGCGCGCTGTCCCGCGCGGAGCGCGCGACGCGCGTGACCCGCGCACACTCGAAGGGCACGAGCCGGTCCTCGATGGCGCTGCCGATCGAACCGTAACCCACGATGAGCACCGACTTGTCGGCCAGCGCCGGCCGGAAGCCCTGCCGCCACTCCCCCGCGTCCTGCGCGCGCACGAAGCCGGGGATGTCGCGCAGCGAGGCGAGCATGAGGGCCAGCGCCAGTTCGGCGGTGCTCGCGTCGTGCAGCCCGCGGGCGTTGCACAGCACGGCGCCCTTCGGCAGGTGCGCCACGGCGGGCAGCAGATGGTCCACGCCCGCGGTGAGCGCCTGCACGACCCGTACGCGCGTCATGGCGGCCAGCGGGCGCAGGCACGGCTCGGGGTCGGTGACGTACGGGACCGCGTAGAAGTCGCAGCGGGCGGGGTCGGTCGGGTACTCCGGCCCCCCGTCCCAGAAGACGTAGTCGAGGCTCTCCGGCAGCCCCTCGATCCGCTCGGGCGGGAAGGGCAGCCAGACCAGGGGGCGGGCGGAACCGCTGTCATCTGCACTCATGCCTGGAGGCTATGCGATCCGGCCGGGGCGGCAGAGGTTAGCTTTGGGGGCGAGGAACGGGAGGGGTACGGCCGGTGGAGCGCAGGAATATCGGTGCGACAGCGCTCGAAGCGGGCGCGATCGGCCTGGGGTGCATGCCCATGCACTGGGGATACACCGCCTCCCAGCAGAGCGGGGAGACCGCGCTGCGCACGGTGCACGCGGCGCTCGACGCAGGAACGTCTCTGCTGGACACCGCCGACATGTACGGGCCGTTCACCAACGAGTTGCTGGTGGGGCGGGTGCTGCGGGAGCGGCGCTCCGAGGCGTTCGTGTCGACCAAGTGCGGGTTGCTGGTGGGCGACAGCCACGTCGTCGCCAACGGTCGCCCGGGGTACGTGAAGCGCGCGTGCGACGCCTCCCTGCGCCGCCTGCAGACCGATGTGATCGACGTCTACCAGCTGCACCGGCCGGACCCCGAAGTGCCGGTGGAGGAGACCTGGGGGGCGATGGCGGAGCTGGTCTCCGCGGGCAAGGTGCGGGCGCTCGGCTGGTGCGCAATCGGCGCCCGTACGCGCCGCAGGTCGCGCGCCGGGCTGTACGACGCGACGATACGGCAGCTCGAACGGGTGCAGCAGGTGTTCCCGGTGAGCTGTGTGCAGGCGGAGTTGTCGGTGTGGTCCAGGCAGGCGCTCGACGCGCTGGTGCCCTGGTGCGCCTCCCGGGGTGTCGGCCTGCTGGCCGCCATGCCTCTGGGGAACGGTTTCCTCAGTGGCACGCTGACGCCCGGGCAGGGCTTCGAGCCGCAGGACCTGCGGGCCCGCCACCCGCGCTTCACCGCCGAGATGATGGCCGCCAACCAGCCGATCGTGGCGGGGCTGCGGCGGGTCGCGCTGCGCCACGACGCGACGGCCGCGCAGGTCGCGCTGGCGTGGGTGCTGGCCCAGGGCCGGCACGTCATACCCGTACCGGGCACGAAGAAGCCGGTGTGGGCGGTGCAGAACGCCGCGGCCTCGCGGCTGCGGCTCACACCGGAGGATCTCGCGGAGATAGCGGGGCTGCCACGGGCGATGGGGTCGTGGGACTGACGCCTGATGCCGTTCCGGCGGATCCCCGCGGGCGTACGGGATACGCAGGGTGCGCGCCGCCGTCCCGGCCGACCCCTGCGGGCGTGCGGGTTGCGCAAGCCGCGCATTCCGCCGGGCTCTCGCCGCGGTGGTTTCCCGCCGTGGCGGCGGCATGAAGTTGCACAGCCACGGTCTTGGGGCCGCCGCCGCGGCACCCGTATGGCACAGTGCCGATAGCCAAGGCCGCGCCCCGCGAGAGGAACCGCACCGTGCGACGACGTACTGCCCGTACCGGCGCCGCCGCACTGGTCGCCGCCACGCTCCTGGCGCTCGCCGGCTGTTCGAGCGAGGACGGTTTCCCGGGCGAGGGGCCGCGGCAGGGCGCGTCGGCCAAGTCGCCCGGCGCGGGGGCCTCTTCGAGCGCTCCGCCGGCCTCCCCGGCGCCCGCCACCGGCTCGGTCAAGGTCGTCCGGACGCTCACCACGAAGCTCGGCACGCCGTGGGGCGTCGCCGCGCTGCCCGGCGGTGACCTTCTGGTCGGCTCCCGCGATACGGGGAAGATCGTCCGGGTGGCCGCCAAGGACGGCACGCAGACCGAGGCCGGCGAGGTGCCCGGCGTCGTCAAGGGCGGCGAGGGCGGCCTGCTGGGCCTCGCGGTCTCGCCGGACTTCGCCACCGACCGGCTGGTGTACGCGTACTTCACCACCGACTCGGACAACCGCATCGCACGCCTGCGCTACGACGAGGGCAAGCCGGCCGGGCAGCGGCTGGGAGCGCCCGACACGGTGCTCCGCGGCATCCCCAAAGGCGCGATCCACAACGGCGGGCGCATCGCCTTCGGCCCGGACCGGATGCTCTACGCCGGCACGGGCGAGGCCGGGCGGCGCGACCCCGCCCAGGACCGGAAGTCACTCGGGGGCAAGATCCTGCGCATGACGCCGGACGGCCGCCCCGCGTACGGCAACCCCGAGGGGGACTCGGTGGTCTACTCCTCCGGCCACCGCAACGTGCAGGGCCTGGCGTGGGACGCGGGCAAGCGCCTGTGGGCGTCGGAGTTCGGCCAGGACACCTGGGACGAGCTCAATCTGATCCGGCCGGGCGGCAACTATGGCTGGCCCGCCGTCGAGGGCGAGGCCGGCAAGTCCGGCTACACCGACCCCGTCGAGCAGTGGAAGACCTCCGACGCCTCCCCCAGCGGCCTCGCGTACGCCAAGGGGTCGCTGTGGATGGCGGGCCTGCGCGGGGAGCGCCTGTGGCGGATCCCGCTGGACGGCGCGAAGCCGGTGGCCGCTCCGCAGGCGTTCCTGCAGGGCGAGTACGGGCGGCTGCGCACGGTGCTCGCCACGGATGACGGCGGCCTCTGGGTGACGACGAGCAACACCGACGGGCGCGGGAAGCCGGGCGCGGAGGACGACCGCGTCCTGCGCCTGGAAGTGAGCTGACGCGCTCCGCCCCCGATTCCCGTGGTTCGTACATCCGTCCGCCTATGCTGGACGGACTGGACGGCGACGGGAGTCGGGATGTTCAACATTTTCGAGGAAGTGTTCGCACCAGGCCGGAAGCACGCGCACGACGAGCAGAAGCGGCTCGAACTCACCCGTGAGGACACCGGGGACGCCGACCCCGCCCGCGGCCCGGTCGACCTCGACTCGGGCCGCGTGGTCATACGCCTGCCGCAGCAAGGCTCCGCTCAGGACTGACCCCGGAGGCCTCCGGCTCCGCCTCCGCGGGCTCCGCCGTCTCCACCGGCCCGGGCGGCTCGATGCTGATCCGGGGCAGGCGGCGGTCCAGCCACGCGGGCAGCCACCAGTTGGCGCCGCCCAGCATGTGCATGAGGGCCGGCACGAGCAGCGTGCGCAGCACGAAGGCGTCGAGGGCGACGGCCGTGGCGAGGCCGATGCCGAACATCGCGATGACGCGGTCGCCGCTGAGCACGAAGGCCAGGAAGACCGAGATCATGATCACCGCCGCGGAGTTGATGACGCGGCTGGTCTCGGCGAGCCCGACCCGCACCGCGCGGCGGTTGTCACGCGTGGCCAGCCACTCCTCGTACATCCGGCTGACCAGGAAGACCTGGTAGTCCATGGACAGCCCGAAGAGGACGGAGACCATGACGACGGGCAGGAAGGGTTCTATCGGGCCCGCGCCGCCGAGGCCGAGGAGCTCGCTGCCCCGGCCCCACTGGAAGACCGCGACGACGACGCCGAAGGACGAGGCGACGGCGGCGATGTTCATGACCGCGGCCTTCAGGGGGATGCCGATGCTGCGGAAGGCCAGCAGGAGCAGCAGGCAGCCCAGGCCGACGACGGTGCCGACGAAGAGCGGCAGCTTGCCGAGGATGATCCCGGCGAAGTCGTCGTAGCTCGCGGTCATGCCTCCCACGTGGACGTCCACGCCGGTGCCGGCCGTCGCCTTCGGCAGCACGGTGCCGCGCAGCCGGTCCACGAGGTCGCTGGTGTCGCGCGACTGCGGGGACGTGGTGGGGACGACGCTGATGACGCCCGTGTCGCCGCTGGCGTTCACCTCGGCGGGCGAGGCGGCGGCGACGCCCTCGGTGTGCCGCAGGGCCTCCGGGAGCTTGGTGAAGGCGAGCCGGTCGGCGGCACTGTCCAGGCCGGCCACGAGCGTCAGGGGGCCGTTGACGCCGGGGCCGAAGCCACGGCCGAGCATGTCGTACGCCTGCCGCGTCGTGGACGAGGCGGGGCCGGTGCCCTGGTCGGAGGTGCCGAGGTGGAGGGAGAACGTCGGCAGCGCCAGCACGAGCATGACGGCGGCCGCCAGCGTGCCCAGCAGCTTCGGCCGGCGCTCGACGAAGGCGGACCAGCGGGCGGCCGGCCCGGTGGGCTGCTCGTCGGGGCGGGGGCCGCCGGCCGCGAGGCGGCGGCGCTCGCGGCGGCCGAGGGCGCGGTGGCCGATGACGCCGAGGAGCGCGGGCAGCAGGGTGACGGACGCGGCGACGGTGAGGACGACGGTGAGCGAGGCGGCGATGGCGACGCCGTTGAGGAAGCTCAGCCGCAGGATGAGCATGCCGAGCAGCGCGACGCAGACGGTGCCGCCCGCGAAGACGACGGCGCGGCCTGTGGTGGCCACGGCTCGTTCGGCCGCGACGGCCACGGGCAGGCCGGCCCGCAGGCCCTTGCGGTGCCGGGTGACGATGAACAGGGCGTAGTCGATGCCCACGCCGAGGCCGATGAGGGTGCCGAGCATGGGCGCGAAGTCGGCGACGTTCATGACGTGGCCGAGCAGCTGGGTGCCCATGGAGGCGGTGCCGACGCCCACGAGGGCGGTGGCGATCGGCAGCAGGCTCGCGGCGAGCGAGCCGAAGACGACGAACAGGACGACGGCGGCCACGGCGATGCCGATGATCTCGCTGAGGTGCCCGCCCTTGCTCTCCGCGCCGGCGATGCCGGTGCCGCCCAGGGCGACCTGGAGGTTGCCGTCCGCCGCGGGCCGCGCGGTGTCGACGACCTTCTTGGCGAGATCCTTGCCGGGGTCGCCGTTCGTGAAGGTGAGGGAGGCGTACGCGGTGTGCCCGTCGCCGCTGATCCGGGTGGCGCCGTCGGGGCCGCTGTAGGGGCCGCTGACGGCCTCGACGCCGGGGAGCGCGGCCACCTCGTGCAGGACCTCGGTCATGCGCTGCTCGACGGCGGCGGCGCGCACGGTGCCGCGGTCGGTGTGCCAGACGATGGTGTCGTCGCCGCCCTGGCCGGGGAAGCCGGCGTCGAGGAGGGCGCTCGCGCGGGCCGCCTCGGTGCCGGGCACGGCGTAGTCGTTCGAGTAGGCCGGGCCGCTGAGCAGGGCGGCGGCCGCGGTGCCCGCGAGGGCGACGAGCCACAGCACGATGACGGCGGAGCGGCGGCGCAGGCACCATCGGGCGAGTGAGGTCATACGGGCTGCTTCCCGGGTATCGCGTCGAGCTCGCCGGGATGCTGACCCGTGCTGTTCCGAGCGCTGGAGCTACTGGGCTCGGGGCCCCGGGTGCAGACGGTGCGGAGGGGCCCCTTGCCGACCCACTGTGACAGCCGGAAAAGATCGATTGTCCGCTTTGTGGCCCACCCCACACGGGGGCGCGGGCGGCCGCTCAGCCCGGGGCTACCAGCTGTGGGCGACGTCCACGACGATGCGGTTGCGCTCCTGGAAGACACGGAAGGGCAGGCGCGCGCGGACGCCGACGCCGACGAGGGTCTCGCCCTCGAAGCTGCTGGCGAAGCGGGTGTCCTGGAAGGTCCTGAAGCCGGTGAGGTCCACGCCCGTCAGCGGCTGCCCGGCGTGGCCGGGGTAGCGCGCCTCGCCGGTGTTCGGGTCGTAGCTCGGGGCGGACACGCGGACGGCCAGGACCGCTCCGCCGGCGACCGGGATCACATCGCCCGAGCCGTCCTGGCGCAGCTGGTCCACGTACTCCACGCGGTAGCCGATGCGGTGGTCGCCGATGCCCTGGACGTCGAAGACCAGGCGGTCGAAGCACTCGTGCTTGCCGGCCCTGATGTCCAGGAGCGGCTTGTAGGCGGTGGTCGGGGCCGTCTTGGCCAGGCTCCCCCAGCCCGCCTCGCACTTCGCCGCGGTGGCCTGACCGGCCTGCGGCGCCGCCGCGCCGGCCGGGACCGTCGTCACCAGCAGGCCGGCGCCCGCCAGGGTCACCGCCGCCAGCGCTCTGCTCAGCCGTCTCATCTGCCAACCCCCATACCTCGGTGGCGGGCACACGCTGGGCCCGCCCGCATGCGGGATCATGCCGGATGAGGGCCGCGAAGGCCATAGAGGGCAAGAAACCAGCCATTCCCGGCCCAATTCCGGACAGACAATGGCCGCCCCTTCGAAAAGGGGCGGCCATGAAACGTCAGGCACGAAGCGGAAGGTCAGCCTTCGACGCCGAGGCGCTCCAGGATGAGCTCACGGACACGAGCCGCGTCGGCCTGGCCGCGCGTGGCCTTCATGACCGCGCCGACCAGGGCACCCGCCGCCGCGACCTTGCCGGCGCGGATCTTGTCCGCGATGGCGGCGTTGGCCGCGATGGCCTCGTCCACGGCAGCGCCCAGGGCGCTGTCGTCGGAGACGACCTTCAGGCCGCGCTTCTCGACGACCTCGTCCGGGCCGCCCTCGCCCGCGAGCACGCCCTCGATGACCTGGCGGGCCAGCTTGTCGTTGAGCGAGCCCTCGGCGACGAGCGCCGCCACCCGGGCGACCTGCGCCGGGGTGATCGGCAGCGCCGCGAGGTCCGTGCCGGACTCGTTGGCGCTGCGGGCCAGCTCGCCCATCCACCACTTGCGGGCGGCGGCGGAGTCGGCACCGGCCTCGGTGGTGGCGACGATCAGGTCGACCGCGCCCGCGTTGAGGATCGACTGCATGTCGTGCTCGGTGACGCCCCACTGCTCGCGCAGCCGGTTGCGGCGCACGCGCGGCAGCTCGGGCAGGGTTCCCCGCAGCTCCTCGACCCACTCGCGGGAGGGGGCCACCGGCACCAGGTCCGGCTCGGGGAAGTAGCGGTAGTCCTCGGCCTCTTCCTTGATGCGGCCGGACGTCGTCGACCCGTCCTCCTCGTGGAAGTGGCGGGTCTCCTGGATGATCGTGCCGCCGGCCGAGAGGACGGAGGCGTGCCGCTGGACCTCGAAGCGCACCGCGCGCTCGACGGAGCGCAGCGAGTTGACGTTCTTGGTCTCGGAGCGGGTGCCGAACTTCTCCCGGCCGTGCGGACGCAGCGACAGGTTCACGTCGCAGCGCATCTGGCCCATCTCCATACGGGCCTCGGAGACGCCCAGCGCCTTGATGAGCTCGCGGAGCTCGGCGACGTACGCCTTGGCGACCTCGGGGGCCCGCTCGCCCGCGCCCTCGATCGGCTTGGTGACGATCTCGATGAGCGGGATGCCGGCGCGGTTGTAGTCCAGCAGGGAGTGCTGGGCGCCGTGGATGCGGCCGGTGGCACCGCCCACGTGCGTGGACTTGCCGGTGTCCTCCTCCATGTGGGCGCGCTCGATCTCCACGCGGAAGACCTCGCCGTCCTCCAGCTGCACGTCGAGGTAGCCGTTGAAGGCGATCGGCTCGTCGTACTGGGAGGTCTGGAAGTTCTTCGGCATGTCCGGATAGAAGTAGTTCTTCCGGGCGAAGCGGCACCACTCGGCGATCTCGCAGTTCAGCGCGAGACCGATCTTGATGGCGGACTCGACGCCGATGGCGTTGACCACGGGCAGGGCGCCGGGCATGCCGAGGCAGACCGGGCAGGTCTGGGTGTTGGGGTCCGCGCCCAGCTCCGTGGAGCAGCCGCAGAACATCTTCGTCTTGGTGCCGAGCTCGACATGGACCTCCAGGCCCATGACGGGGTCGTAGGAAGCCAGCGCGTCCTCGTACGACACCAGTTCAGTGACGGTCACGGAAAACTAACCTCTCAGGTCCTGGCTCAGTCCGCGAGGACGTCGTCGCTGTTCATGCGGCGCAGCTCGCGCACCAGCAGCGCGACGCCGGTGGCGATGGCCGCGGCGGAGACGATGGCGTCGACCAGCTGGAGCGTGTCCTGCTCGCCGCGCGCCTTCTTCGCCTGCTTGATCACGCTCACCGCGCCGAACAGCGTGGTGCCGATCGACAGATACGTGCCGGGCTTGGACTTCTTGAAGCCCTTGGCCTTCTTCAGGGCGCTCGGCTTGCTCACTTCCGTACTCACAGCGACGGTGCCTCCTCGAGCAGGTGGTGGCCCCAGCGGGCGGTGAACGCGGCCTCGACCGCGGCACCGACCTTGTAGAGCCGGTCGTCCTTCAGGGCGGGAGCGATGATCTGCAGACCGACCGGCAGGTTGTCCTCGGGCGCCAGGCCGCACGGCAGCGACATGGCGGCGTTGCCCGCCAGGTTGGTCGGGATGGTGCACAGGTCCGCGAGGTACATCGCCATCGGGTCGTCGGCGCGCTCGCCGATCGCGAAGGCGGTGGTCGGGGTGGTCGGCGAGACGATCACGTCGACCTGCTCGAACGCCTTCTCGAAGTCGCGCGTGATGAGCGTGCGGACCTTCTGTGCCGAGCCGTAGTAGGCGTCGTAGTAGCCCGAGCTGAGCGCGTACGTGCCGAGCATGACGCGGCGCTTGACCTCGGGGCCGAAGCCCGCCTCGCGGGTGAGGGCGGTGACGTCCTCGGCCGAGCGGGTGCCGTCGTCGCCGGCGCGCAGGCCGTAGCGCAGGCCGTCGAAACGGGCCAGGTTCGAGGAGCACTCGGACGGCGCGATCAGGTAGTACGCGGCCAGGGCCAGGTCGAAGGACGGGCAGTCCAGCTCGACGATCTCGGCGCCCAGCTCCTTCAGCAGCTCCACCGACTCGTCGAAGCGCTGCAGGACGCCGGCCTGGTAGCCCTCGCCGCGGAACTGCTTGACGACGCCGACGCGCATGCCGGCGACGGAGCCGTTGCGGGCCGCCTCGACGACCGGCGGGACCGGGGCGTCGATGGACGTGGAGTCCATCGGGTCGTGGCCGGCGATGACCTCGTGCAGCAGGGCCGCGTCCAGGACCGTACGGGCGCAGGGGCCGCCCTGGTCGAGGGAGGAGGAGAACGCCACCATGCCGTAGCGCGAGACCGCGCCGTAGGTGGGCTTGACGCCGACCGTGCCGGTGACGGCGGCGGGCTGGCGGATCGAACCGCCGGTGTCCGTGCCGATGGCGAGCGGGGCCTGGTACGCGGCGAGGGCCGCGCTGGAGCCGCCGCCGGAGCCGCCGGGGATCTTGGTGAGGTCCCAGGGGTTGCCGGTCGGGCCGTAGGCGCTGTTCTCCGTGGAGGAGCCCATCGCGAACTCGTCCATGTTGGTCTTGCCGAGGATGACGACGTCCGCGTCCTTCAGGCGCTTGGTGAGCGTCGCGTCATACGGCGGGATCCAGCCCTCGAGGATCTTCGAGCCGACGGTGGTCGGGATCCCCTTGGTGGTGAAGATGTCCTTCAGCGCGAGCGGGACGCCGGCCAGCGGGCCGAGCTTCTCGCCGCGGGCGCGCTTGGCGTCGACCTCGCGGGCCTGGGCGAGGGCGCCCTCGCGGTCCACGTGGAGGAAGGCGTGCACCTTCTCGTCCACGGCGTCGATCCGGGCCAGGTGGGCCTCGGTGACCTGGACGGCGGTGAGCTCGCCGGAGGCGATCTTCTCCGCGATCTCGGCGGCGGTGAGCTTGATGATGTCCGTCATAGCGGTTTAGTCCTCCCCCAGGATCTGCGGCACCTTGAAACGCTGCTGCTCCTGGGCGGGGGCGCCGGAGAGCGCCTCCTGCGGGGTCAGCGACGGACGGACCTCGTCCGGGCGCATGACGTTGGTCAGCGGCAGCGGGTGGGACGTCGGGGGGACGTCCTGCTCGGCGACCTCGGAGACGCGGGCGACCGCGCCGATGATGTCGTCGAGCTGGCCGGCGAAGTGCTCGAGCTCTTCGTCCTTGAGCTCCAGACGTGCCAGCCGGGCGAGGTGGGCTACCTCCTCGCGCGTGATGCCAGGCATGCGGCGATCCTCAGGGTTTGTGACGGATTCTGGGCGGGTTGTGCGCCCAATCCTATGGCTCCGGGAGCCGTGCCTGCTAAACGCTTTCCGCGTGGCTGCGGCCCGGGGCGCTCCGGCGCCGCCGCGATCGCCGCCGCGGCGGGAGCAGGTGCCCGAGGCGTCCGGGCGGCTCTACGGGCGCAAGGCCGTTCGGCACCGCCGGATGGCCCCGTGGGGGTTGATGGCCGTCGCGGCGGGAAGAAGTGCCCGCCCGCCGCGGCACGCAACCCCCACCGGGGTTTTGGGGGCACCCCCAGCGGTAGCCGGGGGAGGTGCCGGACCGGCCGTCGCCCCTACGTGACCGCGTCCCCCTCCGCGGCGGCGGACGCCGTCGCGGCGACGTGGTCCGCCTCCCGGTGCCAGCCGGACTCGTTGCGGAGGCGGAGCCAGGCCGTCGTCTCGTCCGGCGGCATGGCCGCGGCGACGAGCCAGCCCTGGACCGCGTCGCAGCCCAGGTCCCGCAGCCGCTCCCAGGTCTCGTCGTCCTCGACGCCCTCGGCGACGACGAGCAGTCCCAGCGAGTGCGCAAGGTCGAGCGTGCAGCGGACGATCTCCGCGTCCTCGTTGTCGATGGCGAGCCGGGCCACGAACGACCGGTCGATCTTCAGTTCGCTCACCGGGAGCCGGCGGAGGTGGACCAGGGACGAATAGCCCGTGCCGAAGTCGTCCAGGGACATCTTCACGCCGTGCCCGGTGAGCCCCGCGAGGGTGTCCGCCGCCCGCTGCGGGTCCTCCAGCAGGACGTGCTCGGTTATCTCCAGCTGCAGCGCCCCCGCGGGGACCCCGTGCCGGGCGAGCCGCGCCGCGACCGAGCCCGCGAACCCGGGAGTGTGGACGTCGCGCGGCGAGACGTTGACGGCGACGGGCACTTCCAGGCCCATGGCCCGCCACTTCGCGACCTGCCCGAGGGCGGTCTCCAGGACGTACTCGGTCAGCCTGGGCATCAGCCCCGACGACTCGGCGATCGCGATGAACTCGTCCGGGGAGACCCGGCCCCGCTCGGGGTGGACCCAGCGCACCAGCGCCTCCAGCCCCTCGACGTGCCCGTCGAAGCCGACCTTGGGCTGGTAGTGCAGTTCGACGTCGCCCGCGTCGAGCGCGCGCCGCAGGTCGCCGAGGAGCCCGAGCCGGTCGGGGGTGTTGCCGTCGCGCCGGGCCTCGTAGACCTCGACGCCGCTGCGGTCGCGCTTGGCCTGGTACATGGCGACGTCGGCGCGGCGCAGCAGCCCCTCGGCGTCGAGGGCGTGGTCGGGGTAGACGGCGACGCCGGCGCTGGCCTCCAGGACGAGCGTGAGCCCGTCGAGGTCGAGGGGGGAGCCGAGCGCGGCCACCAGTGAACGGGCCACGCGCTGGGCGCCGGTGAGGGAGTCCGCCGTGGGCAGCAGCACCGCGAACTCGTCGCCGCCGAGGCGCGCCGCCTCCGCGTCCCGCGGCAGGGCGAGGCGCAGCCGCTCGGCTATCTGCAGCAGCAGCCGGTCCCCGGCGAGGTGGCCGAGGGTGTCGTTGACGGAGCGGAAGCGGTCGAGGTCGATGAGGACGAGCGCGGAGCGGGTGCCGGCGCGCTCGGCCTCGTCGAGGGCGCTCCAGGTGCGCTCCAGGAGCCACTGGCGGTTGGGCAGTCCGGTGAGCGGGTCGCGCAGCTGTTCCTCGGCGCGGGCGCGGGCGATCCACAGGGTGGAGTCGAGGGCGATGAGGGGGACGGCGAACAGGGGCAGCAGCAGCGGCGCGTGGTCGGCGACGACGGCGATCAGCGGGGCGATGCCGAGGAGGGCGCCGCCGACGAGGGCCTGCCGGACGAGGGCGGTGCGGGCGATGGTGCTGAGGCCGGCGCGGGGCGCCATGGAGTACCAGAGCAGGGCGCGGGTGACGGCGAGGTAGAGGAAGGCGGCGAGGGCCACTTTGGGGATGGCGGTGAGCGGCCACTCGTCGGGCATCCAGGGGTTCTCGACGGTGGAGACGACGCCGCACACGGCGAGGGCGAGGCCGGCGGCACCGATGCCGAGGATGTCGACGGCACCGTGGAGTAAGGCCTGGCGCCAGCGGTGGCGGCGGGCGGTGGCGACGAGCAGGACGACGGCGATGCTGATGAGGACGGCGGGCAGCCAGCCGTAGAGCAGCAGGACGGCGAGGGTGAGGGCGGCTCCGGAGCCCGTGCCGCCCCACCAGCGGTCGCGCCCGAGGGCGACGAGGTGGGCGACGATGAGGCCGGTGAGGACGGCCAGGGCAGCGCCGACGGCGCGGCCGGGGAAGACGGAGTGGCCCGCGCCGATCACCCGGAAGACACCGGCGGCGAGTGCGACCGCCGCCACGGTGACACAGACCGTCGGCAGCGCGGGCGGAGGAACCCGGCGCAGCCGGGATGCCGGTTCGGCGCTGTCGGTGGGTTTCATGCCCGTCCCTCTCACAGCCGGCGGTGCCCGCGCCACGGCAGGCGCACATCTCAACAGTAGGCCGCAGAAGGCTACGGCGGGCAGCGATCGGCAGCGGTTGCCCGATTGGGATCCGGCCTCTTGTAGCCATCTGGTATGCGCTGTAGGGGTAATGCCCACTGACTATGCGGGCATTACTCCGCTGGGGTGGCGACCGGTGTGCGGACCTGCCTTCCGGTGGCGGTGCCGCTCCGCGTGGGGCGGATGGCGGCGGGGGGGACGAAGGGGGTACGGAGGGGGTGCGAAGGGGCTACCCGCACCCCCCGTCCGCTACGCCTCGCCGTGGGCGCTCTCGCCCTCGCCCGCGCCCCCGGCCGCTTCCGCGCCCTCTTGCGGAACGGCCGCTTCACGCGCGGCGTCGGGACCTTCGGCGAGGAGCACGGCGAAGCCGTCCTCTTCCAGGACGGGCACCTTCAGCTGCATGGCCTTGTCGAACTTGGAGCCGGGGTTGTCGCCGACGACGACGAAGTCCGTCTTCTTCGACACCGAGCCGGTGACCTTGGCGCCCCGGCTCTGCAGGGCTTCCTTGGCGCCGTCGCGGGTGTACGCGGAGAGGGTGCCGGTGACGACGACCGTGAGTCCGGCGAGGGGGCGCGGGCCCTCGTCCTCGGCGGCCTCCTCCTCCATGCGGACGCCGGCGGCCCGCCACTTCTCGATGATCTCGCGGCGCCAGTCCTCGGCGAACCACTCCTTGACGGCGGCGGCGACGATCGCGCCGACGCCGTCCACCGCGGCCAGCTCCTCCTCGCTCGCCTCCGCGATGCGGTCGATCGAGCGGAACTCGCGGGCGAGGGCGACCGAGGCGACGGGCCCCACGTGCCGGATCGACAGCCCGGTGAGGATGCGGGCGAGCGGCCGCTGCTTGGCGGCCTCGATGTTGGCCAGCATGGCGAGGGCGTTCTTCTTCGGCTCACCCTTCTGGTTGGCGAAGAAGGTGACGACCTTCGGCTCGCCCGTCTCCGGGTCGCGCTTGGGCAGGCCGGAGTCGGGGTCCACGACGTAGGACTTGATGGGCAGCAGCTGTTCGATGGTCATGCCGAACAGGTCGCCCTCGTTCTTCAGGGGCGGCTCGGCGGGCTCCAGGGGCTGGGTGAGCGCGGTGGCGGCGACGTAGCCGAGGTTCTCGATGTCGAGGCTCTTGCGGCCGGCGAGGTAGAAGAGGCGCTCGCGGATCTGGGCGGGGCAGGAGCGGGCGTTGGGGCAGCGGAGGTCGATGTCGCCCTCCTTCATGGGCCGCAGCTCCGTGCCGCACTCGGGGCACTCGGCGGGCATCACGAACTCGCGCTCCGTGCCGTCCCGGAGGTCCACCACGGGGCCGAGGATCTCGGGGATGACGTCGCCGGCCTTGCGGAGCACGACGGTGTCGCCGATGAGGACGCCCTTGGCCTTGACGACGTCCTGGTTGTGCAGGGTGGCGAACTCGACCTCGGAGCCCGCGACGGTGACCGGCTCGACCACGGCGTACGGCGTGACCCGGCCCGTCCGGCCGACGCCGACGCGGATGTCGACCAGCTTGGTGTTGACCTCTTCCGGGGCGTACTTCCAGGCGATGGCCCAGCGGGGGGCGCGGGAGGTGGAGCCGAGACGGCCCTGCAGGGGGATCTCGTCGAGCTTGACGACGACGCCGTCGATCTCGTGCTCCATGGAGTGGCGCACGGCGGGTTCGCCGTAGTGGGCGATGAACTTCCGTACGCCCGCGAGGTCGTCGACGACCGAGGCGTGCGCCGCCGTCGGCAGCCCCCATTCGCGCAGCAGTTCGTACGCCTGGGACTGGCGGTCGATGTCGAAGCCCTCGCGCGCGCCGACGCCGTGGACGACCATGTGCAGCGGCCGGGTGGCGGTGACGCGCGGGTCCTTCTGGCGCAGCGAGCCCGCGGCGGCGTTGCGCGGATTGGCGAAGGGGGGCTTGCCGGCCTCCACCAGGCCGGCGTTGAGCTCCTCGAACTTCTCCATGGGGAAGTAGACCTCGCCGCGGACCTCGACGAGGGCCGGGATGCGGTCGCCCTGGAGGCGGTCGGGGATCTCGGCGATCGTGCGGACGTTGGGCGTGATGTCCTCGCCGGTGCGGCCGTCGCCGCGGGTGGCGGCGCGGGTGAGGCGGCCGTGCTCGTAAGTGAGGTTGACGGCGAGGCCGTCGACCTTGAGCTCGCACAGGAAGTGGTACGGGGTGCCGCCGCCGATGTCCTTGGCGATGCGCTCGGCCCAGGCGGCGAGCTCTTCGTCGTCGAAGGCGTTGTCGAGGGAGAGCATGCGCTCGCGGTGCTCGACGGCCGTGAAGTCCGTCTCGTAGGCCCCGGCGACCTTCTGGGTGGGCGATTCGGGAGTGCGGAGCTCCGGGTGCTGCTCCTCCAGGGCCTCCAGCGAGCGCAGCAGCTTGTCGAACTCGGCGTCGCTGATGACGGGGGCGTCCTTGACGTAATACCGGAAGCGGTGCTCCTCGACCTGCTCGGCCAGCAGCGCGTGCTTCTCCCGTGCCGGTGCGGGCACGGAGGAGCCCGCCGCGAGCTCTTCGCCCTGCTGTCCGCCCTGCCGTCCGCCCTGCTGTTCGACAGCCACCGTCTCGTCCTCCCGTTGATCCATGAGCGCCGTCACTCAGGGTTGTCTGCGAGTGATTTCGCCGCCCGGACGCAGTGCGCGAGGGCCGTGCGGGCATATGCGGGCGAAGCGCCCGCGAGCCCGCACGAGGGAGTGACGACCACGGACTCCGCGAGGGTCCCCGGTGCCAGCCCCAGCCTGCGCCACAGCGTCCTGACACCCATGACGCTACCGGCAGGGTCTGACAACGGGCCGTCCGTACCGGGCACCACGCCCACGAACAGCGTCGTACCCGCCTCGACCGCCTCTCCCACCGCTTCTTCCTCACGCTCGGTGAAGAGCGAGAAATCGAACGAGATGCCCTGGAAGCCGGCCCGGCGCAGCAGCGCGAAGGGCACGCCGGGGGCGCACGCGTGCACGACGGGCGCCTGGCCGGTGACCTCGCGGGCGACCGTCACGAGGTCGCGCAGGGCGCCCTCGACGACGGCCCGGTCGACGGCGCGGTAGGTGCGGTACCCGCTGGCGGTGCGGACCCGCCCGGCGAGGACGGCGGTCAGGGAGGGCTCGTCCAGCTGGAGCACGATCCGGGCGCCGGGCACCCGCCGCCGCACGTCGGCGAGGTGGCCCCGCAGGCCCTCGGCGAGGGATGCCGTGAGGTCACGGCAGGCGCCGGCGTCGCCGAGCGCGGCCTCGCCGCCGCGCAGTTCCAGGGCCGCCGCGAGGGTCCAGGGGCCGACGGCGGAGACCTTGAGCGCGCCCTCGTAGCCCTGGGTGTACTCCTCCAGGGCGTCGAGGTCCTCGCCCAGCCACGAGCGGGCGCGCTTGGTGTCGCGCCCGGGCCGGTCGCTGATGCGCCATCCGCTGGGCTCGACGTGCGCGTAGACGTCGACCAGGAGGCCGGTGGTGCGGCCGATCATGTCGGCGCCGGGGCCGCGGGCGGGCAGCTCCGGCAGGTACGGCAGGGCCTCCAGGGACCCGGTGACGGTCTTCGCGGCTTCGCGGGCGTCGCCCCCGGGCATCGACCCGACGCCGGTGGCCGCCCCGGTGCCCCAGCTCTTCCCCGCTGCCGGCGGACGGCCGCCGGACCCCTGCTCGTTGTTGCTCTTGTCGCTCACGCAGGAAGCCTACGGGGCGCGCGGCGGCCCCTGCGCAGGCCGAGCCGGGCGGCGGGACGGGGTGAGCGCAAAGAGCCTCCCGGGGCGGCTCCGGGAAGCCCCCGGGGCGGCCCGGGGACTTCCGCCGTCAGCGGCCGGGCCGGACCGACAGGTCGTTGATCTCCGCGTCGCGCGGGAGGTCGATCGCGAGCAGGATCGTCGTCGCGACCGACTCGGGGTCGATCCACCGCGCCGGGTCGTACGGCTTGCCCTCCTGCTGGTGCACCTTCGCCTGCATCGGAGTCGCGGTGCGGCCCGGGTAGACGCTGGTGACGTGCACGCCGGCCGCGTGCTCCTCGGCGCGCAGCGAGTCCGCGAGCGCCTTCAGGCCGTGCTTGCTCGCGGCGTACGCGCTCCACGTGGCGTGGGCGTTCAGCCCGGCACCGGAGTTGACGAAGAGGACGTGCCCCTTCGTCACGCGCAGCTGCGGCAGGAACAGCCGGGTCAGCTCCGCCGGGGAGACCAGGTTGGCGGCGAGCGTGCTGTTCCACGTCTTCGGCGTCAGCTCGCCGACGGCGCCGAGTTCGACGACGCCCGCGATGTGCAGGAGCGTGTCGACGCGGTCCGGCAGCGGCTGCTTGTCGAGGGCCCAGGAGAGCCGGTCCGGGTTGGACAGGTCGGCCACGAGCGTGTGGGCGCCGGGGAACTCCGCCGCCAGCTCCCTGGCCCGGCCCGCGTCGCGCGCGAAGAGGTGGACCTCGTCGCCCCGGTCGAGGAGCCGGCGCGCGACCGCCGCCCCGATGCCGGAGCCGGCCCCGGTGATCAGATGTGTTGCCATGGGAGCCAGCTTGCCCTACGGCGGGGGCGGGCGCGCAGCCGCGGGCTAGCGCAGGCCCGCGGACTCCTCCAGGTAGGCCATCGCGCCCAGCCCGTCCTCCGCGAAGAAGACGAGGGCGGTCAGCGGCAGGGGCAGGAAGCCCTCGTCCTCCATGCGCTGGAACTGCGCCTTGAGGCCGTCGTAGAAGCCGGCCGTGTTGAGCAGGACGACGGGCTTGTCGTGGATGCCGTGCTTCTTCAGCTCCAGGATCTCCGTCGCCTCGTCCAGCGTGCCGGTGCCGCCCACCATGATGACGACCGCGTCGGCGCGCGCGAGCAACTGCGCCTTGCGCTCGGCGAGGTCGCGGGCGACGACCATCTCGTCGGCGTTCGCGCGCGCCCGCGCGGCGAGGAACTCGACCGACACGCCGACCAGCCGGCCGCCGCTCTCCTGCACGCCGTCTGCCATGACCTTCATCAGGCCGGACTCCGAGCCGCCCCACACCAGTGTGTGCCCGCCGCGGCCGATGAGTTCGGCGAACTCGCGGGCGGGAGCGGTGTAGCGGTCGTCGAGGTCGGCGGCGGAACAGAAGACGGCGATGTTCATGAACGCCACCGTACGTGCCGTCCGTACGGTGTCGCACCGCACGGGCTGCTGTGGGCTGTTTTCAGACCCTTTCCTGTCCCTGTTACGGCCCCGTTCGGTTGCGGGTTCGTCACAGGGAGCGGCCTGGTTTGGCGCCTTGTAAGAGCGCTGTTAGCGTGACGTGCACTCGTCAGCCGGGCGTCAACAGGCGCTGTTTCCAGCCAATTCATCGGGGGAATTTTCCAGTGAAGCTTCGTCATGTCCGCGCGGCCGCCGTCTTCGGAATCGCCGTCGTCGCCCTGACCGGAGCCCGCGGGCACCACGGCGGCGGCTGCAGCAGCGGCAGCTCCAGCCACCACAGCAGCAGCTCCACCTCGGGCGGCACCACGACGACGGGCGGCACGACCGGCGGCAGCACGAGCACGGACGGCGGCCTCACCACGGGCGGCACGACCGGCAGCACCAGCGGCGGTTCCACGAGCGGCGGCACGTCCACCAGCGGGCTCACCTCGGGCGGCACCACCACCGGCGGCAGCAGCGCGAGCGCCTCCCGCGACCTGAAGATCGTCAGCTGCGACTACAGCGACTCCCGGGGCATCACCGCGAAGATCAGCGTCACCAACCCCAGCCTGAAGGACAGCAACACGTACACGTTCTCGGTGAAGTTCACCGACGCGAGCGGCACCCTCATCGGCACCCGCAACCGCACCATCCCCTTCGTCGGCCCGGGCAAGACGGACACGCAGGACGTCTCCCAGGTGTACGTGCCGAAGGCCGGCGCCAGCGTGAGCGGCAAGTGCGAGGTCGACAACGTGACCCGCACCAAGTCGAACTGAGCCGGCCGGCGGCCGGACCGGGTCCGGCCGCCGCAATCCTCCGGGCCGTGCGGGTCAGGCGCTCTGCGCCGCCTGCGCGGCCCGCGCCCGTTCGGTCGTGGCGATCGTCGCCGAGCCGACCACGCGCGTGCCGTCGTACAGCACGATCGCCTGGCCCGGGGCCACGCCGCGGACCGGCTCGCTGAAGCGGACCCGGAGCTCGTCCCCGACGAGCTCCGCCGTCACCTCGGTCTCACCGCCGTGGGCGCGCAGCTGGGCGGTGTACGTGCCGGCGCCCTGCGGGGCCGCGCCGCACCAGCGGGGGCGGATCGCGGTCAGGGCGATGACGTCGAGCGCCTCCACCGGGCCCACCGTCACCGTGTTGTTCACCGGCGAGATGTCCAGGACGTAGCGCGGCTTGCCGTCCGGGGCCGGGTGACCGATCCGCAGGCCCTTGCGCTGGCCGATGGTGTAGCCGTACGCGCCCTCGTGCGTGCCCACCTTCGCGCCGGACTCGTCGACGATGTCGCCGTCGGCCCTGCCGAGGCGCTTCGCCAGGAAGCCTCGGGTGTCACCGTCGGCGATGAAGCAGATGTCGTGGCTGTCCGGCTTCTTCGCCACGGCCAGGCCGCGGCGCTCCGCCTCCGCGCGGATCTCGTCCTTCGTCGTGACCGTGTCGCCCAGCGGGAACATCGCGTGGGCGAGCTGCCGGTCGTCCAGCACGCCGAGGACGTACGACTGGTCCTTGGCCATGTCGCTGGCGCGGTGCAGCTCGCGCGTGCCGTCCTCGTTGAGGACGACCGTCGCGTAGTGGCCCGTGCACACCGCGTCGAAGCCGAGCGCGAGCGCCTTGTCCAGCAGCGCCGCGAACTTAATCTTCTCGTTGCAGCGGAGGCAGGGGTTGGGCGTGCGGCCGGCCTCGTACTCGGCGACGAAGTCCTCGACGACGTCCTCGCGGAAGCGTTCCGCCAGGTCCCAGCAGTAGAACGGGATGCCGATCACGTCCGCGGCGCGGCGGGCGTCGCGGGAGTCCTCGATCGTGCAGCAGCCGCGGGCGCCCGTCCGGAACGACTGCGGATTCGCGGACAGCGCGAGGTGCACGCCGGTCACGTCGTGCCCGGCCTCGACGGCGCGGGCCGCGGCGACGGCGGAGTCGACACCGCCGGACATGGCGGCGAGCACGCGGAGCCCCTTGCGGGGGGCGTTGAGATCGGGGGCACCGGGGAAGTCAGTCATAACCCCTCCAGAGTACGGGGGCGACCGGCGTCGTGGCGTCCGGGTTTCCGGGACGTGCCCGTACGACTGCGTCGCGCCCCCGCTGCCACGGCGAGCCGCCACTCTGGCGGCGCCCGGCCATCATCAGGCCGCCCGGCACCGCCGGACAACGCCGTCCCGGTTGCGCACCGCGGCGGCGGAAAGAATTCGCCGGGCCGGCGCCCTTCGCCCGCCCGTCGGCGCTTCCTTCCCGCCGCGACGGCGGGACACCCCCACGGCCCTACCCTGCGGTGCCCGGCCACCGTCAGGCCGTCCGGCCACCGCCGGTCAGCGAGATGCCTGGTTGCGCACCGCGGCGGCGGAAAGAATTCGCCGGGCCGGCGCCCTTCGCCCGCCCGTCGGCAGGTGATCTTGCCGGGCCCGGCATCTCCCCGCCGCCGCGACGGCGGGACACCCCCGCGGCGCGGACCGGCGGTGCCTGGCCTAACCGCATCGGGCGGTCATGGGTGGAACCCGTGGCGGGCTCGTGGGCGTTGGGGTGGGGAGGGAAACGGCACCCGGGGGTGGGGATGGGTTCGGAGCGTATTTCTCGGCGAGGGGTGCTTCTCGGCGGTGCCGGTGTCGTCGTGGGCGCCGGCACCGCCGGGTACGCCGGGCGCGGCGAGGTCCAGCGCTGGTGGTGGCGGGTCTCCGGGCGGGAGAGGCCGCGTACGAACGGCGCGCTCGACCACGCCGGCGCCGAGTGGGTCGCCGCGTCGTCGGCGAACTGGCGGCGCGCGTCGCGGCCGGACGACTACGGCGTCGACCGCGTCGTCGTCCACGTCGTCCAGGGCAGCTACAGCGACGCCCTCCGCGTCTTCCGCGACCCCCTGCACGAGGCGGCGGCGCACTACGTCGTGCGCAAGGACGGGCACATCGCGCAGACCGTCCGCGAGCTGGACGTGGCCTTCCACTCCGGGAACCGCGCCTTCAACGAGCGCAGCATCGGCATCGAGCACGAGGGCTACGTCGACCGGCCCGCGGGCTTCACGGACGCCATGTACACCGCTTCAGCCCGCCTCACGGCCGGCATCTGCGCCCGCTACAAGATCCCCGTGGACCGCACGCACATCGTCGCCCACTCCGAGGTGCCCGGAACGGACCACACCGACCCCGGCCCCCACTGGGACTGGGACCGGTACCTGCGGCTCGTAAGAGAAGCCGCGGCTAGCTGAGGCCCGCCGTGCGGGCCCGCTCCACCACCGGCCCGATGGCCTCGACGACGGCCGTCACGTCCGCCGCCGTGGACGTGTGCCCCAGGGAGAAGCGGAGCGTGCCGCGGGCCAGGTCCGTGTCGGTGCCCGTGGCGAGGACGACGTGGCTCGGCTGGGCCACGCCCGCGGTGCACGCGGATCCCGTGGAGCACTCGATGCCCTGGGCGTCGAGGAGGAGCAGCAGGGAGTCTCCCTCGCAGCCGGGGAAGGAGAAGTGGGCGTTGGCGGGCAGGCGGCCGGCCGGGTCGGGGTCGCCGCCCAGGACGGCGTCGGGGACGACGGCCCGCACCCCGGCGATCAGTTCGTCGCGCAGGGCGCCGACCTCGCGGGCGAAGTCCGTGCGCCGCGCGGCGGCGAGCTCGCCGGCGACGGCGAAGGCGGCGATCGCGGGCACGTCGAGCGTGCCGGAGCGCACGTGGCGCTCCTGGCCGCCGCCGTGGAGCAGCGGCACGGGCGCGTACTGCCGGCCGAGGAGGAGCGCGCCGATGCCGTACGGCCCGCCGATCTTGTGCCCGCTGACCGTCATGGCGGCGAGCCCGGACTCGGCGAAGCCGATGTCCAGCTGCCCGAAGGCCTGGACGGCGTCGGCGTGCAGGGGCACGCCGGACTCGGCGGCCGCGTCCGCCAGTTCGCGGATCGGCATGATCGTGCCGATCTCGTTGTTGGCCCACATCACCGTGGCCAGGGCGACGTCCCCGGGCTCGCGGGCTATGGCCTCGCGCAGCGCGTCGGGGTGGACCCGCCCGTGGGAGTCGACCGGGAGGTACTCGACGGTCGCGCCCTCGTGCGTGGCGAGCCAGTCGACGGCGTCGAGCACGGCGTGGTGCTCGACGGGGCTGGTGAGGACGCGCGTCCGGGCGGGGTCGGCGGCCCGGCGCGCCCAGTAGAGCCCCTTGACGGCGAGGTTGTCGGCTTCGGTGCCGCCCGCGGTGAACACGACTTCGCTGGGGCGGGCGCCGAGCGCCGCGGCGAGGGACTCGCGCGCCTCCTCGACGGTGCGGCGCGCCCGCCGCCCGGCGGCGTGCAGCGAGGAGGCGTTTCCGGTGAGGGCGAGCTGGGCGGTCATCGCCTGCACCGCCTCCGGGAGCATCGGGGTGGTGGCGGCGTGGTCGAGGTAGGCCATGGTGGGCACGATTCTACGAGGCCGGGTCCGGAACAGTACCGGGCGTTCCGGCCCGGGCCCGTCCGTACAGTTCCGCGGTCGCCGCGGCCACCTCCGCCAGGTCCGCGCGGACCTCCTCCGGGGAGAGGACCTCGACGTCGGGGCCGAAGGGCAGCAGGGCGCGGGCGGCACGGGGTTCGGTGAGGAGGAGCTCGACGGTGGCGGGGTCGCCGGCGGAGGGCGGCGCGGCGAAGGCGGGGCCGAGGAGGCGCAGGAACATGTCGAGCCGGGAGCGCCGTACGGTGGCCGTCACGCGCAGGCCCGCCGGCCGCTGCTCGACCTCGCGCCGGAGCACCTCCCACGCGTCGGCGAGCTCCACGCCCGCCCGGCGGCGCACCGTGTCCCCGGTGACGGTCAGGGCGGCCACGCGGTCGGCCCGGAACAGCTGCGGGCGGGCCCGCCGGTCGGCGACGAGATACCAGACGCCGGCCTTGGCGACGAGGCCGTAGGGGTCGACGGTGTACGTGCGGGGCGCTTCCTGCCCGCCGTGGCGGTAGCGCAGGCGCAGCCGCCGGTCGGCGAGGACGGCGCCCTGCAGTTCGCCGACGTCGACGGCGGGGACGGCCGCGGGGCCGCCCAGCCAGCGGACGGGGTCGACGAGGATGCGGCGGCTGGTGGCCTCGGCGGCGGGGCGGTGCGGGGCGGGCAGGGCGGCCATAACCTTGCGCAGGGCGGAGCCGAGGGCGCTGTCGAGGCCGAGGTCGGCGAGCGTGTTCCGGGTGGAGAGGACGAACAGGGCGCGGGCCTCGTCGGCGGTGAGGCCCGTGACGTCCGTGCGGTAGCCGGGAAGCAGCGCGATGCCGCCGTGCCGGCCGCGCTCGGCGTAGACGGGCACGCCCGCGGCGGATAGGGACTCGACGTCGCGGTAGACGGTGCGGACGGACACCTCCAGGCGGTCGGCCAGTTCGCGGGCGGGCACGCGGCCGCGGGTCTGGAGGAGCAGGAGGATCGCCAGCAGTCGGTCGGATTTCACCGCTCAAGGATGGCTTGCGGGTTGCGGCGGAAAACCTGACGGCCGTTGTCAGGTTATGGCGGGATGCTCTGCGTGTTCCCCGGAACTGATCCCCGGATCTTAGGAACGGATCCCTGGATCCAGAACGGATCTCCGGACCCCCGGAACGGAGCCCCGCATCCCCGGATCCGCGGATCGACCGATCACCTCCCGCGAATGGAGTCCCCCATGACCAGCACCCCCGCCGCCACCGACCCGCGCCCCCTCCTGGAGCGCGCCGTCGCCCAGGTCGCGGCCCTGATCGAGGCCGTGCCCGCGGAGCGGCTCGGGGATCCGACGCCGTGCGCGGAGTTCGACGTACGGGCCCTGCTGGGCCACCTCGTGGCCGGTGTGAGGGACGGCGCGCAGCTCGGCGAGACGGGCGCGGTGGAGTGGAGCAAGCCGCCCACGGACGTCGCGGACGACGGCTGGGGCCGGGCCTACGGGGCGGCGCGGGCCCGGCTGGCAGCGGCCTGGGCGGATGACGCGACGCTGGAGCGCCCGGTGACCGTGGAGTGGGGGACGTTCCCCGGCGCCGTGTTCCTGACGTCGGGCATGGTGCTGGAGAGCGTCACGCACGCCTGGGACCTGTCGCAGGCGCTGGGGCACCCGCTCCCCCTGGACCAGGAGCTGGCCGAGCTCGCGCTGGGCTGGGCGCAGCAGTTCTTGCCGGCGGACCGGCGGGGCGACGAGGTGCCGTTCGGGCCGGTGCGGCCCGCGCCCGAGGGCGCGGACGCGTACGCGCGGCTGGCGGCGTGGCTGGGCCGCGAGGCCGCGTAGCCCGCGCGGCCCGCGACGGCGGGAGGCCCGGAGCCGGAGGCGGCGCCCCGGCGGCCCGCGGCTGCGCCCGCGGACGCGCCGGTCTGCTCCTTGATGGCGGGGATCCGGACCACCCGGCCGGCGAACAGGAGCCGTCGAGGGCGAAGGCCCCATCCGGGCGGCGCCCACGCGATCCCGGCGGAGCCGGAGCCCGAGCGTCCCCGAGGGCCGGCCGCCGCCGTGAGCCCGCGGCCTCAGCGCCGCGGGGCGGCCGCCAGCTGCCGGGACTGGGCCACGAGCCGGTCCTCGCTGTCCCAGACCTCGGCGTCCTCCTCCAGGAAGCCGCCCGCGAGGTTGCGCGTGGTGACGGCGATGCGGACGGGTCCGGGTGCGGGCCGGCAGCGGATGTGGGCGGTCAGCTCGATGGTGGGCACCCAGCCGGTCAGGCCCATCTCGAACGTCGTGGGCGGCAGGGCGTCGACGGCGAGCAGCAGGGCGAGCGGGTCCATGGGGCGGCCGTCCGCGAGCCCGAACCAGCCGCGCATCTCGCCGCGGCCGCTGGGCGCGCCGGCCGCCCAGCCGGCGGTCGCGGGGTCGAGGCGGATGTCGAGGCGGCGGGCGATCTCGGAGAGCGGGTGGGAGCCGTCGTCGTGCTCCTTGCCCAGGCAGTGCTCGTACGGGGGGATTGCGGGCGGCTTGGCCGTGGTGCGGACGTCGTCGCTGAGGGCGCCGAGGTCGCCGTAGGTGGCGAGGACGCGGATCCGCTCGACCTCGCCGCCGTCCTCGTCGTACTGCAGGAGGGACGCCTGGCCGGTGGAGAGGGCGCGGCCGGTGCGCACGGTCTGCGTGCGGACGACGGCGGGGCCGGGCCGGCTGACCGAGAGGTAGTGCGCGGTGACGGTGAACGGATCGGGGTGGGGGAGCTCCGCGGCGAGGGCCCGGCCGACGAGGGCCAGGAGGAAGCCGCCGTTGACCGCACCGCCGATGGTCCACCCGGCGGGGAGGGCGGCGTCGTGCACGCCGGGGCCGCGGGGGGTCAGCGCGGTGTCGCGGTCGAATTCGCTGTCACCGATGGTTGCCTGTGCCATGCCGGTCACGCTACACCCGGAGGTTACTCACTGGTAGGTTCTCGGTGAAGGGTCAACAACCCTCTTCGGTGGCCGCGCTCCGCCGGTGCCACGCCCGCGGCGCCCGCCAGTGGAAGCGCATCGCGAGCAGCCGCAGCACGAACGCCGTCACCACGGGCACCGCGTACGCAGGGCCGTCCAGCGCGCCGAAGCGGATCAGCAGCGCGGCCAGCGTGGCGCCGACCATGGCCGGCACGGCGTACAGGTCGCGGTCCCAGCGCAGCAGCGACGGCACCTCGTGCGCGAGGATGTCGCGCAGCACGCCGCCGCCGACCGCCGTGGCCAGCCCGAGCGTGGCGGCGAAGACGAGGCCGAGCCCGTGCCCGTACGCCTTGACCGTGCCGGTGACGCAGAACAGCCCGAGGCCCGCCGCGTCGAAGACCCCCACCGCCTTGGTGATCCGCTCGACCTCCGGGTGCAGGAAGAAGACGATCACCGTGGCGAGCAGCGGGGTGAGGAAGTAGCCGAGGTCCGTGAAGGCGGCGGGCGGCACGGCGCCGATGATCACGTCCCGGATCAGCCCGCCGCCCAGCGCCGTGACCTCCGCCAGGACCGCCATGCCGAAGACGTCGAAGTTCTTCCGCACGGCGAGCAGGGCGCCGGAGATCGCGAAGACGAAGATCCCTGCGATGTCCAGCGAATGCTGGACGGAGGGGCTGAACAGGTCGGTGAGCACCAGACATTCTTACTCGGCCCGGACGCCGTTCCGGACGCTCATCCTCCGGTCGTCCCCGCAGTGGCCGCCTCCGGCGCGTTCTCCGGGTGGTGGCAGGCCACCTGGTGGCCCGGTTCGAGCGCCAGCAGCGGCGGCTCCTGTGTCTTGCACACGTCCGTCGCCTTCCAGCACCGGGTGTGGAAGCGGCAGCCGGACGGCGGCGAAATCGGCGAGGGCACGTCCCCCTTGAGCAGGATGCGCTCCCGCTTGGCGCGCCGCTTCGGGTCGGGCACCGGCACCGCGGACAACAGGGCCTTGGTGTACGGGTGCATCGGCTTCGTGTAGAGCGAGGTGCGGTCGGTGAGCTCCACGAGCTTGCCGAGGTACATGACGGCGATGCGGTCCGAGACGTGGCGGATGACCGACAGGTCGTGCGCGATGATCACGTACGTGAGCCCGAGCTCGTCCTGGAGGTCGTCGAGCAGGTTGACCACCTGGGCCTGGATCGACACGTCCAGCGCGGAGACCGGCTCGTCCGCGACGACGAGCTTCGGATTGAGCGCGAGCGCCCGCGCGATGCCGATGCGCTGCCGCTGCCCGCCGGAGAACTCGTGCGGATAGCGGTTGTAGTGCTCCGGGCTGAGCCCCACCAGCTCCAGCAGCCGCTGGACCTCCTTCTTCACCCCGCCCTCGGGCGCGATGCCCTGCAGCCTGAAGGGCGCGCCGACGATGGTGCCGACGGTGTGCCGGGGGTTCAGCGAGGAGTACGGGTCCTGGAAGATCATCTGGATGTCGCGGCGCAGCGGGCGCATCCCCGCCACGCCGAGGTGGCTGATGTCCTTGCCCTGGAACGCGACCCGGCCGCCCGTGGGCTCCAGCAGCCGGGTGATCAGCCGGCCCATGGTGGACTTGCCGCAGCCGGACTCGCCCACCACGCCCAGGGTCTCCCCCGTGCGCACGTCGAAGGTGAGCCCGTCCACGGCCTGGACGGCGCCGACCTGCCGGCGCAGCAGCCCCTTGGTGATCGGGAAGTGCTTGACCAGGCCCTCGACCGTGAGGAGGGCCTCGGGCCCGTCGGACGGCGCCTGCTGCCCGGGAATCTTCATCGCGTGATCCTCGTGGTCCTCGTGGCCCTTCACAGCTTGGGCGCAATCTCTTCGGTCCAGATGCGGGTCCGTTCCTCCTCGGCCATGTGGCAGGCGGACCAGTGCCGGCCGCCTCCCGCAGCGCCGTCGCCGCCGGTGACCAGGCGCAGTTCCGGCCGCTCCGTACGGGTGATCCCGCCCGCGGGCACGTCGGCGTACGGGCAGCGCGGGTTGAAGGCGCAGCCGGAAGGGATGTTGATGAGGCTGGGCGGGGAGCCTTTGACCGGGATCAGCCGGTCGGTCTGCTCGCGGTCGATGCGCGGCATGGAGCCGAGCAGGCCCCAGGTGTAGGGGTGCCGGGGCTCGGAGAAGACCTTCTCGGCGGGCCCGCGCTCCACGCAGCGGCCGCCGTACATGACGAGGATGTCGTCGGCCAGCTCGGCGACGACGCCGAGGTCGTGGGTGATGACGATGACGGCCGAGCCGAACTCCTTCTGCAGGTCGCGGATGAGGTCGAGGATCTGTGCCTGGACGGTCACGTCCAGGGCGGTGGTCGGCTCGTCCGCGATGAGCAGCTCGGGGTTGTTGACCAGCGCCATAGCGATCATGGCGCGCTGGCGCATGCCACCGGAGAACTGGTGGGGGTAGTCGTCCACGCGGCGGTCGGGCTGCGGGATGCCGACGCGGTCGAGCAGCTCGACGGCCCGCTTGCGGGCGGCCTTCTTGCCGGCGTCGCTGTGGTGCACCAGGTACGCCTCGGTGATCTGGTGGCCGATCGTGAAGTACGGGTGCATGGCGGACAGCGGGTCCTGGAAGATCATCGCCATCTCGCGGCCGCGCAGCCGCCGCACCTCGTCGGGGTCGGCGCTCATCAGCTCCTTGCCGTCGAGCCAGATCTCGCCGGAGATCCGGGCCCTGCGGCGCCCGTACTGGCCGACGGTGTGCAGGCCCATGATGCCGAGCGAGGTGACCGACTTGCCCGAGCCGGACTCGCCGACGATGCCGAGCGTCCGGCCCTTCTCCAGCTGGAAGGAGAGCCCGTCGACGGACTTGACGAGCCCGTCGTCGGTGGGGAAGTGGATGCGCAGGTCCCGCACCTCGAGGAAGGCGGTGGGGGCGTCCCCCGGGCCGGGGGCGGGGGCGGTGGTCACGAGAGCCTCACTCGGGGGTCGATCACGGCGTACAGGAGGTCCACGACCAGGTTGGCGAAGACGACGGCGGAGGCCGTGATGAGCGTGACGCCGAGGATCATCGGCAGGTCGCGTTCGTTGATGGCCGCCACCGCGGCCTGGCCGAGGCCGGGCAGGCTGAAGGCCGTCTCGGTGAGGATGGCGCCGCCGACCAGGGCCCCGAGGTCCATGCCGAGCACGGTGAGGATCGGGGTCATGGTGGAGCGCATCGCGTGCTTGCCGATGACGACGGGCTCGGCGAGCCCCTTGGCGCGGGCGGTGCGGATGTAGTCCTCGCCGAGCACCTCCAGCATGGTGGCGCGGGTGAGCCGCGCGTACATCGCCGCGTAGAGGAAGGCGAGGGTGACCCAGGGCAGGATCAGGCCGCCGAACCAACTGCCCGGGTCGTCCGCGAAGGACGTGTATTCGCCGCCGACCCAGCCGAGCTTGTACTTGAAGACGGCGAGCGAGAGCAGGGCGGTGAAGTAGATCGGCAGGGAGACGCCGCTGAGCGCCACGGTCATGGCGGTGCGGTCCCAGACGGTGCCGCGCTTGAGGGCGGAGACGACGCCGGTCAGGACGCCGCCGGTGACCCACAGCACGCAGGCGCCGCCGGCGAGCGAGAGGGTGACGGGCAGCCGGCTCGTCAGCTCGGGCCAGATGGGGCTCTCGTGCCGGAACGAGTAGCCGAAGCAGGGCGCCGGGCAGTGGACGGAGTCGTTCGCGCTGACGTAGTCCCGGCCGGCGAAGAGCCCGCTGACGAAGTTCCAGAACTGCTCCAGGATCGGCTTGCCGAGCCCCAGCTTCTCCCTGATGCCCTCGATGGCCGCCGGATCAGCCTGTTTGCCGACGTACATCAGCGCGGGGTCGGACCCGGTGAACTTCGGGATCGCGAAGAAGATGCCGAAGGTCACGAGGATGACCACGAGCAGCATCACGATGACGGCGAACAGCCGCCTGACGATGTAAGCGAACACTGCGGTCGGCCCGGCGGCGGCCCGGAGGCGCCCCCCTGGGGAAGAGGGGGGCGTCCCCGGTCGTCGCGCTCGGCCCTCACCTGCCCTTCGGGCCTAGCGGCGGGTGCGCCGGCGGAGCGGACGGGATGTCACGGCTGTGACGGGCGCGATCACTTGACGACGCCCAGCGAGGCGTAGTCGTAGCGGCCGTTGTAGGCGTCGGCCGTGTAGACGTTGGTCAGCCGGGAGCTGCGCCAGATGATGTTCTTCTCGTAGGTGAAGGGCAGGTACCAGGCGCCCTCCATGACCTTCTTGTTGGCCTCCTGGTAGATCTTCCCGGCCTTCTCCACGTCGGTCTCCGCGATGGCCTCGTCGAAGGTCTTGTTGACCGCGGGGTCGTTGAGCTCGGGGTAGTTCTGGTTGCCGCTCTCCTGGATGAAGCGGCCGTCGGCGATCGGCTGGAGGAAGCCCTGGCCGCTGGGGAAGTCGGAGCCCCAGCCCATGATGATGATGCCGTAGCCCTTGGCCTTGACGTTCCCGGGCGATCCGATGATGCCGGTGCTCTGCGCGCCGTCGTACTTGTCGATCTGCGCGTCGATGCCGATGGCCTTCAGGGACGCCTGGAGCGACTCCGCGGTGGCGACCTCCTGCGACTTGTTGTTGCGCACGGCGATCGTCGTCTTGAAGCCCTCGGGCTTGCCGCAGGCCTTCAGCTCCTCCTTGGCCTTGGCCGCGTCGGGCTTGCCCTGCTTGATGTTGTACGGGTCGTACGCGGGGTCGAAGCCCTTGACCGCGGGCGGCAGCATGCTGATGCCGAGGTCGCCGCCGGCCTGGGGGCCGCCGCGAGCGGTCTGCAGCGAGGTGTGGTCGGCGCCGTAGATGACGGCCTTGCGGCAGTGCTCGTTGTCGAAGGGGGCGACGGTCTTGGGGAAGGCGGCGTAGCGGATGAAGCCGGTCTGCGGGTTGTCGACGTTGCCCTTGTACTCCTTGAGGGCCTTCTGGCGGCCCGCCGAGCCCATGCCGGTGGCGTTCAGGTCGAGGTCGTAGTCGCCCTTGATCAGCCGGTTGTCCATGTCGTCGGCGTTGGTGATCAGCGTGACCGAGATCTTGTCCGGCAGGGCCTTGCGGACCGGGTCGGAGTCCTTGCTCCACTTGTCGTTGCGGACCAGTTCGAGGCCCTTGTTCGGGCTGTACGACACCCACTTGTACGGGCCGTTGGAGAACGGCTTCTGGCCGTACCGCTCGGCGGTGTCCTTGTCCGGGCGGACCGGGGCCGCGGCGGGCATCGCGATCATCTGCAGGAAGTCGCCGTTGGGCTTGGGGAGTTTGAAGACGATCGTCTTCTCGTCCGGCGTCTCGATCGCCTTCAGCCCCAGCTTGTCCTTGCTCTCGTCCTTGTACGGGCCCTTGTACGTCTTCTCGGGGTCCAGGACCTGCATCAGCCAGGTGGGGCCGCCGGAGATCTTGTCGGTGGCCCAGGTGCGCTCGATGCCGTACTTGATCTGCTGGGCGGTGACGGGCTGCCCGTCCTCCCAGGTCACACCGGGCCGCAGGGTGAAGGTGTACGTCTTCTTGTCGTCCGAGACCTTGCCGGTGTCGGTGGCCAGGTCCGGGACCAGTGTGGTGCTCTCGCCGCCGGCGGCCGGCTTCGACGTGATCAGCGTGCGCGCGTAGTAGCGGGCGAAGTCCCACATGAATCCGTAGTAACCGCGCTGCGGGTCCCAGGAGTCGGCGTCCTGCGTGCCGATGAACTTCAGCTCGCCGCCCTTCTTCTCGGACACGCTGGCGGCCTTGTCGACCGCGGCGTTGAATCCCGCGCCCTTGCCGTCCCCGCCGCCCTTGCTGCCGCCATCGCCGCCGCAGGCGGCCGTCGTGACCAGGGTCGCGACCACGAGGGCCGCCCCGGCGGCTGCCTTCCGCCTCGGAGTTCTCTGTGTTCTCAAGGTGTCGCGACCTCCGTGATCGTCGCCGCCCGGGAACGGGCCGGCGGGTTTGCGGACGTGAGCCTCCTGACGGACCGACAGGGGCGGTGGGACACGAGCGGGACGGCGGGTGCGGGCCCTCGGCGCGCGCTAGCGCGACCCCTTGGGGTCCAGAGCGTCCCGGACACCGTCGCCGAAGAGGTTGAACGCGAGGACGGTGATGAAGATGGCGAGACCCGGGATGATCATGAAGATCGGGTCCGCCTCGTAGTGGTCGACGGCTCTGGCGAGCATCTCGCCCCACGATGCCGTGGGGGGCTTGACTCCGGTACCGAGGAAGCTGAGGGCGGCCTCGGTGAGGACGTTGGTGGGGATCATCAGCGTCGTGTACACGGTGATCGGCGCGACCAGGTTGGGCAGCAGCTCGCGGAAGAGGATGTAGCCGCGGCCGGCGCCCAGGCTGCGCGCGGCCTCGACGTACTCCCGCTCCCTGAGCGAGAGGGTCTGGCCGCGCACGATGCGCCCGATGTAGGGCCAGCCGAAGAAGCCGATGACGGCGATCAGCACGCCCATGCGCACGCCCGAACCGGTCAGTCCCCAGAGGGAGTCGGGGACCACGGACACCAGCGCGATGATGAACAGCAGCTGGGGGAAGGCCAGCAGGAGGTCCATGACCCGGCTGATCACGGCGTCGACCCAGCCGCCGAAGAAGCCGGCGACGATGCCGAAGACGGTGCCGAGGAAGACCGCGACGACGGCGGACAGGAAGGCCACGAGGAGCGAGACGCGGGCCCCGTAGACGATGCGGCTGAAGACGTCGCGCCCGTTCACCGGCTCGACGCCGAAGAGGAAGTCCCCGTTGATGCCGCCCCAGGAGCCCTTGGGCGTGCTGAACAGGGGGTCGATCCGGCCCTCGTGGAACTCGTTGGGCGGGTGGCCCAGCGCGCCCACGATCAGCGGGGCGAAGACCGCCACGAGGATGAGCAGCACCACGACGGCGCCGCCGGCCAGGGCGAACTTGTCGCGCTTCAGCCGGATCCAGGCGATCCGCCAGGGGGACCGGCCCTCGATCGCCTTGGCCGGGACGTCGGCGGCGATGTCGACGGCAGCGGTCTGCGCCGCGTCCGTGTCGTGCAGTGGTGCCGTCATCGTCTGGTGGACCCCCCTCGGCCGGCACTCGCCGGCCCAACGCCCGCCGCGCATGCGGCTGGTTCACATCACTGGTGCGATAGGTGCGATGGTGCGAGAAGTTGCGGGACGTGCACGCGAAGCAGGTCGTACGCAGGACCCGGAGTCCTTGTGGCCGGAGTCTTCAACGGCCCCGCGATCACCCGCCAGACCCGGTCGGCAAAGGATGCGCAACCGTGATGTGTGCAGGGGAATTCCGTTATACGGACAACCGTGATCGGCCTACGGGGCGGCGGGCGGGCGGCGGAGCCCCGTGGGGCACCCGTCAGTAGGCCCCGGTCTGCGGGGGATACCCGTAACCGGAAGGCGACGCGGGCGCGCCGTGGGCGTCGCGGTCGTAGAACGGGCGGGCGTTGGCGCGCATCCACATCGCGACGGGATCGTGCTCGTCCGACATCGCGACCGTGGACACCGGCAGGCCGTCCGGCACCGCGCCGATCGACTGCTGCATCATCAGCCGCACGGACTCGACGGCCCCCGGCGAGGTGTCGTAGAGGTCCAGCCCGATGGCCAGGTACGCGCTGCCGAGGGCGGGCTGCACCCAGGCGCGGCGCAGCGAGCGCACCGCGGGGGTGCGGTGGGCGTTCTGCCCGAGGAGGGCGTAGAACTGCGGGATCTCCACGCCGGGCTCGCTCAGGCGCAGCGGCCCGGCCGGCAGCCGGTCCAGACCGCCGGCGATGCGGCGCAGGTCGAGCCACGGGATGCCGACGCCGCCGCCGGGCGCGTGCGGGTTGAGCCACAGGCCCCAGCGGCCGGGGTGGAGGGCCTCGGCGACGGCGCGCCCGGAGATCACCTCGTGGGCGCGGTTCCAGCCGCTGGCGGCGAGCTCCTGTGCCGACGTCACGCACGGGGCGTAGCCGAGGCCTTCGACCTCCATGTTGCCGTACTGGGCGTCGGGCGAACCGGCCTGGCCGTGCCAGAGCAGCATCCAGACCCGGCCCTCGGCCAGCGACCGCAGCAGCGCCTCGTACGCGTCGTACCGGCCGGGCGCCACTTGGCGCAGCATCTGCTCCACGCCGCTCTCCGCGCCCGCGCTCACCTGGGTCCGCCTCTTCTCTCTGCCTTGACTGCTGCTGCGACCCGGGGAGCGCCGGCGCGCCCCCGTGGTCGTCCGACCAGCTTACGAGCCCGCCGCCGCGGACAGGGGAGGAGTCACAGGTCGCGGTCGTAGAACGGGCGGATCCGGTCCCGCATCCAGTCGCCGACCGGGTCCCGCGCGACGTCCAGGAAGACCAGCTGGACGGGCCAGGGCACGGGCACGGAGCCGAGGGCGCGGCCGAGGGCTTCGTGCGCCGCGGTGCGGCTCTCCGGGTCCGGCAGGTCCAGCTCGACGCCGACGAACAGCGCGGGGGCGGCGCCCTCGACGGCGGCGAGGGCGCGGCGCGCCGTCCGGACGGCCCGGGCGGCGGTGAACTCCAGGCCCGCGGCGGCCAGGAAGGCCGTCGGCTCGTCCTGCCAGTCGGGCTCGAAGAGCCGCACCCGGCCGCCGGTGGCGTCGCCGTCGAGGAGGGTGCGGCCGGCCCGGCACAGCTCGGCGACGGCCGGCGGGGGCAGCGGGGCGCCCACGGAGCCCTCGGGGTTGACGACGATGCCCACCTGCGGGGGCAGGCCGCGGGCGAACTCGACGGCCGGCGCGACCGCGTACGGCATGCGCTCGCCCGCGACGCGCAGGAGCTCGCCCTCGGAGCTGAAGACGGGCACGAAGGCCGCGCCGCCGAGCTCCAGCGTGGGCACGTCGAGGTCGGGGCTGTCCGGGCCGCCGCCGGCCGGAAGCGGAATCCAGACGTGGCTGCGGCCGAGCGCCTCCACGATGCGGGGGCCCGCGCCGGGCACGCCCACGGAGGCGGCGAGCACCTCTTCCAGCTCGTTGGCGGGCCAGGCGGGCGCACTGTCTGCGGGCGTGCCGCTGCCGGCGGGGGCCGGGGCCCGGCCGCCGTGCTGCCCGGGAATGCTCATCTCGTCCAACTCGTCCAACCACCGTCTCGACAAGGCCGCACCCGCACCCTAACGGCTGAACCCCCGGCCGCTCCCGCCGGCTGCCGAAATCGGCGGTGATGTCCCAGGTCAGGGCGGCCCGGGCAGGCGGTCACCCACTCCCGTCACGGCACTTACCGTGGCCACCGGGTTGCGCAGAGCCACCATGCGTCCCACGGTGATCGGACAGCCTCCCGACAGCCGAAGGGACCTCCAGCATGCGTGTCAACAAGTTCGCCGCGTCGGCGATAGCCGTCGCCGCCTGTGGTTCCGTGGCCGTGGCCGTCGCGGGCCCCTCCCTCGCCGCCGTGAACGCCCCGGATCCCGACATGTCCGTGGTCGTGGCGCCGTCCGAGGTGCCGAAGGCGGCGGTCCAGCAGCAGCTCGACGCCGTGGGGCAGCTGGGGGAAGTGCTCACCCTGCTCTCCCGGATCGGCAAGGAGGCGCAGTCGAAGACGCCGGACGTGGCCGCGCTCAAGGAGATGCAGCAGCGGCTGCAGGCGGCGACGGGGCGCCTCTCGGACTCCCTGAGGACCTCCCCGCCCGCCAGGGGGCGCCCGGCGACGGACCCCGTGGGCGACGTCCACGACCTGCTGAAGAAGCTGGCGGCGGCGGTCCAGAAGCTCGTCGGGGCGGTGGAGAAGAAGGACAGGGCGGGCGTCCAGGCGGCGATCACCGAGGCCCTGGCCGTCGTGAAGGACCTCCTGTCCAAACTCCCCCTGACGGGCGACGGCATGCCCCTGCCGGTACCGCTGCCGCTGTAGGCGGCTTCGGTGCCGGCCGCGGTCACGCGAACGCGATCTCCCCGAGCGCGTCCACCGCCCCGCGGTCCAGCAGGATCACCGACGCCACCCCCGCCGGCGGCCGGCCCTCCGCGACCTCGGTGGTCAGCCGGGCCATCGCCCGCCGGTGCCGCCCGAACGCGTGCGGCGAGACGCCCCGGCCCCGCGCCGCCTGCCCGGCCAGCGCCGTGCCCGGGGGCACGTCGAGGAGCAGGAGGTGGGCCGCCGCGCCCCGGCGGCGGGCGTCGCGCGCGACCCAGCGGCGCACCCACCCCCGCTGCCCGCAGTCGTGCACGACGACGCTCGCACCGGAGCGCAGGGCGCGCCGCAGCGCCGCGTAGTGGGCGAGCCGGGCGAACGGCCGGTACGCGCTGTAGGGGAGCCAGCCGGGCGCGCGCCGCTCCAGCCGCTCCCGGGCGTCCTGGGAGTCGACGCACCAGACGATCCCGTCCCGGGCGTCGAGCGCGGCCACCGCGCGCCGGATGAGCGTGGACTTCCCGCTCCCGGGCAGCCCGGAGACGATCAGCAGGTCGCCCACGGGGAAGCGCAGTTCCCCGCGGCCCGCTCCGCCGCGCAGGTCCAGCACCCCGGCCCGGGGCCGCGCCGCAGGCAGCGGGCCGCCCTCCGCCGCGGCGGCCGTGCCCGCTGTCGGTGCTGTCGGTGCTGTTCCCATCGGTTCTGCCTCTCCCCCGGCCCGGTCACTGCCCGTCACCAGCCCTTACCCACCGAACGTAAAGGCAAGGTAATCGAATTCGAGGGGCGCCAGGCAGTCCGTATCGCGCTCGTACGTGCAATGATGTGCGCGCCAACTGCGAATCCAACTGCATACCGGCCGCTCGAATCCGCGCGGGAGAGTCCCAGGCTGCACGCCACGCCGTGTGCGCTGGGCGCCGAAGGAGCAAGTTCCTCCCTTGAATCTCTCAGGCCCCGTACCGCGCGGACGAGGCAGATCTGAAAAGCGGGCCGCACCACGTGCGGCTCCACCCAAGGTGCAAGCCGGGCTCCCGCGTGTCGCGGCGGCTTCCGGTGAACCTCTCAGGTTCCGATGACAGATGGGGAGGACGTCCTCACTGCCATGTCCGGGAGCCCACACCATGACAGACACCCCTCGCCGCACCGCCCTCGACGCCCTGCACCGCGAGCTCGGCGCGACCATGACCGACTTCGCCGGCTGGGACATGCCGCTGCGTTACGGAAGCGAGCGCGACGAGCACGTCGCGGTCCGCACCCGCGCGGGCCTCTTCGACCTCTCGCACATGGGCGAGATCACCGTGACCGGCCCGCAGGCCGCCGCCCTGCTGGACTTCGCCCTGGTGGGCAACATAGGGAGCGTCGCCACCGGCCGCGCCCGCTACACAATGATCTGCCGTGAGGACGGCGGCATCCTCGACGACCTGATCGTCTACCGCCTCGCCGACACCGAGTACATGGTCGTGGCCAACGCCTCCAACGCGCAGACCGTGCTCGACGCGCTGACCGGGCGGGCCGCCGGCTTCGACGCGGAGGTCCGCGACGACCGCGACGCGTACGCCCTGCTCGCCGTCCAGGGCCCGGAGTCGCCGGGCATCCTGAAGTCGCTGACCGACGCCGACCTGGACGGCCTGAAGTACTACGCGGGCCTGCCGGGCACCGTCGCGGGCGTGCCGGCCCTCATCGCCCGCACGGGCTACACGGGTGAGGACGGCTTCGAGCTGTTCGTGGCCCCCGGTGACGCCGAGAAGCTGTGGAAGGCCCTCACGGAGGCGGGCGCGGACGCCGGCCTCGTGCCGTGCGGGCTCTCCTGCCGCGACACGCTGCGCCTGGAGGCGGGCATGCCGCTGTACGGCCACGAGCTGACGACCGCGACCACCCCGTTCGACGCGGGCCTGGGGCGGGTCGTGAAGTTCGAGAAGGAGGGCGACTTCGTGGGCCGCGCCGCGCTGCAGGCGGCCGCGGAGCGCGCCGAGGCGCAGCCGCCGCGCAAGCTCGTCGGGCTGATCGCCGAGGGCCGCCGCGTCCCGCGCGCCGGCTTCGCGGTGGTGGCCGGCGGCGAGACCGTCGGCGAGGTCACCTCCGGTGCCCCCTCCCCCACGCTCGGCAAGCCGATCGCGATCGCCTACGTGGACGCGGCGCACGCCGCGCCCGGCACGCCGGGCGTGGGCGTGGACATCCGCGGCAGCCACGAGCCGTACGAGGTCGTCGCCCTGCCCTTCTACAAGCGGCAGCGCTGATCGCCCGGGGGGGGCGCCCGTAGATCATCCGGACCCCCTCCGTTCTCACCTGTCAAGACCCGTTGCACAAGCACTCACGCGCATCCAGGAGAATCTAGCCATGAGCAACCCCCAGCAGCTGCGCTACAGCAAGGAGCACGAGTGGCTGTCGGCCGTCGACGCGGACGGCGTGGCCACGGTCGGCATCACCGAGTTCGCCGCGAACTCGCTCGGTGACGTCGTCTACGCCCAGCTCCCGGCCGTCGGTGACACCGTCACCGCGGGCGAGTCCTGCGGCGAGCTGGAGTCGACCAAGTCGGTCAGCGACCTGTACTCCCCGGTGACCGGCGAGGTCATCGCGGCCAACCAGGACGTCGTGGACGACCCCGCGCTGGTGAACTCCGCCCCCTTCGAGGGCGGCTGGCTGTTCAAGGTGAAGATCACGGACGAGCCGGCGGACCTCCTCTCCGCCGCCGCGTACGACGCCCTCACCGCAGGCTGACCTCGCCCTCACCTCCTCCTCCGCCCAGGAAGTCCAGGAAGAACTCATGTCGCTTCTGAACAGCTCCCTCCATGAGCTCGACCCCGACGTCGCCGCCGCTGTCGACGCCGAACTCCACCGCCAGCAGTCCACCCTCGAAATGATCGCCTCGGAGAACTTCGCTCCGGTCGCGGTCATGGAGGCCCAGGGCTCGGTCCTCACCAACAAGTACGCCGAGGGCTACCCCGGCCGCCGCTACTACGGTGGCTGCGAGCACGTCGATGTCGTCGAGCAGATCGCCATCGACCGGAT
Organism: Streptomyces roseoverticillatus; assembly: GCF_000719265.1. Classification (GTDB taxonomy): domain Bacteria; phylum Actinomycetota; class Actinomycetes; order Streptomycetales; family Streptomycetaceae; genus Streptomyces; species Streptomyces roseoverticillatus. Next base: position 140,943 of record NZ_JOFL01000017.1, on the reverse strand, counting down.
CAAGGCGCTCTTCGGTGCCGAGCACGCGAACGTCCAGCCGCACTCCGGCGCACAGGCCAACGCCGCCGCGATGTTCGCGCTGATCAAGCCGGGCGACACCATCCTGGGTCTGAACCTCGCCCACGGCGGGCACCTGACCCACGGCATGAAGATCAACTTCTCCGGCAAGCTCTACAACGTGGTCGCCTACCACGTCGACGAGCAGACCAACCTGGTCGACATGGAGGAGGTCGAGCGCCTCGCCAAGGAGCACCGCCCGAAGCTGATCGTCGCCGGCTGGTCCGCGTACCCGCGCCAGCTGGACTTCGCGGCCTTCCGCCGGATCGCCGACGAGGTCGGCGCGTACCTGATGGTCGACATGGCCCACTTCGCGGGCCTCGTCGCCGCCGGGCTGCACCCCTCCCCGGTGCCGCACGCGCACGTCGTGACCACCACCACGCACAAGACCCTCGGCGGTCCGCGCGGTGGTGTGATCCTCTCCACGGCCGACCTGGCCAAGAAGATCAACTCTGCCGTCTTCCCCGGTCAGCAGGGTGGTCCGCTGGAGCACGTGATCGCCGCGAAGGCCGTCTCCTTCAAGGTCGCGGCCAGCGAGGAGTTCAAGGAGCGCCAGCAGCGTACGCTGGAGGGCGCGAAGATCCTGGCCGAGCGCCTGATGCAGGCCGACGTCACCGAGGTGGGCGTCTCCGTCCTCTCCGGCGGCACGGACGTGCACCTGGTGCTGGTGGACCTGCGCAACTCCGAGCTGGACGGCCAGCAGGCCGAGGACCGCCTCCACGAGGTCGGGATCACGGTCAACCGGAACGCCATCCCGAACGACCCGCGGCCCCCGATGGTCACCTCGGGTCTGCGGATCGGCACCCCGGCGCTGGCCACCCGCGGCTTCCAGGCCGAGGACTTCCGTGAGGTTGCCGACATCATCGCCGAGGCGCTGAAGCCGTCGTACGACGCGGAAGCCCTGCGCGGCCGCGTCACGGCCCTGGCGGACAAGCACCCGCTGTACCCCGGCCTGAAGTAACACATCGGCATCCGATTCACCCGCATGTACGGGGCACCGGGCACACTGAAGAGTGAGCGCCCGGTGCCCCGCACCACGCGCCCCCGTACTACCGGGTGCGCCCCCGGGATTCCTACCGGGTGCGCCCCGTGCTCGACCCCCCGGCACCACCCGTACCACCTCCAAGCAGACAGGGAGCAGCCACCGTGGCCATCTCCGTTTTCGATCTCTTCTCGATCGGCATAGGCCCGTCCAGCTCCCACACGGTCGGCCCCATGCGGGCCGCGCTGATGTTCACGCGGCGGCTGAAGAACGAGGGCCTGCTGGCCCACACCACGTCCGTCCGCGCCGAGCTCTTCGGCTCCCTCGGCGCCACCGGCCACGGCCACGGCACGCCGAAGGCCGTCCTGCTGGGCCTGGAGGGCTACTCCCCGCGCACGGTCGACGTCGAGCTGGCGGACACCGAGGTCGAGCGGATCCGCGAGTCGAAGCGGCTGCGGCTGCTCGGCGCGGAGATCGGCAGCACCCACGAGATCGACTTCGACGAGTCGACCCAGCTGATCCTGCACCGCCGCCGCTCCCTGCCGTACCACGCCAACGGCATGACCCTCTTCGCCTACGACGAGGCCGGCGCCCCCCTGCTGGAGAAGACCTACTACTCGGTCGGCGGCGGCTTCGTCGTGGACGAGGACGCGGTCGGCGAGGACCGCATCAAGCTCGACGACACCGTGCTGAAGTACCCCTTCCGCACCGGTGACGAGCTGCTGCGCATGTCCCGCGAGTCCGGCCTGTCGATCTCCGCGATGATGATGGAGAACGAGAAGGCCTGGCGCACGGAGACGGAGATCCGCGAGGGCCTCCTGGAGATCTGGCGCGTGATGCAGGCGTGCGTGTCGCGCGGCATGTCCCGCGAGGGCATCCTGCCGGGCGGCCTGAAGGTCCGCCGCCGCGCCGCGAACTCCGCCCGCCAGCTGCGCGCCGAGGGCGACCCGCAGGCCCGCGCCATGGAGTGGATCACGATCTACGCCATGGCCGTCAACGAGGAGAACGCCGCGGGCGGCCGCGTCGTGACCGCCCCCACCAACGGCGCCGCGGGCATCATCCCGGCCGTCCTGCACTACTACATGAACTTCGTGCCGGGCGCGGACGAGGACGGCATCGTCCGCTTCCTGCTCGCCGCCGGTGCGATCGGCCTGCTCTTCAAGGAGAACGCCTCGATCTCCGGCGCCGAGGTCGGCTGCCAGGGCGAGGTCGGCTCCGCCTGCTCCATGGCCTCCGGCGGCCTCGCCGAGGTCCTCGGCGGCTCCCCCGAGCAGGTGGAGAACGCCGCGGAGATCGGCATGGAGCACAACCTGGGCCTGACCTGCGACCCGGTCGGCGGCCTGGTCCAGATCCCGTGCATCGAGCGCAACGGCATGGCCGCCGCGAAGGCGGTCACCGCGGCCCGCATGGCCCTGCGCGGCGACGGCCGGCACCACGTCTCCCTCGACAAGGTCATCAAGACCATGAAGGAGACGGGCGCGGACATGAGCGTCAAGTACAAGGAGACGGCGCGCGGCGGGCTCGCCGTGAACATCATCGAGTGCTGAGACCGCAGCCCGGTCACGGGCCCTGACAGCGCGTTGCGCCTTACGGCACTGTCAGGGCCTGTCTTGCGCCTCGACCCCCGCCCTGCGAACCGTCGATTTCCGGTGATCGCAACGGGGAGAGACTGCGCAAGAGACCGGTGCGCGAGAAGCTGACAGGGCGCCCCGTCATGTCCGGAGAAGCTACTTCTGCTTCTTCATCTCGGCCTCCAGGACCTCCTTCTCGGTCGCCGTCTCGGCGGCCGGCGGGGGCTTGATGCCCAGGTCCGCGCCCCAGTCGCGGTACTCGTCGGTCCGGCGGTACTCGCCCTTGGAGCCCTTGCCCGACTCCTCGGTCTTCGCGACCACGCCGTCCTTGTCGACCCAGACGGTGAGGACGGCCTTCTCCACGCCCTCCTGCTTCCACTGCTTCACCGTGAAGTCGCGGTCCTTCTCCTGCATCGCGTCGCCCTTGTACGCGGCGAGCTCCGACACGACGACCGTGCCCTGGAAGCGGGCCGCGCGGCGGCCGCCGACCGTCTCGACGCCCGTGTTCTTCGCGTCCTTGGAGGTGGCGAGGGCCGACGTCAGCCGGACGAAGAGCTCCGTCGAAGGGTCCTTGCTCTTGTCGGCTCCCTCGATGCTGAACGTCCACCACTTCTTGCCGGGGACCTTCTCCCCGTTGAAGTACATCTTGTCGTTCAGGGTGATCATGCGGCTGATGCCGTCGGGGAGCTCGGCCGTCTTCGGGCCCACGTCCTTCTTCTCGGAGGCGTGGGGCTTCACCTGGAACGCGCCCTCGGTGACGTACTCGCCGTCCTGGTCCTTGCTCGTCCCCTGGGTGCGGTAGGTGTTCTGCTGCGCCCCCTTGGCCGCGGCCGTCTTGAGCGTGGCGGCCGGGTCAGCCGCCTTGAGCGCCTTGTCCGCACCGCCGTCGCTCTTCCCACCGCCGGAGCCCGCCGCCTCGTCGCCGCCCCCGCACGCCGCCAGGCTCAGGGCCAGCGCGATCCCGGTGGCCGCCACAACGCTCTTACGTATCGCCTTCAAGGGCCTTAACTATCCTTTGTCCGCACTTCGTAAAGTTTTGGCCAGGATATCCCGGGTGATCACAGGTCGCGAGCGAAAATGACCATGACCGGAAACAGCGTGTCAGCTCACCGGTGCTGTCAGTAATCTCAACGCCCTCGTTCCGTTCCATTCCGTTCACCGAATGATCGAGGAGCCCTCGCCATGCGCCACCCCCTCCGCGCCACCGCAGCGATCCTCGGCGCCGTCGCCGCCCTCGGCGTCACGGCACCCATGGCCGGCGCCGACGCCCCGTCCACGCCCCCGGCGCCCGCCGGTGCCGTGCGCATCCACAACGGCGCGCTCGGCGGCTGCCTGACCGTCGAAGGGGCCGGCTACCGCGACCCGCGCGGCGCCCTGCGGCCGTGGCTGGTGGCCCTGCAGCCGTGCCGGGAGTCCGAGCGGGCCGCCCAGACCTGGTTCTACAGCCCGGCCACGCACCAGTTCTCGTCACAGGCCCAGCCGTACCGCTGCATCGGCGCGGGCGACGGCAGACCGGGCGCGCTGCTCGTCACCGTGCCGTGCGACGCGGACGCGGCGGGGCAGCGCTTCCGCACCGAGCGGACCGGCTCGGGCGAGCGGCAGAAGGTCGTCGCGGAGGAGGGCGGCCGGATCTGGGAGCAGGCCGCGCACCGCACCGGCACCTCGCGCGACGCCACGGGCGAGGGGGTGCGGACGGTGCGCGACGCGGGCTCCGCGGGCGCGGAGCGGAGCTGGCTCCTCAGCCGCGGCTGAGAGGCGCGGGGGCCGGGTTGTCAGTGGCGGCGGTTACGCTCGCAGGCATGAGTTACGCAGACCTGCGCGAACTCCAGAGCGCGCTCACCACCGCCTCGGACATCGCCTTCTCCCTCGACGCCGCCGCGCCCGCACCCCATGAGGCCGAGCAGCTGGTGGACGCCCTGCGCAGGGCGCTGACCGCCGCGAGCGCCCTGGGCGGCGGGCTGGGGGCCACGGGCTGCTCGGAGCATCCCAAGGGCCCCGTGGATCCCCTGTACGGGGACAAGAGCGACCCCCTGCCGCCGGGCTGGGGCCGGTGCCTGCTGTGCAACGACCGGCGGCGGCGGGCCGGGGCGCAGCGGCGCGGCTGGCGCTGACCCGGCCGCGGCGGCACAACCCGTCTCCGTACGGGTCAGTCCTTGTTGACGGACGCCCAGAACTCGTCGAAGGACATCAGGCGGTCGCCGTTGGCGTCCTTGGAGTCGATGATCGACTGGGCGACGGTCTCGGTGACGAAGTGGTCGCCGAGCTGCGCCATGGCCTTCTTGTACTCGGCGGCCGTGACGAACCCGTCCCCGTCGATGTCGAACTTGGCGAACGTCTCGCGTGCGCTCTCGATGTCAGCCATAAGAGCCTCCCCTTGGTGTGGTGTTCGGTTGTGCCGATGTGACCGGCACAGATTAGCGGCCCCCTCGGGGAAGTCTGATCACAGTCAGATATCACTCTCTGTGATATCGCATAAAAATAAGCGTTCCCCATGATCTATTCGTGAAATTCAAGGCGCGTGGCCCAGCTCACCTTTGATTCCAGAAGAAAATGACCCGCCTTGCCCGAATTGAACGGATAGCCGTTTTGGCTGGAACGCGCCCCGTCTGCCATAGTCGGAAGCCACGACCCTCATTGACCCGAGCCAGGTCGTCAGCACGCCGCGGAACACACCCCAATTCTCCGCGGCGCACGAAGAGGCCCCCGCCCCGTCGCACGCCGACGGATGGGGGCCTCTTCGTTTGCGGGCACCGGCCTCGCGGGATGTCAGCGGTCGGCGACGCGCATCTCGAACCACGTGGTCTTGCCGCGCGCCAGCAGGTCCACTCCCCAGCGGTCGGAGAGCTTGTCGACGAGGAACAGGCCGCGGCCGGTGGTGTCGAGCTCGTGCACGGGCATGAGGCAGGGCAGCCCGCGTGAGGGGTCGCGGACCTCTATGCGCAGCCAGCCCCTCCGGCGCAGCATCCGCAGGCCGAAATAGCGTGCGCCGGTGTGCCGGACGGCATTGCCGACGAGCTCGGACACCAGCAGGACGGCGTGCTCGGTCAGTTGGCCCGAGAGGCCCCAGTGGCGCAGCACCACGGTCTGGGTGAGCCGTCGCGCGGCGACGGCGGACTCGGGGCGGGAGGGCAGCTGCACCTCGCCCTGCGTGGGGTTGCCGTACAGATCGAGCGCCCTGAGCGCCAGTTCATCCTCTACGGTCGGCGACCACCGGACAGCGGCTGTGCCTCCCCGCTGCCGTGGCTGCTCCGTTCCCTCCAGGCCCGCCATGCCCCCATCATGGCCGCCGCAAGCACACCCGGGGCCGGAACTCAGGGATTCACCTGACCGGAAGGACAGCCTCCGAGACCTCGCCGCGACATATGCCAAGGGCAGGCGATCTCCCTGGAAAACCCGGCTGACCTGCGGCGACCACAGCCTCCGAAGAGAGCGCCGAAAGCGGCCGGAAGGGCCGGCGCGCGAAGGCGTGCACAGCGCGTAATTCCCCCACAAGAGGCACCCCGGGGCTGGACACCGGCACGACCGTGCGTCAACGCCGCCGGTTGGCGGCGGCCCCTTCCGCAGGCGCCGCCAACCGGCCCGAGGTCAGATGAACTTGGCCTTACCCGGCCCGTCCTCGACAAAGCTGCGCATACCGATCTCGCGATCCTCGGTCGCGAACAGCCCGGCGAACCAGTTCCGTTCGATGGCGAGGCCGGTGTCGATGTCGGTCTCCAGACCGGTGTCCACGGCCTCCTTGGCGGCGCGCAGCGCCAGCGAGGGGCCGGCGGCGAGCCGCGCCGCCCACGCGTGCGCCTGCTCGTACACCTCGGCGGCGGGCACGACGCGGTCGACCAGGCCGAGGGAGAGGGCCTCGTCGGCCTTGACCTGACGGCCGGTGAAGATGAGGTCCTTGGCCTTGGACGGGCCGATCAGGCGGGACAGCCGCTGGGTGCCGCCCGCGCCGGGGATCAGGCCGAGCAGGATCTCGGGCTGGCCGAGCTTGGCGTTGTCGGCGGCGATGCGGAAGTCGGCGCAGAGCGCGAGCTCGCAGCCGCCGCCGAGGGCGTAGCCGGTGACGGCGGCGACGACCGGCTTGGGGATGCGGGCGACGGCGGTGAAGGAGTCCTGGAGCCCGCGGGACCGCGCCACCATCGCGGCGTGGTCCATCTTCTGCATCTCCTTGATGTCCGCGCCGGCCGCGAACACCTTCTCCCCGCCCCACAGGACGACGGCCCGGACGTCGTCGCGGTGGGTGGTCTCCTCGGCGAGCTCGCGCAGCCGGTCCTGGGTGGCGATGTCGAGCGCGTTCATCGGGGGGCGGTCCAGGCGGATGGTGCCCACGCCGTCGGCAACCTCAAGATGCACAGTCATGGCGCTCAGGTTAGTACTGGTTAACGGCCGGTGGCCCGGTGCGCTCGGTCACGAGCGCACCGGGCCACCGGCACCGGATGAAGAGGTGAAGAGACGTTTCCTTAGGCTCAGCCGGCCTGGGGGCTGCTCTTGCCCCACTCCGACCACGGCAGGTTCCAGCCGTTGAGGCCGTTGTCCGGCTTGATCGTCTTGTCGTCGGAGTTCTTGACGATCACGACGTCACCGATGAGGGAGTTGTTGAAGAACCAGGCGGCCGGGGTGTTCGGGTCACCGCCGCCGCGCTCGTCCTCCAGGCCCACGCAGCCGTGGCTGGCGTTCGCCGAGCCGAAGGTGCCCGAGCCGGACCAGTAGTTGCCGTGCAGGAAGGTGCCGGAGGTGGACAGGCGCATCGCGTGGGGCACATCGGGGATGTCGTACTCGCCCTTGCCGTCACTTCCCGTGAAGCCGACGGTGGCGCCGTTCATGCGCGTCACCTCGTGCTTCTCGCTGATGACCATCTGGCCGTTGTACGTGGGGTTGGCGGGGGCGCCGGCGGAGATCGGGATGGTCTTGAAGACCTTGCCGTCGCGCTCGACCACCATCTGGTGGGACTTGGCGTCGACCGTGCTGACCTGGCTGCGGCCGACGGTGAACTTCAGGGTCTTCGACTGCGAGCCGTACACGCCCGGGCGGCCCTGGACGCCGTCGAGGTTCAGGTCGACCGTCACCTTGGTGCCGGCCGCCCAGTACTTCTCGGGGCGGAAGTCGAGGCGGTCGTTGCCGAACCAGTGGCCCTTGACCTCGACGGCCGGCTCGGTGGTCACCTTGACGGCCCGCTCGACGGCCTTGGCGTCGGTGATGCCGCGGCTGAAATTGATCGATACGGGCATGCCCACGCCGACCGTGCTGCCGTCCTCCGGCGTGAAGTAGCCGACGAAGGTGTTCTGCGGCGTGAGCGTCGTGAACGACGCGTGCTTGGCCGACGGACGGCCGTCCTTGTCCTTGGCCAGCGCGTCGACCGTGTACTGCGTGGAGGCGCCGAGGTGCGCCGTGGGCTCCCAGGCCTTCCCGCCGTCGGTGATCTTGCCCTCGACCGTGCGGCCCTTGGCGTCGGCGACCTTGACCGACGTCAGGCTGCCCTTGTCCACGGTCACCTTGAGCTTGCCGGACGTCTCGACGTTCTTCTCTCCGTCGTTCGGCGCGATGGCCACGACGGCCTCCGACGGGCCGTCCGGCACCTTCTTGGCGCCGCCCTTCTTCCCGTCGTCGTCACCGCCACAGGCCGTGACCAGCAGCATCAGCGCGCCGAGCAGCAGCGCGAACAGCCCCTTGCGCCGGGCTGCGCGCCTGCTCGGTATCAGCTGCACGTTCAAATCGGTTGTCTCCCCTCGCACGGCCCGCGGCCACGCGGCGCCCCCGAAGCGCGGCTCACGCGCTGGCGTTAGATAACCACAGGGCTCCGGCGCCGCAGACCCGTGCAATGTCACCGTTCGGTCCCAAATGGGAACGGTGGTACGAGATATGCGGCGGGGGTGATCCCCGTGGCTGAAGGTGAGCATCATAATCCGGCCACCTGGATGCTCCGGCCCGGGGTGACGGAGGACGCGACCCGGTGAGCGCGCGCGTGCTTCTGGGCAGAACTGGGGGCAAGGACGAGGACCGCCGCCGCCCGGCACGGGACGCCGGGCGCCCGGCGCGCTGCCCGCGAGCCGCCGGAGGCGAAGACGTGTCGAGCGCACCCGAGCAAGAGGCGGAACGGGGAGACGAGTTCGATGGCGGCCGGGCCCGGCGCCCCGCGACCCGGCCGGAGGCCCGCGGCGCCCCGGTCAACGGCCGGCCCCGCCCGGACGCGGCCCTGCGGCCGCTGCGCGGCCCCGCCGTGTGGCCCGGCAGCCCCGAGCCGCTCGGGGCCCGCTTCAAGCCCGCCGCCGGGGGCGCGCCGGCGGGGACGAACTTCGCCCTGTGGGCCGGCGGGGCGGAGGCCGTCGAGCTGTGCTTGTTCGACGGCGGGCCCGGCGACGGAGGGGAGGCCTCCGCGGAGGGCGCCCCGGAGGGCGGGATACGGCTGCCCCTCACCGAGCTGACGCACGAGATATGGCACGGTTTCGTGCCCGGCGTCCTGCCCGGCCGCCGCTACGGCTACCGCGTCCACGGCCGCTGGGACCCCTGGACGGGCGCCCGCTGGAACCCCGCCAAGCTGCTCCTGGACCCCTACGCCCGGGCCGTCGACGGCGACTTCTCGCTGCCCCCCGAGGTCTACGGGCACGTGCGGGACTGGCCCCAGCAGCACGTGGCCGACACCGTCCGCGACGAGCGCGACTCGGCCCCGTACGTCCCCAAGGGCGTGGTCGTGGCGGACGGCGACGACTGGGCGGACGACCAGCGACCCAAGACGCCGTGGCCCGACTCGGTCATCTACGAGCTGCATGTGCGCGGCTTCACCAAGCTCCACCCGGGGGTGCCCGAGGAGCTGCGCGGCACGTACGCCGGGCTCGGGCACCCGGCGGCCGTCGCGCACCTGGTGCGGCTCGGGGTGACGGCGGTGGAGCTGCTGCCGGTGCACCAGTTCGCGCACGAGGACCACCTGCTGCGGCGCGGGCTGCGCAACTACTGGGGCTACAACTCCATCGGCTACTTCGCGCCGCACGCCGGCTACGCGGCGACCGGGACGGACGGCCGGCAGGTGGGCGAGTTCAAGCGCATGGTGCGGGCCCTGCACGCGGCCGGCATCGAGGTGATCCTGGACGTGGTCTACAACCACACCGCCGAGGGCGGCGAGCTGGGCCCCATGCTGTCCCTGAAGGGCATAGACAACCGCCGCTACTACCGGCTCCAGGCCGACCGCCGCCGCTACGCGGACTACACCGGCTGCGGCAACACCCTGCACGTCGTCCAGCCGAACGTCCTGCGGCTGATCACCGACTCCCTGCGCTACTGGGTGACGGAGATGGGCGTCGACGGCTTCCGCTTCGACCTGGCGGCGGCCCTCGCCCGCTCCATGCACGACGTCGACATGCTCTCGCCGTTCCTGGCCGTCATCGCCCAGGACCCGGTGCTGCGCCGGGTCAAGCTGATAGCCGAGCCGTGGGACGTGGGCTCGGGCGGCTACCAGGTCGGTTCCTTCCCGCCGCTGTGGACCGAGTGGAACGACCGCTACCGCGACGCCGTCCGGGACTACTGGCGCGGCGCCCTGCCCGACGTGCGCGACCTCGGCTACCGGCTGTCGGGCTCCAGCGACCTCTACGCCTGGGGCGGCCGGCGGCCGTACGCCTCCGTCAACTTCGTCACCGCCCACGACGGCTTCACGCTGCGCGACCTGGTGAGCTACGAGCAGAAGCACAACGAGGCCAACGGCGAGGGCAACCGCGACGGCACCGACGGCAACCGGTCCTGGAACTGCGGCGCGGAGGGCCCGGCGGACGACCCGGCGGTGCTGGCCCTGCGGCGGCGGCAGCTGCGGAACCTGCTGACCACGCTGCTGCTGTCCACCGGGGTGCCGATGCTGGTCGCGGGCGACGAGATGGGCCGCACCCAGGGCGGCAACAACAACGCCTACTGCCAGGACAACGAGACCAGCTGGACCGACTGGTCGCTGCTGTCGGACCCCGGCTGGCGCGCGCTCACCGAACTGTGCGGCCGGCTCCTCGCGCTGCGCCGCGCGCACCCCGTGCTGCGCAGCCGCGCCTTCTTCTCCGGCCGGCCGCGGAGCGCGGACGGGCTGCGGGACCTGGCCTGGTTCACGGCCGCGGGCACGGAGATGACGGAGGCCGACTGGTACGCGCCGGCGGCGACGCTCGGGATGTTCCTGTCGGGGCGCGACATCCCGCAGCGCGGGCCGCAGGGCGAGCCGGTCACGGACGACAGCTTCCTCGCCGTGCTCCACGCGGGGGCGCAGGACGTGGCGTTCATGCTGCCGGGCCCGCCGTGGGCGGACGCGTACGAGCTGCTCGTGGACACGGCGCGGGAGGAGCAGGGGGCGGCGCCGGGCGAGCGGCGGGCGGCCGGGACGCGCGTCACGGTGGGAGCGCGTTCGGTGCTCGTGTGGCGGGTGACGACGGGGAGTTCCGAGGGACCGGAACCGGGACCGGAGCCTCCAATTCCGTTGTCGTGAGCGGGACTTAGGCACAAAAACCGAGTGAGCGATGTCAGTGGCGAACCGTAGTCTCGCTCCTGATGACAGAGACCCATGAACCCCCCGAACCTCCCCGTCCGAACGGGGGCCGGTCCGCCGTCCGCTCGCTGCTGCGCCTGTGGCCCTACGTGCGCCCCGTGCGCGGCAGGCTGGTCACGGCCGCGGCGGTGACCGTCGTCGCGTCGTGCGCCGGCCTCGCGATCCCGCTCGCGCTCAAGTGGATCGTGGACGGCCCGGTCGCCGGCGGCGACCCGTCCGGCGTGTGGCTGGGCGGCGGGCTGGTGCTCCTGCTCGGGCTGCTGGAGGCGTCGCTGTTCGCGGTGCGCCGGTTCGTCACCGCGCGCCCGCTGGCGCGGGTCGAGGCGGACATGCGGGCGGACCTCTACCGGCACCTGCAGCGGCTGCCGGTCGCCTTCCACGACCGGTGGGCTTCGGGCCAGCTGCTCTCGCGGAGCACCACGGACCTGACGCTGCTGCGCATCTTCCTCGCCTTTCCCCTGACCTTCCTGCTGGTCAACGGAGCGACGATCGTGGCGGGCTTCGTCGTCCTGCTGATACAGCAGTGGGTGCTGGGGCTGGTGCTGCTCGCCCCGGTGGTGCCGCTGGTGATCATCTGCGCGTATTTCGAGGAGCGCTACTCCCGGGCCGCGCGCACCGCCCAGGACCAGTCCGGCGACCTCGCGACGGTCGTCGAGGAGAGCGTGCTCGGCATCCGCATCATCAAGGGCTTCGGCCGCCACCGCGGCCAGGAGAAGGCCTTCGCCGCGCTCGCCGGCCGGCTGCGCGGCACCGAGCTGCACAAGGCCCATCTGCTGGGGCTGCTCTGGGCGTTCATCATGAGCCTGCCGGAGCTGGCGATCGGCGCGGCACTGGTGCTCGGCGTGCTGCAAGTCGCCGACGGCGAGCTGTCGGCGGGCACGCTGGTGGCGTTCCTGTCGACGGCCCTGGCGCTGCGCTGGCCGGTGGAGTCGATGGGCTTCCTGATCGCGATCTCCAACGAGGCGGCCACGGCCGCCGACCGCTACTTCGAGGTCATGGACACCCCCGCCCCGCGGCAGGAAGCCGCCTCGCAGGTCGCAAGCCCGCCGCCGCGGGAGACGCCGCAGGAGGCGCCGCGGGAGACGCCGCGGGAGACGCCGCGGGAGACGCCGCGGGAGACGCCGCGCGAGAGATCCGGCCTGCGCCTGGAGGGCGTCGGCTTCCGCTATCCCGACGCCCCCGCGGGCGCCCCGCCCGTCCTGGACGGCGTCGACCTGCACATCCGGGCCGGCGAGACGATGGCCCTCGTCGGCACGACGGGCAGCGGCAAGACGACCCTGACCGCCCTCGTCCCCCGCCTCCATGAGGCGACGTCCGGGCGGATCACCCTGGACGGCCGGGACATCGCCGCCATGCCGCGCGAGCGCCTCCGCGAGCTGGTCTCCGTGGCCTTCGAGGACCCGACGCTGTTCTCCGCGAGCGTCGGGGAGAACGTGCTGATGGGCGCCGAGGGCGGCGGCGAGGCCGAGCTGCGGCGCGCGCTGCAGGTCGCCCAGGCCGGTTTCGTCGACTCCCTGCCGGAGGGCACCCGCACCCAGGTCGGCGAGCAGGGCCTGAGCCTGTCCGGCGGCCAGCGGCAGCGGCTCGCGCTCGCCCGCGCCGTCGCCGGCGACCCGCGCTTCCTCATCCTGGACGACCCGCTGTCCGCGCTCGACGTGCACACCGAGGCGCTCGTGGAGGCGGCCCTGCGCGAGGTGCTGGCCGGCACGACCGCCCTCGTCGTCGCCCACCGCCCGTCCACGGTCATGCTCGCCGACCGCGTGGCCCTGCTCTCCGGGGGCCGCATCGCCGCCGTCGGCACCCACCACGAACTGCTGCGCACCAACCGGGAGTACGCCTTGCTCATGGCCGGCGACGAGGACCGGGGCGGCGCGGCGGACGCTCCGTACGCACGGCACGAGGGAGGCCGGCGATGACCACCGCCACCGACCAGACCACCACCGAGCCGGAGCGGACGGCCGCCGGGGCCGGCCCCGCGCCGGACGACCCCTTCGGCAAGGACGTCCTGCCCGCCCCCAAGGGCGCCTCCCGGGCGCTGCTGCGCTCGCTGCTCGCCCCCGCCCGCGGCCGCCTCCGGCTGAGCGCCCTCGTGCTGCTGCTCCAGCAGGCTGCCGTCCAGGCGGGCCCCCTCCTCGTGGCCGTCGCCATAGACCGGGCCGTGCCGGCCGTCCGCCGGGGCGACTACGGCCCGCTGATCGCCGTCGGCGTCGCGTACGTGGTGAGCGCCCTGGCCGCGGGCCTGCTGCAGTACGTGTTCATCCGCCTCTCGGCGCGCATCGGCCAGAACGTGCTGCTCGACCTGCGCGGCCGCATCTTCCGCCACGCGCAGACGCTCAGCGTCGACTTCCACGAGCGCTACACCTCGGGGCGGCTCATCTCCCGCGCGACCACGGACGTCGAGTCGATCCGGGAGCTCATCAACGACGGCCTCCAGGAGCTCATCGGAGTCTGCCTGGCCGTCGTGTACATCTCGGTCACCCTGCTCTACCTGGACTGGGGCATCGGCGCCGTGGCCGTGCTCTCGTTCGTGCCGCTCCGGCTGCTGATGCGCTCGTACGACCGGCGTGCGCGGTCGGTCTACCGCCGGCGGTCCACGGCGATCGCCGCGGTGATCGTGAAGTTCACCGAGACCATGAACGGCATCCGGCCGGTCCAGGCGTTCCGCCGCGAGCGCGCCAACGAGAAGCACTTCGCGGAGCTCAACGAGGAGCACAAGGGCGCCAACGTCGGGGCGATGCTGGAGATGGCCCGCTACGTCTTCCTCTCCCGCCTCGTGGCCAACGTGGTGCTGGCCGCCGTCGTCCTGTGGGGTGCGTACCGGGTGGCCGGCGGCGGGCTGGAGCTGGGCGTGCTCGCGGCGGCGGTGCTGTACCTGCGGCGGCTGTACGACCCGATCGACCAGCTGGGCATGTTCCTCAACTCGTACCAGTCGGCGGCGGCCTCGCTCGACAAGATCGCGGGCCTGCTCGCGCAGCGGCCGGGCGTGCCCGAGCCCGCCGAGCCGCGGGAGCTGCCGGAGCGGCGGTCCGGGATGCCCGGCCGCGAGGTCGTCTTCGAGGAGGTGCGCTTCGCCTACCGCACGGGCGGCGAGGTCCTGCCCCGCTTCGACCTGACGCTGCGCGCCGGGCAGACGGTCGCGGTCGTCGGCTCGACGGGCGCCGGCAAGTCCACGCTCGCCAAGCTCCTGGCCCGCTTCTACGACCCCACCGACGGCCGGGTGCTCCTCGACGGCGTGCCGCTGGACGCGCTCGCCGGGCCGGAGCTGCGGCGCGGGGTGGTGATGGTGACGCAGGAGGCGTTCCTGTTCTCCGGCACCGTCGCGGAGAACATCGCCATCGGCCGCCCCGGGGCCACCAGGGCGGAGATCGAGCGGGCGGCGAAGGCCATCGGCGCGCACGACTTCATCGCGGCCCTGCCGGAGGGCTACGACACGGACGTGCGCAAGCGCGGCGGGCGGATCTCCGCGGGCCAGCGCCAGCTGGTGGCGTTCGCGCGGGCGCTGCTCGCCGACCCGGCGGTGCTCATCCTGGACGAGGCCACGTCCTCGCTGGACATCCCGGGCGAGCAGGCGGTGCAGCGCGCGATGGCCACGGTGCTGCGCGGCCGCACGGCGGTGGTCATCGCGCACCGGCTGTCGACGGTCGAGATCGCGGACCGCGTCCTGGTGATGGCCGGAGGCCGCGTGGTGGAGGACGGCTCCCCGGCGGAGCTGATCGCGGGCACGGGCCGGTTCGCGGATCTGCACCGGGCCTGGCGCGACAGCCTGGCCTGACGGTTCGCGCACGGTCACGGAGAACGGTACGGGCTCGCCGCCACGGCGAGCCCGTACCGCTATGCGGACGTCGGTCTTTCGTCAACGGACGGATTCCGGCCAACTTGCCTCCGGGCTCCTGACACGTACATGCCCGCGATGGCACTCTTCCCTCCACTGACGCGCGGCTTCCCCACGGCACCGCCGCCGCGCCGGCAGCGGTCCATCGCTCCATCGGCACGTGCATCGCCTGCGCTCCCCCCGAGGCCCCACGCCTCCCGTTCCCGTCCCGCGGCACCGACCGGCAGCACCCGGCGGCCACCGCGCACGGGAAGCGCAGCGCTCCACCACGTTTCACCGCACCCGCCGCTCCACCGCACCCGCCGGACTCATCGGACTCATCGGATTCACCGGATTCACCGGTTCATCGGCCGGAACCCCGGAGGGGATCCCGACGGGATCCATCGGCCCCGCTCCACCTGTTCTGTTCTGCCTGATCTGCCTCGCAGAAGGAGTCAGCGTGAGACCCACCCCCCAGACCCGACGCTCCCCCCAGAAGAGAGCCGTCGCCGCCGGCGCGCTGGTCGCCGTCTCGGCGATGCTCGCCGTCGGCACCCAGACCGGCACCGCCACGGCCGGCCCGGCCGCCCGGGGCAGCGCCCCGCGCCAGGTCGTCGCCAAGGCCGACCCCGGCGCCCTGCCCGCCAAGCTCACCCCCGCGCAGCGCGCCGAGCTCATACGGCAGGCCGAGGCGGCGAAGGCGGAGACCGCCCGGGCCCTCGGCCTCGGCCCGAACGAGAAGCTGGTCGTCAAGGACGTCGTCAGGGACGTCAACGGCACCGTGCACACCCGCTACGAGCGGACCTACGACGGCCTGCCCGTCCTCGGCGGCGACCTCGTCGTCGACACCGCCAAGGGCGGCAGCCTCAAGAGCGTCGCCAAGGCGACCAAGGCCCGGCTGGCGGTCGCGACGACCACGCCCTCGCTGTCCGCCTCCAGCGCCGAGAAGCAGGCCGTGAAGGCCGCCGGCGCGCAGGGCTCGAAGGCCACGAAGGCCGACAAGGCGCCCCGCAAGATCGTGTGGGCGGCGAAGGGCACCCCGGTCCTCGCCTACGAGACCGTCGTGGGCGGCCTCCAGGAGGACGGCACCCCCAACCAGCTGCACGTCATCACCGACGCGCGGACGGGCGAGAAGCTCTTCGAGTTCCAGGGCGTCAAGCAGGGCACCGGCAACAGCCAGTACAGCGGCCGCGTCACCATCGGCACCTCGCAGTCGGGCGGCTCGTACCAGCTCAATGACGCCTCGCGCGGCGGCCACAAGACGTACAACCTCAACCGCGGCTCCTCCGGCACCGGCACCCTCTTCACCGACGCCGACGACGTGTGGGGCAACGGCACCACCGGCGACCCGGCCACCGCCGGCGTGGACGCGCAGTACGGCGCCCAGCTGACGTGGGACTACTACAAGAACGTGCACGGGCGCAGTGGCATCCGCGGTGACGGCGTCGGCGCGTACAGCCGCGTCCACTACGGCAGCAACTACGTCAACGCCTTCTGGTCGGACGACTGCTTCTGCATGACCTACGGCGACGGCTCCGGCAACTCCAAGCCGCTCACCTCGATCGACGTGGCCGCGCACGAGATGACGCACGGCGTCACCTCGGCCACCGCCAACCTCAACTACGCCGGCGAGTCCGGCGGCCTCAACGAGGCCACCTCGGACATCTTCGCCGCCGCGGTCGAGTTCTGGGCCGACAACCCCAACGACGTGGGCGACTACCTCGTCGGCGAGAAGATCAACATCAATGGCAACGGCACCCCGCTGCGCTACATGGACAAGCCCAGCAAGGACGGCCGTTCCAAGGACGCCTGGTACTCGGGCCTCGGCGGCATCGACGTGCACTACTCGTCCGGCCCCGCCAACCACTGGTTCTACCTCGCCTCCGAGGGCAGCGGCGCCAAGGTGATCAACGGCGTCTCGTACGACTCGCCGACCTCCGACGGCCTGCCCGTGACCGGCATCGGCCGCGACAACGCCGCGAAGATCTGGTTCAAGGCGCTCACCGGGCGCATGCAGTCCACCACCGACTACGCCGGGGCGCGCGAGGCGACGCTGTGGGCCGCGGGCGAGCTCTTCGGCGTGGGCAGCGACACGTACAACAACGTGGCCAACGCATGGGCCGCGATCAACGTCGGCAGCCGGGCCACCCCCGGGACCGGGGTCAACGTCACGGCCCCCGGTGACCAGACGAGCATCGTGAACACCGCCGTCTCCTTGCAGATCAAGGCCACCAGCGGCACCGCCGGCTCCCTGAGCTACTCGGCCACCGGCCTGCCCGCCGGCCTGTCGATCAACGCCTCCACCGGCCTGATCTCCGGCACGCCGACCACCACCGGCACCAGCAACGTGACCGTCACGGTCAAGGACTCCGCCGGCAAGTCCGGCAGCGCGTCCTTCAAGTGGACCGTGAACACCACGGGCGGCGGCAGCGTCTTCGAGAGCACCAGCCCCGTCGCCATCCCCGACGCGGGTGCCGCCGTGACCTCGCCGATCGTCGTCACGCGCAGCGGCAACGGCTCCTCCGCCCTGAAGGTGGACGTGAACATCACGCACACCTACCGCGGTGACCTGCAGATCGACCTCGTCGCGCCCGACGGCAAGACGTGGCGGCTGAAGGACACGGACTCCTGGGACTCCGCGGCGGACGTGAAGGAGACCTACACGGTCGACGCGTCGGCGGTCTCGGCGCCCGGCACGTGGAAGCTTTCGGTGCAGGACGTGTACTCGTCCGACACCGGCACGATCAACGGCTGGAAGCTGAGCTTCTGATAGTCCCGCCCCTGCGGGCCGTATGTGGCTGGTCGCGCCCACGCGGCGTAGCCGCAGATGACACAGCCCCGCGCCCCTTACGGGGCGCGGTACTGCAACGGCCGACGGCCCCTGAACCGGGCGCCGTCCGGGGTGAGCACCGACTCCCCCGGACGGCGCCCCACGCACGTGCGGGCCGCGGCACGCCGAAGAGCACCGCGGCCGCGGCCGGAACCCTCAGCGCAGCAGGACCCCCGCCGCCTCCCCCGTCGCCTCCGACGGGAGGGTCACCAGGCCCATCTCCGCGCCGCTGGACAGCAGCCGGTGCGCGGGCAGGATGCGGACGGTGTAGCCGAAGGGGCCCGTGCGGTCGAGGGTGAGCGGGCCCTCGTAGAGGCGGCGGCCGTCGAGGGCCGGGCCGCCGGCGGGCTTGAGGGGAAAGACGGCGGTCTGGCTCAGCCGGTCGGTGGGGTCGACGCGCCCCGCGACGGCCTGCACCTCGACGTCCGCCGGGTCCAGCGGGCCGAGCGTGACGCTCACCCGCAGGGAGACCGTGGAGCCGAGGGTCGCCGTGCCGTTGAGGGCGGTGTCCGCGACGGCCTCCACGTGGTCGACGGCCACGCCCGGCCAGCCGGCCCGCACCCGGGCCTTCCAGGTGGCCAGCTCGCTCGCCGCGGCGGGCGTGAGGGCCCGCTGGGACTCGGCGGCGGGGGCGTAGAGCCGCTCCACGTACTCGCGCACCATGCGCCCGGCGAGGACCTTCGGGCCGAGCGTGGTCAGCGTGCGCCGGACCATCTCGATCCAGCGGCCGGGGAGCCCGCCGTGCGCCCGGTCGTAGAAGCGGGGGGCGACCCGCCGCTCCAGCAGGTCGTAGAGGGCCGCCGCCTCCAGGTCGTCGCGGCGGTTCTCTTCCATGGCCGCGCCGTCGGCGGTGGGGATGGCCCAGCCGAAGTCGGGCTCGTACCACTCGTCCCACCAGCCGTCGAGCACCGAGAGGTTGAGGCAGCCGTTGAGGGCGGCCTTCATCCCCGAGGTGCCGCAGGCCTCCAGCGGCCGCAGGGGGTTGTTGAGCCAGACGTCGCAGCCGGGGTAGAGCCGCTGGGCCATGGCCATGCCGTAGTCGGGCAGGAAGACCAGGCGGCGGCGCACGCGCGGGTCGTCGGCGAAGCGCACGAGCTCCTGCACGAGGCGCTTGCCGCTGTCGTCGGCGGGGTGGGCCTTGCCGGCGACGACGATCTGCACGGGGCGCTCGGGGTGCAGGAGGAGCTCCATGAGGCGGTCGCGGTCGCGGAGCATGAGGGTGAGGCGCTTGTACGAGGGGACGCGGCGGGCGAAGCCGATGGTGAGGACGTCCGGGTCGAGGACGCCGTCGATCCAGCCGAGCTCGGCGGTGCCGGCGCCGCGCTCGCGCCAGGCGGCGCGCAGCCGCTCGCGCACCTCCTCGACCAGCTGTTCGCGCAGGGTGCGGCGCAGCTCCCAGATGTCGGCGTCGGGGATCTCGGCGAGGGCGTCCCAGCGCTGCGAGCCGCCGACGGCCAGGGCGTCCTCGGCGCGGCCGGCGCCGACCCGGCGGGCGCCCAGGCGCAGCACCTCGGGGGCGACCCAGGTGGGGGCGTGGACGCCGTTGGTGACGGAGTCGATGGGCACCTCCTCGGGGTCGAAGCCGGGCCACAGGCCGGCGAACATCTGCCGGCTGACCTGTCCGTGGAGGGTGGAGACGCCGTTGGCGCGCTGGGCGAGGCGCAGGCCCATGACGGCCATGTTGAAGAGGTTGGGCTCGCCGCCGGGGTAGGTCTCCAGGCCCAGTTCGAGGACGCGTTCGACGTCGATGCCGGGGAGTTCGCCGGCGGGGCCGAAGTGGCGGGCGACGAGCTCGCGGTCGAAGCGGTCGATGCCGGCGGGCACGGGGGTGTGGGTGGTGAAGACGGCTCCGGCGCGGGCGCGCTCCAGGGCGGCGTCGAAGTCCAGCCCGGTGGTGACGAGTTCGCGGATGCGCTCCAGGCCGAGGAAGCCGGCGTGGCCCTCGTTGGTGTGGAAGACCTCGGGCTCGGGGTGGCCGGTGAGCCGGCAGTAGGTGCGCACGGCGCGGACGCCGCCGATGCCGAGGAGCATCTCCTGCAGCAGCCGGTGCTCTCCGCCGCCGCCGTAGAGCCGGTCGGTGACCTCGCGCTCGCCGGGGCCGTTCTCCTCGACGTCGGAGTCGAGGAGCAGCAGCGGCACGCGGCCGACGCGGGCCTGCCAGATGTAGGCGCGCAGGGAGCGGCCGCCGGGCAGGGCGAGGGAGATCCGGCTGGCGCTGCCGTCGGGCTCGCGGAGCATGGTGAGGGGCAGCTCGTTGGGGTCGAGCAGGGGGTAGTGCTCCTGCTGCCAGCCCTCGCGGGAGAGGGACTGGCGGAAGTAGCCGTGGCGGTAGAGCAGCCCGACGCCGATGAGGGGGACGCCGAGGTCGCTGGCGGACTTCAGGTGGTCGCCGGCGAGGATGCCGAGGCCGCCGCTGTACTGCGGGAGGGCGGCGGTGATGCCGAACTCGGGCGAGAAGTAGGCGATGGCGGCGGGCAGTCCCTCGGGCTGCTCCTGGTACCAGCGCCGGCCGGTGAGGTAGTCCTGCAGGTCGTCGGCGGCGGCGGCGAGCCGGCGCCGGAAGCGGCGGTCGTCGGCGAGGGCGGCGAGCCGGGCGGCGGGCACGGAGCCCAGCAGCCGCATGGGGTCGCCGGCGGCGGCCCGCCAGCCCTCGGGGTCGACGGCCTGGAAGAGCTCACGGGTCTCGGGGTGCCAGGACCAGCGCAGGTTGTGCGCCAGCTCGCTGAGCGGTCGTAGGGGCTCCGGGAGAACGGGGCGCACGCTGAATCGACGAATGGCCTTCACCCCCACGACGGTAGCGGGGAGGCCGGGGGGCTTCGTGGCGCTTCGCGGCAACTGCCTGCTCCTGGCAGGTGCAGGCGGGAAGTGCGCCCCCTGCTGCGGCGCGCGGGGACGGGCCGTCCTGCGCAGCCGGGGCTCATCCGCCCGGCCGGGAAAGGCGTCCGCATGGTGGACCGCGCGTGGAAGCGGACCGTACGCGTCACTGCGGCGGGTACGGCATCCGTACGAGGTGTGAATACGCCGCGCGTACAGCAGGAACGGCGGCGGCCGGTTACCGCTACGGCCGTCGGCGCGCGCCATTCCCCCGTCTGGCCGCCGGTTACCCGGTTTTCGCGCATTGCACACGATCGGCCCAGCGAGGAGACTTCGTACGGGTGACGGAGTGCCGACCATCCTCCCCAGCCGGTGCCACGGGAACTACGCACCGGTAGGTCCCACGGTGCGGGCATGCCCGCCCGGGACCGGTGGGAAAGCTCAACCGGTATGCAGGCCGTAGTAGTCCGCCGCCCCGAATGCCCGTCCCCGGCTCTTCCGCATTTCTTCCGCACCCACCCGAGTGAACGCGGTCAGGAGCAGTCATGCCCGCACCCAGCCGACGGCCGGCGGAGCAGATAGAAAGAGCAGAACCCGCCAGTACCGCCGCTCCGTTCCTTTCTTCCCGCCCCCTTCTCCCTCCTCAGGTGATCCCATGATCGGTCGTATCCCCGTCCTGGACCTCGGGCCGCTCGTGGACTGCGGCCGCCGGCCGGTCAAGGCGGTCGTCGGCGAGACCTTCCAGGTCACCGCCACCGTCTTCCGCGAGGGCCACGACGCGCTGGGCGCGAATGTGGTGCTGCGCGACCCGGCGGGCCGCTGCGGCCCCTGGACCCCCATGCGCGAGCTGACCCCCGGCACCGACCGCTGGGGCGCGGACGTGACCCCGGACAGCGAGGGGCGCTGGACGTACGCGGTGGAGGCGTGGAGCGATCCGGTGACGTCGTGGCGCCGGACGGCCTCGGTGAAGATCCCGGCCGGGATGGACGTCCAACTCGTGCTGGAGGAGGGCGCGCTGCTGTACGAGCGGGCCGCCGCCGGGGTGCCGAAGAAGGAGGGCCGCGAGGCGGTGCTGACCGCCGTCGACGCGCTGCGCGACCCGGGCCGGCCGGCCACCGCCCGGCTCGCGGCCGCCCTCGCGCCCCCGGTCACGGCGGCCCTGGCCGAGCACCCCCTGCGCGAGCTGGTGTCCGCGAGCCGGCCGGTGCCGGTGCTGGTGGAGCGCGAGCGGGCGCTGTTCGGGTCCTGGTACGAGATGTTCCCGCGCTCCGAGGGGGCGACGCCCGCGGAGGGGCGGCGGCCCGCCCGCAGCGGCACGTTCCGGACCGCGGCGCGGCGGCTGCCGGCCGTCGCCGCCATGGGTTTCGACGTCGTCTACCTGCCGCCGGTGCACCCCATCGGCACCGCGTACCGCAAGGGCCCCAACAATGCCCTCACCGCGGGCCCGTACGACGTCGGCAGCCCGTGGGCGATCGGCTCGGCCGACGGCGGGCACGACGCCCTCCACCCGGACCTCGGCACCTTCGAGGACTTCGACCACTTCGTCGCGCGCGCCCGCGAGCTGCGCATGGAGGTGGCCCTCGACTTCGCGCTGCAGTGCTCGCCGGACCACCCTTGGGTAGCCAAGCACCCCGAGTGGTTCCACCACCGCGCCGACGGCACGATCGCCTACGCCGAAAACCCGCCGAAGAAGTACCAGGACATCTATCCGCTGGCCTTCGACGAGGACTTCGACGGGCTGCTCCGCGAGAGCCTGCGCGTGCTGCGGTTCTGGATGGAGCGCGGCGTGCGGATCTTCCGGGTCGACAATCCGCACACCAAGCCGGTGGTCTTCTGGGAGAAGGTGATCGCCGAGATCGGCCGCACCGATCCGGACGTGGTCTTCCTCGCCGAGGCCTTCACCCGGCCCGCGATGATGCGCACGCTCGGCGCGATCGGATTCCAGCAGTCGTACACCTACTTCACCTGGCGCAACACCAAGCAGGAGCTCACCGGCTACCTCACGGAGCTGTCCGGGGAGTCGGCCGCGCTCATGCGCCCCAACCTCTTCGTGAACACCCCGGACATCCTGCACGCCTTTCTGCAGCACGGCGGGCGGGCCGCCTTCGAGGCGCGCGCCGTCCTCGCCGCGACGCTCTCCCCCTCCTGGGGCGTCTACGCCGGTTACGAACTGTGCGAGAACACTCCGGTGCACCCCGGGAGCGAGGAATACCTGGACTCGGAGAAATACCAGCTGCGGCCGCGCGACTGGGCGGCGGCCGAGCGCGAGGGGCGCAGCCTGGCCCCGCTGATCACCGCGCTCAACCGGCTGCGACGGCGCCAGCCCGCCCTGCGGCAGTTGCGCAACCTGCGTTTCCATCACGCCGACAATGACGCCGTCATCGCCTATTCCAAGCGTGCGGGCAGCTCGTGCGTCCTCACCGTTGTCAACCTCGACCCCCACCACACCCACGAGGCCACGGTCTCGTTGGACATGCCGGAACTCGGCCTCGCATGGCATGAGTCCGTCCCGGTGCGCGACGAGCTCACCGGAGAGACCTATCACTGGGGCAGGGACAACTATGTGCGCCTCGAGCCGGGCCGTTCCATCGCGCCCGCGCACGTGTTCTCGCTGCGACCGTCCTCACCGATCGGAGGGTCACCCACACCATGATCGTCAATGAGCCCGTCCCCGACACCTTCGAGGACACTCCCGCCAAGGACCTGGATCCCGACTGGTTCAAGCGCGCCGTCTTCTACGAGGTGCTCGTACGGTCCTTCCAGGACAGCGACGGCGACGGCATCGGCGACCTCAAGGGTCTGACGGCCAAGCTGGACTATCTGCAGTGGCTGGGCGTCGACTGCCTGTGGCTGCCGCCGTTCTTCCAGTCGCCGCTGCGCGACGGCGGCTACGACGTCTCCGACTACACCGCGGTGCTGCCGGAGTTCGGCGACCTGGCCGACTTCGTCGAGTTCGTGGACGCGGCGCACCAGCGCGGCATGCGCGTCATCATCGATTTTGTCATGAACCATACGAGCGATCAGCACGAGTGGTTCCAGCAGTCGCGCAACGACCCCGACGGCCCCTACGGCGATTACTACGTCTGGGCCGACGACGACAAGCGCTATCCGGACGCGCGCATCATCTTCGTGGACACGGAGACCTCGAACTGGACCTTCGATCCGGTCCGCAAGCAGTACTACTGGCACCGCTTCTTCTCGCACCAGCCCGATCTCAACTACGAGAACCCGGCGGTGCAGGAGGAGATCCTGGCCGCGCTGCGGTTCTGGCTGGACCTCGGCATCGACGGCTTCCGGCTGGACGCGGTGCCGTACCTCTTCGCGGAGGAGGGCACCAACTGCGAGAACCTGCCGCGGTCGCACCAGTTCCTCAAGCGCGTCCGGGCGGAGATCGACGCCCATTACCCGGACACCGTGCTGCTGGCCGAGGCCAATCAGTGGCCCGAGGACGTCGTCGACTACTTCGGGAACTACGAGTCCGGCGGCGACGAATGCCACATGGCGTTCCACTTCCCCGTGATGCCGCGCATCTTCATGGCCGTGCGCCGGGAGTCGCGCTACCCGGTCTCGGAAATCCTGGCCAAGACCCCGGCCATCCCGTCGCGCTGCCAGTGGGGCATCTTCCTGCGCAACCACGACGAGCTGACGCTGGAGATGGTCACCGACGAAGAGCGCGACTACATGTACGCGGAGTACGCCAAGGATCCGCGGATGCGCGCCAACATCGGCATCCGGCGGCGGCTCGCCCCGCTGCTCGACAACGACCGCAATCAGATCGAGCTGTTCACCGCGCTGCTGTTCTCCCTGCCCGGCTCGCCGATCCTCTACTACGGCGACGAGATCGGCATGGGCGACAACATCTGGCTCGGCGACCGCGACGGCGTGCGGACGCCGATGCAGTGGACGCCCGACCGCAACGCGGGCTTCTCCTCCTGCGACCCGGGGCGGCTCTACCTGCCGACCATCATGGACCCGGTCTACGGCTATCAGGTCACCAACGTCGAGGCGGCGATGAGCAGCCCCTCGTCGCTGCTGCACTGGACGCGCCGGATGATCGAGATCCGCAAGCAGAACCCGGCGTTCGGGCTCGGCTCGTACACCGAGCTCACCTCCAGCAACCCGGCCGTGCTCGCGTTCCTGCGCGAAGTGCGGCTGCCGGGGCAGCGGGAGGACGACATCGTGCTGTGCGTGAACAACTTCTCCCGCTTCGCACAGCCGACCGAGCTCGATCTGCGGGCGTTCAGCGGCCGGCATCCCGTCGAGCTGATCGGCGGGGTGCGCTTCCCCGCCATCGGAGAACTGCCCTACCTGCTGACCCTGGCCGGTCACGGCTTCTACTGGTTCCGGCTCCGCCGTGGCACACCGCCGCAGGCCGGCCACTGAGGGCGCTCCCGTGCGCGCCGGCGCCCGCCGGCCGGCCGCGCACGGGCGGTTTTCCCCCGGAAACCCTGGGAACTCGTACTACTACGCACGAGCCGGGCCGAACGGATCGCTTCCGCTTCGGGGACCGCCGCAGGGGCCGCACCCCGGCCGCCGCGCGCCGATCCAGGGGCCGCAGGCGCTGACCGCAACGGACGATCACCCCGCCCGACACCCCGGCTCCGGCCGGGGACCCCAGCACCGCGTACAGGTCAATGCCGCAATCCGGGACCACGATCCGGGACACTTTGCCCCATATGCCACGCCCCGGGGAAAGGACGCGACGCCATGTCGGACGCTGCACCGTCCCGCCGGGGCACCGGACGCCGGGGGGCCTCCGGCTCTCCCGGCCCGCTGCTGTCCTCGGTCCGCGCCGCCCCCGCGGCCCACGCGCCCGAGGCGGAGACCGCCGACGCGGGGCTGCTGGGGTCGCTGGTGCCGCTGCTCTCCGAGTGGCTGCCCCGTCAGCGCTGGTTCGCCGGCAAGGGCCGCCCCATCACCGGCTTCACGCTCGTCGCGGCCACGGAGCTGCTGCCGCACCTCGCCGGCACGACCACTCCGGGCCTGCTCCACCTGCTCGTGCGGGCCCAGCAGCCCGGCTCGCCCGGCGCCGCCCGGTCCGAAGGCGCCGCCCCGGGGCCCGCCATCCACGCCGGCACCGACGACTGCTACCAACTCCTGCTCGGCGTGCAGGACGTCCTGCCGCCGCACCTGGCGCCCGCCCTCATCGGCCGCCCCGCCGGCGGCCCGCTGCACGGCCGCGCCGTCTACGAGGGCCTGACCGACCCCCGGCTCGCCACCCTGCTCCTGGAGCGGCTGCGGCTGCCCGGCCGGCTCGGCCCCCTGCGCTTCACGCGCGAGGAGGGCGTCGTCATCGGCGCCGGGCTCGCGCCCCGGCTCATCGGCGCCGAGCAGTCCAACTCCTCCGTCGTCTACGGCGAAACGTACATCCTCAAGCTCTTCCGCCGCGTCTGCCCCGGCACCAACCCCGACCTCGAACTCCCCCGCGCCCTCGCCGGCACCGGCTGCGCCCGGGTGCCCGCGCCCGCCGCCTGGTTCGAGGCCGTCGTGCCCGGCGCGGGCGCCGAGCCCATGACGCTCGGCGTCCTCCAGCCCTACCTGCCCGGCTCCGCCGACGGCTGGCAGCTCGCCCTCAGCGCCCTCGCCGTCCGCGCCGACTTCACGGCCTCCGCCCGCGCCCTCGGCCACGCCACCGCCGAGGTGCACGGGGCGCTGGCCGAGGCGCTGCCCACGGTCGTGCTGCGCCGCCCCCAGCTCGAACACCTCGCCGCCGCCATGACCCGCCGCCTCGACATCGCCGCCGACGCCGTCCCCGCGCTGCGCCCCTACCGGGCCGCGCTGCGCGGCGCCTACGACGACCTGGCCGCGCTCGGCCGGGCCGGGCGCACGTGGCGCGCCCAGCGCATCCACGGCGACCTCCACCTCGGGCAGGCCCTGCGCACGGCCGAGGACGGGCGCTGGGCGCTCATCGACTTCGAGGGCGAGCCCGCCCGCCCGCTGGCCGAGCGCACCCGCCCGCAGCCGACCGCCCGCGATGTCGCCGGGATGCTGCGCTCCTTCGACTACGCGGCGGCGGTCGGCCGGGCGGCCGGCACCAGCTGGCCGGAGCGCGCCCGCGCCGCGTTCTGCGAGGGCTACGGCGCGGTGCACGGCGACCCGCGCGAGGAGCCGCAGCTGCTGCGCGCCCACGAGACGGACAAGGCCGTCTACGAGGTCCTCTACGAGGCCCGCCACCGGCCGGACTGGCTGGTGGTCCCGATGGCGGCCATCCGCCGCCTGGCGGAACCGGCCGCCTCTGCCGAGGCGGCCGAGGCGTCCGAGGCGGCCGAGCCGGTGAACGCGGCCCCGCCCGCGCCGGAGGTTTCCGCCGGCACCACCGATTCCGCTCCCCGCGCCACCGGCCGGGAGCTCCCGAGGAGGACCGCACCGTGACCGCTCGACCGCCGTCCCGCCGAACGCCCCATGACGCCGAAGCCGGCCTTCCCGGTGCCGGGCCGGGCATCCCGGCCACGTTCCTGCCGGGGCGGGGCGGGAAGGCGGGCGGGGAGCCCGGAGCCGGGCCCGGAGCGGCGGCGCCCGGGCCCGCGGCGGCGGGGCGCGCGGAGCGCGTGCCCGGCCGGCGCGGGGTGCGGCCCGCGGAGCCGCTGGGGGCGGAGGACCGGGAGCGGCTGCTGCACGGCGCGCACCACGACCCGCACGGCCTGCTGGGGGCGCACCCGGTGCCCGGCGGCGTGCGCTTGCGCACCCTGCGCCCCTTCGCACGCTCCGTGGCGGTCAGCGCGAAGGGCCTGCGCGTGGAGCTGTACGACGAGGGGGACGGCTTCTTCGCGGCGGTGCTGCCGCTGAGCGAGCCGCCCGGCTACCGCCTGCTGGTGAACTACGAGGGCACGGAGCGGGAGACCCACGACCCGTACCGCTTCCTGCCCGCGCTCGGCGACCTGGACCTGCACCTCATCAGCGAGGGCCGCCACGAGCAGCTGTGGCGGGCGCTGGGGGCGCAGCCGATGGAGCACGAGGGCGTGGCGGGCACCCGCTTCACGGTGTGGGCGCCGAACGCCCGGGGCGTGCGCGTCGTCGGCGACTTCAACTACTGGGACGGCACGGGGTACCCGATGCGTTCGCTGGGCGCGTCCGGGGTGTGGGAGCTGTTCCTGCCGGGCATCGGCGAGGGCGCGCTGTACAAGTTCGAGATCACGCGCCCGGACGGCTCGCACACGATGCGCGCGGACCCCATGGCGCGGCGCACGGAGGCCCCTCCGGCGAACGCGTCCGTCGTGCACGCCTCGCACCACGCCTGGCAGGACGCGGAGTGGATGGCGGCACGCACGGGGCGGCCGGTGCACGAGCACCCGTTCTCGGTCTACGAGGTGCACCTGCCCTCCTGGCGGCCCGGGCTGACGTACCGGCAGCTGGCCGACCAGCTGCCCGCGTACGTCAAGGACCTCGGCTTCACGCACGTGGAGCTGATGCCGATCGCCGAGCACCCCTTCGGCGGTTCGTGGGGTTATCAGATCACCGGCTTCTACGCTCCCACCGCCCGTCTGGGCACCCCGGACGACTTCAAGCACTTGGTGGACGCGCTGCACGCGGCGGGCATCGGCGTCCTCATGGACTGGGTGCCCGCGCACTTCCCGCGCGACGACTGGGCGCTGGCCGAGTTCGACGGTCGCCCGCTGTACGAGCACGCGGACCCGCTGCGCGCCGCGCACCCCGACTGGGGCACGCTGGAGTTCGACTACGGACGTACGGAAGTGCGCAACTTCCTGGTGGCCAACGCCGTGTACTGGTGCGAGGAGTTCCACATCGACGGCCTGCGCGTGGACGCCGTCGCCTCCATGCTCTACCTCGACTACTCCCGCGAGGAGGGCCAGTGGACGCCGAACGTCCACGGCGGCCGGGAGAACCTGGACGCGGTGGCGTTCCTCCAGGAGATGAACGCGACCGTCTACCGCCGCTGCCCCGGCGTCGTCACGGTGGCGGAGGAGTCCACGGCCTGGGACGGCGTCACCCGCGCCACGCACCACGTCGGCGCGGGCGGCTTCGGCGGCCTCGGCTTCGGCCTGAAGTGGAACATGGGCTGGATGCACGACTCCCTGGTCTACGTCTCCAAGGAGCCGGTGCACCGCAAGTACCACCACGGCGAGATGACGTTCTCGATGATCTACGCGTACAGCGAGAACTACGTGCTGCCGATCTCGCACGACGAGGTCGTCCACGGCAAGCGGTCGCTGGTCTCGAAGATGCCGGGCGACTGGTGGCAGCAGCGCGCGAACCACCGCGCGTACCTGGGCTTCATGTGGGCGCACCCGGGCAAGCAGCTGCTCTTCATGGGGCAGGAGTTCGCTCAGGGCGCCGAGTGGTCCGAGGCGCACGGCCCGGACTGGTGGCTGCTGGACCCCTCGTACTCCGCCGAGGCGGACCACCGCGGCGTCCGCGACCTGGTCCGCGACCTGAACGCGGCCTACCTGTCGACGCCCGCCCTGTGGCAGCGGGACACGGCGCCCGAGGGCTTCGAGTGGGTGGTGAGCGACGCCTCGGAGGACAACGTCTTCGCGTTCCTGCGCTTCGACGCCCAGGGCGCGCCCCTGCTGGCCGTCAGCAACTTCTCCCCCGTGGTGCGGCACGGCTACGCGCTGGGCGTGCCCGGCCGGTTCACGGCGTGGCAGGAGATCCTCAACACGGACGGCGGCCGCTACGGAGGGAGCGGCGTCACCACGCCCGACCCGGTCAAAACGGAGGCCGCGCGCCACCACGGGCGGCCGGCGAGCATCACGGTGACGCTGCCGCCGCTGGCGACGGTGTGGTGGCGGGCGGTGTAGGGCGCGGCGCCCGGCGGCGCGGGTGAGGGAGCCGGCGGGGCTCCCCGGGCTGCCGCGTGAGCGCCGGGGAACGACGGTGCCCCGCACCTCGTGGAGAGGGTGCGGGGCACCGGTGCGTGTGCGCCGTGCGGCGGCGGGCAGGTCCCGCGCCGTGCGGCTGCGTCAGACCTTCTCGCCCACGCGCTCCTGGGAGCCCGCCTCCGCAGGGGCGGACGCGGCGGCCGCCTGCGCCTTGCGGCCCGGCAGCAGGAGGGCGACCAGCACCGTGCCGACGCCGAGCACGATCGCGCCGACGACGCTGGTGTGGGCGACGGCGTCCGCGAACGACTTGTGCACGGCCTCGGCCACGGACTGCGCCTGCTGCGCGCCCAGGACGGCGGCCTTCTCCGGCCCGACCTTCGGCGCGGCGCCGGCCGCGACCTGCTTGCCGACCTCCTTGGCCACGGCCAGGCCCGCGCCGACCGAGTCCTGCGCGACGCCGAGCGCCTTCTCCGGCAGCTTCGGGCCGCCGGCGGCGGCGGCCTCGGCCGCGGCGTCACCGAGGTTGGACGAGTAGGTCTTGGCGAGCACGGTGCCGAGGATGGCGATGCCCAGGGAGCCGCCCATCTCGATGGAGGTGCTGTTGACGGCGCCGCCGACGCCCAGCTGGTCCTCCGGGAAGGAGCCCATGATGGCGTTGGTGCACGGCGACAGGGACAGGCCGATGGCCAGACCCAGGATGATCAGCGGCAGGACGAAGTCGTCGTACGTGGAGGACTCGTCGACGCGGGCGAGCAGCGCTATGGCGACCGTGCCGACGGTCATGCCGCACGCCACGGTGACCTTCATGCCCACCTTGGGGGTGAGGATCGCGGTCAGGGCACCGCCCACGAACACCGCGCCGGCCAGCGGCAGCATCCGCACGCCGGTGTCCAGCGGCGAGTAGCCGAGGACGAACTGCAGGTGCTGGGTGAGGTAGTAGAAGGCGCCGAAGACGGCGAGGAAGAACAGCGCTACGGCCATGGTCGAGCCGGCGAACGCGCGCTTGGCGAAGCGGCGGACGTCCAGGACCGGGTGCGGGTGACGCAGCTCCCAGAAGACGAAGAGGACCAGGCCGGCGCCCGCGATGACGGCGGCGGCGATCGCCTTGGCGCCCCAGCCGAAGTGCGGGCCCTCGATGATCATGTAGATGAGGGAGCCGACCCAGACGACGGACAGCAGGCCGCCCACGTAGTCGATCTTGTCGACACCGGTGGCCTTGGACGGCGGGACGAGCGCCAGCGCGCCGATGATGCCGAGGGCGGCGATCGGCACGTTGATGAGGAAGGTGGAGGCCCAGCCGTGGTCCTCCAGCAGCGCACCGGCCACGAGCGGGCCGACGGCGATGGCGAGGCCGGCGGTGGCCGTCCAGATGGTGATGGCCTTGGCGCGCTCCTCGCGCGGGAAGGTCGCGGCGAGCAGCGACAGCGTGGCCGGCATGATCATGGCTGCGCCGATGCCCATGACGGCGCGCGCGGCGATGACGCCGGCCGAGCTGTCGACCAGCGAGCCCGCGACGGAGGCCGCGCCGAAGACGAAGAGGCCGAGCACGAGCGCGCCGCGGCGGCTGTACTTGTCGCCGACGGCGCCGAGGATCAGCATCAGCGCGGCGTACGGGACGGTGTAGCCGTCGATGACCCACTGCAGGTCGGAGCTGCCGAGGCCGAGGTCCTTGACCATGTCGGGGGCGGCGACCGTCAGGGACGTGTTCGCCATGACGATGATCAGCAGGCTGATGCAGAGCACGCCCAGCGCGGCCCAGCGCCTCTTGTACGGACCGTCCATCTCGTCGACCGGTGTCGACATCGCGAGGCCCATCGGCCACTCCTTCCAGACACTTGCACACAGTTGTGCAATTACACAGCAGTGTGCAAATTACGGGATGGCGCGGCCGCGTGCAAAATGAGGGGCGGGATGTCGGCCACGGAGGGCCGCGCCCGCAGCCCCCTCCTCAGCACGGTCCCCGTCCGGAGTCGTTCAGGGACCCGGGCCACAGACCCGACAGACAGAGAAGAGACCAATGGCCGGCAGAGCGGACGCCAATCGCCGCCGCATCATGGACATCGCGCTCGTGGAGCTGCTGCGCGACGCGGACGCGAGCATGGACCAGATCGCGCGGGCCGCGGGCGTCGTCCGGCGCACGGTCTACGGCCACTTCCCGAGCCGCGAGGCGCTGATGAGCGCCCTCGTCGACGACGCCGCGAGCGCGGTGGAGGTCGCCCAGGCCGAAGCCCTGCGCGACGTCGCCGACCCCGCCGAGGCGCTCGCCCTCTCCATGCTCGCCGCCTGGGAGATCGCCGACGGCTACCGGCTCCTGATCTCCATGGCCCAGCGCAGCGTCACGGTCGAGGGCATCCACCGCCGCCTGGAGCCGGTGCGCCGCGAGTGCGCGGCGATGCTGCAACGCGGCCTGGACGAGGGCCGCTTCGTCTCGCCGCTGCCCGCGATCGCCCTCGCGTACGTCCGGGAACAGGTCCTCTTCGGCCTCATGCAGGCGGTCAACGACGGCGTCCTCGCCCCGGCGGACGCCGGCCGCTCGGCCGCCGTGACCGCGCTCACCGCGGCAGGAGTCCCTGCGGTGGAGGCTGAGGAACTGGTGGCCGGCCTGACAGCAGCGCCATAGAGCCGGGCGGTGCCATAGAGCCGGGCGGTGCCATGTGCGGCTCCGGCGACTTCCCGTCGCCACGTCCACCGTCGACGCCCTCGCCGTCGCCGTCGTGGCCGGAACCGGGGCTGCTCCGGCCTGGGCGGCGGATGATGGGGCCCTTGCTACGGCTCGGGCTGGTGCTGACGCTGGGGCTCTTGCTGACGCTGGGGCTCCTACTGGCGCTGGGGCTCTTGCTGACGCTGGGACTCCTGCTGCTGCAGCAGGGACTGGAGCTGGAACTTGAGCTGGAGCTGGAACTTGAGCCTGGAATGATCACGACGCTGCGGCCGGGGCTCGGACCGGTCCGAGAGCTCGTCACCCCGCTGGGGCTGGTGACGGGTCCGGGGCCGGGGCTGAAACTGCGCCGAGGGCCGCTCGCCCCGCCCGAAGGGCCGTCGGGGGCCGGGCTGCCGCCGGCCACGGGCCCCGAGGAAACCGGCTGCGGCCCCGGGGACGGATCGTCGCCGCCTCTGCCTGCAACCGCCGCACGCACGGCAGCGATCACCACGACGAGGGCCGCCAGCCCGGCGAGCCAGAGCAGCCCGCGCCGGAGCAGGTTCGGCCGGGCCGGATCGGGGCCGTCTCCCCGGCCCGGGCCGGAGGCCTCCACGTAGGCGAGGTTCGCCCTGGTCAGCTCAGCCCCGGCGGTGTCGCCCAGGGCCACCCGCAGCTGCAGCGCGTGCCGCAGCCGGGCGGCGGCCTCCTCGGGCCGGTCCTCGGTGTAGGCCACGGTGCCCAGCTGGTGGGAGAACAGCGCCTCCGAGGCCCGGTCGCCGATCCGCCGGGCCGCGTCCTCGCCCTGCTCCAGCACGTCCTTCCACTGCTGCCAGCGGCGTCCGGCGAACAGCGCGGCCTCGGCGATCTTCGCCAGCCGGATCACGGCCCGCCATTCGGCCCGCTCGGCGGCGAAGGCGAGCAGCCCGACGATGCCCTCCGCGCCTTCGAGCGCGCCCGTGAGGCCGTGCGCTCCTCCGTCGAGGGCGTCGTCCAGCCAGTCGGCGAGCCCGTTGACGGTCGCGCTCAGCGAGACCGCGTCGAGCAGCAGGTCCCGGACGCTGTCCTGCAGGCACACCGGCAGCCCGAAGCGGTCGTCCTCCGGCCGCTCGACGAGCCCCCGCTCGTGCAGGGACAGCAGGGTCTGGGCCGCGTAGGCGATGTCGCCGGCGGCCGCCACCCAGCTCCCCGGCACCAGGGCCCCGGCCACGATCGCCAGGACCGCGAGGGCCTTGCGCTCCTGCCCCGACAG
This sequence comes from Streptomyces roseoverticillatus, assembly GCF_000719265.1. Lineage (GTDB taxonomy): Bacteria > Actinomycetota > Actinomycetes > Streptomycetales > Streptomycetaceae > Streptomyces > Streptomyces roseoverticillatus. The sequence goes on along the minus strand of NZ_JOFL01000017.1, from coordinate 107,705 downwards.
CCGTCCCGCACTCATCCGTTCCAGCTCGCGCACGCCCCGTGCGGCGCGCTCCGCCACCGCCTCGACCGGGTATCCGGCCCGCACCAGTGCCGCGGCCTGCCGGACGGACAGCGGCCGCCCCCGTACGACCTCCAGCAGCCTCCGCACGACGGGCAGTTCGGCGTCCCGCACGGTGCGGCCGAGGGACTGGACGAACAGCTCGAACGCCGCGTCCTGCGGCAGCCCCGTCAGCAACCGCGACGCCGCCGCGCCGCCGCCCAGCACCGGCTGCTCCCCGCCCACGAGCAGGACGCAGCCGGGCAGGGCGTCCGCCAGTTGACGCGGGATCCGCGAACCGGGCGGCACCTCGTCCAGCACGATCAGCGCGCGGGCGTGCCGGACGAGTTGCCGGCACACCGGCCCGGAGTACTTCACCGGTTCCGCTCCCGCGGACACGTACAACTCGTCCACGAGCAGCTGGAGAACGTCCTCCCGCGGGTTCCGGCCCACGCGCACGAACGCGCTGCGCCTCCCGCCCGAGGCGATGTTCCGGAGCAGGCTGCTCTTCCCGAACCCGCAAGGGCCGTGGAATTCCACCGACCGCCCGTCCAGGATCTCCCGCCAGGCGCCGGCCAGCACCTCCTCCCGGCCGAGCAGCACGGGCGCCGGCGCGGTCCACCGGTGCCGCGGCCCGGGATCGCGGAGAAGCAGTTCCGACCGCTGGAGCCGGGTACCGCTGCGGGAAGTGAGGGTGATGCGGGAACTGCCGTAGAGAACGCTGTACACATATCCCCCTGGGCACGAAGGACGCGCCGTCGAACGGCAGCGTCTGCCTCGCACGGGCCCTCGTCCAGCACCCGGTACGCCCCATGCACCCGCGCGCCCCCTGGATGCACTGCGCGCCCTCACGGAGCGCGGACTCGTACACCCGGCGTACCGCGCGGTGGCCGTCTCCGGGCGCTGGGGGGCAGCACTGTCCGGAGGGGGCGTCCGCAGTGCGGCGTAGACAACCGAGTAGCGCCGCGCAGGCCCTCCTCCGGTAAAATGTAGGGGCCTTAATGGCCCAATATTTCCCTGAATGTCATGGTGGCACACGGCGAGCGGAGAGAGGGAGAGGCGCCCCGGCGGGATCCGCCGGGGGGCGGGGTGCCGCGGTCGGCGAGCCGGGCGGACGGGGTGCTGACGTGCGCCGGGGACGACGGATCGGCCCGGTGGCGGGACGGCGAGCGGCTGGAGTGCCTGTTCGAGGAGCGGTGCGACCGGCTGCGGGCGCAGGGGCGGGAGGACCGGCTCGCGGTGGACGCCGGTGAGGTCACGCTGACCTACGCGCAGCTGGACGACAGGGCGAATCAGCTCGCCCGCTTCCTGCTGGCGCGGGGCACGCGCCCCGGCGACCGGGTAGGGCTGCTCCTCGACGACGCGGTGGACGCCTACACCGGCATGCTGGGCGTGCTGAAGGCGCACGCCGTGTACGTGCCACTGGACGCGGGTTTCCCGGCGGACCGGTTGTCGTACATCGTCTCCGACGCCTCCGTGCGGACGGTCCTGTCGCTCTCCCGCCTCGCCGGCCGGGCGGGGCATCTCGCCGCCGGCGCCGACCTGTTGTACCTGGACCGGCTGCGGGCCGAGGTGGCGGTGCAGCCCCGCCGGCGCCCGGGCACCGCCGCCGGGCAGCAGCCCGACGACCTCTGCTACGTCATCTACACCTCGGGCACCACCGGCCGCCCCAAGGGAGTGGCGATCGGCCACCCGGCCATCTGCAACTTCGTCCGCGTGGCGGCGGAGGTCTACGGCATCACCGGCGAGGACCGGGTGTACCAGGGGATGACGCTCGCCTTCGACTTCTCCGTCGAGGAGACGTGGGTGCCGTGGATGGCCGGTGCGACGCTGGTGCCCCGGCCGGCCGGGCCGGGCCTGCTCGGGGCGGAGCTGGACGCGTTCCTGCGGGAGCGGCGGGTCACCGCGCTGTGCTGCGTTCCCACGCTGCTGGCCACGCTGGACGAGGAGCGGTCCGGGCTGCGGTTCCTGCTGGTGTCCGGGGAGTCGTGCCCGCAGGACCTGATCAGCCGCTGGCACCGGCCGGGCCGGCGGTTCCTCAACGTCTACGGCCCGACGGAGGCGACCGTCACCGCGACCTGGACCCTGCTGGACCCGGACCGTCCGGTGACAATCGGCGTCCCGCTGCCGACGTACGCGGTGGTCCTGCTCGATCCCCAGGAGGACGCGGCCCTCCCGCCGGGCACGATGGGCGAGATCGGCATCGCCGGCATGGGGCTCGCCAGTGGCTACGTCAACAGGCCGGACCTGACCGACCGCGCCTTCGTCCCGGACTTCCTCGGCGTCCCCGGCAACCCGTCCGGCAGGATCTACCGCACCGGGGACCTGGGCAGGGTCAACCCCCGCGGCGAGATCGAGCACCACGGCCGCATCGACACCCAGGTCAAGATCCGCGGCTACCGCGTGGAACCGGCCGAAATCGAATCCGTGCTGCTCCGCGTCCCCGGCATCGCCCAGGCCGTGGTCACCCGGCACGAGCCCGCCCCGGGCACCGCGGAACTGTGCGCCTTCTACACGACCCGCGAAGGCGCCGCCGTGGACCCCGACCGCGTCGTCGCGCAGCTGCGGGAGCGGCTGCCCGCCTACATGGTCCCCGCCTATCTCGAACCCGTCGCGTCGATACCGGTGCTGCCCAGCGGCAAGGCGGACCGCAGCCGTCTGCCCGCGCCGGGCGGGCCGCGCCGGCTCGCCGCGCGGCACGGCTACGCGGCGCCGGAGACCGGCACCGAACGGGCGCTGGCCGAGCTGCTGGCGGGCGTCCTGCAGGTCGAACGGGTCTCCGTGGACAGCCACTTCTTCGACGAGCTCGGCGCCAACTCCCTGCTGATGGCGCACTTCAACGCGGCCGTCCGCGGCCGCCCCGACCTGCCCGGCGTGTCGATGAAGGACGTCTACCTGCATCCCACCGTCCGCGACCTCGCCACGGCCTTGGACCGGACGGCGCCGGCCGCACCGGAGCGCGTACGGGGCCGCGTACCCGCACAGCGCCCGGCACCGCCGCGAACGCCGGCGGTGAGCACTCCGCGGTACGTCCTGTGCGCGGCGATGCAACTCCTGGTGTTCCTGGTGTACGTGTCCCTCGGATCGGTGGCGCTGGACGCCGGCACCGCCTGGGTGATGCAGGCGAGCGGATGGGAAGCCGTCTACGGGCGCGCGGTCGCCTTCGCCGCCGCCCTGCTGGGCGGGATGGCCCTGGTACCGATCGCCGCGAAGTGGGCCCTGGTCGGCCGGTGGCCGGCGCGGCGCATCCCCCTGTGGAGCATGGCCTACGTCCGCTTCTGGTGCGTCAAGACCCTGGTCGTCGCCAACCCGCTCGTCCGGATGTGCGTCGGTACGCCGCTGTACCCGCTGTACCTGCGGGCGCTGGGCGCCAAGGTCGGCCCCCGCGCCCTGATCCTGACCACCCATGTGCCGGTGTGCACCGACCTGCTCGCCATCGGCGCCGACAGCGTGATCCGCAAGGACACCTACCTCAACGGCTACCGGGCCCACGACGGAGCCGTCGAAACGGGCGCCGTCACCATCGGCGACCGCGCCTTCGCCGGGGAGCACAGCACCCTCGACATCGGCGCGCGCCTCGGTGACGGCGCCGAGCTCGGCCACGCCTCCTCGCTGCACTCCGGCCAGTCCGTACCGGCCGGGCAGTGCTGGCACGGCTCACCGGCCGTCCCGGCACCGGCCGGCTGCCGGTACCTCACGGTCCCGCCGGCCCGCTGCGGCACCCTGCGCCGCGCCTGCCACAGCGCCTTCCGGCTGCTGATCGCGGTCGCCACCGTCGGGGCGGCCGACGTGGCCGTCGCCGCGCTGCTGGAGTCCAGGCCCTCCCTCCTGGCCCGTACGGTCACGGGGGAGACGGGCCCGGACAGCTGGGCGTACTACGCCGGCGGCCTGCAGATCTCGGCGGCCGCGGTGTTCGGCCTCGCGATCGCCGGGCCGGTCCTGATCACATGCCTGTCGCGGGCGCTGTGCCGCCTCGTGCGGCCGGGCGCGGTCCATCCGCTGTACGGGGTGCAGTTCGCGCTGCAGCGCGCCGCCGCCCGGCTCACCAACATCGTCTTCTGCAACGCGCTGTTCGGCGACACCTCGGCCGTCGTGCACTACCTGCACGCCCTCGGCTACCGGCTGAGGCCGGTCGAGCAGACCGGCTCCAACTTCGGCATGACCCTCAAGCACGAGGTCCCCACGCTCAGCCGCATCGGCACCGGGACCATGGTCTCGGACGGGCTGTCCCTGATGAACGCCGAGTTCTCCAGCACGTCCTTCCGTGCCGTCCCCGCCACGATCGGCCGGCGCAACTTCCTGGGCAACGACATCGCCTACCCGGCCGGGGGCCGGACCGGCGACGACTGCCTGCTGGCGACCAAGGTCATGATCCCGGTCAGCGGCCCGCTCAAGGAGGCCACCGGCCTGCTCGGCTCGCCGCCCTTCGAGATCCCCCGCTCGGTGGAGCGCGACCAGGACTTCGGCGCCCTGGGCACGGGGGCCGAACGCCGGCGGCGGCTCGCGGCCAAGAACCGCCACAACGCGGTCACCGTCACCCTGTTCCTGACCGTCCGCTGCCTGTACGTCTTCGGACTGGTGCTGATCGCCATGCTCCCCCTGGGAGAGGACGCCACGCTGCACTGGCTGGAGACGGCCTGCTCCATCGTCGCCGGGCTCGCCTTCACCGTCGTCTGGTTCGCGCTGGTCGAACGGGCCGTGGTCGGCCCGCACGGGCTGCGGCCCCGCTTCTGCTCCCTCTACGACAAGGCGTTCTGGAGACACGAGCGGTACTGGAAGGTGCCCTCCACGGCCTACCACGCCGTCTTCAACGGCACCCCGTTCAAGCCGGCCGTCTGGCGGCTCCTCGGCGTCCGCATGGGCCGCCGGGTCTACGACGACGGCTGCGGCATCATCGAACGCACCCTCACCCGGGTCGGCGACGGCTGCGCCCTCAACGCGGGCAGCACCCTCCAGGCCCACTCCCTGGAGGACGGGGTCTTCAAGTCCCGCCCCATCGCCATCGGCAACGGCTGCACCATCGGCCCCAGCGCGTTCGTGCACTACGGCGTCGTCATCGACGACGGCGCCCGCATCGACGCCGACTCCTTCCTGATGAAGGGCGAACACGTACCGGCCCGTACGGCCTGGCGGGGAAACCCCGCGGCCGAGCTGCCCGCCGGCGGCTGCTAGGCGCCGGGCACGGTCACCCGGCGGGCTCCAGCCGCCACCACTGCCCGGCACTGTCCGTGTCCTCGCCCTGCTGGACGTTGCCCCCCGGCTCCTTCGACCCGCCGGCGACCTCCAGCACGAGGCCGCTGATGTGGGCGACGAGGGTGACGGTGCCCGGGGCGTCGAGGTGCTGCTCGATGAGCCATTCCTGGGCGCCGAAGTTGTTGGCCTTCCACTGCTGGACGTTCGCGCCGTTCTCGGTGCTGGCGTTGGCGACGTCGAGCCGCTTGCCGCTGGCGGCGTTCACGAAGTGGTGGAGGCCGCTGCCCTCGTGGACCGGGCTCACGTGCCACAGCTGGGCCTCGCCGCCGCCCTCCGCGCCCTGCTGGACGTTGGCACCGCTGCCCTTGCGGCCGCCCTCGACCTCCAGCAGCAAACAGCTGCCGGCGTTGCGTACGCGGTACGTGCCTTCCATGCCCGGAACCCCAGCCGTAGTCGATCATGCGTTCGAGATGTGATCGTAATGCGCGCCGGCTGTCCGGCGGTGGGAAAGATATTGAACTTTTTACCTGCTCATGACTATATGTGGGGTTGCTTGTCGATCCAGTCAGAGGAAAACGTTTCATGCGCCGCACCACCGTCCGCCGTACCGCCGTCGCCGCCTCCGCGGTCTCCCTCGCTCTGCTCATGAGCGCCTGCGGCGGCTCGGGCAAGTCCGAGGCGAAGAAGGACGAGCCCAAGGACAAGGCGTCCTCCAGCGCTCCGGCGCAGTCCGCCGCGGGCGGTGCGGGCGCGCTGCCGAAGGAGCAGCTGACCAAGCTCCTGCTCGCCGACGGCGAGCTCGCCGACCACAAGGTCTCCGAGATCGGCGCGTCCGACCTGGCCATGGCCAAGACGATGACCAGCGACAAGGCCGAGTGCAAGCCGCTGTCCGACGTGATGATGCTGCAGGGTGCCGGATCGCCCGCCGCGACCGCCGCCCGCAAGATCATGGCGAAGCCGAAGGGCCCGGCCGTGGGCGCGGACGCCTCGCCCGAGGAGAAGACCGCGGCCGCCATGAAGGGGCTGGGTGCCCTGATCACCAGTGACACGCTGGCCTCGTACGCCGGCCAGGGCGCCACGGAGGCGTTCGCCGCGATCAAGAAGGCGGGCGCCGACTGCGCCGGCGGCTTCGCCATGGGCGGCGGCAGCGACAAGACGAAGATCAAGAAGGTCGCGCCGGCCACGTACAGCGCGGGTGACGAGGCGGTCGCCTTCACCCTCTCCATGGAGGTCGAGGGCGGCAGCGACAACCCCACCCACCTGGTGGTCGTCCGCAAGGGCAACACGGTCGCCGGCTTCTACGCCATCAGCCTCACGGGTCAGAGCGAGCAGCCGAAGGCGATCGCCGACGCCCAGGTGAAGAAGCTCGGCTGACGAGCCGGCACCGGCTTCCGGTGCGGGAGGAGACGGGCGACAGCCTCACACCTCCTCCCTCATCAGCCGCAGGTACACCACCGAGAACAACGCCCCCACCAGCAGCAGAAGCAGCGCGACGGCCGTCCCGTAGCCGATCAGCGACTTCTGGAACGCCTGGTCGTACATGAACACCGGGAGCGTCGTGCTCCGGTCTCCCGGTCCACCGCGCGTCATCGCCCAGATCAGGCCGAACACCGACAGTGTTTGCAGGGTGTTGAGCATGAGGTTGGTGGCGATCGAGCGGCGGATCATGGGCAGGGTGACGTGCCACAGGCGGCGCGGCCCGCTCACGCCGTCCACCTCCGCCGCCTCGGTGATCTCCTGCGGGATCCCGGCGAGCGCCGCGGAGTAGACGAGCATGGAGAAGGCCGTGCCGCGCCACACGTTGGCGAAGGAGACGGCCAGGATCGGCAGGCTGAACAGCCAGTTCTGGGTGGGCAGGTGGAGCCACTCCAGGACGGCGTTCAGCGTGCCGCGCCGGTTGAAGAACGTGTAGAGCAGAAAGCCCGCCACGATCTCCGGCAAGACCCACGCGGCGATCACGACCGCGCCCGTGAGCGTCCGTACGGGCCGGGAGGCGCGCCGCATGAGGCCGGCGAGGGCCAGGCCGAGGGTGTTCTGGCCGACGAGCGACGACAGCACCGTGAAGACGAGCGTCAGCACCACCGCGTTGCGGAAGCCGTCGTCGGCGAAGGCGCGGCGGAAGTTGGCGAGGCCGACGAACGAGGCGGACGCCTGGCCGGTCAGCTGCGTGTCGGTGAAGGCGATCGCCACGCAGTACGCGACCGGCCCCGCGAGGAAGAGCAGCAGGAGGGCGGTCGCGGGCGCGAGGGGCAGCAGGCGCACGGCCTTCCCCTCGGGCCGCCGCCGGCGCCGGGCCGCGTGCCGGCCGGCCACCGTCACCGCTCCCGCGCCGTCACACCCGAAGCCCCGGCCACGGACTTGAGCTCCTCGTCGTAGCGCTTCGCCGCCTGCACCACGGTCGCGTCACCCGTCGTCACCGCCTCCATCGCGTCCCTGATGGCGCTGGAGACCTGCGGGTAGAGCGGCAGGGCCGGCCGGTAGTGGGTGTACGGGACGAGCCCGGTGAAGAAGTCGACGCCGGGCATCGACGACAAGTACTTGTGCGAGGCCACCACGTCGTCCCGTACCGCGATCTGCCCGTCGCTCACCGTCCACCGGGTGGCGTTCTCCGTCGTCTGCAGCGTCTCGATCACCTGCCACGCCAGGCCGGCCTTCCCGGACCGGGCGCTCACCGCCCACGCCCAGCCGCCGGACATGCTGACCGCTCCGGGCGCCGCGCCGCTCTGCGTGGGGAAGGGCACCCGGCCCATCACGGACGTCCACCGCGGCCAGGGCCTCGTGCCGTCCGGCTGCCAGTACTTGCCCATCCAGGAGCCGTCGAGGTCGATCGCGAGCTTGCCGGACGGCAGCCAGTCCGTGGCGACGCGGCCGTCCACGTTGGGGGCGAGGGCGTCCGCCGGATCCGGGCCGAGCTTCTCCGCGTAGACGGTCCGCACGAACTCCAGCGCGTCGCGGAAGCCGCGGCTCGACGTCACCCACTTGCGCGCCGCCGGGTCGTACAGCGGGTCCTTCCCCGTGCCGTACAGCAGCATCTCGAAGCCCTGCATGGCGGCGGCCTCGCCGGGCGCCTTGCCGGTGTAGACGTTGAGCGGCGTGACGCCGGGGACCTTCTTCCTGACCGTGCGGGCGGCGTCCAGGACGTCGTTCCAGGTGCGCGGGTGCCAGTCGGCGGGCAGCCCGGCCCGCGCGAAGACCTCCTTGTTGAACCACAGGGCGCGGGTGTCGGTGCCGTCCGGCACCCCGTACGTCTTCCCGTCCTCGCCCTGCGCCGACGCCTTCGCGGCCGGCGCGAACCGCGCCCAGTCCTTCCAGCCCGCCAGTTCGTCGTCCAGCGGGCGCAGGTAGCCCGCCTTGATGTCGGACTTGATGAGGAAGGTGTCCTCGCGGACGACGTCCGGCGCGGTCTTCGTCGACCGCATCATCTGCTGCAGCTTGGCGTAGTAGTCCGCCTGGGCGGCCTGGATCGGCACCAATTCCAGCTTCTTGCCCTCGTGCGCGCGCTCGAACTGTCTCTTGATCCCGGCCAGGTAGTCGTCCACGATCCGGTTCTTGTTGTCGGTGTTGCGCTGGTAGGCGATCCGGACGGTGTCCGGATCACCGCCGCCGGAGCCCTCGCCGCAGGCGGTGAGGGAGGCCGCCGCGAGGGCGGCGACGGCGAGCAGAGCAGCAGGCGTGGCAGGGCGCACGGACGACCTCCTGGGGGCGGGCCTTAAGCGCCGTGGCCGGCGCTTCGGCGGGTGCTGCGCCTTCCTGCAGTCGTACGTTCCCGTTCCGTGCGGACCGCACGCGTCGTGCCGCCTGCGGGCGGCGGCCGCGGGGGCCGGGTCAGGCCCTGCGCTGCCAGTGGTAGCGCAGTTCGGGGCGGCCGATCTGGCCGTAGCGGGGCGAACGGGCCGCGCGCCCCGTCGTCACCAGGTGCTCGAGGTAGCGGCGGGCGGTGATGCGGGAGATGCCGACGGCGCCGGCCGCCGAGCCGGACGACAGGCCGTCGTCCCCGGCGCCCCGCAGGGCCTCGGTGATCGACTGGAGGGTGGCCTGGCTCAGCCCCTTGGGGAGCGCGGCCGGCTGGGGGGCGCGCAGGGCGGCGAACGCGCGGTCCACCTCCTCCTGCCCGCTGGCCTCGCCCGCGACCGAGCGGAACTCGGCGTAGCGCGTGAGCCGGTCCCGCAGGGTGGCGAACGTGAACGGCTTCAGGACGTACTGCACGACGCCCAGCGACACCCCTTCCCGTACGACCGTGAGGTCGCGCGCCGAGGTCACGGCTATGACGTCGGCGGTGTGCCCGGCCGTGCGCAGGGAGCGCAGCAGCTGCAGGCCGTGCCCGTCGGGGAGGAAGAGGTCGAGCAGCAGCAGGTCGACGGGCGTGCGCTTGAGGAAGTGCGAGGCGTCGCCCAGGGAGTGCGCGATCCCGGCCACGGCGAAGCCGGGCACGCGGCCGACGTAGAGGGCGTGCGCGTCGGCGGCGACGGGGTCGTCCTCGACGACGAGGACGCGGATGGGCCGCGGGGCGGTGTCGGGTCTGCTCATGAGGGCGCTCCGGTCCGTACGGCGGGGGTCGGCGGCGGGTCCGCGGAATGGGCGGGGTGGGTGGCGTGCAGGGGGAGCCGTACGGTGAACTCCGCGCCGCCGCCCTGCGAGCCGGTGACGGAGACCGTACCGCCGTTGCGGCGCACGGCCTGCCGGACGAGCGCGAGCCCGAGCCCGCGGCCGTGGGGCGCGCTGCCGGGCGACTTGGTCGACCAGCCGCGCCGGAACACCTCCTCCATGGCCTCGGGCGCCACGCCCGCCCCGGTGTCCGTGACACGCAGCAGCAGCTCGCCGCGGCCGCCGGGTGCGTCGTCCGTGCGCAGGGTGACGGTGACCTGCGCGTGCCGGATCTCCGCCGCGCTGCGGTTGGCCTCCTCGGCGGCGGCGTCGACGGCGTTGTCGACGAGGTTGCCGAGGATGGTGACGAGGTCGCGGGCGGGCAGGCGGGGCGGCAGCAGGCCGTCGTCCACGTGCGTGTCGGGCGCGAGGACGAGCTCGACGCCGCGCTCGTTGGCCTGGGCGGCCTTGCCGAGCAGCAGGGCCGCGAGGACGGGTTCCGCGACGGCGCCGACCACCTCGTCGGTGAGGGCCTGGGCGAGTTCGAGCTCGGCGGTGACGAACTCGACGGCCTCGTCCGCGCGCCCCAGCTCGATCAGGGACACCACGGCGTGCAGCCGGTTCGCCGCCTCGTGCGCCTGCGAGCGCAGCGCCTCGGCGAAGCCGCGCACGGAGTCCAGCTCGCCGGAGAGCGCCTGGAGTTCGGTGTGGTCGCGCAAGGTGACGACGGTGCCGTGGCGCTCGCCGCCGGAGACGGGCGAGGTGTTGAGGACGACGATGCGGTCGGCGGTCGCGTGGACCTCGTCGACGCGCGGCTCGGCGGCCAGCAGGGCGTCCGTGAGGGTGGGCGGCAGACCCAGGGCGTCGATCCGACGGCCCATCACCTCCTCGGTGAGGCCGAGGAGTTCGCGTCCTCCGTCGTTGATGAGGGCGATACGGTGCTGCCCGTCGAGCATCAGCAGGCCCTCACGGACGGCATGGAGCGTCGCCTCGTGGTAATCGTGCATCCGGCTCAGCTCGGTGGCGTTCATGCCGTGGGTGTGGCGGCGCAGCCGGGCGTTGAGGAGGTACGTGCCCGCGCCGCCGAGGCCGAGCGCGCCCAGGGCGACGAGCAGCAGACCGAGCAGCTGGCGGCGTATCTCGGCGCTGATCGCGTCGACGGTGATGCCCGCGCTGACGAGAGCGACGCTCCGGCCGCCGTCCATGACCGGCACGACCACCCGGACCGACGGGCCGAGGGTGCCCGTGTACGTCTCGGAGAACGTCTCGCCGCGCAGGGCCGGACCGGTGTGGCCGAGGTAGCGCTCGCCTATGCGGGCGGGGTCCGGGTGGGTCCAGCGGATGCCGTCCGGATTCATGATCGTCACGAAGTCGACGCCGGTGTCGCGGCGGACGCGCTCGGCGTACGGCTGGAGGCCGGCGGCCGGGTCGGGCGAGCGGACCGCGTCCCGGACGGAGGAGGACGCGGCCACGGCGACGGCCGCCGTGGTCACCTCGCGGCGCGCGGCCTCCTCGGCCTGGCCGCGGTCGGCGACGTACGCGAAGGCCGCGCAGCCGGCCACCACGACGGTGACCAGCACGATCTGCATCGCGAAGAGCTGGCCGGCCAGACTGCGGGGGCGGCGGAGGCGGGGTCTGCGCATGGCGGACAGTGTGCACCGGGCCGCTCCCGTGAACGTAATGCACATAAGGGTGACCACGGTCACAGAGCCGTGCATAGTCGCCGGAGCCCCACTCGTCGGGAGAGCGGGGCACCCGGAACACACCTGGACGCATCCAGACCTCTCCGGACCTATGTGGACAAACCATCCAGGCCTGTTCAGACCTGAGCAGGCGCACTCAGGCGTACCCAGCCGTACCCAGAGCCGCGACGACGAGGAGACCCCCGTGACGGCACAGGCAGCACCACCACCGGCCCGGCGGGCGCCCCGGCGACCGGACCGGACCCACTACCTCTACCTGGCCGTGATCGCGGCCGTCATCGTCGGCATCGTCGTCGGCCTCGCGGCGCCGGGCGTCGCGGTCGAGCTCAAGCCGCTCGGCACCGGCTTCGTCAACCTGATCAAGATGATGATCTCGCCGGTCATCTTCTGCACGATCGTGCTCGGCATCGGCTCCGTGCGGAAGGCCGCGAAGGTCGGCGCGGTCGGTGGCCTGGCGCTCGGCTACTTCCTGGTCATGTCGACCGTCGCGCTGGCCATCGGCCTCGTCGTGGGCAACATCCTGGAGCCCGGCAGCGGGCTGCACCTGACGGACGCGGTGCGCCACGCGGGGGAGGCGCAGGCGAAGGGCGGCAGCGAGTCCACGACCCAGTTCCTGCTCGGCATCATCCCCACCACGATGATCTCCGCCTTCACCGGCGGCCAGGTGCTGCAGACCCTGCTGGTCGCCCTGCTCGCGGGCTTCGCGCTGCAGGCGATGGGCACGGCGGGCGAGCCGGTGCTGCGCGGCATCGGGCACATCCAGAAGCTGGTCTTCCGCATCCTCGCCATGATCATGTGGGCGGCGCCGGTGGGCGCGTTCGGCGCCATGGCGGCGGTCGTCGGCGCGACGGGCACCGACGCCCTGAAGTCCCTCGCCGTCATCATGATCGGCTTCTACGTGACGTGCCTGCTGTTCGTGATCGTGGTGCTGGGCACGCTGCTGCGGCTGGTGGCCGGGGTCAGCATCTTCGCGCTGCTGAAGTACCTGGGCCGGGAGTTCCTGCTGATCCTCTCGACGTCGTCGTCGGAGTCGGCCCTGCCGCGGCTGATCGCCAAGATGGAGCACCTGGGGGTCAGCAAGCCGGTCGTCGGCATCACCGTGCCCACCGGCTACTCCTTCAACCTCGACGGCACGGCGATCTACCTGACGATGTCGTCGCTGTTCATCGCCGAGGCGATGGGCGAGCCGCTCGCCCTGGGCCAGCAGATCTCCCTGCTCCTGTTCATGATCGTCGCCTCCAAGGGCGCGGCCGGCGTCACCGGCGCGGGCCTCGCCACGCTCGCGGGCGGCCTGCAGTCCCACCGCCCCGAACTCGTCGACGGCGTCGGCCTGATCGTCGGCATCGACCGCTTCATGAGCGAGGCGCGGGCGCTGACGAACTTCGCGGGCAACGCGGTCGCGACCGTCCTCGTCGGCACGTGGACGAAGGAGATCGACAAGGAGCGGGTGAGCGAAGTCCTTGCCGGGCGGGCACCGTTCGACGAGACGACGCTGACGGCGGACGGGCACGGGGGCGCGGACGGAGACGGGGACAGTTCTCTGCCGGAGCCGCCGAAGGAGGCGGCGGGGGTGGCGGCCTGAGGGCGGTGCGGGCGCGGGACAGGGCCGGGGCGGATCCCCGTCCGTCCGGCGCCCGGCAGCCCGGCCCCGTGGCGGTGCCCGGAGCCGGCTGCGGCCCCGGGCACGCGGGCGCTCCCTCTACGGGAGCCGGCCCGGCCTGAGGGAAACCGGCCGGCCTGAGGGAAACGGCCCGGCCTGAGGGAGACCGGCCGGTCCGCCTCCCGCTCGGCCGGTGCGGCCCCACCCGGCGGGCCGGGGAGGCCCCAGGCAGGGCCGGGCCCGGTGGGCCCGGTGGGGCCCTACCCCGCCGGGTCGATGGCGAGAGCCGCCTTGCACGCCGAGGTGAGGAAGGACTCCGTGCCGAACCCCGCGACCGCGCCGCCCGCGACCGCCCCGGGGCCCGTCTCCGACAGGAGCAGGGTGACCGCCGCCCCGGCAAGAGCCCCCGCGCCCTTGCCGGTGGTGTCGCAGGCGCCGTTCTTGACCTTGTCGTAGAGGTTCGGCGCCCGGTTCTCCTTCGCCGGCGGCTCGATGACCCACACCCGCTGCTGCACGACGGGCGGCGGGGCCTCGGCGACCAGCGACGCCCGGGTCCTGGGGCCCGCGATCCCGTCGACGGCGAGTCCGTGGGCCCGCTGGTAGTCCTGGATCGCCGCCTTGGTCTTCGGGCCGACGATGCCGTCGACGACCAGGCCCGCGCCGTGGTCGTTCAGCTGCTTCTGCAGGACGGCCGCGCAGACCCCGGCCGACCCGTACGCCAGGTCGGGGCACTGGACGTCCGCGCCCGGCGCCGTCCCGGCCCCCGCCGGCTGCTCCGCGCGGGCTGTGGCCGCGCCGCCCACGGCGATCCCGCCCGCCAGCAGGGCAGCGGCGGCCGTTCGTATCAGCTTGCGTATGTGCACGGTTGCCCCCCGTACGGCGGTCGTGAGCCCCCGACGGGCTTGCCCGGACGCCGCCACGCGCTATGCCTACCCGCCTCGCGCACCGGGCAGCGCCCCGGCGCGAACCCCTCTGAGCAGCCCGGACCCCCGTGTCCCGGAGGCCCCTCCCAGTCAGGCCGCAGGCCTCTGTCAGGCTGCGGGGCATGGAGCCGACACTGCAGCTGACGATCGACTGCGCGGACCCGCGCAGGATGGTGGACTTCTGGACGCAGGCGCTGGGTTACGTCCCCGAGCCCCCGCCGGAGGGCCACGCCACGTGGCGGGAGTACTGGTCGGCCATGGGCGTGCCGGAGGCCGAGCCGGCGGACGGCGCCGGGGAGACCCCGGAGTCGATCGTCGACCCCGCGGGGCGCGGACGGTGATCCGCGTGCTGGACGAGCCGGGAACGGACCACTACGCGGTGGTCCTGCAGGACCCGGAGGGCAACGAATTCTGCGTGGCATGAGCGCGGTCGTGGCTTGAGCGCGGTCGTGACGTGACATGCTCACCGCGCGGCAAAGCCCCGGTCGGCGCTCGGAGGAAAGCGCCGACCGGGACTGACGGAGGACGCGGCTACGCGCTCCGGTGCGGTACCGGGTTGTCCGGGGAGTCGAGCCAGACCCGTTCGCCGTCGCCGTCCACGGTGAGCCCGAAGCGGTCGAAGCCGGGGCGGCCGTTCTCCTCCCACCAGCGGTACGCGGCTTCCGCTTCGTGCCAGAGCCGGCGCGGCCCGGACTGCTGAACAGGGAACGCCGCTCCCTCCGGCATGTACCGGACCGAGGCGACGGATTCCCCGTCCGTGAGCCACAGCGTGCAGTCGGCCCCGTCCGGGTCGTCTCCCCAGTCCACGCTGTACCGGCATCCGGAGACACCCAGCCCGACCGCGAATCGCGCTTCGTTCGGGGTGAACACTCGTGGATCCGTACCCGTCGAAGACTTCTCGTCCTCGGGCTCCTCGGGCCATTCGGGCCATTCGGCCGGCGCGTGGCCGCTCATCCACATGAACGACGACTCTTCGACGACCTTGCCCGTCGCTGTGCGTCCGTCGGATTCGAGCCGGAGCAACGCACCGTTGCACATGCCGTTGCCCCAGGGGACGACGATCACGCCTTCGGTCTGCGCCACCCAGGGGTAGGGCACGTGCTGTACGGCGCACGTGGCAATGAGCCGCTGATAGGGGGCATCGGCCTCCCACCCCTTGGCTCCGTCGCCCCAAACGACGCGCGGAGTGAAGCCGGCCGCCTTGAGGCGTGTTGCCGCGCGCTCTGCGAAGCGGGCGTTCACCTCGATGGTCGTCACGCTGCCGGAACCGAGCCGGTGCGATGCCAGAGCGAAGTTCCAGCCCGTGCCGGTCCCGATCTCCAGCAGCGTGTCTCCGTCCTGCACGTCGAGTTCGCGCAGCATCATGGCCACCATGCGCGGCATGGACGCTGACGTGGTGGGCTTGCCGTCCTCCTTGGCAAGGACCAACGCCACGTCGGAGGTGACGGCGTCCTCCCACTCGCGCGGTCCGGTCTCTCGATCCACTTCCACCACGGTGCCGTCCTCCCCATGCGCCCAGCACCGGGCCGGGATGAACGGATGGCGCGGCACTGCGGCAAATGAGGGCTCCCAACTTGCCGTCAGATAGCCGTCTTTGACCAAGGACGCCACGAGATCGCTCCAGGCCATGCGCGCCTCTACTTCTTCTTGGGGTCGGAGATGATCGGCGGCACCTGCGGCGGCTTCTCCCGGTGCCCGTCATGCGGTGCGGTGTCCGGCTTCCCCGAGTGATCGCCACCCTTGCCCATGCCCATGCCCATGGTCTCCTCGCTTCCCGTTCCACTGCGACCAGCACGTATGACCCGCCCGGCGCCCGTCTCCGCTCCACCTCGCCGTTCAGGCGCCGGCGCCGGCGGTCCGACGGCAACCACGCTAGGGACAGCGGAATCCCGAAACCCAGCCGATTGCGCGAGATTGCACGGCAATCACCCGAGCCGGTCCATGGCGTCGGTGATCAGCGCGCGGGCTCTCGCCCCGTAGACGGCCAGAGCGGCCAGTTCCGCGAACGTCTCGGCGTACATGGCCACCTCACTGGGCTGCGTGATCGTGAGGTAGCCGGAGACCAACTCGATGTTGACCTGTGCCGTGTCGTAGATCCAGAACCCTTCGACCGGCCAGCGCTCCCGATCCGGCCGCATGGGCACAACCCCCACGCTGACATGGGGAAGAGAGGCGACGGCCACGAGGTGGCCGAGCTGCCCGATCATGACCTCAGCACCGCCGATGCCGGTCCTGATCACGGATTCCTCAACGAGGAACGCGAACCTCCGGTCGCCCTCGTGCAGCACTCGCTGACGTTCCATGCGGGCGGCCACCGCTGCGGCCACGTCGTCCACCAGACCACGCCGCCGCTGGATCGCTTGCAGCGCTGCCGCTGTGTACGGCTGCGTCTGGATCAGACCGGGCACGAGCCACGAGGAGTACGACCGGAAACGACGGGTCCGCTGGTACAACGGCAGGCGGGCCTCCTGCGCCTGTTTGAGTCCGGCCCGCTCCATGCGCCGCCAGCCCACCCACATGCCCTCGGCCGTGCGCAACGAGGCAATCAGATCCCCGATCTGGTCCTCGGCCCCGCACGCCCCGCACCACGCCCGAATGTCATCAGCGGACGGGGGCGTACGGGCGTTCATGATCCGTGACGACTTTGAACGGCTCCACCCACAGCGCTCGGCGATATCGGCACCGGTCAGGCCGGCGTCCCGGCAGATCTCCGCGAGACGATCCGCAAGAGCCTGCCGGGCCTGCTGAGCACTGGAAGACGGAGAAACAGCCATGGCTCGACCGTCAGGCAGGCCGGTATTCTGCGTGGGGAACGGCCCGTTCCCACGCTGCCTCGTACACCCTGACGTATTGCGCGGCCAAAGCGGGTTCGTGGCACAGCTCCATGCGGGGGCCGGTCCACTGCCCCTCGCCACTGAAGTGGTGCAGGATCACGGTTTCCTCGTCCATGACCCACCCGTCCAGCGCGGGCAGCAGCAAGTCACGTGCCAGCGATCGAGGCAACCACCGCACGTCCTCGCCCGCCGCGACGTTCGTGAACGTGCCGTCGTACTCATACCGGATGTAGTCGCTGAGCGGCTCGGAAACCACCCGCAACCGCCGCATGACCACGCCCCGGCCGGTCGCCTCGGCCACGACGTCGAGCCAAGGACGCCACCACGACTCGCGGTCGGCCGGGTCGTACCGGTGCCCCTCCTGCCAGCGGATGAACTCCGGGTCATCCCGCATGTAGCCGTCTCGCATCTCCAGGTGAATCGCTGATCGCTGCGCCTTCGCGAGGGCTTCACGTACCGCTGTTGCCACCGTTGACCTCACTGTCCGGGCGGGGAATGAACCGGAGCATATTGGCGGGCAACCGGATCACGGTCTCGTGCTCCGGGATCTCCGTGGAGTGACCGGGCACCGACCCGGCCTCCTGGGCCTCACGGACGGTCGCCTCGTCGGCCTTCCATGACTGGATGATCAAGTCTCCCGTCGTGTCGTCCAGCCAGATCGTGGGCGAGCCGTCGTCCGGGGTGTTCGGCCAGATCCCCAGGAACTTGAGAGCCATTGCGCACTCCTCTACCGAGTCCGTTGCGCCGACGTGCACGAGCCTCATGCCCACGCGTGATCAGCGTCGGTGATCCGCGTGCTGGACGAGCCGGGAACGGACCACTACGCGGTGGTCCTGCAGGACCCGGAGGGCAACGAATTCTGCGTGGCATGAGCGCGGTCGTGACGTGACATGCTCGCAGCATGATCACACCGCCCGACGGCCTGCCCGTCTACCGCGTCCTGACCGGCCCGGACGATGCCGCGTTCTGCCACCGCGTGAGCGAGGCGCTGGCCATGGGCTACCGGCTCCACGGGGGCCCTTCGGTGACGTTCAACGGGGAACGCGTCATCGTCGCCCAGGCCGTCGTCTGGGGCGAGCAGCCGTAGCCGGTGCTGCCCCGCTCGCTCGGAACGACGGCGGGCCCGGCCGGATGCCGGGCCCGCGTCGCGCGTCCTGCCGGTGACGCGTCCTACCGGTGACGCGTCCTACCGGTGGCGCGTTTTACCGATCGTGCGTCTTACCGGTGGGCCGAGACGACCTGGTAGTCGCTCCAGCTCTGGTTCTGGTTCACCCAGACCGACCGGCTGTAGAAGTAGCCGGCGTTGCAGTTGGACCCGGAGGACACGGAGATGTACGTGTTCCCCTTCCACCACCAGCCGCTGAGCGGGGTGGACGAGCCCGGGGTGACGTTGAAGCAATGGTCCGTCCACTGGCCGTTCTGGTTCTCGCCGCTGACCATCACCGAGCGGGCGATGCCCGAGGCGTCGTCGAGCTGCAGCTGCTGGCCGTTGGTCCCGGCCCACGCCGACCCGGTCCCGGCGACGAGGCCGGCCCCGGCCACGGCCATCGTCACGGCGGCAGTGGCGATCTTCCTGCGCATCTTCATAGGTTTCCCCCGAAATATTTGGGTACGCGGTCCGCACCGAATCCAAATGATCTTGACGCAGGAGAACTCTGCCCGACGGTCCTCGACGGATCCGTCCCGGAACGGTCCCTACCGCGTAACCGGGAAAATCCCGGCTTTCAGGGATCGACAGGGGTCCGATGGGGCCCGGGCGGGAATTCACGAAATGAGGGGCCCGTTTCCCTGCCCGCTCGCTGCGCAACCCAGCACTCCCCCGCCCCGCCCGGAGGTGCCATGCGCCCGCTCCTCGCCCGCCGCACCCGCCGGCGGCTGGCCGCCGACGCCGCGCTGCTCGCCGTCCTCGCGGCCTTCGCCGTGCCGCTCGTCTGGCTGCTGCTCGCGTCCGTGGACGAGGGGGCGGGGCTCGCCGTGCAGGTACCTGAGAGGGCGACGACGGAGAACTTCTCCGCGGTGCTGACGGACGAGATCACCTTCACGCCCATGCTCAACAGCCTGCTGCTCTGCGGGGGCGCGACGGCCGTGACGATCGTGTGCGCGGCGTTCGCGGCGTACCCGCTGTCGCGGTTCCGGTCCCGGCTGAACCGGCCGTATCTGCTGGGGGTGCTGTTCACGACCTGCCTGCCCGTGACGGCCGTCATGGTGCCGGTCTACGGGCTCTTCGTACGCGTCGAGCTCGTCGACACCCTGTACGGCACGGCCCTCTTCATGGCCGCCGCCCAACTCCCCTTTGCCATCTGGCTCATGAAGAACTTCATGGACGACATCCCGGCCGTACTGGAGGAGGCGGCCTGGACGGACGGCGCGAGCCGGATGCAGGCGCTGGTGCGGGTGATCCTGCCGCTGATGGGGCCGGGCGTCGGGGTCGTCGCGATCTACTGCTTCGCCCTGTCGTGGGGCAACTTCTTCGTCCCCTTCATGCTGCTGCTCTCCCCCGAGCGGCTCCCGGCGTCCGTCAGCATCTTCACGTTCTTCGGCAACTTCGGGCAGGTGGCGTACGGGCAGCTCGCGGCGTTCTCGATCCTGTATTCGACGCCGGTGGTCCTGATGTACGCCCTGATCGCCCGCCGCCTCGGCGGCGGCTTCGCCCTCGGTGCAGCCGTCAAGGGCTGACCGCCGGATTCCCGCGGCGGGCCGTTACCTCACCATTCGACGGGAGTTGTTCCCTGGGAATGTGTTGGTCAGGCAGCAGGGAGGTACCGGTGTTATCGGAAGCGCTGGAGAGTCTGGCGGCCGCGGGCGGCTCCGCGGTGGTGGGGGCGGCGGCGACGGACGCCTGGCACACGGCACGGGCGGGCGTCGCACGCCTGCTCGGCCGCGGGGACGACCACCAGGAGCGGTACGCGGCCGAGCGGCTCGACCGCACCGCCGCCGAGCTCGAACAGGCCGCCGACGGCACCCGGCAGCAACTGCGTGACAAGCTGCAGAACCGCTGGACGGGCCGGCTGGAAATCCTCCTCGAAGAAAATCCCGAGGCAGCGCACGAGCTCCGCGAACTGATCGAACGCGTACGGGCGGAGTTGCCTGCGGCGCAGCAATCGTGGGTGCAGAACAACACCGCGCAGGCGGGCGCGATCCAGTACATCACCCAAGGCGGCGACATCAATGTCGGCCACGGCCGGAGTGGTAACTGAGGGCCGGGATGAGCGACAAACCTCCTGGTGCGCAAGACAACACCGCTCGCGAGAGCGGGGTTCAATACATCACGCAGAGCGGCGACATCAATGTCTATCCGCCCGGCGGACCGGCGCAGGAATCCGGCGAACAGGAGACGGCCGAACAGCGCGGCAAAGGGCGGTTCGCGAAACGGCCGGTCCTTCTCTCGGCCGCCGCGGTCGTCACGGCCGCGGCCACGGCGATCACTCTGGCTCTGCTGCCGTCATCGCCGGCCCGGACGAGCGCGGCCGGGGGCTCCACGCGTGCCGCCGCGGGGGCGCCCGCGCATTCCGCGCCGCCTGTACCGGCTGCGTCCCCCAAGGCGTCGGCGGACAGCGTGGCCTCTTCCGCGCCGGAACGGCCTGAATCCGGGGTTGCGCCGAGCGTGATCGAGGCCCCGGGCCGCCCTGACCCGAATCTGAAGGAGGAGGCGGCTCCCCAGCCCCGTACCGCAGTGCGCCAGAAGTCGTGGAGCGACGAGTCCTGGCCGGACGGCACGGTATGCGCCGTCAAGGACCTCTGGACGCCAGTGCCCGGGATGACGGGCATCGAATTCCAGGCCTGCACCTACGCGAAGAGCTACTCCGGTAAGGCACTGTTCGGCGTCAAAGTGCGCAACACCAGCAACCGCCAAGTGGCTGTTGCCGCGTTGGCCAGGTACCGGATGACCGAACAGGAACATGACTGTTCGCCGCCGTTCCTTCAGGACCATGTCGTGATCGATCCGGGGCAGACCTGGTCCAGCCAACTGACGAAGTGCATCGAGACCATCAAGGGAGCGCACCGCGTCCAGGCCCGTGCGGGGGTGTCGGAGGAGGGCGGAAAACCAAGCGATTCCCGGCTTGAGTATTCCGGCGGAATCGACATTCTCGCGGACGGCCGGGCAGTCCCCGTCCGCTACCCCAACTGAGGGGCGGCCTCATCAGCCCCTGGTCGCGCCCTCCGGCCAGAGAACCCGCACCGGCACGCCCGTACGCCGGGCATACGCGACGACGTCAGCGGTGCCCCCGTACCCACGTGCGGGCTGGCCGTCCCACACGGCGAACACCTCATCGACCAGGCCTACGAGCAGTTCACTGCCCACCATGTGCGCCTGCGCATCGGACTCGGCAAGGCCGGTGCGGTGAATATCGGAGGCCCGGTGGAAAAGGTGGTCGTAGACCTCGTGGTGCCAGTCGGGCAGGCCGTCCCGGTACGCCTCCGCAGGCACGACGACTTCGAGCCGGCCACCGTGGTCGAGCACGGTCTGGGCGAACCAGGCGTCAGGGCCGTCGGCGATGCAGCTCACCCCGACGAGGTCACTGGGCCTGCAGCCCTTCACGGCCTCGGCGAGCGCCAGCCGTACGCGCCCTTCGACGTGGTCGGGCAAACCCCTGTGTCCAGTGATCCCGATCCGCATGGTTCCCCTCGCTCACAGGTAAGCGTCACGTAGCAGTCCATCGAACTCGCGGACGACGGCTGGCGGCGTCGCAGACGAGTAGTTTCGCCGGAAGGCGCGGGCCCGCTCAGCCACACGCCCGGAGCGTAGTCGCAAACCGGTCCGCAGCGCCTGCGAAGCGAGAGCGAAAGCCGCTTCCAGTTGGCCAGAAGCCAAGTGGCCGCTTGCCACGTCCAGCATCAGCAGCGCGCGCTGCTTCTCATGACAGGACGACAAAGCAGCCGTCGCGTCGGACAACGAGGAGAGCACCCACCGGGGGCGTCCCAGCCGAGCACCGCAGGTCACTCGAGCCGCAGCCACTTTCCTCTCGTCGAAGGAGAAGACCCAAGGCCAGGGTGGTGCATCCGTCGTAGCCAACCGGGCTGCTTCAACACCGCTTGCCGAGAGCGCGCGATCCGCAGCCCGCTCGTCACCAGCTGTCGCGTGCGCAACCGCTTCAAGGGAGGAAAGCCAAGCAGCAGCAATGGGCGGGCATGCGTCTCCGAGCTGACGTCTTGCTGATCGAATCAGGGAAAGCCCCTGAGCACAGTTGCCGTACTCGACCTCGAACTGGGCGAGACTTCCTTGCTGGTAGGAGATCAACAGCGGTTCCGCGGCGCGCCGGGCTGCCTTGATCGCCGCGCCGTACCAGGTGCGCGCTGATCCTTGATCGGCCATGTCCCAGCTCAACCAGCCGGCGAGGCTTGCCACCTCGCTCCCTACAGCCGCCAAGCGGGTACGCACAGACTGATCGTTCGTCTGATTGGCCACTGTCTGAACAAGGCGCATGTGACCCGCTACGGTATCGGCAAGTTGCCGCGCCGGTACAGTCGCGTCCATCCGCCGGTACGCGGTCGTCGCCATCCGGAGTACGGCCGCTTGTCCCCCGTCCCACTCTGCGCGTGGGGCCGAATCTGCGCCGATCACTGGCGCTGCTGCGACTGCAGCAACGCCGGCTAAGAATTCGCGCCGCTCCACTTCTTCGCTTCCGTCTTTGTACCTGCCCGGCACTGTCCCCTTCTCGGCGAGTCCAACCAACTGGGGCGGGATGCCGAGATGATGAGAGATCCGGGCAAGGGTGGTCATGTGGTACTCGCCTGCGCCGCGCTGCTCCATGCGGGAGACCGCGGACTGGGACAGACCGCAGGCAACGCCGAGCTGCCCCTGAGTCATACGAACCGACTCGCGCACGAGCCGGATCACCCGCCCGTAATCGCCCTGCGCCGCGGCCGCCCGTAAGGCGCTGTCGGACCAGCTCATTTCCGCCCGTTCCTCTCACAGTAGGTGCCGGATGACGGGCAAACGAGCCTGCGTACCCGCTGATCGCATACCCGCATGCGCAGTGTGCATGAACGCTGGAGACCCCGCTGCGAGAGCGGTTCCCTCATCCCACGTACTGATGGAACCGAGGAGCAGAACATGACCAGCAGCCAAGAGTGTGCTCAAGCACAGCTCGCCGACGCCCCTCAGAATGCCGCCCCGGAAGCCGAGGCGGGGCAGCACGATGAGCTGTCGCAGTGGTGCCTCCGCTGTGCCCAACTGCGGGTCCGCTTCCACGGTGCCGTGCGGCTGGGCCGCATCACGGAGGCCCAGGCCTTGAACGCCGAGTTCGTGCGGCATCAGCAGGTGGTGCACTCGTGACCACGCTCTTGCGCGATGCCGCCGCGGCGACCCGTACGGCGGCCGGCCGCCTCATCCCCCGGCGGTGCACTCACCCCGCGGGCTGGAGCCGCTCCCGAGGTGTCGAGCGGTGCCACCGGTGCGGCACAGAGCGCCACACGGACTACGCGACGCTGAGGATGCCGACGCCCGGCAGGGCGCCCGGCCCGGCATGGGACTGGGGCTGCCCCCGGCTCGGCGCACCCGGCGCGCGGCCGGCACCCGGCCCGTAGGCCAAACGGCACACGCGAAGACCCCGCCGTCCGTCCGCGAGACGGCGGGGCGCCCCCGCGACGGGACCGGCCCTGGATGTCCCCCGTGAACCCAGGGCCTTACCCGCTCTCCCCCCGGCGGGGTCCTGTCCCGAAACAGCTGTGGGGACCGGCCCTCGCCTTGACTGCGGACAGGGGCAACGGTACTAACGGGGCCATCCACCGGCTACTCGCCGAACGCGGCTCCTGTCCCCGATACGCGGACATCCGAGGGAAGCCTGATGACCGAACCACGGGTGGGCCCCGAGGCCCCCGGCAACATGCGCACGCTCGTCCTCAGCAATGATCTCGACGAGACCAGGGAGATCATCAGCTCTGCCTACAGCCCCTATCAACTCAGCGTGCTCGGCGACCCCAAGGAGTTCTCCGCGTGGTACGCGGAGGGCGGCTTTCCGGGGATCACGGTGTCGGGGCTGCAGTACGGGGCGGAGACGCTCGTCGCGCCGCAGCCCCTCGACTCGTACCTGCTGGTGTGCCAGCTGGTACGGGGCCGGGTGCGGGTGATGTCGCCCGGGCGGGAGGAGCGGGTCGTCGGGCCGGGGCAGACGTACGTGCTCGACCCGTACCGCTCCTTCCAGGTGCACTGGTCGCCCGGCGCCCGTATGACGACGCTCCGGCTCGACCGGGAGACCGTGGAGCAGGCGGCGGCCGACGCACTCGGCCTTGAGGAGCCGTTACGGGCCCGCTTCTCGCTCAACGGGACCGTCTCCGCTGCTGCTGCCCGTAGCTGGGCCGGGATCTCGGCCGCGGTGCACCGGGAGGTGCTCGGCGAGGGCGTGGCCCGCAGCAGCCCCCTCGTGGCCGGGCACCTGACGCAGTCGACGGCGGCGATCCTCATGCAGACCCACGAGCTGGTCACCCGGGGCGTGGACGCGCAGCGGCCGGGCGAGGTCGCGCACCCCGCCGTGCGGCGGGCGATGGCGCTGGCCGAGGAGCGCGCGGACCAGCCGCTGACGCTGGCCGACCTCGCCGCTGCTGCCCGGGTGAGCCCGCGCGCGCTGCAGGAGGCGTTCCGCCGGCACGTGGACACCACGCCGCTGGGCTACCTGCGGGAGGTCCGGCTGGGCCGGGCGCACCAGGAGCTGGCGACGGCCCGCGGGGACGGCGACGTCACCGTGGCCGAAGTCGCCTACCGCTGGGGTTTCAACAACCTCGGCCGCTTCGCCGGGTACTACCAGCAGCGCTACGGGCGCCCGCCGTCCCGCACCCTGCGCTCGTAGTCCCGAGAGGGACGTGTGGGCCCTGAGACGGACGGTGTCCGTCTCAGGGACTACGCGGACTCCCTCTCGACGGCCCTCCGGGTGTACGGACTTTCCGGCCGTACGGCTGACGCTCGGCGCAGGCCGCGCGCCGAGAATTGGAGGAGTTGATTCCGGCCATTGCGTCCCCGGGTGTTCCCGGCGCGGAGCGAGGGCCGGACGCCCCTTCCCGCTACCTCCCGGAGGAGACCCGTGTCCTACGCGGCTGCCTTTCCCACGACCCCCGGCGCTCCCGCCGGCCCGCGCGGCGGCATCGCCGTCGCCGCCCGCGCCACCGGCCTGAGCAAGGTCTACGGGCAGGGCGACACCCGCGTGACGGCGCTGGACGCGGTCTCCGTGGAGTTCCGCCGCGCCGA
The DNA here is from genome assembly GCF_000719265.1 of Streptomyces roseoverticillatus. Lineage (GTDB taxonomy): Bacteria > Actinomycetota > Actinomycetes > Streptomycetales > Streptomycetaceae > Streptomyces > Streptomyces roseoverticillatus. The sequence continues at coordinate 82,650 of NZ_JOFL01000017.1, read as the reverse complement.
GTTCACCGCGATCATGGGGCCCTCCGGCTCCGGCAAGTCCACGCTGATGCACTGCATGGCGGGGCTGGACACGATCTCCTCCGGCTCGACCCGGATCGGTGACACCGAGCTGGGCACGCTGAACGACAAGAACCTCACGCGGCTCCGCCGGGACAAGATCGGCTTCGTCTTCCAGGCGTTCAACCTCCTGCCGACCCTGACCGCGCTGGAGAACATCACCCTCCCCATGGACATCGCGGGCCGCAAGCCGGACCAGGAGTGGCTGGACATGGTGGTGAACACGGTGGGCCTCTCCGGCCGTCTCTCGCACCGGCCGAGCCAGCTCTCGGGCGGCCAGCAGCAGCGCGTGGCCGTGGCCCGCGCGCTCACCGCCAAGCCCGAGATCATCTTCGCGGACGAGCCGACCGGCAACCTCGACTCCCGCTCCGGCGCCGAACTCCTGGGCTTCCTGCGCGAGTCCGTCCAGGCCCTGCAGCAGACGATCGTCATGGTCACGCACGACCCCGTCGCCGCCTCCTACGCGGACCGCGTCGTGTTCCTCGCCGACGGCCGGATCGTCGACGAGATGCGCGAGCCGACCGCCGACGCGGTCCTCGACCGCATGCGCCTCCTTCCCGGGGGGAACCCCCGGACCCCCGCGTTCGACGCCAAGGGCCGTACGAGCTGACGGCAAGGCCCGAGGGCCGTACGGGCTGACGCCACGCCCCCGCGAGCTCACGCCACGCGGCCCCACGAGCCGACGCCCGGCCCCCACGAGCTGACAGCCACGGCCCTACGAGCTGACGACCGCCGGACACGACGACCTCCAGGACTGACGCCACCACCATGTTCCGTACCGCTCTGCGCAACCTCCTCGCGCATAAAACCAGGCTGATGATGACCGCCCTCGCGGTCCTCCTCGGCACCGCCTTCGTCTCCGGCACCCTGATCTTCAGCGACTCCGTCGGCAGCGCCTTCCGCAACAAGATGTCCCGGAGCCTGGACGACGTCGCCGTCTCCGTGACCGCGGGCGGCCGCCCCAGCACCGACCCCGCGGAGCAGAGGAAACTCGACGACCGCGCCGTCGAGACCGTGCGCGCCCTGCCCGGCGTGGCCACCGTGCGCCCCTCCGTCGAGGGCGTCGCCATGATCGCCGACAGGCACAACAACCCCACCGGCGGCGAGTGGGGCAGCGCCGGCGTCAACTACGCGCCCGGCAAGGACGGCAAGGACAGCCGCTACCCGCTGGTCAAGGGCCGTGCGCCCGCCGCCGAGGGCGAGATCGCGCTCGACGAGAGCACGGCGGAGAAGACCGGCACGAAGATCGGCGGCACCGTCCGCATGGCCGTCGACGGCCCCGTCCTGAAGAAGAAGCTCGTCGGCGTCGTCCGGACGGACAACCCGCGCGTGAGCGCCGGCGGCAGCCTCGCCGTCTTCGACACCGCGACGGCGCAGAAGCTCTTCGGCAAGCCGGGCGAGTTCAGCGAGCTCGTGGTGTCCGCGACGCCCGGCACCGACAAGGACAAGCTGACCGCGGAGGTCCGCAAGGCCCTGCCGGAGAGCTTCGAGGCGCAGAGCGGCGCCAAGCTGGCGGCCGACCAGTCCGAGATGATCGACGAGCAGACCCGGTCGATCCGCACCACCTTCCTGGTCTTCGCCGGCATCTCCCTCTTCGTCGGCGTCTTCATCATCGCCAACACCTTCACCATGCTCATCGCCCAGCGCACCCGTGAGATCGCGCTGCTGCGGGCCGTGGGCGCCTCCCGCCGCCAGGTGGTGCGCTCGGTGCTCGTCGAGGCCGGGCTGCTGGGGCTGATCGCCTCGGCGCTGGGCCTGGGGCTGGGTCTCGGGGTCGCCGTCCTCCTGCCGGAGTTCCTCAACGCCAACGGGGCGAACCTGCCCGACGGGCCGCTCGTGATCAAGGCTCCGGCCGTGCTGAGCGCCCTCGCGGTCGGCGTCGTCGTGACCGTGCTCGCCGCCTGGTTGCCCTCCCGCAAGGCCGCGCGGATCGCCCCGGTCGAGGCGCTGTCCTCCGGGGAAGCGCCTCCGGCGCCGCGCAGCCTGGTCGTCCGCAACTCCATCGGCGGCGTGCTCACGGCGCTGGGCGTGGCCGCCCTGCTCTACACGACCACGTTCCGCGACCGCAGCGGCCTGACCTATGCCATGGCGGGCTCGGCCCTCACGCTCACGGGCGTCATCGTCCTGGCCCCGCTGCTCTCGCGGCCGTTCGTCCGGCTCTTCGGCAAGCTCGCCGCCCGCGTCTCCGGCGTCAGCGGCAAGCTCGCCAAGGAGAACGCCCTGCGCAACCCGCGCCGTACGGCCGCCACGGCGTCCGCGCTGATGATCGGCCTGACGCTGATCACCGGCCTGACGGTGGGCGCGGTCTCGGCGAACGAGGGCGTGGGCCGGATGGGCAAGCAGGACCTGACCGCCGACTACCAGGTCAAGTCCGCCAGCTACCTGGGCCTCGCGCCGGAGGTCGGCAAGAAGCTCGCCGGCCGGCCCGGCATCGCCGCGGCCGTCCCGCTGCGGACGTCCGGCTTCCAGTCGGACGGGCAGCCGTCCCTGGCCGTCGCCACCGACCTGTCGTCGATCACCAAGGTGACCTACCTGCGCGTCACTTCCGGCTCGCTCGCCGACGTGCGCGGCACCGGGGCCGTCGCCGTGTCCGAGTCGTACGCGAAGAAGCGGGGCCTGAAGGCCGGCTCCACGCTGCCCATGGAGTTCTACGACGGCAAGCGGGCCGCGCCGAAGGTCGTGGCCGTCCACGCCGACAACGACGTGCTCGGCGACGTCCTCACCGCGCCCGCCCTCGTCGATCCGCACATGGAGAAGGTGCGCGACGACTCGGTGCTGGTGAAGGCGGAGCGCGGCGAGGCCGCCGGCCTCCGCGAGAAGATCAAGGACGCGTTCGGCGGCAACCCGCTCATCAAGGTGGAGTCCCCGGAGGACCTGCGCCGCGCCGAGTCCGGGAACATCGACCCGATCCTCAACCTCGCCTACGGCCTGCTCGGCATGGCCGTCGTCATCGCGGTCCTCGGCGTCGTCAACACGCTCGCCATGTCCGTATTCGAGCGGACCCGCGAGATCGGGATGCTGCGCGCGATCGGCCTGGCCCGCCGCGAGGTCAAGCTGATGGTCCGGCTGGAGTCTGTGATGATCGCGATGTTCGGCGCGGTGCTGGGCGTCGGCACCGGCATCTTCGTCGCCTGGTCCGGGGGCCACCTGCTGCGGTCGGCCTTCCCGCAGTACGAGATGGTCGTGCCGTGGGCACGGATCGGGGTCTTCCTGCTGCTGGCCCTGGCGGTCGGCGTGCTGGCCGCGGTCTGGCCGGCCCGCCGGGCGGCGAAGCTCAACATGCTGGAGTCGATCGGGGCGCAGTAGCGCGCCGGGCCGCCTCCGCCGTGGGGCGGAACCCGCACCCGTCCCGCCCCTGGCGGGCCGGGTCAGGTTTCGAGGTCCTCGCCCGGAAGGCCGGTGACGAAGGCGGGCCGGCCCTGCACCGAGCCGGCCGGCCGGAGGCCGTGCGCCGCGACGGTCACGGCGCGCTCGACGATGGTGTAGGTGAGACCGACGTCCATGCCACCGGCCCCCAGCCCGGCCAGGGGGACACGGACCTCCACCACGTCGCCGCGCGAGGTGCGCCCCACGGCGACGTCCGTGGTCCGGCGGCCGTCGGTCTCCACCCGGAGCAGCTCGACCGGTTCGGCGAGATACGCGTACCAGGCGTCGCTTCGCCGCCCGAGTTCGTCGAGCAGCCAGCCGTGGCTGGTGAGCGGTGAGGACGTGGAGTCCACCGGCTCGTCGTCGGCGAGCCGAGCGGGGCCGGCCGCGGCGATCAACCGCAGGAGCGCGTCGCGGCCGGCCTCGGGGTCGGGCAGGAGAGTCGTGGCGGGGATGCCGGGCCATTGCACGGTCACCCGCGCGCGGCCGGAGGTGAGGTCAGCATTCCGGACGCACAGGCCCAGTTCGGCACTCCCGCACTGAACGGCACCCAGATCGACGAGCAACGGCGCCCACCACTCGGCCGCAGGCAGTGTGCGGGACGGCCGGACCGGATGTCGGCTCATCGAGTGGACCCTCCTGGCGCGGGCGGATCAGATGTTGATGGCGTTCTTGACCCAGTCGGGGCAACGCCCCTGAACGCCCTCGCAGTAGGCGGTGATGACGCCCTTGGGCAGCTGCGGGATTTTGACGCTGAAGTCTACTCCCGCACGGACGGCCTGGACCTTGTCGACGCGGCAGGTCCTGAAGATCCACCAGCCGCTGCACTTCACGTGCAGCACATCGGTGAAGTAGTTCCAGGTGTCCGGATACCCGGCGAACCTCTGTTTCCCCGCGGCTCCCGGGCGCGGGTACTGCGTGGTGGCCTGTACGGCCTTCATGGTGAGGTTGTGCTTCTGCTCTATCTTGGTGAGCCCGAAGCCCTTGTCCCTGACGGGGTCGTAGTACCCGCGCCGCATGTAGACGGTCCAGCCGTCACGGTCCTTCCACTGCCCCACCAGGTCGTCGGGGCCGCTGAGCGTCGCGCTCTCCGTCCCGGCGGTACGGGGCGCCTTCCCGGCGCCGAGCTGATTCACTGCGGAATCCGGTATCCCGTGCCGGCCGAGGTCGGCCAGCCGGAACGACGAATCTCTCGGAATTCCGGATCCGTTGTCGAAGACGGAGAACTCCACGTCTCCGGACGAGCGCTGGGCCGTGGGCGTTGCTGCCATTGCGGACGCCGGCGCCGCCGCGAACAGCCCGGCCGCGAGGCCGAGGGCCGCCGAGGTGACGGCGTACCGACGTGCATTCACCTTACGCATGGTCCCCCTTGAGGTGACTGCCGTGAACTTCCGTTGCCGGACCCTCACGGTGCGATCCGGCCACCAGCAAGCTAGGGAGACCACGCGTGACGCGTCGACCCCTGCAGGGGCGAATCGGCCAGCCATTATTGGCGTCGACAGCAACCACCATGTGCACCACGGGAGTTGCGCGCCGCACAGCTCACGCCCCTGGGGTCACGGCCCGGGGGCAGGTTCCGTTTTCAGCAGGCCCGGGTCTGCAATGTGGCCCAAAAGTTTCGGGGGTACGCCGGCGGCGGACAACAGTGTCCGGGCCGCGGCGGCCGCGCGGATGCGCGAGCCGGACGATCAGCCGTCCTCGGTGCGCAACGGGGGCACTCACCTCCGGGTAAGTAGCCACTTTTTTGTGCGTTCTTGAGGCGCCGGCGTCCGTCCCGCAGTCTGATCAGGGCGCGCCGGACCCGAGAAGACGATCACTGCACATCTGGAGCACGTATGAACAGCACCCCCTCCCCCGTCGCCGTTCTCGGTCTGGGTGCCATGGGCTCGGCACTGGCCACCGCGTTCCTGACCGCCGGCCACCGGACCACCGTATGGAACCGCACCCCCTCCCGGGCCGACGCCCTGATCCCCCTCGGCGCGGTGCGTGCCGGCGGCGTCGCGGAGGCGGTGGAGGCGAGCGAGCTGGTGGTCGTGTGCCTGCTCGACCACGCCTCCGTGCGCGAGGTCCTGGCCCCCGTGGCCGGCCGGCTGAAGGGCCGCACCCTGGTCAACCTCACCAACGGCACGCCGGCGCAGGCCCGCGAGACGGCCGCGTGGGCGGCCGGGCACGGGATCACGTATCTGGACGGCGGCATCATGGCCGTGCCCCCGGGCATCGGCACGGAGCAGGCGTTCGTCCTCTACAGCGGGCCGAGGGAGGCGTTCGACGCGCACCGGCCGGTGCTGGAGCGCCTGGGCGCGGCGCACTTCGCCGGCGCCGACCCGGGGCTGGCGGCGCTGCTCGACATCGCGTTGCTGAGCGCGATGTACGGGATGTTCGCGGGCGTCTTCCACGCGCTGGCGCTGGTGGGCACGGAGGAGGTGCCGGCGGAGGAGTTCGCGCCGATGCTGAGCGCCTGGATCGGGGCGATGGCGGCGGGCATCCCGCACTACGCCCGGCAGATCGGGTCCCGCGAGTACGCGGACGGCGTGGTGTCCAACCTGGCGATGCAGTCCGCCGCCTTCGGCAACCTCCTGCAGGCCGCGGAGGACCAGGGCCTCAGCCCGGAGCTGATCGCCCCGCTGCAGTCGCTGATGGCCCGCCGGGTGGCCGGGGGCCACGGCCACGAGGACGTCACGGGCATCGTGGAGCTGCTGCGGAAAAGCGCGTGAGGGAGTGCCCGTGAGGGAGTGCCCGTGAGGCCTTCACCGGGCGAAGCCGCAGACCGGTGGTGCCGCCATGCCGGCTCCGGCAGCCACGCGCCCCGCCCGGCGCGGCACCAGCCACCCCGGCGGACACGGCGAGGCCCCCGCCGACCACAGTCGGCGGGGGCCTCGTAAGCCTCGTAAGAGAAAAGCCAGGGCCTAGAAGACCGACTCCGCCTCGTCCATCCGGCTCTCCGGCACCCGCTTGAGCTCCGTGACCGCGTCGGCGATCGGCACCATCTTGATGTCCGTGCCCTTCAGCGCGGTCATCTTGCCGAAGTCGCCGCGGTGGGCGGCCTCGACCGCGTGCCAGCCGAAGCGGGTGGCGAGGACGCGGTCGTACGCGGTGGGCGTGCCGCCGCGCTGGACGTGGCCGAGGATGACCGGGCGGGCCTCCTTGCCCAGGCGCCGCTCCAGCTCGGTGGCGAGCTTGGTGCCGATGCCGGCGAAGCGCTCGTGGCCGAACTGGTCTATGGCGCCCTTGGCGTACTCCATCGACCCCTCGGCGGGGTGGGCGCCCTCGGCGACGCAGATGACGGCGAACTTCTTGCCGCGGGCGAAGCGCTCCTCGACCATCTTCACGAGGTCGTCGACCTCGAAGGAGCGCTCGGGGAGGCAGATGCCGTGGGCGCCGCCGGCCATGCCGGACTCCAGGGCGATCCAGCCGGCGTGCCGGCCCATGACCTCGACGACCATCACCCGCTGGTGGGACTCGGCGGTGGTCTTCAGCCGGTCGATGGCCTCCGTCGCGACGCCGACGGCGGTGTCGAAGCCGAAGGTGCGGTCCGTGGAGGAGATGTCGTTGTCGATGGTCTTGGGGACGCCGACGACGGGCAGGCCCGCGTCCGACAGCATCCGGGCCGCGGTCAGCGTGCCCTCGCCGCCGATCGGGATGAGCACGTCGATGCCGTACTCGCGGGCGAGCTCCTTGGAGCTCTCGCAGGCCTCGCGGAGGCGGGCGCGCTCCAGGCGGGAGGAGCCGAGGATGGTGCCGCCGCGGGCCAGGATGCCGCTGACCGCCTCCAGGTCGAGCTTGCGGTGCCGGCCGTCGAGCAGGCCCTTGAAGCCGTCTTCGAAGCCGATGACCTCGTCGCCGTGGCCGACGACCGCGCGGTGCACCACCGAGCGGATGACAGCGTTCAGGCCGGGGCAGTCGCCGCCTGCGGTGAGAACTCCGATGCGCATCGCGTGCTGTGTCTCCTGCTCTGGGGTCCCCCCTACCGAGGGTAAGGGGATGGTACATGTGAGCCGGGCCGATTGTTTCACGGCCCGATGGGTACCGGCACACCCCTGGGTGGCGCCGGGCCCCGACCTCCGCCCCTGCGGTGCGCTCCCGCCTGCTGACGCGCGCCTTATCCAGGGGCGCAGGTATTGTCAAGAGGTCAAGCCCACCATAACGGGTAATTTTTAAGGCGTAGAACACGGCGTGGAACACGCCGGAGCACACCGAAGAACACGGCGATGGAGCAAGGAGAGCACGCGTGACGCGCAGCGTGTACGTGACCGGTACCGACCGGGGCGACGGCCGCCAGGTCATCGAGCTGGGAGTCATGGAGCTCCTCACCCGGCAGGTGGACCGGGTGGGCGTCTTCCGCCCGCTCGTGCACGGCGACGGACCCGACCGCCTCTTCGACCTGCTGCGGTCCCGCTACCGGCTCGGCCAGTCCGCCGAGTCGGTGTACGGCATGAGCTACGGCGAGGCCTCCGCGCTGCAGGCCGAGCGCGGCACGGACGAGCTGGTCTCGCGGCTGGTCGAGCGCTTCCACGCGGTCGCCCGCGATTACGAGTACGTGCTGGTGCTCGGCACCGACTACGTCGGCTCGACGCTCCCCGACGAGCTGGCCCTCAACGCCCGCCTCGCCAACGAGTTCGGCGCCTCGGTGATCACGGTCGTCGGCGGTCAGGACCAGACGGCCGAGTCCGTACGGGCCGAGGCCCGCAACGCCTACCGCGCCTACGAGGCCCTGGGCTGCGACGTCGTCGCCCTGGTCGTGAACCGGGTGGCCCCCGCCGACCGCGAGGCCGTCGGCGAGCGCCTCTCGGCGAGCCTTCCCGTCCCCTGCTACACGCTCCCCGAGGAGGCCGGGCTCTCCGCGCCGACCGTGGCGCAGATCGTCCGCAAGCTGGGCGCCGAGGTGCTGCTCGGCGACGACGCCGGGCTCGCCCGCGACGCCAAGGACTTCGTCTTCGGCGGTGCCATGCTGCCGGCCTTCCTGCCCGCCCTGACCGAGGGCTGCCTGGTCGTGACCCCGGGCGACCGCGTGGACCTGATCGTCGGCGCCCTCGCCGCGCACAGCGCCGGCGCCCCGCCGATAGCCGGCGTGCTGCTGACCCTGGACGAGAAGCCGGGCCCGGACATCCTGGCCCTCGCGGACCGGCTGGCCCCGGGCACCCCGGTCGTCTCGGTGCCGGGCGGCTCCTTCCCGACCGCGGCCGAGCTGTTCGCGGTCGAGGGCAAGCTGGACGCGTTCTCGCCGCGCAAGGCGGAGACCGCCCTCGGCCTGTTCGAGCGGCACGTCGACACCGCCGAGCTCACCAACCGCATCGCCGTGGCCCGCTCCAGCCGCGTCACCCCGATGATGTTCGAGCACGAGCTGATCGAGCGCTCCCGCTCGGCCCGCCGCCGCATCGTCCTGCCCGAGGGCACCGAGGAGCGCGTGCTGCGCGCCGCCGACGTGGTGCTGCGCCGCGACATCTGCGACCTCACGCTGCTCGGCGAGGAGGGCGCGATCCGCAAGCGCGCCGGCGAGCTGGGCATCGACCTGGCCGCGGCGCAGATCATCGACCCGCAGACCTCCCCGCTGCGCGAGCGCTTCGCCGAGATCTACGCCAAGGCCCGCGCCCACAAGGGCATGACCGTCGAGCTCGCGCACGACGTGGTCACCGACGTCTCCTACTTCGGCACGCTGATGGTCCAGGAGGGCCTGGCCGACGGCATGGTGTCCGGCGCGGTGCACTCCACCGCCGCCACCATCCGCCCCGCCTTCGAGATCATCAAGACGGCGCCGGGCGCCCAGATCGTCTCGTCCGTCTTCTTCATGTGCCTGGCCGACCGGGTGCTGGTCTACGGCGACTGCGCGGTCAACCCCGACCCGAACGCCGAGCAGCTCGCGGACATCGCCATCCAGTCCGCCACGACCGCCGCGCAGTTCGGCGTGGAGCCGCGGATCGCGATGCTGTCGTACTCCACCGGCACCTCCGGCTCCGGCGCGGACGTCGACAAGGTCCGCAAGGCCACCGAGATCGTCCGTGAGCGCCGCCCCGACCTCAAGGTCGAGGGCCCGATCCAGTACGACGCCGCCGTGGACGCCGCGGTCGCCAAGACCAAGCTGCCCGGCTCGGAGGTGGCGGGCAAGGCCACCGTGCTGATCTTCCCCGACCTCAACACCGGCAACAACACCTACAAGGCCGTCCAGCGCTCGGCCGGCGCCGTGGCCGTCGGCCCGGTCCTGCAGGGCCTGCGCAAGCCCGTCAACGACCTCTCCCGCGGCGCCCTGGTGCAGGACATCGTGACCACGGTCGCGATCTCCGCGATCCAGGCCCAGGGCGAGCGCCGCGACGGAACCGCGCCGGACGTGCCCGCCGTCTGACGCCCGTACGGCCGTACGGGACCACCGCCCGGTCCCGTACGGCCGGCCCACCGCCCCCCACCCCCGACGTCGAGACCCCCACACACCGGAAAGCGTTCATGACTGCCAACCCCACCCGAGTCCTCGTCCTCAACTCCGGCTCCTCCTCGGTCAAGTACCAGCTGCTCGACATGGCCGACGGCGCCCGGCTGGCCGCGGGCCTGGTCGAGCGCATCGGCGAGGAGACCTCCCGCCTCGTGCACTCCCCGCTCGCCACGGGCGGCGACAAGCGCGAGACGGAGGCGCCGATCGCCGACCACGAGGCCGCGCTGCAGGCGGTCGCCGCGGAGCTGGCCGCGGACGGGCTGGGCCTCGACTCGCCGGAGCTCGCCGCGATCGGCCACCGGGTGGTGCACGGCGGCCAGAAGTTCACCGCCCCCACCGTGATCACCGACGAGGTGCTCGCCGAGATCGAGCGGCTCGTGCCGGTCGCCCCGCTGCACAACCCGGCCAACATCACCGGCATCCGCACCGCGCAGGCGCTCCGCCCCGACCTGCCGCAGGTCGCCGTCTTCGACACCGCCTTCCACACCACGATGCCGGAGGCCGCGGCCCGCTACGCCATCGACACGGCCACGGCCGACGCCCACATGGTGCGCCGCTACGGCTTCCACGGCACCTCGCACGCCTACGTCTCGCGCGAGACCGCGAAGCTGCTCGGCAAGGACCCGTCCGAGGTCAACGTGATCGTGCTGCACCTGGGCAACGGCGCCTCGGCCTCCGCGGTCGAGCGCGGCCGGTGCGTCGACACCTCCATGGGCCTGACCCCGCTGGAGGGGCTGGTCATGGGCACCCGCTCCGGTGACCTGGACCCGGCGGTCCTGCTCCACCTGTCCCGCAACGCCGGGATGTCCACCGACGAGATCGACGCGCTGCTCAACAAGAAGAGCGGCCTGATCGGCCTGTGCGGCGACAACGACATGCGCGAGATCCGCCGCCGCATCGACGAGGGCGACGAGCAGGCGAAGCTCGCGTTCGACATCTACGTGCACCGGCTGAAGAAGTACATAGGCGCCTACTACGCCGTCCTCGGCAAGGTCGACGCCGTGGCCTTCACCGCCGGCGTCGGCGAGAACGCGGCCCCGGTCCGCGAGGCCGCCGTGGCGGGCCTTGCGGAGCTCGGCCTGGCCGTGGACGCCGGCCTGAACGCCGTGCGCTCCGGCGAGCCGCGCCTGATCTCCCCCGAGTACGCCCGGGTCGCGGTCGCCGTCGTGCCCACCGACGAGGAGCTGGAGATCGCCACCCAGACGTACGACCTGGTCAGCGCTTGATCGTCGGCCGTTACTAGGTCGTTCCCACAGCTCGAATATTCCGCTCCGAAACAAACCGATAGGATCTGCCCCATGCGCCGTTCCAAAATCGTCTGCACCCTGGGCCCCGCCGTCGACTCCTTCGAGCAGCTGAAGACGCTGATCGAGGCCGGCATGAACGTGGCCCGCTTCAACATGAGCCACGGGACCCACGCGGAGCACGAGGAGCGGTACCACCGTCTCCGCAAGGCCGCCGCGGAGACCGGCCGGGCGGTCGGCGTCCTCGCCGACCTGCAGGGCCCGAAGATCCGTCTGGAGACCTTCGCGGACGGCCCGGTGGAGCTGGTGCGCGGTGACGAGTTCACCATCACCACCGAGGACGTCCCCGGCGACAAGACGATCTGCGGCACGACCTACAAGGGCCTGCCCGGCGACGTCTCCAAGGGCGACCAGGTCCTGATCAACGACGGCAACGTCGAGCTGCGCGTCACCGAGGTCGAGGGCCCGCGCGTGCGGACCATCGTCATCGAGGGCGGCGTCATCTCCGACCACAAGGGCATCAACCTGCCCGGCGCGGCGGTGAACGTCCCGGCGCTGTCCGAGAAGGACGTCGAGGACCTGAAGTTCGCCCTCGCCATGGGCTGCGACATGGTCGCCCTGTCCTTCGTCCGCGACGCCAAGGACGTCCTCGACGTCCACCGCGTCATGGACGAGGTCGGCCGCCGGGTCCCGGTCATCGCCAAGGTCGAGAAGCCGCAGGCCGTCGCCAACATGCAGGACGTCGTCATGGCGTTCGACGGCGTGATGGTGGCCCGTGGCGACCTGGCGGTGGAGTACCCGCTGGAGAAGGTCCCGATGGTGCAGAAGCGCCTCATCGAGATGTGCCGCCGCAACGCCAAGCCGGTGATCGTCGCGACCCAGATGATGGAATCGATGATCACCAACTCGCGGCCGACCCGCGCCGAGGCCTCCGACGTCGCCAACGCCATCCTCGACGGCGCCGACGCGGTCATGCTCTCCGCCGAGTCCAGCGTCGGCGCGTACCCGATCGAGACCGTCAAGACGATGTCCCGCATCGTCGAGGCGGCCGAGGAGGAGCTGCTCTCCAAGGGCCTGCAGCCGCTGGTCCCGGGCAAGAAGCCGCGCACCCAGGGCGGCTCGGTCGCCCGCGCCGCCTGCGAGATCGCCGACTTCCTCGATGCGAAGTCGCTGGTCGCCTTCACCAAGTCCGGTGACACGGCCCGCCGCCTGTCCCGCTACCGCGCGAAGCAGCCGATCCTGGCCTTCACCACGGACGCCTCCACCTGCAACCAGCTCACGCTGAGCTGGGGCGTCGAGACGTTCGTCGTCCCGCACGTGGAGAACACGGACGCGATGGTCGACCTGGTCGACGCGGAGCTGCTGAAGCTCAAGCGCTACAACGACGGCGACACCATGATCATCACGGCGGGTTCCCCGCCCGGCGTCCCCGGCACGACGAACATGGTGCGGGTGCACCACCTGGGCGGCGAGAGCCGCTAGGTTCCCCGCTTCCCCGACGGCCGTGGCCGCCGTCCCCTCGCGGGGGCGGCGGCCACGGCCGTGTCTGCGTGTGCCGGCTCTACGGGTACGTGCCGTCGGTCATGTACTGGTGCAGGTTCGGGATGTGCAGCGTGCCGCCGAACTGCCCGGCCTGACGGATCTTGACGTTGGTGTAGAAGACCGGGATCGGCAGCTTCAGCCCGGGTATCAGCGGCGGCGGGATGCCCGGCGAGTGGGTCGCCGGGATGATCCCGAGGAGGTTGCCCTTCAGCTCCTCGGTGTACATGGTGATCTTCCCGCCGGTGACGGTGGACTCGGTGCCGATGCCCGCCACGTGGTACTGCTTGCCCTGGCTGTTGACGATCTGGTGCAGGTCCTTGATCGCCAGGGAGTCGGCGGTGAACTTGAGGACGTCCTTCTTCTGCCCGTTCACCATGGTGATCTTCTTTACGCCCTCGTAGGTCAGCCCGGTGAGGGTGAGCTTGCTCGCCTCCAGGTACCAGGGCTGGTTGGGGAAGGCGCGGTGCTCGTTCTCGTCCACGACGGTGCCTTTGGGGCAGGGCGGCAGCGAGCCGTCCCCTGCTTCCGGCACCGCCGAGGGCGAGGTGGAGCCGGAGGGGTCCGGGCTCGGCGACGTGGACGGCCCCGCGGACGGGGCGTCCTTGCCCTCGTCCCCGGCCTTGGCCGCGCCCTTGTCCCCGTCCTTCCCGGAGGGCTTCTCCGCCGGGTCCTTCCCTGCCTTGCCGGGATCCGCCGAGGGCTTGGGCGCGGGCGCCGAGGACGCCGGGCCGGGGGAAGCCGCCGGAGGAGCCGGCTTTCCGCCGCCGGTCAGGATGTCGTGCAGCTTGTCCCCGAGGCCCAGCGGGTCGAGGGGGTTGGCGGCCTTCGACGCGGAGGGGGAAGGGGAGGGAGCCGGGGACGGCGAGCCGGACGGTGCGGCGGGCTTCGGAGAAGCGGACTTCTCAGGAGCCGCCGGCTTCTCGGGCTTCTTCTGCTTCTCGGCAGGCGCGGAGGCACCCGCGCTCGGCGCCGTGCTCGGGCCGCTGCCGGGCTTTCCGCTCGGCTTCTCGCTCGGCCTGCCGCTCGGGTCGGCCGGCTTCCCCGCGTCCGGGCTCCCGCTCTCCGCCACCGTGTCCGGCGCCGTGGCGCAGGCGCCGTCGAACAGCTTCTTGGGCGCGGGCTTGGCGGCGGCCAGCGTCGGGGTGAGCCCCATGCCCATGAGCACGGCGCTCGGCATCGCCACGAGGGCGACGGCCTTGCCCGCCGGCATGTGCAGCCGGGCGAGCAGCGGCTTTCTCGGCGCGGCGTGGCGCGGCCCGTCAGTCGGCACGGTGACCTCCGTCCGTTGCGCCGGCGTCCCCGGCGTCCCCGGCCGCCCCAGCCGCCCCGTCATCGTGCTTGCTGAGCGAGACGGCCGGCTCCGGCTGCGGCCGTGCCGCGGCGGCGGCCGGCCTGCCGGGCGCCCAGGAGACGCCGAGGGCTCCGCCGATGAGAGCGAGCAGGAAGCCGACGAGGAACGCGCCGAAGTTGGAGACCACGAGCGAGACCAGCGCGAGCAGGATGGCCGCGACCCCGGCGAAGATCCGCGACTGCTGCTGGAACCAGAGCGTCAGGCCGAGGACGACCAGCAGCACCCCTATGATCAGCGAGCCGGCGCCCGCCGTGGTGGCCATGCGGATGTGCAGATCGCCCAGCGTCATGGTCTGGTAGGGGATGTACATGATCGGGAATCCGGCCAGCAGGGTCCACAGACCGCCCCAGAAGGGGCGTTGCCAGCGCCATTCCCGGAACGAACGGCGGGCGCGGCCGACTGGACTGATCTGCTGGGGTCGCGTGTCGACGCTCATGTCGTACAGCTCCTCGGGGGCATGTTCTTCGGTACGGCGCGGACGCGGTACGGGTGCGGGAACTCCCGTCCCGTACCGGCCCGTTCAGCGTGTCAACCCTTGGGCACGTTGCACTGGGCCTTGCCCCAGTTGATGCCCATGTGCAGACCGGGGAGCGTGAACGTTCCGGCCGAGGTGGCCCAGGCCTTCTGGTCGACGCTGTCGAACCAGACCTCGTCCGCCTGCTGGGCGAACGAGCCGGGCACGTGCGCGCCCTCGCCGTTCTTGCCCGCACCGGCCGGGCCCGGGCCCTTGGTCGTGTTGTCCACGGACACGCCGATGTCGACGTTCTTGAACGTGGCGTTGGCCTTCATGTCCTCGGCGTCGATGTACAGCTTCGACGCCGTGACCTGCTTGTCGCCGCCCGCCTCCAGCTTCATCGTCACCTCTTTGCCGATGAGCGGGATGGGGACGGTGACGGCCTGGCAGAGGTTGTTGATCTGCGCCTCTTCGATGCCGACGACGGCGACGGGCTTGGCGCCGGCCTTCGTCTGGTCCAAGGCGCCGTACTGGACGAACCCGGTGCCGTGCAGCTTCCCTGCGGTCACCTGGAACTGCTGGCCCGACACGCTGAACGACGCCGCCAGCGCACCCTGTGCGATGGCGACCCCGATCGCGGCCGTCGCCGCGACGCTCGGCACCATGACGACGGCGAACCGCCGCCATCTGGTCCCACCGCGAGTCAAAGACTCCATGACTTGCCTCCTTCTCGGACGTACATCTCCGGCTCGGGCTCCGCGTCGCGGATCCGCGCCCGGGGATGGGAGACGTGCTACGTCCTCGGGAAGGAGAGCGCCGTCCGGCGACGCCGAACGCCTCCGGGAACACCGGCGATCACCCCCGAGCGACAACCACTTGGCCACGCCTTTCGCGCAACCTCCGGGACAGGCCCTGCCGGAGTGCGGCGGGGACCCCCCTGCCCCTGAACCGGCCCGCACGGGGCCGGTCCGCCCGGCGGGGACCCGCTCCCCCGACACCGACCGGCTGTCAGGTTGGGGAAATGGACCGAGCGTGGCCGATCGTGGTGCATTCGCGGCTGCCGCACAAGAGGTTCATTACTAGCGAGTAACGAGCCGATAACCGCGGGGCGTCCGGTGTGCATCGGCGGGCGGGGCGAGGTCGCCCCACCGTGTCCGGAGAGAAGGGGAGATACGCGAAAAACCCGGGCGAAAGCCCGGGCTTTTCTTACTCGCAGTAACGGAGGCCGCTTTCACCAAGTTTTGGTAAAGCGATGCCGTTGAGTCATGTGGGTCAGAACAGCGCGCGAGAGAGCGCGGTCCGCGCGGCACTCACCCGCGGGTCGTCCGCCCCGATCACCTCGAAGAGCTCCAGCAGCCGCACGCGGGCCGCGTTCCGGTCCTCGCCCGCCGTGCGCCGGACCGTATCGATCAGCCGGCCGAAGGCGTCCTCGACATGGCCGCCGACCAGGTCCAGATCGGCCGCGGCGATCTGCGCCCGCACATCACCGGGGGCGTCCGCCGCGGCCCTGCGGACCGCCTGCGGGTCGACGCCCTGGACACGCTGGAGGAGCTCGGCCTGCGCGAGGCCCAGCTTCGCCTCCGGGTGGGCCGGGTCCTCGGCCAGCACGTTCTTGTACGCCTGGACGGCGCCGCTCAGATCGCCCTTGTCCAGCGCCTCGTGCGCGAGGCTCAGCACGCCGTCGTACGGGCCGACGGGCTGCTCCGGCTCCGGAGCGCCCTCCTCGGCGGCCCCGGCGGAGACGGGCGCGCCGATGATGCCGAAGCGCTCCTCGGCCACCTGCACGAGCTGGTCCAGCACCTGACGGATCTGCGCCTCCGGCGCGGCGCCCTGGAACAGCGGCAGGGCCTGGCCCGCCACCACCGCGAAGACCGCGGGGATCGACTGCACGCCGAACTGCTGGAAGAGCATCTGATTGGCTTCGACGTCGACCTTGGCGAGCACGACACGGCCCGCGTACTCGGCCGCCAGCCGCTCCAGCAGCGGGCCGAGCTGCTTGCACGGCTCGCACCAGTCGGCCCAGAAGTCGATGACGACGGGCACCTCGGCGGAGCGCTGCAGGACCTGCGTCTCGAAGCCGGCCTCGTCGACGTCGAAGACGAGGCGCCCCGCGGCGGCGGGCGGCGCACCCCTGCGGGCGGCCTCGGCGCGCGCCTGCTCCGCCTTCTGCTTGGCTTCCCCGGCCGCCTTCACCGCGGCGAGGTCGACCACTCCACTCATGGACATGTTCCGTGGCTGCATGGGCCTATCCTCCCCCCTCCGCGCGCGAACCGGAAAAATAGCGGTGGCGTGCGACACCGGGTCCCCACCCGGCGTCCGTGGTTGTCGCTCTTACGCTACGAGCCGTAGCGTAACTCGATCCGCCCGGCCGACGGGAGGCCCGCGCCGATCTTTTCGGCGATCTGCCTCATATGCGTCCGTGATCTGCCTCATACGCGCGGGACTTCCTCGCCACGGGCGGACGGCGCCCCGCGGCTTCCTCGCCGCCCGGCTACTCAGCGGTAAGGTCGGGGGGTGACTCCCGCCCCATCAGTCGGGCGCCGCGCCACGAGCGGTGGCCGCACCGGCCGCCCGCGCAGCCCCGAGGCCGACCGCGCGATCCTCGACGCGACGCGCGCCGCGCTGGTCGAGCTGGGCTGGGGAAAGCTGACGATGGGCGACGTGGCCGCCCGCGCGGGCGTCGCCAAGACCACGCTCTACCGGCGCTGGGCGGGCAAGAGCGAGCTCGTCGTGGACGCGGTGGCGGCGCTCTTCGACGAGCACCTCGAACTCCCGGACCGGGGCAGCCTCCAAGCCGACATCGAGGGCGTGGTGCTGCAGTTCGCCGCGCTGCTGGAGCGGCCGGAGACGAAGACGGCGCTGATGGCGGTGGTGGCGGAGTCGACGCGGGATGAAGCGCTGAGGCAGCGCATCCGCTCAGCGATCGTGGACCGCCAGAAGCGGTTGGTTCTGCTGGGCCGCGAACGGGCGCAGGCCCGCGGCGAGCTGCCGGGCGAGGAGGATTCTGCCGCGGCAGCCCGCAACGCGGACCTGATCTTCGATGTGATCGCGGGTGCGGTCGTGCACCGCACGCTGGTCAGCGCGGAACCGGTGGACACGGCGTGGGCGCGAGAGTTCGCGGCACTGCTGGTGGCGGGCCTGAAAAATCTTTAGCCCGTCCGGGGGCACCTCCCAGCGGTAGCTGGGGGAGATTGGGGACCGGGGTCCGGGGCGGGGCCCCGGGACGCTCAGAAGCCCGCCGGCTCCACGTAGATCCCCCACTCGTCCCGCAGGGCGTCGCAGATCTCGCCGAGCGTGGCCTCGGCCCGGACCGCCTCCAGCATCGGCCCGATCATGTTCGAGCCGTCCCGCGCGGCGGCCAGCATGGCCTCCAGGCAGGCCCGTACGCGGGCGTCGTCCCGGCCGGACTTGCGGCCGGCGAGGACGCGGACCTGCTCGCGCTCCACCTCGTGGCTGACGCGCAGGATCTCCAGGTCGCCCGTCACCGAACCGTGGTGGCAGTTGACGCCGACGACCCGCTTGTCGCCCTTCTCCAGGGCCTGCTGGTAGCGGAAGGCGCTCTCGGCGATCTCGCCGGTGAACCAGCCGTCCTCGATGCCGCGCAGGATGCCGGAGGTGATGGGACCGATGGGGTGCTTGCCGTCGGGGTGGGCCCGTGTGCCCCGCTCCCTTATCTGCTCGAAGATCTTCTCGGCGTCGGCCTCGATCCGGTCGGTGAGCTGCTCGACGTACCAGGCGCCGCCGAGCGGGTCGGCGACGTTGGCGACGCCGGTCTCCTCCATCAGCACCTGCTGGGTGCGCAGCGCGATCTCCGCGGCCTGCTCGCTGGGCAGGGCGAGGGTCTCGTCGAGGGCGTTGGTGTGCAGGGAGTTCGTACCGCCGAGGACGGCGGCGAGGGCCTCCACGGCCGTCCGCACGACGTTGTTGTACGGCTGCTGGGCGGTCAGGGAGACGCCCGCGGTCTGGGTGTGGAAGCGCAGCCACTGCGCCTTCTCCGACGTCGCGCCGTAGACCTCCTTCATCCAGCGGGCCCAGATGCGGCGGGCCGCGCGGAACTTGGCGATCTCCTCGAAGAAGTCGACGTGGGCGTCGAAGAAGAAGGACAGGCCGGGCGCGAAGGTGTCCACGTCGAGGCCGCGGCTGAGGCCCAGCTCCACGTACCCGAAGCCGTCGGCGAGGGTGTACGCGAGCTCCTGCGCGGCCGTGGCCCCGGCCTCCCGGATGTGATAGCCGGAGACGGACAGGGGCTTGTAGGCGGGGATGGTGCGGCTGCAGTGCTCCATCAGGTCGCCGATGAGGCGCAGGTGGGGCTCGGGCGGGAAGAGCCACTCCTTCTGCGCGATGTACTCCTTGAAGATGTCCGTCTGGAGCGTGCCGTTGAGCACGGCGGGGTCGACGCCCTGCCGCTCGGCGGCCACGAGGTACATGCAGAAGACGGGCACGGCGGGCCCGCTGATGGTCATCGACGTCGTGACGCCGCCGAGGGGGATGTCCTTGAAGAGGACCTCCATGTCGGCGGCGGAGTCGATGGCGACGCCGCAGTGGCCGACCTCGCCGAGCGAGCGCGGGTCGTCGGAGTCGCGGCCCATGAGGGTGGGCATGTCGAAGGCCACGCTGAGCCCGCCGCCGCCGTTGGCGAGGATCATCTTGTAGCGCTCGTTGGTCTGCTCGGCGTTGCCGAAGCCCGCGAACTGGCGGATGGTCCAGGTGCGGCCGCGGTAGCCCGTGGCGTACAGGCCGCGGGTGAAGGGGTACTCCCCCGGCCAGCCGATGCGCTCGAAGCCCTCGTAGGCGTCGCCGGGGCGGGGGCCGTAGACGGGGGCGACCTCGTCGCCGGAGAGGGTGGTGAAGTCGGCCTCGCGCTTGCGCGCGGCGTCGAACCGGGCCTGCCAGCGGCTGCGCCCCGCCTCGATTGCGCTTGCGTCCATGGTGGTCTCGTCTGCCTCTCCGTGCCCCGTTGCGCGAAATTTAGTAGGACGTCCTAGTAAATTTTCGCGCAAGAGCGCCCCGAACACAAGGGGTGTCCGGGGCGCGGCGCGGTTCCGGCGTTCGCCGGGGTGGCGTCAGGCGGTCGCCTGCGCGGGCGCACCCTCCAGCAGGGGCTCGACCTCGCGCACGACCTGCCGCTCGACGAAGAACGCGGCGGTCGGGATGGTGCCGGAGACCAGCACCCACAGCAGCTTGCCGAACTTCCAGCGCGCCTTCGAGCCGAGGTCGAAGGCGAAGACCAGATAGATGATGAAGAGCACGCCGTGGATCTGCGAGATCACGAGGGTGGCGTTCGCGCCGGTGTCGAAGCCGTACTTGAGGACCATGCTCGCGCAGAGCACCAGCAGCATCACGGCAGTGGCGTAGGCCATCACGCGGTATCGGGTCAGGACGCTCTTCTTCATGGCAACGAGCGTAACCGGCCGATCCGGGGCGATCTTCGCCGCCCCGCCCGCGTGGGGCTAAGCGCCTCCGCCGTCCCTCTCGCCGCCCTTCTCTCCGTCCTTCTCGTCGTCCTCGAAATCACCCGCCGCCACCCGCAGGGGCCGCAGCATGTCGAAGATCTCCCCGCACTCGTCCGCCCCGTACGTCCCGAGGCCGAAGTCCATCGCCATCAGGTCGCGCGTGGCTGCGTCGACCGCCTCGCGCCCCTTCTCCGTGATCGACGCGAGCGTGCCGCGGCCGTCCTTGGGATTGGGCCGCTTGGCGACGAGCCCGGACGCCACCAGCCGGTCGACGGTGTTGGTCACCGACGTCGGATGCACCATGAGCCGCTCGCCGATCTTCGACATCGGCAGCTCCCCGGCCTTGCTGAACGTGAGCAGCACCAGCGCCTCGTAGCGCGCGAACGTCAGCCCGTACGGCTTGACCACCGCGTCGACCTGGCCCAGCAGGATCTGATGCGCCCGCATGATCGACGTGATCGCGGCCATCGACGGCACGGAACCCCAGCGCTGCTTCCAGAGCTCATCGGCTCGGGCGATGGGGTCGAAGGGGAGGCTGAGCGGCTTGGGCACGGTCACGAGCCTACAGTTCGGTCACTGCGCGGACGGGCGTATCTCAGATCCCGGACGCCGCGGAACGGCCCGGCTCCGCGGCCACGGCGGCGGCCTCGCGCACCAGCCGCACCGCCGTCGCGAGGCTCAGCCCGCGCTCCGCCTTGCGCAGCGCCTTGATGGCGTGGAGCTCCTGGCTACGCGCGTCGACCCCGGCCTCGGCGAGGATGCCGCGCACCCACTCCGCCCGGACCTCGCGCTCCGGCCGGGCCGCGTGCGCGGCGATCAGCGCGGCCGCGCGCTCCAGGCCGGGCCGCTCCTCGGCGCCGGCGGTCGCCAGCGCCTCGCGTATCGCCTCGGCGGCCGCGTGCGAATCGCGCAGCACCACGACCTCGAAGTCGGCGCCGGACTTCTTCGTCCCGCCGGTGAACACGTCGAGCATGGCAACTCCCCCTGCAGACCTTGATCGTGGATCACCGAGAGCCTACGACAAGCCGCACGACGCTCCCGACCACGAGGGTTCCGATCAGGCCGCTGCCCGCCACGACCCAGTGCACCGGGATGTACTCCGCGGCCGCCCCCGCCAGCGCCATGCCCAGCCCCTGCACGGTCATCGTCCCCGCCGTCTGCAGCGTCAGCGCCCGCCCGCGCAGCTCCTCCGGGACCGCGGCGACGAACCACTGGTCGAGGCCGAGCGTGTACGCGGCTCCCAGGCCCGCCAGCGCCACGGCGAACAGGGCCCGGCCGAGCGACGGCCTCAGTGCGTAGAGCAGGAACGGCAGCAGCAGCACGGCCGCCGCGGGCAAGGTGATGCGCTCCCGGCCGCGCGGGCCCAGCAGCGACCCCGCCAGCACCTCACCGAGGATCGTCCCCACGGGCATCCCGCACATCAGCAGACCCACGCCGACCGTGCCGGCGCCGATCGCGTCCGCGTACGGGGCCGCCAGGGACTCCGGCGCCACGAGGAAGAACGGCGGGCACCAGGAGAGGAGCAGCAGGGCGCGGATGCGGCGGTCCGCGAGGAGCTGCCGCGCGCCGGACAGCGAGGCGCCCACGACGTCCGCTCCCCCGGCCGCCCGGCCCGGGCGGCGCCGCGTCCCGAAACGCAGCAGCAGCGCGGAGGCGAGGAAGCCCGCGACCGTGCAGAGGAGGGCCGTGCGCGGAGGAACGGCCGTCAGCAGCAGCCCGCCCGCCGCGAACCCCGCGAGCTGCGCGCCCTGCGTCACGATACGGATCAGCGACCGGCCGAGGACGAACAGCTCGCCCTCGCCCAGCACGTCCCCGAGCGTCGCCGACCTCGTCCCCGCCAGGACGGGCCCGATCAGGGCGCTGAAACACCGCATCGCGAGCAGCACCGCCACCGGCGCGCCCGGCAGCGCCGTCACCACCGCGCTCGCCGCGCAGAGCAGGTTGCAGACGACGAGCACACGGCGGGCCGGATAGCGGTCGGCGACCCCGGCGAACAGGGTCCCGCCGAGCAGGTACGGCAGAAACCCGAGCGCGAACGCCAGCGCGCTGAGCAGCGGCGACCCGGTCACCCGGTAGACGAGCACGGACAGGGCGAGCTCCCCGGTGACGAGCCCGAGGAGCGAGAGCAGGTGCGCCGCGAACACGGCACGGAACTCGCGCACGGCGAGAACGGCGCGGTAGCCGGCGGGGCCGCCGGATAGGGACTCTGCAGCGGATGTCATGCGCGGAAGCGTGCGCGGGCGGCCGCCGCGGACCGTACTCTTTCGGCTCCAGCCGAAGGAATGGGCGCCGGCCGGGGCGGCCGGAAAGGGTGGCCGGCATGCCGCTGCACATGCACTTCGCCCCCGACGACCTGCTGCGCTGCCGGTTCGGGATCTCCCCGCTGTGGGAGACCCACCAGTGCCTCTACACCCTGCTGCGCCCCGAGCGGCACGGCTACCACCTGCCGTGGGTGCGGCGCGGGCGGGAGGCCGCGGCCGGGCTCGACCTGACGCTACTGTCCCTGCTGATGCCCGGCAGGGGCCACCATCCGGACTTCCTCTGCCCGCCGCCCGAGGGCCCGCTGGAGTCGATCGAAGACGAACTGGCGCGCGTACGGGCCACGGACCCGGCGGTGGCCCGGGACGACTTCGCCCGGTCACTGGCTTGCACCCCGGGCGCGGCCGGCTCACCGGCGGGCCGGGCGATCCTCGCCGACCCGGAAGGCGCCGTCCGGCAGCTGACGGCGCTCTTCGAACGCGCCTGGCACCTGCTGCTCGTGCCGGACTGGCCGCGGCTGCGCGCGCTACTGGAAGCCGACGTGGCGTTCCACGCGCGCCGCCTGGCGGACGGCGGCCTGGAGCGGCTCTTCGCGGACCTGCACCCGTCACTGGCGTGGGCCGACAACACGCTGACGGTCAGGCACCGCACCGACCACACCCGGTCGCTGGGCGGGCGCGGCCTGATGCTCGTCCCGAGCGTGTTCGCCTGGCCCGACGTGATCGGGGGCTTCGCGCCGCCCTGGCAGGCGACGGTGGTCTACCCGGCGCGCGGCATAGGCGGACTGTGGGCGGAGCGGGATCCGCGGGCCGCGGACGCGCTGGTCCGCCTCCTGGGCCCCAACCGCGCGGCCCTCCTGGCGGGCCTGACGGAACCGGCCTCGACGACGACCCTGGCCGGCCGCCACGGCCTGGCCCCGTCCTCGGTCTCCGCCCACCTCTCGGTACTCCGCGCGGCAGGCCTCCTGACCTCCCACCGGCAGAGCCACCAGGTCCTGTACGAGCGCACGCCGCTGGGGGCGGCCCTGGCGGCCAACGCACATGCGTAAGCCTTCAGACCCGCGCCTCCTATAGCACGGACCTCAGCCCGCCGGGGCGCGTTTCCCGGAACCACCGACCCTGAAGCCGTGTGAAGAGTACGGTTCTGTACATGAGTGAGACCTTGTCGATCACTGAGGCGCGCGCCCGTTTCGGCTCTCTGGTCCGACGGGCCTCGCACGCCCGCGAACGCATCACGATCACCGACCACGGTCAGCCCGCAGCCGTGCTGATCAACCCCGAAGAGCTCGCCGACATCGAGGACGCTCTCGCACTGGCTCAGTACCGGGAGCGGCAGGCCGCCGGCACGACAGCCGGCATCCCGCACGAGGAAGTGCGCGCACTGCTCGGCCTGGAGCGTGAGTGACCTTTCAGATCATCTGGGAGCCGCCCGCAATCGACGCCTCGGCCGGATCGGCTGACACACACCGGTAACGGCGAACGGCCCGGTCCGGGCGCGTAAACGCGCTCCGGACCGGGCCGTTTCCCGCTCGCTGAGGTCAGCCCTCGGCGAGGTACCGCTCGACCGTCTCCACCTTCGACGTCAGGCCGTCCGTCACGCCCGGGCGGATGTCCGCCTTCAGGACCAGGGAGACCCGTCCCGCCCGCGCCTCGACCGCCGCGACGGCGCGCTTGACGACGTCCATGACCTCGTCCCACTCGCCCTCGATGGACGTGAACATCGCGTCCGTACGGTTCGGCAGGCCGGACTCGCGGACCACGCGCACCGCGTCCGCCACGTACTCGCCGACGTCCTCGCCCACGCCCAGGGGCGACACCGAAAAGGCGACGATCATGCGTTGACCACACCCTCCTTGCGGGCGCGGGCGGCGATGACGCTCGCCTCGGCCTCGCGGCGCAGCATGCGCTCGGCGAAGAAGCCGCCGGTCGGCAGGACGGAGAGGACGAAGTAGAGGGCCGCGGTCTTCAGGGGCCACTTGGTCTTGTTCCAGGCGTCCAGCCAGAAGAGGACGTAGATGACGAAGAGGATGCCGTGGACGGCGCCCATCACCGGTACGGCGTTGAAGTCCGTCGTGCGCTTGAGCACGGAGCAGACGATCAGCAGCAGGAAGGAAACGGCCTCCGGGGCGGAGACCAGGCGGAGCCGGCGCAGGGCGGAGGCGGTCTTGATGTCCACGGGGGTACGCACCTTCGTGAGTCAGTGGCTGGGCAGTGGCGGTACGACTACAGCTTGTGAGGGCATTCACAAGCTGGTCCATTGTTGCAGCCTCGTCCCGGATGCCTGAATCCGGGGCCGTTCCGGGTCCGAGGCCCTGTCGGACCGGCGAGTCCGCCCTATAGCTTCGTCCCGTGGCACAGTTTCGGCTCCAGGGGAGCAAAGTCCTCGCCGTCGACCTGACGGGCGACGCGGTCAAGGCCAAGAACGGGTCGATGGTCGCGTACGAGGGCGACATGACGTTCAAGAAGATGACCGGCGGCGGTGACGGCCTCCGCGGCATGGTCACGCGCCGGCTCACCGGCGAGCAGATGGAAGTGATGGAGGTGAAGGGGCACGGCACCTGCTACTTCGCCGACCGGGCGACCGAGGTCAACCTGGTCTCCCTCCGCGGCGAGACGCTCTACGTGGAGGCGAGCAACCTCCTCGCCGCCGACGCTTCCCTGCGCACCGGCACGACGTTCACGGGCCTGCGCGGCGCCTCCCAGGGCAACGGCCTCTTCACGACGACCGTGGAGGGCACGGGCCAGGCGGCGATCATGTCGGACGGCACGGCGATCGTCCTGCGCGTGACCCCGTCCACCCCCCTGCAGGTCGACCCGGGGGCGTACATAGCCCACACCGGCAAGCTCAAGCAGCACTTCCAGTCCGGGGTCAACTTCCGCACGTTCATCGGCGAGGGCTCCGGCGAGGCCTTCCAGATCCGCTTCGAGGGCGAGGGCCTCGTCTACGTCCAGCCCAGCGAGCGCACGACGTTCGGAGGTGACGTTTAATGCCGTTCCGGCCTCTGAACTCCCGCATGGTCGAGGCGACGATCATGCCCGGCCAGCGCCTCTTCAGCCAGCGCGGCGCCATGCTCGCCTACAAGGGCGACGTCTCCTTCACTCCGTCCATCACCGGCGGCCAGGGCGGCGTGCTGGGCATGATCGGCCGCCGCGTCGCCAATGAGGCCACTCCGCTGATGACCGTGGAGGGCAGCGGCACGGTGATGTTCGGCCACGGCGGCCACCACGTGCACGTGGTGGAGCTGTCGGGCGAGACGCTCTACGTGGAGGCGGACCGCCTGCTCGCCTTCGACGGCTCCCTGCAGCAGGGCACCATGTTCATGGGGTCGCAGGGCGGCGTGATGGGCATGGTCCGCGGGCAGGTCACCGGCCAGGGCCTGTTCACGACCACGCTCAAGGGCCACGGCGCGGTCGCCGTGATGGCCCACGGCGGCGTCATCGAGCTGCCGATCCGCTCCGGCCGCCCCGTGCACGTGGACCCGCAGGCGTACGTCGCGCACCGCGGTGACGTCCGCAGCAAGCTCTCCGCGGCCCTCGGCTGGCGCGAGATGGTGGGGCGCGGCTCCGGGGAGGCCTTCCAGCTGGAGCTGTCGGGCGAGGGCACGGTGTACGTACAGGCCAGCGAGGAGAAGCTGTGAGCACGGTGAACGGTCCGGTCGTCTTCGACGCGCACACCCTCCCGGCCGACGACAACGTCAATCCGTACGCCTTCAGCGTGGACCTGGACGGCCAGTGGTTCCTGCAGAAGGGCAAGATGATCGCCTATTACGGGCACATCGACTTCCACGGCATCGGCCACGGCCGCCTCGACCGCCTCATCGCCCACAGCTTCCACTCCCCGCTGCACGCCGCGGACTGGGTGGTCGCCGAGGGCAAGGGCAAGATGCTGCTCGCCGACCGCAGCTTCGACGTCAACTCCTACGACCTGGAGGACGGCAACCTGACGGTGCGCTCGGGCAATCTGCTGGCGTTCCAGCCGTCGCTGTCGCTCAAGCAGTCGATCGTGCCGGGCTTCCTGACGCTGATCGGCACGGGCAAGTTCGTGGCGGCCTCCAACGGCCCGGTCGTCTTCGTCGAGCCGCCCATCCGGGTGGACCCGCAGGCCCTCGTCGGCTGGGCGGACTGCCCCTCCCCCTGTCACCACTACGACCACCACTACCTGCGGGGCGTGCTGGGCGGCGTGCGGGCGTTCACGGGGCTGGGCGGCACCTCGGGCGAGGAGCACCAGTTCGAGTTCGTGGGTGCCGGTACGGTGCTGCTGCAGTCCACCGAGCAGCTGATGGCCGAGATCCCCACCGGCGAGACCCCGGACCAGGCGGGGGTCCCGCACGCAACCCCGTCGAATCAGCCATCTATGCCCCGGATGCCGGGCCAGCTCGGAGACCTCCAGCGCCGCTTCGGGCTGTGAGCGGTACTCTGCGGAGTGTGACGTCGAACATGTGACCTCGCGCTCCGCACCTACAGTGGTTAATCTTTCAACTTTCTTAGGTAGAATTCCTCTATGTCTATGGACACCGAGAACGGCACCCGCTGGCTCAGCGAAGAGGAACAGCGCGCCTGGCGCGCCCACCTGGACGTCAGCCGCCTGCTGATGCACCAGCTCGAACGGGACCTGCAGCCGTTCGGCCTCACCAACAACGACTACGAGATCCTGGTCAACCTCTCGGAGTCCGAGGACCACCGGATGCGGATGAGCGACCTCGCCACCGCCACCCTGCAGTCGAAGAGCCGTCTCTCGCACCAGATCACCCGCATGGAGAACGCGGGCCTGGTCCGCCGCGAGAACTGCGAGTCGGACCGCCGGGGCCTGTACGCCGTCCTCACGGAGCACGGCTGGGACACGATGCGCCAGGTGGCCCCGCACCACGTCGCCTCGGTGCGCGAGCACTTCATCGACCTCCTGGGCGAGGCCGACCTCAAGTCGCTGTACGCCTCGCTGACCCCGGTGGCCCAGCACCTCCGCTCGCTCCGCGGCCGCGCCTGAGCCCGGGCCGGGGGCCGCGCCCGAGCCCGGCCCCCGCCCGGTCCGCCCGCGTCAGGGGCGGTCCGCCGCCCCTGTGTAACCGGCCCAGATGCGGGCCGGGAAGACGGTGCCGCGCCGGGAGTCCTCACCTCCCACCGCGGTCATCGGCAGGAGCGGCCCCCCGTCCGGCTTCGTGCGGAACATGGTGACGGCCGTGGACATGCTGTCCGTGTAGCCCACGTACCAGGCCGAGTTCATCCGGTCCTGGTCGCCGGTGCGGGCCGCCGCGTGGCCCTCCGGGGTGCGCAGTGCCTCCGTGACCTCCTCCGCGGTCTCCTTCGACAGGGCCCGCCTCGCCTTGGCACGGCTCTCGAACCCCCCTACCGAATGGCCGTCCTTGACGACCTTGGTCACCGAGTAGGGGTCGTTCTGCAGGCCCCGGCCGGCGAACGTGCCGTACGCGGCGGCCATGCGCACGGCGCTCGGCGTGGACGAGCCGATGGGGAAGGACTCGTCCAGGGCGGCCATGCTGCCCTTGAGGAGTCCGGTGCGGACGGCCGTGTCCCGGACCTGTGCCGTCCCGGTCTCCTTGCCCAGGCGGACGTACGTGGCGTTGCCGCCGGACGTCAGCGCCCGGCGCAGGGTCGGGTGGTTCTCGTCGGGGCCCGCTCCGGAGCCGGACTGCAGCTTGCCGGCGTCGTCGTAGTAACTGTCCGCGTCCTTTCCGCCCTCCAGGGCGGCGGCCAGGACGAACGGCTTGAACGCCGAGCCCACGGGGACGCCCGAGGTGTCGGCGTTGTTGGCGAAGTGCTTCGTGGCGTCGGGCCCGCCGTAGAGGGCGAGGACGGCGCCGTCCGAGGGGCGCACGGAGGCCGCTCCGACCTGGACGTCCGTGTCGGTCTCCGGGCGCTTGCCGGGGTCGATGTCCTTGGTGACGACGTCGTCCACGGCCTGCTTCAGCCGCTGCGTCCGGTTCTTGTCGAAGGTGGTGTGGATCCGGTAGCCGCCGTGGGCCAGGTCCTGCTCGGTGAGCATGGCCCGCTGCTTGATGTACTTGTTGGCGACGTCGACGAGGTAGCCGGTCTGGCCGCGGAGCCCGCCGGCCATGGACGGCTTGCGGGGCTCGGGGAAGTCCCGGTACGTGTCCCGTTCGGCGCGGGACATGCGGCCGGTCCGCACCTCCCGGTCGAGGATCCACTTCCAGCGGTCCACCGCCCGCTCGTGGTTGCCCGCACTGACCGACGGGTCGTAGAGCTCGGCCCCCTTCAACAGGGCCGCCAGCATGGCACTCTGACTGGGATTCAGTTTCTTTGCGGGAATGCCGTAGTAGGACTGGGCCGCGGCCTCGATCCCGTACGCCCCGCGCCCGAACCAGCTGGTGTTGAGGTAGCCCTGCAGGACCTCCTGCTTGCTCTTGGTCCGGTCCACCTTCAGGGCGATGACGAGTTCCCTGACCTTCCGGGTGGCCGTCTGCTCCTGGGAGAGGTAGGTGTTCTTCACGTACTGCTGGGTGATCGTGGAGCCGCCCTGGGTCTCCTCGCCGCCCGCCGTGCTGGCGAAGGCCCGCAGGATGCCCTTGAACGACACTCCGCGGTCACGGTAGAAGCTCTCGTTCTCGGCGGCTATCACCGCGTTCTGCGCGGACTCCGGCACATCGGACAGGCGGACGATGGTGCGGTTGACCTCGCCGACGCTCGCGAGCTGCGAACCGTCCGACCAGTAGTAGGTGTTGGCCTCCTGGCGGGCCGCCGCGTTCTCGTCGGGGATGTCGACGGTGGCGTAGACGTACGCGAACAGGCCCGTCGCGCACGCGAGGAAGAACAGCACCGTGCCCAGCCACTGCCGCCACGACGGCAGCCAGCGGCGCACGCCGCGTCTCCCCTGACGCGGGTAGTCGACGAAGCGCTTGCGGGCTGCAGGCTCCTCCGTCCTGCGGCGGCGGGGACGCAGCTTGTGCCGGTTCTTGCTCAAGGGCTGATCGCTCTCGACGGGAACGGGGTACGTCGGTGGAGACGATCCCGGAGCAAGATCCGTTTCAGTTATTCGTGTGAGCGTTCTATGACGGGACGGGGTGCGGTGCGCGAACCCCGGCCGCCACCGGGCGCTCAGCCGTTCGTGATCCCCGCCACCAGTTCGTCCGCGGCCGCGTACGGATCCAGCGAGCCGCCCACGATGCGTTCCGCCAGGGCGGTCAGGCGGCGGTCGCCGTGGAGGTCGGCGATGCGTTCGCGCAGCGCCGTGACGGCGATGGTCTCGACCTCGCGGGCGGCCCGGGCCGTGCGGCGGTCCGCGAGGACGCCCCGCTCCTCCATCCAGGCCCGGTGCTTCTCCAGCGCCTCGACGAGCTCGTCCGTGCCCTCGCCGCGCGCGGCCACGGTCTTGACGATGGGCGGCCGCCAGTCGCCGGGGGCGCGGGCCTCGCCCAGGCCCAGCATGTGGTTGAGCTCGCGGGCCGTGGCGTCGGCGCCGTCGCGGTCGGCCTTGTTGACGACGTAGACGTCGCCGATCTCCAGGATTCCGGCCTTCGCGGCCTGGATGCCGTCGCCCATGCCGGGGGCGAGGAGCACCACGCTCGTGTCGGCCTGGGAGGCGATCTCCACCTCGGACTGGCCGACGCCGACCGTCTCGACGAGGATCACGTCGCACCCGGCCGCGTCCAGCACGCGGATGGCCTGCGGGGCGGCCCAAGCCAGGCCGCCCAGGTGGCCGCGCGTGGCCATGGAGCGGATGTACACGCCGGGGTCGGAGGCATGGTCGGACATCCGTACGCGGTCGCCGAGGAGGGCGCCGCCCGAGAACGGCGAGGACGGGTCGACGGCCAGCACGCCGACCCGCTTGCCCATCCGGCGGTACGCGCTGACCAGCGCCGACGTGGACGTGGACTTGCCGACGCCGGGCGAGCCGGTGAGGCCGACGACGTACGCGCCGCCGGTCAGCGGGGCCAGCGCGGCCATGACGTCGCGCAGGTGCGGGGACGCCCCCTCCACCAGGGAGATCAGCCTGGCCACGGCGCGCGGCCGGCCCTCGCGGGCCTGCTCCACCAGTGCGGGGACGTCCACCATCACGGCTCCGTTCTCGTAAAGGGCTCTCCGCCGGAGCGGTTACTTGCCGGGCACCCGGATGATCAGGGCGTCGCCCTGGCCGCCGCCGCCGCACAGGGCCGCCGCGCCGATGCCGCCGCCGCGCCGCTTGAGCTCCAGCGCGAGGTGGAGGACGGTGCGGGCGCCGGACATGCCGATCGGGTGGCCGAGCGCGATGGCACCGCCGTTGACGTTCACCTTTTCCGGGGACACGCCGAGGTCCTTGATTGACTGCACGAGGACCGCGGCGAACGCCTCGTTGATCTCGATGAGATCGAGGTCCTCGACGGTCAGGCCCTCGCGGCTCACCGCGTGCTTGATGGCGTTGGAGGGCTGGGAGTGCAGGGAGTTGTCGGGACCGGCGACGTTGCCGTGGGCGCCGATCTCGGCGATCCACTCAAGGCCCAGCTCCTCGGCCTTGGCCTTGCTCATCACGACGACGGCGGCGGCGCCGTCGGAGATCTGCGAGGAGGTGCCGGCGGTGATCGTGCCGTCCTTGCGGAAGGACGGGCGCAGCCTGCCGAGGACCTCGGTGGTGGTGTCGCCGCGGACGCCCTCGTCCTGGGCGAAGACGACCGGGTCGCCCTTGCGCTGCGGGACCTCGACGGGGGTGATCTCGGCCTCGAAGACGCCGTTCTTCTGGGCGGCGGCGGCGCGCTGGTGGGAGCGGGCGCCGATCTCGTCCTGCTCGGCGCGGCCGATGCCGAGGCGGGTGTTGTGGTTCTCGGTGGAGGCGCCCATGGCGATGGACTCGAAGGAGTCGGTGAGGCCGTCGTGGTCCATCGAGTCGAGCATCTCGATGGCGCCGTACTTGTAGCCCTCGCGGGACTTGGGCAGCAGGTGCGGGGCGTTGGTCATGGACTCCTGGCCGCCGGCCACCACGATGTCGAACTCGCCCGCGCGGATGAGCTGGTCGGCCAGCGCGATGGCGTCCAGGCCGGAGAGGCAGACCTTGTTGATGGTGAGGGCGGGGACGCTCATGGGGATGCCGCCCTTGACCGCCGCCTGGCGGGCCGGGATCTGCCCGGCGCCGGCCTGCAGCACCTGACCCATGATCACGTACTGCACCTGGTCGCCGCCGATGCCGGCCCGGTCGAGGGCCGCCTTGATGGCGAAGCCGCCCAGCTCGGCCGCGGAGAAGCTGCGCAGGGAGCCGAGCAGCTTGCCCATGGGCGTACGGGCACCCGCGACGATCACGGAAGTGGTGCTGGTCGAACCGTTCGTACCGGACATGAGGCGCGGCCCCTTCAGGTGATGAGGATGGACGGCGGAGCACCCCGGTCTTCCGGCCGGGGGTCCGGGGGTTGCCCCCCGAGGAGTGCAGCACGAGGGTTTCCGTCAATGTACTGAGCGGTACCCCCGCGGTCACCGGGCAGCGGGTGTGATCGCAAGCACGTTGCGTACACGTTGCGTGACCAAGCCGTACGGCGGTGCACTGGTTCCATGCTGACGCGTATCGACCACATCGGGATCGCCTGCTTCGACCTCGACCGGACTGTCGAGTTCTACCGTGCCACGTACGGCTTCGAGGTGTTCCACACCGAGGTCAACGAGGAGCAGGGCGTTCGTGAGGCCATGCTCAAAATCAATGACACCTCGGACGGCGGGGCCTCCTATCTGCAGCTGCTGGAGCCGACGCGGGAGGACTCCGCGGTAGGCAAGTGGCTGGCGAAGAACGGTGAGGGCGTTCACCACATCGCGTTCGGCACGGCGGACGTGGACGCGGACGCGGAAGCCGTCCGGGACAAGGGCGTCCGGGTGCTCTACGACGAGCCGCGGCGCGGTTCGATGGGCTCGCGGATCACCTTCCTGCACCCCAAGGACTGCCACGGCGTGCTGACGGAACTGGTCACCTCGGCGCCCCCGGCGGACCAGGAGCACTGACCCGCACTCCCCCCGGCCGGTAGAGTGCGGGTTCGGCCGGGGTCCTGGGGTGGGGGCCCGGACCGGGCTGTACCGATGATCTGACACCATTTCTTCGGAAGGGCGGGCTCCGGATTCCAACCCATACACGCGGGAACGGGCCGGCCGCCAAGGCGACCAGGGGACGGATGGGACCGCGCAGTGCGGGGCAACGACCGCTACGAGGCTGACGACCACCTCTCGCAATTCGAAGCCGAGATGGAGCGGCTGAAGAAGGAGCGGGAGAAGGCGGTCCAGCACGCCGACGACCTCGGCTACCAGGTCGAGGTGCTGCGCGCCAAGCTCCACGAGGCGCGCCGCAATCTCGCCCACCGCCCGGCGTACGACACCGCCGACATGGGTTACCAGGCGGAGCAGTTGCTCCGCAATGCCCAGATTCAGGCGGATCAGATGCGTACGGACGCCGAGCGCGAGCTGCGCGAGGCCCGGGCGCAGACGCAGCGGCTGCTGCAGGAGCAGGCCGAGCGCCAGGCGCGGATGGAGGCCGAGCTCCACGCGGAGGCCGTCGCCCGCCGCCAGCGCCTGGACGAGGAGCTCAACGAGCGCCGCCAGACCGTCGAGTCGCACGTCAACGAGAACGTCGCCTGGGCCGAGCAGCTGCGGGCGCGTACGGAGTCGCAGGCCCGCCGGCTGCTGGAGGAGTCCCGGGCGGAGGCCGAGCAGGCCCTGGCCGCGGCCCGCGCCGAGGCCCAGCGGCTGGCCGAGCAGGCCCGGTCCCGCCTCAGCTCCGCCGCCGACGAGGCCCGCGCCGAGGCCGAGGCGCTGCTGCGCCGTGCCCGTACGGACGCCGAGCGGCTGCTGACCGCCGCGTCCGCGCAGGCGCAGGAGGCCACCGACCACGCCGAGCAGCTGCGGGCCGCCGCGGGCACGGAGAGCGAGCAGGCGCGCACGGCCGCGGCCGAGCTGAGCCGTACCGCCGATGCCCGCCTGCAGGAGGCCGACGCGGCGCTGCGCGAGGCGCGCGCCGAGGCCGAGAAGCTGGTCACCGAGGCGAAGGAGAGCGCGGCCCGCAGCCTGTCCGGCGCCGAGTCGGAGAACGAGCAGCGCACCCGTACCGCCCGGGCCGAGGTCGCCCGGCTGGTCAGCGAGGCCACGAAGGAGGCCGAGGCGCTCAAGGCCGAGGCCGGGCAGCTGCGGGCGGACGCCGCCGCGGAGGCCGAGCGGCTGGTCGCCGAGGCCGCGGAGAACGCCCGCAGCGCCGCCGCGGAGGACTCCGCGGCCCAGCTCGCCAAGGCCGCGCGGACGGCCGAGGAGGTCCTGTCCAAGGCCTCCGAGGACGCCCGCGCCACCACGAAGGCCGCGGCCGCCGAGGCGGAACGCATCCGCAAGGAGGCCGAGACCGAGGCCGAGCGGCTGCGCGAGCAGGCCGCGGACACCGCCGAGCAGCTCAAGGGCGCGGCGAAGGACGACACCAAGGAGTACCGCGCCAAGACCGTCGAGCTCCAGGAGGAGGCGCGGCGGCTGCGCGGCGAGGCCGAGCAGCTGCGCGCCGACGCCGTCGCCGAGGGCGAGCGGCTGCGGGGCGAGGCCCGGCGCGAGGCGCTGCAGCAGATCGAGGAGGCGGCGAAGACCGCCGAGGAGCTGCTGGCCAAGGCCAAGGCCGACGCGGAGGAGACGCGCGGGTCCGCGGCAGCGGACGGCGAGCGGGTCCGGTCGGAGGCCGCCGAGCGGGCCGCCTCCCTGCGCAAGCAGGCCGAGGAGGCCCTGGAGCGGGCGCGCACCGAGGCCGAGGAGATGGCCGAGGAGGCCGAGGACCACGCCGAGCGCACCCGCACCGAGGCCGAGGAGGCCGCGCGGAAGCTGCGCGAGGAGTCCGAGAAGGCGGCGGAGGCGCGCCGCGCCGAGGCCGACGCGGAGCTGACCCGCCTGCACACCGAGGCCGAGCAGCGCGTGGAGGCCGCCGAGAAGGCGCTGCGCGACGCCCGTACGGAGGCGGAGCGGCTGCGCCGCGAGGCCGCCGAGGAGACCGAGCGGCAGCGCACGGAGACCGCGGAGCGGGTGCGCACGCTGCAGTCGCAGGCCGAGACCGAGGCGGAGCGGCTGCGCGCCGAGGCCGCCGAGGAGGCCACCGCCGCCCGCAGCGAGGGCGAGTCCGCCGGTGCGCGGCTGCGCGCCGAGGCCAATGCGGAGGCCGAGCGGCTGCGCGGCGAGGCGCAGGAGACCGCCGACCGGGTGCGCGCCGAGGCGAACGCCGCCGCCGAGCGCACGGCCGCCGAGGCCGCCGAGGCGCTGGCCGCCGCGCAGGAGGAGGCCGCCCGCCGCCGGCGCGAGGCCGAGGAGCTGCTGGGCGACGCCCGTACGGAGGCGCAGGCCGAGCGCGAGGCCGCGCGCGAGCAGAGCGAGGAGCTGCTGGCTTCGGCGCGCAAGCGGGTCGCCGAGGCGCAGGAGGAGGCCCAGCGCCTGGTCGAGGAGGCCGAGGTGCGCGCCGCCGAGCTGGTGTCGGCCGCCGAGGCGACCGCCCAGCAGGTGCGGGACTCCGTCGCGGGGCTGCACGAGCAGGCCGAGGAGGAGATCGCCGGGCTGCGCTCGGCCGCCGAGCACAACGCGGAGCGCACCCGCACCGAGGCCCAGGAGGAGGCCGACCGGGTCCGGACCGACGCGTACGCCGAGCGCGAGCGCGCCGGTGAGGACGCGGCCCGGATCCGCGCCGAGGCCCAGGCCGCTTCGGAAGCTGCCGCCGCCGAGGCGGAGCGCACGCTCGCGGACGCGGTCACGGAGGGCCAGCGTCTGGAGGCGGAGGCCGCCCGCACGCTGGAGGAGGCCACCGACAGCGCCCACGCCAAGCTCGCCGAGGCGGGCGTGCAGGCCGACGAGCTGCTCTCCGAGGCCATGGCCGAGGCGGAGAAGCTGATCGCGGAGGCCGAGGAGACCGCCGAGGCGGCCCGGCGCGACGCCGCCGCCACGGCCGACGAGGCGCGGGCCGCGGCCGCGGCGCGCCGCTCCGAGGCCGCCGAGCAGGCCGACGCCCTGATGGCGGAGGCCACGGCGGAGGCGGAGCGGCTGGTCGCCGAGGCCACGTCCGTCCTGGACGAGGCCCGCGAGTCGGCGGAGGCGCAGCAGGCGGAGGCGGCCGCGGAGGCCGCCCGGCTGCGCGCCGAGGCCGAGCGGACGGTCACGGAGGCCCGCAAGGACGCCGAGAAGCACCGCGGCGAGGCCGCGGAGGCCGCCGAGGCGCTGCTCGCCAAGGCGAAGGCCGACGCGGAGCGCACGGTCGCGGAGGCGTCCGCCAGGTCCAAGCAGCTGCGGACCGACGCGTCCGACGCCCTGGCGTCGGCCGAGCAGGACGCGTCCCGGGCGCGCGCCGAGGCCCGCGAGGACGCGAACAAGATGCGTTCGGAGGGCCACGCCGAGGCCGCGCGGATCGTCCGCGAGGCCGAGGAGCTCACCTCCGGGGCGCAGGCCGAGGCCGACCGCATCGTCGACGAGGCCCGCGAGGCCGCGGGCCGGCGCCGCACGGAGGCGGCCGGGCAGGCCGACGAGCTGATCTCCGAGGCCACGGCCGAGGCGGAGAAGCTGCGGGCCGAGGCCGCCGCGACGGTGGAGGCCGCGCGCCGCGAGGCCGCCCGCACGACCGAGGAGGCCGCGGAGGCCGCCGAGGCCGTCCGCACGGAGGCGGCCGGGCAGGCCGAGCGGACGCTCGCCGAGGCGGACGCCGAGTCCGAGCGGCTGCGCGGCGACGCCGCCCGCGTCCTCGACGAGGCCCGCGAGGCGGCGAACACCCGCCGCGCGGAGGCCGCCGAGCAGGCGGACACCCTCGTCGCCGAGGCGACGTCGGAGGCCGAGCGGATGGCCGCGGAGGCCGCCGAGGCGCTGGCCGCCGCGCAGGAGAACGCCAACAGCACGCGCGCGGACTCCGCGCGGATCAAGGCCGACGCCGTCCAGGAGGCGGAGCGGCTGCGTGCGGAGGCGCGCGCCGAGAGCGAGCGGACCGTCGACGACGCCCGCGAGGCCGGCGCGAAGCGGCTGGCCGACGCCGGCGAGCAGGCGGACGCCCTGATCGCCAAGGCGCAGGAGGAGGCGCTGAGTACGGCCGCGGCCGCCGAGGAGCAGGCCGACACGATGGTGGGCGTAGCCCGCCGCGAGGCCGAGCGGATCGTCGCCGAGGCCACCGGCGAGGGCAACGCCCTGGTGGAGCAGGCCCGTACGGACGCGGACACGCTGCTGGCCGAGGCCCGTGGCGACGCCACCGCGATAAGGGAGCGCGCCGACGAGCTGCGCACCCGGGTCGAGGGCGAGGTCGAGGAGCTGCACGGCCGGGCGCGCCGCGAGGCGGCCGAGGCCATGCAGTCCGCGGGCGAGCGCTGCGACAAGCTCGTCGCGGCCGCGACGGAGCAGCTCGCGGAGGCCGAGGAGAAGGCGAAGAAGCTGCTGTCGGACGCCAGCAGCGAGGCGAGCAAGGTCCGCATCGCCGCGGTGAAGAAGGCGGAGGGCCTGCTCAAGGAGGCCGAGCAGAAGAAGGCCGCCGCCGTACGCGAGTCGGAGCGCCTGCGCACCGAGGGTGCGGAGGAGGCAAAGCGCCTTGTCGAGGAGGGAAAGCGGGAGTTGGAGGTCCTGGTGCGCCGTCGCGAGGACATTCAGGCCGAGATTTCCCGTGTCCAGGACGTGTTGGAGGCGTTGGAATCTTTTGAGGCCCCGGGGGCCGGAAGCGCCAAGGATGGCGGGGTGAAGGCAGCGGCCGGTGCCGGTGCTACACGTTCGGGTGGCAAGCAGTCACAGAAGTAGCCACTCAAACGGGGGGACATTCTCCAGATCTGCCGACCATTCACCTGATGACACGCCGCTCGCACCCCTAGGATTCCCTCTATCACCTCACCGGTCTCTTATGACAGGAACCCCATGAGTGACACTTCCTCCCCCTTCGGCTTCGAGCTTGTGCGGCGTGGATACGACCGCGGCCAGGTGGACGACCGCATTACCAAGCTCGTCGCCGACCGAGACAGCGCACTGGCACGCATCACCTCTCTGGAAAAGCGCATCGAGGAGCTGCACCTCGAGACGCAGAATGCTCAGGCCCAGGTCAACGACGCCGAGCCGTCCTATGCGGGGCTGGGGGCGAGGGTCGAGAAGATCCTTCGGCTGGCCGAGGAAGAGGCCAAGGATCTGCGTGAGGAGGCCCGGCGCGCCGCCGAGCAGCACCGCGAGCTCGCCGAGTCCGCCGCCCAGCAGGTGCGCAACGACGCCGAGTCGTTCGCCGCCGACCGCAAGGCCAAGGCGGAGGACGAGGGCGCGCGCATCGTCGAGAAGGCCAAGGGCGACTCCGCCCAGCTGCGGGCCGAGGCCCAGAAGGACGCCCAGTCCAAGCGTGAGGAGGCGGACGCCCTCTTCGAGGAGACCCGCGCCAAGGCGGCCCAGGCCGCCGCCGACTTCGAGACCAACCTGGCCAAGCGGCGCGAGCAGTCCGAGCGCGACCTGGCCTCCCGTCAGGCCAAGGCGGAGAAGCGGCTGGCGGAGATCGAGCACCGCGCCGAGCAGCTGCGCCTGGAGGCGGAGAAGCTGCGCACGGACGCCGAGCGGCGCGCCCGGCAGACGGTGGAGACGGCGCAGCGCCAGGCCGAGGACATCGTGGCCGACGCCAACGCCAAGGCGGACCGCATCCGCAGCGAGTCCGAGCGCGAGCTGGCGGCGCTCACCAACCGCCGCGACAGCATCAACGCCCAGCTGACGAACGTCCGCGAGATGCTGGCCACGCTGACCGGCGCCGCCGTCGCCGCGGCCGGCGTCCCCGGTGACGACGAGCCGATGTCGCGCGGCGTCCCGGCGCAGCAGAGCCGCTGATCCGACCGGACCGCCGGCAGCGCTCTGGTCCGTGCCCTGTGCGCCGCTCGTGCGAGCGCGCAGGGCGGTGGTCCGGGGGCCGCCCCGCCGTCCAGTGCGGCCGAACGGGTGTCCTCCGCACACGGACGGGCCGCTACCGCTGGCAGGACCCGTCGGTCACCCTTACCGTGGCGGAATGATCGAGCTGCAGGGCCTGACCAAACGCTACGGCGAGAAGCTCGCCGTCGACGGCCTCACCTGCACCGTCCGGCCCGGAATCGTCACCGGCTTCCTGGGGCCCAACGGGGCGGGCAAGTCCACGACGATGCGGATGATGCTCGACCTCGACCGGCCCACCCACGGCACGGTCCTCATCGACGGGCAGCACTACCGGCAGCTGCGGGACCCGCTGCGGACCGTCGGCGCCCTGCTGGACGCCAAGGCGATGCACGGCGGTCGCAGCGCCCACAACCACCTCCTGTGCCTGGCGCAGAGCAACGGCATCCCGCGGGCCCGCGTCCGCGAGGTTCTGGACACGGTCGGCCTCGCCTCGGTGGCCGGAAAGCGCTCCAAGGGCTTCTCGCTCGGCATGGGGCAGCGCCTGGGCATCGCGGGCGCGCTGCTGGGCGACCCGCAGATCCTGATGTTCGACGAGCCCGTCAACGGGCTGGACCCCGAGGGCATCCACTGGATCCGCAATCTGATGAAGAACCTCGCCGCCCAGGGGCGCACGGTCTTCGTCTCCTCGCACCTGATGAGCGAGATGGCCCTGACCGCCGACCACCTGATCGTCATCGGCCAGGGCCGGCTGCTCGCCGACACCTCGATGGCGGACTTCATCAAGCAGAACTCGCGGTCGTACGTACGGCTGCGCTCGCCCGAGGTGGAGCGGCTGCTGGACGTGCTGGCGGGGGCCGGGGTCACGGCGGTGACCACCGAGGACGGCCATCTGGAGGTCGACGGCACGGAGGCGGCGGAGCTGGGCGAGCTCGCCGCGCGCCACCGGCTCGTGCTGCACGAGCTGAGCCCCCAGCAGGCGTCCCTGGAAGAGGCCTTCATGCAGCTCACCGCCGAGTCGGTGGAGTACCACGCGCACAGCGCGCCGCCGGGTGCGGACGCCCCGCCGGATGCGGCGGGCCCGCCGGGCGTCGCCGCGGCACCGCCCGGCGGCGGGTGGGGAGCCGACTGGCAGAAGAAGAAGGGATCCTGACGGTGGCGGTGGTGGCGCAGGTCCTGCAATCGGAATGGACAAAGATCAAATCCGTCCGGTCGACGGTGTGGACGCTCGGTCTCGCACTCGTGGTGACCGTGGCGCTCGGCGCCCTGATCAGTGCTTTCACCAGCAGCAACTTCAATCAAATGCCGCTGAAGGAGCGGGTGAATTTCGACCCGACCTTTACGAGTTTCGCGGGAATGGGACTCGGCCAGCTCGCCATGATCGTGTTCGGGGTGCTGGTGGTGTCCAATGAATACAGCACCGGAATGATCCGGACTTCCCTGGCGGCGGTTCCGCAACGCGGCACGTTCCTCTTCAGCAAGATCACCGTTGCGGCGCTCGTCGCGTTCGTGATCGCGATGGCGACGAGCTTTGTCTCCTTCTTCATCGGCCAGGCGATGCTCGCCGACCACCGGACCTCGATCGGCGATGCGCACGTCCTGCGCGCGGTGATCGGTGGCGGCCTCTATATGACGCTGATCGCGGTGTTCTCGATGGGCATCGCGGCGATGCTGCGCAGCCCCATGCTCTCGCTCGGCATTCTCATGCCGTTCTTCTTCATCATCTCCAACATCCTCGGCGCGGTGAGCGCCACGAAGAAGGTCGCGCAGTACCTGCCCGACCAGGCCGGCCGCAAGGTCATGCAGGTGGTGACGATCGCGGACGACGCCCCGTACGGGCCGTGGGGCGGCTTCGCGATCATGGCGCTGTGGGTGGTGGCGGCGCTGGCGGGCGGGTACGCGGTGCTGAAGCGGCGCGACGCGTAGCGCCTGGCCGGCGGACTCTTTTGTACACGGGAGCTCCGGTTCCTCCGGATTCCGCCGGACTCTCGCCGCGGGGGTGGATCGCCGTGGCGGCGGGCATTCTTTGCGGGGTGACGGTCGTGTCCCGGCGGTGGGCGTTCCTTCCCGGGCGATGCCGCGCCCGTCGGCAGGGCCGTCGCCCGGCCGGCCGTGCCGCCCCGGCGGGGCTCGACGAGCCCGTCAGCGGGCTTGTTCTTCCGCCGCGGCGAGACACCACCGCGAGCCTGACCGGCGGTGCCGAGCCGGGCCGAGCCGTACGCGACGGACGACCGGTGGTGCC
This sequence comes from Streptomyces roseoverticillatus, assembly GCF_000719265.1. Classification (GTDB taxonomy): domain Bacteria; phylum Actinomycetota; class Actinomycetes; order Streptomycetales; family Streptomycetaceae; genus Streptomyces; species Streptomyces roseoverticillatus. Next base: position 42,485 of record NZ_JOFL01000017.1, on the reverse strand, counting down.
GCGCCGCCACCCGTGATCGAGGAGCCGCCTTGACCGACCGGAGTCTGCGGGCCCTCGGGCTCGACGGGGCGCCCGCCGAGCTGCCGCTGACGTACCCCGGCCGCCCCGTCGAGGAGCCGGCTCTGCTGACGGACGGGCGGCTGCTGCCCCTGCGGCCGGCACCCGGGCCGCTGGGCGAGTGGCGGGTGGTGACGGGGATGGCGAGCGGGCCGGCTGCGGACCCGGCGCGTTCGCCGGACGGCGCCGGTCCGGCGCCCGCCGCCTTGCCCAGCGGCGGGCAGCCGGGTGCCGAGGGCCGTGCGCCGTCCGGCGCACCACCGCCGGACGGAACCCCCGCCGCCGAGCCCGCGCTCGACGAGCTCCTCGACCGGCTCGGCGCCGCGCGCAGCGGCACGCGCCGCCCCGTCCTCGCCGTCGGCTCCAACGCCTCCCCCGCCCAGCTGCACCACAAGCTCACCCTGCGCGGCGCGGGCGCCACCGTGCCGATGGTGCCCGTCCAGGTGCGCGGCATCGGCATCGGCTGCTCCGCACACATCGGGCTGCACGGCTACGTGGCGGCGGCGCCCTACGCCGAGCCCGCGGCCCGGCACACGCTCGTCGCGGGCTGGCTGGACCCCGCGCAGCTGGCCGCCGTCGACGAGACCGAATTCAACTACCGCCGCGTATGGGTGCCGGGCGGCGCCTTCCCCATGACGCTGCCGTCCGGGGAGCCGCTCGGCGGCGCGTATCTGTACGTGAGCGTGCACGGCGTCCTCGCCGACCCCGCCACCGGCCGCCCCCGGCCCGGCGGCGGCGACCAGGGCGCCCTCCTGACCGCCCTGCTGGCGGCCTCGGCGGAGCTGCGCGCGCTGCTCGGCCCCGGCCCGGAGCGCTGGGTGGAGCGGGCGCGGGCGGACGAGGCGGTGCGGGCCGAGGGGAGGGCGGTCTTCCACCGGGCGGGCTGGGCCCGGCCCGAGGGCCTCCCCGAGCTTCACCACGAGTAACGGGAACCGTCAGCTCCTCGTTATGCTCCTAACCCTTACGGGGCCTTACGCCCAAAAGAGCTCGCGAGGGGCGGAGAATGATCGAGGCAGTCGGTCTGACAAAGCGCTACGGCGCCAAGACGGCCGTACACAATCTGTCGTTCCAGGTGCGGCCCGGAGCCGTCACCGGCTTCCTGGGTCCGAACGGATCCGGCAAGTCGACGACCATGCGCATGATCCTGGGTCTGGACCAGCCCACGTCCGGGCACGTCACGATCGGCGGCCACCCCTTCCGCAGCCTGCCCAACGCTCCGCGCCAGGTCGGCGCGCTGCTCGACGCGAAGGCCGTGCACGGCGGCCGCAGCGCCCGCATGCACCTGCTCTCGCTCGCCCAGCTCGGCGGCATCCCGGCCCGCCGGGTGGACGAGGTCCTCGGCGTCGTGGGCCTGCAGGACGTCGCGAAGCGCCGCTCCAAGGGCTTCTCGCTGGGCATGGGCCAGCGCCTCGGCATCGCCGCCGCCCTCCTGGGCGACCCCCAGGTGCTGCTCTTCGACGAGCCGGTCAACGGCCTCGACCCCGAGGGCATCCTCTGGGTGCGCAACCTGATGAAGCAGCTCGCGGCCGAGGGCCGTACGGTCTTCGTCTCCTCGCACCTGATGAGCGAGATGGCCCTGACCGCCGACCACCTGATCGTGATCGGCCGCGGCCAGCTCATGGCCGACATGAGCGTCAAGGACTTCATCTCCGCGAACTCCGCGGACTTCGCGCGCGTGCGCACCCCGGAGACCGAGCCGGAGAGCCGCGAGAAGCTCACGGCCGCGCTCGTCGAGGCCGGCGGCCAGGTGCTGGCCGAGCCGGACGGCGGGATGCGCGTCACCGGCCTGCCGCTCCCCCGGATCAGCGACATCGCCCACGGGGCGGACGTCCGGCTGTGGGAGCTCTCGCCGCACCAGGCCTCCCTGGAGGAGGCGTACATGCGCATGACGCAGGGCGCGGTCGACTACCGCTCGACGGCCGACCAGCTCGCGGCCCTCGCCCCGCCGCCCCCGGGCCACGGCTACGGCCACCCCGGCGCCGGCGCCCCGCAGGGCTGGGCCCCGCCGCAGGGCAACCCCTACCCCGTCCTGCCGGGCGAGCAGCCCAACCCGTACGCGCAGCCCCAGGCCGCCGCCCCGCAGCCGCCCCAGGCGGCTCCGCAGCCCCCGGCGGCCGCGCCCGCCCCCGCCCCCGCCCCTGCCGACCTCACCAAGCGCGACAGCGAGGACGCCCGATGACCACCCCCCAGCCCCAGGCGGCCCACCCGGCGGCTCCGCAGAGCGCCCCGCAGGCCGCGCCGCACGCCGCGCCCGGCTACTGGCCCGGCACCGCGCCCGCGGGCGGCGCGCCCGGCCCCGCCGGTTACGTGTCGCCGATCCCGGTGCGCAAGGCGACGCTCATGGACGCCGTCGCGGCCGAGTGGACCAAGATCCGTTCGGTGCGCTCCACGGTCTGGACGCTCAGCGTCATGGTGGCGATCGTCGTCGGCGTCGGCCTGCTGATCGCGTTGGCCGTCAACGCCTCCAACAGCACGATGAACGGCACCACGCCGCTCGCCGCCGGCTTCTTCAGCCTGATGCTCGGCATGATCTGCGTGATCACGCTCGGCGTGCTGACGATCTCCACCGAGTACGGCACGGGCATGATCCGCACAACGCTGACGGCCTGCCCGGACCGGGTCCGCGTGCTGGCGGCCAAGGCGATCGTCTTCTTCGCCCTGGCCTTCGTCGTCACCCTGGTCTCCACCGTGGTGGTGGGGATGGCCGACGTCGCCCTGCTGGACGACCAGACGGAGTTCGCCGCCGGCGGCAGTGAGTGGCTCAAGACCACGGTCGGCACGAGCCTGTTCGTCGGGTTCCTCGGCCTTGTGTCGCTCGGCGTGGGCACGCTGCTGCGCCACTCCGCGGGCGCGATCACGGTGATGCTCGGCGTCGTCCTGCTGCCGCTGGTCGTCGGGATGTTCATGTTCACCGAGAGCCTGATGAAGGTCCGCGAGGTCCTCTTCGAGTACTCGATCCCGATGATGCTGTCGGTCTTCTACGGCGCCTCCGGCAACGACTCCAACGCCAGCCTGACCGGCTGGGATCCGCTGTGGGTCATGGCGATCGCCGCGGCCGTCGCCCTCGGCGGCGCCTTCGCCGCGCTGCTCAAGCGCGACGCGTAGCGCCTCCGGCGGCCCGGCGACCGGGGCGCCGGGCCCTGCCCGGCGCACACGACTCAATAGCGCGGTGCGTTACGGGACCGCTGGAGCCTCACGCTCCGGCGGTCCCTCGCGTTCCAGCAGGACTTGTGCCAGTGCCGCCGGTCCTCGATGCCGGCCCCGTACTGCGGCCAGGCCACCAAGTGCGGTACGCCCGGCGGGATCTCCTGGTCGCAGCCGGGGCAGCGGTAGTGCTTCGTGGCTCCGCCGCCGCCGATCGTGCGGACCACCCACTCCTCGCCCTGCCAGTCCTCTGTGCGCTCCAGGCCGTAGCGGTCGCCGCCCTCCGCGCGCGGAGCGTCGGACTGCTTGTCTGCGCCGCCTCGCGGGCGGTTTCGGCGCGGAGACACGGGGCACCTCGGATGGTCGGAGAGCTACGGGCCGTGACCAGGTTACGCGTCAGAGTCACCGTGGTGGACAGGCGTCTCCCCCCGCCCTCACCGGACGCTCTCCCGATCATCATGAAAACTTAACGCGGAGCCGTGCCTCCGGCACGTGTCCCCCGTTATTTCCGGTGGGGGATGCCGCGTCGGTCGCTAGGAGGAGCAAGAGCGATGCGCGTTGGAGCATTCGTCCTGGCCGCCCAGTTCCCGGGCCAGGGGCACGCCGAGGCCCTGCACCGGGCCGTGCGGACGGCAGTGGTCGCCGAAGAGGCGGGGCTGGATGCGGTCTGGTTCGCCGAACACCACTTCGTGCCGTACGGCGTCTGCCCGTCGGCGGTCACCCTCGCGGCGCTGGCCCTCGGCCGCACCCGCCGGATCCGGGTGGGCACAGCCGTCAGCGTGCTGCCCACGGTCCACCCGGTGGCCCTGGGCGAGCAGGCCGCCATGCTGCACCTCGCCTCGGAGGGCCGGTTCACCCTCGGGGTGGGCCGCGGCGGCCCCTGGGTCGATCTGGAGGTCTTCAACTCCGGTGTGGCGGCGTACGAGGAGGGGTTCCCCGAGTCCCTGGGCCTGCTGATGCGGTGGCTGCGCGAACCCCGCGTGGGCGCCGACGGGCCCCGGTTCCGCTTCCGTGAAGTGCCGGTCGTCCCCCGCCCCGACGATCTGGAGGATCGTTCCGGCCCTCCCGTAGTCGTGGCCTGCACCTCGCCGTCGAGCGTGCGTCTCGCGGCCGCACAGGGGCTGCCCATGCTGCTCGGGATGCACAGCGGGGACGCGGAGAAGGCGGAGATGGTCGCCCTGTGGCGCAAGTGCTCACTGGAGGCGGGGCGTTCGCCCGAGGAGGTCGCCGCGGCCGGTCACGTCGCGGCCGGCGTCGTGCAGGTCGGGGACCGCCGCCAGGAGGCCGCGGAGACGCTCACCAAGGCCATGCCGGGCTGGCTGCACCAGGGGCTCTCCGCCCATGTGACGGTCGACGGCAGGGCCCGCGCGATGCGTGATCCCGTCGAGTACACCCGGCTGCTGTGCGAGCTGCACCCCGTCGGCCCGCCGCAGCTGTGCGCCGACCGCCTCGCCGCCACCGCGGAGCGCACGGGCATCACGCGCTTCGCCCTGCTGGCCGAGGGCTCCGGGGACCTCGCCGCCACCGAGGACAACCTCCGCCGGCTCGGCAGCGAAGTGCTGCCGCTGCTCGACTGAGCCGCCGGCCCTCCCGCCGGCCTTGCCTTTCCGGGGCTGCTGCCGCTCCCGCACCGCACTCGACACCTCCCGCATGCGGAGCGGCAGCACGAACGGCTCAGCAGTCCCGGAGTTCCGGGGACTGGTTCAGCAGCTGGCCCCGGACCGACGTGAAGCGGGCGAGGCGCTCGTCCGCCTCCGCGGCGAGCGGGAAGACCGCCACCCGGTGGCAGTTCTGGAAGGCCAGCCGCACGGCGAAGTGCCGTTCCAGCGCACCGCGTATGGCGTCACTGGCCAGTGCGCGCAGCAACTGGCCGCGGGCCTGCTCGTCCGGCGGAGGCGTCTGGTTGTCGGCGAACTCGCCACCGTCGATCCTGAGCCGGGCCACCAGGGAGCTGATCATCTCCCACGCGTACGGCAGGGAGGTCCGGACGCAGTCGACGAATTCCGCTTCATCGACCTCGCCTCGCTCGGCCTGTTCAAGGAGGGCCGGTGAGACGTCGAGCGACATGGGTTCTCCTCTCGCGACCCCGCGAGCGGGGTCTCACGGATGGGCGAGCGGACGACGACGCCCCGTGCCCGTACGACGACCGCCCGCTTCCACGGTAATTCGGCCACTGCGGGCGCACCAGGAGAACGCACCGACAACCAGCCAACGGCGAAGGGGCCCATCAGGGGCGAATCGCGTCAGGGGGCAGGAGTCGAGTAGCGTTGCGCACCATGCGTCTCGTCATCGCCCGTTGCTCCGTGGACTACGCGGGCCGGCTCACCGCCCACCTCCCCTCCGCCCCGCGGCTGATCCTCGTCAAGGCGGACGGCAGCGTCTCGATCCATGCGGACGACCGCGCCTACAAACCGCTCAACTGGATGTCCCCGCCGTGCACCCTCAAGGAGGGCGACGGGAGCGTATGGACCGTGGTCAACAAGGCGGGCGAGAAGCTGATCATCACGATGGAGGAAGTGCTGCACGACTCCTCCCACGAGCTCGGCGTGGACCCCGGCCTCATCAAGGACGGCGTGGAAGCGCACCTTCAGGAGCTCCTCGCGGACCGCATCGAGACGCTCGGCGACGGCTACACCCTGATCCGCCGCGAGTACCCCACGGCGATCGGCCCGGTGGACATCCTCTGCCGCGACGCCGACGGCGCGACGGTGGCCGTGGAGATCAAGCGACGTGGCGAGATCGACGGTGTGGAGCAGCTCACACGCTATCTGGAACTCCTCAACCGCGACCCGCACCTGGCGCCCGTGCGCGGCGTCTTCGCGGCCCAGGAGATCAAGCCGCAGGCGCGCGTGCTGGCCACGGACCGCGGCATCGGCTGCGTCGTCCTGGACTACAACGCGCTGCGCGGCATCGAGGACGACAAGCTGCGGCTGTTCTGAGCCGCGCTGCGGGAGCATCACCGAACGCCGGACGGGCTGTGCCAGCCGTCCGGCGTTCGCGTTCCCGCGCCGGGCCCCGGGCGGGCCCACATCCCTCCGCCCGGGAAGGGGACACGCTCAGGCGCCTGGGGCGGGCCCGGGCTTCCTCCGCCCGGGCGGGCTCGCATGCCCCGCCCGGGACGTGCCCGTGCTCAGGCGCCGGGAGCGGGGTCGTGCCTACGCGCCCGAGGTCGACGGGCTCCCGCTGCCGCTGACACTGCCGTCCGCCGGCTTGCTGCCCGACGGGCCGCTCGCGGCCGACTGGCTGCTGCCGCCGACGGGGCCGCTCGCCGAGCTCGAACCGCCGCCGACGGGCGAGGACGGCACGGAGGGCGAGGACGGCGACGCCGGGGGCTTCGACGAGGGCTCGGTGCCGCCGCTGCTGCTCCTGCTCGGCGAGGGCGACTGCGAGGGCTTGCCGCCGCCCTGCGAGCGCGACGGGCTCGGCGACGTGCCGCCGGAGGAGGGCGGGGCGGAGGGCTCGCCGCTCGCGCTCGGGGCGCCGCTCGGCGACGTGCTGCCGGAGGCGCCCGGGGAGGCCGGGCCGGAGCTGCCCGCGCCGGGCGAGTGGCCCGGCTTGCCGGGCTTGCCCGGCACCTGGGCGTGCCCGGCCTCGCCGGGGTCCCGCTGGTCGGCGGTGAGGCCGTTGTCGCCGTCCTGCTGCGAGGCGGACTGTCCCGGCTTCACCCGTTCGGGCGACTTGCCGTCCTGGCCGCCGGAGGTGATCCCCAGGGTGACGACGGTGCCGAGGACGGCGGCGAGCAGGGCGCCCGCACCGGCCGCGACGAGGTTGCGGCGGGCGCCGCCCATCATCATCTGCCGGGCCCAGGGCTGCCGCGCGGGGCCGCGCTGCTTCCGGTCGCGCTCGGCCGCGAGGCGGGCGATGACCGTGGTCGCGACCTGGTCCGGGTCGGCGCCGGGGACCGCCGGGGAAGCGGAGGCGGGCGCGGACGGCGGCGCCGCGGACTGCTCGCTGCGGGCGGCCGGGATCTCCTCGCCGGCGGGTGTGCGCCCGGCGGACCCGCCGGGGGGCCGGGGCACGGCCGGCGGCGCCACGGGCGGCACGGCGCCGGGGCGGCCGGCGCCGGGCCGGGGCGCGGCGGCGGACGGGCCTCCCGCGGGGCTGCCCGCCGGGCCGGCCGGGGTGAACCCGGAGCGGTCGGCGACCAGCGCGAGCGCCCGGCGGCCCGCTATGGCGCCGCGCTTGTCGGCCATGACCCCGCGCATGCCGACGGAGGCCTCCAGCTCGGCGCGGGCCCGCTGCAGATTGCCGGTGCAGAGCGCCAGGACGCCCAACTCGTGGTGGAAGTAGGCCTCTTCGCCGACCTCGCCGGCGCGCCGGGCGGCCTCCTGGCCGTAGCGCAGCACGCGCTCCCAGGCGCTCCAGTGCAGGGCGGCGGCGAAGGCGGGCGCGGCGGTGCGGGCGAGGAGGACGGCGGCGGCGCGGTGGCCGGGGTCGCCCCCGGCCGCCAGGGCCGAGAGGGCGGCGAGGATCGCGTCGGCCTCGGCGGCGGCCCGCTCGGGGGTGACGGAGGGGTGGCCGGACCACCAGGCGTAGTGCTGGGCGGCGGCGTGGGCGCGCTCGGCGGCGCCGCTGCCGTACCCCTCGGCGGTGAGCTGGGCGGCGACGCCCGCGGCGAGGCGGTAGTGCCCGGCGACGGCGGTGATCAGGCCGGCGGCGAGCAGCTCGCCGACGGCCGAGTCGGCGTGGGTGTCGCCGGCGAGGGCGGGCAGGTGGGCCTGGTGCGGGACCTCGCCGCCGAGGGCGACGGCGAAGCGCAGGGTGTCGCGGGCGGCGTCGCCGAGCCGGGAGGCGAGCGGGACGGCCGGGCGGCAGGCGTCGGCGAGGGAGGGCAGCGGCGTGCCGCCGTGGTCGGCGCCCGCCTCGGCGGCGGCGACGTAGGGCCGCTCGGCGACGACGCCGAACTCGTCGGCGGCGGAGTCGGCGGCGGGCGCCTCGCTCCCCCGGCCGTCGGCGGGCGGCGCCCCGAGCCGCAGCAGCGCGCCGGCCTGGACGAAGCGCAGCGGCAGGCCCTCGGACTCGAACCACAGGTCGGCCGCCCAGCCGGCCTCCTCGTCGGTGAGGGGCCGGTCGACGCAGAGCTCCAGGAGCTCCAGGCAGGCGGTGCGGTCGAGGCCGCCGAGGAAGACCTCCTCGAGGTGCGAGTCGGCGGAGGGCGCGGCGACGTCGGGGGTGGCGGAGAAGAGGAAGGCGCACTCGGGGGTGGCGTCGAGGAGCTCGTCCAGGGCGGCGCCGCCGAATTCGAGGTCGTCCAGGACGACGACGGCGCCGATCTCGCGGACGAAGCCGAGCAGCGCGGCCCGGTCGGGGCGGTGCTGGGGCGCGTGGTGGACGGCGGCGAACAGGTCGTACAGGACGTCGGTGACGGTGCGGTGGTAGCCGGTGAGGCGGACGACGCCGTCGGGGGCGAGGCCGGCGCAGTCGTCGGCGACGGCGTCCAGCAGGGCGCTGCGGCCGGAGCCGGCGGGGCCGGTCAGCCGGACGGAGCGGCCGCGCGAGAGCAGCCGGGTGAGCCGCTCGCGCTCCTCCTGGCGGTGCAGCAGGGGCAGTTCGGGGCCGGCCTGGCGGGCGGGCGGCGGGGGTGCGGCGGCGCGGAGCAGCTCGGCGCGCTCGTCGGGGGTGTGCCGGCCGGGGGGCGGGGGCACGTCGGCGGGCAGGCAGGGCTCGATCTCGCTGCCGTCGACGGGGTTGACGGTGACGGCGTAGTCACCGGCGACGAGGCGGACGACGCGGGCGAGCCCGGGGGCGCCCTGTGCAGCATCCCCGGCGGCTCCGTCGGTGCCCGGCAGGTCGCGCGGGCCGCGGTCGTCCGCGGGCTCGTGGGCGCCCTCGCCGAATGCCTCGGGTCGGTTCGTCGGGTCCATGGTGAAAGCCCCCCAATTGCGTGGCGTGCCGTCTGCCCTCCCGGCCTGCCCCACTCCTTCAACCCTCGGCCGGGCGTGCCGGCCGGCGCTTCATCGGTGCCCGCCGTGGGCTCTGTTATGCGGCCTATCGCGGCGGGAAAACCGAACCTCAGACCTGGGCACAGTATCCATGAAGTGACGGGCGCCCCGCTGCCCGGGGCACGTCACAGTCTCATGACGCGGCGCCGATGCCGCCTTCGATGGCGAGAATGCGGTGCAGCCGGGTGGCGACGAGGAGCCGCTGCATCCGGTCGGGCACGCCGCGCAGGACGAGGCGGCGGCCGGTGCGGCCGGCCCGGCGGTGGGCGCCCATGATGACGCCGAGGCCGGTGGCGTCCCACGAGTCCAGCTCGGTGAGGTCGAGCACGAGGTCGCCGCGGCCCGAGTCGAGGGCGGAGTGCAGGACCGTACGGGCGTCCGCCGCGCTGCGGACGTCGAGGCGGCCCCCGACGACCAGTTCGGCGTGATCGCCCCTGATGTGCATGTGCGCTCCCGGAGTGATGTCCGATGGTGCGTGATGACGGTGTCGCCCTGCGGCTCTTGTGGCACTTGCGGTTCTCAAGAACTGACTGGCTCTCACACGACAAGGTTGCCGTTCATGGGCGAACCGATACCTAATTCACCCGGGTGGGTGAACTAGATATCGGCTACCCGGTCGGCGGCGGTTCAGTGCTGGTAGAAGCCCTGGCCGCTCTTGCGGCCGAGGTCGCCCGCGTCGACCATGCGGCGCATGACCTCCGGCGGCGCGAACTTCTCGTCCTGGCACTCGGTGTAGATGTTCCCCGTGGCGTGCATGAGGATGTCGATGCCGGTGAGGTCGGCGGTGGCCAGCGGGCCCATCGCGTGGCCGAAGCCCAGCTTGCAGGCGATGTCGATGTCCTCGGCGGTGGCCACGCCCGACTCGTACAGCTTGGCGGCCTCGACGACGAGGGCGGAGATCAGACGGGTGGTGACGAAGCCGGCGACGTCGCGGTTGACGACGATGCAGGTCTTGCCGACGCCCTCGGCGAACTCCCGGGCCTTCGCCAGCGTCTCGTCGCTGGTCTTGTAGCCGCGGACCAGCTCGCACAGCTGCATCATCGGCACCGGCGAGAAGAAGTGCGCGCCGACGACGCGCTCGGGGCGCCGCGTGGCCGCGGCGATCTTGGTGATCGGGATGGCGGAGGTGTTCGAGGCGAGGACCGTCTCCTCCTTCACCAGGCCGTCCAGGGTGCGGAAGATGTCGCGCTTGGTGTCGATATCCTCGAAGACGGCTTCGACCACGATGTCCGCGTCGGCGGCCGCGTCCAGATCCGTGGTGGTGGTGATCCGGGCCAGCGCCCGCTCGGCCGCGGCGGCCTCCAGCTTGCCCTTCGCGACGAACTTCTCGTACGAGGCCTTGATGCCGTCCGTGCCCCGCTGCAGCGCCGCGTCGGTGACGTCGCGCAGCACGACGTCCCACCCGGCCTGGGCGGACACCTGCGCGATCCCGGACCCCATCAGTCCGGCCCCGATGACGGCGAGCTTCTTGGCCACGGCTGTCCCCTTACTCCCTGTGCTCAGAGCTGTTCTGTACGCACTCTCTCGGCCGGAGATTAGCGCCCGTCGCGGCGCGGTTGGGCGGTAAGAGATGCGCGTCACGTCCCCCATGACGGACATCACACCGAAGCGCCCACTGGCCCGTCCCCACAGTGCAGTTGAGCCCCTTGAGTCCCGGGCGTCACAGGGGTGGTCCGGTTGCGCGTCGGCCTCGGCGGGGCGGCGGGCAGTGGATACGCTCGTCCCCATGGTCAACCTGACGCGCATTTACACCCGCACCGGTGACACCGGCACGACGGCCCTCGGCGACATGAGCCGCACCGTGAAGACCGACACCAGGATCGCGGCCTACGCCGACGCCAACGAGGCCAACGCCGCGATCGGCGTGGCCATCGCGCTCGGGCAGCTGCCCGCGGAGATCGTCCAGGTCCTCGTCCGCATCCAGAACGACCTCTTCGACGTGGGCGCCGACCTGGCCACGCCGGTGGCCGAGAACCCCAAGTACCCGCCGCTGCGCGTCGAGCAGTCCTACATCGACAAGCTGGAGGCGGACTGCGACCGCTTCCTGGAGGACCTGGAGAAGCTGCGCAGCTTCATCCTTCCCGGGGGAACACCGGGGGCGGCGCTGCTGCACCAGGCCTGCACGGTCGTCCGCCGCGCGGAGCGGTCCACCTGGGCGGCGATGGAGCTCCACGCGGACATCATGAACCCCCTGACGGCGACGTACCTCAACCGCCTCTCCGACCTGCTGTTCATCCTGGCGCGGGCGGCGAACAAGGAGGTCGGGGACGTGCTGTGGGTCCCCGGCGAGAACCGCTGACGGGTCAGCGCTTCAGCTCCTCCGGGCTCGGCGCCTGCCGCTCCGCCCCGCTCGGCGCCTGCTTCGGCCAGATCGTGTAGCTCGCCGCGATGGCCAGGTTGATGCCGGCCACGATGAGCGCCTTCGTCTGCCAGGCCCGCAGCGAGCTGATGTCGCCTCCGTCGCCGACGTACCAGACCGCCGCCTGCAGCAGGCCGAGGGCGACCGCGCAGGACAGGATCCAGCGGGCGGCGGTCTTCCACTCGTGGACGGTGCGCTCCCGGCCGTACTTCGGCGGCTTCACCGGCGGCGGGCCGCCCGCGAAGCGGTGGGCGAAGCGGGCGTCGACCCACTTGATCGTGGAGTGGCCGAGGCCGACGGAGTAGCCGATGTAGACGGCGGCCAGGCCGTGCTTCCAGTCGGCCTCCGCGCCGTTCTTCAGGTCGACCGCGGTGGCGATGAGCAGGACCAGCTCCAGCACGGGCTCCAGCAGCAGCACGGCGATCCCCGCCCGCGGCATCTTCGCCAGGTACCGCAGGCTCAGGCCGCCGGCCAGCAGCACCCAGAAGCCGACCTCGCAGACGACGATCAGCGTGACGATCACGGTTCTCTCCCTTCCCTCCCTCCCAGGCTCCCTGCCGTGACCAGCGGTTTCGTCGTCGCCTGCGACGATTCCGGACTGCATCCTTCGATGTAGTGCGCGCTCCGCCACCCCCTCCCGCAGCCCGTCCCCGCGGCCCCCGCCGCGTGCTGTGATGTACGCATGCCCGTCCGCCTGCCCCGCCGCCCCGACCGCGACGCCGTCCTCATCGCGGCGACAGGCCTGCTGGGCGGCCTGGCGCTGTGGTTCCTGGGCCTGCACAACAACCCACCGCTGTCCGAGCTGCCCGGCTGGCTGTCCTTGGTCGCGCTGGCCGTCATGTGCGGCGCCGAGCTGCTGCGGCGCAGCGCCCCGCTGACGGCCCTGGCCGTCGGCACGCTCACGCTCGGCCTCGACATCTGCACGGGCTCGCTCGTCGCGACGATCGCCATGTACACAGACGTCGTCTACGCGGCGGTGCTCTACGGCCGTCCGTCCGTCGCCGGGCGCATCCCGCGCGTCGCCGAGGTGCTGACCTTGCTGGGGACGCTGCTGGCCGTGGCGGTGCTCCGCAAGCCGGAGGCGCTGCTGATCGGCTTCGGCTTCGGGGTGCTGATCGTGGCGCCGGCGTGGACGGGCGCGGGCATCCGCCGGCACCGCGACGCCGCGCGCGCGGCCCGGCTGGAGGCCGAGCGGACGGCGCTGCTGGCCGAGCTGGACCGCCGCGAGGCCGTGGGCGCCGAGCGTGCCCGGATGGCGCGGGAGCTGCACGACATGGTCGCGGGCCACCTGTCGGCGATCGCGATCCACTCCACCGCGGCGCTGTCGATCGGGGAGCCGAAGGCCTCGGAGGAGGCGCTCGTCGTGATCCGGGAGAACAGCGTGCAGGGCCTCGCCGAGATGCGCCGGCTCATCGGGCTGCTGCGGCAGGCGGGCGGCGAGGAGGAGCCCGCGGCCACGCCGCGGCTCGACGGCGTGGACGCCCTCCTCGCGCACGCCCGCAAGGCCGTCCGCGACGACCGGTTCCGCTTCGCCCTGGACGATGCCCGGGGGCCGGGCCCGCTGCCGGCGCCGATCGAGCTCGCCGCGTACCGCATCGTCCAGGAGTCGCTCACCAACGCGGTCAAGCACGCGGCCCCGGGCCCGGTGACGGTGCGTCTGGCGCGCGAGGGCGGCGGGCACCTGGCGGTGGAGGTCAGCAGCGTGTACGGCGGCGGGCCGGTGCCGCGCGCGCCCGGCTCGGGGGCGGGGCTGGTCGGCATGGGCGAGCGGGTGGCCCTGCTGGACGGGGAGTTCGAGGCGGGCCCGGAGGCCGGCCCGGACGGAAAGCAATGGCGCGTGCGGGCGGTGCTGCCCGTACCGGAGGAGGTATCGCTGTGACCACCGCATCCACCGCAGGGGCGGGCATCCGCGTGCTCGTGGCCGAGGACCAGGCGTCCGTGCGCTCCGGGCTGGTCCTCATCCTGCGCTCGGCGCCCGGCGTCGAGGTCGTCGGGGAGGCCGCCGACGGCGAGGAGGCCGTCCGGCTGGCCCGCGAGCTGCGCCCGGACCTGGTGCTGATGGACGTGCAGATGCCGCGCCTGGACGGGGTGTCGGCGACCCGGCAGGTCGTCGCCGAGCAGCTGGCGGACGTCCTGGTGCTGACCACCTTCGACCTGGACGAGTACGTGTTCGGGGCGCTGCGCGCGGGTGCGGCGGGGTTCCTGCTCAAGGACAGCGACGCCGCGGAGCTCATCGCGGCCGTGCGGACCGTGGGGCGCGGCGAGGGGCTGATCTCCCCCGCGGTGACGCGCCGCCTGATCGCCGAGTTCGCGCGCCCGGCGCGCGGGCCGCGGGCGGGCGCGGCGGAGCCGGCGGGGCTGGAGTCGCTGACCCGGCGCGAGCGCGAGGTGCTGGGGGCGCTGGGCGAGGGGCTGTCGAACGCGGAGATCGCGGGCCGGCTGGGGATGGCGGAGGCGACGGTGAAGACCCACGTCAGCAGGCTGCTCGGGAAGCTGGAGCTGCGCAGCAGGGTGCAGGCGGCGGTGCTGGCGCAGGAGTGGGGACTGGTCCAGTCCTCTTGACCATTGGTACGGACCTTTCTACGCTCCCCGAGCAACTGTGCACCCCCCACCTGTCCGCACCTCTCATCGAGGAGCACCCCCTTGAGCACAGGAACCTCAGGAAGCATCGGCCGCACCTTACGAAGAGCCGTGGTCGCCCTGGCCACGCTGGCCCTCCCCGCCGCCGCCCTCGTCGGCCTGGCGGCCCCCGCCCACGCGGCCCCCTCCGCCACGGCGTCGTTCGCCAAGACCTCCGACTGGGGGACGGGCTTCCAGGCGGAGTGGACCGTCAAGAACACCGGCACGACCACCATCAGCGCCTGGACCGTGGAGTGGGACTTCCCCGCCGCCACCACGGTCGGCGCCTACTGGGACGCCCTGCTCACCAGCTCGGGCTCGCGCTACACCGCGAAGAACCGCGAGTACAACGGCACCATCGCGCCCGGCGCGAGCGTCACCTTCGGCTTCGTCGCCTCCGGCGACGGCGCCCCGGCGGCCTGCAAGCTCGACGGCGGGCCCTGCGACGGCTCCTCCGCCGACACCCCGCCCAGCGCCCCCGGACAGCCCTCCTCCACCGGGGTCACCGCGAACAGCATCGCGCTGACCTGGGCCCCCGCCACGGACGACAAGGGCGTCAAGAACTACGACGTCTACCGCGGCGACAGCGTCGCCGGCACGGTCTCCGGCACCGCCTTCACCGACACCGGCCTCAGCCCGGACACCGGCTACACCTACAAGGTCGTCGCCCGCGACTCGGCCGGCCAGACCGGCCCGGCGAGCCCGTCCGCCACTCTCCGCACGGGCAGCGGCGGCGGCACCGACACACCGCCGACCGCCCCCGGCACCCCGCAGGCCACCGCGGTCACCGACACCTCCGTCTCCCTGAAGTGGCCTGCCGCCACCGACGACAAGGGCATCAAGAACTACGACGTCTACCGCGGCACGGTGAAGGCCGCCACGGTCGCCAAGCTCGCCTACACCGACACCGGCCTGACCCCCGGCACCGACTACACGTACACCGTCGTCGCCCGGGACACCGCCGGCCAGACGAGTAAGGCCGGCCCGCCGCTGACCGTACGCACGAAGGGCGGCGGAGAGCCGCAGCCCGGCACCGGATACGCCAAGGTCGGCTACTTCGTGCAGTGGGGCATCTACGGCCGCGGCTACACCGTGAAGTCACTGGAGAGCACGGGCGCCGCCGCCAAGCTCACCCACATCAACTACTCCTTCTCCAACATCCACCCCACCGACCTCACCTGCCTCAACGGCGTCACGAAGGCCACCACGCCCAACCCGCAGGACCCCGGCCAGGGCGACGGTGCGGGTGACTCCTGGGCCGACTACGAGAAGGGCTTCGGGGCCGGTGAGTCCGTCGACGGCGTCGGCGACACCTGGGACCAGAAGCTGGCCGGCAACTTCAACCAGCTGAAGAAGCTCAAGGCCAAGCACCCCGACCTCAAGATCAATATGTCGATCGGCGGCTGGACCTACAGCAAGTACTTCTCGGACGTCGCCAAGACGGACGCCTCCCGGCAGGAGTTCGTCAAGTCCTGCATCGACATGTACATCAAGGGCGACCTGCCCGTCACCAACGGCCGCGGCGGACCCGGCACCGCCGCCGGCATCTTCGACGGCTTCGACATCGACTGGGAGTGGCCGGGCTCCGACGGCCACGCCGGCAACCACGTCTCGAAGGACGACAAGGCGAACAACACCCTGCTGTTCGCCGAGTTCCGCCGCCAGCTCGACGCCCTGAGCGCGACGACCGGCAAGAAGTACCTGCTCACGGCCTTCACCCCGGCCGACCCGGCGAAGATCGAGGCCGGCTGGGACATCACCACCAAGGACGGCACGCCCAGCGTCTTCGACTACATGGACTTCGCCAACGTCCAGGGCTACGACTTCCACGGCTCCGGCAGCGACAACAGCTGGGAGCCGGGCCGCACGGGCCACCAGGGGAACCTGTACCAGGACGCCAAGGACCCGTACGCCACGAAGTTCAGCGTCGACAAGACCGTGCAGACCTACCTCGACGCGGGCGTCGACCCGAAGAAGGTCGTGCTCGGGCTCGCCTTCTACGGGCGCGGCTGGCAGCAGGTCGCCGACGGCGGCGAACGGGGCGTCTGGCAGACGGCGAACGGGGCGGCGCCCGGCCAGTTCCCGGAGGAGGCGGGGACGCGCGGCTACGACAACCTGCTCGCGTCCGTCGCGGGCCTCACGGTCTACCACGACGAACAGTCCGTCGCCACGTACGGGTACACCGGCAACGCCGGGCAGTGGTGGACGTTCGACGACGCGTGGTCGATCGGCAAGAAGACGGCCTGGCTCAAGCCGAAGGGCCTGGGCGGCGTGATGATCTGGGAGATGTCGGGCGACAGCGGCACGCTGATGACGGCAGTCGACAACGGTCTCCGGTAGTCCCGTCACCGATAGCCTCAAACGCCGGCCAGGCTGAAAACAGCCTGGCCGGCGTTTGAGGCCACGGGAAGCTAAGCCACATTCACCCGCTGGCCGGGAGGCGCGGCCTCCAGCCAGGCGAGAAAGCCCGTGAGGGCGTCCTCGCTCATCGCGAGCTCAAGCCGCGTCCCCTGGTGGAGACAGATCAGCACGACCGCGTCGGACAGCAGGGCCAGCTCCTCGTCGCCGAGAGGCGACCTCCGCTCCAGCACCTCGATGGAGGCGCGCTCCAGCAGCCTCCGCGGCCGCGGCGCGTACGAGAAGACCCGGAACCACTCGATCCGGTCACTGTTGTAGCGGGCGACGCCGTAGACCCACCCCTTGCCGTCCGGCGCGGGGTCCTTCTCCGGGACGTTCCAGCGCAGACTGCAGTCGAACGTACCGCCGGAGCGCTGGATCAGCCGTCTCCGCAGCCCGAAGACGAAGAGCCCCACCAGCACCAGCAGGACGACGACGCCGCTCACGAGCAGAGCGAGGACCATCTCCACCGACCTCCTCGCATCATCTAGAGCAACGGGCTTGTATTGCCTCAGCCGCGGACCGCCCTGGAATGTTCCAGTGCGGTCCGCGGCTGAGGGACGAACTCATCGGGCCGTGGGCTAGTGCCCCGCGACCGCTCGCAGCCGGACGTCGGCGCGCCGCTCGGCGGCGGCGTCCGCCGCCGACTTGGCGCGCTCCAGCGCCCGCTCCGCGCGCTTGACGTCGATCTCGTCGGCGAGCTCCGCGATCTCGGCGAGCAGCGAGAGCTTGTCATCCGCGAACGAGATGAAACCGCCGTGTACCGCGGCGACGACATTGCCGTCGGCGGTCCGGATCGTGACCGGACCGGACTCCAGCACACCGAGCAGCGGCTGGTGGCCGGGCATGACGCCGATGTCACCCGATGTGGTACGCGCGATGACCAGAGTGGCCTCGCCGGACCAGACGCTTCGGTCCGCCGCGACCAGCTCGACGTGCAGCTCAGCAGCCAACGTGGCTCCTCGGGTCTTCACCTGCCGGGCACGACAGGTGTTGGGTCAAAGAATAGGGGACGTGGCTGCCGGGGGCGGGAGCGCCCCGCCCCCGGCAGCTTAGAGCCACGGGGCTCAGGAGACGCCCAGCTCCTTGGCGTTCTTCTTCAGGTCCTCGAGACCACCGCACATGAAGAAGGCCTGCTCGGGGAAGTGGTCGTACTCACCGTCGCAGATGGCGTTGAACGCCGCGATGGACTCGTCCAGCGGGACGTCGGAGCCGTCGACACCGGTGAACTGCTTCGCCGCGTGGGTGTTCTGCGACAGGAAGCGCTCGACACGACGGGCGCGGTGGACAACGAGCTTGTCCTCCTCGCCGAGCTCGTCGATGCCGAGGATCGCGATGATGTCCTGGAGGTCCTTGTACTTCTGCAGGATGCCTCGGACCCGCATGGCGGTGTCGTAGTGGTCCTGCGCGACGTAGCGCGGGTCCAGGATGCGGGACGTCGAGTCCAGCGGGTCGACCGCCGGGTAGATGCCCTTCTCCGAGATCGGACGCGACAGAACGGTCGTGGCGTCCAGGTGGGCGAAGGTCGTCGCCGGGGCCGGGTCGGTCAGGTCGTCCGCGGGGACGTAGATCGCCTGCATCGAGGTGATCGAGTGACCACGGGTCGAGGTGATGCGCTCCTGCAGGATGCCCATCTCGTCCGCGAGGTTCGGCTGGTAACCCACCGCGGAGGGCATGCGGCCCAGCAGGGTGGAGACCTCGGAACCGGCCTGGGTGAAGCGGAAGATGTTGTCGATGAAGAACAGCACGTCCTGCTTCTGCACATCGCGGAAGTACTCCGCCATGGTCAGACCGGCCAGGGCCACGCGCAGACGGGTGCCCGGGGGCTCGTCCATCTGGCCGAAGACCAGCGCGGTCTTGTCGAGAACGCCGGCCTCCTCCATCTCCACCATGAGGTCGTTGCCCTCACGGGTGCGCTCACCGACGCCGGCGAAGACGGAAACGCCCTCGTGCAGCTTCGCCACACGCATGATCATTTCCTGGATCAGCACGGTCTTGCCGACACCGGCACCACCGAACAGACCGATCTTGCCGCCCTTGACGTACGGGGTGAGGAGGTCGACGACCTTCAGACCCGTCTCGAACATCTCGGTCTTCGACTCGAGCTGGTCGAACGCCGGGGCCTTGCGGTGGATGGACCAGCGCTCGGCGTCGGCGACCGTGGACGGGTCCTCGTTGAGGACCTGGCCCAGGGTGTTGAACACCTTGCCCTTGGTCACGTCACCGACGGGGACGGTGATGCCCGCGCCGGTGTTGGTCACCGTGGCCTGGCGGACCAGACCGTCGGTGGGCTGCATGGAGATCGCGCGGACCAGGCCCTCGCCCAGGTGCTGGGCGACCTCGAGGGTCAGCGTCTTGCGAGCGCCCTCCTCGGCCGGGTCGTCGACCTCGACGTGCAGGGCGTTGTAGATCTCCGGCATCGCGTCGACGGGGAACTCCACGTCGACGACGGGGCCGATGACCCGCGCGACGCGGCCCGTGGCGGCGGCCGTCTCAACAGTGGTCGTCATTAGTTGTCACTCCCCGCGGTCGCGTCGGCCAGAGCGCTGGCGCCACCGACGATCTCGCTGATTTCCTGGGTGATTTCGGCCTGGCGGGCCGCATTGGCAAGCCGCGAGAGCGACTTGATGAGCTCTTCTGCGTTGTCGGTCGCGGACTTCATCGCACGGCGGCGGGCCGCGTGCTCGGAAGCCGCTGCCTGCAGCAGCGCGTTGTAGATCCGGGACTCCACGTACCGCGGCAGCAGTGCGTCGAGGACCCCTTCAGCCGACGGCTCGAAGTCGAACAGCGGAAGGATCCGGCCGGGTGCGGCAGCCTCCTGCTCCACCGGGGCCTTCTCCAGGCTCAGCGGCAGCAGACGGTTGTCGACCGGCGTCTGCGTCATCATCGAGGCGAACTCGGTGAAGACGATGTGCAGCTCGTCCACGCCGCCCTCGGCCGTGTCCCGCTGAACGGCCTCGATCAGCGGACCCGCGATGCGCTTGGCATCGGCGTAGGCCGGGCTGTCCGTGAAGCCGGTCCAGGACTCCGCCACCGGACGCTCGCGGAAGCCGTAGTACGAGACGCCCTTGCGGCCGACGATGTACGTGACGACGTCCTTGCCCTCGGCCCGGAGGCGCTCGGTGAGCGCCTCCGCCGCCTTGATGGCGTTCGAGGAGTAGCCGCCGGCCAGACCGCGGTCGCTCGTGACGAGCAGCACCGCGGCCCGGACCGGGTTCTCCGCCTCGGTGGTCAGGGCGTGCCTGGTGGTGGACCCGGTGGCAACCGCGGTCACTGCCCGGGTGAGCTCACTGGCGTACGGAGTCGATGCGGCCACCTGGCGCTGCGCCTTGACGATGCGCGAGGCGGCGATCATCTCCATCGCCTTGGTGATCTTCTTGGTCGCAGTGACGGACTTGATCCGTCGCTTGTAGACCCGGAGCTGGGCACCCATGCTCAGCCCTCGCCCAGCAGCTTGCCGTCCGCGGTCTCGAACTGCTGCTTGAAGGACGCGATCGCGTCGCCCACGGCCTGCAGCGTGTCGTCCGACATCTTGCCGCCCTCACGGATGGAGGTCATGAGGCCCTTGTGCTCGCGGTGCAGGAAGTCCAGCAGCTCGCGCTCGAAGCGGCGGATGTCCTCGACCGGGACGTCGTCCATCTTGCCGGTGGTGCCGGCCCAGATGGAGACGACCTGGTCCTCGGTGGAGTACGGGGCGTACTGGGCCTGCTTCAGCAGCTCGACCATGCGCTTGCCGCGCTCCAGCGAGGCCTTGGAGGCCGCGTCCAGGTCGGAACCGAAGGCGGCGAACGCCTCCAGCTCGCGGAACTGGGCGAGGTCCACGCGAAGCCGGCCGGAGACCTGCTTCATGGCCTTGTGCTGGGCGGAGCCACCGACACGCGAGACCGAGATACCGACGTTCAGGGCCGGGCGCTGGCCGGCGTTGAACAGGTCGGACTCCAGGAAGCACTGGCCGTCGGTGATGGAGATGACGTTGGTCGGGATGAACGCCGAGACGTCGTTGGCCTTGGTCTCGACGATCGGCAGACCGGTCATCGAGCCGGCGCCCATCTCGTCGGAGAGCTTGGCGCAGCGCTCCAGCAGACGCGAGTGCAGGTAGAAGACGTCACCCGGGTAGGCCTCGCGGCCCGGCGGGCGGCGCAGCAGCAGCGACACGGCGCGGTAGGCGTCGGCCTGCTTCGACAGGTCGTCGAAGACGATCAGGACGTGCTTGCCCTGGTACATCCAGTGCTGACCGATGGCCGAGCCGGTGTAGGGGGCGAGGAACTTGAAGCCCGCCGGGTCGGACGCGGGGGCCGCGACGATCGTCGTGTACTCCAGCGCACCGGCCTCCTCCAGCGCGGCGCGCACGGAGGCGATGGTCGAGCCCTTCTGGCCGATGGCGACGTAGATGCAGCGGACCTGCTTCTTCGGGTCGCCGGTGCGCCAGTTGTCGCGCTGGTTGATGATCGTGTCGACGGCCAGCGCGGTCTTGCCGGTCTGGCGGTCGCCGATGACCAGCTGACGCTGACCGCGGCCGACCGGGGTCATCGCGTCGACGGCCTTGTAGCCGGTCTCCATCGGCTCGTGGACCGACTTGCGCTGCATGACCGTGGGGGCCTGCAGCTCGAGGGCGCGGCGGCCCTCGATGCCGGCGATCTCGCCGAGGCCGTCGATCGGGTTGCCCAGCGGGTCGACGACGCGGCCGAGGTAGCCCTCGCCGACCGCGACGGAGAGCACCTCACCGGTGCGCTGCACCGGCTGGCCCTCCTCGATGCCGCTGAACTCGCCGAGGACGACCGCACCGATCTCGCGCTCCTCGAGGTTGAGGGCGAGACCGAGGGTTCCGTCCTCGAACCGCAGCAGCTCGTTCGCCATGGCCGAGGGAAGGCCCTCGACCTTAGCGATGCCGTCGCCGGCAACGCTGACCGTACCGACCTCCTCGCGCGAGGCCGCGTCCGGCTTGTACGCCTGGACAAAGTTCTCCAGCGCGTCCCGGATCTCCTCCGGCCGGATCGTGAGCTCCGCCATCTGGGTTCCCTGCTCTCCTTGTTGGGCCCGAAGTATTTCTTCTCCGGGGGCCGGTTCCGCAGCTTGTCGCTGCTGGCCCCCGGAGGACACCGTCGGCCCAACTCGGGCCGTCAGTCATGCTCTTGAGTTGGTGGCTGTCAGCCGGCCATCCGCCGGTCCGCCTCCGCGAGACGGTCCGCGATGCTGCCGTTGATGACCTCGTCGCCGATCCGCACCTGCACACCGCCGAGCATCTCGGGGTCGATGTCCAGGTTCAGGTGGACACGGCGCCCGTACAGCTTGGCGAGCGCGTCGCCGAGCCGCTGCTTCTGCGCGTCGCTCATCGGCACCGCGGACGTGACCACCGCGACCACACGGTCCCGGCGATCCGCGGCCAGCTTGGAGAGGGCATTGAGCCCCGCCTCCAGGCTACGGCCCCGCGGCTGTGCCACAAGACGGACGACGAGTCGCTCGGTGACCGGGTTGGCCCGGCCCCCCAGCAGCTCCCGCACCAGCGCGGCCTTGGCCGAGCGGTTCGCGACCTTGTCCGTCAGCGCGGCCCGCAGCTCGGAGCTGGAGGCGACGATCCGGCCGAAGCGGAACAGCTCGTCCTCGACGTCGTCCAGGACACCGGCGCGCTGGGCGGCGATGAACTCGGCGCCGGAGGCCAGCTCCTCGATGGCGTCCACGAGGTCGCGCGAGCGCGACCAGCGGGAGCGGACCATCCCGGAGACCAGGTCGGCGCACTCGCCGCCCACCTGGCCGCCGAGCAGCCGCTGGGCCAGCTGGGACTTCGCCTCGCCGGCCTGCGCCGGGTCGGTCAGGACCCGGCGCAGCGACACCTCGCGGTCCAGCAGCGCGGTGACCGCGGCAAGGTCCTCGGCGAGCTTCGCCGCGTCCACGGACGTGTTGTCCGCCAGCGCGTCGAGGCGCTCACGTGCGGAGGCCAGCGCCTCCCGGCTCGCTCCGCTCATCGGTTCGCCTCTGCCTTCGTCGCACCGGCCGCCGCCTTGGCCTCGAGGTCGTCGAGGAAGCGGTCGATGGTCCGGCTCTGCCGGGCCGCGTCGGCGAGGGACTCGCCGACGATCCGGCCGGCCAGGTCGCCGGCGAGCTTGCCCACGTCCTGGCGGAGCGAGGCCGAAGCGGCCTTGCGGTCGGCCTCGATCTGGGCGTGGCCGGCAGCGATGATGTCCTCGCGCTGACGCTCACCCTCGGACCGCATCTCTGCGATCATCGACGCACCCTGCTCCTGCGCCTCCTGGCGCATGCGGGCGGCCTCATGGCGGGCGTCGGCGAGCTGTGCCCGGTAGTCCTCGAGCACCTGCTGCGCCTCGGCCTGGGCGGCCTCGGCCTTCTCCATGCCGCCTTCGATGGCCTCGCGGCGCTCGTCCAGAGTCTGGTTGATCTTCGGGAGGAGCTTCTTGCCGAGGAAGATGAAGACGATGGCGAAGGCGATCAGGCCGATGACGAGCTCTGGGAGCGGGGGCAGGAGCGGGTTCTCCAGCTCCCCCTCGCTCGCCAGGACTGCCAGGGGATTCACATCAATGCCTTCCGTCGAAAACAGTGGTCGTCAGGCTGTGATCAGGAGGACGGGTAGACGAACGGCATGACCAGACCGATCAGGGCGAGCGCCTCACAGAAGGCGAAGCCGAGGATCTGGTTGGCGCGGATCAGGCCGGCGGCCTCGGGCTGGCGGGCCAGGGCCTGGGTGCCGTTACCGAACACGATGCCGACGCCGACGCCGGGGCCGATCGCGGCCAGGCCGTAGCCGATCGAGCCCAGGTTGCCCTTGATCTCGACACCAGCGGCGATGGTCTGGAGAGCAGCAGACATGCTCGTTCTTCCTTCTCTTTCACGGACCGGTGGGGGTTGGCCACCGGACGACTGTTGGTCTGGGGAGCTGGGGTGCTCAGTGGTGCTCTGCGAGCGCGCCCTGGACGTAGTTGGTGGCAAGCAGCACGAAGACGTACGCCTGGACGGCCTGGATGAAGAGCTCGAAGGCGGTCATCACGACCGTCATCACGAAGGAGACGCCCGCGTACGCGATCCCGATCCCGTTCAGCAGGTACCAGCTGGCGATGGTGAACATCAGGATCAGCAGGTGACCGGCGAACATGTTGGCGAAGAGCCGCACCGCGTGGGTGAAGGGGCGGATGATCACGTTCGAGAAGAACTCGAGGATCACCGCGAGGGGGAGGATCGGGCCGAGCGACTTGTCGTAGCCCGTGATGTTCTTCAGGCCGCCGACGAAACCGTGCTTCTTGAACGTCAGGTACATCCACAGGACGTAGACGATCAGGGCGAGCGCCGCCGGGAAAGCGATGATCGACGTCACCGGGAACTGGGCGACCGGAATGATCGACCAGAGGTTCATGATCCAGACGAAGAAGAACAGCGAGACCATGAAGGGGACGTACTTCTCGCCCTCCTTCTTGCCGAGCGAGTCGTAGACGATGCCGCGGCGCACGAAGTCGTAGCCCGCCTCACCGACCATCTGCAGCTTGCCGGGAACCACCTTGGCCCGGCCGAACGCCGCCCAGAAGAAGCCGATGACGATGACCGTGGTCAGCACGGCCAGCAGCATGGGCTTGTTGAACTCGATCCCACCGACGGTGAAGAGCGGCTCGAACAGGAAGGAGTTGAGGCCTGGAGCCGGGAAGCCGCACCCGTCGAAGATGTGGCAGTTGGTCTCGAAGGCGAGCATCTCGTTAGCACTCACCGCGAGCTCCTTCAGCGTGGCGCATAGGTACGGCAACCTCGTTGTGTCGGCACGGCTCGAAGCCGCGGAACGGCACTGGACTGGTCTTGCGGATGGGGGGGCGGGTGATCGGCGCGGGGCCGGTCGCGGGCATCAGCTGCATGGACTGCCGATTCCGTCCCGGAAAACTCGGGTGTTCAGCTGCCTGCGCACACTGTGCCTCAGATGGCACCGGACGATAGCAGGTGAGCACCGGCACCTTTATCGCGGCCCTACCGGTCACGTCGGAGACCCGGCGGGCGCGGACTTCTTCGCCTCGGCGGATTCCGGATCGACGTAAAGGATCTTGGCCTTCAGATACGCCCGGGTCTGCGCGGCGGTCCACACGAGGACCGCGCCGAGCAGCGCGAAGGCGAACGCCCGGGTGTTGAACAGCGACGTGTCCCGGAAGACCGCGAGAACGACCGCGGCGATCAGGAACTGCGTCACGTAGAGCACCAGACCCATGGCCTGGAACAGGTGCGGGAAGGACTTGGCCGTGCGCTGGAGAACGAAGAGGCCCATGGCCATGACGCCGCCCGCCACGAGGGTGCCGACGACGGCGCCGATCGCACCCTTGCCGCCGGCGAGCACACCGCTGACGGCGGCGGCGACGATGCCTGCCACGGCGGTCGGGACGGCGCACTGCAGGAGTGTTCGGGCGTCGTTGGACTGCATGAAGGGTTTCTCCGGCGATGAGGTCGGAAGCAACGATTCGTCGTGGACGAGCGTATCCCCGGAAATGCTCACGGCTTACGACGAAGGACCGCCGCACTACGGTCCATCGGCTCTAGCACCGGGTTTCGTGAACGGTATCACAAACTATTTGATGAGGTCTTTACCTACATCGTGTGCCGGACGTCACACGCAAGGGTCACGTCGCTGGTCAAGGCGCTGACGAGGGGTGCGTTCTCTGCTAGAGAACCCGCCTCAGCTGTTGCTGCTGATCCTGCTGAAACGCGAGCGGTCGCCGATGGCGGTGGCGCCGTGGATGCCTGCGGGCACGGGCTCGCGCTGCTCCCCGGCCTCCGCCGGCTCCGTCTCGGCGACCTCCGCCGCCCCGGCCGCCTCCGGCGCCACGACCGCGACCTTGCGCCGGCGGTAGCGCGGCGGAACGAACGCCTCGGCCCAGCGCGGGGCGCGCGGCTTGAAGCGCGGCAGCAGCAGGAGCACCAGGCCCGCCGCGCTCAGCGCGACGATCAGCAGCAGGATCCAGGTGCTCGCCGAGTGCACGGAGTAGGCGACCGTGCCGAAGGCGATGAGCCCCGACCAGAAGTACATGATCAGCACCGCACGGCTGTGCGAGTGCCCGATCTCCAGCAGCCGGTGGTGCAGGTGGCCGCGGTCCGCGGCGAACGGCGACTGGCCGTTCCAGGTGCGCCGCACGATGGCGAGCAGCAGGTCGGCCACCGGCACCGCGATCACCGTCAGCGGCAGCAGCAGCGGGATGTAGACCGGCACCGTGGCGTGCACGACGGCGCGCTCCGAGCCGCCCGTGAACGCGTTGAGCACATCGGGGTCGACCTGGCCGGTGATGGAAATGGCGCCCGCCGCCAGCACCAGGCCGATGAGCATCGAGCCGGAATCGCCCATAAAGATTCGTGCAGGGTGCATGTTGTGCGGGAGGAATCCCAGGCACATGCCCATCAGGATCGCGGCGAACAGCGTCGCGGGGGCGGCCGCCTCCACGTTGTGCCCGAACCAGAGCCGGTACGCGTAGAGGAAGAACGCGGCCGCGGCGATGCACACCATCCCGGAGGCCAGGCCGTCCAGGCCGTCGACGAAATTGACCGCGTTGATGGTGATGACCACGAGCGCGACGGTCAGCAGCGTGCCCTGCATCGGGGTGAGCCCGACCGTGCCCACGCCGGGCACGGGGATCCACAGGATCGTCAGCCCCTGGAGCACCATCACACCGGCGGCGATCATCTGGCCGCCCAGCTTGACCAGGGCGTCCACGCCCCACTTGTCGTCCAGCACGCCGAGGATCCAGATCAGCCCGGCGCCCGAGAGCAGCGCCCGCGGCTCGCTGTGCAGCTCGAAGACCTTGCCGAGGTTGGACAGGTGGGCCGCCACCAGCAGCCCCGCGCACAGCCCGCCGAACATCGCGATCCCGCCCAGCCGCGGCGTCGGCTCCCGGTGCACGTCGCGCGCGCGGATCTCCGGCATCGCGCCGGCCACGATCGCGAACTTCCGCACCGGTCCCGTCAGCAGATAGGTGACTGCCGCGGTGACGCACAGCGTCAGCAGGTATTCACGCACGGGCTGCCCCAGAGGTCGCGCTGGACATCACAGCCCCACACCATATTCGCGTCCGCCCCCGATCCGTGAATACAGCTGTAGACGTACGGCCACGCGCGATGGTTGCAGCCGTCACATGTGGCCGGGATAAGGAGCGTAGACCGGGAAGCTCCCCGCGAGCCGGGCGACCTCCCCGCGCAGGCCGCCGTCCCGCCCCGCGCCCCGCAGCGCCGCCCCGATGAGCATCCCGATCCGCGCCATCTCCGGCTCCCGCATGCCCTGCGTGGTGACCGCGGCGGTGCCCAGCCGCAGGCCGTGGGCCGCCTCGTGCGGCAGCCCGCAGACGTCCAGGACGATGCCGGCGGCCGCGAGCCTGCCGCGGGCCGTGGCAGCCTCCAGGGCGAGCCCGGAGACGTCGGCGGTGATGAGATGCGTGTCGGTGCCGCCCGTGGTCACAGAGAGGCCCTCAGCGGCCAGGACGGCGGCAAGGGCGCGCGCGTTGGCCACCACCTGATGGGCGTACGCGGCGAAGGCCGGCGCCGCGGCCTCCCCGAACGCCACCGCCTTGGCCGCGACGGTGTGCATCTGGGCGCCGCCCTGGGTGAACGGGAAGACCGCCCGGTCGATCCGGCCGGCCAGCTCCGCGCGGCAGAGGATCATCCCGCCGCGCGGGCCGCGCAGCACCTTGTGGGTGGTCGCGCACACCACGTCGGCGTACGGGACGGGGTTCGGCGCCGCTCCCCCGGCGACCAGCCCGATCGGGTGGGCGGCGTCCACGATCAGGTGGGCGCCCACGTCGTCGGCGATCTCGCGGAAGGCCGCGTAGTCCGGGTGGCGCGGGTACGAGATCGACCCGCAGACGATCGCCGCCGGCCGGTGCTCGCGGGCCAGGGCCTGCACCTGGTCGTAGTCGATGAGGCCGGTGTCGCGGCGGACGCCGTAGCCCGTGAAGTCGAACCAGCGGCCGGAGAAGTTGGCCGGCGAGCCGTGGGTGAGGTGGCCGCCGTGCCGCAGGTCCATGGCCAGCACCGTGTCGCCCGGGCGGAGCAGCGCGGCGTAGGCGGCGAGCATCGCGGAGGAGCCCGAGTGGGGCTGCACGTTGGCGTGCTCGGCGCCGAACAGGGCCTTGGCGCGGCCTGTGGCGATGCGCTCGGCCACGTCGACCAGCTCGCAGCCGCCGTGGTGGCGGGCGCCGGGATAGCCCTCGGCGTACTTGTTGGCCAGCGGGGAGCCGAGGGCCGCGAGGACGGCGGGCGAGGTGAAGTTCTCGGCGGCGATCAGCTGAAGGCCGTCCGCCTGGCGGCGGGCCTCACCGAAGAGCAGATCGGCGAGTTCCGGGTCCTGCCGCCGCAGCGCGTCCAGGCCATGGCTCCAGCCGTCGTACGGGGGCGACTCCTGCGCGGTGGTGCGCGCGGCCCGGCTGGTCGGTGGGGTGACGGACATCGCGGGCTCCGGGCGATAGGTTCACCACCCAATGTAGGCCCGCGGCGCCACGGACGCCCGGTCTGCCCGGCCCCTGCCGGGGCGCCTCTCGCGCTCGCGCGCGGCTGCGGGTTGCGTCGTGGCCGGCCGCTCCCCCAAGTTCTCGACTCCGCTCGAACAGGGGGGACCCCCATCGCGGCGGATCCGCAGACCGGCACTGCCCCGCCCCCCTTACGGGGCGGAGTCTCCTCCGGTCAGTGGCGGGCGGGGACGCCGGTGAGGGCGGTCACCACCGGGTCCAGGGCCTGGTCGATCTCCTCGCCGATGGAGCGGAAGAAGGTGATGGGCGCTCCGTACGGATCGTGGACCTCGTCCGCCTCGGCGTTCGGCGCGAGCAGCCAGCCGCGCAGCGCGGCCGCGGCCTGCACCAGGGCGCGGGCGCGCTCGACCACGCCGCCGGCCCGCTCGGGGTCCGGGAGCGTCGCCGGGTCTATGGCCCGCACCAGCCGGGTGAACTCCTTCAGCGTGAAGGTGCGCAGCCCCGCCGAGTGCCCCATGGAGATGACCTGGGCGCGGTGGTCGCGGGTGGCGGTCAGGACCAGGTCGGCGCGGATGACGTGCTCGTCCAGCAGCTCCCGGCCGGTGAACCCGGCGGGGTCGGCGCCGAGGTCCGCGAGGACGGTGGCGGCGTGCGCCTCCATCGGGGCGCCCTCGTGGCCCCAGGTCCCCGCGCTCTCCACCACCAGGCCGCCCGCGGAGGGGTCGCCGAGGCGGTCGGTGAGCGCATGGCGGCTCAGCCGCTCGGTGATGGGCGAGCGGCAGACGTTGCCGGTGCTGACGTGGAGGATGCGGAAGGTGCCGGCTTCGGCCGACGTGCCCGGTCCCGCTATGCCACGCCCCTGCGGGGCGATCAATTCGCCACCTCGAGGTCGGGTACCACCTCGCGGAGCTGCTCGGCGCTGATCGCGCCGGCGCGCAGCAGGACGGGGACCTTACCGGTGACATCCACGATGGAGGACGGCACGTCGGCGGGGGTGGGGCCGCCGTCGAGGTAGACGGAGACGGAGTCGCCGAGCATCTCCTGGGCGGCGTCGCAGTCCTGCGGCGCCGGGTGGCCGGTGAGGTTGGCGCTGGAGACGGCCATCGGGCCGAACTCGGTGAGCAGCTCGATGGCGACCGGGTGCAGCGGCATCCGGACGGCGACGGTGCCGCGGGTCTCGCCCAGGTCCCAGGTCAGGGAGGGCTGGTGGGTGGCGACGAGGGTGAGCGCGCCGGGCCAGAAGGCGTCGACGAGCTCCCAGGCCTGCTCGGAGAAGTCGGTGACGAGCCCGTGCAGGGTGTTCGGGGAGCCGACGAGGACGGGCGAGGGCATGCCGCGGCCGCGGCCCTTGGCCTGCAGGAGATCGCCGACGGCCGCGCTGCTGAAGGCGTCCGCACCGATGCCGTACACGGTGTCGGTGGGCAGCACGACCAGCTCGCCGCGGCGCACCGCGGCGACGGCCTCGCGCAGGCCGGTCTTGCGGTCTGTCGCATCGCTGCAGTCGTATCGCCGTGCCATCACATCTCCTTCGCGAAGCGCTTGCTGTACGTCGTGGGTGCCGCCGCGCCGGTCACGCCGTCGCCCTGCGGGCCGTCGCGAACCGGGGGCGCTTGTTGAGGTCGGGGTGGTCGGCCGCGTCGGCCCAGCCCTTCTCCTCGGTGAAGATCCACGGGACCTGGCCGCCCTGGGTGTCGGCGTGCTCGATGACGACGACGCCGCCCGGGCGCAGCAGCCGGTGGGCGGTGCGCTCGATGCCGCGGATGGCGTCGAGGCCGTCCTCGCCGGAGAACAGGGCGAGCTGCGGGTCGTGGTCGCGGGCCTCGGGGGCGACGTACTCCCACTCGGTGAGCGGGATGTACGGGGGGTTGCTGATGACGAGGTCGACCTGGCCGTCGAGCTCGGGCAGCGCGGAGAGGGCGTCGCCGTGGTGCAGGGTGACGCGGGAGCCCTCGACGTTCTTGGCGGCCCAGCTGTGCGCCGTCTCGTCGAGCTCGACGGCGTGCACGCGGGAGCGCGGCACCTCCTGGGCGAGGGCGAGGGCGATGGCCCCGGAGCCGGTGCACAGGTCGACGATCAGGGGCTCGACGACGTCCATGGCCCGGACGGCGTCTATGGCCCAGCCGACGACCGACTCGGTCTCGGGCCGGGGGACGAAGACGCCGGGCCCGACCTGGAGCTCCAGGTAGCGGAAGAAGGCGCGGCCGGTGATGTGCTGGAGCGGTTCGCGGGCCTCGCGGCGTGCGATCGCCTCCCAGTAGCGGGCGTCGAAGTCGGCGTCCGCCACGAGGTGCAGTTCACCCCGCTTGACGCCGTGCACGAAGGCCGCGAGCTCCTCCGCGTCGAAGCGCGGAGAAGGTACGCCGGCGTCGGCCAGCCGCTGAGTGGCTTGCGCCACTTCGGCGAGCAGCAGATTCACAGTGGTCCTCTCGCGTCTTCGTGTCGTCGTCCCCGGCCTGTGGCCGGCCCTGCGGGAGGGCCGGTCCGGCGGCCGCGGACGGGCTTCTCGGTCTTCGGTCAGCCCGCGGCGGCGAGCTTGGCGGCGGAGTCGGCGTCGACGCACGCCTGGATCACCGGGTCCAGCTCGCCGTCGAGCACCTGGTCCAAGTTGTACGCCTTGAAGCCGACCCGGTGGTCCGAGATGCGGTTTTCCGGGAAGTTGTACGTGCGGATCTTCTCGGAGCGGTCGACGGTGCGGACCTGGCTGCGGCGCGCGTCGGCGGCCTCGGCCTCGGCCTTCTCCTGAGCCGCGGCGAGCAGTCGCGAGCGCAGGATGCGCAGGGCCTGCTCCTTGTTCTGGAGCTGGCTCTTCTCGTTCTGGCAGGAGGCGACGACGCCGGTCGGCAGGTGGGTGATGCGGACCGCGGAGTCGGTGGTGTTGACGGACTGGCCGCCGGGGCCGGAGGAGCGGTAGACGTCGATGCGCAGGTCGTTCATGTTGATCTCGACGTCGACCTCCTCGGCCTCGGGCGTGACGAGCACGCCGGCGGCGGAGGTGTGGATGCGGCCCTGGGACTCGGTGGCCGGCACGCGCTGGACGCGGTGGACGCCGCCCTCGTACTTCAGCCGGGCCCACACGCCCTGGCCGGGCTCGGTGGCGCCGTTGCCGCCCTTGGTCTTCACCGCGACCTGGACGTCCTTGTAGCCGCCGAGCTCGGACTCCGTGGTGTCGATGATCTCGGTCTTCCAGCCCACGCGCTCGGCGTAGCGCAGGTACATCCGCAGGAGGTCACCGGCGAACAGGGCGGACTCGTCGCCGCCCGCACCGGCCTTGATCTCCAGGATGACGTCCTTGTCGTCGCTCGGGTCGCGCGGGACGAGGAGCAGGCGGAGCTTGTCGGTGAGCTCCTCGCGCTGCTTCTCCAAGTCCTTGACCTCGGCGGCGAAGTCGGGGTCCTCGGCGGCCAGCTCGCGAGCGGTCCCGATGTCGTCCCCGGCCTGCTTCCAGGAGCGGTAGGTCCCGACGATCGGCGTCAGCTCGGCGTAGCGCTTGTTGAGCTTGCGTGCATTGGCCTGGTCCGCGTGCACGGCGGGGTCGGCGAGCCGCTTCTCGAGGTCGGCGTGCTCGCCGAGCAGTTCCTCGACTGCCTCGAACATGGGGTTTCCCTAGCTGCTGGAAGTGACGGGCCTGCTGGACGACAAAGCGCCGGTCCGGTCGCCCTCGCTTATGGGAGGGCGACCGAGGACCGGCGCCTGCGGGTCGCTACTTCTTGGCAGCGGCGGCCTTGCCGAAGCGGGCCTCGAAGCGGGCCACGCGGCCACCGGTGTCGAGGATCTTCTGCTTGCCCGTGTAGAACGGGTGGCACTCGGAGCACACGTCGGCACGGATGGTGCCGTCGGCGACGGTGCTACGCGTGGTGAACGAGGCGCCACAGGTGCAGCTGACCTGGGTCTCGACGTACTCCGGGTGGATCTCGCGCTTCAAGGGGTTCTCCTAGGTTCGGGAGGGCTCCGGGTCGTAGAGGCGGGATTGCCTTACGTGAACCGGGGCCGACGGACCAGTTTGCCAGTACTGGCCGCATCCCCCAAAACGGGAGGTCGCGGCCGGTTATTCCCGGGGGTTTCCGGGCCTGGTCAGAACCGGTCGTACGGGGCGGCCGGGATCATTTGACCACGTCGTCGGCGCCGGTCTTCGTCCCTGCGCCGTCCTTGAGCGCTTCCTCCGGGATCGGCTGGTCGGCGCGGAGCGCGTCCCAGATCCTGGTGCTCGCCTCGGTGATCGGGATGACCCGGTTGTGGTCGGCGGGGTCGTCGCCCACCGGCAGGGTCACCATGTGCATGTCTCCCGAGCCGATGCCCTTGAGACCGCTCGCGAAGGAGTACAGCTTGTCGACGGAGGCCAGCTCGCGGTCGGTGGTGAGCGCCTTGGTGGCGGTGTCGGCGATCCCGTAGAGCTTGGTGGGGCTGGTGAACAGGCCGATCTGCTTGACCTGGTCGAGCAGGGCCTTGATGAAGGCCTGCTGCAGCTTGATGCGGCCGAGGTCGCTGCCGTCGCCGACGCCGTGCCGGGTGCGCACGAGGCCGAGGGACTGCTCGCCGCTCAGGGTGTGGGTGCCCGGCTCCAGGTTGAGGTGGCTCCACTTGTCCTTGATGGGCTTGGTCGTGGTGACCTCGACGCCGCCGAGCTTGTCGATCAGCTTCTGGAAGCCGGCGAAGTCGACCTCCATGTAGTGGTCCATCCGGATGTTGGTCATCGCCTCGACGGTCGCGACCGCGCAGGCCGCGCCGCCCACCGTGTACGCCTCGTTGAACTGGGCGGCCTTCACGGCGGGGCTGCTCTTGCCCCCGGAGGTGCGGCAGGCGGGGCGCGGGACGATGGTGTCCCGCGGGATGCTCACGACGCTCGCCTTCTTGTGACCCGCGTAGACGTGGACGATCATCGCGGTGTCGGAGCGGGAGCTGCCCTCGTCCCGGCCGTAGGCGCTGTTGGCGCCGGCCCGGGAGTCGGAGCCGAGGACGAGGATGTCCTGCGAGCCGTTGTCGATGTTCTCCGGCCGGTTCTTGCCCAGGGCGGCGTTGATGTCGACGCTGCTGAGGTTGCCGTTGAACTTGTAGTAGAGGATTCCCGCCCCGGCGCCGCCCGCGAGGACCACACCGGTGGCCGCCCAGGCGGCTATTCGCCAGCCCTTGCGGCGGGGGACGGGCTTGCGGCGCCGGCCGCGCGGCCCGCCGGCACGGCGGCGGCGCGAACCCGCGGACGTGCCCCTGCTCTCCTCGGCCATGCGTTTCCTCAGTCCTTCGCTGTCACCCGGTAATGACCCGGCTCGTCTCCCTGCGCTGATTGACGGGGAAGTCTGCGACAGGGTTGCACAGCGGTTTCTGAGGACCGTCTTAGAAAAGCTCCGGCCGCAGGCGCGGCCGGCGATCTCTACCACCCCTCGCCACCTGCGATTTCGGTCAATTGCGGGGCATTGATTCCGGCCATGCGGAAGGCGGGCGGCTGTGGTACATGTCTCAGAATGTCACGGGAAGATCACGGCGGGGGAAACGGAGAAGGCCCCCGTCACCGGGGTGACGGGGGCCTTCTCCGGGCTACTGGTGACAGATCAGTCGTTGCCGTTGCCCGAGGAGGGCGTGGTCTTCGCGATCTGCATCAGGAACTCGGCGTTCGACTTGGTCTGCTTCATCTTGTCGAGGAGCAGCTCGATCGCCTGCTGCGAGTCGAGGGCGTGCAGCACCCGGCGCAGCTTCCAGACGATCCCGAGCTCCTCGCCGCCCAGGAGGATCTCCTCCTTGCGCGTACCCGAGGGGTCCACGTCGACGGCCGGGAAGATGCGCTTGTCGGCGAGCTTCCGGTCGAGCTTGAGCTCCATGTTGCCGGTGCCCTTGAACTCCTCGAAGATCACCTCGTCCATGCGCGAGCCGGTCTCGACCAGCGCGGTGGCCAGGATGGTCAGCGAGCCGCCGTCCTCGATGTTGCGCGCGGCGCCGAAGAACTTCTTCGGCGGGTAGAGCGCGGTCGAGTCGACACCACCGGACAGGATGCGGCCCGAAGCCGGGGCGGCCAGGTTGTAGGCGCGGCCCAGACGGGTGATCGAGTCCAGCAGGACGACCACGTCGTGACCCAGCTCCACGAGGCGCTTGGCGCGCTCGATGGCCAGCTCGGCGACGGTGGTGTGGTCCTCGGCCGGGCGGTCGAAGGTCGAGGAGATGACCTCGCCCTTGACCGACCGCTGCATGTCGGTGACCTCTTCCGGACGCTCGTCGACCAGGACGACCATCAGGTGGCACTCGGGGTTGTTGGTGGTGATCGCGTTGGCGATCGCCTGCATGATCATGGTCTTGCCGGTCTTCGGCGGGGCCACGATCAGACCGCGCTGGCCCTTACCGATGGGGGCGACCAGATCGATGATACGGGTCGTCAGAACGCCCGGGTCGGTCTCCAACCGCAGGCGGTCCTGCGGGTAGAGCGGGGTGAGCTTGTTGAACTCGGGGCGGCCGCGGCCGGTTTCGGGCGCCATGCCGTTCACCGAGTCGAGGCGGACGAGGGCGTTGAACTTCTCGCGGCGCTCGCCGTCCTTCGGCTGCCGGACGGCACCGGTGACGTGGTCGCCCTTGCGCAGGCCGTTCTTGCGGACCTGGGCGAGGGAGACGTAGACGTCGTTCGGGCCGGGCAGGTAGCCGGAGGTGCGGATGAACGCGTAGTTGTCGAGGATGTCCAGAATGCCCGCGACGGGGATCAGGACGTCGTCCTCGGAGACCTGCGGCTCGTTGCCGAAGTCCTCGCGGCCGCGGCGGCCACGGCGGTCGCGGTAGCGGCCGCGGCGGCCACGGCGGCCACCCTCGAAGTCGTCCTCGTCCTGCGGGCCCGCCGGGGGGCCCTGCGGCGCGCCACGGCCGTCGCGCTGCTGACGGTCGCCCTTCTGGGCGTCGTCGCGCTGGCCGCGCTCACGGCGGTCGCGCTGACCGCGCTCGCCACGCTCGCCGCGGTCGCCACGCTCGCCGCGCTCACGGCGGTCGCCCTTCTGGCCGCGCTCGGCGCGGTCCTGGCGGTCGCCCTTGGCCTTGCCCTCGGCAGCGTCCAGCGCGGCCTCGGCCTTGGCCTCGGTGCGCTCCTCGACGCGGGCCTCGGCCTTGACCTCGGCGGCGTCGGGGCTGCCGGCGGGCGCGGTGGCCCGGCGGCGGCGGCGCTCGCCGGCCGGCTGCTCGTCGCTGCCCGGCTGGCCCGGGATCTCGATCTGCTGCTGGGCGGCGGCCTTCTCGGCGGGCTTGGTCTCGGCCTTCTCGGCCGCCTCACCCGTACGGGCCTTGGAGGTGGCGCGGCGCTTGGGCTTGGTCTCGGCGTCCGCGGCGGCCGCGGTCTCGGCCTTGGCGGGCGCGGCGGAGCCGCCGGCCTGCCTCTCCTTGATGACCTCGATCAGCTGGCCTTTGCGCATCCGCGCGGTGCCCTTGATGCCGAGGCTCGAGGCGAGCTGCTGGAGCTCGGCCAGGACCATGGCGTCGAGGCCGGTGCCCGAGCGGCGCCGCTTGGGGGCGGTGGCAGCACCGGTGGCAGGCGCGGCGGGAGCGTCCGTGGCGGGCGCGGAGGCATTGCCGGCGGCTCCGGCGTTCACGCCCATCAGATCGGTGGTGTCGCTCACGAAGGGGTCCTTCCCTGGAGCGGGCGTCGGCCTGTCTGGCTCGGCGACCGGTTGTGCTGTCCGGCTACGGTCTGGCGTTGCGGACCGGGCCGGGGCGGTGGTCCGCCGGTACGGCTGGTACGGCGGAAGAATCAGTTCATTGGTCCGGCGTGAAGAATGAGGTGAAGACATGGAGTATCGGCTTCACTCATGTCACCCACGCCGATTCCGGAGCGTGCTCGAAGCTGCTCAGGCAGGCTGCTCAGGCAGTTTGGGAGGCTCCCGGAAGAAAAGCGGCCCCTGATCGGGACACAGAGCACCGAGCCGATGTGGCTTCGAGTGCAGACTTGAGGTTAACACTACCGGATCCCACAAACATTCCCCCTCTCCAAGACCGGCAACCGCTATTTTTCGCGGAGCCGGGTTTCGCCCGGATTACCGCTGTCAGGCGAGCGGCAGCACGCTCGTCCCCCCGGCGTCGAGGGCCAGCCGGTTGGCCGCCCATCCCTCGCCCGCCAGTCGTGCGACCTGGTCGGCCGCACCGTTCTCGACCAGCGCGAGGACCGTGGGCCCCGCGCCGGAGATGACCGCGGGGACGCCGTCCGCGCGCAGTCGGTTGACCAGGGCCACGCTCTCCGGCATCGCCGGGGCGCGGTACTCCTGGTGGAGCCGGTCCTCGGTGGCCGCCAGCAGCAGTCCGGGGCGCCTGGTGAGCGCCTCGACCAGCAGGGCGGCCCGGCCGGCGTTGGCCGCCGCGTCCACATGGGGGACGCTGCGCGGCAGGAGCCCGCGGGCGGTCTCCGTGAGCACGGGCTTGGACGGCACGAAGACCACCGGAACGATGGAATCCGCTGGGTCCATCCGAATGGCCCGCGCCACTCCGGCGTCCATCCACGCCAGGGTGAAACCGCCCATCAGGCATGCGGCGACATTGTCGGGGTGTCCCTCGATCTCGGTGGCCAGCTCGAGCAGCGCCGCGTCGTCGAGCTTTTCGGCCCCGCCTATGGTCACGGCGCGGGCCGCGACTATGCCCGCGCAGATGGCCGCCGAGGACGAGCCGAGGCCGCGCCCGTGCGGGATGCGGTTGGCACAGACGACCTCCAGGCCGCGCGGCTGGCCGCCGAGCAGGTCGAAGGCGGTGCGCAGGGCGCGGACGAGGAGGTGGCTCTCGTCGCGCGGGAGGGTGTCGGCGCCCTCTCCGGCGATGTCGATGTGCAGCCCGGATTCGGCCACCCGTACCACGACGTCGTCGTAGAGCCCCAGCGCGAGGCCCAGGGCGTCGAAGCCGGGGCCGAGGTTTGCGCTGGTGGCGGGGGTGCGCACGCGGACAGCGGCGGCGCGGAACGCGGGACCGGCCATCGCTCGATGACTCTCCTTGGTCTGGCCTTGGTGGGGCGTGCAACGTCCGCAAGGGCCGCGACGGCGATGCCGTGGATGTCACGGCAGCGGTCTGCGACGGGGCGGAGTGAGTACAGCCTATCGAAGGAAGGTTCTGCGGCGACATAGGGCGCACGGGAGGCGCACGATGCGTGTCGCCTGCGGCAGGCTTGCGGCTTTGCTCTCGGGGCCGGACGGGCCGGGTAAGAAATCAGCCCGTCCGGCGTTTGAGGACCGGGGTCCGGGGCGGAGCCCCGGACCGGTTACGCGAGGCCCAGCCGCTGCGCGGCGACCCCGGCATCCACCGGAACGGTGATCGGCTGGGGCGCGCCCGCGACCGCCCAGTCGGGGTCCTTGAGGCCGTTGCCGGTGACCGTGCAGACGATGCGCTGGCCGGGGTCGACCAGGCCGAGCTCGGCGGCCTTGAGGAGACCGGCCACGCTCGCGGCCGAGGCCGGCTCGACGAAGACGCCCTCCTGCGAGGCCAACAGCCGGTACGCGGCGAGGATCTGTCGGTCGGTCACCTCGTCGATGAGACCGCCCGATTCGTCCCGCGCCTGCTCGGCGAACCGCCACGAGGCGGGGTTGCCGATGCGGATCGCGGTGGCGATGGTGTGCGGGTCCTTCACGGGCTCGCCACGCACGATCGGCGCCGAACCGGAGGCCTGGAAGCCCCACATCCGGGGGGTGCGGGAGGCGATCCCGTCGGCGGCGTACTCCCGGTAACCACGCCAGTAGGCGGTGATGTTGCCGGCGTTGCCGACGGGGAGGACATGGATGTCGGGCGCGTCGCCGAGCGCGTCGACGATCTCGAACGCGGCGGTCTTCTGGCCCTCGATGCGCACGGGGTTGACCGAGTTGACCAGCGCCACCGGGTACTGCTCGGACAGGCCGCGGGCCAGCGTCAGGCAGTCGTCGAAGTTGCCGTCGACCTGCAGGATGCGGGCGCCGTGGACGAGGGCCTGGCCCATCTTGCCGAGCGCGATCTTGCCCTGCGGGACGAGGACGGCGCAGACCATGCCGGCCCGTACGGCGTAGGCCGCGGCCGAGGCGGAGGTGTTGCCGGTGGAGGCGCAGATGACGGCCTTCGCGCCCTCCTCCTTCGCCCGGCTGATGGCCATGGTCATGCCGCGGTCCTTGAAGGAACCGGTGGGGTTCGCGCCCTCGACCTTGAGGTGGACCTCACAGCCCGTGCGCTCGGAGAGCACCTGGGCGGGGACGAGCGGCGTGCCGCCCTCCCGGAGCGTCACCACCGGGGTGTCGGCGGTGACGGGCAGCCGGTCGCGGTACTCCTCGATGATGCCGCGCCACTGGTGGGTTTGCTTGAACATTGCTTTTGTTACTCCCCTTCAACCCGCATGATGCTCGCGACACCGCGGACCGTGTCCAGCTTGCGGAGCGCCTCGACCGTCGCCGACAGGGCGGCGTCGGCGGCCCGGTGGGTGACCACGACGAGGGAGGCCTCGCCGTCCTTGCCCTGCTGGCGGACCGTGTCGATGGACACGCCGTGCTCGGCGAAGACCGTCGCCACCTGGGCCAGCACACCGGGCTTGTCGGCCACGTCGAGGCTGATGTGGTAGCGCGTGACCACCTCGCCCATCGTGCTCACCGGCAGCCGCGTGTAGGCGGACTCGCCGGGGCCGGTGGCCTCGGCGACCTTGTTCCGGCAGACGGCGACGAGGTCGCCGAGGACCGCGGAGGCGGTCGGCGAGCCGCCGGCGCCGGGACCGTAGAACATCAGCTGCCCGGCCGCGTCGGCCTCGATGAAGACCGCGTTGTACGCCTCGCGCACGGAGGCGAGCGGATGGGTCAGCGGGATCATCGCCGGGTGGACGCGGGCGGTCACCGAGCGGCCGTCGGCGGCGCGCTCGCAGATGGCCAGCAGCTTGATGGTGCAGCCCATCTGCTTTGCGGAAGCGAAGTCCGCGGCGGTGACCTCCGTCATGCCCTCGCGATAGACGTCGTCGAGCTTGACCCGGGTGTGGAAGGCGATCCCGGCGAGGATCGCGGCCTTCGCGGCGGCGTCGAAGCCCTCGACGTCGGCGGTCGGGTCCGCCTCCGCGTACCCCAGGGCGGTGGCCTCGTCCAGCGCCTCGGAGTAGCCCGCGCCGCTGGAGTCCATCTTGTCGAGGATGAAGTTGGTCGTGCCGTTGACGATGCCGAGCACCCGGTTGACCTTGTCACCGGCGAGCGACTCGCGCAGCGGCCGGACCAGCGGGATGGCGCCGGCCACCGCGGCCTCGTAGTAGAGGTCCACGCCGTGCTGCTCGGCGGCGGCGTGCAGGGCCGCGCCGTCCTGGGCGAGCAGGGCCTTGTTCGCCGAGACGACGCTGGCGCCGTGCTCGAAGGCGGTGGTGATCAGCGAGCGGGCCGGCTCGATGCCGCCGATGACCTCGACGACCACGTCGATGTCGTCGCGTTTGACGAGCGCGGTGGCATCGGTGGTGATCAGCTCGGCCGGCACCCCCTCGCGCACCCGGTCGGGACGGCGCACGGCGATGCCGACGAGCTCGACGGGCGCTCCGATGCGCTGCGTGAGGTCGTCCGCGTGCGTCGTCATGATGCGCGTCACCTCAGAGCCGACCACTCCACAGCCCAGCAGCGCCACCTTCAGCGGACGCGTACGCATCATCCGACCTCGTTTCTCATACATCTTGTTTTGTGCACCAGTCTCACTCACCGGACGGTGGTTTCCCTCCGCTGTCCAGTATCCGAGACCTATGTTTCCGTCAGCCGACGTCGAGACGAAGAAGGTCCTCTTCGGTCTCGCGCCGGACGATCACACGGGCCGCGCCGTCGGCCACCGCCACGACCGGCGGCCGCAGGGCGTGGTTGTAGTTGCTGGCCATCGAGCGGCAGTAGGCGCCGGTGGCCGGCACCGCGAGCAGGTCGCCCGGGGCCAGGTCGGCGGGGAGGAAGGCGTCACGGACGACGATGTCACCGGATTCGCAGTGCTTGCCGACGACGCGCGAGAGCATCGGGGCGGCCGTCGACGTCCGGGAGACCAGCGCGACGCTGTATTCGGCGTCGTAGAGCGCGGTGCGGATGTTGTCCGACATGCCGCCGTCGACGCTGACGTACGTGCGCAGGCCCGGCAGCTCCTTGACCGTGCCCACCTCGTAGAGCGTGAAGGCCGTGGGGCCGACGATGGCGCGCCCCGGTTCCACGGAGATGCGCGGCACGGCGAGCCCGGCGGACGCGCACTCGCGGGTGACGATCTCGCGCAGGGCCGTGGCGATCTCCTGCGGCTCGCGCGGGTCGTCGTCGGAGGTGTAGGCGATGCCGAGGCCGCCGCCGAGGTCGATCTCGGGGAGCTCGACGCCGTGCTCGTCGCGGATCTGCGCGAGCAGCCCGACGACCCGGTGGGCCGCGACCTCGAAGCCGGACGTGTCGAAGATCTGCGAGCCGATGTGGGAGTGGATGCCGACGAGTTCGAGCCCGTCGAGCTTGAGCGCGCGCCGCACCCCCTCGGCGGCCTGGCCGCCGGCCAGCGCGAGCCCGAACTTCTGGTCCTCGTGGGCGGTGGCGATGAACTCGTGGGTGTGCGCCTCGACGCCGACCGTGATCCGGATCTGGACGCGCTGCCGCTTGCCGAGCCGCTCGGCGATGTGCGCGACGCGCACGATCTCCTGGAAGGAGTCGAGGACGATCCGCCCGACGCCGGCCTCGACGGCGCGGGTGATCTCCTCGGTGCTCTTGTTGTTGCCGTGCAGGGCGATGCGCTCGGCGGGCATGCCGGCGTCGAGGGCGGTGGCGAGCTCGCCGGCGGAGCAGACGTCGAGGTTGAGCCCCTCCTCGTGCAGCCACCGCACGACGGCGCGCGACAGGAACGCCTTCCCGGCGTAGAACACGTCCGCGTCGGACCCGAAGGCGTCGCGCCAGGCGCGGCAGCGCGTCCGGAAGTCGGTCTCGTCGAGGAAGTAGGCGGGGGTGCCGAACTCCTCGGCGAGGCGGGTGACGGGGATGCCGCCGACGGTGACGACCCCGTTCTCGTCGCGGCTCACCGTGCGGGACCACACCTTCGGTTCGAGGGCGTTGAGGTCGGTCGGCGGCGCGGCGTAGTGCCCCTCGGGAAGGACGTCGGCGTAGCGGGGCCCGGCGGGGTGGGCGGAGCGGCTCATGGTGGCGATCCCCTTTTACAGATGTGCGGGTGCGGTGATGCCGAGCTGGTGGAGGCCGTCGGCCAGCACGTTGCCCGCGGCCTCGGCGAGGGCCAGGCGGGCGCGGTGGACGGCCGAGGGTTTCTCGTCACCGCGGGGCAGCACGGAGCGGGCGGCCTGCCAGGTCAGGAAGGCGCCGGCGGTGCGGTCGAGGTGCCGGGCGAGGCGCTCGGGGTCACGGGCGGCCGTGACGCGGGGGTGGTCGGCGAGGGCGGCGAGGAGCGGCGCGGCGGCCGTGTGCCCGTACTCGGCCGGCTCGGCCACCTCGGAGCGGAACCCCAGGTCACGAGCGTTACGCAGCAGCCCCTGCGTACGGGCGTGGGCGTAGCGCACCCGGAAGAGGGGATTGCGCTCGCGCTGGACGAGGAGCTCGGCGCGGCCTGCGCCGGCGGGCCACAGGAGGCTCCACCGGGCGGCGTCGGAACCGAGGCGGGCGAGGAGAGCGGGGTCCGGGACGGGGAGCGGGAGCGGGGCGGCGGCGGGCGGCGCGCTCAGCAGCTCCCGTACGAGCTGAACGTACGAGATCCCCTCAAGGGTGATGTTGAGGAACCCGGGCCCGGCGATCTCGACGCGGGCGATCCCCGGCTCCGCGGCCAGCCGCTTCCGCAGCACCTCGGCGACCTCGCGGGCGGGCCGGCCGGTGTCCTGGGCCACGCGCAGGGCGACGTTGGTGGCGAAGTCCCCGCAGCCCGGGCGGGGCGGGACCCGCACGGTGACCCGCGTGGGCACGGCGGCGGGCAGCTCGTCGGCCTCGACGGCGCACTGCACGGTGCGCAGCACGGTACGGGAGAGCTCGGCCGGGGTCACGGGGTCAAGCCTAGGGGAGAGGGGTGGGGCCGAGGCGAATGGGTTTCGCCGACCGAGACGGCGCTACTCCCCCCGGCTGAGGGACTCCACCCCGCACACGGGCTGCACGGACTGGGCCCCTCCCCCGTCCCCGGGGGCCGAGGCTCCCGGCAATCCGTCGCCCCGCTCCCCCTTGTGGCGCCGCATGAGCCTGCGGACCAGCCGGACCATCTCGGCCGGCTCGAACGGCTTCGCCAGGAACGCGTCGACCCCGGCGGAACGACCGCCCTCGACCTCCAGCTGGGTGCACGCGCTGATGATCGCGATCGGTATGTCGCACGTCCGGGCATCGGAGCGCAGCCGGGCAGCGGTGTTCAGCCCGTCCAGCCGGGGCATGACGACATCCAGCGTCACCACGTCAGGACGCACGCGGTGCACGATCTCCAGACACTCGGCACCATCGGCCGCGGTCACGACCTCGAAGCCTTCGAGCTCGAGGTTGACCCTGATCAGCTGCCGGATGACCTTGTTGTCGTCGACGACAAGGACCCGGCCGGACAAGCCAGGCACACCCCGAGAGTAAGCGCGCCCCCCGTGCTGCGTCCGGGTTTTCCCCACTTCCACCCCGTGCGGGCGAGCACCCCCCACCCACCCCGCCC